>CAWIGO010000010.1:0-358930 GCA_963835625.1 uncultured Verrucomicrobiae bacterium
TGCCCGTCATCTTTTGCCGGATGAAGGTGCTCGCAGCGAGTTAGCCACGCGGCGGAAGTGGTAGCCGAGGATGGCGAGTTCGATGGCGTGCGGGAACTGGCGCGGACGCCGGATGAGTGTGCCCAAAAACAGCCGCCAATAGCCCACCTGCCCCCGGTGCCACACGCCCAGCACCCAGAGGGATTTCAGGAAGGCAATGCAATCCGCCCGCGACAGGTGCAGTCGCGGACCGGTCGGACGATGGCTCTTGAGGAACGTCCGGATGCGCTGGTAGTAGTTCCGCGGCTCGTAAAGCTTCTTCACCAGTTCGCGGTAGCCGGATTGCAAAAATTCGCGGTTCAATCTGGTTTTGAAGTTCAGCGCGGCGTCGGTGTTGTTGCCGGTGCTTTCGATTTCCAGCCGTCCCTCACGCTTCAACCGCTGCCACAATCGCGTCTGCGGCAGCGCGTTTAGCAATCCCACCATCGCCGTCGCCACACCGGAGCGCTGGATGAATTCAAACTGCCGCTTGAAGATGTCGGTCTCGTCGTTGTCGAAGCCCACAATGAATCCACCCATGACTTCCAGCCCGCGTCGTTGCAGCGTGCGCACCGCTTCGACGAGATCGCGTCCCCGCGATTCTGCAACTTGCGGCATTCCTCCCAGCGATTCCACGGACGGGGTATTCGATGCCGACGAAGACTTTCGTGAAACCTGCCTCCACCATTAGCGCGCACAATTCCGCGTCGTCCGCGAGGTTCACAGACGCTTCGGTGAAAAATCCCATTTCCGCCCGCGTGCGCCGGCGCCATTCCACCATTTTGCGCAGCAACACGCGTGTGTGAACCACAGTTTGTCGCCAATGAAGTTATCGTCCACGATGAAGACCATTTCCTTCCAGCCGCGAACCCGGGGGAAGCGCGTCCAACTCGGCGATCAACTGCTCCGGCGACTTGGTTCGGGGCACGCGGCCATTCATCACGATGATGTCGCAAAACTCGCAATTGAACGGACAGCCGCGCGAGAACTGCACGGCCATCGTCACGTAATACCGGAATTTGATGAGGTCCCAGCGCGGCACCGGTGTCCGGGTGATTTCCGGCCGGTTCGTGCAGCGATAAACGGGTTGCAACCGGCCGCTCCGCATGTCGGCCACGACTTGCGGCATCACTTCCTCGGCCTCCTGGCGCTCATGTATGACGAATTTGGCCGGGCGCTCGAACGTCTCGAACGGGTTCGCGAAGTCGCTGCTGTTGGCAAACTCAGCGGCGCCGTGGGCACCAGCGCCCACTTGTCGCCTGCTGTGGAGGCCGCCGTGTGCAAACACCTTGGCCTGCAACCTGCGACCATCGCCACACAAGTCGTCCAGCGCGACATCCACGCTGAATTCATGACCGTGCTTGCCCTCGTCGGCGCGAGCATCGAACGTTGGGCGGTCGAGTTCCGCCATCTCCAGCGCACGGAAGTCCTCGAAGTCGAGGAACCTTTCACCAAGGGCCAGAAAGGCAGCAGCGCCATGCCGCACAAGCGCAATCCCATTACTTGGGAACGCCTCACCGGCCTCGCCCGCGTCCTCCGCGGCAACGCCGTCGCCGCGCTCGAAAACGTCGCCCTCTGGCACGAGCGCGACATCAGCCACAGCAGCGTCGAGCGCATCATATTCCCCGATTCCTGCACGCTGTTGGATTACATGTTTGGCCTGCTTACGCGCCTGATGGACGGGCTGAACGTTTATCCCGAAAACATGAAGCGCAATCTCGGTTTGAGCCTCGGCATGTGGAATTCACAAACCGTTTTGCTGGCGCTCATCCGCAAAGGCCTGACGCGCGAAGCCGCCTACAATCTGGTCCAAGACGCGGCGATGAAGACGTGGGAAGTCAAACACGATGGTCGGGGCAATGCCGACTTTGTGGAGCAACTCAAGGCTGAGCCTGCCGTGGCGAAATATTTCAAGAAAGGCGAACTCGAAAAACTCTGCTCGCTCAATTTCCACTTCAAGGAAGTGAAGAACCGGTTCAAGAAACTGGGGTTGTGAGACACGAATAGCGCTCATTTGCGCCAATTCGTGGAATTCGCGTCGTCATTCAATTTCAATCCCGATGGGGCCGCGGTCGTTGCCCATCACCGTTTGCCGGATGAAGGCGCTCTTAGTGATTTTGCCACGCGGCGGAAGTGGTAACCGATGATGGCGAGTTCGATGGCGTGCGGGAACTGACGCGGTCGCCGGATGAGTGTGCCCAAAAACAGCCGCCAATATCCCACGCGTCCCCGGTGCCACACGCCCAGCACCCAGAAAGATTTTAGAAACGCAATGATGTCCGCCCGCGACAGGTGCAGGCGCGGACCGGTCGGACGATGGCTCTTGAGGAATGTCCGGATGCGTTGGTAGTAGTTCCGCGGTTCGTAAAGTTTCTTCACCAGCTCGCGGTAGCCGGATTGCAGAAACTCGCGGTTTAATTTGGGTTTGAAGTTCAGCGCGGCATCGGTGTTGTTGCCGGTGCTATCGGTTTCGAGCCGGCCCTCGCGTTTCAACCGCTGCCACAAGCGCGTCTGCGGCAGCGCGTTCAGCAATCCCACCATCGCCGTCGCCACACCGGAGCGCTGGATGAATTCAAACTGCCGTTTGAAGATGTCGCTCTTGTCGCTGTCGAAACCCACGATGAATCCGCCCATGACTTCCAGCCCGGCGCGTTGCAGCGTTTGCACGGCGGCCACGAGGTCGCGGTTCTGGTTCTGGAGCTTGTGACATTCCGCCAGCGCCTCGACCGAAGGCGTTTCAATGCCCACAAAAACCTTTCTAAAACCGGCTTCCACCATCAGCGCGCACAACTCCGGGTCATCAGCGAGATTTATGGACGCCTCGGTGAGAAAACCGATGCGAGTCCGCGTGCGCTGCCGCCATTCGATCAACGCGTGCAGCAACGTCTTCGTCCGCTGTTTGTTGCCGATGAAATTGTCGTCCACGACGAAAACCATGTCCTTCCACTTGCGCCGGCGCAGCGCGTCCAACTCGGCGATCAATTGCGCCGGCGTTTTTGTGCGGGGCACGCGCCCGTTCATCACAATGATGTCACAAAATTCGCAATCATACGGACAACCACGCGAGAATTGCACGGACATCGTCACGTAATGCCGGAATTTGATGAGGTCCCAGCGCGGCACTGGCGTCCGGGTGATGTCCGGCCGGTTCGTGCAGCGATAAACGGATTGCAACCGGCCGCTCCGCATGTCCTCCACGACTTGAGGCATGACTTCTTCGGCTTCACCCAGAACGAAGTGCTGGATTTCCGGGAACGCTTCGTGGCCGGTGGTGAATAACGGCCCGCCCGCGATGACGGTTTTTTCAAGTGCCGCGCACCGCGCAACAATTTCGCGGACGGATTCCTTTTGCACGAGCATCGCGCCCAGCAGCACATAATCCGCCCAGCGCAGGTCTTTGTCACTGAGCCGCTCCGCGTTCATGTCCACCAGCTTGAGTTCCCACTCCGGTGGCAGCATCGCCGCCACCGTCAGTAACCCCAGCGGCGCCATGGACGCCTTCCGGGAAACGAAGCGCACGGCGTGCTTGAAGCTCCAAAACGTGTCGGGCGTTCTCGGACTGACGAGAAGTATTTTCATTAAGTCGCTATTGTGAGTTTAAGCCCCCGATATGGGTTTATGCGAGATAAATTCCAAATATTTTAATACACACACACCTGCACTTTGACCGCCGTCCATGGCGGTCGCTCAAGCTCAATTTCCGCCGGGCAGCGGTCGTTGTCCGTCACGTCCGGCTGGATGAAGGCGCGTTTGAATCGTGTGGGCGCGGCACTCAAAAACGAAACCTTTAATCCATGTTCACCTGTGTTAAACTGCGGCAGCCATGATGACAATGATTCGGAAAACAATTGTCCTTGCGGTTTTATCGGCGATGTCATTTCCATTATTTGCGCAGGACACAAATGCGCCGCTGCCAACAACCGAATTGATACTGCGACGTGTGGTTGAGCGGGTGAGAAAAGAGAGCGACAACGACCGCGCGTTCGATGAACGTTACAGTTACTCGCGCACCAAAGTCACCGAATATCGAAATTCAGCGGGCGAACTCAAAAAGAGCGAGAAGAAATCCAGCGTGCATGACCCGGCGGCGAAACATTCGCAACCGGCCACGGCCAAATCGAATCCGGGTTCGGAAAAAAGTGATGCTGTCAGCGACACCCATTCCAACGTGCGTGGGCGGCAGTTCAAGAGGGATGATTTTCTGCTTAACCAGGATTTGGTCCGTCGTTTTCGATTCACACTGGTAGGACGCGAATGGATCAACGGCCGCCCGGCGCTGACGATTGATTTCGTTCCGGTGGACAAAAAAATGCCCGAGCGGAATCTCAAAGATCGTTTCATCAACAAGGCTGGAGGCCGCGTCTGGGTGGACGAAGCGGATTACTGCCTCGTGAAAGCCGGTGTGCATCTGACCCAAAAAGTGAACGTCGGCTTTGGTCTTATCGGCGCGGTGTGGAAATTCGATTACGGGTTTGAACGCGAGCGGACTGATGACGGCCTTTGGTTCACGCGCAACGTGAACTGGCATCTTGAGGGCCGTGAAGTGGTCTTCAATCGCAACGTGGATTATCACGAAAAAATGATCGACGTTCGCAGAACCGTGCCTTGACACGAGGCGTTTCATTGTTAACCTCGCCGCTCCGTCAAATGGAGCTTTTCCGCGCAACGGCGCGACCAAATTTGAATTTATGAAACGCCAGTATCAGCCATCAAAAATCCGGCGCAGACGGCAGCATGGATTTCTCGCCCGCAAATCCACCAAGAGCGGCCGCGCCACACTGCGCAACCGCCGACGCGTGGGACGCAGACGTTTGACGCCCGTTTAATCCGCGTGCTCATGCCCGCCAAAATACCGAAACGACTGCGGCTGCGCCGCCAGATGCGGCTCCAGCATCAGCGCGATTTCGCGCGTGTGCGGGAGCAAGGCCAGCGGCTTGTGCTCGGCTGTCTCATCGCCAACTGGCATCTGCTACCCGACAGCGCGACGCCACGATTGGGCGTCGTCACGAGCCGTCGCATTGGCGGCGCGGTGGAACGCAGCCGCGCGCGGCGGTTGCTGCGTGAAAGTTTTCGGCTGCATCAAAATGAATTCAAGCAGCCGGTGGAACTTGTGCTCGTCGCGCGGCCTTCGATTGCAGGACGCGGTTTTGCCGGGGTCGAAAGGGATTTTTTGATGGCGCTGCGCCGTGCAGGTTTGTTGAAATGAAACAAACGTGAATCCACTCCAACACATTTTGATTTTTGCGGTTCGCGTTTATCGCTGGACGGTTTCGCCGGCGCAAACTTTTTTGTTCGGGCCGACTGGCGGCTGCCGTTTCACACCCACCTGCTCGCAATATGCGATGGACGCGATCCGTGCGCACGGCGCGGTCATGGGTGGCTGGCTGGCGGTCAAACGGATTTGCCGCTGTCACCCGTGGGGCCGCTGCGGACACGATCCGGCGCCTACGCCAGAAGGCGGAAGGCGGAAGGCAGAAACGGGAATCGCGCCGGAACATTCCTTTTAATTTCTCATGGACCGCACTGGCATCATCGTTGTCTCGCTTTGTGTCATTCTTCTCGTCGCGTGGTTTGCCATGGAGCAAAAGTATTCCTCGCAGATGCCCCGGCAGCAAATGGCAACCAATGCGGTTGCGGCTCCCAAACCCGAGGTTGAAAATCCCATCGTCGCTTCCCCGGCTCCGGGCGTGCCGCCCGGTTTTTTGTTCGACACAAACGTGCCGGAAGAATTGAGAGTCATTACGAATGCGCACGCGCGGTATACGTTCACTTCACGCGGTGGCGGACTGAAATCAGTGGAACTGCTCGATTTTCCCGAGACGGTTTCGCCGCGCTGGAAAAAGGAAATGGCGGCCAACGGCGTGGCCACATTGAATACTCATGCCGCCGTGCCGGTGCTGGCGATTTTGGGCGAACCGGGTCTGATTGGCGACGGCAGTTTCACATTGACGGGAACCGACGATGGCGTTCGCGCTGAGAAGTCTTTCGCAAACGGATTGCACATCGTGAAAGAATTTCACGTCGGCTCGAATTATCTCGTGAACGCGACTGTGCGGCTGGAAAACACATCCGGGAAATCCATTCCATTGCCCGCGCAGGAATGGGTCGTCGGAACTGCGACGCCAATGGGGCCGGATGACAACGGCCTGAACGAGGGCGTGATGTGGTATAACGGCGCGAAGGAGCAGGACTCCGATCTGGGCTATTTCAGCACCAATACCACCTCTTTGATTTTCTTTTCCAGAACTCCAAAAACTGAATATCGCGCGGGCGCAGACAACGTCATTTGGGCGGCGGCGCACAATCAATTTTTCGCGCTCATCGCGATGCTGAACACGAATCAGCCGGCGCAGCAGGTCGTCGCGCGCCCGGTCAATCTGTCACTCGAACCAATGCCGGGCGCGCCGTCAACCGGAAGGCATTCAAACCGCTTTGGTTTATCCGGCGCAAACTCTCGGAACGAACCAGGTGGTTGAGCGACAAATCGTTTTCTTTGCGGGACCAAAGGAGTATCGGACATTGGCGCGCATCGGGGAGGAATTTCAAAATCACGCCGACCTCGTGATGAATTTCGGGAGCATTTGGGGATTTTTCGCAAAGGCGTTGCTGCTGGGAATGAACTGGCTGCACGATGTGACCAAACTGGGTTACGGCTGGGTCATCGTGCTGTTCACGGTCATCATCAAGGCGGTGTTCTGGCCTTTGATGGCAAAGAGCACGCGTTCGATGAAGCGGATGCAGGCGCTCGCGCCGGAAATGAAGGCGCTCAAGGAAAAATACAAGGACGACGTGCAAAAGCTCACGAAAAAGCAGTGGGAGCTTTATCGCAAGCACAAGGTCAGCCCAATGAGCGGCTGCCTGCCGATGGCCATTCAAATGCCCGTGTTCATCGGCTTTTTCACAATGATCCGGAGCGCGATTGAACTGCGCGGCGCGCGTTTCCTGTGGGTGGCGGATTTGTCGAAGCCGGATACGTTGTTCATGATTCCAGGTCTGACATTCATTCCGTTCATCAGCACGCCGGCAGGGTTGCCATTCAACCTGTTGCCGCTGCTTATGGGTGGGGCGATGTTGTGGCAATCGCATCTGACGCCGCCGTCGCCGGGCATGGATCCAGCGCAGGCGAAAATAATGCGCTACATGCCATTGCTGTTTTTATTATTTCTTTATAACTATTCGTCCGGCCTGACACTTTACTGGACGGTCAACAACCTTTTGACCATTCTGCAAACGAAACTTACGAAAATGAATCAGGCTCCGATTGCGCCGGGCGCTGCTTCAGTATTGACGCCGCCGCAAAAAAAGAAAAAATGACGGCACACGGCGATTTTTAATTTTATGTCTGCTCAACCGAAGGAAATTCTGGAGAAAATTCTCGCAACGCTTGGCTTTCCGGCAACCGTTGAGGAACACAAACTTGAAGAAGGTCTTTTGCTTGATGTAAAGACCGACGACGACGGACGGCTCATCGGACGTCAGGGACAGACGCTTTCCGACCTGCAATACATCACAAACCGGATTCTTTTTCAGCAGGATGCCACCGCGCCCAAGGTGATGGTGGATGTGGGCGATTACCGTGCGCAGATGCGCGAAGCGCTCGTGAAAAAGGCAAGGAACGCAGCGGAAAAAGTACGTCGCTGGGGCGACACGGTGGAATTGGAGCCGCTGAACGCCTTTGACCGGCGCATTGTTCATCAAGCATTGAAGGACGACCACGACGTTGAAACACACAGCGTCGAGGTTGAAGGCTCGGATAAAAAAGCCATCCTCCTCCGGCCGAAGCACTGAGCGCGGCGTTACTGATTAAGAATTATTAACTTATACACCGGCGAGTAGGCGCTGCCGGGCTTGGGCGGCGTGTTAAAGTTGTTGTAGAGATAATCAAACTTGTAGCGATAAGAAACTTCGTTGACTCCGGATGGCACGGGCACAAAACCTTCCCAGCGGCCGGTCATGAGCGGCGTCTGGCGCATTTCATAAAGCTGGCCGTTAACGAGCAGGTAGGGATGAATGGACTCCCACCGCAGCGATTGCTGTTGCGAGGTGAAGGCGACTTCGACCGGGTAAAGGTTGTTCGCGTTGCGCGATTGTTGCAGCGGTGTCAAATTCGTGAACGTCGCGGCGCAACCCGTCAGCAGCAGCACAGGCAAAACCGTCAAGATTTTCTTCCACATAATGCACACAGCTTTACACCAAGGCGACCGGTTTGTAAAGTTGGATTTTACCACTTGAACCGCCATCTGTTTTGGGGATATAACTCGCCGACTTATGGATTCTCCCAATCAAACCTCGCCGGGCTTTCGCAATTATCGCTGGATCATCTGCGCGTTGTTGTTTTTCGCCACCACCTTCAACTACCTGGACCGGCAGGTCATCAGCTATCTAAAGGAGTTTTTCTGCACGCCGTTGGAACAGGGCGGGTTTGGCTGGTCCAACACCGACTTTGCCTATTTGACCTCATTCTTTACGGCATTCTACGGTGGCATGACGCTCATTATGGGCTGGGTCATTGATCGAATCGGAACCAAGCTGGGTCTGGCCCTGTCGCTCACCATCTGGTCGGTATGCGGGATTGTCAACGCCTTCGTCGGACGATTACTGATGATGCACATTATGATCCGAAGTGCGTTCGCTGTCGGTGAAGCCGGCAATTTCCCCGCATCCATCAAAACGGTCGCCGAGTGGTTTCCCAAGCGCGAACGCGCCCTAGCCACAGGTATCTTCAACAGCGGTTCGAACTTTGGCGCGATGGTGGCCGCGCTATTTGTTCCGTGGTGCATGATTTATTTCGGCGACGAACGTGGATGGAAAATGGCCTTCATTCTCACTGGCGCTGCCGGTTTTCTTTGGCTGATTTTCTGGTTTTGGCTCTACGGCACGCCTGGCAAACAAAAGCGGCTTTCCAAGGCTGAATACGACTACATTCACATTGATGACGAAGCCGTGGCCAGCGATGTCAATGGGGACAAGGGAAAGCTTTCCTGGTGGAGGCTCTTTGGCTACCGCCAGACTTGGGCGTTCTTTTTCGGCAAGTTTATGACTGACGGCATCTGGTGGTTCTACCTGTTCTGGCTGCCGGATTATTTGATCAAACAATTTCACATGACCAAGGCGCAAGTCATCATGCCGACGTTCATCGTCTATGGCGTGGCCATCGTCGGTAGCGTCTATGGCGGCAGCATTCCCATGACCCTCATCAAAAAAGGCTGGCCGGTCTATAAGGCCCGCATGACGGCGATGTTTCTCATTGCCCTGGCTCCGTTGGCGGTGTTGCTGACGCAGTATTTTGGCGATGTCAACCGCTTCGGCGGAATGGCTGCCGTGCTTGCCGTGGCCATGATCTGCATCGGCGCCGCCGCGCATCAGGCATGGTCGGCAAACCTGTTCACAACGGTTTCCGACATGTTCCCGAAGAAAGCCGTCGGCTCGGTCACCGGCATCGGCACCACGGCCGGCGCTGTTGGCGGCGTGATTGTGCAGATGCTGGCCGGCACGCTCACCGATGCTTTTAAGAGTCATCCGCAAACCGCCTACCTCATCATGTTCATCGTCTGCGCCCTCAGCTATCTGATCGCATGGATTGTGATGAAGACGCTCGTGCCCCGGCACAAGCCGATCACCGACTTGTAATTTGCGCTGAATTGCAGAACAAAAAGCCCGTTGGAGCGAAAATACTTCAACGGGCTTTGGTTTTCAGGTCTGGTTACCGGCGCAAATCAGATTGCTCGCAGTTTTTTGCCGCGAGAGATTTCACCGCTTGATGTGTCGCTGGTTTTCGATAAGGATTTGCGCTTTGTGAATTTCTCAAATCAAACGGCACCGGCTTCGAGCCGTTATCGCTGGGTCATTTGCGGTCTCCTGTTCTGGGTCACCACGGCGAATTACATGGACCGGGGCGTGTTTGCCAATCTGGCGCCCGAGCTTCAGGACAAAATCGGCTGGACCCAGGACCAGTACTGGTACATGCAGGTGGTCTTTCAGGCCGCCTACGCCGTCAGCAACATTCTCGCCGGCCGGCTGATGGATGTGATGGGATTGCGTTGGGGATTCACCCTGCTTTGCATCTTCTGGGGACTGGCCGCCATGAGCCATTCTCTGGTCAGCACGGTCACCGGCTTTTTCATCTGCCGCACCCTGCTCGGGCTGGGTGAGGGCGGCAATTTCCCGGCGGCGAACAAGGCGAATGCCGAATGGTTTCCCAAGCGCGAACGCGCGCTGGCCTTCGCGCTCTTAAATTCCGGCTCGAACATTGGCAGCATCATCGTGCCCTTCTGCCTGCCCTTGCTGATGCCTTTGATGGCGGGGATCACGATTGGCGGCCATACGCTCGGTTGGCGCGGCGCCTTTCTAATTACCGGCATCTTCGACCTTGGCTGGATCATTGCGTGGCTGCTGATGTATGGCAAACCCGAGGGACATCCGAAAGTTTCAGCCGAAGAACTGGCCCTCATCAACAGCGACCCGCCGGAACCCACGGTCAAGATTCCCTGGGGCAAGCTGCTCCCGCACCGCCAGATGTGGGCGTTTGCCGTCGTCAAACTGACCGACTGTTTCTGGTGGTTTTACCTGTTCGGCGCGCCGCTATTTTTCGCCGACCGGTTTGGTCTGAGCCTGAAATCCCGCAGCCTGCCCGTCGCGCTGATTTATGTGGCGGCCACGTTTACCGGCGTCGGCGGCGGCTGGCTTTCCGGTTATTTCATGAGGCGGGGTTGGTCGCTCAACAAAGCCCGCAAAATCACCATGCTCATCTGTGCTTCGGCGATTGTGCCGGTGATTTATGCCGCCTTCACCGATTCGCAGTGGGTGGCGGTGGGGCTGATCGCCCTGGCCTGCTCGGCGCACCAAGCGTGGTCGTGCAACGTCATGAGCCTCGCCGGCGACATGTTCCCCCGCCGCGTGGTGGCTTCCGTGACCGGGCTGGCCGGATTTGCCGGCTCGGCGGCCGGCATCGTACTCTTCACCTGGGTCGGATTGGTGCGCAAGGCCGCCGTCGCCCGCGGTGAACCCGGAAACTATGTTCCGATCTTCATCGTCGCCGGCATTACCTACCTGATTACCCTTCTCTGTGCCCACCTGCTCGCCCCGGCGCTCAAGCCTGCTGATGTCGAGGAGAAACCGCAGGCTGGATGAAGTAATTCAACCGCTAAATCCGCCAAATTTTCTGCCGCGACAAGTTGCGGCGGAGAAATCGTGTTTTGTGTGTCATCGCATTGCCTACGTTCAAAACAAAAGCGCGGGCCGAAGCCCGCGCCTGAATCATTTTGCAGCGTCTCTCTATGAGCAACAGCCTAAACCCCGCTGAACGCGGCGAAGCCGCCGTCAATCGGAATCACCACGCCGGTCACAAAACCGGAGGCCTCCTCCGAAGTCAGCCACAACAGTGCTCCGACCAGGTCCTTCGGCACGCCAAACTTGCCCATCGGCGTGTGGGCGAGGATGGTGTTGGCGCGCGGCGTCCACGAGCCGTCCGATTTCTTGAGCAGCGGGCGGTTCTGGTCCGTGACAAAGAAACCGGGCGCAATGGCGTTGACGCGGACGCCGACCTTCGAGAAGTGCACCGCGAGCCATTGCGTAAAATTGCTGACCGCCGCCTTGGCCCCGCTGTAAGCTGGGATTTTCGTCAACGGCCGGAACGCGTTCATCGAGGAGATGTTGATGACCGTGCCCTTGCCCTTGCCGACCATCTCGCGGGTGAACGCCTGGGTCGGCAGCAATGTGCCAAGGAAGTTCAGATTGAACACAAATTCAATGCCTTTCGGGTCGAGATCGTAGAACGTTATCAGTTCCTTGGCTGTTCTGGAGATGTCTTTCTTGCGCAAATATTCGAGGCTGGTCGTGCCCTTGGGATGATTGCCGCCGGCGCCGTTGATGAGGATGTCCACCGGGCCAAGTTCCTTTTTCACCTTGTTGTTGGCCGCGTCGAGGCTGGCCTTCTCCAGCACGTTGCACACGACGCTGATGGCCACACCGCCTTCCTTGCGGATTTGCGCCGCCACGGTTTCCGCGGCTTCTTGTTTCAAATCCGCCACGGCAATCTTCGCGCCGCATTCCGCCAGCGCCCGAGCCATCGCGCCGCACAAAATCCCGCCGCCGCCCGTCACGAGCGCCACCTTGTTCTTCAAATTTATCTTAAATGGAATGTTCATCCTGATTTTTCCTCTCTGGTTGGTTTGTTTGGTCAGTCCTTAAATCGTCCCCGATACGCCCACAGCCCGAGCGCGGGGTTCGAAATGTAAAAGATTTTTTCGCCATCAGACATCGTGTTCCAGCCGTCCTTGAGTTTGGCCGGATCATAACGCTGTGTCATTTGTTTCAGGTTGGCATAACGGAAGTTGACGCTCTCGATTTCCTGCCGCGTGAGATGGCCGGGGCAATACGTGATGTTGAACCGGCCTTCCGACGAGCCGTGGATGAAATGTGCCGCCGCACTGAGATTGTTCTGCAACTCGGCGTTGGCCTTCACCGCCGCCAGCGTCGCCGGCGTGCCGCGATAGCCGTATTTGCGGATGAGCCGGTCAATCTCATTGTCTTCACCGAATTCCTTCACACCGGGCGCGAGCACAATCAAGTCGCCGCCGTCGGCCATGGCCATGCGCGTGCGATAAATGCTCTTGTTGCCCAGCCACGTGCTCTTGAACTCGCCGGGATCCAAATAGACGACCACCTTCTTGAGCGGCGTGTCGAGCATCTCGAAATTGACCTTCAACGAAAGCGCCGCACCCTTGTCGAAACCGGAACCGTCGTCGCTCACGTATAAACCGCGCACGCACAGTTTGCCCTTGGCGTCGTTCCCCACCACCGTGTGCACATACACGATGGGCAGATGCTTCGTGAAATGCTCGGAGGCGTAGTTGAGAATGCGCCGCACCGGCGTGTCCGCCCGCCCCATCATCCGCTCCATGCCGTAGGCCGCGCCGACAAAATGGCTTTTGTTGATGCTTTCTGTGCCGCCCGTGCCCACGAAGATGTTCTTGTTGTAACTGGCCATGCCGGCGACTTCGTGCGGGACGATCTGGCCGACGGACAGAATCAAATCGTGTTTGCCCGTCCAGATGAGATTGGCCAATTGCGCATGCCAGGGGAAATCCACCGCGCCGCCCGAGACCTTTTTTACAAATTCTCCCGGCACTTCGCCGACGGTGGCGACGCCCGTACGCCAATTGTGGATGCGGAAGAGCTTTTCCGGCACGCCGGCATACATTTCGGCAATTTGCGCCGGCGTCATCGGCGTATGCGTGCCCAACGCGGGCAAAACATCGGTCAAATGCTCTCCGTAGTAATCGTAAATGAGTTTGGTCAACACCCCCGCCTGCGAATGGAACCGGGTAAAATCCGGCGGAACGACCAGCACCCGCTTGCGCGGGCCGAGTCGGTCGAGGGCTTCAAACAGCCCCTTGCGCAGATCATCCAGCGATAACTTGTCTGCCGCAGAACCACGTTCGAAATACAGCATAAACCTTGTCTATCTTACACCACTCAAGCTGTGACTGCCAACGCTTTGAGACACAATTCCCCCGACTTAAGCCTTGAGCGGTTTTAAATCAGTTTCAATCCGCGTCCGAAAACTTTCGGAATTTTTCCAAAGGCTTGCGGGATTGTAAAGGGATTTCCCCGAAAACCGGTTTGGTTTCACAAATCACAATTTCATTTTTTTGCAGACAAGCCATGGCGTTTTTGCTAATTAGGTCGAAAGGCAATTAAGCCTCCCAGGCATTTGAGAGTTTTGTTTGGGAAATTATATGGTCAGAAATCTTAAATCGTGAGGAAAATAGAATGAAGTATGGTCTGACGATTCGTGAGAGTGGCGCACTGGACTTTGTGTCGCTGGGTGCGTTGGTGCATCGGCTTGATCCGGGAATCATTCCCTTTCGCAAGGCGACAGAATGCAAAATCCATGTCAGCGGGGGCGAATTCAACTGCGCCGCCAACCTGGCGAACTGTTTCGGCATGAACACCGGCATTGCCACCGCCATGGTGGATTATCCCATCGGCGACATGATTGCCGAGCGTGTGCGGGCAATGGGCGTGAAGCCGTTCTACAAACGGTTCAAGCACGATGGCGTGCGCGGCCCGAACCACGCCACGGTCTATAGCGACCGGGGCTACGGCGTGCGCGCGCCGGTGGTGTTCTACAACCGCTGCAACGAAGCCGGCTCGCTGCTCAAGCCCGGCGACTTCAACTGGAAGGAAATCTTCGGCCAGGGCGTGCGCTGGTTCCACAGCGGCGGCATTTTTGCGGCGCTGTCGGAGACGACCGGCCAAGTGATTGTTGAAGCCATGAAGGCAGCAAAAGCGGCGGGTGCGATCGTGTCGTTCGATTTGAACTTCCGCCAGAAGCTTTGGGACATTTGGGGCGGGCAGGAAAAGGCCGTGGCGGTCATGAAAAACATCGTCGAGAATTGCGACGTGCTGGTCGGCAACGAGGAGGATTTGCAGAAGGGTCTCGGCTTGAAAGGACCGGACGTGGTCGCCAAGTCCAAACTCGATCCGAGCGTGTTCTTCGGGATGATGGACCAGGTGGTGAAGAAATATCCGAAGGTCAAGATTGTGGCCACCACGCTGCGCGAAGTTCATTCGACGAATCATCATAGCTGGAGCGCCGTGGCGTGGATTGACGGCAAGACCTACACTGCGCCGACGGCTGAATTGAACGTTTATGACCGTGTCGGCGGCGGCGACGGTTTCGCGTCGGGATTTTTCTACGGCCTGCTGACGGGCGAGGAACCGGAACAGGCGGTGAAGCTGGGCTGGGCGCACGGCGCGTTGCTGACGACGTTCCCCGGCGACACGACAATGGCGACAGTGGAGCAAGTGAAGGCGTTCGCCAAAGGCGGCTCGGCCCGCATCCAGCGGTAACAACAATTCCATTGAAAAGTCGAAGGGCGCGGATTTTATCCGCACCCTTTTTTGCAACAACTACCGCTGCACGCGCGCCCCGCCGCCTTTCATCAATTTTTCAACTTCGCTCTTCGACACCATGGAAGTGTCGCCGGGCGTGGTCGTGGCCAGAGCGCCGTGCGCCGCGCCATAATCCACCGCCTTTTGCGGATCGCCGGTGGTCATCAAGCCGTAAATCAAGCCGCTGGCGAAACTGTCGCCGCCACCGACCCGGTCGAGAATTTCGAGGTCGGGATATTTCCGGCTCTCGCAAAATTTTCCGTCCATCCAGCAGATCGCGCTCCAGTCGTTGACGGTCGCGGTTTTGGCGGCGCGCAGCGTGGTGGCGGTGACCTTGAAATTCGGGTATGCTTTTACCGCCGCCTCAATCATTTTCTTGAACGCGGTCACGTCGATGTGCAGCAGATTTTCATCAGCGCCTTCGACCTGAAAACCGAGGCATGCGGTGAAATCCTCCTCATTGCCGATCATCACGTCCACGTATCTGGCGATTTCCTTGTTGACCTCCTGCGCGCGTTGCTGGCCGCCGATGGATTTCCAGAGCGACGGGCGGTAATTCAAATCATAACTGACGGTCACGCCGTGCTTTTTCGCGGCCTTTACCGCTTCGATGGTCAACGCGGCAGTCGTCCCGGAAAGCGCGGTGAAGATGCCGCCGGTGTGAAACCAGCGCACGCCAAGCTTGCCGAAAATGTGGTCCCAATCGAAATCGCCGGGTTTGAGTTGACTGGCGGCGGAATTACCGCGGTCGGAAACGCCCACCGCGCCGCGCACGCCGAAACCGCGCTCGGTGAAGTTCAATCCGTTGCGCACCGTCCGGCCCACGCCGTCAAACGGCACCCACTTGATGAACTCGGTGTCCACGCCGCCTTGCAAAATAAAATCTTCGATGAGATGGCCGACGTCATTGTCAGCGAACGCCGTGCAAACTGCGGTCTTGAAACCGAAACACCGCCGAAGGCCGCGGGCGACGTTGTATTCGCCGCCGCCCTCCCAAGCTTTGAATTCGCGGGCGCAGCGGATACGGCCCTCACCCGGGTCGAGCCGGAGCATGATTTCACCCAGCGCAATCAGGTCATATTTGCATTGTGATTTGTCGCGAAGTTGTATTGGCATGGTTGTAGTTATTCAGTTCCCAACCAAGAATCAATCTGAAATGACGCTTGAGGAAAAAACAAATCACCCCCACCCGACAGTTTTGGTTGTTGCCGACATTGGACCGGGCAATCCCAACCGCTCCCGCCCGGAAATGAATGACCGCTTACAGGCCCAGTTCCGACCCCGCCATCGAATTCAACCGCGTCTGCGCCTGCTTCGACATGCCGGTGAAGAGAAGCGACACACGGTAGCCGACGTGCTTGTTGCCGGAACAGGTGATGACTACACCATTGCACTGGGCGCGGTTTTCATCGCGCGGTGATTGCAAACCGACCATCATTTCCGTCCATGGATTAAATGGCACTGGGCTGTGAAACTCGATACCACTTTTGTGGATGACAACCGAATCGGCGGAAAGCTCAAGGCTGGTTTGCCGCGTTCCCAAAGTGATGCGTTCTTGAAACGAATCGCTGTTCCCGAGTTTTCTTGCACTCATAAAGACACTGTTAAACTAGCACCTTAAATCCACACCTATATTACCTCCAAATCCCACCGAAAAGCAACATAAAAAACAATATAAATACAGCAAAACTTAGGCGAATCACCCAGGGGGTATTTTATCCTCATTTATCCCCTCCTTTCGGATTGCCCGTCAGCAGCCAACAATTCGATCCTACATATGACCGCATTCACCACTCGATGACCGCTGCGCCCCACGTCAGGCCTGCGCCGAAAACGATGAGCAAGACCAAATCGCCACGCTGAATTTTTCCCGATGAAACTGCCTCGTCCAATGCAATGGCCACCGACGCCGCCGACGTGTTGCCATAGCGATCCAAATTGATGAACATTTGTTCCGGTGCGACGCCGAGTCGTTTCCCCACCGCGTCAATGATCCGCCGATTCGCCTGATGGGGAATGACACATTTGATTTTGGTGATGTCGAGTTCACAACGCCGCAACGCCTCCTTCGCCGCCGTGTACATTGCCTGAACGGCGTTTTTGAACGTTTCGCGCCCATCCATTTGCAGGTAGTGAAGCTTGGCAGCAACCGAATCCATTGTCGCCGGGCAACGGCTGCCGCCGCCGGGCATGTGGATTAAATTGCCCTTTGAACCGTCCGCGCCCATCACCGCGGTCAACAAGCCGTGGGCGTTGGGACGATTTTGCAAAACCGCTGCGCCTGCGCCGTCGCCAAACAGCACGCAGGTGTTGCGGTCGGCATAATCCACAATCGAAGAAAGTTTTTCCGCGCCAATGATGAGCACCGTGTCGTAGGTGCGCGACGTGATGAATTGTTGCCCGATTTCCAAACCGTAAATAAAACCGGAGCATGCCGCCTCAAGGTCAAAAGCCGCTGCGCGCCACGCGCCAATTTTTTGCTGCACCAGACATGCCGTGGCCGGAAACGGCATGTCCGGGGTGATTGTCGCAACAACGATGAGTTCAATTTGTTCGGCGGTGACTCCGGCCATTTTCATCGCACGTTGCGCCGCTTTCACCGCCATGTCAGACGTGAATTCGTCCTTCGCCGCCACCCGTCGTTCCTTGATGCCGGTACGCGTCGTGATCCACTCGTCCGATGTATCCACCATTTTTTCCAAGTCGGCATTGGTCAAAATTTTCGCCGGCACATACGAGCCGACGCCGGTGATGGAACAGGTGCGGCCCTGAAAATTATGCTGGGCGCGCGGGTTTTTGAATTTGATGGTGGGCAAGGCACTCATGCGGGAACAGGAACCGACGATGAAATTTCTACAGCAGCCAATTTTTCATTCGCGCGGGCGATTTCGCGGGCGATGATTTGATTAACCTGATGTTGCACGGCTTCAGCCGTCACGCGCAACGCACTGGCGACGGCGCGTTCGCGCGCCGAACCATGCGCCTTGAACACCATGCCGTTGAAACCGAGCAGCGGCGCGCCGCCATAAACTTCCGGATCCATGCGCCGACGAATGGCGTGAAAGGCATTTTTCACAAGCAGCGCTCCGAGTTGACGTCTTGGATTTTGCGTCAGCGCGTGCCTGAGCATCGAAAACATCGCAACCGCGAGACTTTCACAAGTTTTCAAGACAAGGTTGCCCACAAAACCATCGCACACGACCACGTCCACGCGGTCTTTGAACAAATCGTGCCCCTCGACATTGCCGATGAAATTCAAGTCGAGTTGCTTGCAGAGTTTGAAAGCTTCAAGCGTCAGCTCATTGCCTTTGGAATCCTCCGTCCCGATGCTGAGAATGCCAACGCGCGGTTTTTTTCGGCCAAGCACTTCCCGCGAATACACACTGCCCATCACGGCGAATTGAGCGAGATGAATCGGTTTGCATTCAATATTCGCGCCACCGTCAAGCAGGACGAATTCATGTTCCTGCCGTGGAATGACCGCCGCGATGCAACCCCGATCCACGCCGGGGATGCGACCCACCTTGAACGTGGCTGCTGCAAAAATGCCGCCGGTATTGCCAAGCGAAACCAGGGCGTCGGCCTTGCCTTCATGAACCAGTTCTGCCGCACGCCCAATGGAGCTGTCGCGTTTCTTGCGAAGCGCGCTGGTGGGTTTGTCATCCATTTCCACGACTTCACTGGCGTGGATGACGTGCACGCGATGGTCGCGAAAACCGCGAGGGGGCAGGGCGGCGTGAATGTCAGCCTGATTGCCAACCAGGTAAAGGGCGGAGATTTTTTTGTTGCCTTCAAGCGCCAATTTAACGCCGTCGATGACAACACCACACCCGTGGTCGCCGCCCATGACATCCACTGCAATTCGCATAGACGAAATAAAAAACGCGGAGATTTTCCCGCGGACGCGCCAATCAAGTGCCTGCTGTGACGCTCAACACCTGACGGCCTTTGTAATAACCACAAGCCGGACAAACCCGATGGGGCACATAAGGCGCCGCGCATTGCGGACAAGTGCCGAGTTGTGGCAGAGTCAATACACTGTTGTAAGCGCGGCGCATGCGCTGCCGGCTGCGGGATGGTTTGCGTTTTGGAACACCCATACTTAAAAATTTACAATTTCAATTTGTTTAATTCAGCCCACGCGGACGGGGCAATTTCATCAGCGATCTTACGGGTTTTGCCGGTCTTGATTCCCTTTAAGCCACCGCAATCCGGCTTGCACAACGGATGTTGCGGAAATTCCAGGAGCATATCTTCACGCGCAAATGGCGTCAAGTCCACGCAATCGTCAACGACGGTCACTCGCTCTTCGCCTTCAAGCAGCAAATGACACGTCCACGGCTTCAATTCCAGTTTGCGTGTAAAAGGTTTCAGGCATCTCACACACTGGCATTCAAGGGTCAGTTGCAGTGACCCGCGAATCAAAAAACCGCGCTCCAATTTTTGAATCTCGATGTCATACCGCAAAGGTCGTGCGACCTGAATCATTTCGTCGCGCGTGTCTATGTCCAATTCATCCACCGGCAGTTCGCCCTTCAAGGCAACGGTGTGCTCCTCCACGTGACGCAGATTGACAATCAGCGGCATGACAGGCTCCGTTTAAATCTTTTTTGCGGCGCTGAACTTTTTCGCCAGAGCGGTCCGCACGTGCGGCGGCACAAACCCGCTCACGTCGCCGCCCAACCGCGCGATTTCCTTCACGATCTGTGAGCTTAAAAATGTATAAGTGTCCTTCGGCATCATGAAAATCGTTTCAATGCTTTCATTCAACTTGCGGTTCATCAGGGCGAGCTGAAACTCAAATTCAAAGTCCGACACTGCCCGCAACCCCCGCACAATCGCCTGTGCTTTTTGACTCATGACATATTCGACGAGCAGGCTGTCAAACGTATCAACTTCGACGCCCGGCAGATTTCGCACCGCTTGCTTCACGAGCGCAAACCGTTCGTCGAGTGTGAACAGCGGGTGTTTGTAATCGTTTTTCGCCACGGCCACGACAACGCGGTCGAATAACTTCGCCGCGCGTTGAACGACGTCCAAATGGCCGTTGGTCAATGGGTCAAAAGTGCCGGGATAAATCGCCGTGCGCATCACCGCCACTTTAGCATGCGCGACGGGATTGACGAGGAAGAAAAATCCGGGATTCGCTCTCCTCACCCGGTCTCGCTACCGCTTGACCACCCTCTCCTCCCACAATGCGGAACGGGAAGAGGAGAGGGACGGGGTGGGGCGCGTCATTTTCAAACCGCTCGACAACTTGAAATTTCAAATTAACCTGCTGGCTGATTTATGACCGATCCGCGTTACAAGAAATTGGCCAGGCTGTTGGTGGGGTATTCAACCGAATTGAAAAAGCGCGACCGTGTGTTGCTCGACGTGATGGATGTGCCTGATGAGTTCACCATCGAATTGATCCGTGCGGCGCGTGCCGCAGGCGCAACGCCGCTTGCCGAGGTCCGGCACACGCGAATTTCGCGCGAGCTTTTGCTTGAAATGAACGATAGACAAGCTGCGCTCGTCCGCGACGTCGAACTGTTTCGCATGAAGAAGATGCAGGCTTACATCGCCATTCGCGGCAGCGCCAACATCAATGAAAATTCCGATGTGCCCGCCGACCGGATGGCGCTTTTCTCGCGCATCACACGGCCGGTGCAGGATTATCGCGTGAACAAAACACGCTGGTGCGTGCTCCGCTGGCCCACGCCGAGCATGGCACAGGCGGCGGGCATGAGCACCGAGGCGTTCGAGAATTTGTATTTCGACGTGTGCACGATGGATTACGCGAAAATGGCGCGCGCAATGATTCCGCTGGAGCGTCGGATGAAACGCGCCGACCACGTCCGCCTCGTCAGCCCCGGCACCAACCTGACGTTCAGCATCAAGGGCATCGGCGCCAAAATGTGCAAGGGCGACCGTAACATTCCCGACGGCGAAGTGTTTTCCTGCCCGGTGAAGAATTCCGTGAACGGCGTCGTCCAATTCAACACACCGACGATTTATTCGGGAGCCAAATTTGAAAATGTCCGGCTGGAATTCAAGGATGGAAAAATCATCAATGCGATGGCGAACAACACGAAGCGGCTGAATGAAATTTTGGACACGGACGCGGGCGCCCGTTACGTCGGCGAATTTTCTCTTGGCCTCAATCCCTACATTTTGAATCCGATGTGCGATATTTTGTTCGACGAAAAAATCGCCGGTT
The DNA here is from genome assembly GCA_963835625.1 of uncultured Verrucomicrobiae bacterium. Taxonomy (GTDB): domain Bacteria; phylum Verrucomicrobiota; class Verrucomicrobiia; order Limisphaerales; family UBA11358; genus UBA11358. Next base: position 21,119 of record CAWIGO010000010.1, read on the forward strand.
CACTGCACTTTACGCCGGGCCAGGCCTACGAGGAATGTGACAACGGCAACCGCTCGGCCGTGCACTGGGACATGGTATTGATTCAGCGTCCCGAATGGGGCGGCGGCGAAGTGTGGTTCGATGGCGAACTGATTCGCAAAGACGGCCTGTTTAAACCGAAGGATTTAAAACCGCTGAATCCGGCGAATCTGAAATAATTTCACGCTGCTTCTTTGAGAATCGTCAGGAACTGTTTTACCGCGGGTGGAAGCACTTTGTTCTTTTTGTAAATCGCCGCCAGCGGACGGTAAAACTTGCCGTCTTCAATCGGAATGGCGGCGAGTGTTTGCCTGTCCACTTCCTGCACGACCGTGCCCTGCGGCACGATGGAAATGCCCATGTCAATTTCCACCGCCCGTTTCAGCGTTTCGATGTTGTCAAACTCCATGACGTTGTTCACGCGCACGCCGTATTCCCTGAAAATTTTATCAATCGCCTTGCGCGTCGGAATGTCCGGTTCGAAGCAGACGAACTTCTGCCCGGTGAGCGTTTTGAGCTTCGCAGTTTTTTGTTTGGCGAACGGATGCTGCGGATGGCAGATGACCACGAGTGGATCCTTGTGCAGCGAAACAATTTCCAGCCTTGCGTCTTTGGACGGATATGCAACCAGCCCCAAATCCACAACATTGCCGAGCACGTCTTCGTAAACCTGATTGGAACGGCGGTATTCGACGTGGATATTGACCGCCGGGTAAATCTTCATGAACTTTTTGACGTACGGCGGCAAATCGTGCAATCCAATGCAGTAGATCGTCGCGAGACGAATCATGCCGGAGATGATGTCCTTCAGTTCCTGTAATTTGCTGTGCAACGACTCGTAGGTCTGGATGATTTGCTTGCTGAAATCGTAGAACACCTGTCCTTCGCGCGTGAGGCGGAACTTTCTTTTGCTGCGCTCGATGAGCGGGGACTTGAACGTGCGTTCAAGCGAACTGATCTGCTGGCTGACTGCGGATTGTGTGACGTTGTTGATTTGCGCGGCTTTGGTGAAACTTTCCGTTTCAGCCAAATCGCAGAACACTTTGAGACTTTCGATTTGCATGGGGGGCTTTTGTTTATCAGAAAACTGGGACTTTAGTCAACGGAACGTTCGTGAGACTCGGTGGTAAGTGCCTGGCGCACTCTGATGAGCAGATCGTGACTGGTGTAAGGCTTTTGCAAAAACGTCAAGTCGATTTGCTGATCTGGCGGCAACACACAACCGCTCGAGCACAAAATGCGCACCGCCGGTGCGATCTGCCGGATGCGTTCCACCAATTCGCGTCCACCCATCGTCGGCATCACCAAATCCGTGATAACCAAATCCACCTTGGTGTCGCCGCCCGACAAAACCACCAGTGCTTTCTGGCCGCTGTTGGCCGTTAAAACGTGGTAGCCATATTCAGTCAAAATCGTTTCGGCCATCGTCAACAAAATGTCTTCGTCATCCACCACCAGAATTGTTTGCGTGCCGCGCAAGTTTTCACCCGTTCCCGCGCCTTCAAGGACGAACTGTTTTTCCGCCGGCAGATAAACGCGCACCGATGTGCCCGCGCCCGGCCGGCTGGACACCGCAACGCCGCCACCATGATTGGTCACAATGCCGTAAACCAGTGCCAGACCCAGTCCGCGGTGGCCGCCTTTTTTCGTCGTGAAGAACGGCTCAAAAATCCGCGGCAACACGTCGTCGTCAATGCCTTTCCCAGTGTCCACGATTTCAATGGACACATACGCGCCTGGACTAAGGTGAACGTTGCGGTCCCGCGTTGCCTCGGTCAGTTCCATATTGCGAGTTTGCACGGAGATTTGTCCCGTGCCATCGATGGCTTCCACTGCATTTTCCAAAATTTTGGTCAACGCCTGCTGCACTTTCGCCTCGTCGAAACGTGCGACGAACAATTCGCGCTCCAACTGTGTGTTCCACGTGATTTGCCCGGCGTTGGCGTTACGGAAGAATTCGACACAGCGTTGCGTGACTGCGTTTAAGTTGCCCGGCGGCGCGCGGCGCGTTTGTTTTTCCTGCTGGCTGAACATGGCGAGTTCATTCGCAATTTCCGCCGCCCGGGAAGCCGATTTTTCCACTTCCATCAGCGATTGCCGCCACGGATGTCCCGGTTCGGCCTTGCTTAACACAAATGACGTGTGGCCGAGAATGCTGGTCAGCGCATTGTTGAAATCCAGAGACATCGTGCGTGCCAGTTGCAGGGCGCAATCGAGCTTCTGCTTGAGTGCCAACCCTGAATCGGACGCGACTTTTTCAGCAGACGGCTCCACTGGCGGTGGCGTCACAACGGGCAACAATTGAAGAACAAACCATTTCTTCCCGTCTTTCGCGAATGTGCAAATGGAAACAGTGCAGGAAACCTTTGGATCGTTCGGCGTGCGAAACTTCAAATTCGTCACCGGCGTCGGCGACTGTTCCCAGTGCGTGAAGAAATCCACCACTGACATGCCGTTTTCCGGCGGCCAAATCGTGGACAACAGCGCGGCGTTCCCCGACAATGCTTTGCCAAACACGTTCAGTGCCGCGGTGTTCGCCCGCAACACAACGCCCTTCTCGTCCACCAGCAACGCCGGCCACGCCGAACTCTCCAAACCAAATACAATTTCAGACTTCATTCTGCTGCTAAAACTTCAGCTTACATCTCTGATAAAAAATTTTCAAGGTGCGTTCGCACGCCTCGGCGAGGTTTTCCAGCAATTCTGCTGCCAAAATCTTCATCCGATGGGCGATTTTGGGAACTTTCCCGCATGACTATTTTTTTGCCGCGCCCGGCGATCTGATTGCGGCGAGGGTTGGCTTGATTTATTTGCACTTGTGCAATACCCTGCCTGGCCCGGTTTATGGAATTGAGCAATGACGAAATCCGCCGTTACTCACGGCATCTGATTCTGCCCGAAGTCGGTCTGGCCGGCCAAAAGAAAATCAAGGCCACCAGCGTCCTGTGCATCGGTGCGGGCGGCCTCGGCTCGCCCATTGCCATGTATCTCGCCGCCGCCGGCATCGGCAAACTTGGCATCGTGGATTTCGACACCGTGGATTACTCGAATCTCCAGCGGCAACTGCTGCATACAGACGCTGACGTGGGACGTCCAAAAACGGAATCCGCCAAGGAAACACTTCGCGGCATCAATCCAAATGTCGAAGTGGTTCTGCACAACACCCGCATCACCTCGAAAAACGCGCTCGACCTCATCCGGCCTTACGACATCGTGGTGGATGGCACGGACAATTTCCCGACGCGCTATCTGACCAACGACGCCTGTGTGCTGCTCAAAAAGCCGAACGTCTATGGCTCGATTTTCCGTTTCGAGGGGCAGGCCAGCGTGTTCGCGCCGCATCTCGGCGGGCCGTGTTACCGCTGTCTGTATCCCGAACCGCCGCCGCCCGGCATGGTGCCGAGTTGCGCGGAGGGCGGTGTGCTCGGTGTGCTGCCGGGCATCATCGGTTGCATCCAGGCAACGGAAATCTTGAAGCTCGCCATCGGCAAAGGCAATTCACTCGTCGGACGACTGCTGCTGTTCAACGCGCTCGACATGAAGTTCCGCGAACTCAAATTACGACGCGACCCGCAATGCCCCGTTTGCGGTGAGCATCCGACCATCAAGGAATTGATTGATTACGAACAGTTCTGTGGCATTGCGCCGAAGTTGGCGGCAGGCCCCGACGAAGTGACGGTGCAGGATATGAAGAAGGCGCTCGATAATCCGAAGCCTCGGCATCAAGGTCGTGGACGTGCGCGAACCGGACGAATACGAAATCGCCCGTGTCAAAGGCGTGCCGTTGCTGCCGTTGAGCGAATTGCCGAAACGCTTCACCGAACTCAACCCGAACGGGCGATATTACATTCACTGCAATAGCGGTGCGCGTTCGATGAAGGCGTTGAAGTTTTTGCGCGAGCAGGGTTTTAAATATTTGAAGAGCGTCAAAGGCGGCATCACCGCTTGGTCGGACGCAATTGATTCCAGCGTGCCCAAGTATTGAACATGTGGATGATTTTATTGGACAACGAAAATAAAAATGAATCGTGAAAGGAAACCAGCCATGAAAATAATTCAGGAATTCAAAGCCTTCGCCATGCGTGGCAACGCCGTGGACCTCGCTATCGGTGTCATCATCGGCGCGGCGTTTGGCAACATTGTCAATTCGCTGGTAAAGGACGTCATCATGCCGCCCATCGGCAAACTGATTGGCAACCTCGATTTCAGCAACCTTTACCTTCCACTCTCTGCAAAAATCACACAGGCGCAGGCGGCTTTCAACGCGGCGAACCCCGGCCTTCATTTGCCACTGGCCGAGGCCCAAAAGCTCGGGCCGGTGTTTGCGTGGGGTGATTTTGTGAGCATCACGCTGAATTTCATCATCGTGGCGTTCTGCATTTTTCTGCTGGTGAAAGGTATGAACAAACTAATCCGCCACCAGGAAGCCGTGGCCCCACCCACGCCCACAGAACAACTCCTCACCGAAATCCGCGACCTGCTCAAGAACCGGCCGTAACCTCTAAAACTCCGCGCGCCGCATCTTCTGCGAATACTCGATACTGCTTCACTAATTCAGGAGGGAAGGAATGTTTTGTTGTCCACTCAAAAACTTGTCGCTGAATCTCACGACGTGCTACTACCACCATCTCACAATTTCTAGCCGAAGTTCTTTTAGAAGGTAAATACTTTAAATTAAAATCCAAAACAGATTGCACGAAGCAAATGGCAATTCCCTCCTTGCCCCAAAGCAAAAAATTGTCAGTTATAGTGAAAATATCACGGCTTTGTAGAAACCGTTTTGGATGATACCAAAACAAATACCGATTTTCGACTGTTAACCGTTGAAACATCTCAGGATCAAGGGTGCGTAAATACTCGATGCCTACTAAAATGGTCTCCATTTGTTTTGCTGGAGCCAAGATGGTGCAACTACCGACAATTGTTTCCTTATAACCATACAAACGTAAAGACAGCGGCATGACAAACCTGACAGGTAGATAAAAAAGTAAGTAAGCTATTGATTTGCGGAGAACTCGAATCGGCCAAAATTGTAACAATTTTGACATAAGTTTATTCATTTTCCCAATTCCTCGCGCAATTTTTTCAATGCCGCCATGGCCGCGTTGCTTTCGGCGGCTTTTTTGCTTTTGCCGCTGCCGCGCGCAAGTTCCACGCCTTCATGCTCCACCGTGCATTCAAACACGCGGTCATGATCCGGCCCAACCGCCGAGACAATATGATATTCCGGCGCTTTGGGCGAGCGCGCCTGCAGCAATTCCTGCAACTCGCCCTTGGGATTTTCGATGCCCGGCAATTCACCTAGTTCGCCAAACGCCGCGCCAAATTCGCTCAAAATGAATTTCGACACTGCCTCAAAGCCGCCATCCAGAAAAATCGCGCCCAGCAGCGCTTCAAAGGCGTCCGCCAGCGCCGACGGACGTTCACGTCCGCCGCTCATCTCCTCGCCCCGGCTTAAAATCAAATGCGCCCCGAGGTCAAGCGCGCGGGCGTGCTCGGCCAGCGCGCGGCGATTGACAAGCTTGGCGCGCGCCTTCGTCAACGGCCCTTCATCGAACGCGGGGAATTTTTCATACAACTCATGCGTGAGGACGAGTTGCAGCACGGCGTCGCCAAGAAATTCCAGCCGCTGATTGTGCGGTTGTGACCCGCCGCCTTCATGCGCGACGGACGGATGCGTGAGTGCCAGCCGCAACAGGCTTTCGTCACGGAATTTGTAACTGAGACGAATTTGAAATTCAGAAAGTTCAGGCATGGAATCTAATTTTCAGCCGGTTGTTCAGCGGGCTGTGACGCAGTTTCGTTTTCAGCGGCGGGGGCTTGTCGCACCGAAGTCCCGCATGGCGGGATAGAGGCGGGATTCAAACCGTGTTCGAGCAGCGCGGCCACGTCGCGCTGAACTGCTTCGAGTTGATCCAGGCGCAAATCCGGGTCGGCGATGGTAAACACGTCACCGGTTGTTGGTTGCTCGTAAATGAACACACGCTTGCCGTCGCGGACGACTTGTTCCTTCACCTTGAGCACGCGCTTGCGTTCGAGCATGACGGCAAGGATATAACCGACGGGCGCATAACGCGGATCGTTTTGTTCAATGAGCTTTCGTAACAGCGTTTCGGCGGTTTCCTTTTGAATGGGATCGGACACCAACGGCGCTTCGTAAATGCCCTGCCAATGGGAAATGAACCCGGTGCGGTTGCGCGGGTCACCGGCGCTTTGCTTTTGCCAGCACGGCTCGCAGACATCCGAACGCCGCAACTCCGGCGGCGCGTCGAATAGCAGCGTGTGATAGACCTGTTTGTCGGCAAACGGCCTGTTGCAAGCTTCGCATACCGCCGCGCGGGATTGAAGATTCCAATCGTCCATGAACGCGGCTATTTAACCACGAATGAACGCGCCTGTCACGCTGAAGCAGGCGAAGGCGGAAATGAACACGAAGAAAATCATCCTGTTCCCATATGCTCGTAATTTGCACACTCAGCGGGCCTTGGAATCCTGTTCCTTAAACACCTTCTTCATGTCGGCAATGATCCGTGGTGTGGCTGGATTTGTTTTTTCATTTATCAGCAGGACAAAATTGTCCGCCAAGATTTCATCGGGATGGATGATGTAATGCGTGTTATTCCCGACCTGTTCAAAAAAACCTTCGATTTCATCCAGTTCCAACAGTTGTAAGTGTCCATTCACCCGTCTTGGCATCCAACGAACATCACCATTTGTTATGACAAGAAGCTTAAAAGTCAGATAATCAAAAAATTCGCCTCCCCGGCTGGGGACATAATGCGCCGTAGAGGCATACAGGATGGGAACCACCGGCAGAGTGTGGCCTTGATTTGTGACGTTGATGAACCAGCTGTATTGCACGCCATCGGGGTTGGTGATTTTGCGTTGCCGGAGTTCTTCAGGAAATTCCAAGGCGCCAATTGGATTGAATCCGATGATGTGATAAAGCTTCTTTCGCAAGGACGGATTCTGGCGGGAAAGAACGTGAAAAAATTCGTGGGTGATCAAGTCATTAAGCTCGGGCCCGGTTGACTGAATGTCCCGTTCACAGAGAATTATCGCATTTTGGCGCGTGTAGCTGGCGTTGCCTTCCTCCCGGCCTGACGTTTTGATCAATGGAATGGTTGAAGGAAAAGGCAAATTCCAAGCGGCCAATTTCTTTCCCATGGTTCGGAAAATACCGGCAATTTTATTCGTTTCTTCAGGCAACCAAGGCATGACACTCTGGCCGACAAATTCCAGATAATCCTTTTCTGAAACTTCCCGGTCAGTTTTCATCCGGGCTGCCCGGTCAAAGGGGCTTAAGGCGGAAACAAAATCATCGCGGTTGGTCAGAATTTTCCTTCCTGTCTCCACACTCGCAAAGGAGATGACCGTGTCGGTACCCAACCTTATATCCTCGGCAAAAATCGAAGGTGCAAGCAACAAAGTGAAAAGTAATGTCACTCTTTGCGAAGTCGTAGGTGTTTTCATCTTGGGAACGATCGCTTACTGCGCCCTTCCAAATTTTTTCTCCAGTTCGCGGTAATTCATCTCAATCAGCGTCGGGCGGCCGTGCGGACAGGTGTAAGGCATCGCGCAACGGCGCAGGTCTTCGACAAGATTTTCCAGTTCCGCGCCGGCCAACGGGTCGTTCGCCTTCACCGCATGGCGGCAGACGGTCTTGGCGATCGTGTGCTCGCCGAGCCGCGCCAGATTCACCTCGCGTCCCGCCGCCTTCAACTCGTCCACGAGGTCGAGCACGAAGCGGCGCGAGTCGGTGGCCTTCACAAATGGCGGCAGCGCGTCGAGCAGAAATGTGCGCTCGCCGAATTCACTCAAGCCGACGCCAAGGCGCGTGAGCGCGGCCAGTTGTTCGCGCAAAAAATTCGCGTCGTGCGCAGGCAATTCGATGGTTTCCGGCAACAACAATTTTTGCGACGGCGCGAAGCCGTTTTGTTCGAGCCGGTTCAGCATTTGCTCATACAAAATCCGTTCGTGCGCAGCGTGTTGGTCAAGCAGTATGAGTCCACGGTCGGATTCGAGCACAACGTAAAGTCTGCCGATGACGCCGACCAAGCGCAAAGGAACGTTCAAGAGCGGAACGGAAGAAGACGGGAAACTGTCCGCAGATTTCGCCGCTGGCGCAGATTGGGAAATTTCGGATTTCGGATTCCCGTCTTCGCTTTGCTTCGGCGCAGCAGGTCGGATTTCAGATTGAACCGCAGTTAAAAAGACCTGTTTTGGAAATTCAGCTGTTGGAGCGGCTTTTGCTTTTTGTGAAAACGCCGGCAGAGACGGGGTGAAAAATTCCGGCGCGAGTTTAGTTTCTGCCTTTGCTTCACTTTGTGCGCTTCGTGTCTTTGTGGTTAAATCCTGTTTTGGTTTTTCCGGTTCGGCATGAAAGGCCAGCAACGTTTCCTGGACCGCCTGCGCGACGAATTTCCGGATTTCGGACTCACGATGAAATTTCACCTCGCGTTTGGCCGGATGAACGTTTACGTCCACCGCAGCAGGATCAATCTCTAGAAACAGGCAACAAACCGGGTAACGGCCTTTCATCAACGACGTGTGATATCCTTCGAGCAGCGCGTAGTTGAGCCCTCTATTTTCAACCGGGCGGCGGTTGACGAACAGATGCTGGCTCTCGCGTGTCGCGCGCGAAACACCGGGCGAACCGATCAAACCCCAGACTCGGATTTCAGATTTCGGATTTCGGATTTCGGATTCTGCCGGTTGCGCGGTTTCAAAAATGTCGGTTTCTTCCGGCTTGAGAGAATTGTCGAGCGGTGCTGAAAAGTTCACGGGCAAAAGTTTTTCGTCGCCGAGCAAGGCGCGGAAACGTCCGCGCAACGCATCAAGGCGGCTCGAAGTGGCGCGTTCACCTTTGCCCCCGACACGAGTATCGGGGTTGACGGCGGGCAATTGCCAGATAAGCCGCCCATCTTTCTGGAACGTGAACGCGACTTCGGGAAAGGCGAGCGCAGCGAGCGTGAGATAATGCTGGATGTGCGCGGCTTCGGTTTCTTCCGAGCGGAGAAATTTCCGGCGCGCAGGCAGGTTGAAAAACAGTTGTCGCACCTCGACGCTTGTGCCGGTTGCGGTTCCGGCGGCCTTGACTTCGGAAATTTTTCCGCCATTGACCACGACCTGCGTGCCTTCGGGCGAACCGGTGTCGCGTTCGCGGGTGGTGAGCGTGAAACGGCTGACGCTGGCGATGCTGGGCAGCGCTTCGCCGCGAAAGCCCATTGTGACAATCGCCGCAAGGTCCTCGGCCTTTTGAATTTTGCTGGTGGCGTGGCGCTCGAGGCAGAGCAGGGCATCGTCGCGGCTCATGCCGGTGCCGTCGTCAGTCACCCGGATGAGGCTGCGTCCGCCCGCCTGAATCTCGACTGAAATTCTTTTTGCGTCCGCGTCGAGGGCGTTTTCGACGAGTTCCTTGACGACGCTGGCGGGGCGTTCAATCACTTCGCCGGCGGCGATTTGATTGGCGACTTGTTCGGGAAGAAGGCGGATGCGGTTCATTCGGAACGTCGGGATGGTCAAGCATGGCGGCCAGTTTCAGTCACAGATGCACTTTAAGAAAAAAACGGATGGCGTAAAGCCAAGAGATGAAAAAATGGCACGCAGTCACACGAACACTGTTGAAGTTGGCCGCCGCATCGGCTACATTCCACCGACTATGACCTTGACTGAAAAATTGCTCGCCCGCGCCGCTGGAAAATCGCGCGTGCAGGCCGGCGACAACCTCTGGGTGAACGCCGACGTGCTCATGACGCACGACGTTTGCGGGCCGGGCACCATTGGCGTGTTCAAACGCGAGTTCGGCAAGACCGCCAAAGTCTGGGACAAAAACAAAATCGTCATCATCCCCGACCATTACATTTTTACCGCCGACTCGCTTTCGAACCGCAACGTGGATATCCTCCGCGATTTCGTCCACGAACAGGGCATCACGTATTTCTACGACGTGATTGATGATCCGAACGGCCACTGGGTTTTCGACCCGAAAAAAGGAATGTTGAACCGGCAATACGGTTCGCATTACGCCGGCGTCTGCCACACGGCATTGCCGGCCAAGGGGCATACACGTCCGGGCGAAGTGTTGTTTGGCACCGACTCGCACACATGCATGGCCGGCGCATTCAACCTGTTCGCCACCGGCATCGGCAACACGGACGCCGGCTTCGTCATGGGCACGGGCAAGTTGCTCATCAAGGTGCCGGAGACAATGCATTTCCGGCTCGAAGGCAAATTGCAACCCGGCGTGATGGCCAAGGACGTGATTCTTCATTGCATCGGCGAAATCGGTTTCGACGGCGCGACGTATCGCGCTTTGCAATTCGACGGCCCCGGCGCGGCGAGCCTTTCGATGGACGACCGCATGACCATCGCGAACATGGCCATCGAAGCGGGTGGCAAGAACGCCATTTTTGAATTTGATTCGCGCACGGCGGAATACGTGGACGCGCGCGTGAAATTGAACGGCACGAAATCCACTTACGAACCGGTCGCGCCGGACAAGAAACAGAAGTTCGTCTATGAACTGGTCGTGAACCTCGACCAGCTCGAACCGACGGTGGCGTGTCATCCCGATCCCGGCCAGCGCAAGAAGGCGAAGGAACTCGGCCACATCAAGCTTGACCGCGCCTATGTGGGCTCCTGCACCGGCGGCAAGACGGGCGACTTTGTGGAATTCGCCCGCGTATTGCGCGGCAAGAAGGTCGCCATCGACACCTTCGGCGTGCCCGCGACGCCGGAAATCGTGCGCGATTTGCAGACAACGTACTGGGGCAACCAGACGATTTGGGACGTGCTGGTGAGCGCGGGCGTGCAGATGACGGAAAACGCCGGGTGCGCTGCGTGCCTTGGCGGCCCGGTGGACACGTTTGGCCGCATCAACAAGGCCGGCATCAAGTGCATCAGCGCGACGAACCGGAATTTCCCCGGCCGCATGGGCAACAAGGAATCACAGGTATTTCTTGCCTCGCCGATGACGGTGGCCGCGAGCGCGATTGCCGGAAAAATCGTTGACCCGCGCGAGTATCTGGTGAATTAGAATGGAAATTTCGCGCGCAGGCCACGAAGGTTCTTTGGCCGGTGATTTTGCGGATTGCCAGCCATTTCAAAAAAATTTCCTTCGCGACACTTTGCGCTCTTCGCGCGACAAAAATTATTCCTTCAAATTCGCGCCGGGCAAATAAACCGTGAACGTTGTCCCTTCGCCCACGTGCGTATGAATGTGCAGCGCGCCGCCACCTTCCTTGATGAGCCGCTGGACGATGTTGAGGCCGAGGCCGGTTCCCTGTTGCGGCCCTTTGGTGGTAAAGTAGGACTGAAATATTTTCGCCAACACTTCCGGTGGGATGCCGGGGCCGTTGTCGCGCACCCAAAGTTTGACCAGCGGCGGGGTGTTGTCCGCACTTTCAACGTTGAGCAGCCGATCATTCGGGCCGTCTTTGAATATTTTAAGATCGAGCGGCGCCCGGAGCAGTTCACCGCCGATTTCGACGCGATGTTTGAGGGGCATGCACTGAAAGGCGTTCACCGCCAGGTTGAGCAAAATCTGGATAAGGTCGGTGCCGTTGATTTTGACACCGATGTCCTCGGGCAGCGGCGTAATGCCAAATTCGTTTTCATGCGCACTGGGATGCACACGCACGAGTTGATCCAAGTCCTTGAGTAATTGATTGACACTGACGCACGAGACATTTTCGCCCGACTGGCGGCGAAGGAAACCGAGGTAGCGCCGGGAAATTTCGATGCAGTTGCTTGTCTGCCGCCCGATGATGCGCAGGCGGTTCTTGATGAATTCCAAGTCTTCCAACTCCAGCTGTGAACTCCGGTTTAATCGCTGACCGAGCACTTGCACAAAACCGGAAATGACCGTCAGCGGCCCGTTGATGTCATGGATGATGCTGGCGTAAATGTCGCCGCGCGTCTTGGCGAGTTGCTCCTCGATGCGCTGGTTTTGCAACTCGGCGAGCAATTCCCGCACCTTTTCCGCACTGCTGTTGATTTCACTTTCGAGAGTGCGGCGTTGCATTGCCTGGCTGACGGCGGTGCGGATCGTCACGAGGTCGAACGGCTTGTTGATGTAATCACATGCGCGCAACCGCAGCGCCCGCCGCATCGTGTCGGTCGTCTCAAACGCCGTGATCATGATCGCTTCGATTCTTGGGTTCACGCCTTTGAGGCGTTCCAAAACCTCGATGCCCGACATGCCGGCCATGCGAATGTCCAGCACTGCCACGTCAATCGGATGTTTCCGCGCCAGCGCAATTGCTGTCGGCCCGTCATCAGCCATCAGCAAATCATATTCATCCTTGAAAATGACGCGGAGTGATTGTCGCGGCCCGTCCTCGTCATCCACAATCAACAGCGTCCCGCGCCGCTTCGGCAAAGCGGCGATTGTGTCTTCCGCCTCGGCGGTAAAACGGTCGCGCGCAATGGTCATCGGGTCAGTCGTCAGAGCCATGTTTGGAAATAAAATTCTTCCGTCTTCAACTCCGTGAAGACGTTGAATTCTTTAACTTAACGAAAAAAGCTTTCACTCTCAAGCACAAAGCGCTTCACGCTCCAGCCAGCCGCGAATGCAGCATTTTTAATGCCTGTTGGGCTGTAACTTCCTTGAACCTCTCGCGCCTAGAGGAATTAAATTTACGCTCAACAATCGTTCCAAACGCCCCAATCAGCGCGATGAAAACCGTCCCCACCGGCTTCTCTTTTGTTCCGCCGTCCGGGCCGGCAATGCCCGTGACCCCGATCGCAAAATCCGCGCCGAATCGTTCGCGCGCACCCTTGGCCATTTCGCACGCGACCGCTTCGCTTACCGCCCCGTGAGCCGCAAGCGTTTCAGCGCGAACGCCAAGAAATTTCCTCTTCGCCGCGTTGCTGTAAGCGACCACTCCGCCGAGGAAAACCGCCGATGCGCCGGGCACATTCGTGAGCCGGTGCGCGATGCAACCGCCGGTGCATGATTCGGCCAGTGCGAGAGTTTGTTGTCGTTTGGTCAACAAACAAACAACGACCCCTTCGATTTCCCTACTACGGCGCTTTGGATTTGCGGATTTCGGCATTGAAAGTTCCGGCCACGTAGCTTTTCATTGCATCCGGCACCGCCAGGTAAAATTTCCCCGGCAACCGCTTGCCGGCCAACTGGCCAAATTCGATCCGTAGCGCGTACCCTTCCTTGAAATCCTTCGTCACGGGTTGCTGTTCGTCATCCTTCCAGCGCAGCCGGACGGGTGGCGCATTCGTGAAGTCGCTGGTGATGCTGACCGTCCGTCCAGCCAGGTCCTGGCTCCGGTTCGCATGCAGATACACCGAAAGCCCCAAGTCTGGCGACCCGGGATTGTCCGTACGCATCGTCAGCGTGCCGCCCTCCAAATAGGCGTGCTGGCGGATGAAATCCTTTCCGTGAATGTGCCCCGCCGCCGGCGCGTCGGGAATCACCGCCGCACTGAGAGTTAGCGTCCAATTCGTCTCGTTCGGGGGCGGCGCAACGATAACTGGTCGCGCCGGGGTCACGTTTCGAGCCGGGGCCGGGTTGACTGGTTGCACCGGCCTGGTTTGAATTGCGGTCGTGTTTTGAGCGTTCAGCGTCCGGAGGATTTTCTCGCATAACACAAACACCCCCGCAACCGCTGCGCAAAGCAAAACAACCAAGGCGATTCCCACCACCGGAGAATTTTTTGCAGGCAGGGTTGGAGCAGGCGGCGTTCCTAAATCCATCCCCGGTTTTGTCACCAGTCGTCTGGTGGCCTTCGAACCTTTTATGACCAATTCCACATCGTCATCCGTGGGAGCTCGCGGGACGATGATTCTCTGGAAACACAACGGGCATTCCATCATCGTGTTGCTCCGCCACGACTCGCACTTGACGTCCTGGCCGCAAGCCGGACAGACGAATTTGAACTCGCTCATGCTGTTTAAAATAGCATTCCACATTCGCGTGCCACTGGCAACGGGGTTTTTAAAGGGCTTTTTCCTCGCGTCTTTGTGATTGAATTTTGCCGCCGCATCTTAAAACCTGTGTTCATCCGCGTTCATCGGCGGTTTAATTAAAGCGCATGAAAAAAATCTCTCCACTCTCCCACAGTAGACGCTTCGCGCGCAGCCCCAGCGCGGACGTCGCGCAATTCACCGAATCCATCTCGTTCGACCACAGGCTCTGGCGGCACGACATTCTTGGCTCTATGGCCCACGTCACAATGCTCCAGAAAATCGGCGTGCTGACCAAAAAGGAATGCGCCGCCATCGTGAAAGGTCTCGATGCCATTGGCAAAGAAATCCGTGCCGGCAAATTCAAGTGGAAATCCGAACTCGAAGACGTCCACATGAACATCGAGGCCGAGTTGACGCGGCGCGTTCCCGCCGGCGCCAAGCTCCACACCGCCCGCTCGCGCAACGACCAGGTCGCCCTCGATATGCGCCTCTGGCTGCGTGATGAAATCGTTTCGTTGCTTGGCGGAATTGCTGATTTGCAACGCGCACTCGTTTCGCTCGGCGAAAAAAATTCCGATGTGCTCATTCCCGGCTACACGCATCTGCAACGCGCGCAGCCCGTGTATCTCGCGCATCATCTGCTCGCCTACGTCGAGATGCTGGAGCGCGACTGCGAACGCCTTTGGGACTGCCACTCGCGCGTGAACGTCTGCCCGCTCGGCAGCGGCGCGATTGCCGGCTCCACGCTGCCGCTCGACCGCGTGCTTGTCGCCAAATTGCTCGGTTTCGTGGACGCCAGCGGCAAACCGCAGCTCACGCAAAATTCCATGGACGCTGTCAGCGACCGCGATTTCGCCGTCGAATTTTGCGCTGCCGCCGCGTTGCTCGCCGTTCACATTTCGCGGCTCTCGGAAGATTTGATCCTCTGGGCCAGCGCGGAATTTAATTTCATCAAAATCGACGACGCTTACACCACCGGTTCATCGCTCATGCCGCAGAAGAAAAACCCCGACATCGCCGAACTCGCGCGCGGCAAGACCGGCCGTGTCATCGGCAATCTCGTCGCACTGCTCACGCTGCTGAAAGGTCTGCCAATGACCTACAACCGCGATTTGCAGGAGGACAAGGAACGGCTGTTCGACACCGCCGACACCGTGCGCACCACCACGCGGCTCATGGCCGCGATGTTGCAGCACACGAAAATCAATCACGCCACCTGCAACCGTGCCGCGAGCGACCCGGCGTTGCTGGCAACAGACCTTGCGGATTATCTCGTTAAAAAAAGAATGTCATTCCGGCAAGCGCACCACGTCGTTGGCAAGATTGTGGCGCTGGCGGAAAAAAGTGGTAAACCGCTTAACCGGCTCACGCTCGCGGAATTTCAGTCTGTCAACAAAACCTTTGGGCGCGATGCGCTCGGCGTGTTCGATTTGAAACGCGCGATGGCGAAACGAAATCTGACCGGCGCGCCGGGCACAAAGGAAGTGGCGAAACAACTGACAAGGTGGCGGAAATTGTTGCAGGCGTAACATGGCGGCAAATGTAAATGCGCTGCTGGGTGATTTGCTCAAGGCGACCTCGCGCTCGTTTTATCTGACGTTGCGCGTGCTGCCGGCGTGCGTGCGCCCACAAATCGGCCTCGCGTATCTGCTCGCGCGCACGACCGATACCATCGCTGACACGGGAATCGTCCCGTTGGCGCAACGGCTCGACGCGCTGCAAAAGCTGCGTGAACGGATTCTCGGCCAAAATTCCGCACCGCTGAATTTCGGCGAGCTTGCCCGGCATCAGGCCCTGCCCGCCGAACAAACGTTGCTGGAAAAAGTCGAGGACAGTCTCGCGCAGCTGCAAACGCTTTCGCCCGCCGATTTGAAACTCGTCCGCAACGTCCTGATAACCATTATCAGCGGGCAGGAACTGGATTTGCGCCGATTTGCCGGCGCGTCCGCCGAAAAAATCATCGCGCTGGAAACCGAGGTTGAACTGGAAGATTACACCTATCGCGTCGCCGGCTGTGTCGGCGGATTTTGGACAAAAATTTGCCGCGCCCATTTGTTCCCCAAGGCGAAACTGGACGATGAGCTTCTAATGGCCAACGGCATCCGATTTGGCAAAGGTTTGCAGCTCGTGAACATTCTGCGCGATTTGCCGGCGGATTTGCGCAATGGCCGGTGCTATTTGCCGGCGGACAAATTGGTTGAGGCCGGCCTGAAACCCGCCGATTTGTTGTCGCCTGCGAACGAAGCTAAATTCCTGCCGCTGTTCCGCGAATGCCTCAACAAGGCGGAATCGCATCTGGCGGCGGGTTGGGCTTACACGAATTCACTGCCATTCGGGCAGGTGCGCGTCCGCCTCGCCTGCGCCTGGCCGATTTTGATCGGCATCAGGACGATTGGACGATTGCGCGCCGCCAGTGTGCTCGAACTGCAACAGGGCATTAAGATTCCCCGCAACGAAGTGCGCCGTATTTTGTTGTGGTCGGCGTTCAGCTATCCGTTCCCAGGCCTGTGGCGAAAATTGTTCTCAGGAACCGGAAAAGCAGTTGCTTCCGCGCAAGGATTGGTGTAGAAGAAAACCATGCAAATTTTCAAGTGGTTTTCCGCAGTTTGCGCGGTCGCTTTCTGTGTAAGCTTCATCAACGTTCGCGCGGATGACAATCCTGCCCCAGCCGCTGCGCCCGAACAAACAAATCAGCCGACCGTCACTTCGGCAGCCACTTCCGAAACCAACGCACCTGCCGAAATGGTTGCGCCAGCGCCGGCAACTCCCGAGACGACGACCACAACGAACACAGTTGCCCCGACACCTGTGCCGATAACTGAAACGCAGCCACCAACAATTGAAACCAACGCACCTGCCGAAATGGTTGCGCCAGCGCCGGCAACTCCCGAGACGACGACCACAACGAACACAGTTGCCCCGACACCTGCGCCGACAACTGAAACGCAGCCACCAACAATTGAAACCAACACACCCGCCGCAACGGTTGCGCCAGCACCGGCAACTCCCGAGACGGCGACCACAACGAACACAGTTGCCCCGACACCTGTACCGCCAGTTGAAACGCAGCTACCAACAACTGAAACCAATGCACCCGCCGCAACAGTTGCGCCAGCGCCGGCAACTCCCGAGACGGCGACCACAACGAACACGGTTGCTCCGACACTTGCACCGCCAGTTGAAACGCAGCCGCCGACAACTGGAACCAACGCGCCTGCTGAAACAGCTGCTCCGGCATCGGTACTGGTCACTCCTTCCGGAGCCGTGGTGGTGCAACCCGGCGAATCCGCAACAAATGTTACCAAGGCGGTTCCCGCAAAACCGGAGAAAAAAGCCAAAAAGCACAAAAAGGTTAAAGAACAAAAAAAGGCCAAGGCACCCGAAACGGCTAAAGCACCCCAAACAGCCGAAGCACCCCAAACAGCCGAAGCGCCCCAAACAGCCAAGGCACCCCAAACAAATGCAGTGCCTAACATTGTAAAGGAACCGGGGCTGCAGCCAATCGTGGCGCCGCCGCTGCCTATTTCCGCCGACAAACAAGCCCAACTCAACGCCTTGCTGGTTAAATACATGGCCAATGCCATCACAGCGGGACAATACCAAACCGAGCGCGCGAAAATTCTGGCTGAGCCCTAAAATGGATTTGCGCCTTTGCCCGCCGGTTTTTGCCGGCGGGCTTTTTCTTTGCCACGATGCACTGCGGATTTTAGACTGTAATCGTCATGCATGACTTTCGTTACATCGGCCGGAATTTGTTTTGCGAAGGTGTCGCCGTCGAGGCGCTCGCCAGAAAATTCGGCACGCCGCTTTACGTTTATTCGCAGCGCACGCTGACCGGCCACTTCCAAAAACTCGACGACGCAATGGCGCCGGTGCCGCATCTCGTTTGTTTCGCCGTCAAATCAAACTCGAACCTGTCCGTCTTGCGCGCGCTGGCGAATCTCGGCAGCGGATTCGACGTTGTCAGCGGAGGCGAATTGAGGCGCGTCATCGCGTCGGGCGGCGACCCGCGCCAATGCGTTTTCGCCGGCGTTGGAAAAACCGGGGACGAAATTGAATTTGCGCTGCGGCAGAACGTTTATTCGCTCAACGCCGAAAGCGAACCGGAATTGCAGCGCATCAATCGCATCGCGGCGCGGTTGAAAAAAATCGCGCCGGTCGCCATACGGGTGAATCCGAACGTGGAGGCCAAAACGCACGCGAAAATCACCACCGGCACTTACGAAAACAAATTCGGCATTGCGCTCGAGGAAATTGAGGGCGTTTATGCGCGCGCCGCCAAATTGAAAAATCTCCGGCTGCGCGGATTGCAAATGCACATCGGCTCGCAAATCATGGAAGTCGCGCCGTTCGAAAAGGCCGTGCGCAAAGTGTTGCCGCTCGTTGAAAAACTGAAAGCAAGACATGGACTGGAATTTTTCAGCATCGGCGGCGGGCTGGGCATCATTTACCAACCCGCGCTCGCCAGCGGCCAACCGTCGTGGTGGAATGGACGCGGGGCAAAAGACGTTTTGACTCCGGCCAAATACGCCGCGCGGCTTGTGCCGCTGCTCCGACCGCTGGGTTTGCGAATTTTGATTGAGCCGGGACGTTTCATTTCCGGCAACGCGGGCATTCTGGTCACGCGCGTTGAGTTCGTGAAAAAAACCGGCCGGAAAAAATTTATCATCGTGGACGCGGCAATGAACGACTTGATTCGCCCCGCGTTTTACGACGCCTATCACGAAATCGTTCCGCTCACGCGTCCCGCCGCGCGGGATGGCGCGCTGGTGAAATCCGACGTCGTCGGACCGATTTGCGAATCCGGCGACTATTTTTGCAAAGATCGCCTGTTGCCGGGAGTCAGCGAGGGCGATTATCTCGCGCTGTTGAGCGCGGGCGCGTATGGCTTCGTCATGGCGTCGAACTACAACACGCGTCCGCTCGCCGCCGAAATTCTGGTGAACGGCAAACGCGCCGCCATCGCGCGCGAACGCCAGCCGGTCAAGGAAATTTGGTCTGGCGAGAAAACTGTGGCATGGTTGAAGTAGCACTGTGAACAACGAATTTTCCATCGCCGCGCACTGGCCGGGCAGTTTCGATGAAACCGAACTGCGGCAGTGGGCGGAGAATTTGCGCGCGCAACTCCCCGCGGCGCAGGTTTCGCTCGGCCTCGTTTTCATGTCGCCGAAATTTTTCCCGTACGCGCGGCAGACGCTGGAAATTTTGCGCGTACATGCCCGGATTCCGCTGCTCGCGGGCTGTTCCAGCACGGGATTGATTGCCGGCGCGCAGGAAATTGAAGGCGCATCGGGATTTGTGCTCGCGCTGTATTCATTGCCGGGGGCGGAATTGAAAGGCTTCCGTTTCACCCAAAAACAAGTCGAAGAAGCTGACGGCACGGCCTACTGGCATTTGGAAACTGGCGTCGAACCAAAGCGCTCGAACGGCTGGCTTGTGTTCATTGACCCGTTTCATCTCGATGCGGAAAGTTGGCTTCGCTCCTGGAATGAAGCCTACGCACCGTTGCCCGCGCTGGGCGGTCTGGCCAGCGGCGCTTTTTCCGACCAGACGACGCAAGTCTATTTGAACGGCGACGTGTTCGAGGACGGCGGCGTGGCGATTTCCATCGGCGGCGACGTGAAACTGGCCGGCGTCATTTCGCAAGGCTGCACGCCCATCGGCGAGACGTGGACGCTCACGCGCGTCGAACACAATTTGATTCGCCAAATCGCCAACCGTCCCGCCTATGCCGTGCTTGCGGAGACGTTCCAAAAACTTCCTCCTGCTGAACAACAAAAGGCACGCGGTAATTTGTTCATTGGCCTTGTCGTCAACGAATATCTCGAAGATTTTCATCGCGGCGATTTTCTCGTGCGCAATCTCATCGGCGGCGACCCAAACTCGGGCGTGCTGGCCGTCGGCGCGATGCCGCGCGCGGGGCAAACCATGCAATTTCAGCGGCGCGACGCGGCGGCGGCGACCGAGGACATGAACGAACTGCTGTCGCGCGCAAAAAAACAACTTGCCGACTCGACGATTTACGGCGGCTGCCTCTGCTGCTGCAACGGTCGCGGCCAAAATCTTTTCGGGCGCCCAAACCACGACGCCGAATTGGTTGAATGGCAACTGGGCCCGTTCGGACTCGCCGGATTTTTCTGCAACGGCGAAATCGGCCCCGTCGGCCAAAAAAATTTCCTGCACGGCCACACTGCGTCGCTCGCCCTGTTTGTGAAAAAGTGATCCCAATTCGCCATTGCTTTTGTCCGGCGGCGCGTCATGCTCACGTCCGGAAATGCCCTCGCCGGAAAAACAACAAACGGAATCGAATTTTCCAGCGCAGCCGCGGAATTCAGGCGGCGGACAACAGCGAATCCATCGTGGTGGACGCGGACGTGGACGCGGCCAGCGTCGAACCGGGCAAATTTCCCAGACTTCACCGCCGCCGGGCGCGACTGCTTTGCAGGAACCAAAAATCGCAATTGCTTCTTCCGCCATCAGCCAGGCCGTCGAAGAAGTGACGCAAATTGTCGAGTCACTTAAACAGGTGTTGGAACAAATGGAAGAAGTGCTCGAACTCGTCGAGCTGGCTGAACGCCAGAAATCCGCCGACGAACGCGAAATCGAATCGCTGCGGCATGCTTTGCGGAAAATTCAGCAGCCGCGCAGCAGACAGCAAGAACGGCTGCAGCCTGACGACTGATTTTGTCCGACAGTTACTTCAATAATCTTTCACATTTTCGTAATTCTTTCACATTTTCAGCTTTACCCGCCGGCGGCTGACACGATTTGCCGGTGCAAAGTGAATCAAGCCAGGACCTAATTTTGCGTCGTCACTGGCACGCGGCTGCGCTAGGCTGGCTGCATGTTATCCGCCAAACCATGGCGACTGGAAGTTGTAATCTGGTTTTGCGCGACGCAACTTGTCAGCCTTTGTCTTGGATTGACAATTGTCGGCCTGCTGCAAAAGGCAGGGTTCGCCGCATTCCAACCGCCGGCCGGTCCCGGCGCGGTGCTGCTCGGCACGCTGGCTTTTCAAGGCGCGGCGTGGGTGTTGATTTCGATTTTTCTGCGGCAACATCAGGTCGGCTGGCGCGAAGCGTTTGGTTTTCGCGGGCCGAGATTGAACCGCGCCTGGCTTCTGGCAGTGCTGGTTGTGTGCGCGATTCTGCCGGTGGCGTGGCTGTTGCAAAGTGCGTCCACGCATGCGCTGATAAAAATCGGCTTCCAGCCCGAAAATGAAACCGCCGTGATGGTGCTGGCCAACGCAAAAGAGTGGTGGCTGTGTGCCTATCTCGGCGTGTTCACCGTGGTAATCGCGCCGGTGGCCGAGGAATTTATTTTTCGCGGCATGTTGTATCCGCTCGTCAAGCAACGCGGCTACCCGCGGCTGGCGTGGCTCGGCGTCAGCTTTTTGTTCGCCCTGATTCATTGGGACGCAGCGGCGTTCGTGCCTCTGTTTGCACTGGCGCTGGCGCTGACCTGGCTTTACGAAGAAACCGACAATTTGCTCGCGCCCATTGCCGCGCACGCGCTGTTCAACGTGGCGAATTTCGTGCTGCTACTCGCGGAAAATTCCACACCGAACGCATGAACGAACTCGAACTCATTGCACGTCTGACGAAATCGCTGCCAACGAATCAAAACGTCGTGGTGGGCGCGGGCGACGATTGCGCCGTGCTTGATTTTGGCGTGCCGGACAAATTGTTTTTGTTCAAAACGGACGCAGTCGTTGAAGGAATCCATTTCAAGAAAGATTCACCACCGGAAAAAATCGGGCACAAGGCGTTGGCGCGTTGCCTCAGCGACATCGCGGCAATGGCCGGAACACCGGTCGCTGCATTGGTGACCATTGGACTGCCGGAAAATTTCGAGCCGGAGGCCGTTGGAAGAATTTACGATGGCATGAGCGCGCTGGCCAAAAAACACAGTGTGGCAATTACCGGTGGTGAAACAACGACCAGTCCCGAACGTATTTTTATTTCCGTTGCACTGCTGGGAATAATTGAGCGCGAAAAACAAATTCTTCGCTCCGGAGCAAAAGTTGGCGACGCGATTTTTGTGACCGGCGAACTCGGCGGCTCACTTGCAGGCAAACATTTGGAGTTCGAGCCGCGTTTGCAGGAAGCCCGCTGGCTTGCGGAAAATTTCCGCATTCACGCAATGATTGACTTGAGTGACGGGCTGGCGGGCGATTTGCGCCATTTGCTCAAATCCAGCCGCGTTGGCGCGGAATTATTGAAATCGGCCATTCCCATCAGCCGCGCGGCAAAAGAAACGGCGCGTAAAAATCCCTCCACGAAACCGCCGTTCGTCGCCGCGCTCACCGATGGCGAGGATTTTGAACTGTTGTTCACGGTTGCGAGCGGCGACGCGGTGAAATTGATGGATGCATGGGAAAAACAATTCCCGAAACTGCGCTTGAGATGCATCGGGAAAATCACGGCAGGCGAAGGCGTCACCGTTCGCGACAAAGACGCCATACTGCCCTTGACTGCGCATGGTTACGTTCATTTCACAAAATCCAGCCGAGACTGAATCGCTCGGCGAATCGTGGGGGCGCGCGGCACAGCGCGGACGCGTGATCGCGCTGTCCGGCGAACTCGGCGCGGGCAAGACGCAATTGGTTAAAGGCATTGCACACGGGCTTGGCATCGCGGCGTGCGTGCATTCGCCGACGTTCACGCTGGTGAATGAATACGGCGGCGGACGCTTGCGATTGTTTCATCTGGATTTGTATCGGCTCGAAACGCCGGAGCAAATCGCAGCGGCAGGACTCGAAGAATTTTTACGGTCTGACGGCGTGACGGTCATTGAATGGGCGGAGAAAATGTTGAATGACGAATTCCGAGTGAAAAATAAAAATTGGCTCCGGGTAAAAATTGAAATTGTCGCCGAAACGGAACGGCGGATTGTTTATGACGATCTTGGCGCTTGAATTTTCCTCGCCGCAACGAAGCGTGGCGGTCGTGTGCACAGGCAACACTGAAGTCGCAGCCGAAGTCGTCGAAACCGGCGCTGGCCTTCGCCCCGGCCAAAAAAACGTCGGGGCTTCGTCCCGGCAGGCAGGCGGGACGCGAGCGCTGGGAATGATTGAGGCTGTGTTGCGCGAGGTGGGGTTGGAGCGCGAACAAATTGATGTAATTGCCGTCGGGCTTGGGCCGGGTTCTTACACGGGCATCCGCGTTGCGCTTTCGATTGCCCAAGGCTGGCAACTCGCGCGCGGCGTGAAATTGCTTGGCGCCAGCAGCGCGGAGTGTCTTGTGGCACAGGCGCGGTCGGAAAAAATTTTTGGCCGTGTGAATGTGGTGATTGATGCGCAACGAAATGAATTTTATCGGGCGGCGTATGAAATTTCACAGAGCGCGTACAAGGAAATCGAGCCGTTGCAAATCATGGGTTTGGCCGAAATTGAATCGCGCGCAAACGCCGGCGATATTTTGATCGGCCCGGAGGCAACCCGATGGTTCCCGTCGGGCCGCATCATTTTTCCACACGCGAGGACATTGGGACGGCTCGTCGCCGGGCGAAATGATTTTGTGTCCGGTGACAAGTTGGCGCCGATTTACCTGCGGGCGACAAATTTCATCAAAGCGCCGCCAGTCAACCCGGTCGCGCATTAAAACACAGCAGATTGCGCCATTTAGATCACAACGGAGCAGCGATGTTGCGGACAGATTTGTCAAATTACAGGACAACCCCACCAGCCGTCGGCCCCACCCTAAGCCATTCCCTTTCTTGAGCGGCGCTAAATAGTGGTATATCCTTTGCTGCAATTGTTGGTTAGTGGCGGGCAAAATGCCTCGTTACCGACATTTGTATGGCGGCTCGTTTTGGACAAAACAACAAGCAGAAGGCAGGTGCGGGGTTCACTCTGGTGGAGGTGGTGATGTCCATCGCCATTTTGGCATTGGTGATGGGAGGGATGCTTTATGGCTACATACAAACCAATCGGCGGGCCGAATGGAGTTCGATGTCGCTGGCGGCTCAATCTTTTGCTTCTCAATGGGCTGAACAAACCCGAGCGGCAACAGATAACGAACTTCATTCAGGCCGGTACACCCGGACGAGTTCGATGTTTATTCCAGGAACCGCCTGGTCGGTATTTGTTACAAATTACGTTAGCATCACAAATGTTTGCGCCAATCCACAGGTGTGGCAAATCCGCGTTGACTGTGTGTGGCAGTTCCCGCTCACGGCGGTCTGGACTACTAATCATTCAACGATATTCTCCAACACGGTGATAACATGGCGGGGAGCACGCCAATGAAATTGTTGCTTGATAATTTGTCGCGGAGGACGCCCATCCAGGCGGCGGCCACTCATGCTTTTACCCTCACGGAAATGATGACCACCATGGCCATTTTTTCCATGGTCGTGCTTGCGATGGTTTCGTTGCAGATTTTTGGGTTTAAGATGAATTCCTTTACTTCAAGCAAGTTGATATACACCGGTTATACCCTTAAAACCTTGGATCGAATTTGCAATCAAGTCCGTGGAGCAAGCCTTGTGCAAGTCGGGAATGGAAGCAGCACCTCGTTCACGACCACAGGCACGAATGGCAATGCGCTGCAGGTTTATCCCACAACGAACTTGAACAACTACATCCGTTTTTATCTGGCCACAAATCCAGCCGCCTTCTATAATCTCTATCAGCTTACCAATGGTGGTCAACCCTCGTTGATTGCTTCCAACATCATCGGCTCAATAGCATTCCAAATAGAGGATTATCAAGGCAGCAACATCGTGGCGGGCAGCACGGAACATTACACCATTGGAATGACATTGTGGTTTGCGCAATTGGCCTACTCGGACCCAATTCCTGCCTATGATTACTATGCACTCCAAATCCTGATGACTCCACGCATGCAAAATTGAAATAATCACAATCGAACCGACGGAGGCATCTGTGAAAAAGACGTTCAAACAATTCAAACAAAGCAACCGAGGCTACGCCCTGTTGATCACGATTATATTTGTCGGCATTGCACTGTTGCTGCTGGGGAGCGTGATGAATTGGACCAACACGACCGCAAAACAAACGGAGCTAAACAACTTGTTCAACGTAAGCACAGCAGCGGCTGAAGCAGACACCGAACTCGTCATCGCGCAAATGACACGCGATTTCTTCAACCAGTCTCTTCAACCCGTAATCAACTACACTGTCCTTTATATTACCACTGCCAACCAGACCAACTACAACTGGCCGGTCAAATTTGCATTCAGTGACGGTACAGGTAATGCGAATCAAACCAGTGTGAGCACCGTCCCTTCCGTCTGGACCACGAATTGGACGCGCATAAATGCAGTGAATTCAGCGTATTCCAACCTCTGGGCCGCTGTAGCGAATTGCACTGTCATTTCCACCGCCACCGCTATCCAACAACCCTACGAACCCTACGATGTGTCAGCCACAGTTCGGCAACAATTTCAACTCTGTTCCATTCCCATCTTTCAATTTGCCATTTTTTACAACATGAACATGGAAATCTGTCCTGGCGCCAACATGACGGTCAACGGCAAGACACACGTCAACGGCCAAATTTGGGCGGACCCCGCGGCTACCTTGACCTTCAAGGACACGGTGGAAACAACGGCCAGCAACATTATCTATAGTCGCAACACCAATGATGATCCCCAGGCCAACACAGCGAATCCTATTGTTATTTACCAAAAACCGGACGGCTCGACCAATTCTCCTTCCCTCTCTGCGAACTCGTTGATCATGCCACTTGGAACCAATCTGGTGAGCCCGGCTGACATTCTTGATTTGTCGCCGACGGGCGTGTTACCGTATTCCGCCGTGGGCCAGGAATATCTTTACAACCAGGCCGATATCATCGTCTCGAATTCCTCCAGTGGCCAGCTTTCGGTGTATTATCAAAACAGCAACAGCACTCCACAGTTGCAGCTAATCCCACCTATGACGAATATCGTCAGCCACGTTACCAACGTGTACTACTCCTTTTTAACGAATGTCAGCTTTTACGATTATCGGGAAAAGGACACGGTCAAGGCCGTTCAACTTAGTGTGACCAATTTTGGCATTTGGGTGACCAACAATTCTCCAACAAACGGCGGGCTGCAGTATAACAATCAAAACACCAGCGGCAGCTCCAGTAAGGGACATGCCATCAATTCCGTTTATATCTACAACAGCGTCCCTCCGACCAGTTCGCAACTTCCCGCCGTGCGGGTGGCCAATGGCTCTGTTTTGCCGTCCCAAGGCCTCACGGTTGCCACACCTCAACCGATCTACGTTCTGGGCAACTATAATGCCAGCGGCTCATCGCTCAATAATGGCACCAATGTGGTCAATACCGCACCGGCCGCCTTTATCGGAGACGCCGTTACAGTCCTTTCCACAAACTGGCACGACACTTACACCAGCAGCACGAGTCTTAGCTCGCGACCCGCCGGCAACACCACTGTCAATGCCGCGACCTTTGAAGGCATTGTTGTATCCACCAACATCGGTGGCACAAAATATTATAGCGGCGGTGTGGAAAATTTCCTTCGCTTGTTGGAGGACTGGGGTAATGGTACTAAGACGTTGACTTATAACGGTTCCATCGTGGTCATGTTCGCCAGCCGTTATGCGACAAACTACTGGCAGACTCCCGGCAATTACTATAACTATCCCATTCGCGCTTGGGGTTTTGACATGAATTTCTCGCAACAAACCCAACAGCCACCCATCTCACCGCAGGTCAAGGCCTTGGTTCCCACAGGGTGGAGCGTTTACTGATCGGCCGCCGCGGCGAACTAATAAAAAACTTTTCTTCCGCTCCGACCGTTCGCAGCCATACACTGTACCCGTGAAAGCCGCCATTCTTCACGGCAAGGAAAAAATTCAAATTGAAGACATCGCGCCGCCTCCGCTCAAACCCGGCGAAGTCCGCATCCGCATTGAAGCCGCGCTCACCTGCGGCACGGACTTCAAGGTTTTCAAACGCGGTTATCACGCCAAAATGATCGTGCCGCCCGCTGCCTTCGGTCATGAACTGGCCGGTGTTATCAGTGAAGTCCGAAGTCCGAAGTCCAACGTCCAAAGCTGGGATTGGCAAATCGGCGATCGCGTCGTCGCAGCCAATTCCGCGCCGTGCGGCGGCTGTTTTTATTGCCGCAACCAGCAGGAAAATCTTTGCGAAGATCTGCTTTTTCTCAACGGCGCCTACGCCGAGTCCATTGTCGTTCCCGCGCGGCTTGTGCAAAAAAATTTGCTGCGTCTCAAACCGGAAACAGCGTTCCGCGACGCGGCACTCGTCGAACCGCTCGCGTGCGTTGTTCAGGGAGTCGAAGCCACAAAACTACGCGCTGGACAACACGCGCTCATTCTCGGCGCCGGCCCGATTGGCCTGATGTTCGTCGCGCTGGCGAAAAATCTTGGCTGCAATGTAACGGTGGCCGGACGGCGGGCAGCGCAGTTGGAAGCCGCACAACGACTGGGCGCAGAACAAGTCATCGATATCGGCGACGGCCGGGAATTGGTTGCGAAAGTTCACGAAGCAACCAAGATGAATTTTGACACGGTGATTGAAGCGGTTGGCCGACCGGAAACGTGGGAAGCGGCCGTGCAACTCGTGCGCAAAGGCGGCACGGTGAATTTTTTCGGCGGCTGCCCGTCCGGCGCCAAAGTGTCACTCGACACGGAATTGATTCATTATTCCAATCTGACCCTGCTGGCGAGTTTTCATCACACACCGCGTACGGTCCGCCGGGCGCTGGAATTCATCGAGGCGGGTGTGATTCGCGCGCAGGATTTTGTGGACGGCGAATGCCCGTTAAGCCAATTGCCGGAATTATTCAAGACGATGGCCGCGGGTAATCATGCCATCAAAACGCTCGTTCGCGTCCACGAATAATAATTGTAGAAGCCGACTTGAAGAGTCTCAATTCAAAGGCAGAATTAAGAAGGAAGAAGGCAGAAGTTTTTAGCGAACGAACAAACCGGAAATTTCTTCATTCATCATTCTGCCTTCTACATTTCCCGTTCTATGGCTTCAAGAAATTCTCCAGAACCTTGTGCATTTTTTCCAAGTCCGGCAGATTCACATACATCATATGGCCGGCTTCGAATGTGGCGTAGGCGATGTTCGTGCGGTAAGCCGGGTCGAGTGGCATGTGTTCAAGCGCGTAGCGCATCGTGTCAATCGGGCAGACCAGGTCGCACTGCCCGCCCAGCACGAGGATTCGCATGTAAGGATTTTGATTCATCGTCGAGGCAAGCTTTTCCCCGGCGTTGGCATAATTGTTACGGACATCGTAATTCCATGGGTGCACCCTGCCAAAAATCTCATAGGGCAAATCATCCTCGAATTTCAATTCCCCGCGCACGTAGCTGTTCATCGCCGCGGAAAACGGCCCGAGGGTTGCCGCGCTGGACGGATCAAAATCCGGATACGGCGCGGCGGGGTCGTCGTCGCGACCAGCGATGCGTGCGTCGTAAGCGCCGAGGATCAAGCCCTGGTCGTGCAGCAACTGTTTGCGGAACACGCCCTCGTCAATCCGCAGATGGTTGTCTTCAATCACCTGCGGTTTCAAACCGGTGAGCCGCGCGAGTTTGGCAACCACCTTTTCGCGTTGATCGGCGGGCAGCGCTTTGCCCTGTTGTAGGGCGGAAATGTATTCGCCCCGGGCAAATTCGCGCGCCTCGGCCAGCGCCTTGGGCAGGTCGGATTGCAGGTCGGGCGGCAATTTTTTGTGGAACTGCGCCGCCGCCGCGTAGGCAGGCAGATAGAGCGGATACGGCACGTCATTGCCCGCATTGTTCCAGATGGTGGCAAAATCCAAAACGCCGGAAACGAGAACCAACCCGTTCAAATACATCCCGTAACGGGAGCGCAGGTGGTCGGCCAGCCCCGCCGCGCGAAAGACGCCGTAGCTTTCGCCGCAGAGATATTTCGGCGAAAGCCAGCGTTCATGCCGTGTCGTCCAGAGCCGGATGAATTCGCCGACGGAATCGAGATCGGCGGAATCGCCGAAAAACTGATCGGGCTTTTCGTCCTTCACCGGACGGCTGAAGCCGGTGGCGACCGGATCAATGAACACCAGATCGCTGGCGTCCAAAATGGAATACTCGTTGTCCACCAAACCGAACGGCGGCGGCGGCAGGGTGCCGTTCTCGTTCATTTTGACGCGGCGCGGGCCGAGCGCACCAAGGTGCAGCCACACCGACGACGAGCCGGGTCCGCCGTTGAAACAAAACGTAACAGGCCGCGTGGCGGCGTTGGTCTCATCAACGCGCGTGTAAGCGACGTAAAAAACCGATGCGCGGGAAGTGCCGTTGGTGTTGAGCAGGGGTAACATTCCCGTTTCCGCAACATAAGTCACGCGGTGGCCGGCAATGGCCACAGTGTTGGTGGTGAAAACCGGCTTGTGACTGGCGTCAGGAATTGTCGCGGCGGGATTGTTGGTCTCCGCTTTTTCTGCGGCAGTCGGCGCGTTGGTGCCTTCGGACGGTGAATGTTTTTTTGGCGCATCCGACGCACGAAGGCAAATTGCGGATGCTATCAGCAAAATTGAGCCGGTTTTTATCATATTGTCCTTTGTCATATTGCGTATGAAATCCATTTAATCACAATCGAATTATTCGCCGATGATTTTTACCAGCACGCGTTTGCGGCGGCGGCCGTCAAATTCGCCGTAGAAAATCTGTTCCCATGGACCAAGGTCGAGTTTGCCATCCGTAATGGCGACAACAACCTCACGGCCCATGATTTGACGTTTCATGTGCGCGTCGGCGTTGTCTTCACCCGTGCGGTTATGTTGGTATTGCGAAGTCGGATCGTGCGGCGCAAGTTTTTCAAGCCATTCGTCATAATCGTGCAACAAACCGTCCTCGGCATCGTTGATATAAACGCTGGCGGTGATGTGCATGGCGTTGACGAGGCAAAGCCCTTCCTGCACGCCGCTTTTGCGGACCAGCTTTTCGACAGTGTCAGTAATGTTGATGTAATCGCGCCGGTGCGGCGTTTCAAACCAGAGATGCTCGGTCAAATTTTTCATGCGATTCACGAAACCGCGGCGCACACCCATCAAACCGCCGCCGCAATGAGATCGCCCACTTGCGAAGTGCTGTAGCCCATTTTGCCGGCAGCGAGCGATTTGATTTTGTCCCTCACAATCTTGATCACCGCCGTTTCAATGGCCTGCGCGGCTTTGGGTTCGCCGAGAAAATCCAGCATCATCTGTCCGGCGCAAATTGCCGCCAGCGGATTGATCACGCCCTGGCCGGTGTATTTGGGCGCGCTGCCGCCGATCGGCTCGAACATGCTCGTGCCACGCGGATTGATGTTGCCACCGGCGGCAATGCCCATACCGCCCTGAATCATCGCGCCGAGATCGGTGATGATGTCGCCAAACATGTTGTCGGTGACAATCACATCGAACCATTCCGGGTTTTTCACGAACCACATGCAGGTGGCGTCCACGTGGGCGTAATCGCGTTTTCACCTTCGGATATTTCGGCGCGAGCTCCTGAAAGGCGCGCCCCAGAGATCAAAAGCGTAGGTCAGCACGTTGGTTTTGCCGCAAAGCGTGAGTTGCGCGGTTTTGCCGGCTTTGACATCCTCGGGCTTGAGTCCCTTCCATGCCTTGCTGCCACGCCGTCCTGCCGCGAGGTCGAAGGCATATTTAAGACAGCGTTCGACACCGCGGCGGGTGTTGACGCTTTCCTGCACGGCGATTTCGTTCGGCGTGCCTTTGAAGACAAAGCCGCCCGCGCCGGTGTAGAGGCCTTCGTTGTTCTCGCGGACGACGACGAAATCAATGTGCTCCGGTTTCTTGTCCTTCAACGGGCAGAAACGTTCGTCGTAAAGTTTCACCGGGCGGAGATTGATGTATTGCTCCAGCTCGAAACGCAACCGGAGCAGAATGCCTTTCTCCAAAATGCCCGGCTTGACTTGTGGATGGCCGATGGCGCCCAGCAGAATGGCGGGAAATTTCCGCAACTCGGCGAGCACACTGTCCGGCAGCACCTCGCCCGTTTTCAAATAGCGCGCGCCGCCGATATCGTAATGCGTGTAGTTGAGTTTGAGATCGAATTTCTTCGCGGCGGCATCCAGCACCTTGAGGGCTTCGTGGATCACTTCCGGCCCGGTCCCGTCGCCGCCAATAACTGCGATGTCATAAGTTTTCATGCGTGATTTTCCTTCGCCTGCAACCGAAACAAGGGCCGCCATGCTAACGGCTTTGACCGGTGTGGCAATGGAATTTTACACGCTCGACATTCGCCAATCGAAATCCAAAATTCCGCGCAATGCCATTGCCTTACAAAGTCGCCACGCTGCTTTACTGTTTCAACGAGCGCGATGAAGTGCTGCTGCTTGAACGCGCGCAGGAGCCGAACCGCGGATTCTGGAGTCCGTGCGGCGGTAAATTAAAAATGGACATCGGCGAATCGCCTTACGCCTGCGCCTGCCGCGAGGCGGGGGAGGAACTCGGCGTTGAAATTCGCGCGGCGGATCTGCATTTGACCGGTCTCGTCAGCGAACACGGTTATCAAGGCCGGGCGCATTGGCTGATGTTTTTGTTCGAGGTAAAACCGCGCTTGCAATCGCTGCCGCCCCCCCACGCCGAAGGCCGTTTTCAATTCTTCGCCCGCGCCGCGCTCGATGGTTTGAAACTGCCGCAGACCGACCGGGAGCAAATCTGGCCGTGGTTCTGGCGGTATCGCGGCGGCTTTTTTGCGGCGCATTGCCATTGCCATCCTGGCGGTAAAAACGACTGGACGCTGGAAGAATTCAACAAAGGCAGAATGAAGAATGAAGAATGAAGAAACCATTTTACCGGCAATGGTGAGTTTAAATTTTGTTTCTGCATTCTCCATTCTTCCTTCTTCATTTTCCGATTATGGATGAACCGGTCATTGATCTGCACGACGACGATTTTTTCATGGGCGGAGCGCTGCGCCAGGCGGTCAGGGCTTACGAAGCCGGCGAGTCGCCGGTGGGCGTGGTCATTGTGCGTGGAGGACGCATCATCGCACGGGCGTTTAATCAGGTGGAACAGCTCAAGGACGCCACGGCGCACGCCGAGATGCTCGCCTTAACGCAGGCCGAGGAGGCCGTCGGCGACTGGCGGCTGACGGACTGCACGCTTTACGTGACGAAGGAGCCGTGTCCGATGTGTGCCGGCGCAATGGTGCATACGCGGCTGGCGCGGGTCGTGTTTGGCGCGAGCGATCCGAAAGGCGGCGCGGCCGGCAGCGCGATGAATCTGCTCCAATGCCCGGCATTGAATCATCGTTGTGAAATCACGGGCGGAGTGCGCGAAGAGGAATGCCGGGAGTTGCTGCAGGGTTTTTTCGCCGGGCAACGGCAGGCGCAAAAGCCGGGAAGAAAAAAAAGCGGCGCGACGCCCTGAAATGGCGGTTCGCCGCGGAAAACCGGCCGGCACAAACAAAACGAGGCATCCTTTGCGGATGCCCCGTTTGCCTAACGAGCAAAGTTCAAACTGCGCTTATTGCGGGAAGTTAAACCATGCATTGGTATACGGGCAGTTGTTCGTGGCGGCGACGAGGGCGGATTGCAGGTTATTAATACTCCACGTCTGAACGCTTCCATCGGCCATACCGGCATTGCCCACCTTCAAATGCATATCCATTGCTGTCCACGCCCAAGGAGCGGTACTTACTCCGCCGCTAACGGAGGTCCATTGTTCTCCACCGGGCAAACTAATCGCAGGGGCCGGAATAGCAGTGGTGCTCGCAGTGCCCAGATTGCGGTCGCCATCCAGGACCATCTGCGGATAGGCTTCTTGCGCATCGCCGCAGATGAAATAGCTGATGCAGTTTGTCCCTCCAATGGATGTAGCGGGGTTAGCATATGCCAATTCCGCAAAATTCGTGGCGGCACCGCGACCGGTGGCGGTGGTGTCAGAGGTGCACCATAGAAGCTTGGGCGTGCTCAGCGCATTCGACATCACGCAAAAAACGTTGGTAAGGCCAAAAGAAACCGCCGGAGTCGTGCTACCATTACAATTTGCGCTGTAAACATTCTCCATCGCGCCACCTTGGTTCGTGCTGACCGCCATGGGATATCTGTCACCGTTGTCACCCTCCCAAATGCGGAAGGAGAGGCCGATTTGTTTGAGGTTACTGACACAATTGATGCGTTGAGCCCTGCGCTTGGCGGCGGCAAGCACCGGCAACAACATGGCCGCCAGAATGGCGATGATGGCGATCACAACGAGCAGTTCAATCAGTGTGAAAGCTTTTTTCTGTTTCAGAATTCTTTTCATATATTCTAAGTTTTTATGTTCTAAGTTTTTTTTGTTTTTTGGTACGCGCGACGGCGCCAAGTTTGCTGAAATCACAGACGCTGTCAACAATTAATGATACAAAAAGATCGCATTACTAATGCCAAACAAATCTTCCTTGAAAACTCGCAAAAAATCGGGGTTCCGCGAA
Source organism: uncultured Verrucomicrobiae bacterium (assembly GCA_963835625.1). Classification (GTDB taxonomy): domain Bacteria; phylum Verrucomicrobiota; class Verrucomicrobiia; order Limisphaerales; family UBA11358; genus UBA11358. Next base: position 54,453 of record CAWIGO010000010.1, read on the forward strand.
TCCATGTGCCATTTTGCGTAAAATTTTCACGCATCACGCGTGAAGCTCACGCGCCGACCCGCCGATTGAGCCAATCAAAATCTCATTTACACCCGCACGCCCATCGCAAACACTGGCCGACCTGTGGCTGACCCGAAAGAAAATGTTCTCATGGAAAAAATCGTGTCGCTGTGCAAGCGACGCGGCTTCATTTTTCAATCTTCCGAAATTTACGGCGGCATCAATGGGTTTTGGGATTACGGCCCGCTCGGCGCCGAACTCAAGCGCAACGTGAAGGAACTCTGGTGGAACACCATGACCCGCCAGCGTGACGACGTTGTCGGCCTCGAAGCCGCCATCATCATGCACCCGCAAATCTGGAAAGCCAGCGGGCATGTGGACACGTTTGCGGATTTAATGCGCGAATGTCCGCTGACAAAAAAAAGGGTTCGTGCTGATCAAGTAGAGCCGCAAAGTGGAACTGTAATCCGTTATGCAGGCGCATACAGCCGCAAGGATGACGAAATGCAGTTCTCTCGTTTGATTGACGAATTCGCCCCATCACTAACTACCAGAGAATCAATTGAAAAATTTTACCAAGATAACACTCCCGAATCTAAAATCCGAGAAATCCACCCGGAACTTTACGATGACTACGTAAATAATCCCAACAAGCGCAAAACATTAGATTTTTCGGCCTATAAACAAACAGTCACATCGGCATACGCAAACGATGCGGTTAAGAGTTTCTCCGTTTTGCTCCAGCCTGGAAAACCTCAAGAAAGCGCCAGAAAACTTGCCATTCAGTATTACACGGAGAATGGTTGTTCAGATCCCATTTTATTGGGAGAGCGTGCTGAAAAAGTCGAAAACTCGATTGATTTTCATCCTGAAAGCGGTGTGGAGCTTACGCAGGCACGTCCGTTCAACCTGATGTTCAAGACCTACGTCGGCCCGGTAGCTGACGAGGACAACGTCGCCTATCTTCGACCCGAAACCGCACAGGCGATTTTCGCGCAGTTCAAAAATGTTCTGGAAACGTCGCGTCAGAAAGTTCCGTTCGGCATCGCGCAGGTCGGCAAGGCGTTCCGCAACGAAGTCACGCCGCGTAATTTCACCTTCCGCTCGCGCGAGTTCGAGCAGATGGAACTGGAATTTTTCATCAAGCCGGACGAAGCCGTTGAAGCGATTTCCGGCAACGTCGCACGAGCTTCTGAAATTTCAAATCCGCAATCCGCAATCGCCAATCCGCAATCGAATTGGGGTTGGGAGGCGTGGTTCAAATACTGGGTCGAGGAGCGAATCAAATTCTACGAATCCATCGGCCTGCCACGAAACACGCTCGTCGAATATTGGCAGAAGCCGGAGGAACTGGCGCACTACGCACAGGCGACCGTTGACATTCTCTACAAATTCCCGTTCAGCAAACGCGACGCGCAGGGTGAATTGATGGGCGAGGAACTCGAAGGCGTTGCCGCGCGCAGCGATTTTGATTTGAGCCAGCACGAACGCTTCTCCGGCAAGCCGATGGGCGTATTCGACGAGGAACTCCGCGCCGCCTGGGGCAAATTGCCAAAAGAGAAACAAGATGAACTTTGGCGTCGCTACTACGAGAACCGAAAAAAATATCTGGCGAAGACGGCGAGACCGGATGAAACACCGGAGCAAATCGAAAAATCGGCGCGGGAAAACGCCGATGGTCTGGCCAAGGGCCAATACATTCCGCACGTGATCGAGCCGTCCGCGGGCGTGGACCGGTTGATTCTTGCGCTGATTTGCAACGCGTATCACGAAGACCGGATGCCCGATGAAAAAGGGAGGCTGGAAACGCGCGTGCTGTTGAAATTTCATCCCCGCGTCGCGCCCATCAAGGTCGCCGTGCTGCCACTGCTCAAGAACAAGCCCGATCTCGTGGAAAAGGCGCAGGAAGTGCACGACCTTTTGCGTCCGCACATGAACGTGTTTTACGACGACGCAGGTGCGATTGGCCGCCGTTACCGCCGTCAGGACGAAGCGGGCACGCCGTTCTGCGTGACGATTGATTTCGACACGCTGGGCGAGAAGCCGGAATTGAAGGACACTGTGACAATTCGTTATCGTGATGATGGCAAACAGGAGCGTTTGGTGATTGGCGAATTGTTAAATTGGTTGCTGCCGAAAATCCGTTGATGACCAAGAACGCAAAAACTTCAACAGCTCCGAAGAAGCGCGCGCCGATGCTGTATTTCATCGTTGTGATCAAGTTAATCAAAGGCGGCGCGCTGTTGCTGCTGGCGCTGGGCATCCTTTCACAGGCGAACAAGGATTTGCCGGATTTGTTCAATCAATTTTTACAGTGGGTGCATCTCGACCCCGAAAGAAGTTTTTTCACGGCCATCGCCGACTGGCTGGGCACCATCACGCCGGCCAACGTGCGCGAGGTGGCATCGGGCACCTTTCTCTGCGGATTGTTTTTGCTCGTCCTGGGCTTGGGACTGGCGTTTCGGGCAAAGTGGGCAATCTGGCTGGCGATTGGCGAATCGGCGTTTTTCATCCCGATTGAAATTTTCGAATTGGTTCGCCGGCCGGAATCGCCACACCATCATCCCGTCGGACTTTCGATCGTGCTTGCCATTAATGTGATCATCGTCTGGTATCTTTACGCCAACCGGAACCGTTTGTTCCGCCATCACCACTGATTTCGTCAAAATATCCCGTTTCCAATTTTATGCGGAAAAGCCATGCTGCCCTTGTGACAACCGGTGAAGCCATAAAACTTTTGGAGGCGTTCCGCGCCGGGAAAATCCCGCGCGAAAAAGTCATGCGCGCATTTCAATCCGCGCCGGTCGTGAACCTCGGCTTTGCGCAAGTGGACACGCACCGCGCGTTGCGCAAGGGTTTTCCTGAAGTGATTTTCGGTTCCGGCAAAACGCCGGGGCAGGTTGTCAAAATCGCGTCCAGACTTTTGGAACGCGAACAGCGCGTGCTCGTGACGCGCGTCACGCCCGAACACGCCCGCGCGCTCCGTAAAAAATTCAAACACGCCGTTCACCACCAACTTGCGCGCTGCGTGACAATTGAAAAATCCCCCTTGCCGAAACGCGCCGGCACAATTGCCGTCATTTGCGCCGGCACGAGCGATTTGCCCGTGGCGGAAGAAGCCGCTGTCACGGCGGAAATCATGGGCAATCGGGTCGAACGCATCCGCGATGTCGGTGTTTCCGGTTTGCACCGGCTGTTCCCGCATCTCGAAGCGATTCAAGGCGCGAACGTGTTGATTGTCGTTGCCGGAATGGAAGGGGCGCTGCCGAGTGTTGTCGCGGGTTTGGTTTCCAAGCCGGTGATTGCCGTGCCGACGAGCGTCGGTTACGGCGCCAGTTTCGGCGGACTGGCCGCGCTGCTCGCCATGTTGAATAGTTGCGGCAGCGGCGTGACGGTTGTGAACATTGACAACGGCTTCGGCGCGGGATACGCCGCGAGTCAAATCAATGCGCTGGCAGAAAAATGAAAACGCTTTATCTTGATATTTTTAGCGGCATCAGCGGCGACATGTTCATTGGCGCACTGATTGATTTGGGCGTGGACGCGCGCAAATTGGAGCGCGAGTTGAAAAAACTCAAGCTTGACGGCTATCGCCTGCGCGTCGCGCGCAAACAAAAGTCCGGCATCGCAGGAACTAAATTCGATGTTCACGAGACCAACATTCACACGTCTCATCACAAAGAGAGCCGGACGTTCACCCAAATTAAAAAGATCATCGCGCGAAGTAAATTGTCGTCGTGGGTGAAGAAAAAGTCCATTGCCGTCTTCCAGCGCATCGCCGGGGCCGAAGGAAAAATTCATGGCTTGCCGCCGGAACACGTGCATTTCCATGAAGTCGGCGCAGTGGATTCGATTCTGGACATCGTCGGCGCTTGCATCGCGCTTGAAATGCTCGGCAAACCGCGCGTTTTGGCCGCACCGGTTGTTGAAGGTGTCGGCTGGGTGGATTGCGCACACGGACGATTTCCCGTGCCCGCACCGGCGACATTGGCGATTCTCGGCACGCGCGGCATTGGCGTGACGCAGTGCGACGAACCGCATGAATTGGTCACGCCCACCGGCGCGGCGTTGCTTGCCGAATTTGCTGAAAGCTTCGGGCCGATGCGGAATTTGGTTGTGAAAAAAATCGGCTTCGGGCTTGGTTCGCGCGACAACAAAACCAGGCCGAATGTGTTGCGAGCGGTGCTCGGCACCGAGTCCAAAATCCAAAATCCAAAATCCAAAATCGAAGGGTCGGGGCTGGATTGGGAAACGGACTGCATCGCGGTGCTCGAAACCAATCTCGACGACAGCAACGGGGAAGTTCTCGGGCATTTTGTTGAAACGGCGCTGGCGGCGGGTGCGCTGGATGTTTTTTACACGCCGATCCAGATGAAAAAAAACCGGCCTGGCGTGTTGCTCGCGGTTCTGTGCGCAGAAGCCGACGCGGACAAATTCAGTGAAATGATTTTACGCGAGACAAGCGCGTTTGGCGTGCGGCGGACAGTGGCGGAACGGCGCAAACTGCGGCGCGAATTCACAAAAGTCAAAACGCCGTTTGGCAATGTCGCCGTGAAAATTGGCCGGCTCAACGGAAAGTTGGTTCAAGCCGCGCCGGAGTTTGAATCGTGCAAAAAACGGGCGTCGCGGGCAAAAGTGCCGTTGAAGCGGATTTATGAAGCCGCGCTTAAAGCCGTTGAAATCAGACCGTGATTTTTTGAATCTGTCACCAATTATTTGCTTGCATACGCGGCTGGAAACGCTTAAAAGTGTGCAGAATTTGAACTGGCCGTGCCAGTTTGCTTGATGCGAAAATTTACAGTTATGCCACAACCGACGAGGGTGTCTTGAGCCGCCCTTTTTCTCCACGCAGTTTTTCCCCTGCTTCGTTTGTCCGGGTCAACGGCAAAATCCGCGCCCGCGAAGTCCGGGTCATTGGAGTGGACGGCAAGCAACTCGGCGTCATTCTGCTCAACGAGGCGCTCATCATGGCGCGGCAGCATGGCGTGGACCTTGTTGAAATCGCCGCCACGGCCACGCCGCCGGTTTGCCGGCTGGTGGACTTCGGCAAATTCCGTTACGAACAGGCCAAGAAGGAAAAGGAATCCAAGAAGCATCAGCACGCCTCGACTGTCAAAGAAATCCAGCTCAGCCCGCGCATTGACCCGCACGATCTCGGTGTGAAAGTCGGCCACGCGATTGATTTCCTGTGCGAGGACATGAAGGTGAAAGTCGTCCTGAAATTCCGCGGACGCGAAATGGCGCACACGGAATTCGGATTTCAAGTCGTCAACAAATTTCTCGCCGACATTGCGGCTTACGGCCATCCCGATTTTGAACCGAAGCGCATCGGTCGCGGCATCAACGTGATGGTCAGCCCTCTCCCACGCAACAAACGCGCCAAAAATCCACGGTTGATTGAAGGCGGCCGCGCGACAATACCAGTGAATAATCATCCCCGCTCCGCCGCAAGAATTGCCCGAACAAAAATCCGGCGGTTTCGTGAATGATCCGTTCGCAAAACTCGAAATCAAGTAGCCATCCGGCCACTCCAGCCGCGCACCAATTCCGGGAACCGGCAATTCTCGCAAACCGCATTTGAGTGCTCGCAAAAGTCGCGCGTGATTTGAATCAACCCCTGCTGCGCGGCGGCGCTTTGCAACGCGCAGCTTTGCCCGACTCCGAGCAAACGCTGCCGTGCCAGCCGCAAAATCGAATTGTCCCCGGCGGGCGGCCACGTAAAATAACGATGTTCGATGACGCGCTGGAGTTTTTCACTTTTACCCTCTGCTGCGCGCGTCCAAAGCCACGGCAGAATCACGTTGACCGCCAAATCCGTCACGCGCGCATCACCCAGCAGCGGCTGCGGCTTCTTCAAACGGGCCGACCGAAATGTCCAGTGCCACGACCAAAATTCATCGCGCTCCACCTCAAAAATCTTGCGCAGCGAAACCAGCAGGGATTTGTCCGGCAATCCGGCGGCACACCAGCATTCCAGTTTTTGAACGAGATCGCCGGATACAATCCAATGTGCAACAAGAGCGAGCCGGCGTTGGGGATGATTCGCCGGGCGCAGTCCGTGAAATTTCCAGACCGAGCGCGGCAAAATGCAATCGCTGAATCTCATCGCGTTCGCGCCACCAGCAATCCCAGACGCGACGCAGATAACCATCGCTGCCCTGCCTGCGCCCGGGTCAGTTCCGCCGGCAGCAAACCGCTGATGCCGAGCAGCCGGGCTTGAAGTGCGAAAGCCGTGTCCGCGCCGTTTGCCCAACGCAAACGTGATTCGGCAAGATTTTGCATCGGCCAGACGTTGTGTTTGTAGCCGAGCGCGCGGAACAGGCCTTCCCACAGCGCCTGCTCCCAGCCGGCGTGCCGGGCGCGGGCAAGAAATTGTCCGGCTTTGGCTTGAAAACGAACGCGTGCGGCAGAGTCCAAAATTTTGCTTTGGCGCGTTTCATCCAATTCGCGCAACACCACGCAACATTGGCCGCGCAAATTTTCGGGCAGGACGCGCGGCGATTCGTTTTCCAGCCACAATTCGAGTTCGCCCAACGGCGCGTCCAACGAATGGCTCAACGGCAAAACTGGAGGCGCATTTGGCATTGGCCGCGCGTCTTCCCAAACGACGTGAAGCAGGACGTTTTGGAAATTCGGGTTGCGGTCGTGACCGTGGGCGCGCCAGCCGCCGACGCGCAGGTCAATTTCCACATCACCGGAACGCGGCGCGGCGTCGCCGATTTGAATAACGGCGCTGTGAAAATCCGGCCCGCCTTCGACGCTGGCAAAACCGGGATGCAAAACGCGAACGGTTTTCCCATCCGCAGTTTTGAGCTGGTCGCGGCGCAAGCATTGATGCCGCCAAATGGATTGGAGCAAACGCTCGGGTGGCATATCGTTTGCATCGCGCAAAAGATTTGCCGTACCGGGAGGCATTCGCCAAACGGCATAAAAATTTTCAAATGGCGGAGGCACCTTGAAATTGCTTTTGCGCGGACAAGGGAGCAAAGTCAAGTCAGCACGTGAAATTTTGAACGCATCTTATGCCGGATTTGCCTGTTTATAGAAACACGCAGTTGCTTCGTGATGGAGTTTTTGTTGGCCGAAATCATGATTTTCCAGCTAAACTCCGCGAGATTTCGATGAACGATAACGTGATGATTGAAGTGACGAACTTGACGAAACGCTATGCAGGCCGCACGGCGGTTGTGGACATTTCGTTCACAGTTGGCCGCGGCGAAATCGTCGGGCTGCTCGGCCCGAACGGCGCGGGCAAGAGCACGACGATGCGGATTCTTGCGTGTTACATGCCGGCAACATCCGGCACGGTGCGCGTGGCGGGTTTCGATGTGTTTTATGAATCGGCGGAGGTGCGGCGGCGAATCGGTTACATGCCCGAGAATAATCCGCTTTATCCCGAAATGCGCGTGCGTGAATACCTGAAATTTCGCGCGAGGCTCAAAGGCCTTGGTCGGCAGCGTTTGCGCGAGCGCGTCAACACGGTGATGGAACAATGCGGATTGGCGGACGTGAGCCGCCGCATCATCGGGCAATTGTCGAAAGGTTATCGGCAGCGCGTGGGAATGGCGGACGCGCTGGTGCACGATCCGGAATTGCTCATCCTTGATGAACCGACCCTCGGCCTCGACCCGCATCAGATTCGCACGGTGCGGCAATTGATCAAAAATCTTGCCCAAGCGCATACGGTGCTGATTTCAACGCACATTCTTCCCGAAGCGGAAATGATGTGCAACCGGATGCTCATCATGCACAACGGCAAAATTCTCGCCGCCGACACGCCGGAAAATCTGCAACGGCTCATGGCGGGGAGCAGTCAAATCATCGTTGAGCTTGCCGCGCCACCCGACGCGCTGCGCGAATGTTGGTCTCAAGTGCCGGAGATCGAACATTTCGCCGTATCGGCGGGCGACGGTGAATTTCAACACTGCACCCTGACGCCGCGGGATGGATTGGATTTGCGTCCGATAATTTTCACACTGGCGTTGCAACACGGCTGGGTATTGCGCGAATTGACGCGCAACCGCCATTCGCTGGAAGACATTTACGTGCAGGTCACGAAGCCGAATGAGGAGGAGGAAGGCGAATGAAAATTTTCTGGACGCTCGCGCGCCGGGAATTGGCGGCGTTTTTCTTTTCCATCACCGGTTACGTCATTATCGCCGCGGTGACGTTTTTGATCGCGTTGAGTTTCGTGGTGCTGATGACGAACCTCGGCAGTGACCCGTCATCAATGCCGGTGACGGAATTGTTTTACCGAACTTACTTTTTCTGGCTCATCGTGCTGCTGGCTGCACCAGTCATCACAATGCGATTGTTCGCGCTGGAAAAACTTTCCGGCACGTTCGAAACACTGATGACGACGCCTGTGGAGGACTTGCAGGTGGTTGCGGCGAAATTCACGGCGGCAATCATTTTTTACACCATCATGTGGATGCCCATGCTGCTGTGTCTCTTTGCAGTGCGGCATTTCACGAACCAGCCGGGCACACTGGACTTGGGCACGATTGGCGGGATGTATCTGGGCGTGTTTCTGGTCGGTTGCCTGTTTTTGTCGCTAGGCTGCTTTGCTTCAGCACTCACACGCAGTCAAATGGCGGCGGCGGCGATCAGTTTCGTGCTCGGTGTAAGTCTGTTCTCACTCGGATTCCTGGCTGAAGCGATTTCGGCAGCGGCGCAATGGAAGACACACGTGTTGTCCTATTTCAACTTGTTCAGCCAGATGGGAGATTTCACGCGTGGCGTGGTGGACACGCGCACGGTGATTTTTTACGTGAGCCTCACACTGTTTTTTTTGTTTTTGACCCTGCGCGTCGTGGAAAGCCGGCGCTGGAAATAAAATGGCAACCCCTCCAAAGCCCCAACCCAGTTTCTTGCCAAGCCGCCGATGGAAAATCGGCTTCGGCGTGGTTGTGCGAACAGTCCTGGTGCTGGCTGTCGTGGTGATGGTGAATTATCTCGGCGGACTTTTCCCCAGACGATTTTATCTCAGTTCGCAAACGCGCGTCGAATTATCCCCGCGCACTGTCAGTGTTCTTCATTCGCTGACAAACCGCATCACCGTGACATTGTACTACGACAGGCAGGATGATTTCTACCCAACCATTGTCGCGTTGTTGAACGAGTATCGCTCGGTGAGCCCGAACATTTCTGTGAGGACCGTGGATTACGTGCGCGACGCCGGCGAAGCGGAGAAAATCAAGGCTCAATATAAACTCAATTCGCCGACCGACAAAAACCTCATCATCTTCGATTGCGACGGACGAACCAAAATTGCCAACGGCAATGCTCTGACGCAGTACACACTGGAGCAAATCCCGAACGAAAAGGAGCGCGAATTTCGCCGCAAGCCGGTCGCGTTTCGCGGCGAGATGATGTTCACCTCGATGCTGCTTGCCGTCACAAATCCCAAGCCATTCAAGGCATATTTTCTGCAAGGCCACGGCGAACCATCGCTCACCGACAACAGCGAAGCAGGCTACCTGAAATTCGCCGCCATTTTGGAGCAAAACTACATTCGAGTGCAGCCTCTTGAATTGTTGGGCGACAATCCCGTGCCGGCGGATTGCAACCTGCTCATCATCGCGGGACCAAGAATGATATTTTCAAACCTCGAACTGCAAAAGATTGATCAATATCTTTCGCAGGGCGGACGGCTGCTGGCGCTGCTTGACTATTCTTCCATTCGAGAACCGACCGGCATTGAAGACATCCTCAAGCAATGGGGTGTGAACGTCGGCACCGACGTGGTGCAAGACCCGGAACACACCATTTCCGGCCAGGACGTGGTCGTCCTGAACTTCAGCCAGCACCCTGTTGCCAATCCGCTCACACAACTCGCGTTGCAATTGATTTTGCCGCGGCCCGTCAGCCGCATAGACCGGCAAACCCCACCCACCGATGCGCTGAAGGTGGAAGAGCTTGCCTTTTCCGGTCCCAGTTCCGTGCTCGTGGGCGAACGAGGTCTGCCACCGCGCCGTTACCCCTTGATGGCGGCGGTGGAACAAAATTCGGTCAAGGGCGTCGCCAACCCGCGCGGCAGCACGCGCATCGTTGTTGCGGGTGATTCGTTGTTCCTCGACAACCGTCAAATTGAATCTGGCGCTAATCGTGATTTCGTCGGCTACGCGGTCAATTGGTTGCTCGATCGCCCAACCTTGCTTGAGAGCATCGGGCCGCGTCCCGTCATTGAATTCCGGCTCATGATGACACGGGTGCAGCAGCGCAATGTCCGCTGGCTGTTGCTGGGCGCGTTGCCCGGCGGTGTGCTGGCGCTGGGTGGGTTGGTCTGGCTGCGTCGGAGAAAATAATGAACTCAAAAAACACCTGGATCTGGTTTGTCATCGCCGCGGTCTTGTTCGCGTTCATTTTTGTTTTTCAACATTTCCTGCGGCCACCCATCGCGGAATCGTCCTGCATCCTGCCGGGTCTGCGCCCGAATGTCGTTGCCAGCGTCCAGGTAATTCCCGCCAACGCGCTTGAGATTCGCGCCGACCGCACGAACGGCGCGTGGTTGCTAACCAAACCCATTTCATACCCCGCGCAGGCTGCTGCCACCGAAGCCCTGCTCGACGCGCTCCAAAAACTTGCACCCGCCACTCGCATCAGCGCCGCTGAACTCCGCGAACATCGCAACGTCGGCGCGGAATTCGGCTTTGAACCGCCGCAAATTTCCCTCGTGATTGAAGAAGCCGGCGGCCAACGCTGGCAACTTCAGGTAGGCAACAAAACTTCACCCGGCGACCAGGTTTTTCTGCGCGTCGTCGGCATTGACGGCGCGTTCGTGGCAGACGCGGATTGGCTCAAATTCATTCCGCACTCGGCCAATGATTGGCGTGACACAGCACTGGTGAATTTCAACGGCAGCACGCCTGATTGGATTGTCCTGACCAACGGCACGAAGGTCATCGAACTCCACTGCGATGCCACGAACCATCTCTGGCGCATGACTCGACCGCTTCTGGCGCGCGCCGACAATAGCCGGATCATCGAGGCGCTCCAACGCCTGCAAACCGCCCGCCTTTCGCAATTCATCAGTGACGACCCGAAGGCGGATTTAAGCGCATTCGGACTACAACCCGCCGACATTGATTTGTGGCTGGGTTGCGGCACGAACTTTACGACTGCCATCCACATCGGCAAAAGTCCCACAAACGACGCGTCGCAAGTCTATGCCAAACGTGAAGGTTGGAACGCCATTGCGACGACTGCCAAAGAACCTTTGTCGCCGTGGCGTGGTACGGTGAATGATTTTCGCGACCCGTATTTGCTCGAATTGTCCGCTCCCATCGCCGAAATTGAAATGCGAGGCCGGAACAATTTCACCTTGCAGCGGCAAGGCACGAATGACTGGCGCGTGGTTGGGGAAAAATTTCCGGTGGACGCCGGGAGCGCGCAACAGTTCATCAAAATCCTCGCCGGCCTGCGTGTCGCGGAATTCGTCAAGGACGTTGTGACCGCGCCGGATTTGCCGGCCTATGGACTGGCGACGCCCACGTGCCAAATTACTTTGCTTTCGGCGGCGGGCGATACCAACGCCGTCATCGCGCAATTATTGTTCGGCGCGACGCAAGACAAGGAAGTTTTTGTGCGGCGCGCCGACGAGGATTTTGTTTACGACGTGACCTTGGAAGATTTCAATCGCTTGCCTGAAGCGGGCTGGGAATTCCGCGAGCGTCGCATTTGGAATTTCACAGAAAACGACGTGGCGCAGATCACGTTGCATCAAAACGGCAAGACGCGGCAAATCGTCCGTAACGGGCCGAACAAATGGTCGCTTGCGCCCGGCTCCCAAGGCATCATCAACCCACCGGCCATCGAGGAAACCATGCACAGGCTGGGTGAACTCACCGCTGCCGGCTGGATCGCTCAAGACGCAACCAACGCCGCGTCATACGGTTTCAAGCCGGATAATTTACAAATCACGGTCGAGCTTAAAAACGGCACAAAGAACACAGTGGATTTTGGCGCAGAGATTCCCACTGCCCAAACCGCATTGGCCGCCATGACACTCGACGGCGAGTGGTGGGCCTTCGTGTTTCCGCCGGTGCTTTACCAGTTCGCCTTGAGTTATCTCACCATTCCGGCCAACGTTCCCTGATATGCGCGATCAAACTGGCTTCTGGCGGAAATGCCGGGTTCTGTTCCGCCGGCTTCGCCATGCGACAATTTTTGGGGTGCTCGTTTTGATCTGCGCCGGCTTATGGCTCAATAAAATCGGTTTGCCGGATTTCTTGAAACAACCGCTCGTCGCAACGCTTCGCGCGCGTGGAGTTGAACTGGAATTCGCCCGTTTGCGTTTGAATTTTACCCGGGGACTGGTGGCGGACAATGTTCACATTGGGCGTGCTCAGATGACCAACAGCCCGGTGTTTTCGCTTCAGCAAATTCAATTGCGGTTGAATTATCGCGCGCTGCTGCATCGTCACTTGCAAATTGACGGACTCGTCTTGCGCCAGGGCAAGTTAGTCTGGCCGCTTTCGCCGACGAACGCACTTGTGCTCGACCACGTCCAAACCCACTTGTGGTTTCAATCGAACGACACGTGGTCACTGGATAATTTTCAGGCTGACTTCGCGGGCGCAAAACTCTCGGTGTCCGGCGACATCGCCCACGCTTCAGCGTTGCGTGACTGGAAAATTTTCCATGGTCCAACGACCAACGCCGCCGCGCGCCAGGCGGGCTTGCAAAAATTTGCCGACACACTGCGCCAAATCCACTTTGCCGGCGCGCCGCAATTGAGTTTGGCCATCAATGGCGACGCGCGCGATCCTCTTTCATTTTTGGTCCGCCTGATGGCCAATGTCTCCTATGTGGACACGCCCTGGGGACTCGCGCAAGGAATTCAATTCGCCGCCAGGTTGAAAGCGTGCCCCGGAACGTCCTCAAATTCCGACCCGTCGTGGGCTTGGTGGACAAACGCACAACCGTATCAGCTCGAATGGGCCGCGCAGGTTTCGCAATTGAAATCAGAGAAACTGGACGCGCGTTCGGTTTCATGCAGCGGGTTTTGGCGCGCGCCGGAACTGGCTGTCACAAATTTGTCCGCCAAATTGGACGGAGGCCAACTCAATGCCAGCATGCGATTGAACGTCGGCACGCGCGAGTTCACATTCACCAATTCATCGTGCTTCGATCCGCGCGCGATTGCCGCGCTATTGACTGAAAAAACACAGGACTGGCTCGCGCAATTTTCGTGGACACAGCCGCCATCGCTGCAAGCCGGCGGTTCGCTGATTTTGCCGGCGTGGACAAGGCACCAGCCCGACTGGCGCGATGCCGTGCAACCGACGGTGCGGCTCGCCGGCGAATTCATTGTGACGAATGGCGCGTTTCGCGGCGTCACCGTTGACCTGGCGCGCGGACATTTTTCCTATTCAAACCTCGTTTGGCGCCTGCCGGATCTCGTCGTGACGCGGCCCGAAGGCGCACTGGCACTTGCCAACATCGAGAATGACAGCACAAGAAATTATCACTGGCACGTGCGCGGCGTGTTGAATCCGGAGGCCATCCAGCCTCTCCTGACCACGAGCCATGCCGAACGGAGCTTGAAACTTTTCACGTTCACCAAACCGTTGTTTCTGGACGCGGACGTGCGGGGTCGTTTGCATGATTACGACAGCATTGGCGCGGCCGGGCGCATGGCGCTGACGAATTTCACGATTCGCGGTGAAACCGTGGGCAGCGTTGAAAGCACGTTTCGCTACACAAACCGGTTTCTCGAATTTTTCCAGCCGCATTTGCAAACCGGCGCACAAACGATGATTGCCAATGGCATCGCGGTGGATTTCAATTTATGGCGGATTTATTTCACAAACGGCTTCAGCACCGCCGATCCGGGGGCGGTGGCGCGCGCCATTGGACCGAAGGCCGGCAAAATAATGGAGCCGTATCGCTTCGGGCGGCCTTGCATGGTGCGCGTGAACGGTTACGCGCCGTTGCGCGGCGTGGACGACGCGGATCTGCGGTTTAACGTGGACAACGCGTCTTTTGAGTGGCTGAAGCTCAAAACGCCACTCATCACCGGAGAAATTCGCTGGCTGGGTCGGACGTTGATTTTGAGCAATTTGACGGCGTCGTTTTACGGCGGGAACGCGAATGGCTCTGCCCACTTTGATTTTCGTCCAAAGGAAGGCGCGGATTTTGGATTTACGGCCAACGTCGGAAACGCGGACATACATCTATTGGCAAATGATTTGTCATCGCCCGCAAATCATTTGGAAGGCGCGTTGAGCGGACGGTTCGTCATGACGAGCGCGAACTCAAAAGATTGGCGGACATGGAATGGATACGGTCAGGCCAATCTGCACGACGGATTGATTTGGGATGTCCCGATTTTTGGCATTTTGTCGCCGGTATTGAACACTGTCACGCCGGGTCTTGGCAGCAGCCGCGCAACGGACGCCACGGCGCGATTTGCCCTGACCAATGGCGTGACATTTTCGGACGATCTGGAAATCCGTTCGACAATGATGCGGTTGCAATATTCGGGCTCCGTGGATTTGCAAAGCCGGGTGAATGCACACGTCACCGCCCAATTGCTGCGCGACACGTGGGTGGTCGGCCCGCTCGTCAGCACCGCGTTGTGGCCGGTGAGCAAATTGTTTGAATATAAAATCACCGGCACGCTTCAGAAACCGAACAGCGAACCGGTTTACATTCCCCAATTTCTGCTGATGCCGCTGCACCCGATTCGCAGCTTGCAAGAAATGCTTTCCATCGGCCCTGACACCAACGCGCCGACGATGAAGTGAAATCACCAGCGCGCCTTACGGATTCGGAATTGCGACGGTGTTGGTATCAACCGAGCCGACACGCTTCCACCGCCATGGACCAGACTCGGGTTGTTTTTACTCTGCTTCAGCGCGTTTCAGTTCCACCTTTTTTTCTGCTTCGATCAGCTTGTGTTCACTCCTGATCTCCTCCGCTGTAGCCGCGGAAATGCCGGGCAATCGTTCCTGTTCCCTGACTGCTTGAGCGGCGGCAAGTTCAGGCGTCCGTAAAACCGTCGGGCGTATCAGCACAATGGTTTCGCTGCGTTTTTTGGTGTCACTGCGCTGGGTGAACAAATTGCCCAGCAATGGAATGTCCATCAGTATGGGAACGCCGCTCTTGTTCTTGTCTTTCTCCGAGCGAATGAATCCGCCGAGGATGATGGTGTCCCTGTCTTTGACGGCGATTTCGGATGCCAGCGTGCGTTTGGTGGTGGAGTAAGCCCTACTCCCATCAGCTAATGTGGTGTAGTCGCCGAGATCGTCAATTTCCTGATTGATATCCATGACCACCAGGCCGTCGGGGTTGATGAACGGGGTGACATCCAACTCGACGCCGACTGACAGCTGCGAATAGGAGGAACTGTTGCCGCCGACAGTGGAACCGCTATAATAGGTGCTGGTGACATAAGGCACGGTTTGACCCACAAAAAACTGGGCAGCCTTGGCTTGCGACGTCTGAATGCGCGGACGCTGGATGATGGTGGTTCTACTATCCGATTCCGCTGCCTGCAATGCCACGTCCCAAGTCGGACCGATGTTGCCGAAATAACCCAAGCCACTGCCGCTGGAAAGAATATTTGTACCAAAATTGATTACATTAGTGCCCAAGAAATTCAAAAAGGACGGGCCATTGTTAAAGCCGCCACCTCCGGCGATTTGCTGGCTTGGGCTGAACATTTTTGGATTTTGCGCCGCCGACACGCCAAAATTCCAACCGCTGCTCAACGAAACATCCATGATGACCGCCTCGATGAGCACCTGCGAGAGCAGCACGTCCAGCTTCCCCACAATTTCTTTGATCCGTTCCATGTCCGGCCGCGTGGCGAAAACGAGCAGCGAATTGCTTCGCTCGTCGGCAATGATTTTTGTCTGGCCGAAAATCTGGATTTGCTCCGGCGTTCCCGCCGCCGCCCGTTGAATGATGGACTGAAGCCGCTGGCTGAAAGTGCCGCCGGTTGTGGGCGTGCCGGTTGCCGGCGTGCCTGGCGTTCGCGGCTGGTATTGACCCGGTGTAGTAGTCCCCGTCGTTGTGCCGCCGGGGTGCGCCACGCCGCTGATGGGTGTCGTGGCAGTTGAGCCGCCGATGGCAACCGTGCCACCGCCACCGCCGCCGAGGCTGTTCAGGGCATTGGCGATGTCGTCGGCCAGCGCGTATTTGATGGGAATGACTTCGGAGATGTATTCCGCCGGCACCGACACGTCCACTTGATCAATCATTTCCAGCATTCGCTTGACGTTTTCGGCGTTGTCGCGGAGCACGAGAATTCCATTGCTGTCAATGGACAGAATGGAATTCTGCAACTTGGCAAACGGCTGAAGAATCGGCGTCATTTCGCTGGGCCTGACGTATTTTAATTGGACGATGTGCGTGACGTATTGGCCCACGTCGGGCAATTGTGCGGCGGTTTCCTTGTTGAACGGCGCAGCTTCCTGATTGGCCTGCGCCGCCGGCACGGCCTTCACAAATTTGTCGCCCACATTGATGAGTGCGACGCCGTTGAGCGCGAGCACCGCCTGCAACGCCTGAATCACCTCGCTCCTGGTCAATGATGTTTCCGTGTGAAGAATAATTTTTGCCTGTGGCAAACCCGCCCGCAACAGCGTCCGTCCAACATATCGTGCATAAACATCAAGCACCTGATCCAGGTCCACGCCCTGAAAATTGATGTCGCCGGCAGGGATCATTTCCTCTTTCGGCCCCGTCGAAGGCAGCGGCGCAGCAGGCACGGTCAACAAGGCCTGCGGCAAAGGTAGCGCCGGCGGAGCAGCAGGCACGGTCAACAAGGCTGGCGGCAAAGGTAGCGCCGGCGGAACGGCGGATAGGTTGGTCGCGGCGCTGGCGACAGCATTTGTCGCCGGCATGCTGGAACGTTGAGGCACAGGACGCAGGCTGGGCGGCGTTTGCGCCCGGAGGTCAAGGCTGGTTAAAAATGCGAGCAGGATGAGTGCGGTTGTTTTCACGGTTATTTTGATTTTGCGGTTGCGGTCTCTAAATGATTGGTCGTCCCCATTTTTTGATAGCTGGCGACGAGCCGGATGTTGGCATTGAGATGCTGATGCGCCGGGTCGGGTTGCAATTCCAAGTCGCGCACCCGAATCATGGAGGCGCTGGAACCCAGTTTGTAAAGAAAATCAACCAGTTGCTGGTCGGTCGCGATGACGTTGATGTTTTGCATCAGTTCGACAAAAAATTCGTTCGTGTGGGTCGTTTGCCGCGAAGTGCTGACGATGCCAACACTGCTCTCTGCAGATTGTGACTGAATTGCGCGCATGAAATTGATGGCCTGGTCTTCCGGCGCTATGAATTCGCCCTGATTCTCCAGGTTTTTTACCTGCGTTTGGAGACCCGCCGCCTCGGCAATCGTCGTTTGATACAGCTTCAGTTTTCGACGGGAATCTTCCAAGTGATGCTGCAACCTGCCCCAATCCGAAAAATGCGGCCAGACAAATACAAAATTCAGCACAAGAAACAAAACAACCAAAACGCCGACGGCCAGCCGACGTTCCAGCGGACGCAATTGCGCGAAAAATCTCTTCATGGCACATCCTTCCCACGTTGAAGTGGCAGGCCGAAGTTCCAAGTCACCGTGTTGCCGTTCTGATGATAAACAAGCGGCTCGCCGCCCTCGGAGCTGAACACCGGCTGGCCGTTCAGCCTGGCCTTTTGCAATCCACTGTTAAAATCAAAAAGGCCGCTGATTTGTTCCGGCGTGGTTGTGCCGCCGAGGGAAAGCTTTTGACCATCCGAAAAACTAAACCGCTGCAACGAAATGCCGTCCGGCAATTGTTCCGCAACGATTTTCCAGCAGTCCAGCGCGGCGTATTTCAAATCCTGCCGTTCCTTGAGCACACCAAATCGCGCCTTGAGCTGCAGCGCATTGGTGTAGTTGAGACTGATGTCCGCAACATCCCGCTCCACGCGGTGGGTGCGAATGGACAGCACATAAGTCGCGCAAAAATAAATCAGCACGCCCACTGCATACAATACGCCGGCGGCAACCAACCCGCGCAGCCACAAACGGTCAAAGAATTGTTGATGGTAACGCACGGAAAATTCCTGCGGCAGCAATGCGGCGTGCGTCCCGCCTTGCGGGATTTCCACAGAACGGCAGGCTGTGCGCGCAGCCAATTCCTCCAACGGCAATGGCGGCACGACATGCACCGGCTCACCCAAACCCACCCGCAGGGCGTTTTCCCATTCCGTGGCAACGGCGCCTTCGGCGATCAAGTGCCAGGACGGCGGCGCGGTCAGCCAGCCTTCCAATTCACCGGCCCAAGCCAACTGTGCGAGTTGCTCTTTCAAACTTTTTACGGGGTCACCGCCAGGCGGCAGCACAATCACGCTCAAATTTCGCAGCGCGCCGCCGCGCCACCAAGTCACGAGCGCGGCATTCTGACCGTGAAAGGCCGATGGATAAATCCATGCGTCCGCCGCCGCTTCGCCCTGGCGCGACAAGCCATCTCCCGCCGCAGGCATGACTTCCAATTGATCGAGCATCGGCGCTTCGAGCCGGTCGGCGAGGTAACCCCGGTCTTCGAGCTTGCCCAGAAATTCTTCAACAGCGTGGCGGGCAGCAATCACAACAACGACCGTTTGCAAGTCGTCCGGCTTGGGTTCATCGGAACCCGCCGTGTCTCCCGCTGCTTCGCTTCGACGCGACAGGATGTGAATTGTCCAGACGATTTGTGTGACGGGTATCGGCGAGAGTTTTTCCAACTGCAACTCCACCATCGCCAGCGTTTCCCCGAAACCGCTCTTGGGCAATTCAATGACGCGGAGAAAAACATTCTCGGGCGGCAGCCACGCGACATTCAGTTTTGGCTGCCACAACGAACGCCATGTTTTGGCAATGACGTTAAACGGCAGCGATTCGCCCGGCGCGGCGTGATGCTCGCGGTTGAGCGCGAAACCGCCGCCCTTGGCGTCAAATTGCCAGAGGCGATGCGCGCCATCGTCAACTTGGAGAATGTTACAGAATTGCCAGCGAGCCATGGGTTAAAAAATTACGAATTGCGAATTTCAAATGCCGGATTAAAAGTGGAATCATAGAGGCATCGCATTGTCTGCCAATTCGCCACTCGCCATTCGCCATTTGAAATTCTTTTCATGCCTTGACCCACATTTCAGTTTTGGTATCACCGACGAACGCGTCCAGATGCTCCTCGATTTGCGTGACGCGCAGAACTTCCTCGATGGTCGTCTCGCCGGCCTTGACCTTGGTCCAGCCGTCGGTGCGGAGTGTGCGCATTCCCTGTTCAATGGCTTTTTGGCCAATTGTTGTGGCCGGCGCGCGGCTTAAAATCAACGGGCGCATTGATTCATTAAGAATAAGCAATTCATAAATGCCCTTGCGGCCTTGATAACCGAGTTGCCGACAATCTTCACAACCGGCGCCATGCCAGAATTTCGCCGTGCTAATCTCATCTTCCGGGAAACCGATCTTCTGCAAATAGTCGCGCTCGACCTTCTGCTCCGTTTTGCAGTGCGGACAAATCGTGCGGACGAGGCGTTGCGCCATGACAGCCTCGACCGACGACGCCACAAGAAACGGCTCAATGCCCATGTCAATGAGCCGCGTGAACGCGCTCGGCGCGTCGTTCGTATGCAACGTGCTGAACACCAAGTGGCCGGTGAGCGACGCTCGAATGGCGATTTCGGCGGTCTCCAAGTCGCGGATTTCGCCGACCATGATGATGTTCGGGTCCTGGCGCAAAATGTGGCGCAAACCCATCGCAAACGTCAGACCGATTTCCGGCCGCACCGCGATTTGGTTGATGCCTTTGAGTTCGTATTCGACCGGTTCCTCGATGGTGATGATGCGTTTGTGAACCGAATTGATCGCGCTCAAAAAGGCATAAAGCGACGTGGATTTGCCCGAACCGGTTGGACCGGTGACAAGGAAAATGCCGTGCGGCTTGACAATGATGTCGCGAATCATCGCCTCGTCGTTTGGCGCGAAACCCAGTTTGTCGAGGCTCAAGAAGATTTTCCCGCGTGTCAGCAAACGCAGCGAAACGCTTTCGCCATAAACCGTTGGCACGGTCGAAACCCGGATGTCAATTTCCTCGCCTTTGATGCGGACGTTGATGCGGCCATCCTGCGGCAGGCGTTTTTCCGAGATGTTCATGCCACTCATCACTTTGATGCGCGAAATGAGCGCGGCCTGAAAGCGCTTGAGTTGCGGCGGCATCGGCGTCTGATGCAAAATGCCGTCAATGCGGTAACGGATGCGCAACTCGTCCTCCGCTGGTTCGAAGTGGATGTCTGTCGCGCGGTCCTTGAACGCCTCCCAAATGATTTGGTTGACGAATTTGATGACGCTGGCTTCCTGATCGTCCTCGGTGATTTCCTTATCGTTGGCGATTTCCAATTCCATCGGCTCGCTTTCGCCGAGTTCGTCGAGCGTTTCCGCGCCGACGCCGTAGTATTTTTTAAGCGCCTTTTCAATCTCGGTTTTCGGCGCGAGCGCGAACTGGACCGGCATGTGCGCGTCGAACTGCACCGCATTCATCATCGCCGCGTTGAATGGATCGCTGACGACAACCTGCAACGTGCCGTCGTTCACGGCAGCCGGCAGCACGGAGTATTGAAAGGCGACCTTCGTGGAAATTTTGCCGCGCGCCTCCGTTGGAATCGTGTATTTGTGCAAATCCACAAACGGCCAGCCGAGCGCCTTCGCCAGCCGCAGAAGAAAAACATCCTCCGCCAGGCCGCGTTCGCGCGCAATGAATGCCAGCAACGGCTCTTGCGAACCATTGTCCACCGCCGCGCGCCACGCCTTGCGCCAGTCGTCGAATTGATCGGGAGTGGCTTCGGCAACCGACGCGACAAGATTTCTTACGGAGCTAAAAGCCATTTGTTGCTCTTGGTTTAACAGCCAAAACCGTGAAAAGTTGCGGAATCCCGGAAGATTGACAAACCCGAACTGTAGAACGGCTAAATGCTAATTTTCATGAATTCCAGCGAATTTATCCTGTAAAAATGAATTTTAATTCGCGCCAATTAGTGTAGTTCATGTCTTGGCTTTACCGTGAAACAATTCGCCACCGTCACCGTCATCGGGCGCGACAAAACCGGCGTCATCGCCCGCGTCACCGCTTTTCTTTTCCAACAAAAGGCCAACATTGAGGCGCTCGAAGAACAAGTCACACGCGGACAGTTCAGTATGACGCTCCAGGCTTCATGGCACGCCAGCGATTGTAACATCGCAAAACTCCACGCCGGTCTCGACGCGCTTGCCAAACAGCTCGGCATGGAAATCAAACTTCGCTGGACCGACCCGCGCCGCCGTCAGCACTTTGCCATCATGGTCACAAAGGAAACGCATTGCTTCGAGGCGCTCATGGCCGCATGCCGCCGCCGCGAAATCAAGGCCGACCCGCTTCTCGTTTTGAGCAACCGCCTTGATCTTGCGTCGCTTGCAAGAAAATTCAAGCTGCCGTTCGCGCACATCCCATGGAACGACCGCGCCAAAGCTGAAACGCGCGCCCTGCGTTTGCTTGAACAATACGAAATTGATTTCATCGTGCTGGCGCGGTTCATGAAAATTCTCTCGCCGAACTTCGTGTGGCGTTACAAAAACAAAATCATCAACATTCATCCGTCGTTGCTGCCAAGTTTTCCCGGCCCGCAGGCATATCGCCAGGCGTATGAGCAGGGTGTGAAAATCGCCGGCACCACGGCGCACTTCGTTTCCATGCGGCTGGATGAAGGACCGATCATCGCGCAGGACTCGTTCCAGATTCGTCCCGGCATGGCGCTCAAGGAACTCGTCGCGCGCGGCCAGCAACTCGAAGCTGGCGTGCTCGTCAAAGCCGTGAAACTTTTCCTCGGAAAACGGCTCGACGTTTATTGGGGCGTGGTGAAGGAAGTGTAATGGACACACATCTCCGCGCTTGACTTGCCGGCAGTTCGCGGCGGAAATACACTCATGATTACCCGAAGAAATCTTATCGTGACTGCGGCTGCCCTCGTTACCGCGGCTGCGGTTGTGGCATGGGCCCAATCGTCGGCCCAAGCGGTGATGCACGCGTCGGTTTTCAGCTGGGCCGGCTTCAAAGCCGAGCCGACGAAGACCGGCTCGCGGCGGGAGTGCTTCGATGCGCGCACTGCCACGCTCGACCGGCTGGAGTGTCACGTCACCACGCTCAATCCGGGCGAAGCGCCGCACCCGGCGCACCAACACCCGGAGGAGGAAGTGGTCATCGTCAAGGAAGGCGTTCTGGAAGCGATGCAAAACGGCCAGACCAACCGCGTGGAGGCGGGCGGAATCATCTTTCAGGCATCGAACGAAATACACGGCCTGCGAAACCCGGGCACCAACCAAGCCGTTTATTACGTCATCAAGATTTATCCGCACGATCTGGTAAAGCCCAAGGCGCAGTAGTTCCCACCCCGGATTGAAATCTGTTTGGCGCGAACTGAAAGAGTTCGCGGAAAGGCACGATCTGCCTTTTCCGGGCAGGCGCATTTTGCGGGATGACGGGGATTCGATGGATTTTGTCCATAGGTTGTGGCAGCAGAAACAGCCGTCTCAACCTGTTGTGCCAACGATTGAATTGTTTACAGAGTCGTCACGCCCGCCACGTCATTGGGGCATCAACGAGTAAAGTCTTTTGAGGTTTGCGTTGGCGCTGTTTCAGGCCTAGGATGCGAGTGGCGAAAGCTGACTTTGCGGATATGTGTTTCTCGCGGCGGTGATTCTCGTCGCGCGGCACAGAGTGGGTAAAATGCACAAAAAATGGTTGAGCCGCCCTGCGCCACCGTCCGAGTGGGGCACAGACTTGTTCAGTCTTGTGCAGGAGTCAGAGTTGCTTTTCGTAAGAATGGACAAACAATAAAACGTCCGTGACATAATGGGCGCATAGAAAGTGGGAAACTTATGTTAAAGAAAATGATGAAAAGCGGTGGCAACACCCGAAAACAAACCTTCTCGTTCAGCGCACCAAGCGCACTCAGCGTGCAATTGGTCGGCGACTTCACGCGGTGGGAGGAGTGTCCCATCAACCTGCAAAAAGGCCTGGATGGCGTGTGGTGGATTGTAGTCGAGTTGAAGCCGGGAACACATCACTATCGCTTCCTTGTGGACGGTCAGTGGAGTGATGATCCGGAATGCACTCTCCATGAGCCGAATCCTTTCGGTGGCAAAAATATGGTGCGACATGTGAAGTGAGCGCCTCCGCGCCGATCACAGCCCAAGGTGGAAAACCGGGAATCATGTGTGCGGTGTTGAAAACACACCGGGGGGTGTGTTTATTGTCTTCCAATGCCCGTTGATTAGACAATGAAAACCAAACCTAAGGCATCACAATCCATTCGCAAACTGTCGGCAAAATAAAAATTTTGTCATGACCGACATGATTGCCACCACCGCTGCTGTTTCCCATCCAAAGTCCGTCATTTTGGCGATTTTTGCCGTCACTTACGTTGGAATTGCGATGGGGCGTGTGCCGGGATTGAAACTCAATCGCGCGGGCATCGCGCTGCTTGGCGCCATAGCCATGATGATTTTTAGCGGCATTGGCACAACCGATGTCGTTTCCTGCATTAACTGGCCGACCATTTTTCTGCTCTTCGGATTCTTTGTCATTTCAGCCCAACTCCGATTGTCAGGATTTTATGACAAAGTAGCCAATGGCATTGCGGCGCGACTCGCACATCCTGCATGGTTTTTGCTCGTCCTGATGGTGGTGACCGGCGGGTTGTCCGCCTTTCTCAATCACGACATCGTCTGCTACGTCTTTACGCCAATCGCCGGGGCCGCGCTTTTGCGCAAGCAAATCAATCCTGTTCCGTTTTTGATCGCGCTGGCGATTTCGAGCAACATCGGCGGGGCGGCAACGCTCATTGGCAATCCGCAGGACATGATGATTGGACAGGTTGCCCACCTCAGTTTTGGCCATTATCTGCTTTGGAGCAGTGTTCCGGTCATTTTCGCCATGGCTGCCGCCTACGGAATCATCTGGATGCTCGCGCGCAAAACGTTGCAATCCTCTTTGCCCGCCCCGGATGAATTGAAATATCAAGTCTATCCATTCAATCGGCTGCACACAATCAAGGGACTAATCATTCTCGCGGTGGTCATCGGCCTGTTTTTCTCGCCGTTGCCCAAGGAAATCATCGCTCTTGCCGCCGCCGGTATTCACTTGGCGAGCACCAAGTTTCGCACCGATGATTTGCTGGGATTGGTGGATTGGCCGATTCTTGTTTTGTTCATGGGACTGTTCGTCGTCACCGGCGTTTTTCAATCCGCCGGCTACGGCGACCAGACCATGCAATGGCTGGCGCACAGCGGATTCAATCTCAACGCACCGGTTACCCTCGTTTTGACGACGGCGGGGCTGTCCAATTTGATTAGCAACTCGGCGGCCGTGATGCTGCTACTCAAAGTCATCAATCTTTCGCAGCCCGCCGCAGCTTACATTCTGGCGCTGGCCAACAGCTTTGGCGGAAGCCTTATCATCATCGGCAGCGTGTCCAATATCATCGTAGTCCAACAAGCGCGGGTGCTGGGTATCAAAATTTCCTTCTGGGACTTTGCCCGATTGGGCATTCCTGTGACGTTGGCCGCGCTTGCCGGACTCATCGCCTGGATTACCCTGGCTGCTTAGCCGGAAAATATTTGCGCGAAGCCGGCTTGCTTCTCGACTCGCTGCGCCGAAGTGTTAAGTTGTCAACGTGAATGGGCTTTTAATCGGCCTTTTGGGCGCGCTGGTGGCGACGAACCAGCCGCGGGCCGTCAGCAATGTGATTCAGCAAAACGCCGGCGTCTCGGTTTCGATTCCGAATCCCAATGATCCTGCGGAAAAAGAATTGGATCAATTGATGGCCGCGGATGACGCGGCGCAAGCAGAGGTGACCAAATGGATTCGTGACAATAATGCGTTCGCGGCGCAAGGCGCGGGCGAGTCGAGGGAGGAACTGAACCGGCGCATCTTGGCCCGGCTGAACGTTGTCCGCAAAGGCTACGAAGATTTTTTGCGGCGTTATCCGAACTTTGCTGACGGGTATCTCGCTTATGGCAGCTTTTTGAATGACATCGGCGAGGAAGAAGCCGCCATGCGGCAAAACGAAAAGGCCAGTCAGCTCGACCCCAAAAATCCGGCGGCTTGGAACAATCTCGCCAACTATTACTGCGAAAACGGCTTGCTCACGAACGCCTTCATTGATTTTGCCAAAGCGATCGAGTTGAAACCGACTGAACCGGTTTATTACGAAAATTTCGCGACGGTGGTTTATGTTTACCGGAAGGACGCAAGGGAGTTTTACCACATCAACGAGCAACAGGTTTTTGACAAGTCACTCGCGCTCTATCGCAAGGCCATAAAACTCGACCCGGACAATTTCCCGCTCGTGACCGACTATGCGCAGAGTTACTACGGCATCCGCCCGCTTCGCACCAACGAAATGCTTGTGGCCTGGAGCAACGCGCTTCAAATCGCTCACAACGACGTCGAGCGCGAGGGTGTTTATATCCATCTCGCCCGAACCAAAATGCTGGCCGGACGTTATGCCGAAGCCCGCGCACAGCTCGCTGCCGTGACCAATTCGATGTATGCCAACCTCAGACAGAGCCTCGAACGCAGCATCACCCAACGCGAAAACATGGCGACGAATGCAAGTGCTGCAAACACTTCAACGAATGCTGCTGCTCCACCCCATTCACCGCCAAAGGCGGAATGAAGAAAGCTTTCTGGAACCTCAGGCTTCCTTTGTATGCCGCGTTTTTCAGCTTTGTGCCTTTGTGTCTTTGTGGTGAAATGAATGTGGCATGAGCTTTTACGACAAATTGAAGTTTGATTCGGACGGTTTAATTCCGGCCATCATCCAGGAACAAGGCACTGGTCGCGTCCTGATGATGGCGTGGATGAACCGCGCCTCGCTGGAAAAGACCGTCGCCACTGGCAAGACGCATTTCTGGAGCCGTTCGCGTCAACAATTCTGGATGAAGGGTGAAACCAGCGGCCATGTGCAACAAGTCAAAGACATTGCCTTTGACTGTGATGGCGACGTGTTGCTCATTCAAGTGGAACAAACCGGCGTGGCGTGTCATGAAGGTTACAAATCGTGTTTTTTTCGCTCGGTTGAAAGCAGCGGCAAGTCGTTCAAAATAACAGAACCGCAATTGCAAAAGCCGGAAGAAATTTACGGAAAGAAAAAATAAATTCCATGAGCGACGATAACATTCCATCACATGAAGATTTTGGCCAAATGACATGGTTGTTAATGGAAGATGTTACGCGCAGCTGGGACGCATTACATAAAGCGACAACTAAAGAAGAACAAAATTTCTGGAAACGGACCTTTACACGCTCCGTCTTCGCTAAAATTGAAGGCTTTACTGAATTTTTCAGATCTCAAGCTTTAACTGCCGAATTCAACAAGTTGATTTCGAGTGTTCAATCGAGCTTGCCTGAAAAAATTGAATTCACATTTCATCCGGGATTGTTTTCTGTCCTTGAAGGAAAATCTTTTTTCATAGCTGACGATGGCGAAATGAAGTCTCAATCAATGAGAACGCCATTTCTGGCCAATTTATTATTTTGTTTCAACAGTTTTGCCAAAGCGCACGAAGCAAAAGTCCAAATTAAAAAAGGCGATCAGTGGAACAGAATCCAATCAGCGGTTCGAGTGCGAGACGGTCTCACACATCCCAAAAGCTCAAAATCACTTGAGATTAGTGAAAGAGAAATTGAGGATGTTGTTTTCACATTAAAGTGGTTTTATAAACAGCTTCTTTCTATTATGAAAAAAGATTGTCAGGGCGAAGAATTCATAGAATTTCCTGACAAAATCTTTTCATTGAAGCTCAAAAAAATTTAGTTAAAGGGTTAGTCAAAAACAAAAACCGTTTGCGTCGGAATGATTTTTGAGCCTTTTTTGATGTTTTCGGCCCCCCACAGCGGTTGCAAGTTCGTGTAACGAAAGCACTCTCTTTGCTGGTCAGGTTTCGTGAGATCAAACCGCGCGCACGCTTTGAAGTGGTCAACGTGCCAAAGTCCGTAATTATTCCACGTCATGCCTTCCTGAAATTTGTTCTGAATCCACGACGAAAACGTCGGCCAATCCGTGCCAGTAAGACTTATCGTTGAGTCGCACTTTTTACCCCCTTGTTTTTTGACTGCCAAGTATAGTCTGGTGCGCAGGTTTTTGGCGATGCGGGCTTGAATGTTGTTTTGGTAATACTCCCGCTTTTCGCGCGTGTTCTTGCCGTTAAGCTGGCGCTTTAGATAGGTTTTCTTTCTGGTTACTTTGTAGGCCGCCGCTTTAATCGGATCGTTTTTACGTTTTTCAGATTGAGCCTTTTGACTGCATTTTCGCGAGCAGTATTTGACATTACTCATTTTGAGGAACCTAGAGAACGGAATCTGGCTGTGACAGAAATTACACTTTGGATTTTTGTCAGCGTAAAGACGTTCGGCGCGGGACTTGTGCAACAACTGGGATCTCTTTTTGGCTTTCTCGGCAATCACTTCGCGGTTCAATTTGTTATAGGATTTTGTCCGGCAAGGGATACTGCAAAATTCTTGAAACTTAATTGTGGGCTTAAATTTAATTCCGCATTCCTTGCAGATGTATAATCTGGAAAGTCGTTCCATCGCCTTCAACGCAGCTGTCTCTTGCTTATGTTTCATTCGCATCGCCGTTTGCGCGGACCAAATTGGACGACGTTTTTCCGCAATTTGTTTTGGCGTAAGAGGTTGAAAAACTCCCGCTGCCTTAAGCCACCGCCAAATCTGGGTTCGACTCTTACCAACCACCTTTGCAATTTCTGCGACTGAATATCTCGATTCCGTATGCAACCGCACTGATTCTGATCTCGCCGCAATTAACTCCCGCGTGTCCCAATATCTTTTCTTTTTCCCAACCTTTTGATAGGCCATTTCAGTTTTTTATCATAAATTAAATTTGAGTAAAACCAACCTTTTCGTAATCTGCAGGCTTCCTGCTTTTGTTTTCACCTCGCTTCGGTTAGAAATGGCTGCATGTATTCGCCAACACTGGGTGATTTTTTGAAGCTGGCCGCGCAGGGCAATGTGATTTCCGTCACCTGCCGCCTGCTGGCCGACATTGAAACGCCGCTCTCGGCCTATCGAAAAATCCGGGGACAGGGCGAGTCGTTCCTGTTCGAGTCGGTCGAAGGCGGTGAACATCTGGGACGCTACTCATTCGTCGGTTGCAATCCCCGCGCTGTCATCAAACAAACCGGCGACCGCGTTGAAGTCATTGAAAATGAGAAAGTTGTCGAATCATTCGAAATCACAGGTAGGGCGGGCAGTCCTCTGCCCGCCGAACCACGGCGCGCTGGGGACAGCGCGCCCTACCAAGTCACGGACGGCCTGGTTGTTGTCGAACGCGTGATGAAGAAATATCACGCAGTTTCGTTGCCTGGTTTGCCGCGGTTCACCGGCGGCGCGGTCGGCTTCATCGGATACGAATTCATTCATGATATCGAGCCGGTTGTGCCGCGTCCGCCAAAGGATGAATTGGGCACGCCCACGATGGTTTTCCTCGTCGCCGACCAATTGCTCATTTTCGATCGTGTGGCGCAAACCATCATCGTTTTGGTCAACGCGTTCCTTGATGATGCTGCGAATCCAACTGAAGCTTACGAAAATGCCGTCGCGGAAGTGGAGCGGCTGGTGTCGCTGCTCGAACAGCCGAGCGAGCACAATCCGGTGAACGTGTCTGACGCAATGCCGGCGGTGGAATTCGAATCGAACATGCCGAAGGAAAAGTTTTACGCCAACGTCCTCAAGGCCAAGGAATACATCACGGCGGGAGATATTATTCAGGTCGTGGGTTCCCATCGCTTTTCCATAACAACCAAGGCGTCGCCCATTGATGTTTACCGCGCCGTGCGTTCCATCAATCCGTCGCCGTATATGTTTTTGCTGGAGCTGGACGGTTTCTCGCTCGTGGGCGCCTCACCGGAAATCCATGTGCGTTGCGAGGACGGCAAGGTTGAAATCCGCCCGATTGCCGGAACGCGACGGCGTGGAAAAAATGAGGAGGAAGATTTGGCTTTGGAAAAGGAATTGCTCGCTGATCCGAAGGAACGCGCCGAACACGTCATGCTCGTGGACCTCGCGCGCAACGACATCGGACGCGTCTGCGCTTTTGGCAGCGTGCAGGTAAAGGAACTGATGACCATCGAGCGTTACAGCCATGTCATGCACATCGTGACACAAGTCGAAGGAAAACTTTCCGCCGACAAAACTCCTTATGATTTGATGCGTGCCACGTTCCCGGCGGGCACCGTCAGCGGCGCGCCGAAAATCCGCGCCATGCAGATTATTTCCGAGCTCGAACAGACCGCGCGTGGACCGTATGCCGGCTGCGTCGGCTATTTTTCATTCAACGGAAATTTGGACACGTGCATCACCCTGCGCACCGCCTTGCTTAAGGACGGAAAAGCTTACGTGCAGGCCGGTGGCGGCTGGGTGAGCGATTCGACGCCCGAAGGCGAATTTCAGGAAACGGTCAACAAATCCATGGCCATGCGCAAAGCCGTGGCCATGGCGGAAAGTTTTGGGCGTTGACGCACGAGACCGGCAAAATTGTTTGCTGTAGCCGCGCTTTTTGTTAATGTGGGCTTTGCTTAAGAAAGTATGAGGCGTTGGCATTTCATTACCATTGCGGGGCTGCTCTTGGGCGCGACGACCCAGGCCGCACAAGTCGGGCTGATTAAAATTGACGGCGCCATCGGTCCGGCCACGGCTAGTTACATTTCCCGCGCGATTGACGTGGCAACGGCGCAAAATGACGAGTGCCTCATCATCCAACTCGACACGCCGGGCGGCCTGCTCGAATCCACCAAACAAATCGTCCAGACCTTTTACGCCTCAAAAGTGCCGACGGTTGTTTATGTCGCCCCCTCCGGCGCGAGCGCGGGCAGCGCGGGCGTGTTCATCACCTTGGCGGCTGACGTTGCCGCAATGGCGCCAAATACCAGCATCGGCGCGGCGCATCCGGTTGAAATTGGCACTGGCGGCACTGTCGAAAAGACCGATGACGTGATGAAGCAAAAACTGGAGAACTACACCTCCAGTTTCATCGAAACCATCGCGGACAAACGGCATCGCAACGTCGAATGGGCCAAATCCGCCGTCGTCGAAAGCAAGGCGACAACCGCCGAAAAGGCGCTCGATATCGGCGTCATCGACCTTATCGCGAATGATATGCCGGACCTGCTCAAGCAACTCGATGGACGCGAAATCGGCGACAAGACGCTCCACACCACGAATGCCAGTGTCATGGAAATTTCCATGAAACCATGGGAACGCTTTGCCCAACTATTCCTGCGACCGGAAGTCATGTTCATCCTGATGCTGGTGGTGATTTACGGGTTCATCGGCGAGTTAAGCCATCCGGGTGCAATTCTGCCGGGCGTTGCGGGCGCCATCGCCCTGATTCTCGTGCTCTACATGTCGTCCATCCTGCCCGTTAACGTCACTGGAATCGTATTGATGGGGCTGGCGATTGCGTTGTTCATCGTGGACATTTTTTCACCGACGCATGGCGTGTTGACTGCGGGTGGCATTGTGTCATTTTTCCTCGGCGCAATGATGTTGTTCAACCATACCGGGCCGGACTTTGGATTATCACTGTCCTGGATTATTTCGGCGACACTCGTCACGGCGGCTTTTTTCATTTTTGTCGTCGGCGCCGGTTTGCGCGCGCAGTTCAAACCGATTCGTGCCGGCAGGGAAACG
The DNA here is from genome assembly GCA_963835625.1 of uncultured Verrucomicrobiae bacterium. Taxonomy (GTDB): domain Bacteria; phylum Verrucomicrobiota; class Verrucomicrobiia; order Limisphaerales; family UBA11358; genus UBA11358. Next base: position 85,160 of record CAWIGO010000010.1, read on the forward strand.
ATGCTCGGCAAAACTGTTAATGCGCTTTCCCGGATTGACTCACGGGGCGGCAAGGTGTTTATCGAAGGTGAAAACTGGAATGCCGTCAGTGATGTCGTTGTCGAAAAAGATCAACCCGTCGAAGTTGTCGGAATCGAAGGGCTAACGTTGAAAGTAAAACCTAAAAAAACATAACGGAGAAAAATTATGGAACAACTCATTGGTGGTGTAATCCGGGTTATCGGGCCGTGGGCCGTGGCGGCCATCATTCTGGCGGTCATCGTGCTGCCGCAGGCGCTGCGCATTTTGCGCGAATACGAGCGCGGTGTCATTTTCCGCCTCGGCAAACTGCTCGGCGCAAAAGGGCCGGGGCTGATTTTCCTTATCCCCATCGTGGACAAGATGGTGCGGATGGATTTGCGCGTCGTGACCATTGACGTTTCCAAACAGGAAATCATGACCAGGGACAACGTGCCCGCCACGGTGGACGCGGTGGTTTATTTTCGCGTCGTTGATCCGATGGCGGCGGTGGTGAAGGTGGAGAATTTCTGGAAGGCGACTTCGCTCATCTCGCAGACGACGCTGCGCAGCGTGCTGGGGCAGTCGCCGCTGGACGACCTGCTTTCGCAACGCGACATCATTAACCAGAAGTTGCAGGAAATCATTGATCGCCAGACTGAGCCGTGGGGCATCAAGGTCACAGCGGTGGAAGTGAAGGACGTGGCGCTGCCGGATAGCATGAAACGCGCAATGGCCAAGCAGGCCGAGGCCGAACGCGAACGCCGCGCGAAGATTGTGAACGCGGAAGGCGAATTCCAAGCCGCCGAGAAAATGGTGCAGGCTGCCTCCTTGATCAGTAAGGAACCGATCGCACTGCAATTGCGTTATCTCCAGACCATGCGCGAAATGGCCAGCGAACACAACACGACGACGTTCCTGCCGCTGCCGATTGATTTGTTCAGCGCGTTTTTGAAAAAGTAGCGCTGCTTCATGCCTCTTTACGAATACGAACTGTGTGAAGGCGAGTGCAAGGTCTGCGGCGGCAAGTTCACTTTGCGCCGGCCGGTGAGCGCGCCGGAATTGACAAAATGTCCGGCGTGTAAAAAACCGGTGCGCAAAATCATTTCCACCTTCAATTCGCCGCACAAGCTCAAGCCACTTTCCGTCACGGACGCAAAAAAGGCCGGGTTCACTGTGCTCAAGCGCCTCGGCAAGGGTGAATACGAACGGCAGTGAAGTGGGTTGAGAGTTGCCCGCCTTCACTTCGTTCTCACCTCGGCGAAGCCTCCGGCGCAGCCTGGGTCGGCGCGGTCGCGCCGTAGCCGGAAAAGTTGAAGGTTGAAAGACGGAGTGGGGTGGAATTCATTTTTGACGCAAGGCGTCTGTTGTATTAGTGTATTTACCTGAAAATGTATTTTCGTCCGGCAAATTTCAGTCTGCCGTTGCTGGCCGGCGCATGGATAGTGGTGGCGTTGTCCGTTGAAGCCCAACAGCCGGCGACGAATGCCGGACAATCCATCATTTTTTCTTCGCCGGACAACGGCCGGGGTTCATCCAATCCAACGCCGTTTTCAACCAAATCATCGTCGCCGAATTTTCGGGACAGTTTTCAAAGTGCATCACCAGTCCCCACCTTCGATGACCTGTCCGTCGCACCGCCGCCAGCTCCGGGCGAGGGACAGCAGCTTCAAAGATTGCCTGAACGGCGCAAGGACTGGGTATTCATGACGCCTGCTGAAATTCTGGGAGTAACAACGCCGGGAAAAAACCTCCAAACCCAGGAACGCGATGCGGCCGGCCAACCCAAAAATCCGACGCCGTCCCAAAATTCTTCGGGCGACAGGTACAATCGCACAAACAACGCTGCGTTCAATCCCGCCGACAGCGGTCTGGAAAATCCGCAGTCAACAATTTTCAGCCGGTTGAACGCCGCGCTGAACGATGATTTGTTTACGAGCCAAAATGCGGATTCGAACCGGTCAAAATTGTCCGGTTCTCCGGCTCCCAATCCCGCGCAGCAGGCTGACATGGATCAATTCAGGCAATTGCTTGAGCCGGGTTTTTTGCCCGCCACGGCGGCAACACTTTCACCGGGCCGCACAGCCCTCTCCCAGCCACAAACATCGCCGGCTTCCGGCACCACTCAACCGCTGGTTAATCCGTTTGGCGCCTCGTTCACGCCGCTGAGCAGTGGAATTGGAAAGCCGGCGGGTCTGCAACCGTTGTCCGGCGTTACCAGACAAACGAGCACACAACCCGCGATTACCCCTTCATGGGCACCGCAGCAGCCGCCGTGGATGTCGCAGACATCGCAGCCATTTGTCATTCCCCAGCGCAAATTCTAGGCGCAGCGGTGCGAATCAATGCGCCGAGGTCATCACCAGGACTTGTTCCAGCGTAGAAAGGCCTTCGCGCGCGCGGTCGAGCGCGACCATGCGCAACGTGCGCATGCCCTGGCTGATGGCCATCTTGCCCAACTCACGCGAGTTGGCGCGGGCGATGATGAGTTTGCGGATTTCATCAGAGATAGTCATGGCCTCAATGATGGCGAGGCGCCCGCTATGACCGGAATTTTTGCAACGCTCACAACCGCGTCCGCGATAAAAATGCACGTCACCGAGCGTGGCCGGATCAATGCCGAGGTCTTCAAATACTTTTGGGGGATACGTCACCGGCTCTTTGCAATGCGGACAGATGCGGCGCAAGAGACGTTGCGCGCACGAAAGAATCACAGACGAAGAAATCAAAAACGGCGCGATGCCCATGTCGTCGAGACGCGCGATGGCGCCGGGCGCGTCGTTACAGTGCATGGTGCTAAGCACCTGATGGCCGGTCAGCGCGGCTTCAATGGCAATTTCAGCGGTTTCGGTGTCGCGGATTTCACCAATCATGATGATGTCCGGGTCCTGGCGCAGGATGGAGCGCAGCGCATTGGCAAAAGTGAGGCCGATTTCCTTTTTTGTCGGAACCTGGTTGATGCCGGGAATCTGATATTCCACGGGGTCCTCGACAGTAACAATGTTATAAATTGGATTGTTGAGTTCATTCAACGCGGAGTAGAGCGTCGTTGTTTTGCCCGAGCCGGTTGGACCGGTAACCAGAATCAAACCGTGCGGCGCGTCAATGGCGGCCTTGACTTGTTTGAAGGTTTCGGAGTCCAAACCCAGTTTATCAACGCCCGTGGAGAGAGTGGTCTTGTCGAGGATGCGAAGAACGATTTTTTCGCCGTGAATGGTGGGCAGAACGGAAACGCGCAGGTCGTAATCCTTGCCGCTGACGCGCACGCGCATACGTCCGTCCTGTGGCAGTCGCCGTTCGGCGATGTCGAGGCTGCTCATGATTTTGAAGCGCGAAGCCAAAGCCAGTTGCAATTGCTTGGGCGGCGGGGTGGCGTCTATCAGCACGCCGTCAATGCGGTAACGCAGGCGCATTGTCCTTTCGAACGGCTCCAAATGCACGTCGCTGGCACGGTCTTTAATGGCTTGAATGACGATGAGGTTGGCGAGTTTGATGACAGGCGCTTCTTCGCTGGAGGCAGCAAGCTTGTCGAGGTTCACATCCTCGGAGACTTCCTTGATGGTTTCAATGGAGGCGGCATCCACGCCGGCTTCAAGTTGTTTTTCGGCATCCTGGATGATGTCTTCTATTGAACTGCTTTTGGCGGAGTCAACCGCGCTGAGCTTGTCGAGAATGGCTTTTTCCGAGGCGATAAGCGGGGCGATTTCGAGATGTGTCAGGCGCTTGACATCGTCGAGGGCGAGGACGTTCAACGGATCAGCCATCGCCAGGAACAATTTGTTTTCCAGCCGCGAAACAGGGATGATTTTGTAATTATGCGCGGTGTCGCGCGGCACGAGCTCAGCGATCTCCACTGGGATCTTCAAGCGGGCGAGATTGACTGACGGCACGTTGAGCACGCGCCCCATGGAAACGGCCAAGTCTTGATCGCTCACATAAGCTTTTTCGAGCATCAGCTTGACAAGGCGTGTGCCTCCTTTTTTTTGCTGCTCGAGCAATTCCTCCACCTGTTGCGCGCTCAACAAGCCGTCCTCGACGAGCGCGTCGGCAATCCGTTCTCCGAATGTTTTGACTTTGGCCATGGCTTTAATGGAACGCCGCGCGGATGTTTTGTATCAACTCGGATGGCGACGCCAGATACCAAAGCAACCGGTTTGGAGTGGCCCCGGCCAGTTCTTTGGCCGCCTGTTGATTAAATGGATTCGCCGTAGCCACCAAAATGGCCTTGCTCATCCGGTCAAAAGGCAACACGCACCAGCGACGGCAAATGGCCATTGGAAACCCGCGCGCCAATTCGGTGTCCACTTCATATTTGTCCAGTGGCAAAAAAGCCAGGCGCGTTTTATCGCTCAGGAGCTTGAGCGATTTCTCCGTCTGTAAAACGCCTTTTTCCGAAAGTATATGAATGAATGGCTCGACCACGTCCGGCGGTGACACTGTCAAATCCGGCAATCGCCAGCACAAATCAAAATCGCCTGCGTTGATGACGCGGTCTTCGACAAAAACTTTATACATCGCCTTGCGGCCGTCATCCACTTCCGTCTCAGCCGTGGCGCGCGTTTTTTTCCTGAACCCCGTCGTGGCCGAGGAGGGCGTCAGTGCCGTTGGTCCCACGCCAGCGATTTGCTGAACCGCCGCATTGCTGGCTTTATCTTCGATTTGTTTGAGCGCCGCCTGCACATCGGCATCGTTGGGACGGAGTTGCAAAACTGTCTCATATTCCAAAATCGCCGACGAAAGTTGCCCCATTTGCATGTAGGCTTGCGCGATGTGTTTGGACGTGTTGATGACATCCTCCTCGCGCCCAAGCTTGGTGTAGGCTTCCTTGAGGATTTCCAGTGACTGGCAATCGTTTGGCTGCGATTGCACAATAACCTCGAACATCTCAATCGTCTGCCGCAATTGAGCTTCTTCACTTGCATTTAATGTCGTTGTAGCCATGCTTGAAACCCACCGCCGTCATTTTCACCCAACAAATACGACGAGAACAACTTTTGAGCAACTTTCCTGCCAGATTAAACGCTGTTATTTCAAAATCAAACCAAAGGGAACCCTTTCGAAAATGAGATAAAAGCGCTTTTGTGATTTGTGCCTTCACGTTTTCGTGCTAAAAATTTTCAAGTGGAACGGCCGATTGTAACCATGACACCCGCTCCCGGTGAGCGCTTCGTGCGTTTCGTCGGTGACCGTGTTCGCCTTACACTGCACGATGGTGCCGCGCGCAACGGCTGGCGCGCGCTGCTCCGTACCAATCTCGGCCGCGCCGCCGCGCTTCGCCGCGAAATCATCGCCGCACACGCCGGCGATCCTGGTCACGCTGGCGCCTCATGGCGCGATTTGCCAATGCGAAAAAATGGCGGCGTTTGGGAAATTGAATTGCCGCTTGTCGAAGTCGGTTTCTTCAAAGCCAAACCCTATTTGCTCGACCCAAAAGGCTGGCAACATTGGCCTGAAGGTCCCGATGTCGGCATTGGCGTGCATCCAAATTTTTACCGCACTGCCAACACTATTTACTGTGCCTTCACGCGATTGTTTGGCCCGACCCGCACCGCCGCAGTCGCGGTGGACCTAAAACTCAACTTGAAACTCAATCCGCTCGACTCGCTCGGTTACACCGTTATTCCGCCTTCCGGCAAACTCCGTGACCTTGCACGCTTGTTGCCGCACATCATTCAAACACTCGGTTGCCGCATTCTTCATTTGCTCCCCATGCATCCGACACCAACGGTTTACGCGCGCTTCGGGCGTTTCGGCAGTCCGTATGCCGCGCTCGATTTGACGGCGATTGACCCGGCGCTTGTCGAATTCGATCAACGCACCACCGGCATTGACCAATTTTGCGAACTCACCTACGCGGCGCATGCGCTCGGCGCGCGTGTGTTCCTCGACATTGTCATCAACCATACCGGCTGGGGGGCGGTGTTGCAGGAAAATCATCCCGATTTTTTTCTACGAAACCCCGACGGCGCCTTCACCAGCCCCGGCGCATGGGGAATCACGTGGGGCGATCTCGTTGAACTGAAACAGGACAATATCGCGCTTTGGGATAAAATCGCCGACGCGCTTTTGACGTGGTGTGGCCGCGGCATGGATGGCTTTCGCTGCGACGCCGGCTATAAAATTCCCGTGCCCGCATGGCAATACATCATTGCCCGCGTGCAAGAGGAATTCCCCGAAACCATTTTTTTGCTTGAAGGCCTTGGCGGTTCGTGGGAAGCCACCGAAAATTTGCTCACCGAAGGCGGAATGCAATGGGCCTACTCCGAGCTATTCCAAAATCATTCCGGCCGGCAAGTCGCCGATTATCTCGACTACGCTTTGCGCCAAAGTTCGCGCGTCGGCAGTTACATCCATTACAGCGAAACGCATGACAATGACCGCCTCGCTGCAATTGGCCGTGCGTGGTCGCTGCTGCGAAATCGTCTTTGCGCGCTGACAAGCGTGAATGGTGGCTTCGGTTTTACTTGTGGCGTCGAATGGCTTGCCACTGAAAAAATCAAAGTCCACGACTGCACCGGCCTCGCATGGGGCAGCAGCGACAACATCGTTTCCGAGCTCGCGCAATTGAATAAATTGCTCACTGATCACCCCTGTTTTTTCGACAACGCGAAACTGACGCGGCTCAGTCCAGGCGATTCACCGGTTTACGCACTGCTCCGCGAATCTGCCGAAGGCAAAGACACCGCACTCGTGCTCGTGAACACTGATGTCGAAAAGGAAAATTCACTCGCGTTTGATGTCTCCGCTTTCCACCTTCCGCTTTCCGCTTTTCAATTTGATTTGCTCGGCCAGCCATTACCGAAGACCGGCGTCACGAAAGACAAAACCACTTTCACGCTCGGGCCCGGCGCCTGCCATTGCCTTTCTCCGACAGCACCGCCGCAAGGTTTAAGCGGCGACGCTTACCGCCGCATCCGCGCACAAGCCGCGTGGGCGTTGGAAGCCTTGGGCAAAATTGTGCCGGTTGAAACGCTTGACACCCTCGACTGGCGCTGGCTCGCCGGGCAAGTCGGACACGCGCCAGCCAATTTTCTTGCCGCCGCCAGCGAATTCGCCGCACGCGGCATGAAATCTCCGCTGGCCGGGATCTTGCGTGATGGTGAAGCCCTAAAAATTTTCCCGCGTGTTGTCACATGGACATTGCTTGACTGCCGCCGGGTTACGCTTGTGCCACCCAACCATTGGTTGCTCATTCAGGACACCGCGCCGTTTCGCGCAACTTTGAAAATTAAAAATGCCCCTGCGGTTCACGTTCAATCCATCACGGTTCATGATGGCCATGTTGCCTGTTTTCCGCCACAAGAAACCGTGGCGGATGCCGAATTGGTTTTGGAGCGCTACGCGGCGATCTCACAACATGTATCCGCCGCAATTCGTTTTCTTTCAGCCCATCCCGTAACGCAGAACACTCAACCGCAAATCGCGAACCCGGACAATCTCGTGCTGTTGACGAATGGCATCGGCGGGATGGCGCGCATTTGCGTTGACCTCGGCCGCGTCAATTCCAAGTACGACTGTGTGCTCGGAGCGAATTTGCATCCGAGCGTGCCGGTGGATCGCCATGTCTTCGTCAAACGGATGCGCGTCTGGGCCAATGCCGATGGTTTTCTCTCACCGCTTGACGCGAAGAGTCTTGCGTCGTTTGACGCCAGCCCACAGGCGGGCTGGCAATTCGTCTCCAATGCGGGTGATGGCCGCACCGTCGAAATTGAATTGTGCGCCAAAATGCTCCAGGGAAAAAACACGACGGTTTTCAGTTTCAGCCGGCCTGCCGCCAACCGGGCGCACGGCAAACAACTCCCGCCAGACGCCGACGTGCGATTGACCGTGCGTTTTGACATTGAAGATCGAAATTTTCATTGGGAAACGAAACGGAACGGGGGCGCGGAATATCATTTTTCGACCAACACACACTCTCTCGACAAGAAAATTGGTTTCACCTTCTCGCCCGCGCCAGACCGTCAGTTGCGAGCCTTTGCGAGCAGTGGCGAATATCATCCGCAGCCGGAGTGGTGCGAGAACATCCCCCATCCACTGGATCAAAGCCGCGGGCAAACCGGCAGCGGCGACACTTACAGTCCGGGCTGGTTTGAATTGCCGTTGCCCAAAGGCGCGAGTGTCACGCTCGTCGTGACGGCGGAAATGGACGAGCCTTCGGTTGGAGTTCAAGCTTTAGCTTGCGACAGCAGCACGCTGAAGCGTGAACTCCAACACGCCGAGTCGGATCTCGGCGCTCCATTTGAAAAACAACTTCTACATGCCGCGAAGCAATTTGTCGTCCGGCGCGACCAGGGCAAGACGGTCATTGCCGGCTATCCGTGGTTTCTCGATTGGGGACGCGATACCTTCATTGCCGCACGCGGTTTGCTTGCCGCCGGCATGGTTGACGAAGTGAAACAAATTTTGCTCACGTTCGCAAAATTTGAAAAAGACGGCACGTTGCCGAATTTAATTCACGGTGAAGACGCATTCAATCGCGACACATCCGATGCGCCGCTGTGGTTCGCCATCGCGTGCGAAGAACTTGCGCAAGTGAAATCAGATTTTTATTCCACTGCCGTTGATTCGTCGAAACGCACAATCCGCGATGTGTTGTGGAGCATTGCTGTGAATTACGCGAAGGGCACGCCGAACGGCATCCGCATGGAAGCGGACTCGGCGCTGATTTGGAGTCCGGGGCATTTCACCTGGATGGACACGAACTTTCCCGCCAGCACGCCCCGCGAAGGCTACCCGATTGAAATCCAGGTTTTGTGGATTCGCCTCCTGCAACAGCTTGAGAAAATCAGTGAGCGCGCTGAATGCAAAAAATGGAGTGACCTTGCCGCGCGCGCAATCGCTTCACTGGAAAAATTTTTCTGGCTCAAAGAACGCGGCTGCTATGCGGATCTGTTAATCGCAAAAAGTGGTCAATCCCCAGCCGAGTCAAGAGTGGATGACGCGTTTCGCAGCAATTATCTGTTCGCCGTCAGCCTCGGCCTCGTGACCGGCGAACGTGCGAAACGCTGCGTCGAAGCTGCACTAAAATTTCTGGTTGTGCCGGGCGGGTTGCGGTCTCTCGCGCCACTGCCGGTTTCTGTCCCGTTGCCGATTTATCGTGATGGCCAGTTGCTCAACAATCCTGCCGAGCCGTATTGCGGCCATTATGAAGGCGACGAAGACACGCGCCGCAAACCGGCGTATCACAACGGCACGGCATGGACGTGGATGTTTCCAGTTTTCTGCGAAGCGCTGGCGCGTGCGTGGTCCTGCGATGCGGGGGCGCTGGAAGCGGTTGCAGCGGCAAAAGCGTATCTCGGCAGCGTGGAAAAATTAATGAACGAAGGCTGCCTCGGACAGGTTCCAGAAATTCTCGATGGCGATGCGCCGCACACGCAACGCGGTTGCGATGCGCAGGCTTGGGGCGTCACCGAGACGTTGCGCGTGTGGAAATTGTTGAATTCGCATAACATACAGGCAAAATGACGGCGTGAACTTCCGCAGCAAAATCATCGCGTGGGACAAATTGCCGGAGTGGCGCAGGGCGTTTCGCGCCAGCAGTAAAAAATTGGTCGTTACCAACGGCTGTTTTGATATTTTACACTTTGGCCACGTGACATATCTCGAAGCCGCCCGCAATCTTGGCCATGCCTTGCTCGTCGGCGTTAATGGAGATAATTCGGCGCGGGAATCGAAAGGCGCAGGACGTCCGGTGAATTCCGAGAATGATCGCGCCGCCGTGCTCGCCGCGCTGGAAAGTGTGAACGGCGTTTGCATTTTCACTGAAAAAACAGCGGTGAAATTTCTCGAGCGCGCACAACCGGACATTTATGTTAAAGGCGGTGATTACACTCTGGAAACGTTGAATCAAGAGGAGCGCCGCGCTGTAGAGCAAGCGGGTGGAAAAATCGCCATCATTCCGTTGATGCCCGGTAAATCCACGACGGCATTGCTGAAAAAAATTTCACGGCTTTGAATGGGAGGGATGGCGTGTCGCCGTCCCTGAACCAAAATTGGGACGGCAGAATGCCGTCCCTTCCAGGTAAATGAAAATTCTGGTCATTTCCATAGCGGGCATCGGCGACACGCTGTTCGCCACGCCGTTGATTCACGAACTACGCGTGAATTTTCCCGACGCAACGATTGACGCGCTGGTGCTATGGAGCGGTTCGAAAGACTTGCTCGAAAACAACCCGCATTTGAATCGCGTTTACCAGAAAAACCTTATTAAAACGGGCAAATTTGAAGCGCTGCGATTGCTCTGGTCGTTGCGCAAGAATCACTACGACGTTTCCATTAACACCCATCCACAGAGCCGGATTCACTATCGGGTTGCTGCGCGCATTGTCGGCGCACCGATGCGAATCAGCCACGAATATGAATGTTTCGGTCATCTCGACCGCTGGCTTGTCAACTGCACGTTACCCCAAGATTACAGTAAACACTCAATCGAAAATAATTTCGCCGCGATGCGGTTGCTCGGCGCAAAAATAAAACTGCCGTCGCACGAAATTGAAATTTTTCTGTCAGGGGCGGAAGAAAATTGGGCGGTCAATTTTCTAGTCGCGCACAAATTGACGAACCGGAAATTGTTCGGCGTTCATGTCGGCTCCGGAGGCACAAAGAATCTTGCTTTACGCCGCTGGCCATTGGGAAATTACGAGGAACTGACCCGTCGTCTCTGCAAGAGACATCCCAACCTGGCCATTTTGTTTTTTGGCGGACCGGAAGAAGAGTCAGATCACAAAAAAATCCGGGTGGTGGCCGGCAATGAAAATCTATTTTTCCCGAAAACCCGAAATCTACGGCAGGTGGCGGCATTGATCAAAAAGTGTGACGCGTTCTTGAGCGTGGACACAGCCTTGATGCATTTGGCGGCAGCAATGAAAGTGCCGAAGCAAATCGTCATTGAGACACCGACATGGAACAAACCCATTGAACCTTATGGCAATCCGTTTGTATTGATAAAAAATCCGGCGGTGGCCGGACGCAACCTCGAATTTTATTGTTACGACGGACGTGGCATTCAGGGAAGCGACGATGAACTGCGGCGATGCATGGAGTCGGTGACGGTCGAAAGTGTTTTCGAAACTGTGAACAAGCTGATCTGACTACAACGAAAAACCCGCCGCCTTCGCATCAGCGGCGAACATCTTTACGGTATCCAGCGACATTTCCTTCAACCCAATCCCGGCCAGCTTCATCGCCTTGGCCAAAATATCATGCGGTACGGTCACGATGTCGCAGCCGCACTCCTGCGCCTGAAAAATATTCAGCACCTCGCGCACACTGGCCCAGAGCAATTCCGCCTGTGGTAATCCGCCTAAAAGTTTTTTATTCGCGCGCATATGCGGCATCGGGTCCACGCCCGTGTCGGCAATGCGACCGGCGAACACGGACACGAAGGCGGGCACTTTTGGATCAAGCGCCTGCGCGACTCCAGCAACCTGCTCTTCGGTTAAAATGGCGGTGATATTGAGTTTCACACCTTCGCGTGCGAGGTCACGCACAAGTGGCAATGAAGATTCGCCGCGTGTGTTGGTGATGGGAATCTTGACGTAAATGTTCTTCGCCCAACCGTTGATTTTGAGCGCCTGCCGCCGCATTTCCAAAAAGTCGTCGGAAAATACCTCGAAAGAAACGGGTTTTACGTTTATGTGCTGCAAAATGTCCCGCGCGAACGCCTCGAAATCCGTCAGCCCGGCCTTGCGCATCAGGGTGGGATTGGTGGTCATGCCCTTGATGAGCGGATTCGCATTTAACTGGAGCATTCCCGCTTTATCCGCGCCGTCGGCGAAAATTTTTATCTTCAAATCCTTGAGTGTGTGCATGATTAAAATTTATTGAACTCTCGCAAGATAATGCCTGCTGCTTCGGCCAAATTGCCAGCGGAAAAATGCGGTTTTTGTCGAAGTTCTTCCGCGTAACCGCGATCAATAAAAATCGTCCGGCAGCCGGCGGCATGGCCGCAATCCACATCGCGCCAACGATCGCCCACCATCCAACTTTGCGCAAGGTCAATGCCGAGTTCGCGTGCGGCGCGCAACAACATGCCTGGCATCGGTTTGCGGCAATCACAATTGGAAGCTCCTTTGCCGGGGTGATAGCAAACTTCCACACGGTCAATCGGAAGGAGGCGACACATTTCCGCATGAATCATTTCGACGATTTCCCTTTTGAGCGCGCCTCTGCCCACGTCGGGTTGATTCGTAGCCACAACAAGCAGAAAACCGGCTTGCTTGAGTTTTGTGCATGCGTCGGTGACACCGGGAAGAATTTCAAATTCGCTTAAACTGGCCGGCGACTGCGGCTGGCCGTCACGTTCGAGCGCGCGATTGATGACGCCGTCGCGGTCGAGAAAAACAGCACGTTGTAACCCCACTTTTACCTCGTGCTTTCCCATTTGGTCTGGCCGACTTTGAGTTTGGGATGCGACACAAACAGATGCCAGATCACCGCCTGAAACGCTTCGCTGTGCGGCGTGACGTGAGCCGGGTTGACCGTCGGCACGATGACGCACGCCGTCGCTTCCTTCGCGGTGTAACCGCCGTCGCGTCCAACGACACCAACAATGGAAGCGCCAACTTTTTTGGCGAGCTGAATCGCGCTGACCAGGTTGGGACTGACGTTTTTCTCCGGATTGCCACCGCCGACGGAAAAAATGAGCAGGCCGTCTTTTGCGTTCAGCCGGCTGCCTTTGAGCCACTCTGCGAAAATCGTGGCCCAGCCTTCGTCGTTGGTGCGGGCGGTCAGTTCAGAAACGTTGTCGGTGGGCGCATAAGCTTCGAATCCGCAGATTTTGCGGAAGTCGTTGACGGCGTGGCTGGCATTGGCCGCGCTGCCGCCGACGCCGAGGATGAACAGCCGTCCGCCGCGCTCGCGCACGCGCGCCAGTTCGGCCACGGATTTTTCGATGGCGTCCGGGTTGAGTTCGGAGACAAGTTTTTGGACTTCGTCGAGGAATTGTCTGGCAAAGCTCATGGTGATTTTGATTTTAGCAGTGTTTCCAGTTCCGCCAAGCCCGCAGACGAACCGATTTCGTAAAAGCGTTCATGCACTTCGTAGCCGGCGAGTTGCTTTTCACGAACGAGTTTGCCCATGACTTCGGCCAAATCAAACGGTTTGCCGGCGGGAAACGAGTCAAACGCGGTGTTTCTGAACATGCTCAACCCGTAATCAATATGCTGCATTTCCGGTGTGCGATTTTTTTTGTCGTAAACCGCGATTTGGCCGTTGCGAAAAACAACGTTGCTCATGTCATACCGACCTTCGTTGCGATAAACCGTCATGCAGCCAAGCTTGCCACTGCGTTGAAAAAATTCAGCAACAGGGCGATATTCAATCGGCAAATAAGAATCGCCATAAAGCACGAAAAATTTTTCGCCGAGCGACGGCAAAGCATGTTTGATTGCACCGCCGGTGCCCAGCAATTCCGGGCCGTCGAACGAATAATCAATTCGGACGCCGGATTGTAATCCATCTCTAAAATCACGTTGAATCATTTCGCCGAGATAACCAACACACAGCACGACGCGACGGATATCGTGGGCGCGGAGCAATTCAAGCTGGTGCGCGAGAAACGGTTTGCCCGCAACAGACACAAGCGATTTGGGAATTTTCCCAGTGATCGGGCGCAGCCGCGTGGCGAATCCTCCCGCAAGAATGGCAACGGGGATGTCGAGCGGCGCTGTCACGAGATGACGAGCTTCGTACCTTCAAAGTCGAAGCGAAAACGGACTTCCTTGAGTCCGGCTTGTTGCATCACGTGGCGCAGTTTTGTCTTGTCTTCAGAGTAAAACATCAAAAAGCCGCCGCCGCCCGCGCCAATGAGTTTACCGCCAAGCGCGCCGTTGGTCGTTGCCAGGTCATACCACTCGTTGATTTTGGGGTTGCTCATGCCGCTGCTCCGCTGTTTTTTGCGCTGCCACTGAACGTTCATAAGCCGCGCAAACTCATGCAGGTTGCCGGTCTCAAGCGCCTTCTGACTTTGCCGGCCAAGGTCTTTGACGAAATGCAGGTTTTCGATCATGCCCGCGTCAGACTGTTTCGATTTCTGATCCTGTTCCTTCAAAATCGCCGAAGCCGAACGTGAATAGCCGGTAAAAAACAGGAGTAAATTGTCCTCCAGATTGTTTCGTGTCTGATTGGAAATTTTTAGAGGCCATGCCTTGACCGCACCATCCGGCAAAAATTCAAAACAAGTAATGCCACCATAAGCAGCAATGTATTGATCCTGTTTGCCAATGGGTTCCTTGAGTCGCCCCAGTTCGATTTCGCACGCCTGCGCGGCGAGTTCAGCGGGGTGGACGAGATTTTTTTTGTGGGCGTGCAACGCCTTGAGCAAGGCTGTGGTAAAACTACCGGATGAACCCAAGCCCGTACTGACGGGAATATCGGCCATTGAAGTCATCTCCAATGAACGACCGTCAACGCCAACCAGTGCGAATGCTTCACGAATGATGGGATGCTTTAATTTCGCCGCTTCCGATACGCGTTCCAGCTCGGAGTATTTTACGATGAGGTCGGACACGAACGTTTCGTGCAACGTGATATAGACGTATTTGTCAATCGCTGCGGCGATGAGGAAACCGCCGAACTTTTCGTAATACGAAGGCAAATCCGTCCCGCCGCCGCCGAATGTGATCCGTAAAGGTGAACGTGCAATAATCATTTCAAGTCAGGGCCCGGGTTCTTGGCTCTTGGATTTAGGGTTTTAGGGGCACGGAGTCAAAGTCAAATCCGCTTTTCCGATGAATCTGTTCGACGATTTGAAGCGCAGCGCGCGCTTCGGCAAGACCGGCGTCAGGTTTACGTTTCGATTGAACGTCCTTCTCAAATTCAGTGATTTCTCTTCGCCACGACTCATCCGGACCGGGGAATTCGTAGAGTTTTGTGTCGGGCGGTCCCATCTCCGGTTTCATTTGATAATGGAAAAGTCTTTCTGTGCCGTAGCTGCCGCCAAGACCTTCGATGTGCAATTTCGCGGCGCGTCCATAAATTTCAAACGAAAAAAGATTTTTCCATTCCGTGCAACTGACATGCAACCACGCTGTCTGGCCTTTGGCCGTTTGTAAATTCAAAAAAGCATTGTCGTCCACCGGCATGTCCCAGAAATACGTCGTTGCATGACCGTCCACTTTTGTGAAGCGACCGAGAAACCAGCTCGCCAGATCAATCAAATGAATTCCCTGATCAATCAATTCGCCGCCGCCGGAAAGTTTCGGATCGGCGCGCCATTCCTTGTCGTAGCCGACACGACCGCCGTGGCCGTAACGCGCACGGACAAACATCAAATCATCCATCATGCCGGACTCAAAAATTTCCCGCGCCTTGATAAAGGCTGGATGATAACGATGATTGAAACCGACGCGGACGCAAACGCCGTGCTTGTCCGCCAGCGCGATTAATTCATCAATCTGCTTTACGGAAACGCCGGCAGGTTTTTCCACAAGCACGGGTTTGCCCGCGCGGATGGCGGCGGCGGAAACTTCAGCGAGCGCGGAATTGACGGTCGCCACGATGACCGCGTCCACTTCCGGACTGGAAATGGCTTGTTTGAAATCGGCAACGGCGCGGCCGGCTTGCGCAAGTTTTACGAGTTCCTCAGCGCGCGACAAATTCGTGTCACAGACCACAGCGGGTTTGGAACCGGCGGGCAAACCGGCCAGTCGTTTTTTTCCAATCAATCCGCAACCAACAATCGCGTATTTCATTTATCGCCCCAGGTTTTGCCGCGATCTTTCGGCACAATACGGCGCAGCGTGTAAATATCGCCGCCCAAATCGCCCTTGAGTTCGTGGAGCTTTTCCCACGGATCCCACTGTGCGCTGATGAGCTTGCCAGTGATGCCGTCGCTCTGTGAACTGGCCAGGTAAACGGCGAGGCGCGCACCAAGTTCAAGCGGCGTGCCGCCTTTATCTTTCAATTGCCTGTTCTTCTCGTAGAACGTCGCGCCTACTTTTTCCGGACCGGCGGCCAGAACTTCGTCCACCATCCGCGTCGCCAAAGCTCCAGGCGCAATGGCGTTCACGTCCACGCGAAACGTTTTCAATTCCTCCGCCAGCGTTTCCATAAGGCGGATTACAGCGGCCTTCGATGCGGCGTAAACACTGATGTTCGGCAATGGATTCGTCGCGCCACCACCGGAAAGAATGACAATCTTGCCATGACCGCTTTTTTTGAAATGCGGAATGACCGCACGGCACGGCAGCAGGACGCCGTAAAGATTGATATCCATCGCGCGCCGCCACTCGTCGAGCGAAACGGACTCCGTAGTGCCCATCGGGCCATAAATACCAGCGTTCAATACAAGCGCATGGAGCGAGCCGAGTTCACGCAACGCGAACGCGACGAGTTCGTTCACTTGGGTTTCGCTGGAAACGTCACAGGTTTTTGCCAAAATTTTTCGCGAGGGAAACTTCTTCGCCAGCTCATCACGAGTGGCGAGCAAATCCTTTTCACCACGGGCGCAAATCGCCACATTCGCGCCTTCGCGCAGGAAATGTTCGGCGATGGCTTTGCCGAGTCCCTGGCTGCCTCCGGTGATGAGCGCATTAATGCCTTTGAGTTTCATATTCAGGCGCGTCCAACGGAAAGATGTTCGACACCGGCGACGGTTTTCAATTCCTTTTCCAAAAAACGGTTCGCGTCCACAAAAACGCGCCGACGCATTTGCGGAACAATGCTTCCCCAGTCTGCCCGCCGGAATTGCGGCCATTCGGTGCAAATCACGGCGGCATCCGCCCCTTTCAACACCCCAGCAACGTCACCGGCAAGTGAAACGGCGCTTAATTCCGCCGGCAAATTTTTTACCGCCGGGTCAAAGGCGTGAACGCCCGCACCCTCCGCCAGAAGATTCCGGCACAATTCCACTGCCGCACTGCGGCGGAGTGTGTCAGTGTTGGTGGTGTAAGTCAGGCCGAGCACGGCGATTTTCTTTCCGCGCAAATCGCCGAGACGCGATTGCAATCGTCGCAACGCCCAACCACGATGTGAATCGTTGCTCTGCGTGATGGCCGGAATGATGAAAATCTTTTCATTTTTCGCGGCCGCCAGTTTGGTCAGCGTGACAACGTCGCGCGCGAGCGTGCCGCCGGCAAACGGACCACCGGGACCGAGATAAGCCTTTGGCCCGATGCGCGGTTCGCTTTTCAAACCGGCGGAAACCTCCTTTGCGTCCGCGCCGACGTGTTCGCCCAATCGCGCAATCTCGTTGATGAACGTGATGGAAAGCGCGAGAAATGAATTAAGGGCGTGCTTCACCATCTCGGCCGATTCCGTGCGCATGAACAGCACTTGTGTGGTGAACGGGGCGAACAGTTTTTCGAGCAGCTCTTTTTTCGCGTCGTCACGGATGCCGACGACGACACGCTCCGCTTTCTCAAACGAGTCAATGGCTCTGCCGAGACGAAGATTCTCCGGTGAACAGGCAAAGTGAAATTGTGGAAACTCGACCTCCAGCTTGAGGCAGGTGCTGACGGGCAGTTGAGCGGAAATCAATACCAGCGCGCCTTTGGGCAGCTGCGGCAGCGCGCGGCGGAGATTGGTGAGAACGAATTCCACATCCGATTCGTCGTTTTCATTGACCGGCGTGTCGTAGCAAAGCCAGAGCACGTCGGCGCGAGCGCACGCGATTTTGGGATCGGTGGTGAACGAAAGTTTTTTTGCGGCGATTCCAGCGACGATGAGTTCATTCAGCCCCGGCTCAAAAAGCGGGGCCAGGCCGGAATTCAGTTTGGCGATGTTCGCCTCGTCAAAGTCGAGTCCGACAACCTGGAAATGCCGCGCGCAGCACGCCGCAGTGACACTGCCGAGATGCCAGAGGCCGAGGACGGTGATATTCATCGGCGTTGGAGCACCCATTGGTTTTGCTGGAGCCACTGCAACGTGCGCACGATGCCTTGTTCGATGGTGAGCGTGGTTTTCCAGCCGGTGGCGCGGATTTTTTTGGTGTCGAGAAAAATAAACGGGTTGTCGCCGACCCAACCTTTGCTGCCGCCGGAATATTCAAGCCTTGGCTTGAGACCAAGCGCCTGACCGATCCAACGGATGGAATCGTTGACCTGGCAGTATTCGTCAGTGCCGAGGTTGTAGGTTTCCACACCGTGTTTGGCTTGTTTGGCCGTGGCGCGAGCCACAACGTGCAGCATGGCGTCCAGACAGTCGCCAATGTAAAGATACGACTTGTGCTGGGAGCCGTCGCCCAAAACTTTCAAGTGATCAGGATGAGCGAGCAATTGTTTGTAAAAATCCAGCACATGACCGTGCGTGTAGCGTTCGCCGAGAATCGAAACAAAACGGAAGATGTAGCCCTCGAATTCGTAGCCTTCGCAGTAGGCGTGAATGAATCCCTCGCAGGCGAGCTTCGAGGCCGCGTAGAGCGAGGTCTGAACGGGGAACGGCGCGTTTTCGGGCGTGGGGATGATTTCCGCCTCGCCATAAACCGAGCCGGTGGAACTGAAGGCGATGCCTTTGACACCATTGGCGCGCATCGCTTCCAAGACGTTGAAGGTGGCAACGGCGTTCTGCTGAAAATCCTTGCCGGGATGTTCGAGGCCAAAACGCACATCGGCGTTGGCAGCAAGATGGAAAACAAAATCGCATCCCGCCATTGTGCGAGTTAACGCAGGCAAATCAAGGCAATCGCCTTCTATAAGTTTAAAATTTGGATTTGATTGTGCTGACTTGAGAAATTCGCGCTGGCCGGTAGAAAAATTGTCCCAGCCGATGACCGCTTTGCCGTCAGCAAGCAGGCGGTCAACGAGGTTACTGCCTATGAAACCCGCTGCGCCTGTGACAAAAAAAATTTCCATGATCGAGCGCGGAGTCTAGTGCGGGCAGGCGAGGCTCGCCAGCATTTTTGCGGGGTGGCGACCCCAAAGGATTGCGAATTCGCCGGAATGGGTGGTTTTTCCGCTGAGGCAATGGAATTGTCAGAAGCGCGTTGCTGCAGCCACCGGCGATCAACCGGGTTGTAAAGAGTGCATTCCACGCAGGTTTCAGGGCGTTTGCCGGAGTAGAATCCCTTGATGACATTCCACGCCCGCTCGCTTTTGGAAATTGGTATGCACGGCGTGGTAGATATGCCAACTCAGTTTTCGCGCGAGTTTTTTCACGACAGTATCCGGTAGGATTAACACCACAGCCGCAACCAGTCAAACAGTCCCCCTAAGGAGCCGACTTGATTTGCCGCTAACGTTGTCTAGGCTCATGTCATGCAGCCCAGTCCGGAAAATCTGCCGCGCGTCAGTTTCATCCTGCCGACGCTGAACGTTGAAGCTTTGCTGGACAATTGCCTCGCTTCCATCATGCGCCAGACTTATCCACGCGACCATTATGAAATTTTAATCGCTGATGCTCATTCGATAGACCGAACACCTGAAATTGCGAAGAAATACGGTGCCATTGTCCTCAACGACGAGGGTGAAAATATGGAGGAAGGCAAACGCCTCGCACTTCAACATGCGAGCGGCGAGTTCATCGTCTTTGTGGACGCCGACAACGAAATTACACACGCGGATTACATTGAACTGGCCGTCAAGGCGCTCGCGGCGAACCCGCAGGCACTCGGCGTGGAGAGCTACTACCTGCCGTCGCCAAAAATGAGTTCGTTTTGCGCCTATCTCACGCACCGATTGCACATCAGCGATCCGATTGCCTGGTTGATGAGCGCAAGCCCAAAACTGGTCGCGCGCGATGGCGAGGTTGAACGTTGGACGCTGCCAAACGATTCGCTCTCGTACCCGCTGGGTGCCAACGGCTTTGTTTTTCGCCGCGCCGATCTGGAATCCGTCAAGGCGAACGAACAATTTCAAGACACGCACGCGGCGTTGCATCTCATGCGGTCAGGCAAACGCGAATGGCTGCGCATCCAAGGGCGCGGTGTACATCACTTTTACGTGCAAACGCTCTGGGGGTTTGTGCAAAAACGTCGGCGCGCCACGGTGCATTTTCTGCGCGTGCAGGAGGAAGCACAGACGAATTGGATGAAGGAAAAACCGCCCACGCCACTTTGGCTGGCTGCACTTTATTGTGTCACATTTATCGGTCCATTGTGGCACACCTTGCGCGGTTTGGTTCGTGACCGTGATGCGCGCTGGCTTTGGCATACGCCCGCCAGCCTTGCCACCGTGCTCGGCAATGCTTGGGGCGTGCTCACTTACAAACGGCGCGGCAAAGAGAAAAGACTGGTCGCTGAATTACACGTGAAGCAAACTCTGAAACGGTGAACGCTACCGAAAATCTTTCGTGCATTTAAAAATCCATTTCATCGCCAACGGCATTTTCAGCCCGAGCATTGCCGGCGGCGACTTTCATTTTTTGGAACTTGCCAAAGCCGTTGCCGGCGGGGACTACGAAGTGAATTTTTTCGGCGGGCACGCGCTCAAGGAAGTCCTCGCGCAATATAAAATTCCCGGCACAATCACGCTCACGGATGACGCACAAATGGCCAAAGTGGATCAAGGCTCGCTCGGCGGGCAATTCGCCATGTTCCGAGATTTTTACCGCCGTTATCGACGCACGATGCAATTGCGCGAGCGTATTGCTTCCAAAGATTTCGTGTATGCCGTGAGCGATTATTGGTTTGACGTGGTTCCCGCCGTGCGTTGCGCCGCGCGCCGTAAACTGATGGTATTGCATATGCGCGCGCCATCCTTTGGGCAGGTTCTGCGACGCGTGCGCCCCGCAGCCCTTCACTACTCTTTAAGTCAGGATCTTTCACTTATGCTCTTTCGCTCGTGCGACAACAAAAAACTGCTGTATATTCACCCCGGGATGAAGGACGGCCTTCTGCGGATGGGTTTTCGCGATCCAGACCTTGTCTATATTTCCGCCGGCTGTGATGTAAAAACAGCAGACCAAGTCCCGCAACAACCCAAGCAATTTGATGTCATCTGGATTGGGCGCGCACACCGCCAGAAAGGGGTAGCCGACTTGCTGGCCACATTATTGCACCTGGCAGACAAGCTGCCGGATTTTAGCGCAGTACTGATAGGCCGCTTGAACGAGTTGAAACCGCAGATGCAGGAATCGGGACTCTTGAAACATGTGACCTTCGTTGAATCGGTCACCGAAGTTGAAAAATTTCGCCTGCTCAAGGCAAGCCGGCTATTTCTTATGCCCAGCCGTTATGAAGGCTCGGGCTCGTCTGTTGTCAGGGAAGCGCTTGCGAGCGGCATTGCCGTGGTTGCTTATGACCTGGAGGTCTACCGCCCGGTCTTCGGCAATCTGGTTTGTTATGTTCCGCTATTCGATCAGCGGGCATTTCAAGAAGCCGCTTTCGACACATTGGTTCGCGCACGGGCAGGACAAATTCAACCCGATGTGACTGCCTTATCGGCATTGAAACAAATATGTTCATGGGAGGCGGTCGGGAGACGGTTTGTGGAAATCTTGCGCACGATGGCTGTTTGAAACGTTGGTGATTTTACGCTTATGAAGCAAGGCCAAGTCGAATTTTCTCTCGCTTTCAAGTTCTAACTGGTGTAGCCCGTTCCTTCCATTTCGCTGTCTTGAGCGAATGTGGACATCGCGAAAGCAGAGCACCTCAGGCAGGGCGATGAGGGCGATTCTCCTTTTCCGCCGGCTGCCTCGCTTTATGGGAAAGAAAGTTTTTCCCTGCAATCGTCCAGAAGTTTCATGCTTGCCGACGCTTCCTTGCCGTTGCAGGGCCTGATGACATCATTTGAGTCGCCGTAAAAAAGGGCGTCAATTTCCTTTTGAAACACGTCGTCACCATCCGTCTCCACGACAACTTCCTCTGTTTCCCGCTGGTTGCGTCCCGAAATCCATCCCCATTTTTTGCCCCGCAAATATCGTTGCCTGCCGTAGCTTCTGCCTCTGCCTTCAATGATGCCATATCCTTCATCGCCGTTGATTTCGATCCGAAAGGTGCTTCTCCATTTGACGACCGACAACTGGAGATTGATGATGCTTTTTCCGCTTTGCATCAGGACATGCGCTTCTTCCTCGATGCCCGTGTTCCAAAAGCCGCGCCAGGCGAGAGCGTCCCTGACTTGAATTCCACCGGGAAACATGCACTGACACAAGTCCAGCAAATGAATACCCGGATCAATCAAAACTCCGCCGCCGGCTTTTTCCGGATCGAGCTTCCAGCCGGTTTTCTCTTTCGGATTTCCGCCATGCCCCAACGTCATGCTGACTGAAATGATGTTGCCAAACCATTTTTTAGTCACGTCGCCCAACGCCGCGGCAATGCCGCCATAAAAACGGTAATTGCATCCGATGTAGAGCTGGTTTTCTTTGATCTGGCTGGCGGCGATTTCTCCGGCTTCACGGAGATTGCGCCCCATGGGCTTTTCCAAGAGCACATTGTGGCCTTTGGCCAGCACCTGTTTTGCCAGTTGAACGGCGGCGTCATGCGGCGTGGAAATAAAAATCCAGTCCGGCTCAAAGGCAAAAATTTCCTCCAGCGAACCGGCAAAGTGGAGCCCACGCAACGCATCTGGCTTGTCCTTGAGAAAAGGGTCGTGCACGGCGCACAATTGGACGTTCCTGCCCGATTTCAAAAGCTGGAGCGTGGCTTTGATACGCTCGCGCCCGATTAAACCGGCACCGATTTGGCAGATCTTCATAGCTCAATCCTCCGCAGTTTCCATTTTTTATCGTCTATTTTTCTGCCGCTGTCCAAATAATCCCGCCAATTGTCCCTGACATGAACAAAAGCCCCATTGAATCCGCAACTTTCACAAAAAAGAAATTCCCTTACAAAACTGACTGGTTCGCTGATGGCCACGGTTGTTTGGATCTTGGCGCCGGCAGCTCTTATTTTTTTCAGCATATCGGTCTCATTCGCTCCGGGCGCGAGGTATACTGCCGCAAAATCGCCTTTGCCGTTCAAATCTTCCTGAATATTTTCGATGGTTCTGACCATCGCCGCCTTGGACGCGGCGTATGCGGGAAAAAGAGGATAAGCGTAAGCAGCGCCTCCGCCAGCAAAGCCGACGATTCGGCCAAATCTGTTTTCAAGCATTTTCGGCAAAAGGCTGGCATAAACCGCCAGATTGCCCAAAACGTTGACCCGATAACATTCTTCCCATTCCACCAAGTCTTGAAAATTTTGCGGCCCCAAAATTCCGGCCGCAAGCGCCAGCCCGATTCGCTTGTAATTTTTCCCTTCAATCCATCGGGAAATTTTCCCCTCGGTTTTTTCAAGCTGCCCGATATCCGCGACGATGCTTTCGGCGCTGCCGCCCGCTCTCTCGATTTCGCTGGCGGTTTTCTCCGCTTTGTCCGTTTTTGAAATGCAGACGGCGTGAACCCGGCGGCTGCCAAGATCAAAAGCAATGGCCTTGCCAATTCCCTGTCCGGCTCCGGTGATAACGACACAATCCAGTTTTTGCATTTTACGAAGCTGTGAATTTGGGCGAGGCGTCCGCGGGCAACTGCAATCCATCGTTTGAAACAGCGCGGCTCACCAGCCAATGAATGATGCGGCTGATGGCGAATTTCACGGCCTCATCCGAACTTCGCCGCAGCGAAAATCCGGCCTTTGCCAGTTTGGAAGAATCCATTCTGGACTGCGGCACGTCGCCCGGCCAGCCCTGTGCGGATTGGCCGTAGTGAATTTTTGTCCGCCCGGCAAATCCCAGTTGCGCAATCAACTCTTCGGCAATGAACCTCACGCTCGTTGCCCCGCCGGGTGCCAAATTGAAAACGTCGAACTTCGATGCCTCCAGTTCGCCGCATTTTTTCTTGCCGAACAGCAAGCCGTCCACCAAGTCGCGGACATAAACGTATGGCTTGGCTTGAAAACCATTGCCCAGCACTTTGAGTTCGCCGGAATTTTTTGCCAGCTGTCTGATGAAGTCATAAATCACACCGTGCGTGGTGCGTTCACCGACAATGTTGCCAAATCTCAAAATAACGCCGCGCAACCCGAAGGTACCACAAAAGGCAGTGATTAGCGCTTCAGAAGCGACTTTGCCCGCCCCGTAAAGACTGACCGGCAGGCATGGCCCCAATCCCTCATGTGTCACTGTCGTACCCACGTCGCCGTAAACAGTTCCCGAACTCGAAAAGACCATTCGAGACACATAATTGCGCCGCATGGCTTCCAAGACGTTGTAAGTGACAATGGTTTCCTGTTCGAGGTCCAGTCGGGTGTTATCAATTCCCCAGCGGGCATCGGGATTGGCCGCCAAATGGAAGACCTGTTCAACGCCTTGAAAGTGCAGCGCAGCTTTTTCATAATTCAAGAGATCAAGAACCTGAACTTTGAGCCGAGGATCATTTGCATGATGAGCAATATGCTCACGCCGTCCCGAGGAAAAATTGTCCAAAATTCTAATCTCTCTGGTGGTCGGATCAGATAGCAGAGAATCAATCAAGTGAGAGCCGATAAAACCCGCCCCTCCTGTAATCAAATACGTTAACGTTGAATTTCCCGCCATAGATTCGTCGCTAATAGCGGCGGGCGCGGACAACGTCAATGATTATCATGACCCATCACATATGAGACTTCACGCTCCTTCATGAGATGAAGAATCGGGAGGCATGATCCAGATGTTGAAAGAAAAGCTGGACGATCCGGCTGATGGCGTGTTAGAACAAAAGCCGATACCTGTTTATGCGAATTGTTGGTGTTTCTTACGGATGGGGATTGATCCGGACTGGACAGACGAAATTCCTCATCGCCGAATTATGGATGATTCTTTACAAGCTCTCCCAGGAGTTGTTCTTTGCGCTCCGCTATTGGGCATTCGACAGGTTGCCCCCGCCGGAAGATCATGAAATCCGGTTGGACACAAAAAATCCTATCGCCTTCGAATCACCCGATCACCTGGTTCCTTGGGGCACCAGCCGTGACAACAGTACGAACAAGAAGTTCGTCATGGTTATGCATAAGCGCATCCGACGTGAACATATCCAGGCCACGCCCGCTGCCTTGGATTTGGGCTGTTCCGGCGGCCAGCTCGTCGCGGATTTCCGCGCCTTGGGCTGGCTGGCTGTCGGCTTGGAAGGTTCGGATTACTCGCTCAAGCACAAACGGGCCAACTGGCCCGAACTGGCCAGCAAAAACTTGTTTACCTGCGACATCGCCAAGCCGTTCAAGCTGACCTCACACGGCCAGTTGATTCAGTTTCATCTCGTGACCGCGTGGGAAGTCTTGGAACACATTCATCAAAATGATCTGCCGCAATTGTTCAACAGCGTTGTCGCGCAACTCGCGCCGGGCGGTTATTTCATTGCCTCCACCAGCTCCGCACCGGAAATTAAAAACGGAATTGAACTGCACCAAACGAGGTGGAGCAACCAACAATGGCGTCAATGGCTGGCAAAAGTGCACCCGGAACTTGAACCGGTTGATCTTGGTCTGAAATCTTACCAACTGGTCCGGCACAATTCGGAAGGGTCTTACCTGACTTACCGTAAACAAAAGTAATAGTATTCCACAGACATCCCACAGATATTGAGAAAAAGTTTTGGGTTGGCTCTTTGGTCCTGCCACAAGGCGGGGTTGAAAAAAGAAAACGATCAGCCCAAATGCAAATATCAAAACTGAATGTGGTTTGCAAAATCTGGTCGAAAAGAGCGATGCGCTACAAGTCTTCCACCTCCCGCCAAATCTCGTGCCTGCTGCCCACACTGGACGGCGGCGCAAAATGTTTTCTGTGAACCCCTCGCGTGCGCTCAAATTGCCAGCAATTCCATCGCCCATCTTTAACGGACAGTTACTCTCTTGGAACAGGGGTAAAGAAGCGTCGGTTTCGGAGAGAGTGTGAGCGATAAAGCTTCCAAGCGGTGCCTGCCGCCTTGAGCAATTGGGCTAAAGTCGGAGAAAGGCGGCTCGCTGTTCGAATTAGGGCATTGGGGCCTTTTTCAACAGGCGGCTTGTTCGAAGTCGCAGCCTCCCACATTGTCGAATAATCACTTTGTTGCGGCATTTGTCGAAACAGTTCCACCGTTTCGTTTCGCCGTGCCTGAATGAGGAGATGAATCATCGTATAGGAAATGAGTTCAACGCGCGATCGCAGGACGCGGGGGTCGGCTACTTTATACCAACGGGCTTGAGGGCCGGTGGCATGAGCGATCATGTCAATTATCTCATAACCGTTTTCTTCGGATAGCGCTTGGTAAAACACTTCCGGACTGAACTGGTAGAAACCGTGTCCGAACCAATTGTTTCCCGGCGCATCGAGAAACAAATATCCCCGGGCCTTGACCAATTCCATGCAATTACGCAACGCAACGGGGAAATTAAATACATGTTCAAGGGTGCCACCGTCACACACGACGTCGAAGCGCTCTTTCCATTCAACCGGGATAGGCTGGTTTAAGTCATGCACCAAGGCGGCTCCTTCGTAAGCTGAGGCGTCGAGGGATTGCACAGTGCGTGCTCCAAGACAATGGAAGAACTCTTCGGCATATCCGCTGAGACTGCTTTCCCGCCGAAATGGTTCGTTGGGCAGATGATGTTGTTGCAGCAATTGCCTTACCTTGCCGGGGAAAACATCTAGTTGCAACCGGCCGATGGTTAAAACACTGCCGAAGGGCACGCCTTGTTTATGGGCGCGCAACAGAAATTGAACCGAATTGAGATCCAAACCCATGGCATCCGTTCAAAGTTGAAACCAAAACGCCTATTCTCCGTGCTGATTCATACCGAAGTATCCATGCCGCAGACATTGTTAACAGTCGCCGCGGTGAGCGACAAGTTTTTTTGAGGCCAACACAAGCAGCACTTGATCATTGCAGCAATACTGCCATGCGCTCTGCCAGAAAACGTTCCACACCGAGGTTCCATTCCCTACGAAAACAAGTGATGGCTTGATAAAAGTTTTGACTGTGGTCGCGCAACTCCAAAATGGCCTGTTCAATCTGTTGCGGGTCAGGAACCACGACACGTCCGATGCCGTTTCTTTCGATTTCCCCGCTGAAAAAAGCTGTATTCGTAGTCAATAGAGGCAGGTTATTGGCCAGACAGTGGAAGTATTTCGACGGGCAACCGTAATAGCTGTAACTTTGCGGACCGGTACTGCGATATACCGCATAGGCGCAAAAGCAGTGCCGGGCAATTTCCGAGAGGCGGCTTGGCTCGATATAGCCATAAAATGTGGTTTTGGGCGGGGCGTCCGCCTTGATTGAAGCCAAATAGTGCGATTCTCCGACAATATGCAAAGGAATGTTGTGTTGCCGCGCGACTTGAAACAAGACATCCAAGGCGTGATCTTCCGAGGGAACACCAAAATACATAATCTCCCGCCGCTCTGCCGGAGGGACTTCGTTGTCATTGATATAGATTGGCAAAATATAATTGCGCGAATGACCCTCTCCTATAGGAATACGCGGCGAGAGTCTCCACACCTCGTCCGCCTGACGGGCAATGAACCGGTTCAAGGCCATGTTGGCACGGCGATGCAACCGAATATGCCATCTTCCAACCGGCGGCAGGTAATCACTTTGAAGTGAAACCAGGGCGCGGACTTTGCCCCATCGTTTCAGCCATACGGCCAGCAGTCCACGCGGCCCTTCAACGATCAGAAGCGCGATGGGTTCTCCTTCCGCCCATTTCAGAGTCCGGCGCATGATGCGAAATGCCGAAAAGAAACCAAAACACACGTCGTCCAACCGCCGCCAGCGGGCCACCGGCATTTTCTCGCTCAAAAACGTTTGCCGGCCGTTCACCCACGTGGAATCCTGCCGCCACCGACCGCATCGAACCAGAAAGAGAGTATCGGCGACCGAAATGATTTTAGCCCAACCTTCCTCGTTGGTCGCGCTCCCCATCCACATCGCGATCTTTTTCGCCTTTTCCATTTTCAGATGTCACCGGCGAAAGGATACGTTTGCAGGTGAGAAGTCAAGCGGAACTCAGACAACATAAGGAAAGCGGGGTAGATTACCTGTTTTCACCACCGGCAGATCTTGAACAATTGAAAAAACTTCGACACCACAGCCGGTTGAAAACAAGCAAGATTCTTTTTCTTCAAAAAAGTGATTCTCGCAACGGTTGTGCTTCTTGTCTAAAATGTGCCGCATGAAAATTCTGGTCACCGGCTCAAGCGGGTTAATCGGTTCTGAAGCTGTTATTTATTTCGATCGCGAAGGATATGAAGTCTTCGGTATCAACAACAATATGCGCCGCGAATTTTTTGGGCCGCCGGGCGACACCTTGTGGAATCTGGAGCATCTGAAAAAAAACACCCGGCATTTCCGCCACTTGAACCTGGATATCCGCGACCGGCAGAAAATCCTCGATTTGTTCAAACAAGAGCGGTTCGCCATAGTCATTCACTGCGCCGCGCAACCGTCACATGACAAAGCGGCGGAGATTCCGTTCGTTGACTTTGACGTCAATGCTGTGGGCACACTCAACTTGCTCGAAGCCACACGGCAATCAAACAAGGAAGCTGTCTTTATTTTCATGTCAACGAACAAGGTTTATGGCGACGCGCCGAATGAAATGCCACTCAAGGAATTGCCAACGCGCTGGGAATACGCACGCCTCGAAGACTGGCACGGCGTGAGTGAGAATTGCCGGATAGACCAAACGTTGCACAGCCTTTTCGGCGCGAGCAAAACGGCGGCGGACGTGGTCGCGCAGGAATATGGCCGTTACTTCAAAATGAACGTCGGCATTTTCCGCGGCGGCTGTCTTACGGGGGAAAACCATTCCGGCGCGCAGGCACATGGGTTTCTATCTTACTTGATTAAAGTTGCCAAGGCCGGCCAGACCTATTCGATTTTCGGTTACAAAGGCAAACAAGTGCGGGACCAAATTCACAGCGCCGATGTCATTTCAGCCTTCGTTGAATTCGCCAAAAATCCTCGGCCGGGCGAAGTATACAATCTTGGCGGTGGGCGCGAAAATGCCGCATCATTGCTCGAGTGTGTGGCCAAAATCGAAGCGTTGCTGGGTTGCAAAATCAAAACGGCTTACGTGGATCAGGCGCGCAAAGGCGACCACATCTGCTACATCAGCGATTTGCGAAAATTTAAGAGCCATTACCCAAACTGGCGAATCACACTGTCACTCGATCAGATTCTGGAACGAATGGCCAAGGCGCCTTGCCCATCATAAAACGCCCCACGAGCTTCAATGTTGGTCAGCGGATGGAAACAAACTGGCTTCGGCCTAACCGGGCAAAACCGGGTAGAATTCCGACCAACTATGTTTAGCCATGGCATGGCTATTCTTGACAATACTCCCGGATACAACTAAAAACTGTATCCTTGATTTTTGTCAGCCCAATCCGGTTTGTTTTGTCCAACATTGCTGCTTGATACAGCTACTTTGCTTTTAATGACCTTGGCGCCATGAAAATTACAAAATCGTTATCGCGGAACCAGCGTGGGGGGGCAATGACCACAATTCTCCTAGTGGCAATTTTAGCCGTTCTTTTCTGGCGGAGTTTCCTGCCCGATTACGTTCATTTCTCCAATGATGGTCCACTAGGCCCAGAGAATGCCGATTGGCTTAGGCTCCCTTACGGCTTGACCGGCATGTGGGACGATCTCAATGACATCGGTGCCAACGCCGGTTCGTTCCCGCCGAGTTTGAACGCATTCATTCATTGGACATTAGGTCCCGTTGGCTACGCTAAATTTCTGGTACCCATCGCATTGTTCATTTTGGGACTCGGCGCGTGGACTTTTTTCAGGCAATTGAAGCTCACACCGCTGGCAGCGACTTTGGGAGCATTGGCGGCCACGCTCACATCCACCTTCTTTTCAGATGCCTGTTGGGGCGTAGCCCCGCATCAAATCGCCTTTGGCATGGATTTTCTCGCATTAGCCTTGATTGTCTCCAACTCGCCGGCAACACCGTGGTTCGTTCGCTGGACGCGTCTGGCTTTGGCGGGATTCGCCGTCGGCATCAATGTGATGGAGGCGGCAGACATCGGGGCGATTTTCAGCCTGTTCGTCGCCGCCTTTGTTTTTTACAAGGCATTGACGGAAGAAAGCGCTCCGGTTCTGAAAAAAATTTAGCCGCGGTATCGCTCGGGTCGCAATGGTTGCTGTGTTTGCGGGATTCATCGCCACGCAAACTATTGTGTCACTCGTCGGGTCGCAGATCACCGGCATCGCCGGTACCGCACAGGATGTGGAGACAAAAGCCCAGCACTGGGACTGGGCTACGCAATGGAGTCTTCCAAAAATTGAAACACTCGGGATCATCGTACCCGGGTTATTTGGTTATCGGATGGACACACCGAAAGACATGATGGAATTTCTTAAGAACGGTTACGAAGGTGGCAACTACTGGGGTACCGTGGGGCGCGACCCGGGATGGGATCGCTACTTCGCCAGCAGCAAACAAGGTCCGTCCCCGCAGGGTCCATTGCGTTTCAATGGCACGGGTAATTACGCGGGTATGCTGGTCATTTTGGTGGCCGCGTGGGCTGGTGCACAATCACTGCGCCGGAAAAATTCCGCATTCCCCGAAACACATCGGCAATTTATTTGGTTCTGGGCGGCGGTTTTGATTGTTTCGCTGCTGCTTGCATTTGGCCGGTTCGCACCTTTCTATGCGCTCCTTTACAAGCTGCCATATTTTTCAACGATCCGAAACCCGATCAAATTCCTCTTCGTGTTTTCGTGGGCGCTCGTCACCGTTTTCGCCTATGGCATCCATGGGTTGAGCCGGCGTTATTTGGAAATTCCGGCTGCCGGTTCGACTTCATTATCCATCCTGCTCAAAACATGGTGGACCAAAGTTCGCGGCTTCGACCGAAATTGGACTTCAAGTTGCGTCCTAGCTTTGGTCGGCAGTCTGCTCGCATGGCTGATTTACGCGATGCAAAAACCGAACCTCGTCAATTATCTGAAAACCGTGGGCTTTCCCGATGAAAGCACGGCCGGACGGATTGCCGCGTTCAGCATCAGCCAAGTCGGCTGGTTTATTTTATTCCTCGCGCTTGCAGTGGGATTGTTCACGCTCATTTTAAGCGGCGCATTTGCGGGTCACCGCGCCAAGTGGGGCGGAATTTTTCTTGGTGCACTGCTCGTTCTGGATTTGGGGCGCGCGGATTTACCATGGATTATTCACTGGGATTACAAACAAAAATACGAGGTTGGTTCTCTCAACCCCATTGTGAATTTCTTACGCGACAAACCTTACGAACACCGCGTCGCCGTTTTGCCGTTTCACCCCCCGCAACAATTTGAATTGTTTGACGAACTCTACCGGATTGAATGGTCCCAGCAACTGTTTCCCTATTACAACATCCAGTCGCTGGACATCATTCAAATGCCGCGTATATCCGAGGACTTGGCCGCTTACGACAACGCCCTGGTATTTCGCAATACACCCGAAACAGTGCATCTCATCGCCCGCCGGTGGGAATTAACCAACACCCGCTACCTCTTGGGCCCGGCAGGCTTCTTTGACGTGCTGAACGAGCAACTCGATCCGGCACAGCATCGTTTTCGCATCGTCCAGCGATTTGATATCGTGCCTAAAGCGGGAATTGAACGACCAACGGAACTCGAAGAATTGACCGCAGTCCCCGCCAAAAACGGCGGCTATGCGCTCTTCGAATTCACCGGCGCGCTGCCCCGAGCCAAATTGTATTCCAACTGGCAGGTCAGCTCCAACAAGGACGCCACGCTCAAAACGCTGGCGAGCACAAATTTCAATGCGTGGCAGACGGTTTTGGTTTCCACGCCGTTGCCAACGACGCCGACGGTGAATGCAACCAACGGGAATTCCGGCACCGTCGAATTCAAAGGCTACGCGCCAAAAGACATTGTGTTCAGCACGCATGCCGACATGTCCACGGTGCTGCTGCTCAATGACAAATTCGATCCGAATTGGCGCGCGCTCGTGGATGGCAGTCCCGCGCCATTGCTCCGCTGCAACTTCATCATGCGCGGCATTTATCTGACGCCCGGCGCGCACACCGTCGAATTTCAATTCAAACTTCCGAACGGCCCGCTTTACGTGAGCCTGACGGCCATCGGCGTCGGAATTCTTTTATGCCTTTTATGGGTCTGTAACCGGCACTGGCGGTTGAACGCTGGTTCAATCCAGGTCGTCGAACACCTAAAGTAGTTGACGATTGGCAGGAAATTTTAGTCGAAATGAAAATACATGAACGGCATAGCCCCTAACGATATGATTAAACTGAATCCAGACTTTGATAAAGATTTACCGGTTCGAGTAAGTGCAAGAAAATCTTTGCGCCGCCTTATCCGCCGTTGGGTTCCTTGGACATTGCGGGGTAGGATAGTTTCAGCGTTGGATGATTGCGCTTCGATTCTGGCGCGTCGCAGGAGATATTCTCCCAAAGAGATCAAAATCGAACTCTCCACCGCCTGCAACCGTTCTTGTAGTTACTGTCCCCAATCGCTTGCACCGCAGAAACAGCGATTCATCAATTCTGAAATTCTGGACGTGATTATCTATCGCCTTCAAGAGTTCAAATGGGACGGCCACATAAACTTCGGGTTCTTTGAAGAGCCGCTATTATCGCCACACTTTGAATCACAAGTCCAAAAGATTCACGATTCTTTGCCCCATTGCGTTTTGAATATGTTCACAAATGGCGATAAGCTGACCCGTTCAGTATTCGAGCGATTAACCCAAGCGGGTTTAAGTTCTTTCATCGTCAACCGGCATCCACCTTATTCTGATGAATGGGATTCGCGGATTTTGGAGTTGTGCAAACTTTATCCAGACCGTATTCAAATCACTGAACTGCGCGATAATAACTTGCACAATCGTGGTGGACTTGTCCGCGATTTACTCCGTCCGAACGTGATGGCCGGAGCGAAATTCTGCCGTGCGCCTGAATGTGTCGTTATCTCCATTGATGGCGATGTTCTCCTTTGCTGCGATGACTATAACCACGAGAATATTCTTGGTTCGTTGGTCAAAAGTCGTCTGGACGAAATCTATTATGGCAAGAGAGCAACTTACTTGCGCCAACAATTGCGGAACGGAAACTTCAATGTGACGGGAATGTGCAGAAAATGTGTGCTGGATACAAATAGCACCACCGATTAGACCAACATAATCAACACAACAAAAACACGAAAAAATCATTATTAAAACTCGGCTCGAAGAGCCGACACTGCATCATCGGCGTCGGAATTCTTTTGGTCGGCTGCTTGTTTCTCTCAACGCGGCAAAATACGAATTTAAATTGGGAGGGACGACGTGCCGCCATCCCAAATTGAAAACGGATCGGCAATACACCAACCTTCCCGCAAAAATTACAAACCGGTCGGATAATCAATGAATGTCCACGATAATTTGAATCTTTTAGAAAGATGCGCCGCCAACGCCTTCACGCCGAATGTTTCCGTCGCATAATGGCCGCCGTAAAAAACGTTCAAGCCGAGTTCTTCGGCAACCGCATAAGTCCAATGCGGGCCTTCGCCGGTGATGAACGTGTCCACACCCTCATCCGCCGCCTGTTTCAAATCGCCGCCCGCGCCGCCGGTCACGATCCCGATGCGCTGACAAATTTCCTTTCCGCCGGGAATCACTCGTGGCTTTGCTCCGATTGTGCGCGCGAATCGCACGGCAAGTTCCGTGCGGGAAATTTTTGCCTGCGCTTTGAAACCGATGGTCTGGCCGTGAGTGACGAAAAACGGGCGCGGATTTTTTAAACCGAGCGCAGCGCAGAGTTGCGTATTGTTACCAAGCTTGGGATGCGCGTCAAGCGGCAGGTGCGAACTGTAAATGGCCAGATTGTTTACAACCAGAAGCCGGAGCAACTCGTATTTCTTGCCCGTCCACGGGTGGGATGGCGACCAAAACAATCCGTGATGCACTATCATCAAATCTGCTTTCGCCTTGATGGCGAGTTTGACCGTGGCAAGGCTCGCGTCCACGGCGGCGGCTATACGACTGACCGCGCCGGCGTTCCCGACTTGCAAACCGTTCACTGCACCGTCGTAATCTCCAATTTTCTTCGTTCGGAGCAGTTGGTCGCAATGTTTGACAATGGCGGTGAGTGAAATTTTCGGCATGGCACGATGAAAACAAATTTTCTTCAGGCTGCAAAGCCCGAAGCAGGCTGAAAAAAAATCATTCCGCCTGTTGATTTCTTTGCAGGGAATTTTATAGTTCGTTCATTTGAAGTATTGAGATGAGCAATTCACATGATGCGGCGCAACCGTGGGACATTGAATCGGCGCGCGCGCTTTACAACATCCATCGCTGGGGCGCGAAGTATTTCGACATCAACGAGGCCGGGCACGTTGTGGCGCGTCCGCTGCAGGACGCCGGCGCAACGGTGGATCTTACGGACGTGATCGAGGAAGCCAGGGGCCGCGGGCTGAAGTTCCCGCTGCTCATCCGGTTTCAGGACATTCTGCGGCACCGCGTCGAAGCGTTGAATCTGGCGTTTCGCAATTCCATTGCCGAGTTTGGTTATCACGGAAAATACCGCGGCGTGTTCCCCGTCAAGGTGAATCAGCTCCGCGAGGTTGTGGAGGAGATCCTTGACGCGGGCAAACCGTATGATTTCGGTCTTGAAATCGGCAGCAAACCGGAATTGTTTGCCGGGCTGGCGTTGCAAAATCAAATCGGCAACCTCATCATTTGCAACGGGTACAAGGACGTGGAGTTCATCAAGACGGCCATGCTCGGCATCAAGCTGGGCAAGACGGTCATCATGGTCGTTGAAAAGCTGGAGGAACTGCGGCAGATCATTTCGATCTCAAAACAATTCGGCGTTGAGCCGCAGATCGGCATTCGCGCACGGTTATTGAGCAAAGGCGCGGGACGCTGGGCGGGCAGCGGCGGCGAAAACGCAAAGTTCGGTTTGACCACTGCGGAACTATTGGCGGCGACGGAAATGTTGAAGGCCGAAAATCTTGGCCATTGTTTCAAGCTGCTGCATTTTCACATCGGCTCGCAGGTGACGGACATTCTAACGGTGAAAAAGGCGGTGCAGGAAGCAGGACGCCTTTACGCGAAGCTTTACAAAATGGGCTTCCAGATCACGTATCTGGACGTCGGCGGCGGCCTGGGCGTGGATTACGACGGCAGCCGGTCGGCGTTCGACAGTTCGACGAATTATACGCTGCAGGAATACACGAACGACGTGGTGTATTACATCGCCGACGTGTGCAACGCGGAAAATGTGCCGCACCCGGACATCATCAGCGAAAGCGGCCGCGCCATCGTCGCGCATCACAGCGTGCTGATTGTCGAGGTGTTCGGCGCGATTGAAAAAATCAGGCCCGGCGACTTTTTGAAATATGGCGACAAGGAGCATCCCCTCGTGGAGGAGTTGTTGGAAATTAAACAGAATTTGCCGAAACACAACAAACTTGAAGCCTACCACGACGCGCTCGAACGCCGCGAAGACGCGCAGAACATGTTCACGCTTGGCGTCATGGATTTGTCCGATAAGGCAAAGATTGAAGACCTTTACTGGCAAATCAGCCGCGCCGTCGTCGAGAGCTACAAGGCCAAGCCTTACGCACCGGAGGAAATCCGCCAGCTTGAAGACAGTCTCAGCGATCAATACCTCTGTAACTTTTCCGTTTTCCAATCACTGCTCGACCATTGGGCGCTCGACCAGTTGTTTCCCATCATGCCGATTGCGCGTTTAAATGAACGCCCGATGCGCGAGGTTACGCTCGCGGACATCACGTGCGATTCCGACGGGCAGGTGAGCAAGTTCATCGATTTCCGCGATGTGCGCGAAACCCTGCCGTTGCATAAATTGAATTTAAACGGCGACGGCCTTCCTGAGCCGTATTACATCGGCTTCTTCCTCATGGGCGCGTATCAGGACATCATGGGCGACCTGCACAATCTATTTGGCCGCGTCAACGAGGTGCATGTCTTTCTCGAACCCGACGAACCCGCTGGCTATTACATCGAGGAAATCATCGAAGGCTCAACCATTGTCCAGACGCTCGCATCGGTGCAATACGACGAAAACGAACTCAAACGGCAGATGAAGGCGCAGTTTGACGAAGCCATTAAATCCGACCGCATGAAACCGTCCGAAGCCATGCGCATGCTCGACGATTACGAACGCGGTTTGAAGGCCTACACCTATTTAAATTTCTGAAATTGCGAATGACGAATCCCAAATGACGAATAAACTTTCCGCGCCGCGAATTTCTGTTTTCATTCAGCACTCAACATTCGCAATTCGAAATTCCACCAATGCCTGACGCGCCACTTAACTCCGAATTGCTGCGCTCACTCGGACATCTCGCCCGCGGTTTATCCGCGCTGTTTTGGGGATTGCCCGCGTCCCTCGTCATCTGCGTGGAAACGGCGAAGGCCGACTGGCTTAAGCCGCTGGGCATTATTCCCGCACTTGTCACCACGGGTTCGCTGCTCTATGGCCTTTGGCAGATGAGCGACTTTCAAAAACAGGAACGTCCCTGGCGCAATGTACTCGACCGCGCAAAACTGCTCGGCCTGGTCAACTTCGGCCTTTGCCCGTTTCTTTATTGGCACAACAAAATGCCGCAGGAATTTTTTTTTGAGGCTGTGATTTTTGTGCTCGTGCTGTCGGGGGTGCTTTTTTTGTTCAACTTGAATGTCGTTCTCAAACAACTCGCCGCGATGTTGCCGGCGGAAACGCTCCGGCATGAAATGCGCCTGTTTACCACACTCAACTGCTGGCTGATTGTCGGTTTTTTGTTTCTCTGCATTGCGTATGCAGTTTTGCTCCACACTTCACAGTTGCCTGGATATGACATGCTTCTTGTCTGGCCCATCTGGCTCAACCAGCTCGGTTTGTGGACGTTTATTTTTTTCGCCCTGCTGCCATTGGCCATGACGATGGCATTGATCTGGAAAACCAAGGAAACCATTCTCGACAGCGTTTTCGGCACACGACAGTGATTCAAAATTTCAACAACAAAGAAACCAGGCAACCAGGCAAAAAGGCTTCATTTTCAAACGAATTTTGTTCTTTTGTTCCTTTGTTGTTCAATTTTGTGGTTCTGTTTATTATCATCACCTTTTTCACATGAAATCGCACTTGTCAAAGCTGGGGCAACGCACCGTCGAGCCGCCCATCTCGTGGCTCATGCACGCCGCATTGTCGCGGCCCAAATTGATTTCACTCGCCGCCGGCTTCACCGACAACCCGTCGCTGCCCATCGCCGAAACACGCGCGTTGCTGAATGAAATCCTGCGCTCGCCCAAAACCGGCCAGCCCGCGCTGCAATACGGCATCACCGCCGGCGAAACCAACCTGCGCCAGCTCACCGCGCGCCATTTGCAAAAGCTCGACGCCGACGGCGTGACCAGCAAAAGCCACTCATGGGAACGAGTGATGATCACCGGCGGTTCGCAGCAACTGCTTTACATGACGCTCGAAGCGCTCTGCGACGAAGGCGACATCATACTCGTCGAAGACCCGACGTATTTCGTGTTCCTGAGCATCCTCCAAAGCCGCGGCATCCGCGCGCGCGGCGTCCGGCTCGAACGCGACGGCCTTGACCTCGCGCACCTTGAAAGCGTTTTGCAATCGCTCAAACACAGCGGCGAATTGTGCCGCGTTAAAATGCTTTATCTCGTCAGCTATTTCCAAAACCCGACCGGCGTCACGACAAACTTCCGGAAAAAACGCGGCATTTTGAAACTGCTGAAAAAAATTGAGCGCGCGGCTGGCCATCCGATTTACCTGCTCGAAGACGCCGCATATCGCGAACTGCGATTCAAGGGCCCCGACATCAAGTCCGCGCTCATGGTGCGCGGCGCGGCGGAACGCGTGATTTACACCGGCACTTACAGCAAACCCTACGCGCCCGGCGCGCGCATCGGCTTCGGCCTTTTGCCCGAACCGCTCTTCACGAGCGTCCAGCGCATCAAGGGCAACCACGATTTCGGCTCGGCGAACCTGTTGCAACAACTCCTCGCCGGCGCACTGGCATCGGGACTCTACGAAAAGCACGTCGCCAAAATTGAAAAACGCTACGGCCAAAAGGCGCGCGTGATGAAACAGGCACTCGCGGAACATTTTCCACCGAACGTCGAAATCTGGGAATCCGGCGGCGGACTTTATTTCTGGGCGCGATTGCCGCGTAATGTTTCGGCGGGCGTGAAGTCCAAAGTTTTCCAAACTGCGCTGAAGAACGACGTGCTCTATGTGCCGGGCGAACTTTGCTATGCGGACGATCCGGCACGTGCAAAACCGGACAACGAAATGCGCATCAGCTTCGGCAGCGCGAGCGAGGAAAATATCCGTGAAGGCATCAAGCGGCTCGGTAAGGTGTTGCGGGAATTTTTGTGATGGCAGAAGTGCAGCCTAACCTGTTATTAAGCCGCAAATTGGGGGCTCTTCTGTTTTTCAATTTTGACTTTGCGCTTGGGAAATTTCTGTGTCCAGAGAAATTCTGGAATGGGTAGGGCGCGTTCTCTCCCGCAAAGCGGGACGCCGCGGCGCGCTGTGAACAGCGCGCCCTACTTTGAATTAACCCGGTGGCCATGCCATGTAGCGTCCACCGAGGATGTGAACGTGCAGGTGCGGCACGGCTTCGCCGGCGTCCGCGCCGTTGTTGATGACGATCCGATAGCCGCCTTTCAAATCGAGCTTTTTCGCAACCTCGGCGGCCTTCAGCAAAAGATGGCCGAGGACTTTATGGTCTTCCGGTCCGGCCTCGGCAATGCGCGGAATCACCTTTTTGGGGAAAATTAAAACGTGCGTCGGCGCCTGCGGATTGATGTCGCGGATGGCGAGCACCAAATCGTCTTCATAAACAATCGCTGCCGGAATTTCGCGCGTGGCGATTTTTTCAAAAAGTGTTTTCATCAAGTTTTTAATTTTGAGTTCTTAATTTTGAGTTCAAAAAGAAATTGCAGCGTGATACTGTCCGTTCAACTTAAAACTAAAAACTCAAAATTAAAAATTTCGATCATTCCACCACCAGCGCGCAGTCATTCTGCTCCGGTTCGGCAGTAAGGCATTGACGCAGATAGTCAACAATCTGATCCCGCAATTGTTCGCAACGAACGCTCCATCGCCGCGCACCGGCGAGTTGTTTGACACAACCGCGCAATCCGCGAAAGCGCAGCACGCGCGGCGAATGGCGGAGTTGCGCGCGCAGTTCGTCGCGCAGGCGCGGGAAGAAAAAGAGCTCGAGGCCGTTGCAGGATTCACGCGCGATAAGGCAAAGGTCGGATTCAAGAATTTCCTGCGAACACAACTCGAGCGCGCCGGCGCGAATGGTAAAACCGAGATTGCGCAACACTTTTTCCAAAGTGCCGGCAAACTCGCCCACCGTGACTGTTTCGCGGCACAGTTCATTTTTGAAATAGTGAAAGACGGATGCAGCAGCGTGACGCAGCACTTCGGGGTCGAGATGATCATCGACACCGCCGACGATTTCGACGGAAATCATTTCCGCCGAGCAAGGCACACTTTCGCCGTTCATCAGTTGAAAAAGCAGGCAGTCGGATTGCAGCGCAATCATTTGGCGGCCTCCATTTTTCTGACTTCATGCACGAAGTCGGTCGCTTCCTGAAACCGGCGGTAAACGCTGGCAAACCGCACGTAGGCGACTCCATCAATGCCGCGCAGTCCCTCCATGACCATTTTGCCGATGAATTCGGCGGGAACCTCATTTTCGTATTTGTCAGTCACGGTGGCGACGATGTGGTCCACCAAACCTTCCATTGCCTGCGGACTAACGGGGCGTTTTTGGCAGGCTTTCCTGATGCCGGACAAAAGTTTTTCGCGGGAAAATTCTTCGTGCCGGCCGTCGCGTTTAAGCACCATCAAACCTTCATGTTCGAATTCCTCGTAAGTAGTGAAGCGATGACCACACTTGGTGCATTCGCGGCGGCGGCGAATAGTGGCCCCCTCGCGCGACGCGCGCGAATCAATGACTTTGTCTGCCTGACAGCCGCATTTGGGGCAGCGCATAAAGCCACAGCTAATTGTGGTTGCCCACTTATAACATACAAAACTTTGGGGTGTCAAGGCATGGCCAAGAAAAGATATTCACACCCGGAAATACTCGTTTTAGTCCATAACCACGCTTGCGTTCAGGTGATTTTCGATTATGCTCCGCGCTCCCGTTTTGCGGTAAACACCATTTCAAACGACTGATTTTTTAACCTATGGCAACAGCAAACGATCTCCGCCGCGGCATGGCGATCAGTTACAACGGTGACATTTGCGTGGTGCTCGACATGCAACACCGCACGCCGGGCAACCTGCGCGCATTCGTGCAGGCGACGCTCCGCAGCATCCGCACCGGAAAATCGTCCGATGTGCGGTTCAGTTCCACGGAACGCATCGAACCGGTGCCGATGATCACCAAAAAAATGGAATACAGCTACAAGGACGGCGCGGACTACGTTTTCACCGACTCGGAAACTTACGAAACCGTCACACTCGCAGCGGAATTGGTTGGTGACGCGAAAAATTTTCTTGTGGAGAATGGCGCGGTAACGGTGACGTTCGTCGAGGAAAAAGCAGTGTCCATCGAATTGCCGCCGAGCGTGGCGCTGACGGTGTCCGACGCGCCGGAAGGCATTCGCGGCGACTCGTCGAGTAACGTGCAAAAGCCGGTGACGCTCGAAACGGGCATCACGGTGCAAGTGCCGTTGTTCATCAAAACCGGCGAGAAAATCAAGGTGGATACTCGCACCGGCAAATACATGGAACGCGCCTGACGGAAATTTTGAATTCGGAATTTCGAATGTAGAATAAAAGCCTGTCTGCGCGGGCCTTTTTATTTTGCGACGGTAATCTCTTTACCAAAGCGCGGGTGTTTGGATAGCTTTTCGGACATGGCCGGGCAGCAACAAAAAGGAGAGAGAGAGTATCGCGGTATCGCCGTCTCCGACGGCGTTTGTCGCGGGAAAATCCTCGTGCTTCATCGCGCCCGCCACGTCATCGCCAGGCGCGAAATTTCAGCCGACGAGGTGGCTGGGGAGACCGGTCGTTTTGAAAAGTCGCTCGTCCAAACCCGCCAGCAAATTCTGGAGGTGCAGCACAAGGTCGTCGAAAATTTGGGCGCGAAGGAGGCGGACATTTTTGAAGCGCATTTGCTGATGCTCGAGGACCTTGCCCTGGTGGGCGAAGCCATCCGTCTGATTAAAGAGGAGAAGGTCAACGCCGAGTACGCCTTTCACAGCGTCGCCGAGCGTTACACCGAGGCGCTCCTCGCGGCAAACGACGAATATCTTCGCGAACGTGCCAGTGACATGCGCGATTTGGCATCGCGGGTGTTGGATAATTTGTTTGAAGT
Organism: uncultured Verrucomicrobiae bacterium; assembly: GCA_963835625.1. Lineage (GTDB taxonomy): Bacteria > Verrucomicrobiota > Verrucomicrobiia > Limisphaerales > UBA11358 > UBA11358. Next base: position 126,287 of record CAWIGO010000010.1, read on the forward strand.
TAAAGACGCATTCGATCTGCGTCACCTCACCGAGCCGTGCATTTTGGTCAGCCACGACCTCAGCCCGTCCGCGACCGCGCAACTGGATAAAAAATTCGTGCTCGGTTTCGCCACCGACATTGGCGGTCAGACATCGCACACAGCAATCATGGCCCGGTCTCTGGGCATTCCGGCGGTGGTGGGGTTGCAAATTGCCAGTCAGGAATTGGAAAGCGGCGATTATGCGTTGCTCGACGGTTACAACGGCATGATTGTCGTCAGTCCAACCGATCAAACGCTGTTTGCATATGGCCGGCTCTTGCAGCGCAAGGCTTCGCTTGAAGAAAAGCTGCGCGAAATTCAGCGGCAGCCTGCCGTCACACTTGACGGCAAATTCATTCATCTGTCCGCAAACATTGAAGCCCCGACAGACACCGAGGCCGTTCTCTTGCATGGTGCGGAAGGCGTCGGATTGTTTCGCACGGAATATCTTTTCATCAACCGCGAAAGCCTGCCGACGGAGGAGGAGCAATATCAATCCTACCGCAAAGTCGCCACGGCGTTGAAACCCAATCCGGTCATCATCCGCACGCTCGATTTGGGCGGTGATAAATTCGCCTCGCATTTGCAACTGGCGCAGGAGATGAACCCGTTTCTCGGCTGGCGGGCAATCCGGTTTTGTCTTGCGCAGCCGGAATTGTTCCGCGCACAACTTCGCGCCATTCTCCGCGCCAGCGCCGAGGGCAACGTGAAGATGATGTATCCAATGATTTCCGGTCTGGACGAATTGAATCAGGCCAATGTCATCGTCGAAAAATGCAAAGCCGAATTGCGCGCGGAAGGAGTGCCGTTCGACGAGAAAATTGACATCGGCGTGATGATCGAGATTCCGTCGGCTGCGCTCATCGCCGACGCGCTTGCCGCGCAATCAAAATTTTTCAGCATCGGCAGCAACGACCTCATTCAATACACGCTGGCCGCCGATCGCACTAATGAGAAGGTTTCGCACCTCTACGAGCCGACGCACCCGGCGATCATTCGCCTCATCAAAACGACCATTGACGCGGCGCACCGGCATGGCATTTGGGCAGGCGTGTGTGGTGAAGTTGCCGGCGATCCCGTCCTCGCGCCGTTGCTGATCGGCCTCGGTGTGGATGAATTGAGCGCTGCGCCGCCAGTCATTGCGCAGGTAAAATACATGATTCGCAGGCTTAAATCGAATGAAGTCCAAGCGCTGGCTAAGTTCGCGTTGCAATCCGAACTACCATCGGAAATCTACGCGCGCTGTCAGAAATTGGCGCGCGCTTCCGCTCCGGAACTCTTTGAAAATAAAACGTGAATTCAACCGCGAATGAAAATCATCATCCTCGCCGCCGGATACGCTACGAGGTTGTATCCACTGACCCTGACACAACCCAAATCGTTGCTGACCGTCGCAGGCAAACCGATAATCGAGCATGTGCTCGATAATCTCATTCCCATTGGCGGCATTGACCGGATTTACATCGTAACAAATGGGAAATTTGCCGCCCACTTCCAAAAATGGTCGGACCGTTATCGCGCGACCAAGGCCAAACTGAATTTCACCATTGTCAACGACGGCTCGACCGACGATTCCAACAAACTCGGCGCGATTGGCGACATTCATTACGTCCTCAAAACGCAAAACGTGGACGCCGATTTGATCGTGGTGGCCAGCGACAATTTGTTCAGCGAAAAGTTGAGCGACTTCGGTAGATTCTGCCGCGAGAAAAACGCGCCTGTGCTTGCCCTCTACGACGTGGGCGATTTGGAACAGATCAAAAAATACAATTCCATTTCCACCGACACGAATGGTCGCATCACATTCTTCGAGGAAAAACCGAAGAACCCGGCGAGCACGCTGACCGGCATCGCGCTTTATTATTATCCCAAGTCCACCATCCCGCTCATCAAGCAATACATTGCCGAGGGCAACAATCCCGATCAACCGGGCTGGCTCGTGCAATGGCTTTACTCGCGGACGCCGGTCTATACCTGGCGCGTGCCGGGCATCTGGCTCGATATCGGCTCGAAGGAAACTTTGGAGGAAGCGAACAGAATCTTCGAAAAGTTTTGATTGAATCTACGAACCGCAATTCACACGGTGGCAGGGCGTCATGCCCGTCCTGCCTGTTCAACCTAAAAATCACTTCGACGCCATGATTTAATTTTCGCGGTTCGAAAAGTATTTTCCGGAAAAGGACCTTCTGCTACAAGCAGGTTGTAGTCTGTGAACTTTTTCGACCAGGAAACCCATGCCAAAAGGCAAACGCGTCTGCTCCTGTGCCTGTTCGGACTGGCGGTGTTCGCATTTGTGGTCCTGACTTACTTGATTCTCGTCGCGCCGATTCTGATTTTTTACAAACCGCCGCCGGAAAGCACGTCTGGATTTTTCCAATGGATTTGGGACGCGCGACTTGCCTTTTGGGTTGCGCTCGGCTCGGCGATTTCCATTTCGCTGGGCTGTTTTTACAAAATCCGCCTGCTTGCCGGCGGCGGTTCGGCCGTCGCGGAACTGCTCGGTGGACGAAAAATTGAAGCAAACCCTGCCGACCCGGATGAAAAACGATTGCGTGATGTCGTCGAGGAAATGGCCGTCGCGTCCGGCCTGCCCTTACCGGAAATTTATGTGCTCGACAGCGAGCGCGGCATCAATGCCTTCGCCGCCGGCCACGCGCACGACGACGTGGCCATCGGCATCACGTTTGGCGCGCTGAAATTGCTGAACCGCGACGAATTGCAGGGAATCATCGCGCACGAATTCAGCCACGTGCTGAACGGTGACACGCGGCTAAACATGAAGTTGATGGCGCTGGCGCACGGGCTTTTCTGGCCGACGGTTGTTGGCCGCATTTTGGTGCGCGGCTCGACGCACGCGCCGGAAATCGGCGACTCCATTTTTGACGAGGGCAACAATCCGGTTTTTCTGCCGACTGCGCCGATTGGCGTTTTGTTTTTGATTGTCGGGGGCATTAGTGCGCCCTTCGTGCGATTGCTAAAAAGCCTGATTTGTCGCGAACGCGAGTGGCTGGCCGACGCTGCCGCCGTGCAATTCACGCGCAATCCGGCGGGCATCGCTGGCGCGCTCAAGAAAATCGGCGGATTGTTCAAACAAGGCCGGCTCGACACGCCTTGCGCCGAAACTGCCAGCCATCTGTATTTTGTCAATTCAGCTTACGATCCGTGGCTCGGTTTTCTGTCCACTCACCCGCCGCTAACGAAACGGATTCTGGCGATTGACTCGACCTTCGACTGCCAGTTCCCGCACATCAAATCACTGCCGCGACACGCGGATGAAAATCCGCAGGAAGTCAAATATGACCACTTGTATGAAGAAAACGTCCGCCGCGCACGGGAGGAAGCCAAAGCCCGTGGCGAGCTGGAGTGAAAATCACTTCGCCGTCAAGACGACATAGTTTTTTTTGCCCTTGCGCAATAACAAATGTTTGCCAAAAAGCAAATCGTTTGAAGTCACGGCGCGTTGAACGTTTGGTTCACGAATATTGTTCACGTTTACGCCGCCACCTTCGATGTCCTTCCGCGCCTGTCCCTTTGAAGAACACAAGCCGGAATGAACGAGCAATTCAACCAATGACAAGCCGGCACCACCCAGCTTTGCTTTATCGATTTCTTTTGTCGGCGCTTCGCCAACGATCTCACTGAAGGTGCTCTCCGCAACGCCTTTCAGTTCGCCGCCAAAAAGAATCTCACTGGCACGAACGGCTTCCGCAGTGGCACCCGAACCGTGAATCAAATCCGTGACGGTCTTCGCCAGGGCTTTGTGCGCTTCGCGCGCGCCGGGATTTTCAGCGTGTTTCTTTTCCAGCGCTTCAATTTCTTCCTTCGACAAAAATGTGAAAAATTTCAGGTAACGAACCACATCCCGGTCGTCGGTATTGACCCAGAATTGGTAGAAGCGATAGACACTTGTTTTCTTCGGATCGAGCCAGATGGCGCCGGCTTCGGTCTTGCCGAATTTCGAGCCATCGGCATTCGTGATAAGCGGCAGCGTGAGACCGTAAGCCGTCTTGCCCAATTTCTTTCGGATGAGGTCAATGCCGGCGGTGATATTGCCCCATTGATCGCTGCCGCCGATTTGCAGCTCGCATCCGTATTTCTCGTAAAGCACCGAAAAATCGAACGCCTGAAGCAACATATAGCTGAATTCGGTGTAGCTGATGCCCGCGTCACGGTCTTCCATGCGTGCGCGGACGCTTTCCTTGGCGACCATCTGGTTGACGGAAAAATGCTTGCCCACGTCGCGCAGGAAATCGAGATACGAGACATTCGCCGTCCACGAAGCGTTGTCCACAAGCCGCGCGGGATTCTTCTTCGTGTCAAAATCAAGCAACCGTTCAAGCTGTTCCTTGACACGGGAAATGTTGTGCGTGAGAACTTTCGGCGTGAGCAATTGACGTTCCTGCGTCTTGCCGCTGGGATCTCCGACCATGCCGGTGGCGCCACCAGCAACGGCAATCGGATGATGGCCGAACAATTGAAATCGGCGCAGCGCGAGCAGCGGCACAAGGTTGCCGACGTGCAAACTATCCGCCGTCGGATCGAAACCGCAGTAGAGCGTGATGGGTGCGGAAATTTTTTTGGCCAGCTCCGCCGCATCGGTGCAATCAGCAACAAGGCCGCGCCAGTTCAGCTCTTCCAAGATGCTCACGCGAACAGACTAATTCGCCGCTCGCCAATTGCCAACACCGACTTTCGTCGCGTGCTCGCGTCCCGCTGGCGGGACAGAGTCGCCAATTGGACTCAACGCGCACACATTTTGGACTTTAGACTTTGGACTCCGGACTTTAGCCTTCGCGCGATGTCGCAAATGCTCAAGTCGTCCGGTGCGATGGCCGCCGCCACGCTGACCAGCCGCCTGCTCGGCATGGTGCGCGAGATGGTCTATGCGCGGTTCATGGGCGACAGCTGGGTGGCCGGCGCATTCCAGTTCGCGTTCACGATTCCCAATCTTTTCCGCCGCCTGCTCGGCGAAGGCGCGTTGACGGCGGCATTCATTCCTGTTTTCAAGGAAAAGGAAAAAACAGCCGGCGAAAAAGAAATGTGGCGCGCGGCCAATGCGGTGATTTCCGGATTGATTATCACCGCGAGTGTTATCGTTGCGTTCGCCCTGCTCGGCATTTCCATCGCGCTGGCAGTGCATTCATTCGAGGCAAAAACGGAACTCATGCTGCGGCTGCTGCGCGTGATGTTTCCCTACATGCTGCCGGTATGCCTCGCCGCGGCGTTCATGGGCATGCTCAATGCGCGTGGACATTTCTTCATCCCGGCCATGAGCGCAACGATGCTCAACCTGGTGATGATTGCGTCCGTGCTCTGGTTCGCACCGCACATGGGACGTGAATTGGACGAGAAAATTTTCGCGCTTGCCATCGGCGTGCTGGCGGCGGGCGTTGCGCAGGCGGCGTTTCAACTGCCCACGCTCTGGCACGACGGCTTTCGCTACCAGTGGATCTCGCCGTGGCGCAATGAAACGGTACGCCGCGTGATTTACAAAATGATTCCGGCTACGATTGGCGTGGCCGCGTTTCAAATCAATGTGACGCTGGTTCTCGCCATTGCGTTTTGGGTCAACCCGCAAATCGTCGCGTCGTTCAACTATGCCGTGCGCCTGATGGAACTGCCGCAGGGCATGTTCGGCATTTCTTTGGCGACGTATTTGCTGCCGACGCTTTCCGGCCTGGCCGCGGAAAAAAATTACGCTGCATTTCGCGCCACGCTGCGGCATGGCATCGGCACGCTGATTTTTTTGAATTTGATTGCGGCCATTCTGCTCATTGTGCTGGCCGAACCAATTGTGCGGCTGCTGTTCGAACGCGGCGCATTCACCGCCGCCTCCACCGACCGCGCAACCTTTGCGCTCATATGCCTCGCGCCGGGGCTGGTGGCATTTTCGACAGTCAACATTCTGGCGCGGGCGTTTTACGCGGTCGGTGACACGCAAACACCGATGAAAATCAGCATCGTGTGTCTTGTCTTAAATCTGATTTTGGCCGCCGCGCTTGTTGTGCCGCTGCGGCAGGGCGGCCTCGGTCTGGCCAACACTGCGACTTCAATCTGCAACGCAAGTTTGCTGATTTACGCACTGCGCAAAAAACTCGGCAAGTTGGAAATGGAATCGTTGCGCGCCACATTTTTGCCGCTGGCATTGGCCGGGATGCTGGCCGGATTGGCCGCGTGGTTCGGCTGGCGGTTTTGGGAAAATTCACTCGGCCATGAAACGCTTTTGCTGAAAACCGGCGGGGTGTTTGTCCCGGCGGGAATCGCCGGCTCGGTTTATTGGCTGGTTGCACTCGGATTCAAAATTCCGGCGGCGAAGGAAATCGCGGAATTTGCGCTGGCGCGATTCAAAAAAACAAGGTAGGGACGGCTCGCTGAAAATTTTCCGCCGGGAGGGCCGCCATTCTGGCCGCCCAAATTGGGGACGGCAAAATGCCGTCCCTCCCGGGTTCAAATCGGCACGACCGCCGTCCAGCAATTTTGTCCGAACTCCGACTTGAATTTTTCCGCGAGCGATTCGGCATCGGCAACATTTTCGGCAATGGCAAACGTTGTCGAACCACTGCCGGACATGAGCGTGGCGTGCGCGCCGTTGGCGCGAAGAAATTCCTGGAACAGCGCGAGCACCGAAAACTTCTCGAACGCTGGCGCTTCGAGTGAATTGTAAAATTCACTGCTGGCGGCGTGCAAACCTCCCGCTTGAAGTTTTGAAATCAGCTTTTGCGCACGGCCGCGCCGGCCATTTAAGACAACCGGAAACCGCGCGAGCGCCTGGTAAGCCCACGCAGTCAAAATGACGAAGCCGGGATGAATCAGCAAAAACGCCTTGCCGCGCAACGCGGGAAAATCTTCGAGCGGCTGGATTTTTTCGCCGCGCCCGGTGGCGAGTGCGGGCCTGTTTTGCAAAAAAAACGGAACGTCCGACCCGAGTGCTGCAGCAAGTTCGTGCAACTTTTCCGAAGCGAGCGGTTGATCGAAAAGTTCATTCAACGCGAGCAGTGTCGTGGCGGCGTTGCCGCTGCCACCGCCAAGGCCGGCGGCAAGCGGAATTTTCTTCTCCAGATGAATACGGACACCGTCGCTGATCTTGGCCGCTTGCAAAAACGCAGTCGTCGCGCGGTGAATGAGATTTCGTCCGTCCGTCGGCAACGCCGCGTCGTTGCACGTGAGTTTGACGCCGTGCGCATCGCGCTCAAAAATCAGCCGGTCGCAGACATTGACCGGATGCAGGATGGTTTCCAGTTCATGAAAACCATCGGGGCGCCTGCCGAGGATGTTCAGCAGCAGATTAATTTTGCACGGCGATTTTTTTTCGAGGCGCATGGTGTTTCACGAAAACAAAACGCGCCAACGGGAATCTGTTGGCGCGTTGAGTAAAATGGATTGGGCCACATTCAATCACCGAACACTCTGAACCGGCTATTAGGGACGAACGGCGCAACATCACCGCCGCTAAAACCGACATAAGTGTCGGTGTCGAACATCGGGTCGGATATCAGGCCGGGCGTGTAGTTATCTGGGAAAACGGGTTCAGGCGCGAAGTATTTGGTGAAAATAGGATGATACGGCGGCAGCGGAAAAGTAGCGATTTCATAGAGGCCAATGCCCGTGCGCGCCAGCGAACGGTCGATGCCGCGAACAAGACCCACGGTATAGCCGGCGCCGGGCGAATCGAGCACAGCGGTTTGCTCAACGGAACGGCGCAGTTCGCCCATGCGGACGATTTCAAAAGTGTTTCCCATCCCGCGACCGAGTTTTTGCTCCGGCCCTGCGCAACCAGCGGTGAACAATGTGGCGAGAGAAACCACTCCGAGAAAAGAAAGTGCATTACGCATAGATTTTAAAGTTGACATGCAGATCCTACGGCAAATCCAGCGGATGTAAAGTCCGTTTTACGATTCGCGCGCCGCGCGTTTCTTATCCCGCCGATCCCAATACCATGCAATCCAGACGGTGATTTCATAAAGCAATTGCAGCGGCACGAACATAACGATTTGCGTGATGACTTCCGGCGTTGTGAGCACCGCGCCGAGAAACAGGTTGATCACGATCATGTAACGGCGCGCTTTCGACAACGTGCGATAATTGAGCACACCGATTTTGACGAGCGTGAGAACAACAACGGGCAATTCAAATCCCAGCCCCATGCCAAGCATGAATTTGCAGACGAAACTGATGTAATCCTCCGCCCGCCATTGAAGCGCGCCGAGACCGAGCCAGCGGGAATACATCTGCGCCGCGGCCAGCGCCACCGGCATCAAAATGAAATAACAAAACGACACGCCGGTTAAAAAAAGTCCGACACCGATTATCAACCCGCGATAAACGTATTTACGCTCGCGCAGTTTCAGCGCCGGAAAAACAAACGCCGCGATGAAGTAAAAAATGAACGGTGACGCCAGCACCGCACCGCCATAAATTGCCACTTGGAACGCCACCACAAATCCGCCAGCCGGACTAAGGTTGATGAGTTCAACGTTCACCCGCTGCGCGTCGGCGATGGCTTGCAAATTGTCGTTCACCCGCCAGCCGAGAACCCGATTGGTGCCGACCGTGATGCGGTTCGACGGTAACGGCGACAAAACGGTTCGTGCCGAGGTTGAGCGATTGCCGTTGTTCGGGTGAAAGTTGAAAATTGCCGACGTGGTTGGTGCCGAAACTGACGATGACGACCTGGTTCGTTCCGTGGTATCCGACCGGGGCGCGTGTCAAAGGCCATTTGATGATTTGGACGATATAGTTGGCTGCAAAGAGGCAGACCAGCATCGCCAGGAAAAGCGTGACGACGCTTTTGATGAGCACCCAGCGGAAATCTTCGAGGTGTTCGAGAAAGGTTTTGACCGGGCCGCCTTCGGCCTCGTCAGGGCGTTCCGTTTCGTGGTCGCCGGCCATGCCAGAAATGTTCCGCCGTCAGGCTTTGGGTGGATTGGAAGACTGTGAAACGGTCTGTTTGGGCTGCGACTGGCCGTTCGTCACGGACTTGTTTTGTTGCGCGGGTTTTTCTTCCGCCGCGTTTTGAATTTCATCCGTCACTTCACGCGTCGCCTTTTTGAATTCCTTGATGCCCTGGCCCAAACCGCGGGCCAATTCGGGAATTTTTTTGGCGCCGAACAGCAGCAACACGGCCAATATGACGACAATCCACTCCCAGCCACCGAGAAAAGTTGCGAACATGGTATTCATAAATTTTTTCGAGCCTTGCAAACCCTACGCCCGTGCCCGGCATTAGTAAAGCCCCAAAAAAACAAGGGCCGCAACGCACGCAGCCCTTGAACAATTCAACATTTTCCCGCCAATCAGACTCCGGTTTTGGGATGCAGCAGGACGAAGTCATCCCGGCGATTTTTCGCCCACGCGGCTTCGTCGTGGCCCGACTCCACCGGCTTGTCTTTGCCATAGCTGATGGTGCGGATGCGCGACGGATCAACGCCCAGCTTGGCCAGCGCCTCGCGGGCCGCCAGCGCGCGGCGCTCGCCGAGCGAGCGGTTGTATTCCTCCGTGCCGCGTTCATCGCAATTGCCTTCGATGAGCAGCTTTGTGCTCGGATCGCCGCTCAATGCATTGGCAACAGCCTTAAGGTTCGACTGCTCGCTGTGTCTGATGGCAGCGCTGTCGTAGGCAAAATGAATCGTGTAGGCCGCCAGCGCCGCGCGATCCATCGCCATGCCTTCAAAATCCGCCAAGCTCGTCGTCGGCACAACATTAGGTTCGGCCGGCAAAGTATTGCCAGGCCCCGTTTCGCCAACCATGCCTCCCGGCCCTGGCGGAATTGGCGTGACCCCGACGGGTTTGTGGCTTTTACAACCCGTGGCGGCCAGCGTAATGGCCAGCGCGAACGCCAGCGAGCAAGTCAGTTTCATTATTTTCATATTTTTTCCTTTGGTTAAAAGTTTGTTAAAAAAGTTAAATTTATCTCGCCCAAGCCGGTTCGGAATCATTGCCCGAAATTTGCTGAACATCCTTGGCTTGTTTTGTGAACACGTCAAGCAAAGACAGCACATATCGGTAGGATGACGTGCGCCGCACAAAAATCAGCGTGCGCGAATTTGGCGACCACGACGGGTCTTCGCCCGCCACGAGCACCGTAGGCGGTGCGCTGCCGTCCGCCGGCATGACACAAATGTCAAACTCACCCATTTGCGAAGTGAATGCGATCCATTTGCCGTCCGGCGACCAGTCGGGTTCAGTCGGGTTCGGCGCGCCGGGAGTCGGAATCTGCTGCATCGCACCGCCGGCTGCCGGCACTTTTGCCAACACGCGCCGTTCGTGGATTTTCGTCGCAAAACAAATCCATTGTCCGTCCGGCGACCAGCACGGCGACGATTCATCTTCGGGCGTGGCGGTCAACTGCTTCAAATTCGAGCCGTCGGCATCGCAGACCCAAACGTCCGGGCTGCCACCCTTGCTCAAAATCATTGCCACTTTTGTGCCGTCCGGTGACACCGCCGCACTCGTGTTCAAACCGGAATGACCCGCAATGACGCGGCGCTGGCCGGTAGTAAGATTGTGATAAAAAATGTCCGGGTTGCCGAGCTTGTAAGACGTGTAATAAAGCGCGAGTTGTCCGGACACCCAAGCGGGCGCGGCGACAATTGTATTGTCATGCGTGATGGCTTGCGCGTTGTGGCCGTCAAAATCGGCGGCGTAAATTTCCCCGTTGCCGCCGGCGGACTCGACCTTGAATGCGATTTTTGTCTGCGCGATGCCCTTTTTGCCGGTGATGGCTTGCACAATGTCATCGGCAAACGCGTGCGCCTGACGCCGCAACGTCGCGCCTGTGTAACTGCGGGAGAGCAGCGCGTTTTTGCTGAAACGATCCACGACACGCCCTTGAACATTGCCCCCGCTGCTGCCGCTGATTTGATATTGCGCCGCGTCTGGACTGACAAACGTGAAGCCCTGAACGTAAAGGTCGAATTTCAAAACGTCCGCGACTTCGCCACTGAAACCATCGAGCGAAACGGGAATCGGTTTGGACTGACCCAGAACGTTGATTTCTTGTTGAATATTAATCTCATTTTGGCCGCGGGCAAAATTGACCGCGAGCACCGCGAGCAAAATCGGCAGACAAGGTTTTATCAAAGGAAGGCAATTATTTTTCATCCAAGCAATCGTTTGGCTTTGAGGTTGAAGTTAATGATGTAAGTCCGTTCTTTTTCCGGAGCGCCCTTCGGAAACGGCGCGATAAATGTGACGCGCTCAAGCGTGCGCTGGATGGAAGTGTCCACGTTTGCGTCGCCCGACGGCGCGATGATGCGCGCGGAAATCACCGTGCCATCGCTGGCAATGGTGACGCTGACTTTTGTGTTCGCATCGTCGCTGGCCGTGTCTGCCGGCAGCGTCCACGCCTGTTCGTAGATGCTTTTGACAACGCCGGCATAATTCGCATAAGCCGCGCTGCTGTTGCCGGGCATGTCAACCGTCGTGCCCGACGTCAAATCACTTTTCAAATTCCGGAGGGCGTTCCGGAACGCCCGCGCGCGGGTGGCGGCGTTGGGGGACGTTTTCGGCGCGGTGCGCGTCACGAGTTGCGTGTTGATTTGAATTTTGGGCGTTTGGTTGACGACCGGCTTTTCGGCGGGCCTCGGCTCCGGCGTCAGCGCCTTCACGATTTGTTTGATGGGTTCCGGCGTTTCCACTTTAGGCGGCGTGACGACCGGTTGCGGCGGCAGCGGTTGTGGCATGGGTTGCACAACAGGCGGCGGCGGCTGGGCATCGCGAACACCGCTGTTGAACTCGGCGTCAATCAAATTGGCCGGAATCACATCGAGCACCTGCAGGTCATCCGCCTTCGGCTTCGGAATAAAAAAACGCCGGGCCGACTAATAAAATCACGATCAACAGCAGGTGAACACCCACCGTCGCCATTAAACATTTTTTTTGCAGGCGATTCATTTGGTCGGTTCGGTTCGCAGCGAATAGCGTGTGATACCGTTGCGCTGGCAACTATTAATCACGTCGGCGACATACTTGTAGGGATCGTCCTGATCCGCGCGAATATAAACAATGATGTTGGGATTGACACGGAAGTCGGCAGCGAGGCGCGCAATCAATTGCTCAAAGCTCATTCGCTGTTTGTCGAGCGCATAAACGCCGGTCGTGCTGACTTCGACGGTGCGAATGTCGCGTTTGTTCACAAATTTGTCCGGTTGGCCGCCGCGCGGAAGTTTCAGGTTGATGCTTTGTTCCAGCAGCGGCGTGGTAATGACAAAAATGATGAGCAGCACGAACGCGAGATCGAGCAGCGGCGTGATGTTGATTTCGCTCAACGTCACGAGATAACTGCGCTGGGAAAATCGTCGCATGGCTGCAAATCATTCCTCCGCCAGATACTCCGTCTCCATTTTGGAAACGAGTTCCTGCGCAAAATTGTCGAGGCCGACGGTGAACACGCGCAAATTATGCACGAGCCAGTTGTAGCCAAACATCGAGGGAATCGCCACCAGCAGTCCGGCGACCGTTGTGATGAGCGCCGCTGAAACGCCCGGAGCCATCACCGCCAGCGTCGCCGTGCCCTGTTGCGCGATGCCGGCAAACGTGCTCATCACACCCCAAACCGTGCCGAGCAGACCGAGAAACGGCGCGCCACTCACGGCAATAGCCAGCCAAATCAAACCGGATTCCAGTTTCAACGATTCCTGCGCAACGACGTTCTCGAGCGCGCGTTTGACATGTTCCATGTTTTTGAGCGTGACGCGTTGCTTGCGTCGGTCGCCGCCGGGGCCGCGCAACCGCGCGTCGAGTTGCGTGCAGCCGGATTGATAGACCACAAAAAGTGGGCAGCCTCCGATTTGCAATTTGCGGTCAAAAATATCGAGCACGGATTTTTGCGAATGAAATTCCTCGTTGAAATAATAATTCAGGCGGCGCGCACGGCGCATTTGCAGGGCTTTGGAGGTCATCACCGACCACGCGATGATGGAAAAGACAAAGAGACAGGCGATGACCGCCTTGCCTTCCGGCGTCGCCTGTTTCCAAATGTAGACGAGTTCTGCTTGATTGGAAGCAGCCCCCACGACAACATATAAATATCCATTCATACCGATAATTCACCCGGTCGTGAGGAACCGATGTAGCGGCCAAATGGCAAGAGGTCGAGCAATTTCTCCTACCTGATCAGTTTTTATCCCTTGTCGGGAAAAATGCAATGACTTTTTATTGGAAAAATAAATGGTTGCCTCCATTCTAGCTGCGCGAAAAAATCGCATATAAAAGAACCCGATGTCTCGTCCGCGCCTCACCAATTCGCCACCACGGAACCCCCAAAAAAATTGAATCACACTCGCGCGAGCGCACGCAAAGTTCGTTCCACGCAAGGATATTTCAAAGCGCGAACCACGTTGAAATTTCTTCCCAGCCATGGCAGCACGAAAATCTTCTCCGCATCGAAAAATTCTGCGAGCAAACTCGCGTTCGTGCTTGTCGAAGAATCCAGCCTTGACGGCGACATCAAAACGACGCGCGCTTTGGTCGCTGCACTGCGCGACAACGCTTCGAGCGTGAGCAATACTTGATTCACCGCGCCAAGCCTGTTCGGGCAGACAACAATCGGCGTTGCGCGCAGGGCCGCAATCAAAGCGCGCGAATTGAAATTCCCGCCAAGTGGACTCAACAAACCGCCCGCGCCTTCAATCAGCACAACGTCAAAACGTTTTTGCATCGCACGAACATGCACGAGGACTTGTGAAAGTTTCACCCGCCTTTTTTCCCGGCGCGCAGCGAGCAATGGCGCAATAGGCGCGCGGAAATGCCATGGATTGATTTCGTCGAGTGACAGAACTCCGTTCAACGCAGCGCGAAGCGCGCGTCCATCGCCACGACCACCGGAACAAATCGGCTTGAGCGCTGCTGCGCGGACGCCGCGTTCGCGCAAGTGGCGTGTGAACAGCACAGTGAGTGCCGTTTTACCGATGCCGGTGTCCGTGCCGGTGATGAAAAATGTCGTCCGCTTCATTCGCGACATCAAAGCGGAAATGCGGTTGGGAATCCATCAAAACCATTGACGAAATCGGCGCAGCTCATTTACTCTGCGCGGCTCGCCGACCAGCGGGAATCATTGTGAATATTACCGTCGAAAATCTGGCTCCGTGCAAAAAATTGCTGCGGGTGGAAGTGGATGCGAAAGCTGTGGACGAAGCTTTCGATGCCACCGCGAAGGATTTCCAAAAACAGGCCGCGTTGCCCGGCTTTCGTCCCGGCAAGGCGCCGCGCGATCTCGTGCTCAAAAAATACGAGGCGGACATCAAGAACGAGGTCAAACGGAAGCTCATCGGCGATTCGTATCGCAAGGCGCTGGACGAGAAAAAAATCGCCGTGCTCGGCTATCCAGACATTGAGGAAATCCAATTCGGTCGCGGACAAAATTTGCAGTTTGCCGCGACGATTGAAACCGCGCCGGAATTTCAACTACCCGAATACAAGGGATTGCCGGTCAGACGCGAAAATAAATCCGTCACGGACGCGGACGTGGAGCGCGCGTTGAAAATGCTGGCCCAGCAGCACGTGAAATTTGAGACGGTCGCGCGCGAACTGCGCCTGGGCGACATCGCCATGGTGAATTACACCGGCGCCTGCGACGGCAAGCCGATCACCGACACCGCGCCGACGGCGAAGGGTTTGACGGAGCAGAAAAAATTCTGGGTGGACACCGCGCCGGGCGGTTTCATTCCCGGTTTTGCCGATCATCTCATCGGCGCGAAGGCGGGCGACAAACGCACGGTCAACGTGGATTTCCCCGCTGATTTCGTGACGAAGGAACTCGCGGGCAAAAAGGGCGTCTTCGAGGTTGAGATCGTCGAGGTGAAGGAAAAAGTTTTGCCGCCGGTTGACGACGCATTCGCCAGGAAATACGACGCGGAAAATCTGGACAAGCTGCGCGCGGGTGTCCGCCGCGATTTGGAGAATGAGTTGAAATACTCGCAGGAAAAAGAGGTTCGCGGGCAGATTATCCGTGGATTGCTGGACCGGGTGAATTTCGATTTGCCGGAAATCGCCGTCGCGCACGAAACGCGCAACGTGGTCTATGACATCGTGCGCGAAAATTCGCAGCGTGGCGTGACGCGCGATTTGATTGAAAAACAGAAGGACGAAATCTACTCCGCCGCAACGCGCAGCGCGAAGGAGCGTGTGAAGCTGGCGTTTTTAATTCAGCGCATCGCGGAAAAGGAAAACATCAAGGTTTCGCAGGAAGAAGCACTGCAACACGCGCAGGCGTTGGCGGCGATGTATCAAATTCCGCCGGAAAAATTTCTCAAGGACTTGCAGAAGCGCAACGGCGTGATGGAGCTTTACGACCAGATTGCCCGTGAAAAAGTGCTCGCGTTTCTTGAACAGAACGCGAAAATTGAGGAAACACCCGCAGCCGCTGCAAGCTCGGGTTAACCAAATGGTTACTTCGGGGATTGCCAGCGCGTCTTAAACCCGGCAAGTTTGGGCGAAGGTATAACTTTGGCTGCAGAATGGGATTTGTTTGAACGGGCGTGCTCAAGCGCGCTTTTTTGCACGATGAAAAGTTTTAACGTTGTTTTGTTTTTTCTCTCCACGGTTTTCATGGCCGTCGCGCAGACGGACACAAACGCGGTCGCCGCGCAAACGGGCACGAACGTGGCCACCGTGCCGGTCGAGACCAACGCGCCGGCTCCACCCTCGGGCATCAATGCAGCCACCGCGCCAGCGGGCATGAACGCCGCTACGCGCCAAATGTCGCTGGACGACTGCATCCAGGAAGCCTTGCAGCACAACCTCGACGTGCAAATCGAGCGCTACAATCCGCAAATCTCCCTCTACAACCTGCGCGCGGCCTATGGCGGTTATGATCCGCTGCTCAACATTTCCGGCCAGCATAGTTATACGGTGACGCCGCCCCGTAACAATCCGTATTCAACCAACCAAACTCCGCCCACGGTATCCGATGAGAACTCATTCAATTCCGGCATCAAGGGGTCGCTGCCGTGGGGATTGCAATACGATTTCAGCGGCAGCATTGCGGAGCAATACGGAAACAACGGACTTCCGTTTGATAACTCGTTCGGCAATATCGGAGTAAGCCTCACACAGCCATTGCTGAAAAACTTCTGGATTGATAACACGCGATTGACCATCAAGGTCGCCAAAAACCGGCTCACATATTCCGAGCAGGGCCTGCGCCAACAAGTCATCACCAGCGTCACCGCCGTTGAGAACGCCTATTACGAGCTCATCTATGCGCAGGACAACGTGACGGTGCAGCAGGAGGCGCTGAAGCTCGCCCAGACGCAGCTTGACCAGGACAATCAGCGCGTGCAAATCGGCACGCTTGCCATCTTGAGCGTCCAGCAGGACGAGGCACAGGTTGCCACCAGCCGCGCAAATCTGATTGCGGCACAAAGCACGCTCAATACAGACCAAAACACCCTGAAAAACCTGCTCACTGATGAGTATTCGCGCTGGCACGACATGGACATCCAGCCCACCGCAACGCTGGAGGCCCCGCTGCAACTGTTCGATTTGCAGGACAGTTGGGGCAAAGGCATGACCGAGCGGCCCGATTTATTGCAAGCGCAGCTAAACGTGAAACAGCAGGGAATTCAACTGAAGTATTATCGTAATCAGCTTTTTCCCGAACTCGACTTGATCGGCACCTACGGTTTCAATGGTGCCGGCAGGGAATTCAGCGACGCGTTCGGACAATTCAACGAGGGCAACGCTCCATTTTACAGCTACGGTGCGCAACTTTCCGTTCCCCTCAGCAATGTCGGCCCGCGCAACCAATACAAATCCAACAAGGCGACGCTGCAACAAATTGTGCTGCAACTGAAGCAACTCGAACAAAATGTTTTGGTGGAAATTGACAACGCCGTGAAACAGGCCCAATCCAATTACCAAAGCGTGGAGGCCACGAAACAGGCGCGCATTTACGCCGAGGCCGCGCTTGACGCCGAGGAGAAAACCTACACCGTCGGCAAGGCCACCACGTTTGAAGTGCTGCAATATCAAAACAACCTGACCGCCGCGCGTTCGCAGGAAATCCGCGCGCTCGCCAATTACAACGAAGCCCTCGTCAATCTTGCCGCGCAGGAAGGCAGCACGCTCGAACGTCACGGCATCAAACTCGAAGTGAAGTAGCCTGCAACAGTGGTTTGGGGGCTGTCACCGAAACAGGTGGAATTTTTACCGGTCCAAGCTCAGAATTTTTGTTCCCGTTCCACTTTTCAGCGTAACTTTGTCTTTCGAGATTGCCGTCACCCGAAACTCACCCACGCGGTCGCCAACGAAAACCGTGGCCCCATCCACAATGGCGCACGGTCGCGTCGGGTCAAACAAAACGCCCTGGAGTTTTGGCTCCGGCGGCGGTGGCGGCGGCGGCGGAACGGCGACAACCTCATTTGAAACTGATGGTGCGTTGGTAGCAGCCGGTGTGGAATTGGAAACGGATTCGACCTGCTGGATCGGCGAAAGTATCGGCGCGGTTACTGGCGCGGTTGCCAGCGTGGTTGCCGGCGGCGGCGGCGACGGCGGTGGTGGCGTGTGCTTGGACAGTGAAAGTCTGATGAAAAATCCGGCAACGGCCAGAAACAGAACAATCGCCACCAGCAGAAGCCAATTCATGCCGCCGCGCGAAACGGATTCGACCGGCGGCAACGGCGGCTGGCTGGACGGTGGATTGTTTTGTTGTGACCGTCTGGCTTGTTTGAGGGCGTCGTTGATCAGGCTCATAAGTGTATGTCTCCTTCGAGTTCACGGACGGCGCGGCTAACCATCCGATAGTTGATACTTTCGGATTGCTCGACAAAACCGGCAAGCAACGCCTTGTCACATACGGCGTTGACCAGTCGCGGAATGCCGTGGCTGTAACCAAAAATGCGCCAGAGCGCGGGCCGCGTGAAATAGGGTGCGCCCCTGGCGCCGGCCAGTTCGAGCCGGTGCTGGATGTATTGGGCGACCTCGGCGCGCGTGAGCGGCGCGAGATGGTATCGCACCGTGATGCGCTGGCGAAGCTGGCGCAGGCGCGGGTTATTCAGGCGGTCGCGCAATTCCGGCTGGCCCAGCAAAATAATTTGCAGCAGCTTGCGGTCGTCGGTCTCAATGTTGGAAAGCAGCCGGACTTGTTCAAGCAACTCGTCGGTCAGGTCCTGCGCTTCATCAATGATGAGCACGGATTCCCTGCCACACTCGACCTGCTTGACCAAAAACTCATTGATTGCCGCCTTGACCCCCAGCCGGTTGCGCCATTTGACGTGGAGGCCGAATTCAGTGCCGATGCTCTTCATCAACTCGTCCATGTTCATCACCGGATTGAGGATGAGGGCGGTGGAATACCGCGAATCCAGTTGCTCCAGCAGCGCGCGGGAAAGCGTTGTTTTACCTGCACCGACTTCGCCGGTGAGCTGCACGAAGCCCTTGCGCTCGCGGATGCCGTAGAGCAGGTGATTGATGGCTTCGCGATGCTTCGCACTATGGAATAGAAAGCGCGGGTCCGGCGTGAGGTCGAACGGCGCCACCTTCAATCCGTAAAAATCCAAATACACGGCGGGTTTTTTAGCAGAAAACGGGCAGACTGGAAGCAAAAGGTTTTCTACCGGATAACTACAACAAAA
The DNA here is from genome assembly GCA_963835625.1 of uncultured Verrucomicrobiae bacterium. Lineage (GTDB taxonomy): Bacteria > Verrucomicrobiota > Verrucomicrobiia > Limisphaerales > UBA11358 > UBA11358. The sequence goes on from CAWIGO010000010.1 coordinate 144,880, forward strand.
TCTTCCGCGCCGCTTTCACCAATGCTTCCACTTCTGAGGGATTGCCAATTGTGATGCGCAGATACTTTTTCACTTCGGGAAAATTAAACCAGCGGACCAGAATTTTCCGGTCTCGAAACTTTTCCAGCCAGTCTTTCGCGGAAAACAATGGCGGCTGGACGAGAATAAAATTCGCCTGACTCGGAAAAACGCGGAAACCGAGCTTCGTCAATTCGCGGCTCAACCACTCGCGTGTGGCGATGATTTTCCGAAAATTCGCGCGGTGATACGGCAAATCGTCCAGTGCTGCCACAGCGGCGATCTGGCCGAGGCCGTTGACATTGTAAGTGTCGCGAATTTTGTGCAGCGCGGCGATGAGGTCGCGATGACCAACAAAATAACCGACACGCTGGAAGCAGAGCGAATAAGCCTTGGAAAACGTCCGCGCCACGAGCACATGCGGATATTTCAACGCCAGCTTCATCGCGTTTTCCTCCGCGAAATCCACATAAGCCTCGTCCAGCACTACGACGCCTTTCTGCGCCCGGCAAAGTTTTTCCAAATCCACCGTCGAATAACCGCGACCGCTTGGTGCATTTGGCGTCGTCACATAAGTCAGTGCAGCATTAAATCTACACACCCTTCCATGTTTCAATTCCGCCACACTCGGCAGGCTAAAATCAGGCTTGAGTGACACGGGATTTTTCACTGCGCCATGAATATCCGCCAGCACTGGGTAGAGCGAATAACTTGGTGTGAAGTATTGGATGATCTGGTAGGGACGCCCCGCCGGGGCGTCCGCGGACACGCGAGGCCGCGTGTCCCTACCTAAAACCGGCTCCACAAAGCACCGCGTGGCCAGCGCCAGCAATTCGTCCGAGCCGTTGCCCACGATGATGTTGTCCGCGTGACAACCGTGCAACTTCGCCAACTTTTCGCGCAATGCCTGTGCCGTCGGGTTTGGATACTTCCGTAACCGCCCGTCCACCGCTGCTTTGACCGCCGCCAGCACCTTCGGCGACGGCGGATACGGATTTTCGTTCGTGTTGAGCTTGATCAATCCCTTGATCTTTGGCTGCTCACCGTAGACATAAGGGTGCAACTTGTGCACGAGCATGCGAATTAGTTGCGAATTCTTCATGAATTTAGCATAGGGAAATAAGAAAATTACTTTCTGCGTGCTGAACGTAAAGCAACAACGGCGGTTGGTTCCCCAGTGTGACGTTTTACATTCTCTAAACAGAAAACTTCAATTTGGGCAACCAGCTTTTCAGCGATTTGCAACAGAGTTTCAAAGTGCGGAAGAGTATAAAGTCCTGCAATAGGAAATTGCAGAGCTTTCGAGCTGTAAAGTTCGCTGGCCAAATAGAGTTCCTCGCGTTCTTTAGATTCGAGTTTCAACAAGTTGGTTAAACCACGCTCTTCAGCAGCGTTCAATGCAATGATGAGATTATGTTTACATTTGTCCGCCAAAAAATCTTCACTTTCTCCGCTACCACGTAAATAGCCTTTCAGCGCTAATTCAATCGCTTGGCAAGCCAAGAAATATAACGGTGCTTCCGGTTCTCCTATTAGCAACAAATTCGATTTCGCTCGTTCGTGCGTGAACAAGCTGCGTGCAGCTTCCGCATAACTCTTGGCACCATTCCATAACATCATTGAACTGAGATGATCAGCGCTCATTCTAATTTTTCCCTCCATTTTTTAGCTTCTAATCTCCGCGCTTTTTCCATGCGCATCCAAACCTTCGAGTTCCGCGAATTTCTTCACAGCAGGCAGGGCTTTCCTGAGCGAGGCGCGGGTGTATTCCACCACACTCGTGCGGCGCTGGAACTGATCCACCGTCAGGCCGGCAAACGACGCGCCCGCGCCGCCAGTCGGCAGCGTGTGGCTCGGCCCGGCCACGTAATCACCCAGCACCGTCGGCGACCATGGCCCAAGGAAAATCGCACCCGCAGTCAAAATGCCCCTGGAAACCTTGCGCGGGTTGCGCGTCATCACTTCGCAATGCTCCGGCGCAAGCCGGTTCGCCAGCGCAACCGCGTCATCGAGCGTTTTCACCTGAATCAGCCAGCTGTTGGCGTCGAGCACGCGCCGGATGAATTCGCGGCGCTCCAGCTTCGGCAATTGCCTGGCAATTTCCTTTTCGACGGCTTCCAAAATCTTATTCGAAGTCGTCACAAGCCAGACGCGTTCGTGACCGGAGCCGTGTTCGGCCTGCGGCAATAAATCAGCCGCTATGAATTTTGGATTTGCCGTTTCGTCCGCCAGCACGAGCAGTTCACTCGGGCCGGGCAGCAAATCAATCGCGACATACCCGACGAGCAGGCGCTTGGCAGTGACGACGTAGGCATTGCCTGGTCCAAATATCTTTTGCACCCGGCGAATCGTCCTCGTGCCGTAAGCCATTGCCGCAATCGCCTGTGCCCCGCCGACGCGGTAAATCTCCGTCGCACCTGCCGCCCGTGCCACAAAAAGCAGGGCAGGATTGATGGAGCCATCCCTGCCGCATGGCGTGCAAACGACAATTTCCGGGCAGCCCGCAACCTTCGCCAGCGTGATGGTCATCAGCGCAGTCGAAACCAGCGGCGCTTTGCCGCCGGGGATGTAAACGCCGACGCGCTGGAACGGATCGAATTTCTCGCCCACCTTCGCGCCGTGCGAATTTTTAGTCTGCCAGTTTTTGCGCAGCGACTTTCTGGCGAAGTTCGTGATGTTTTTTCCCGCCCCGGCAATAGCGTTGCGCAAAGATTCATCGGCACCCAACGAAGCGTTGAACAATTCTGCCTGCGTGACAGCCAGCCGATCGGCAGTGAGCTTCGCGCCGTCGAAGCGTTCCGTGAATTCCAATACCGCGTCGTCGCCGCGAATTTGCACCGCATCGAGGATGGCGCGGGTGCGCTGTTCGATGACAGGATCGAACAGGCTGGACGGCGCAGTCAGCTCCCGGAATTTTTGGGAAAAATTCGCGTCGCTGTGGCGGATGATTTTCATGCGGGCAGGCTAAGACAAAATGAAGGCGGAAGGAAGAATAGAAAAGCTTTCAGTTTTCAGTTTCAAGTTTTCAGCTCTGAAAACTGAACTCTTGAAACTTGAAACTCTATGTTTCATCCAGACGGGATTTGTGGCAACATTTTGCCATGCGCAATCCAATCATCGCCGCGCTGGATGTGCCAACCGCCGAAGCCGCGCTGGAGTTGGTCAAGAAAATCGCGCCGGTGGTCGGCGCGTTCAAGATTGGCAGCGAATTGTTCACCAGTGCCGGGCCGGATATTGTCCGGCGGATTCGCGCGACGGGGGCCGCGGTATTCCTCGACTTGAAATTCCACGACATCCCGAACACCGTCGCCAGAGCCGTCGCCTCGGCCGTGCGATTGGACGTGCAAATGCTCACCGTGCATGTCAGCGGCGGAGTGGACATGATGCGCGCGGCGGAGGAATCGGCGCAACAAACCGCGAAACAAACCGGTCACAATGCGCCGCTGGTGCTCGGCGTGACCGTGCTCACAAGCCTCTCCAGCCAGTCGTTAAGTGAAATCGGCCTTGACCCGAATGTCGCCAGCCAAGTGCGCCGGCTCGCAAACATGGCCGCCAAAGCCGGCTTGCGCGGCCTTGTCTGCTCGCCGTTGGAAGTGGCCGAGTTGCGTCAAATGTTGACTGCCGACACTCAACTCATCACACCCGGTGTTCGCACTGGCACGGAAAAAGCCGACGACCAGAAACGCACGCTGACGCCGCGCGAAGCCATTGCCGCCGGGGCAAACTGGCTGGTGATTGGCCGCCCAATTTACGCAGCAAAAAATCCACGGGAAGCAACAGAGAAAATTCTGGAGTCTTTAAGGTAGCGCGATTGTCAGCCCTCAAACTTTTTCGCCGCGATGCTCGCGTTGTGGCCGCCGAAACCGAAGGAATTATTGATGACGGCGTTCACCTTTAGTTCACGTGCCGTGTTGGGGACATAATCCAAATCACATTCGGGATCGGGCACCTGATAATTGATGGTCGGCGGGACGATGCCATGTTTGATGGCGAGGGCACAGACACTCATTTCCACCGCGCCTGCCGCGCCGAGCATGTGGCCGGTTGCGCCTTTGGTGGAACTAACAGCTACCTTTTTCGCATGGTTACCGAAAACGGTTTTGATGGCCTGCGTTTCGCAAAGGTCGCCTTGTTGTGTGGATGTGCCATGAGCGTTGATGTAGGAAACGTCTTCCAGGTTCAATCCGCCATTGCGCAAAGCCATTCTCATGCAACGCACCGCACCTTCGCCTCCGGGCGATGGTGCGGTCAAATGGTAAGCGTCGGCGGTGTTTCCGTAGCCGACGATTTCGCAATAAATTTTCGCGCCGCGTTTTTTGGCGTGCTCCAATTCTTCGAGCACAATCACGCCAGCGCCTTCGCCCATGACGAAGCCGTCGCGTTCCTTGTCGAATGGCCGCGAGGCGTGTTGGGGGTCGTCGTTGCGCGTGCTCAAGGCTTTCATGGCGCAAAACCCGCCGATGCCAACGGGCATGATGGCCGCTTCCGCGCCGCCCGCGAACATCACCTGCGCGTCGCCCATTTTGATGGCGCGCCAGGCTTCGCCGATGGCGTGGTTGGACGTTGCGCAAGCCGAACAGGTGGCGAAATTTGGGCCGCGCAAATTGTAAAACATCGAAAACAGGCCCGAGGCCATGTTGCTGATGAGCATCGGAATCATGAACGGCGACAGCCGCCCCGGCCCGCGGTTGAGCAAAACTATATGTTGCTCGGCGGTCGTTTGCAGTCCGCCGATGCCCGAACCGATGATGACACCGATTTCGTCGCGGTTTTCCTTGTCGAGGTCGAGGCCGGAATCCAGCAAGGCCTGATACCCGGCATAGATGCCAAATTGCGAATAACGATCCGTGCGACGGATTTCCTTCGGCGACGGGAACGCGGGCGTGGGATCAAAATTTTTCACCTCACCGGCGATTTGCGAATCGAACGGTGTCGCGTCAAAGGAACTGATCCGGTCAATGCCGCATTTGCCGGCGAGGAGGTTGTTCCAGAAAATGTCGACTTGATGTCCCAGTGGCGTCACCACGCCAAGGCCGGTGACGACGACACGGAGTTTTGTTAAATGGCTTGCCATAAAAAATCAAACGGGGCAGTTCAAGCCGAATCCAGCTGAAACTGCCCCGAAGCACTCAAGGTCGCAACTATTTTTGCTGATGTTCCTCGATGTATTTGACCACGTCGCCGACCGTCGCGAGTTTTTCGGCCTGTTCATCCGGCACTTCGATGCCGAATTCCTCCTCCAGCGCCATGATCAACTCGACTGTATCGAGCGAATCCGCGCCGAGGTCTTCGATGAATTTCGCCTCCGGCGTCACTTGATCCGGCTTCACACCGAGCTGTTCAACGATGATGTCCTTTACCCGTTGTTCAATAGGTTTGTCAGCCATAAGTTAGTTTTGACCCGTCTCTATGCCATGAACGCCAAAATCGTCAAGCCTTGAATCATAAATTTTTTCAATTACATCACCATCCCGCCGTCCACCGCCAAAACCTGCCCGGTGACGTAACGCGCCGCCGGGCTGGCGAAAAATAGTGCCACCTCCGCCACGTCCTCCGGCTGGCCCAGACTGGCCAGCGGAATCTGTTTGAGCAAGGCGGCACGCGCCTCCGGGCTGAGCGCCTCGGTCATCTTGGTTTCGATGAACCCGGGAGCGATGGCGTTCGCGGTGATGCCACGCGATGCCAGTTCCCGCGCGACGGACTTTGTGAAGCCGATGACTCCGGCCTTGCTCGCCGCGTAATTGCACTGGCCGGCATTGCCGATCAAGCCGATCACCGAGGCGATGTTGACGATGCGGCCGGATTTCTGTTTCAGGAATGCGCGGCTGAATGCCTTGGTGAACAGGAATGTTCCCTTGAGATTGATGTCCAGCACGGCGTCCCAATCCGCCTCGCTCATGCGCATAAGCAGGCCGTCCTTGGTGATGCCGGCGTTGTTCACGAGGATGTCCACCTTCCCAGCTGCAGCCAAGATTTGTTCCACCGCCGAGTCCACGCTGGCGGCCTCGGACACGTTGGCGGCCACCGCCCAAGCCTTGCGCCCAAGCTTACAGACTTCCGCAACCGTTTCCTGCACAAACTCGGTTTTCAGGTCCACGGCCACGATGTCAGCTCCATGAGCGGCGAATTTCAACGCGATGGCGCGGCCAATACCCCGGCCCGCGCCGGTGACGACGGCGACTTGATTCTCAAGTTGTTTCATAACGGCGATTGTTTAACCACGAATGCACACGAATGCACACGAAAAATTTAACCGCGACTAGACGGCTTTCGCCGTCGCTTCCAGACTCGCCACGTCCGCCACGTTGAGCATCTGCGCATTCTTATCAATGCGCTTCATGAACCCGCTCAATGCCGTGCCGGGGCCGAGTTCAATGAACCGCGTGAACCTTTGCGCGAGCAGGTAACGCATGGATTTTTCCCACAGCACCGATGAGGTCACTTGCTCGACAAGCCGCGTGGAAATTTCCGCCGCGCCACCGTGTGGCTGCCCCATGACGTTTGAAATCACAGACACGACCGGCGACGATAATTTCATTTTGGCCAATTCAGCCTGAAGTTTCGGCTGCGCGCCGGCCATGAGCGGCGAGTGATAGGCGCCGGCGACTGGCAGCGAAATCGCGCGTTTTGCGCCCTTGGCTTTGGCGAGTTTGACGGCTTTGGCGATCTTGTCCGTCTCGCCGGAAATCACAAGCTGGCCGGGACAATTCAGGTTCGCCAGCACCACGCCCGCTTCGGCACAAACCTCGCGCGTGAGCGTTTCGTCCAAGCCGATGACCGCCGCCATGCCGCCACGCGTGGCATCGCAGGCTTCCTGCATGAATCGTCCGCGGTGGCGCACCACGCGCAGGCCGTCCTCAAAACTCATCACGCCCGCCGCCGCGAGCGCCGTGAATTCGCCAAGGGATAAACCCGCCGTGGCCTCAAACTTGAGCGAAGGCGCGTGTTCCTTGAGCAACTGAAACGCAACCCAGCTCACGAGAAAAATTCCCGGCTGCGCGTTTTCGGTCTTGGCCAGTTCGGCTTCCGGACCGTTAAAACAAACCGAAGCAAGGTCGTAGCCGAGCGCGACGTTGGCGCGGTCGAACCAGGCTTTGGCCGAAGGAAATTTTTCGGCGAGGTTTTTGCCCATGCCGACGGCTTGCGCGCCTTGTCCGGCAAACAGCAATGCGGTTTTGGTCATAAAACAGGTGTCAGGTGTCACGTGTCAAGAATTTGCAACACGTGACGCTTGGCGCATGAAACTTGACACTCATTTTCGCTGATACGTTCCCATCAACTGCCCTTCGGCGAGGATGTGGCTTTGCATCACTTTTAGCACGTCGCTCTTTGTTGCGCCCGGCTTGAGATCGAGCAGCGTGTCAAGCGCGTAAATCTTGAAAAAGTAGCGGTGTGGCTTGCCGCGCGGCGGACACGGCCCGTCGTAACCCAGGTGCGGCCAACTGTTCAACCCCTGTTTCGCACCGCCGGGCAGTTGTGGCGACTTGGGAGTGTTCTCGGCGAGTTCGGTTGTGGTCGCCGGCAAATCGTAAATCACCCAATGCACCCACGTGCCGGCCGGCGCGTCTGGATCGTCGGCGATAAGAGCGAAACTCTTCGTGTTCGCGGGCGCGTTTGACCATTTCAACGGCGGCGACACATCCTGTCCGTCACAAGTGTATTTCGCCGGAATCGGCTGGCCGCTGGCAAAGGCGGTGCTGGCGATTTGAATATTCATGGTTTTACCTCCGGTGGATTTTGGGTTGTCCGCGCCGCAGGCCACGCCGAAAACAGCAAGCCAAAGCGCAACAGGGAACATTTTGATCCGCACATTCATGGCTTGATTTTGGCAGTCACGCGCCGCTTGTTCAAGCATATCGCTCCGGTTTAAGTTGTCCGCGTGACGGTTCTTGAAGCGATTCAGAAGAGCGCGGATTTTCTGGCCCAAAAGGGCGTGGAATCACCGCGCCTGCAAATCGAACTCTTGCTCGCGCATTTGCTCAAAATGCCGCGAATGAAGTTGTATCTGAATTTCGAGCGTGCGCTCACGCCGACAGAAGTGGATGCGTTGCGTGAGATGGTCAAACGCCGGGGGCAACGCGAACCACTTCAGCACATTGTCGGCTCAACTTCATTCTGCGGACTTGAGATCGCTGTGAACCCCCACGCGCTCGCGCCACGACCGGAAACCGAACTGCTGGCCGAACTCGGGTGGCGGTTTCTTCAAGGTAGGGCGGGTTCTCCGCAGCCCGCCGCGGCGTCCCGCTCTGCGGGAGAGAACGCGCCCTATCAAGATTTGCATGCTTTGGATTTCGGCACGGGCACCGGCTGCATCGCCATCGTGCTAGCGGTGAAGTGTCCGAATGCAAAAATCGTCGCGACGGACACTTCGGCGGACGCACTCGCGTTGGCCAAACAAAACGCCGTCCGGCACAATGTCACCGAGCAAATCCAATTTCAACAAAGCGACGGTTTTGCCGCATTGTCCGGCAACGCGCGCTTCGACCTCATCATCAGTAATCCGCCTTATATTCCGTCCTCCGAAATTATCACTCTTCAGCCAGAAGTCCGCGATTTTGACCCGCGCGTTGCGCTCGACGGCGGCACGGACGGCCTGGATTTTTACCGTTTGATTGCGGCGCACGCAGCGGCGTTTTTGAAATCGGACGGGAAAATCATGCTTGAATTCAGCGATGGCCAGGCTCAAGCAGTTCGGAAAATTTTTGGAAACGAAAAGTGGATTGTCGAAGTGGTGAAGGAAGATTACAGTCACCGCGAAAGATTTTTAATTGTGTCGTTGAATCGTTGAATCGTTAAATTGGTTTAACGGTTTAACGGTTTGACAACAGATGGAAAGTTTTTTGATCAAAGGCGGCGTGCCATTGCACGGCGAGGTGACGATTAGCGGCAGCAAAAATGCCGCGTTGCCCATTATGGCGGCTGCGTTGCTGACCGACGAACCGTGCGTCATCCGTGGTGTGCCCGACCTCAGCGACACGCGGTTCATGACGCAGATTCTCGAATCGCTCGGCGCCAGCACTCAATTTGAAAACGGCACGGTAACCGTTCGCGCGCAGAAAATTCGCGGCTACGGCGACTACGAACTCGTTCGCAAAATGCGTGGTTCGGTTTGCATCATGGGGCCGCTGTTGGGGCGGCTGAAAAAGGCGCGCGTGGCGCTGCCCGGTGGCTGTATTATCGGCGCACGGCCCATCAATCTTCACTTGAAAGGTTTTGAAGCGCTTGGCGCGAAAATCGAAATCGAAGGCGGTTACGTCAGCGCATCTGCGAAACAACTCACTGGTTCACCGATGTTCCTCGGCGGGCGCGCAGGCTCGACCGCTCTCGGCACGGCAAATGTGATGATGGCGGCGACACTGGCTGAAGGCGTGACGGTCATTGAAGGCGCGGCATGCGAGCCGGAACTCGTGGACCTGGCAAAGTTCCTGAACGCGATGGGCGCGAAAATTTCCGGCGCGGGCAGTCCGACGATTACGATTACGGGCGTCAAAAAACTGCATGGCGCGGAGCATGAAGTAATTCCCGACCGGATTGAGGCGGCGACTTACGCGATTGCCGCCGCCGCGACGAACGGCGAAGTGACGCTCAAAGGCGCACGCGCCGATCACATGGGCGCGGTGATTGACAAACTGAATGGGGCAGGTGTTGCCGTTGAAAAACGCGGCGTAAATTTATTGGTTCATCGAAGCGGAAAACTTTCGCCGGCGGACGTGACGACGCTGCCGTATGCGGGGTTTCCAACAGACGTGCAGGCGCAGATGATGTCGCTGCTCGCGCTCGCGCCGGGCATCAGCATCATCACGGAACGGATTTTTGAATCGCGTTTCATGCACGTGAGCGAACTGGCGCGGCTCGGTGCGGACATCGAGATTGAGGGACCGAGCGCAATTGTCAAAGGCGGCAAACCGTTGAGCGGTGCGCCGGTGATGGCGAGCGATTTGCGCGCGTCGGCAGCGCTGGTGATTGCCGGTTTGGCTGCCAAAGGCACGACGCAGGTGAATCGCGTTTATCACATTGACCGCGGCTACGAAAATATTGACCGCAAGCTGCAACAACTCGGCGCGCGGATTCGGCGCGTTGAGGAAAATTCGCAGGAGCGCGAACAGTTTTTACGTCAAGCTAAAGCTTGAACTCCAACACGGACAAGCTGTCCGTGCTCCGAACCATTCCCCACAAAGAAAAAAGGCGTGGCGAGAAGCTGTTGGCACAGGTGTGATTTTTCACCCGCGTAAACAGCTTTCCACACACGCCTTCGTCTCCACTTTAAATCGGCGCGGTTTCATACGGCGGGAAATTCGCGGCCGTTCTTAAAAATGCGCGCCTGGCGCTGGGCGTGGCGGACGGCAGTCGCAGTTTTTTCCTCGAACAGCACCGGAAACACCAGCAATGGGTATAGCGCCGCCCATGCCAGTGCCGCTGCTTCGTTGGCTGCGCGCCGCAATGGAGTGTTCAATTCCGGCGCCGGTATTTCGGCCAATCGTTGCGTAAGCAACTGGTTTTTGAGCCGTTCGAATTCATTTTCCTGTGTGGCTCGAAACGACGCCAGCGGTCCCGTTCGCAACTCGAACCGTGTTTCGGAGACGAACTTTGTCGGCGCCCGTGTTTGATTTCTGTTCATGTCTTTCCTTTCGTTTTCGGTTTTGGGTTAAAAAACAGGAAACCCGCGACTGACTGGCAATCGCGGGTTTCCTGAAAAATTTGCCGTTTTATTTAGAATTTTGTTCCCACGACGCCAAGATCAAAGCCATTGCGCTGCCAAATAGACATGCATCCATCGGCTTGCACATGCTTCAGAGTTGGAACAACCGTGATTTTCATTTTTAACCGGTGGAAAGAAACACCATTCCAAGGCGTTTGTCAAACAAGTTTTTTTATAAGGAAAAAATAAGATTTCTCAGGCTTGTCGCGCAGCGGGGTGATGGTAAATTGATCTCAAAGTATGAGCGACCAATTACGGATGGTCACGTGCGGATGGTGCGAGACAAAAGTCTTCGTCCCCAGCGATCTCGCGCCGCTGGCCACCACGCCGTGCAACAAGTGCGGACATTCGATTATGGTGCCGATGCAGCTGCGGCAATTTGAACTGCGCAGCATCATCGGCTCCGGAGGCATGGGCAACGTGTATCGCGGTTGGGACACGATGCTGGAACGGCTCGTGGCGGTGAAATTGATGAAAAAGGAGTTGTCCCAAGACCTGAAGGCGATGGAAAGTTTTTATCGTGAAGCCCGATCCTGCGCCCGGCTCAACCACACGAACATCATCCACATTTACACCTTTGACGAATGGGAGGGACGACGGTATCTCGTGATGGAATTAGCCGACCGTGGCAGTCTGGATGCGCGCATCGAAAAATTGCACGTGCTGCCGGAAGTCGACGTGCTCGACATCGGGATCAAAATCGCCTCGGCCCTCGACATGGCGCTCAAATACGATTTGCTTCATCGCGACATCAAGCCCGGCAATATTTTGTTCAACGCGGATCATGAACCGAAGCTGGTGGATTTTGGCCTTGCGCAAGCAGCTGGCACGAAACAGGAAATGGGGGATGTGACCTGGGGCACGCCGTATTATGTTGCACCGGAAAAAATCAAACGTGAGCCGGAAACATTCCTCTCAGACATGTATAGCCTCGGTGCGACTCTTTATCATGCGATGACCGGTCACACGCCCTTTGAAGCGCCGACAGTCGAGGACCTCATCGCCGCCCAGGTGCAAACGCCACTGACGCCGCCGAACCTCGTCGTGCCTGATATCACACAACCCACCAGCGACGCATTGGTGCAGGCGCTGGCGAAAAATCCGGCAGACCGTTTTCTGAGTTATGACGAATTCATCATGGCGTTGACAGCGGCGCGCAGCCAGTTGCTCATCAAGCAATCTCAAATGCCGCAGCCAAAGGCCAAGAGCTTTACCGGTTGGTGGAAGCGGCAATAAAAAAGGCGGGCGCTGCCGCCCGCCCTGAATTCAGGGAAACTTCGGAGGACTAATTGTTCGAGCTTTCCTTCTTTTGTTTCTCCCCACTCTTGACGCCGAAATGCACAGTGACAGCGTTGTATTTGCCGTCATCGGTCTTCTTGTAAGAGCCGGAAACGGGCTGACCGACCACGCCATCCGACAAGGTCGCCGGCTGGCCGTCCTTGGTAATCTTGGTGTCGGGCGTGACTTGCAGCGTGAGTGTGCCCACCGTCAGCGTCATCGCCTTCGTGTCCACTGCGCTCAGCTTGCCGTTGAAGGGCGGGTTGTGTTTCTTGGGCTTGGCAGGCGCGGTTTGATTGGGTGACGCCGGCGCGTTACTGTCTTGCGCGCGCGACAACACGGGCATCGCAACGAGCGCGGCAGCGAAAAGACTTAAGGTTGTGATTTTAGCAATTTTCTTTGTCATGATGGTTGATGGTTTGTTGTTTGGTTATTCGTCACAAAAGACGATAGCAGGATAAGAATTGGTTTCAACCATTTTAATAATTTTTACCAAGTTCCCTCCGTCAGCAGTTCCGCAACATTACGCGCCAAATCCTCCGCGAGCAACGGGAGGGATTGACGCTCCGTGTCCGTCAAATCCCCGCCGACTTGGACAAGTGCATAACCGTTCACATCCTTGTCGAGCAACACCCTGCCCGTGTCGCGCGAGCGAGCGGTGACATGCGCGGTAATGTCAACGCGGTAATCCTGCGGCGTGGCAACGTCCGAATTCAAAAAACTCAAGCCTTTGCGGCTGTAACGTGTGATGACGCCGGTGACGACAATGTCGCCAGGACCGCGTGTGACGAGATGATACGTGCCGTCGGTTTGCAACCGTTCGCGCAACGCCTGCGTTACCGAGTCGCCCAGGTGCGGTTGAAGCGTTTGATTGTTGAAAGGCAAAATTTCAATGGTTTTTTCGCCCGCGACAGCGCCGTTGACCGGCCCGAGATGATAACCGGCACAACCGGTCAGCAACCCAGTCATCGTGGAAACAGCGAGGAATTGGAGCAGGCGCATTTCAGTTGGCCGGCGCTTCAAGGCGCGGCTTGAGGGCCTGAATACGCTCGCGCGCCCGCGCGGCGTAGGAGGAATTAGGATCGAGCTGCAACACTTCATTGTAATAAACCAGCGCGCCGTTCCATTTTTTGCTTTTTTCGTAAAATCGCGCGATTTCATAATTACCACGCACCTGTTCCGCTTTAAGCACGGCAATGGCCTTTCGCGCCTGCGGAACGCGCTTATCGTCTGGATAAAGCGTGATGAAATCGGTGAAAGCCGCGACCGCCTGCACGGCGGCACTTTGATCGTATTCGGCGGTGTCCGCCTGTTTCTGATGCGAAACACCTTCGTCGAACAACGCGTCGGAGGCAATCGCCGGCTGGCCGTGATAGCGGTCAGCGGCAATCTCGTAGGCTTTCACCGCGGCGGGAAAATCCTTCTGTTTTTCGCGCGCCGCGCCAATGCGCAATTGCGCGCGTGGCGCAACATCGCTGTAAGGACCGTTCTCAACGATTTTGTCAAACATGTCCGCTGTTTTATCCATCGAATGGTAAAGCGGAATATAACCCCAGAGTTTGAACCATTCGCCGCCAAGGAAACGGTCGGCGATTTGGTATTGGCGCCACAGCACGTCTTCGTATTCAGCGCTCTTGGGGTATTTTTCAACGATGACCTGATAAGCGTTGAAAGCCTCTTCGTCCTTGCCCATCACTTCGAGACAACGACCGACGAGGTATTGCGCGCGCGGAGCGTAATCAGAAAGCGGCCATACGCGGACGATGCGGTGCGCAGCCCGCAGCGCGAGGCCGTAATCACGATTGTCAAACGCCTGCTGCGCCACATCCAATTGATCTTTGGCGCGGGCACGCTGCCACTTGGTGCTTTCCCCGTAAGATTCGTAATACCACCCTTCACCCGGCGTGTAAGTCAGCGGCGCTGGCGAGCGGAATGGAAACAACACCACACACGCAACAACCACAAACAGAACAACGAACCGGCGATTCATACTGCGACAGTAATAAGCCACATCCGGTGAGTCAAGGCGCACAGAGATCAATCATCCCCGATAAACAATCAACACGCCGAAATCCATCATTATTTTTTGCGTGCCGACGTCGAGAAAGTTGTAGGTAGTCATGTGAATGCCAATAAGATTGGTCTCGCCAATTTCATTCAAAAAATCCGTTACTTTCTCGTCAAATTTGTCATGGCCGAACTCAACACAACCTGCATGACGGATGGTGCGAACACGTATCTTTTTGTCGGCACTTTTGGTGACGACCGCCGTCGGTTGTGCTTTTTTTACCAATGACTCGCCCGGCTTGTCACGCAACGGTACTTTAAGATGTTTTTCTATTTTCGCGGCCGCGGACGATGTGATGGGATTGACAGGCTGGCCGGTGATAATGGTTCCCCCGGGAGCCGGCTTTGTGGATTCTTGCGGAATCGTAATTGTCTCGCCGCACGACGGGCATTCGATTTCCGTGCCGGCTCCGGCACTGTCCACCGCCAGTTCCTGTCCGCATTTGGGGCAATCAAAAATGATGTCCATAAGCCGCTCTGGTTTGACCGTGTGCTGAGTCTAATCCCACGCTGTAACGAAAACCAGCAAAAAATTGCATGTTGGAGAAAATCACTCCCACTCAATGGTCCCCGGCGGTTTGCTGGTGATGTCGAACACGCAGCGGTTCACGCCTTTGACCTCGTTGATGATGCGGCTGGCGAGTTTCTCCAAAAGTTCATACGGCAGCTTCACCCAGTCCGCTGTCATGCCGTCCTGTGATTCCACCGCGCGGATGGCGATGGTGTAATCGTAAGTCCGCTCGTCACCCATCACGCCCACGCTGCGAACGGGCAGCAAAACCGCAAAACTCTGCCAGATTCTGTAATACCACCCGCTGTTCTTCATTTCTTCCACGACAATGCTGTCCGCGTTGCGGAGAATTTCCAGACGCGGCGGCGTGACTTCGCCGAGGATGCGCACGGCCAAGCCCGGGCCGGGGAACGGCTGGCGCAAAACAATTTCGCGCGGCAGGCCGAGTTCGAGTCCAAGCTTGCGCACTTCGTCCTTGAACAGGCATTTCAACGGTTCAACCAGCGCAAACTTCATCCTCTTCGGCAGCCCGCCGACATTGTGATGGCTCTTGATGAGCGCGGCGGGATTGCCGTCAATCGGCACGGACTCGATCACGTCGGGATAGAGCGTTCCTTGCGCGAGAAATTTCGCCTTGCCCGCGCGCCGGGCCGCATTCTGAAAAACTTCGATGAACGTTTTGCCGATGATCTTCCGTTTGCGTTCGGGATCGGTCACGCCTTTGAGCCGTTTCAAAAACAGCTTCGAGGCGTCTTCGTATTGCAGTTTGATTTTGAAATTGCGCCCGAAAACTTCCTGCACGACTTCCGCCTCGCGTCCGCGCAACAGGCCGTTGTTGACGAAAATGCAGGTCAGCTGGTCGCCGATGGCCTTGTGAATCAACGCCGCCGCGACGCTTGAATCCACGCCGCCGCTCAAACCGAGAATCACTTTTTCGCCGCCGACTTGCGCGCGAATTTCCTCAACGGCCCGCATGATGTAACCGCGCATCGTCCAGTTTTTGCCGCAACCGCAAATGCCGTGGACGAAATTGGCGATGATTTCCCTGCCGCGCGGCGTGTGGACGACTTCGGGATGAAATTGCAGGCCGAAAAATTTCCGCGCGCGGTTTTCAATTGCCGCGTATTCGGAATTTTCCGTGACAGCGACCGGTTTGAAATCGCGCGGCAGTTTCGTGAGCTTGTCACCATGCGAGTTCCAGACTTGCAGGATTTCCGGCAGATTTGCAAACAGCGGGCAAAAATTGTCTGTCACGCGCAACGTGCCTTTGCCGTATTCGCGTTTGAGGCCTTTCTCGACCCTGCCACCAAGGAATTGCGCGAACAATTGCACGCCGTAACAAATTCCCAGCACCGGAATGCCGATCTCAAAAATCTTTTGGTCGGGCAGCGGCGCATTTTTTGCATAAACGGACGACGGCCCGCCGGACAAAATGATTCCACGCGGCTTGAGCTTGGCGATTTCGCGCGCGGGCGTGTCGCAGCGCAGGATGACGGAATACACGTTGTGCTCGCGGACGCGGCGCGCGATGACCTGCGTGTATTGCGATCCAAAATCCAAAATGACGATTTGTTCATTCATGGAATCAAAGAACCGAGCTGTACCCTTTGCCTGTGCAGCGCATTTTTGGCGAGCAAAAAATGTTTTCACTCCGACCAGACTCGGCTAAACAACACGCGCATGATAGTTCCGACACCGCCTTCAGGCAAAGAGTGGTTGAACAAAATCTCCCGTTGGTTTGCGCTTCATCCTTATTGGGCACTGACGTTGGCTGTGCTGGCCGCACTTGGGCCGTTTCTGACCAAACCCTTCAACGTTGACGACCCACTTTTTATTTGGACCGCTCACCAAATCCAAGCGCACCCCGGCAATCCCTACGGCTTCAATGTGAACTGGTATGGAACCATGGAGCCGATGTGGTATGTAACGAGGAATCCGCCCCTAGCCTGTTATTATTTGGCGCTGGCAGCAGGGATTTTTGGCTGGGGCGAGACGGCGCTGCATTTCACGTTTTTGCTGCCGGCGGTGGCAGCGATTATAGGGGCATATCAGTTGGCACGCCGCTTTTGCAATCACCCCATACTTGCGGCGCTCGTGACTTTGTTTACGCCGGTCTTCTTGATTTCGAGCACGACAGTAATGTGCGATGTGCCAATGTTGGCGTTCTGGGTTTGGGCCGTTGTGTTATGGGTCGACGGCACGAAACGAAACGACTTTGGACGACTGGCTGGCGCGGGGTTGTTAATCGCGCTGGCGGTATTGACCAAATACTTCGGCTTGTGCCTCGTTCCTCTGCTGGCTGCTTATAGCCTGATGAACCAACGCCGGCTGGGACGATGGACTGTGTATCTGCTGATTCCGTTGGCGGCACTTGGCGTTTATCAATTGGCCACATGGATGCTTTACGGGCATGAACTCATCTCCTTGTCGGCCAGTTACATTGTTTTTGCCAAGGGAATTTATCGGTTCTCACGCATAGTGACAGGTTTGACGACGTTGACTTTCACAGGCGGATGTTTGGCTGGCGTGTTCTTTTTTGCGCCATTGTTCTGGCGGAGGCGAATGTGGACCGTGTGCCTCGCTGGAGCAGTCTTGCTTGCTTGGGCGTGTTTTTGGAACGGAGCCTGGTTGAAAACATATGTTTTGATTCCAGGCTCGTCTTGGGCGTTCGTGGAAATCCAAATGGTTTTCTGGGCCATCGGCGGCGTTGGTGTGCTGGCGCTGACCGTTGCGGATGTCTGGCGCTGGCGTGACGCGCGCGCGTGGTTGTTGGCGCTGTGGATATTCGGAACTTTCTTATTCACAGCGTTTTTCAACTGGACCGTCAATGGGCGTTCACTTTTGCCGATGGCTCCGGCGGTGGGAAT
Source organism: uncultured Verrucomicrobiae bacterium (assembly GCA_963835625.1). Taxonomy (GTDB): domain Bacteria; phylum Verrucomicrobiota; class Verrucomicrobiia; order Limisphaerales; family UBA11358; genus UBA11358. Next base: position 162,320 of record CAWIGO010000010.1, read on the forward strand.
ATTGCTGGCGCGACACTTGGAACAAAAGGTTTTGGCGGGGCGAAAAGCATGGACGCGTGGTGTGGTGATTTGTTTTATCGCCGGCGCCGCGTTTGCTTTGCTGGCAACGTGCGCGGATTTTCTTCTCGCCACCGCCGTCCGCCGGAGCGCGCAGCAGGTTTGCGCCAAATACGCGCGCGAATCGCGGATGCTATGGTTTCAAGGGCATTGGGGATTCCAGTATTATATGAACGCTCTCGGCGCGTCGGCACTGGATTTCAAGCACTCCGCAATCAAGGCGGGCGACAATCTGGCCTTCCCCAGGAACAATACAAATGTCTTTCCACCTTATCCTCAAAAAGTGACAACGCTGGATGTTTTCACCATTCCCGGACCGCACTTGCTTGCAACACTGAATGAAACCATCGGTGGGGGTTTTTACTCATCGGTTTTGGGCCCATTACCGTTTGCTTTTGGTCATGTGCCGCCCGAAAAAGTGTTCGTGGTTGCGCTGGAGCCCATCAACCCTTAACGAAACGCCCCGGTCAGGTTGATTTTTTGTCTTACTGTTTCACCACTTTGACCGTTCCGGTGGCGGCGTCATAAACAATTTTGAAGCCGTAGGGTGCATTGGGTATCTTGCCGATGTAATTGGGCATGAGTTCATTGAGGTCTTTGGGATAACGACCCTCCATTGCGTTGAACTGCTGGATGGCCTCATTGAGATACGCAAGATCAATTTGCTTCTCCGAGTATTTTTTTGCCTGCGCCACCGCGCCGAGATAATCCACCGGCGCCGTGAGGGGATTGCCCGTGTTGTAATTCACAGTGGTATTGGTGGAAGTAGCTGTTGAATTGGTGGTTTGAGCCTGTTTGCCGGAATTACTGCCACCGCAACCGGCCAGAAACAATCCGGCGGCGATCAAAACCAAGAAAGATGTTTTCATGCCGGCAACTTAAGCCAATCCCCCGAAAAATCCAAGCGTGACCCGGCTAAATTATTTGCGCCGCCAACTCTCGCGCCTGCCGGATCAAATCCAAATCCTCGGCCAGATTGCCGAAACGGAATTCCGGCAGGCCGCTTTGCCGCTGGCCGAGTAATTCGCCCGGCCCGCGCAATTTCAAGTCCACTTCGGCAATGCGAAACCCGTCCGTCGTCTCTTCCAAAACTTTCAATCGCCGCCCTGCGTCCTCATTCTTCGCGTCGGAAATCAAAATGCAGTGCGATTCATGCGCGCCGCGCCCGATGCGCCCGCGTAACTGATGTAATTGCGCCAGCCCGAATCGCTCCGCATTTTCAACCAGCATGATCGTTGCGTTCGGCACATCCAAACCCACTTCAACCAGCGTCGTCGCGACGAGCGCCTGAATTTGGTTCGCGCGAAACGCTGTCATTACTTCGTCCTTCTCCCGCCCTTTCAACCGGCCGTGCAGCAACCCGACACGGAATGGCGCGAGCAGCTTCTTCAAATTTTCGAATTCCTTCTTCACCGCTTTCAACCCGCCCGCGCCCGTATCTTCCACGCGCGGATAAACGACGTATGCCTGCCGTCCGGCAGCCAGTTTTTGGAGGATGAACTTCCAAACTTCCGGCAATTGTTCGGTCGTGCGCAAAAAAGTTTTTATCTGGCCGCGTCCACCGGGCATCTGGTTAATCACCGAAATGTCAAGGTCGCCGTAAAGCGTAAGGCCGAGCGTGCGCGGAATCGGTGTCGCCGTCATCACGAGCAAATGCGGATAGCGGCCTTTGCGCACGATTTGTTCGCGCTGTGCCACGCCAAACTTGTGCTGCTCGTCAATGATGACCAAACCCAATTTCTCCAATACAAATCCCGACTCGATGAGGGCGTGAGTTCCAATCACAAGCGTCCTGCTGTTTGCCTCCTGCTCCTTGCCTTTCCCATGCGAACCGGTTTGCAGCCCCACCTTGACGCCAAGCGGTCCAAACCAGCGCGAAAAATTGTTGAAATGTTGTTCCGCAAGAACTTCCGTCGGTGCCATGAGCGCAACGTTATAGCCGCTTTCCAAAGCCATGAGCGCCGCACAGGCGGCAACCACCGTCTTGCCTGAACCGACGTCGCCTTGCAGCAGCCGCCGCATCGGATGCGCCCCGCTCATGTCCGCCCGGATTTCGCGGAGAACTTTCGTCTGGGCGTCGGTGAGCTTGAAGCCGAGCCGTGCCAGAAACGGCTTCATCAAACGATTGTCACCACCGCACGGTAATGCGCGCGATTTGACCTCGAAATTTTTCCGGCGAAGCTGCATGTCACGCTGCAACGCAACGAATTCATCCAGCGCCAGCCGACGCCGCGCGAGTTCCACGTCGGCCAGTTCTTCGGGAAAATGAATCGTGCGAATCGCGTTGGCGCGTGTCGGAAAGGGGTGGGGCGCGCAGTCCTCTGCGCGCCGTATGCCTGGCTTGCCGGACGGCGCGGTAGGGACACCGCGCCCTACCTGTTTCGGCCACGGCTCGGCGATTTGTGTTTCAAATTTTCCCAACGTCCGCCAGATGAGCCCGCGCAACCAGCGTTGCGGCAGGCCTTCGGTGAGCGGATACACCGGCGCGATGCGGTTGATGTGGATGAAGCTCTCCTCGCCGCCCTCGATGACTTCGGTTTCGGGATGGTCCATGATGCGCGGTTTGGTTTCATTGAGCTTGCCGTAAACGAAAATCTCGTCGCCAACCGCAAAATAATTTTGCATGAACGGCAGATTCCACCACCGGCAATGCAACCAGGCGCTACCATCATCGAGAATGATTTCAAAAACGGATTTGTTGCCGCCGCGAAAACGTCTGAGGCCGAGCGCGACAATTGTGCCGCGCGCCGTGGCCGGTTCATCCTTCGCCAATTCGGCGATTTTGCGGAAATGCCTGCGGTCCTCGTAACGCCGCGGCCGATGCAGCAACAAATCCTCAATGGTGTGAATGTCGAGGCGTGCGAGTTGCGCCGCGCGTTCCGCGCCGACACCCCAGAGCGAAGTTACCGGTGCCGTAAGTGGGGAAATTTTTGTTTTCGACGGCAACATCGGCAGCACGATACAAACCACCTAAAACCGCTTCAACGGGAAAGCGGCAGGGAAAAATCATGCCTGCGCAATTTTTTCCAGCGTCACGAACAACGCCGGCGCGTTCTGCATGTGCGCCGCCTTGCCATCGCGCAACACTACACCGAATCCTTCGCCGTAAGCCGGGCCGTTCACGACGCAGGCGTCTGTGCGGCATTCGGCGATCTGCTGTTTGGCGGCGTTTAGAGCGTCCGCCCGCGTGCCGTTCGCCTCAAATTTCCAGCCAAAGAGCCGCGTTCGCGGAAACCAGGCGCGCAATTCGGCGATGATTTTTGGCGTCGGCACCAGTTCGACGAGCAATTTGCCCTCCCGCGTGGAAATTTTTTTGGCGGACTTGAATTCGGTGAGTTCGCCCGACGGCGCGCGCAGCCAGATTTTGCCGAAGGCAAAGTCGCTGACCGCTGCGGCGTGAAAAATCGCATTCACGCGCTTGCCCGCCAGCGCCTTCAGCTTGGCGCGCAAATCGGCGGTGGTTGAGAAAAGCTGCACCTGCTCCACGCGTTGCTCGCCGGAATACGTGGCCTGCTCGCCGACAAGCAACGTCACCTTGTGGCCGCGTGCGGCCAGAAAATTGGCCAGCTCCGTGCCAAGCCGGCCCGTGGAAAAATTCGTGAGCCGCCGCACATCATCGAGCGGTTCAAAAGTCGGGCCGGCGGTGACAACGCAATTCATGCTGGCGTTTAGCTTTAGCTTGTTCGCGGCGCGCGGCAAGCCAAAGCTTGAATGCCAACCCGTTCCATCGCCACTGGGCGCGCATGCGTTGGTTCATTCCAGCAACCATGCGAGCAGCGGCGCAATGGCGAGGGCCGGCAGAAAATTTGCCAGTTCCACCCTGCGGACTTCAAAAATCATCAACGCAATGGCGCACACGACAAGGCCGCCGGCGACATTAACCGGATCAACCAAACCGTGCGTTTCGAGAAACGGCCGCACCCAAAGCTGGCAGGCGAGCGTGATTCCGCCGAGAAAGGCGAAGACAGGAAACGCCGACAGTGCGGACGGCCAGCCGAATAGCTTCACGAAACCGGTCATGGCCAAACCATCCATCACGGCTTTGATTGCCAGCAGCCAGAAGTACCCGAACTGGCCGCCTTGGGGCGGCAGCCCATCCGCCACCGCGCCGACCAATCCCAGCGGCGCGGCGCAAAAAAGCACGGCGCACGCGCTGAAACCGCCGCTGATTTTGCGCGGCGCGTTCGATTGCGCGGACGCGATCAAACCGCCCGCGAAACGGCCGAGGCGATTCGATAATTTTTGCAAATGGAGCAATTTTCCAACCCAAAAACCCAGAGTCACGGCGAGCGCGGCGATGAAAATTTGCCTCAACGCCGGCATAAAGGTTCCGCCGACGCTCAACCAAACGAGCTGCAGACCAAAGAAAATGGTGAACGCGCCGAGCGCCGCCCGGAAAAAAATTTGCGTGCGAAGAGACAACGGCTTGCGCAGGGCGAGTCCCAAAAGTCCACCGATTAAAATGCCCAATGCGTTGAGAAATGCGCCGGTCACACGCTGACTGAACCATTGCGCACCCCAAGTGCCAAGCCGGAAATTTTTTGCGCGCACGGCCCCGGCCTGTTTTACTCATGCCCGGATGGCCGACGCAAAAACCAGTTCCCGCAGCCCATGGTTTTGGGTTCCCACGCTTTATGCGGCGGAAGGACTGCCTTATGCACTGGTGATGTCGGTGTCGCTGGTGCTTTACAAAAACCTCGGCGTGTCGAACACGGACATCGCGTTCTACACGAGCTGGCTTTACTTGCCATGGGTCATCAAACCGCTGTGGAGTCCGGTGGTGGATCTGCTCAAAACCCGGCGGCTGTGGATTTGGACGATGCAATTGCTCCTCGGCGCGGGACTGGCGGGCGTGGCGTTGACCATTCCCGCGCCGCATTTTTTTCAGCTCACGCTCGCGTTTTTCTGGCTGCTGGCGTTCAGCTCCGCGACCCACGACATTGCGGCGGACGGCTTTTACATGCTGGCGACGACGGAACGCGAGCAGTCGTTTTTTGTCGGCATTCGCAACACGTTTTATCGCGTGGCAATGATTTGTGCGCAAGGCGGCCTCGTGATTCTTGCCGGTCAAATTCATGGCCGCACCGGTGATTATGCGTTCGCCTGGTCAATGGCGCTTGCCCTGACGGCGGGAATTTTTTTGTGCCTGGGCACTTATCATTTTTTTGTCCTGCCAAAGCCGGCGATGGATCAACCCAGGCGCGCCGGCTCGTCAGAAAATTTCCTCCGCGAATTCTTCAAAACGTTCGGAACATTTTTTCAGAAACCCAAAATCATCATGCTGTTGCTTTTTTTGCTGCTATACCGGCTCGGCGAAGCGCAACTGGTGAAAATGGTTCAGCCGTTTTTGCTTGATGGGCGCGAACAGGGCGGTCTGGGTTTGACAAACGAACAACTCGGCGTGGTTTATGGCACAGCCGGCATCATCGCGCTGCTGCTCGGCGGATTGCTCGGCGGGTTTGTGGTGGCGCGGCGCGGATTGAAATTCTGGCTGTGGCCGATGTTGCTGGCGATTCATCTGCCCGACGCGGTGTTCATCTGGCTGGCCCATGCGCAGCCGCAGAATCTTTTCGCCATCGGCGCCGGCGTCGCGGTCGAGCAATTCGGCTACGGCTTCGGCTTCACGGCGTTCATGCTTTACATGATTTACATCGCGCGCGGCGAACATCAGACGGCGCACTACGCGATTTGCACCGGTTTCATGGCGCTGGGCATGATGCTGCCGGGCATGTGGAGCGGCTGGTTGCAGGAGCACATCGGCTATCCGCATTTCTTCGTCTGGGTGCTGCTGGCCACGATCCCGAGCTTCATCGTCGCGATGCGAATTCCGTTGGAAGCGGAATTTGGGAAAAGGAATTAACAACAAAGAAACAAAGGAACAAAAACCCTGCCGAAAAGAATTGCTTTGAACGCATTGGGTTTCCCAGAATCCAACCTCACATGACATCCATTTGCCATTACCGATCCCGCCATGCCTTCGCCGGCGCGCTGTTTGCGCTTGTGACAGCCTTGGGATTTTTGCCGGACGCGCAGGCACAATTTGTTTTCACCAACAGTTCGCCAAAACCCATGCCGCGCCGTCCCAACATTATTTTGATTGTCGCCGACGGCCTCGGTTATGGCGATTTGAGTTGCTATGGCCAGACGAAGTTTCAAACACCGAATCTCGACCGGCTCGCCGCCGATGGCATCCGTTTCACGAGCTATTACGCGGGCGATGCGGCGAGTTCGCCGGCGCGCGCCGCGTTGATGCTCGGCAAAGATTCAGCGCACTTGAAACAGCGCGCGGACGTGGACGTGCCGCTGGCAGCGGACGATGTCACGGTCGCGCAAGTGCTCAAGCAATCCGGCTATCACACCGGCTTGATTGGCGAATGGGATTTGGGGAGTGACGGCACGAGTGGCGCGCCGTGGAACAAGGGTTTCGATGAATTCGCCGGCTATTTTGATGCCAGCGAGGCGGAAAATTATTACGCCGATTACATGTGGCGGCATGATCCAGCGACCCATTTTCAGGGCAAGGCGCCGGTATACGAAAACGCCGACGGCAAAAAGGGCCAATATATTCCCGACCGGTTTACGACCATGGCGATGAATTTCATCAAAAACAATCAACCCGACCAATTCAACCGTCACCAGCCGTTTTTCCTGCTGCTGAATTACACAACTCCGCGTGCGAACACCGCCGAAATGGCGCGCACCGGCAACGGGATGCAAGTGCCCACCGACGCTCCTTATTCAGGGGAACCGTGGCCGCAGGCGGAAAAGAACAAGGCCGCCATGATTGCGCGGTTCGATGGATGCATCGGGCAACTGCTGGAACAACTGCGACAGATAAATCAAACCAGCAATACGGTGATTTTCTTTTCCAGCGACACCGGGCCGGCAAAGGACGGGGGTGTTGACCCGAAATTTTTCCAGAGCACCGGGCCGTTTCGCGGCATTCGCGGCGACCTTTATGAAGGCGGCTTGCGCGTGCCGATGATCGTTCGTTGGCCGGGAAAAATTCACGCCGGCCAGGTCAGCGATTTCACCTGGGCATCGTGGGATTTTTTGCCAACGGCACTGGGGATTGCGCTTACCCAGCCGCCGGAAAATATTGACGGCATCTCCGTTTTACCGGCGTTGTTCGGCCAAACGCAAACCAACCGGCACGACTTTTTCCATTGGGAAATGAAAAATGGGAACGGCATCGCCCAGGCGGCGCGCATGGACGATTGGGAAATCACACGCGCACAAGGCGACAAACCCTGGGAACTTTACAACCTCAAAACCGATCCAGGCGAAACTCAAAATGTCGCGGACAAAAATCCGGACGTGATTGCCAAGTTTGAAAAACTTTTAAATAGGTAAGGTCGCATCGCCTTGCCGTGCCGAAATGGAATGAAGGCGGGCGAGGCGACCGGCGGAAATTCCACCTCCCAACGGACGGGGGCCAGCCGTCTCCACCACGAAAACTCGACGGGCGCGAATTTTGCGCTAAATTCAAGGCGTTCCGTTCATGCACGAAGCTGAATTACCAGAACCATTGCCGCCGCCGGACAGAACCACCGGCGAGCATCCGTATGCCATTTTCCGGAACCGGGATTTCACGCTTTATCTCACGGGCCGCCTCATAGCGGTATTTGGCCAGCAGATGTTCTTGCTGGCGGTGGGATGGGAACTTTATGAACGCACTGGCTCCGCGCTGGCGCTGGGGCTTGTGGGGCTGACGCAAATGATCCCGATATTTCTGTTCACGCTGCCGGCGGGGCACGTGGCGGACAATTACAATCGCAAACGGATCGTGGCGTTGATGGCGATCGTAATCGCAGCGGCAAGCCTCGGAATGGCCGTCGTTTCGGCGCTCAAGGCGCCGGTTTACTGGGTTTACGTCTGTCTGTTTGTCGGCGGCACCGCCCGCACGTTCATGTGGGCGGCCAACGCGGCATTTCTGCCGCATCTGGTGGATCGCAAGGATTTCCCGCGCGCGGTGAACTGGAACGCCGGCGCGTTTGAACTATCCAGCATCACCGGCCCGCTGGCAGCGGGCGCGATCATCGCTTACATGCTCAGGTATCACCCGGCCTACCCCGCAGCAGTGGTTTATGTGTTCACTATGGTGACGTCGCTAGTCTTTTTCATCTTCATCAGCATGATCAGGCAGCAACACACCGTTGCCGTCAAGGAACCCATGACACTCCAGGCGCTGCTGACGGGATTCAAGTTCGTCTATGCGACCAAAATGATTCTGGGAATCATCACGCTCGACATGTTCGCGGTGTTGCTGGGCGGCGCGACGGCGCTGCTGCCGATCTATGCGAAGGACATTTTGGGCAGTGGACCAGGCGGATTGGGATTGTTGCGCGCGGCGCTGCCCATGGGCTCCGTGCTCTGCGTGTTTATTCTGAATCACCGGCCGCCGCTGCAAAAAGCCGGTCGCGCGATGCTGTGGGCCGTGGCGGCCTTTGGGCTGGGCACGATTGCGTTCGGGTTTTCGACGTGGTTTTGGTTTTCGTTCATCATGCTGTTCATGTGCGGCGCGGTGGACAACATCAGCGTTGTGGTGCGGCACACGCTGGTGCAGATGCTCACGCCGGATGACAAGCGCGGGCGTGTCTCCGCCGTCAACAATCTCTTCATCGGCACGTCAAACGAATTGGGCGGGTTCGAGTCCGGCTTTGTGGCGCAAATCTTCGGGCCGACCATCGGGAACACCATCGTCGCCGGGGCGGTGATTTCCGTCGTGTCCGGTGGCATCGGAACCATCCTGACCGTGCTCGCCGTGGCCTGGATTTGGCCGGAAATCCGGCGGTATGGAAAACTGGCGTGAAAAATTTTGACGCGAATTGCGCGAATTTTCGCAAATTAAATTCGTGTCAATTCGTGAAATTCGCGTCTCGAAGAACGCTGGACAAAAAGTTTCGCCAGAAATAAAGTCAAAATTATGAAACGGGATAGGCTGTCCCGCAATTGCGGGATGCTGTCCATTATCTGTTAGGCGGCATATCAGCACGAGCCATGAATAGCGCACCAGAAAAAAGTGACAGTCGTTTCTATGGCAAAGCCTCAGTCGTTGTGCCTCTCATTGGGGTGGCATGGCTTATTGTGGTATTTTGTTTCCTTATTTTTACCGCGAACGATGCAGAAGGCCGAGCTTGGGGAGTGCTTATCGGAGTTATTTTAGGTGGTTTCGGTCTATTCGTTTCGACGATTTTCGGTTTGGGTTTTAGTTGGGTTAGCAGAAGAGAGGAGAAGTGTCGTTTGCTTTCTTTGGTAGGGTTGATTCTTAATCTCATCCTGCTTTTATTGATAGTTTATATTTTGTTTGGCACGTTTTTGTTTGGCAAGTTGTTCCCATTTTACATTCGCACCAAATGATTGGATATTATGCCGCCTAATATGAGGATAGACTGCAAATTCCCTTCGCGTCCTTCGCGTGACCTGTGCACTTCAACTTGACGCCGACGCGCAGCGGTTTATTTTCGGCGCATGAGAAAAATCTCGCTTTGGCTTTTCATTTTCGCCCTCACAGCCTGGGTGGCACACGGACAGGAGGACGCAACGCAACAGCAAATCGACAAGCTCAACGGCCAGGTTCAGGACCTGCTCGACGTCCAAGCCACGCAGGCCAAGCGCATCGAGGCGCTGGAGAAGGAAATTGCCGGATTGGGCGACCGGGTGAATCAGCCCGGCACCACGGTAAACCAGGATGATTTGAAGAAACTCGCCGAACAGGTGCAGGAAATTGACAAGAAACGGCAGGAGGACAACGCGCGGATTTTGAAGGAGCTGGAACGCCTTGGGAAATCGTTGGGCGCGCCGCAGCCGGGCCATAAAATAACACCGAGTGTCCCAATCACAGCGCCGTCGGGCAATTCCGGCCCGGCTGCGGGCAGCCCGCAAAAAGGCTATGATTACAACGTTCGCAGCGGAGACACACTCTCGGCGATTGTGAAAGCATATCGCGATCAGGGAATCAAAGTAACGACGGACCAGATTTTGAAGGCGAATCCCGGGCTAAATCCAGGCGACATGAAAATCGGGCAGAAAATTTTTATTCCAGCGCCGGCACAGTGATTTACTTCGGAGGGGCGAGCTTCGCGAGTCCCCAATTGATTTAAAAATCAGGGGCTCGTGAAACCCGCCCCTCCGAAATTCTCAACGCAGCAGCAGGAGAAAAATCGCAATCGCCAGTGCGATGCGATACCAGCCGAACACGTTGAAGGTGTGCGTCTGGATGTAACGCAGCAGCCATCTCACGGCGATGAAGGAAACCACCGACGCAATGACGGTCGCCAGCAAAACCATTCCCCAATTTTCATGCGGCGCATTGGCGATGGGATGATGCAACGCCTCAAAAATTTTCAGGCCGCCCGCCGCCAGCATCGTTGGAATGCCGACCAGAAAGGAAAATTCCGTCGCCGCCGGGCGGTTCATGCCGAGCAATAGCGCCAGCAAAATCGTCGAGCCGGAACGGGATGAACCGGGGAAAACCGCCGCAATCAACTGGCCGACGGCCACGGCGATGACGATGGGCCAGGTGATTTTATCGCTCATTTTTCTCCCGCGCAGCCACCATTCGATGGCGAGGAAGGCAATGCCACCGATGAGCAATGCCCAGGCAATGGGTGCAAGGTTTTCCTCAAGCTTGAAGCCGTTTTTATCAAGGACGAAACCCACGGCGCCGGTGATGACGAAGGCGGTGAGGATTTTCAGCAGGTAATCCCGCGTTTCCTTCTGGCGCCACTCAAAAACGAATTTGTAAAGGCGTTGGGGAAACAGCGGCAGGACGGCGATGACCGCGCCGCATTGGATGACGATGTTGAAGAGATCGCTCTCGTGGACTTTCAGGAGATGTTCCGCGACCAGCAGGTGTCCGGTGGACGAAACGGGAATGAACTCTGTGATCCCTTCGATCACGCCCAAAATGACGACGACAATCCAGTCAGGCATGGGTTGTTTAGACGCGAAACGGGCACAGAGGGCAAGTCGGAAATGACACGCTGGATGCCGTTCGCAATAAGAACCGGACGCGAAAAGCGCTGGCCACTTCGTTTAAATCAACCCCGCATGGCTCCCGTCGCAGAACGGCGCGTTCTTCGAATGTTTGCAACCGCACCACGCGAGAGTCCGGATTTCCTTGATTTCGACTTTCTTCGGTGCAAATCCGGTGCCTTTATGCGAGCCGTCACAAAACGGTTGGGCTTTTGATTGGCCGCAGGCGCACCACCAATACGTTCCGGGTTTGACTTGTTGAACAAACGGAGATTTTTGAGCGATGGTCGGTTCCATAATGCGTGAACAGTATTCCAATTCGGCAAAAATGCAAATGTTCCACTTTTCATTGGCACATGCGCCTTGCGAGGCATAGTGTTTCTCATGCCCGGCCAGCCCATCACCTACCGCCAGTGGGGCGTGGATCTGGACGCCAACGCGCTCCAGCAGATGGAGAATGCCTGCCGGTTGCCCGTCTCCGTCGCCGCTGCGCTCATGCCCGACGCCCATGTCGGCTACGGCCTGCCCATCGGCGGCGTGCTGGCCACCGACAACGCCGTCATCCCCTACGCTGTGGGCGTGGACATCGCCTGCCGCGTCAAACTCACCGTGCTCGATTTGCCGCTCGACTGGCTGCGCCGCCGCGAAACCGATCTCATCCGCGCCATTGAAGCCGAGACGCGCTTCGGCATCGGCGTGGAATTCAAACATCGCCGCTCGCATCCGGTCATGGACGAGGACTGGTCGGTCAGCCCCGTCACGCAACGCTTTCGCGACAAGGCCGCGGCGCAACTCGGCACCAGCGGCAGCGGCAATCATTTCGTCGAGTTCGGCGAATTCACCGTGGAGAACAAGGAACTCGGTCTTGAGCCGGGCACCTATCTCGCCTTGTTGAGCCACAGCGGCAGCCGCGGCACCGGCGCGCAGGTCTGCGACCATTACAGCCGGGTTGCCCGCCAGAAACACAGGGATTTGCCGAAGGAATTGAATTTTCTCGCGTGGCTCGACCTCGATTCCGCCGACGGCCGGGAATACTGGGCGGCGATGGAATTAATGGGCCAATACGCCTCTGCCAATCACTATCTCATTCACAAACACATCGCGCGTCATCTCGGCGCGGGTGTGCTGCTGGACATCGAAAATCATCATAACTTCGCGTGGAAGGAACGCCACGGCGGACGCGACCTCATCGTCCATCGCAAAGGCGCGACGCCGGCGGGCGCGGGCGTGCTGGGCGTGATCCCCGGTTCGATGGCCAGCCCGACATTCGTGGCGCGCGGCAAGGGTAATGCCGCGTCGCTTAACTCCGCTGCACACGGCGCGGGCCGCGTGATGAGCCGCCACAAAGCGAAGGAAAGTTTCAATTGGAAAATGGTGCAGCCCTACCTGGATGAACGCGGCGTGAAACTGATTTCCGCCGGTCTGGATGAAGTCCCGATGGTTTACAAAAACATCGAGGAAGTCATGGCCGCGCAGACCGATTTGGTGGAACCGCTCGCCAAGTTTTTCCCGCGCCTCGTCAAAATGGCCCCCGCCGGCGAACGGGCGGAGGATTGAAACCTTGCCACGCAAAGGCGTAGAGAAGATTGAATCAATTTTTTCGTAAATTCAGTGGAGCAAAACTAATGGAGATGTGGTAAAATAAAACTGAAGCTGGAAAACGCCACGGGCCGGTGGCGCGGCCAAGTGGCAAACCGATGGGAGGCCGTATGATAAAGGCAAAATTGGCGAAGGAAGCAATCGTCCGGCTGAATAACCGGGTTGGCGTGCTGGCCCAAGTCGCCAAAAGCATCGCGGAAAAGGGCATCAAACTCGACGCCATCATAGCCACCGTGGACGGTCAGGACGCCATCATCCAGATGGTCAGCAACGAGTATCAGCGGATGATGAATGCGTTGCGCGAAAAGCATTGGGAAGTGCAGGAAGCCAAGGTCATCCTCGTCGAATGCGAAAACCAGGCTGGCCAGCTGCAGTTCATCACCGAGAAACTGGCCAAGGAAAAGATTGACATACTGTATCTCTACGCCACGACGGTGAAGGTGGACCAATGCATGGTCGTGCTCTCGACGACAAACAACGACTGGGCCGTGATGGTGTTGAACAGTTGAATCGTAGCCCTACATTTGGCTATTGCTTCAGCTCTTCCAACCCGATGCCCGAGGCATTGGTCAGGGTAAGGAACGGACCTTCGTAACCAGTCACGTGAATGTTGCGCAGGACGGCATTTTTGACGTTCTGTAGCGTGATGGCCTTTTTGCATGTGCCAGTGATGTTTTTCAGGATCAGCCCATCCAGCGGTCGTTCCGCAGCAATCTGGCTGACATCGGCCAGGGTGGTGCCGGTCATGCGGATGTTGGTGAAGTGGAAGTTCCGGCCCACCGGGTAGCCAGCCAGTCCCTCCACCGGATCGTCCGCTGTGTTTTTGTTGCCGGAGCTGATCAAGTTGACGCGGAGAAAGCCCCCGGCCAGCACGTCGAGGTCATCGCCCGCGATGTTTTCGATGACTCCGGCGCGACCGATGCGGGTCTTCACATAAATGCCATACGTGTGGCTGGTCAACTGGCAATGTTCGATCCGCACGTTGCGAATGCCGCCGGAGGTTTCACTGCCGATGCCAATGCAGGCAAAACGTTGCCCGTTCAAGTTGCATTTGGTAATGAGCACGTCTTCCGTCGGCTTGCCGATGCGCACGCCATCCAAGCCGCGACCGGATTTAAGGCTGATGGAATCGTCGCCCGTGTTGATGTCGCAACCTTCGATGCGGACATTTTTGCAGGAATCAATGTCAATGCCATCACGACCGCCGTTGATGTTCACGTTTTTGATCACGACGTCGGAACAGTAAGTGGGGTGGGTAGCCCAATTGCCGCCTTGCGTCACGGTGAAACCTTCCCAGCGAACGTCATTGCAGGAGATGGGTTCAAGGACGACCGCGCCACGGGGATTCTGCGGTGCGGCGACGGTAGGATTCCCGTCAATGCGACCCGGCCCGATGATGCCGGTATGATCCACGTTCGCCGCATAGATGAGCGCGCGGCGGCCCGGTTGCCAGCGGCCTTCCCAGCGGACGTCGAGCATCGGGTAATCATTGGTGTCCGCGCTGCCGGTGATGACACTGTTCGTTGCCAGCCGGAGGATGGTGCGGTTGCCGATCTGCACGCTGCCGATGAGATAGTTGCCGGCGGGCACGAGCACTTCGCCGCCGCCGGCGATGGCGCACGCATCGAGCGCCTTTTGGAAGGCGACGGTGTCCTTGTTCGTGCCATCACCGACCGCGCCAAAGTCGCGGACGTTGAATGGAAGTTTCGTTGCGGCGTCAGTGCTGAAAAGCGCGACCGCGAGAAATAGGAGGAAAAATAATTTTTTCATGGGAATCATCGGAACGAAGGTGACGCAGCCTTGGCTGCCGCCGCAGTGTCGAGTTCCGCTTCCGTCGGGAAATGATCAAAAGTGCGCTCGACTTTCATTCCGCGAAGATTTTTGTCGGCAAAGTCCATCATCGCAGTCCAATCCTCCTGCGTGAACGCGTGCGCATGATGCGCGTAATTCACACCAAGCCGGTCTTTTGCGCCGAAAAGTTCATAGGCCGGTTGCGCGCCCAGGATTGACTGCCTGACCGCTTCGGGAAGCGAAATCGTATCGCCGTCGCCTTCCAGGGCGATGAACGGGCGCGGCGCGCACAGCGCGAGAAACCAGTGTTCGTCGAAGGGCAATTTCTCGCGCTGCCCCCAGAACTCATGCAGATGCGGCGAAAACCAGTTCGGATATTTTTTCTGCATGATGTCCAGCGTCTCACTGTGGCGTGGCCCAGCGAAGCGATACGCGCCGATGCCGCCGCCCCCCGTCACGACCGGCGCGCCCATCAACCGCTCGTCAAACGCCGCCGCGATCATCGCGGATTTTCCGTTGCGCGACGCGCCGGTGATGATGAGCTTCGTTTTATCAATCGCGCGATCCGTTTCAAGATAATCGGCGACGCGCGACACGCCCCATGCCCAAGCCGCGAGAATGCCCCAATCATAACCGGGATAAGCCGGGAAAAATCGCGTGTGGCGAAACGCCCAACTGCCATCTTCATTGCGCAACGTCGTGTCCTCGGCGCAATCGTTCGGGTTGAACATCACGAGCGCGTAGCCGCGACGGAACAATTCGCTGTTACGCTGCGCAATCTCTTCGGCGTTGGCCGGTATGCCGTGACCGCCACGGGTGGTAGTTGTTGCCGCCGCACTTGCGTTCGTTGCCGGGCCGACTACGAGCAAAACATCTTGTCCTTTGCCTTGGGTTGGACCTTGCGGCAGGCGCGGCAACGGTGTCGCGCCGGGCGGCGTGCCGCTCTGCGAGATGATGGCCGGGAACGGCCCGCCTGCGACCGGCATGAAGACACCAATGTCCAATCCCAGTTTCCCTTTTGGCCCGAAGGTCAGATGCACCAGTTGATACTTTACTTTTCCATCCAGCACCAATTGCGATTGGACCTCTTCTCCTTTCACATTTCCCGGCGGCGGCATCTGGCCGATGGCGTAATACTCGAGAATTTTTTTCATTTCCTCGCGGCGCTTTTCCCATTGCTTGACCGTCGTGACTTTTGTGCCGTCGTTCATCGTCGTCACATCGGGCAGCTCGGGGCGAACCGGCAAATCGTTCACGCCCGGCAACGTGCCCATCGCGGTCTTGATTGCAGGCAATGGAATTTCCCGCGGGTCTGGGCCGGCGACGGAATTGGAAGGTTGTCCCCTGGCCGCGACGGCCATGGCTAAAACGGATAAAAAAATTGTGCGCGAAAATTTCATACGAATAAAACGGGTAAACGGAATGCAGAATTGCTGCGGAGAAAATATAAGTAAAGAAAGTTTACCGCCCGCCTGAAGTTACGGAGCTTAAAGATTGGTTTCCGGCAATTCCTTTTTCCGATACTCGTCAATGTAGATGGTCATCGGCTCGGGCATTAAATCGCGATATAATCCCATCTTAAAATAAAACCGGCCGGGATGGGTGTAGCCGGTGGTCGCGTTTTCGGGATAAGCATTTACGCCCTTGTAATCCACCACCAGCTTGCCGTTGAGCCACGCCTTGATGCGCCCGGTTTCGTTGGTCGTGAAACGGGTTTGAAATTTGAAATCGAGCCACTTGCCGCGCAGCTCTTCCTTGGTTTCAAAAAGCGTCGTTTGGTGGCGACCGGTCTGATGGGTGATTTTAAGCACGCCGGAAACGTAGCGGATGGCCACCACCGGACTGTCGTCCGAACAATTGTCGTTGCCGCCGCAGTTCTGCTTCCACTGCGCGATGACCAGCCGCACCGGCACGATGGGAAAATTCGTCGGGATAAACATGCTGAAGGATTGTTCGTAGGCCATGTCTTCCTTCGAGGTCGGCTTTTTTGCTTCCAACAATTCGTCCCGCTCACTGTCCTTGCTGCCTTTGATGCCCGTTTCAAATTTATCACGGGGCCGAACCGTAATTTTTGCCGCGCCGTGGCCGGCACGGACAATGTTCGTCTGCATCGTCACCGCGCCGGCTTCGAATCTGTCCGTGTCCCAAATCTTGCTCAACTTGGCCGTCTCAAAACCGTCGTAAACGTCAATCGGCGCGTTCGTGCTTTGCGCGCGGGAAATGGCGGCTGAAAAAAACAAAAGGCCGGCGAGCGACATGAAAGTGAAATTCAACTTTGGCATGAGTTGGTTTTGATTTGCGCGAGGGTAACTTCGTTACCTGAACCACGCAATCATCGGCTGGCGACAAAGATTCCGCTCCTCATGTAGCGGGGCAGGGCTTGGGCTGTGCCGTGGCCAGAATGATTTGAACACTCGCCCTCATCCCGGCGTTGACTCACTCGCGCCCGCTCGCTCGGCCCTGCGGGCTTTCGGCTTCGCCGATTTCCTTTCACCGATTCCCAATCGGCTCAAGTCTCCCCCCGGGGAGAAGGAGAATCGTTCGCCGCGTGCTTGGAATGTCGTGTGACTGGATTAACCGGACGATCATCCGCAAAACCGGAAATGCCCACTGGCTGTTCCCTCTCCTTGGGGAGAGGGTCAGGGCGAGGGAGGTTGTAACCCGGATTTCCCGAATTTGCTTCACAAGTCAATGTCATTGACATACAATGGAGCTGCAGAAGCGAAGGCTGTGGTCTGTGGTTAATGTTGAAGCAACGAAAAACGGAGAATCCAATGGGTACAGGCAACAAGCAGGCTCTGCGGGTGACTTTCGATGGTCGTTTGAAGCTGGAGTTTCAAGGTTCCAAGGTCACGTCCGACGCCGGGTTATTGGCCTACCGGGAACTCGATGAGGCACTGGGTCTGACCGACTTGGGGGAGGATCTGCTGAACGATTGGCGCACGGGGAAAAACACTCAGCACTCGATGGTCGCGCCAAGGCCATATGGGAAATGTCGGTGTATAAGTAATTTCATGCAAAACGGCATGTCCGTTAAATTTGCCAGGCGATTGTTTGGCGGACGGTTTATTGCCATCGCGTGCGCGGTGGTCTTACTCCCGTTTGCGGCACGCGCCCAAAGTCCCGAGAGACGGTTTTTGCATAATCATGTGCCACGGGTCGTGGAACGTTTACATTTGCAACCTGTTAGGAGGCTTTCACCTGAAAAATGTCTGAACTTGGCGATAGGGTTGCCATTGAGAAACCAGCAAGCGCTCAACAATCTGCTTCAGCAAATCTATGACCCGGCCAGTCCGAACTACCGTCACTACCTGACACCAGAGCAGTTCACGGAACAGTTCGGCCCGACGGAACAGGATTATCAGGCGGTGATCGCCTTCATGGAGTCGAAAGGTCTCACAGTAACTGGCAAACATCCAAACCGTGTAGTTTTGGACGTGAGCGGGCCGGTGGCAGACATAGAGAAGGCGTTTCATGTGACGATGCAGGTTTACCAGCATCCAACGGAAGCGCGGACGTTTTACGCGCCGGATGTTGAGCCTTCAGTGGACTTGACCGTTCCGATTTTGCACATCAGCGGTTTGGATAATTTCATCGTGCCTCGACCGATGAGTCTTAAAGTGACTCCATTAAACAACCTGACGAGGATAACGCCAGCCTCCGGTTCAGGGCCAGGTGGTTCGTATCGTGGGAACGATTTTCGGGCGGCTTATGTTCCGAGTGTGACACTCGATGGTTCCGGACAGGCCGTCGGGCTTTTGGAATTGGACGGCTATTACACCAGTGACATCACCAACTATGAAGGTCAGGCGGGCCTGCCGAATGTCACCCTGACGAATGTGTTGCTGAACAGCTTCAGCGGGACTCCCGGCGCCTACAATGTTGAGGTGTCCCTGGACATTGAAATGGCCATCTCCATGGCGCCGGGACTCTCCGGTGTTATTGTTTACGAAGCTCCCAATAACTCTTCAGGCGTTCTCGATATTTTGAACTGCATCGCTTCGGATAACCTGGCCGAACAGATCAGTTCATCGTGGCTGACTGGTGACGACCCGAATTTTGACATCGCCTACGAACAATTTGCCGCGCAGGGGCAATCCTTTTTTCAGGCATCGGGTGATTACGGGGCCTATTATTCAGGGATAAGCCAGTGGGCTGACGACACGAACATCACGCTGGTTGGCGGGACAACCCTGTCCACGACCGGGCCGGGTGGCTCGTGGGTTTCGGAAACGGTTTGGAACTGGGGTAACGGCATTGGCAGCGGCGGCGGTATAAATTTCAACGACATCCCGATTCCGAGCTGGCAAACCAGCATCAACATGACGACCAATCAAGGCTCGACGACTTTGCGGAACGTTCCTGATGTTGCTTTGACTGCGGATAACGTCTGGGTCATTTACGGCAATGGCCAATCGGGAAGTTGCGGCGGCACCAGTTGTGCGGCGCCGTTGTGGGCAGGTTTTACTGCATTGGTGAATCAACAAGCCGCGTCTGCTGGCAGGTCAACGGTCGGTTTTATCAACCCGGCCATTTACGCCATTGGCAACAGTGTGAATTACACTGCTGATTTTCACGACATCACCACTGGCAATAACATAAACAGCAGCATCGGGAACAATTTTTTTGCCGTTCCGGGTTATGATCTTTGCACCGGTTGGGGCACACCGAACGGAATGACTTTAATCACCGCCCTCGCGACCCCTGACACCTTTGGAATTCTGCCGGGAGCAGGCTTCAACGCCATCGGTCCAGTCGGCGGTCCATTCAATGTGACTGCCCAAAATTTTTCACTGACCAATTCCGGTGCCACGTTCAACTGGTCGCTTTACAGCATTCCATCGTGGCTTGATGTTTCCTCGACAGGCGGCACTTTGGCTGCTGGTGGTTCCACCCATGTGACGGTGAGTCTGAATTCCATCGCCAGTAACCTGCCTGTGGGAATTTATGCTACCAATTTGGTTTTCACGAACATGACCAGCGGCATCGCCCAAAGCCGTCGGTTCACACTGCAAGTCTTGCAGCCGCTGGCAGTCTCGCCGACCAACGGCTTTACTTCCAGTGGATCGGTTGGCGGTCCCTTTAACGTGACCACGCAAGACTTTTCGTTGACCAACATGGGGCCAGTTTCACTGAATTGGAGTGCTAATAGCCCCGCACCCTGGCTCACGGCTTCACCGGACAGCGGCGCGTTGGCGGCTGGCGGGCAAACCACATTAACGGTGAGCTTGAATTCCGCCGCCAACAGTCTTGCCTCCGGAATTTACAATGCAAACGTGGTGATCACCAACCAGAACGGCGGGGCTGTCATCCTGCCGTTCATTTTGCTGGTTGGACAGCCGCTGGTTCAGAACGGCGATTTTGAGACCGGCGATTTCACCGGCTGGACTTTGAATGGGGACGGCGCGCCCATCAATTTTGTCACAACCTCCATCATCTACAACACCGCCACCATCAATCCCCATTCGGGAACTTATTTCGCTGCGTTGGGCGAGCCATTCGTGCTGGCTTACCTCTCGCAGAATGTGCCGACGTTCGCCGGCCAGGCTTATCTGCTGTCGTTGTGGATGGATAGTCCAGACGGCGAGACGCCAAATGAATTTAACGTGTCGTGGAATGGAAATACGCTGATCGATCTGGTCGACATGCCCGAACTCGGCTGGACCAATCTGCAGTTCATCGTCACCGCCAGCGGCAGCAGCACCGTCCTGCAGATTGGTGCGCGGGATGATCCCACCTATCTCGCGCTCGACGACGTGAGCGTGACGCCCATTCCGGCCACTCTATTCCAAACGCTGACGCAAACGAATGGCACGCTCAACTTCACCTGGAATGCCCTGACCGGACTTGTGTATCAAGTGCAATACGAGACCAATTTGCTCCAAACCAACTGGCTCAATTTGGGCGGTCGCCATCACCGCGACCAATTCAACAGCGACCGCAACCGATCTCATTGGACCCGACCCACAACGATTTTATCGTCTCCAGTTGTTGTACTGAAATCCCGCCGTTCCTGCCCCGTCGCGCCAATGAAGTAGCATGGGCGCGTAACTGATCTGTTTCAACACGCCGGGCAAAACATCCTGTAAATACAAATCAAGAAAATCGGGTGGCGACAAGGATTCCGTTCCTTACGAATCGGCGGGCGGTGGCGGGGGATTTGAACAGGCCTGAAGAAAAGCGGCGGAGGGCCGCCGCAGTCCAAAACGCGAGGCGTTTCTCGGCGACTTACAAACCGCGCGAAGCGTCATGGAGTGCGCCAGTCCTCTGGCGCTTTGCGGGTGGCGACAAAGATTCCGCTTCTTACGGAGCGGGGCGGCAGGCGGTGACGGGGGATGTGAATACGGTCGCATGCCAGTTGACTCGCTACAATCCCCAAGTTGCTGCCTTACAAGTAAATATGCACTCAGCCTTCGTCTATAAGTTGACTTCACGCCATTTATAGGATGACAACACAAAACCTAGACCTCAAAAGAGCCTCGCAACGTAATAGGAAGCAGCGCCTATCTCGCCGTAAACTCATGCGAAACACCTTCGCAAATTTCACCGTCAAAAATAAGCGCGATGTGGTATACAAGTTTTGATCAGTGGAGAATCTCCAGTTTGAAACGATGCACAGTGTTAGTATTCATCGGACTTTCAGCCATTATTGGCATTGTCGTAGATTTAGGAGACAACTCAATTTTCCAATCATACATTTTGCCACGAATAGCATCTTGTGGAAACAAATTGGCATCGAGGCCTGTTATCAAAGGCGGATATGCAAGAAACCGTTTTGCTTTGATTGTAATTTCGTATCCATATTCTTCCGGCTCTGGAATCACTTGAATGTCTTCAATGTAATCACTCGCACCAAGATCAGCTTCGATTGCTCCACGACTATTAAAAATGCAAGTTGGTCGAACGCGAGCAGCGAGTGTTGCTAGGAATTTTTCATCTAAAACCGCCTGTTGAGCAGAATGGTGAATCCAGGTAGCAGCGCCAGCAATTCCACCAATCACACCCACAACGGTAATAATGATAGCGGCAGCATTCTTCCACAACGCCACACAGTTAGATTCGTCATTCATGGCGCGATTCGTCAGACCTTCGTTCGTGATTCCATCGTGGCCATCAGCAAACTCCCGTTCACCCTTTCTGGCAAGGCCAATCACGAATAGCGACAAAGATTCCACTCCTCACAGGACGGGGCGGCGGGCGGTAGTGGGGAGATTTTACTCGTGAAAGCTTTCAGAGTTGAACATAGTCACACTTGAACTGAGGGTTTAAAATGTGATGTTCTGTCCATTTAAAAACCGCCTGTGATTGGAGGATATTGGTGTAACCATTTTTCAATGTTGTCCCGTACTTTTTGATCCGTCGCAGCCTGAGTGAAGATCATGTCTGTGACTTTTCCGATGTCATCAACAAAGTCCTCCGCAACGAACAGTGCAGCATCTGTAATTTGGGAGGTTTGATATTGCATGAGGTGAGTCCAATTATTTTTGTCGCGTTCCTCTGCATGGCAAAGAACGATTGATCTATCGCGCCCACCTTTAGCACGCGCTCTTGTGTCCGGAATGAGCGAAAAATTATGAACGATTCCGCACCGAAGGACATGATACATTTGAACATCCAAGTCTTGCTCTCCACTTTTGTAAACAAAGTCCCTGTACAGTGGTCGGACCTGGTTCATCCAATTTCTGACAAAATTTTTGTACCCGTCGCGTCCCTTATCTTGTCCTTCGACTAGCTTGGCCAAGTATTCAAGGAAAGCTGAAGCCGATAGAAAGACCCAAGGCGCCCCATCTTTGCAAGATGAACGCAGGCCATCGACTCCTTTGCGGAAGTAACTGGCTGCAGCATCGAGGTCCACTTCAATGCTTCCTCTGTATCTTGGCTTTGCTTTCAGATTTCTCTTCCGATCCGACATGAAAACCAATCCGCCGTCTTGGCGGTTCCGGTGGCGGTGGCGGCGGGTCGAGGATTTCCATGACGCGCCGGAGCACTTCTACAATAGCGATTTCATGTCCGTCGAGTCGCGCGGTCAATTTCTTTTCCAAGTCAGCCAATTGGCGCGCGAGTTCCTTTGTCCCGCCAAGCAATTCGCGCATTTTCACGAATGCACGCACCACAAACACGCTCATGCGCACGGCTTCCGGGCTGTTCAAGACATTGGCCGCCATGATTGCGCCATTCTCGGTGAAAGCGTACGGTAAGAACCGCCGTCCACCGTGCAAACTTGAGATGCCAAATTGGCATCTCAAGTTTTCAAACTCCTCCCTCGTCAATTGGAACATGAAGTCAGCAGGAAAGCGTTTGCGATTGCGAGTCACAGCACGATTCAACGCGCCGGTTTCCACACCGTAGATTTTAGCGAGGTCGGCATCGAGAAGAACTTTCTTTTCCCGAATCGTTTGAATCAGCGAGCCGATTTTGTCCACGCGCGATGGCGTTTGATTGCTCATGTTCGTTGCCTTCTGAACCGGTTACAATTTGTGCCGCTTATGTTTTGACATCGCAAATTGCGATATCAAATTAGACTTCCTTCAAGGTCACAAATTGTGACCTTAAAGATTTTGCCATCCAACTTGAGGTGCCAAATTGGCACCTCAAGTTTATCTATCTGAACCTATCGCAATTTGCGATGGGTTGCTGATTCACCTCTTTTTCCTCTGCATCTTTGCCGCGATCCCGCAGAGCGGGACGCGCTTCGCGCGCCAATTTTATTTATTCTTTTGTACCTTAGCGGCCACTTTCAACCGCAGCGCGTTGAGCCGGATGAAGCCGGTGGCGTCGTCCTGGTTGTAAGTCCCGCGATGCGGGATCGGATCAGCTTCCATCGTCGCGATGTGCGGGTTGTAAAGGCTTACGGGAGATTTGCGGCCGGCAACCATGATGTTGCCTTTATATAACTTTACCCGCACGGTGCCGGTCACGTTTTTCTGACTCTCGGTCACCAGCGCCTGCAATGCCAGCCGTTCCGGCGCGAACCAGTAGCCGTAATACACCAGCTCCGCGTACCGCGGAATCAGCGAGTCCCGCAGGTGCATGACTTCCCGATCCATGGTGAGGCTTTCCATCTGCCGGTGCGCAAAATGCAGAATCGCGCCGCCGGGCGTTTCATACACGCCCCGCGATTTCATGCCCACATACCGGTTCTCCACCATGTCCACCCGCCCGACGCCGTGTTTGCCGCCGAGTTTATTCAGCGCCTTCATCACGCCGAGCGGGGACAGTTTTTTGCCATTCACCGCCACGCAGTTGCCTTTCACGAAATCCAGCGTCACAAACTCCGGTTTGTTCGGCGCGTCTTCGGGGAACACGGAGAGTGTGTTGAACGAGCCGCGAAACTTTTTGTCGCTCGCGTCCAGCCACGGGTCTTCGAGAATGCCCGCCTCGTAGGAAATGTGCAGAAGGTTCCGGTCACTCGAAAATGGTTTCTTCGCGCTGGTCCCGCTCTGCGGGAGAATCTTGTGCCGTTTGCAGTAGGCAATCATCTCCTGCCGTCCGGGAAATTCTCTCCGAAACCGCGCGTCACGCCACGGGGCGATGACCTGTAGATCCGGCGCGAGCGCGGCGGCGGTCAGTTCGAACCGCACCTGGTCGTTGCCTTTGCCGGTGGCGCCATGGGCGATGGCATCGGCCTTTTCCCTGCGGGCGACTTCGATCATTTCCTTGGCGATGAGCGGCCGGGCGATGCTGGTGCCGAGGAAATACTGGCCTTCGTAAATCGCGCCCGCCTGAATCATCGGATAGATGAAGTCACGCGCGAATTCCTCCTGCAAATCGCCGATATAAATTTTCGACGCGCCGGTTTTTCTGGCCTTCGCCTCCAAGCCGCGCAGTTCCTCCTCCTGCCCGATATTGGCGCAGAAGGCGATCATTTCGGCATCATAGGTTTCTTTGAGCCACGAAAGCAGCACCGAGGTGTCGAGGCCGCCGGAATAGGCTAAAACGATTTTCATGCACCGATATTAAACCGTCAAAATGGCAAACGCGCAAAGAGGAAATGCAAGGCGTTGGTTTTGGTGGGGCAAGCGTACCCGTAAGCCGGATTCAGCCCAAAGCCAAAAGTCATTGGGACTGGACGGTGTAGGCGGTTTTCTTTTCCAGCTCATCAACGGGTTTCCTCCACCATCAGCATCTGCATTGTTTCGCTGTCGCTGATGAGTGCGAGTCCCATTTCGGCCAGTGATTTTTTAAAGGCTTCGTCAGTCGGGTTGCTGCGTCCGGGTCCTTGCCAGACCACCGTGAAATCGTAAAACCCCGTCAGTCCGGTCTTGTCAAGGACGGGCTGTTTAAACCGGTCTTCGGCCATGCTGATGATCTGTTGAAGGGACGCGTGGCGGAAATACAGTTTGCCCATATTGTATGTGACATTTTCTTTGCCGGCGCTGCCCGGCTTCAGACCGGGACTGTTGGGATGTTGAACTTTGAGCACCAACACGTCGGCGTCGTGCTCCTGCCAATGCGCGGTGTAGCCAAGTTCGTTCTTGACCGCGTCGCGAAAGCGTTTCACCGGCTGGCCAGTCACGGTCACGAGAAAATCAAACCTGTTGGTGGGGACAACGGGCGGCAAAACCACGCGCGAGACAGGGCATTGATAGGCCATCCCCATGACTTCAGCCAATGACACATTGCGCCCGACCATGCGCATCTGGTTTGGATCATATTTGCCGGAGCGGGAGCTGGACGGCACCGCAAAACATCCCGACCGCCGTGAAGTCGCAAATTGAGTCGGACGCAGGATGAACACGTGGGCCGGGGCTTTTTCCAGTTTTTGGTAATCAAGCTGGAAAAAAGTTTCGGCGACGCTCGGAACCCAAATCATTTTCACCGCGAACGTAACGGCCAGCAACAAAACCATGCTGCCAGCCACCGTCAATTGTGTCTTGGTTACAACCATGGAAAGTTTCTCCGCGCGTCAAAAGGTTTCCCAGTCACCGGCCTTTTTCGAGTCAACGTGAAAGTCAAAAAAGAGGTAGTTGCGCACAGTTTTGTGAACCGGCTGTGGGGCTGTGAACGGTTCTTTTTCATTCAGGCTGTCAGGATATTCAATCGCCTGCAAATCCATGTCCGCCAACGCCCACACCTGGTCCAGTGGCGCGGTGGCGGCGATGGCCGCCAGATTGAGCGCCGGCTGCTGCGCACTCGCCCGGCCAAACGGATAGCCAGGCAGTTGATCCAGCGGCGAATTGTTCGGGCGGGTGAGCGTGAACGAAAACGCGTGGGCGAAATTATCCGACTCCGGGTTGTAGCCGTTCGGCGGCGTGCGCAAATATCCCGGACAGGCCAGCACTTTCACCACGTTCGTGGCATTAGTTCCCACCATGGCGGGCGACGGCAACGCAAGGTATGCGGCCAGATAATACGAGATAAAATTGGTCTGCGTCGCGTTGTAGGCGGGCGTCTCCGACAAGTCGAGGTAATTGGGTGCGGCGGGGTTGTTGCCCGGCGGCAATTGCTCGTTATTGTCGTCCAGATACATTTTCAATGCCATGCCCACCTGCTTGTAATTCGATATGCACTGAATCTGTATCGCGCGGTCCTTTGCTCGCGACAACACCGGCAACAACATCGCCGCCAGGATGCCGATGATGGCAATCACCACCAGCAATTCGATGAGTGTGAAAGCGCGCCTCGGATTCATGCTGCCACCAGTATAGACACCGACTCCGCCCGATTGGTATGGAAATGCGTCGGATTCATTTTCACATAGACACCGACGCTAACAAATCGTTTCGCGGTTTTGGCAATGGTTGCCGGTCGTCCACTCTATAATAAGTGTCCGCTGAAATGGAAAAGGGAACGGATTATTTCATCTTTTCCGCGCAGCGACGTTCAGCGGCTCGATGTGCACGAGCACGTCGCAAACGGCGGGGAGGGCGTTGCGAATTTTGTCCTTCACGGCATGGGCGATTTCGTGCGAGCGAAGCACGGTCATCTGCGGATCCACTTCCACATGCATGTCCACGAAATACTGATAACCCACCTTGCGAACAATGCATTTCTCCACGCCATTCACACCGGGCGTGGTTGTCGCAATCTGTCGGATCTGGTCAATCACTTCCGGACCGGGCGCGGTGTCCATGAGTTCGCTTAGGGCCGGACGGAGCAGATGCCAGCCGTTCCACGCGATGACCCCCGCCGCCGCAATCGCCGCCACGTCATCCGCCGCCTCGAAACCCTTGCCGCCGATGAGCGCCACGCTGATGCCGATGCCGGCGGCCACGGACGTGATGGCGTCGCTGCGATGATGCCAGGCGTCCGTGCGCACGGCGGAACTGTCCACCGCTTTGCCTTCGTGCGAAACAAACCGGAACAGGCCTTCCTTCACGGCCACCACCAATAGCAGCACGATGAGTGTGAATGGCGCCGGCGACGGGTGGGGTTTCGTGATTTCGCCGAACGCCGTGATGGCGATCCACAGGGCCGCCCCCAACAACATGGTGGCGACGATGGCGGAGGCGATGGGTTCGGCCTTGCCGTGGCCGTAGGGATGGTCTTCGTCCGCCGGCACCGCTGCAACGACGACGCCACGCCAGACGACGAGCGAACTGAAAATGTCGGCGAAGGATTCGACGGCATCGGCGACGAGCGCATGCGAATGGCCGGCAATGCCCGCGGCGAGTTTCGTGCCTGACAACACGAGGTTGGCGGCCATGCCCGCAAAGGTGGCGCGCAGACTGCGTTGGAGGCGATTCAGTGGCACGGCTCAATGTTGAATTTTGAATACCGGGTGTCGAATGCAAAATTCACGGAGGTAGGGACGCGCGGCCCGCGTGTCCGAAGATTTGCCGGACGCCCCGGCGGGGCGTCCCTACCCTAAATCATATGGCAAAACATTCCGTCGCGGAGCTTTGGTTCGAACCACGTGCTCTTGGGCGGCATCATGCCGCCGGAATCGGCGACCGCCATTAAATCCTCGATACCCGTCGGGAACATGGAAAACGCGCAAGCATATTCGCCACTGTCCACCAGCTTTTCCAGTTCCGCCGTGCCGCGAATGCCGCCAATGCAGTTGATGCGCCCGTTCGTGCGAGGGTCGTCAATGCCGAACACAGGCGCGAGTACGTGCTTTTGTAAAAGGGTCACGTCGAGTAAGTCAACCGGGTCGCCCGCGGCAGTCAGCTTGTTGCGGAAGGCCAGGGTGTGCCATTTGCCGCGCAGATAAAGCCCGATTTCGTGCTTTTGTTTCGGCATCGCGCTTCCGGTTTCGATCGTGAAAACCGTTTCCAATTTTTTCAGCAATTGCTCCGGCGTCCGGCCTTTCAAATCCTTCAATACGCGGTTGTAGGACAAAATCTGCACTTGATTGTGCGGAAAAATCACGGTCAGAAATTGTCCGCTGTGCCCCGCGCCATGGCGCTTTTGAAAAACGCGCGCCGCCGCCGCACTGCGATGATGCCCGTCCCCGATGTAAAGGCGTGAAATTTTTGCGAATTGCGCTTCGATAAGCCGAATTTCCGCCGCGTCATTAATCGTCCATGAGGTGTGCCGCACACCATCTCTGGCTGTGAAATCCACATCGGGGTTCCCCGCAATTTTCATCGCAACCAATTCGTCAAGCGCGGAACTGGCGCGATAAGTCAGAAACGCCGGACCGGTTTGGGAATTGAGCGTTTCAATGTGGCGCGACCGGTCGTCTTCCTTGTCGGGCTGGGTCAATTCATGCTTCTTGATGACGCCGTTGAGATACTCCTCGCAACTCGCCGTCGCGACAAGGCCGGTTTGCGAATGACCGCCCATGATTTGCCGGTACAGATAAAAACACGGCTGCGGGTCCTGCCGCAGAGCGCCGTCACGGATGAGTTTCTGAAAATTCTCCCTGCCTTTCGCATAAACTTCCGGCGCGTAAATGTCCGTGCCCGGCGGCAAATCAATTTCCGATTTGCTGACATGCAGAAAGCTCAACGGATTGCCGGCGGCAATTACACGCGCCTCGTCCGACGACATGACGTCGTAAGGCAGTTCGCAAATGCGCGAAGCCAGTCCTAGTTTGGGTCGCAGAGCGGCAAATGGTTTGATCGTGGCCATAAACCGGCAGAGTTTAGTATGCCGGTGATTTATTTGGAAGACCCGGCGTTCCAGATGGCCATGGTATCGGGCGAGCCTTGGCTGCGGATGCCATTGTCGGTGAGGATGCCGTCGGTAGCGGCGAGCATTTCGGCCCGCGGAAACACCATCGTCTCGCCATCGCGACCAGCAAAGGCGATGGTGATGAATTTGTCCCTGGCATCGCGCAGGACTTCCACCAGATGGCCAAGGTTTTTGATGGGGATGCCGTTGACGGTTTTGACCACCTGGCAAAACGGGTCCGAATAGCCTTCCGACAGTTTATGCGGAAAGAAGGGAGATGGAACCACCACAAGTTCCTCATCCTTGAAAGCCGGCCTGTCGCTGATGCGCGTTATCAGCGGGCTGCCCTTATAACTCAACCAGATCATCCAGCGTGCGCCCCGGCTGCCGCTGGTGAACTCACGGACGAACTGTTGCGAGGCGCTGGAAAACACCAATGGCCCGTAAATGAAATACGACGGGTAGGCGTCTCTCAAATCCGGCAAGAGCATCGGATGCTTCGGCGATACGGGCAATTCAATATGGATTTCTTTCCCATCGCGCTCCACCGTCAACGGCAATTTTCCGTTTTTGGCCGTTTTCTGAACTAGATATTGGAAACGAATGCGCAGGTCGTTCCCTTGTTTGACCATGCCCTGGTCGTCCACCGGCGTGTCGCCAATTTTGGTGATGACATCCCATTCCTTCAGCGGGTAGGCCGGATCGTCGCTGTCCGGCTGATGCACGATCATTCCTTCCACCGGCTTGTCGAGTTTGAGAAACGGGCGTAAAGCGGGATTTTCGAGCGTTTGCAACTCATCAAACATGGCGGGCTTGCCGTCATAATGGCCGTCCGCGATGTCTTGGAGGAATAGCTCAATCTCCTCGCACGGGATGATGTAACCGATGTTTTCGGCCTGGTTGAGGTGGCTGAAGGCAAGCCCGATCATCTTGTCGCCCACCACGGCCGGCCCGCCGCTGTTGCCGGGATTGACGGCCGCGTCAATTTGAATTCGCAGACCGGAAACGGGGAAATTATAGCTGGTGAATTCGATGCGGGACACGATGCCTTTGGTGATGGAAAGGCTCGTGCCGCCTTCCGGATAACCATAAACCATGACCGCATCCTTGACCTCCGGGAGCAGCTTCGCGCGCGGCAATGCCGGATGCGAGTTGAAGAACGTTTCGTCATCCAGCTTGAGCACGGCGAGATCGATTCCCGGCGCGATGAACTCGACTGTGGCGGAAACCTTGTCGCCCGCCTGATTGGCCTGCACCTGCACCTGGCTGGCGTAAAGCACGACATGGGCGCACGTGAGAATCCGTTTGCCTTCGATGACGACGCCGCTGCCGGTGACTTCACTCGGCGCTTCCTTGGCCCATGGCCGGTAAAAATCGGGGTAACGCACTGTGGAAAACACTTTCACGACCGAATTCGCGACAGCGTCGGCGTTGGTTCCCACAGACGCCGGCGGAATGGCCGCCGCTCCAGGTTGGACGGTGTTGGTCTCCGCGGCGACAGCGCGGACTGCAACAAGCGGCGCAACAAAGTTGATAATCAAAAGTAGAGTTGTAGCCGGATGGCGGCAAAGAGAGTTCAAGTTCATGCAAACCAAAGACAACGGCAACCGGACAGAAAAGCCAAGCCCATTTTCACAGCGCGACGCTTGCGTGAAATAAAATCCTTCTGGAAATAGTGCTTGCACCCGGGTGTTTTATGACTATGCTTCGCGCTCCTGATTGAGGATTTTATGGCACGCATTTGTGAATTGACCGGCAAACGCCCGATGAAGGGCAGCATCATCTGGCGCAGTGGCAAGCCCAAGAAACAGGGCGGCATCGGCACACACATCACGGCCATCACCAAGCGCCGTTTCCTGCCGAATTTGCAGCGCGTAAAGGCCATTTTCTCCAGCGGCGAAGTCCGTTACATCCGCGTTGCCGCCAGCGCCATCAAAAAAGGCCTCATCATCAAGGCGCCAAAACGGAATTGGAAGAAGCCCGCCGAAGCAAAGGTTTGATTTCACCGCAGAGACGCAAAGGCGCAGAGTAAAAATTACCAATCAAATTTTCCGTATCTTCTCTGCATCTCCGCGCCTCTGCGGTTTTATTTTCTTCCCTTAAACCGGTGCATCTGCGCGCGCTTGAGTTCACGTTCCGACTCGCGCCGCTTCAAATCCTCGCGTTTGTCGAACTGCTGTTTGCCTTTTCCGATACCGAGCGCAACCTTCACTTTCCCGTTCTTCCAGTAAAACGCCAGCGGCACGAGCGCGTTGCCCTTCACCGCCGCCAGACCAAACAGCTTCTGGATTTCCGATTTGTGCAGGAGCAATTTGCGCGGGGCCTTGGGCTGATGGTTCTGGAGATTGCCGTGCGAGTATTCGTCAATGTGCGCGTTGTAAAGCCAGACCTCGTCCTTTTCCACGCGCGCAAAGGCGTCGGAGATCTGCCCCTTGCCCGCGCGCAACGATTTGACCTCCGTGCCGCGCAACACGATGCCCGCCTCGAACGTTTCGAGGATGTGATAATCGCGCCGAGCCTTGTGATTGGTCACGATGTCGGCCATGAAATCAATGTAGAATGAAAAAGGAAGAATGCAGAAACAAAACCGTCACTTCAAATGCAGAATGAAGAGGGAAGAAATCAAAAACCCCGTGCAGAATAAATCATTTCTTCATTCTTCATTCTGCCTTCATCATTTGGAATTTCAGCGTTTCTTGCGTTTCTTGGCTTGCGGACGGATCAATTCGACCGGCTCCGGCACGTCCCAACCCATTTTGTCCTCAAGAATTTCACGCAACGCGATGTCCGCTACGCCAAGATTCCCCACGTCGCCAATCAGCGGACGGCTCGAGCCGCCGCCACCGGAATTGAGCTGGCGCACACGGCGCGAAAGGAGGTTCACCAGCACGTTCGGATTGCCGACTTTCTCGGCGGCTCTTTTGCAAAGTTCAGCGTTCACAATATGTTTTGATAGGCGGAACCGGGAATTCTAATCAAGTTGGGTGCAGATGCAATAAGAAAAACTCCCTTAAAACTTGCGCCGGTTGGGAACGTTTTCTAAAACAAACCGTCATGTCCGCCAAAATCCCGTTCAATTTACAGCAATTTCTGGCCACGCGCACCAAAGCCGTCAATCACGCGCTCGACAAATTTCTGCCCGGCGAAAAAACCAGACCCGCCACCATTCACAAAGCCATGCGCTATTCGCTCTTCGCCGGTGGCAAACGCATGCGCCCCGCGCTTTGCCTCGCCGCGGCGCAGGCGTGTGGCGGACGCGAAGCTGCCGCCATGCCGCTCGCGTGCGCCGTTGAGTGCATCCACACCTATTCGCTCATCCACGATGATTTGCCCGCGATGGACAACGACGATTTCCGCCGCGGCAAACTGACCAACCACAAGGTCTTCGGCGAAGGCATCGCCGTGCTCGCGGGCGACGCGCTGCTGACGCAGGCGTTTGAAATCGCCGCGCAAGCCAAAGGCTGGCCGCGCTATCCGCACCGCGATTTGATTTTGGAAATCGCCAAAGCTTCCGGCTCGTTGCAACTCGTCGCCGGGCAGGTCGCGGATTTGGAAGGCGAAGGCAAAAAACTTTCCGCGAACGAACTGCGCTACATTCACGAGCGCAAAACCTCCGCGTTGCTGTGCTGTTCCGTGCGGCTCGGCGGCATGAGCGCCAATTGCACGTCCGCGCAACTCAAGGCGCTGACGGATTTCGGCTATCACGTCGGGCTCGCGTTTCAGGTGATTGACGACATTCTGGACGTGACGCAGACGAGCGAGCAGCTCGGCAAAACGGCGGGCAAAGACACGCAGGCGCAAAAGGCGACCTACCCGGCGATTGTCGGTCTGGAAAAATCGCGAAAAATTGCGGAGCAACTGACGGCCAAAGCCTTCGCCGCATTAAAAACCTTCAAAGGCAAAGCCGTCGCGCTCGAAGCCTTGGCCGAATTTTTGTTGAAGCGAGATAGGTAAGTGAACGATAATTCAACGACGTGAAAGTCTTCACTGCTGAAATCAAACACGGTGATTGTCTGGAAGTTCTCAAAGAATATTCTGACAACACATTTGATTTGATTGTGACTTCACCGCCCTACGCGGACAAACGCAAAAACACTTACGGCGGAATTGCACCGGAAAAATATGTGGAATGGTTTTTGCCTCGTAGCAAACAGTTTCTGCGAGTCCTTAAACCAACTGGTACGTTCATTCTTAACATCAAGGAAAAAGCTGAGAATGGCGAGCGCCACACATTCGTCCTTGAATTGGTTCTGGCGCTTCGCAAACAGGGCTGGCTGTGGACGGAAGAATTTATCTGGCACAAAAAGAATTGTTATCCCGGCAAGTGGCCGAACCGTTTCCGGGATGCATGGGAGCGTTGTTTGCAGTTCAACAAGACACGCCATTTCAAAATGAATCAAGAGGCGGTCATGGTCCCAATGGGTGATTGGGCAGACACACGCTTGAGGTCTCTTGGGAAAAATGACGTTGTGCGTTTTGATTCCCAAGTCGGCAGTGGCTTCGGGAAAAACATCACAAACTGGATTGGCCGTGAAAAGGCTTACCCGTCAAATGTTTTGCATCTGGCGACCGAATGCGGGAATAAAAGTCACAGTGCCGCATTTCCCGAAGCTTTACCCGAATGGTTTATCAAACTTTTCACCGACGAAGGGGATTTGGTGCTTGATCCTTTTGTGGGTTCGGGAACAACGTGCGCAGTTGCACAAAAACTGCGGCGCAATTCTGTCGGCGTTGAACTTTTGGCTGAATACTGTAGTCTAGCTGAAGAAGAAATCGAGGTTGAGAATTATCAACTTTTCGAGAAAGGGGCGAAAAATGCCAAGCGTAACGGTTCAAGAAATCACAAATTACATTGAGCAAAACATTCCGGAATTTCATCAACGCCGTCTGGAAAGTTTAACCACGCTCAAACTTAAAAAAGTTTTACGGCAAAAAAATCCTTATCTGTTTAAGGCAAAATTTGTGGTCAATGCGCCGGATTTGGTGAAACAATTTCTGGATGCACATCTTTCATCACAGGAAGAAGGTGTATTCGGTGGTTTTCTTGAAGGCTTGGCGGTTTTCATTTGTGGTCGCGTCTTTTCCGGCAAGAAATCGTCTGCGGAAGGTATTGATCTCGAATTTGAACGCGATGGTATTTACTATATCGTATCTATTAAATCCGGACCAAAATGGGGCAATAGTGGCCAAGTTAAAAAGATGCGGCAGAATTTCTTACAGGCAAAGCGTATCCTGGGAACAAATGCTTCAGCCAAAAACATTATCGCTGTAAATGGATGCTGCTACGGTCGTTTGAAAAAGGAAGATAAAGTGGATTATGTAAAAAAGTGTGGACAAAGCTTTTGGAAATTTGTTTCCGGCGACGATTTGCTTTACACCACAATTATTGAACCACTCGGCCATCAAGCCAAAGAAAGGAATGAAGAATTCCAGATTGAATACGGCAAAGTCATTACTCGTTTTACGGTGGAGTTTGCCAAGAATTTTTGCCGGCCCGATGGCGCAATTCTTTGGGAGAAATTAGTCCAATTTAATTCGATGATTCCGGCAGAACGGAAATAGGTGCGGTTCCGTTCGCTTTCGTGGCACCTCGTGACTGATTTTCATTTCAAATGTGTTCAGCGGGTGCCCGCGCTCCCCTAAAATCTCGTCAGCTTTTCCAATTCCTTCACGCGCTGGTCAATGTGGGCGCGTTTGGTTTTTGTGGTGCGCGTTAATCCAAAGCCTTCGCAACAAAATGACGCCACCACGCTGCCGTAAACCATGGCGCGCCGGATATTGTTGTCAATCGAACCTTTCGCTGTCGCCAGATAGCCCATCATGCCGCCTACAAACGAATCGCCCGCGCCGGTCGGGTCCTCGACGGTGTGCAGCGGATACGCGGGACAGATGAAAATGCCGCGCGGTCCGGACAAAATCGAGCCGTGCGACCCTTTTTTTATGATCACATACCTTGGTCCCAGCTTGTGGATTTTTTTAAGCGCGGCGAACAAGTTGTCTTCCTTTGTCAACTGACGCGCCTCGCTGTCGTTGAGCACAAAGCCGTCAATGCGCTTGAGCAGCTTCAGCAAATCCGGCAGCGCGATGTTCAGCCATAAATCCATGGTGTCAGCCACAACGAATTTGGGCCGCCGCATCTGGTTGAGCACATGATGCTGCAACGCCGGCGCGATGTTCGCCAGCAGGACGAATTGGGTGTTTCGATGCGCCTTCGGCAGTTTGGGCGTGAACGTTTCGAACACGCCCAACTCGGTCAACAGCGTGCGGCGATCGTTCATGTTCGCCTCATATTCGCCCGACCAATGAAATGTTTTGCCGGGGCGAATCTGCAGGCCTTCGAGATCGATTTTGTGTCGGTGATAAAGCTGGATGTATTTTTTGGGGAAATCGTCGCCGACAACGCCAATCAATTTCACCGGACTGAAAAAACTCGCCGCAACCGCTGCGTGGCTGGCCGAGCCGCCGAGCAGGCGCGGATTTTTCGCAGTCGGAGTCTTGATGGAATCCAACGCCGTCGAACCGACAATAAGAATGCTCATGGCAAAAAGCTGGTAGGGCGCGCTGTCCCCAGCGCGCCGCTGCGGCTCGCTCGGAGAGCGATCCCTACCTGATGGCAGCAATCGTAATCCGCAGTTGAAATAATTTGGGGTCGCATAGCACTTCAGTAGCCGCCTTTGCCTTTTTGGATCAATTCGATTTCGTAACCTTCCGGCGCATCAATGAAGGCAAAAGTTGTGCCGGTGGAAGTCGTGGTCGGGCCGTCGGAGTATTTCAGGCCGTGTTTGGCAAGGTGTTTGCCGAATTCTTCGAGGCTGTCCACTTCAAACGCGAGATGCGTGAGGTCGGGTTGCACCTGCACCGGGCCGCTGCCGGGAAAATGCGTGATTTCGACCTGCTCGTCGCTTTCCGGTGCCTTGAGAAAGACCAGTTCCGAGCCGCGCGGCGATTTATGTCGTCGGATTTCCTCGAGGCCGAGCACATCGCGGTAAAATTTCACCGTGCGCTCCAAATCGTTGACGCGATAACGCGTATGCAGGAGTTTTCGGACTTTGCTCATGCGCGAAATTTACCAGTCCAACGTCCAAAGTCCAACGCCCAAAGTCGTGAGTAATGGTTCAATTTGAAAACTTCGGTGGGGCGAGCGTCCTCGCGAGCCGGCTCGTCGGTAGCCTCGCCCCACCAAATTACATCGCCATCAAGTTGCGTCGCATTGTTTGACTTTGGACTTTAGACTTTGGACTTTGGACTTTAGAATTTGATTTATGGGCAAGCGACGCGAGGCGCGCGAACGCGCCGTGCAGTTTTTGTTTCAGCACGATTTGAATCCGCCGGAGGATTTGGATCGCGCGCTGGAGGAATTTTGGCAGACGCAGCGCGCCGCGGCCATTGCCGGTGAGAAAGGCCCGGCGACCTGGGGACAACCGGTCGAATTGCCGCCGCCAACCGCCGAGGAGGCCGAGACCCGGCTGTTCGCCGACCCGCTGATTCGCGGCGTCATCGAGCACCGCGACGCAATTGACGAAAAAATCAAAGGCCACGCAAAAAATTGGGAACTGCACCGCATCGCCACCGTGGACCGCAACATCATGCGGCTGGCGATTTACGAGATGCTGTATCGCGAGGACATTCCGCCCATTGTCAGCATCAACGAAGCGGTGGACATCGCCAAAAAGTTTTCGACGCAGGACAGCGGCAAGTTCGTCAACGGGATTCTGGACAAAATCCGGAGCGAACTCATGCGTCCGGCGAGGATTGTGAAATGAAATTCGCCGACTTGCATTTGCACACGTATTTTTCCGACGGCACATTTTCGCCGGAGGAGGTGGCCGGACATGGCGTGCGACTTGGTTTCGCCGCGCTCTCATTGACGGATCACGATTCGGTCGAAGGCTGTGCGCGCATGGCTGAATTATGCGAAGCGGCGGGCATGACCTTCATTTCGGGCACCGAATTGACCGCTGAACACGAGGACACGGAGTTGCATATCCTCGGCTACTTCGTGGACACGCAGAACCAAAAATTGCTGACTGAAATCGCCAAGTTTCAGGTTGTCCGCCAAAACCGCATTCGCGAAATGGTCGCGCGACTTAATGAATTGAATATGCCGTTGAAGGCCGAAGCTGTTTTTGCGCTGGCCAACTGCAAATCACCCGGCCGACCGCACGTCGCACGCGCACTGGTGAAAGCCGGGCTCGTCGCAAATTCGGACGAGGCTTTCGGGCGTTTTCTTAAAAAGAACCGTCCGGCGTGGGTGCCCAAAGCCAAAATATCGGCGCTCGATGCCATTGAACTCGTCCATCAGGCCGGCGGCCTCGCGATCATGGCGCATCCGGGATTGAATCGCACCGACGACGTGATTCCGGCCCTGGTTGACGCCGGCCTCGACGGCATCGAATGTTTTCACACGAGGCACTCGACCGCGATGACCGGGCGTTATCTGGAAATCGCGGACAAATTTCATTTGCTTGTGACCGGCGGCTCCGATTGCCACGGCTTCAGCAAGGGCAAACCGCTCATCGGCAGGATTAAACTGCCCTACGAACACGTCGAAAAACTCTTTGCGGCGAAAAAAAGAGCAGACGAAAAATGTTCGTCGCTCGCGCCAAAATAATTCCACATTCTTCATTCACCATTCTGCATTTACAACATGGGACTATTTCAGAAGTTCAAAGCCGGTCTGCAAAAAACTCACGGCAAGCTGGCGCACGAAATCAAACGCATCGTCACGCGCTCGCCGAAACTCGACGCGGTCGCGCTCGAAGAACTCGAAGCCGCGCTCATCGCCGCCGACCTCGGCCTGGCCATGACCGCGCAAATTGTCGCTGCGGTGAAAAAAAACTATGAAACGCAGGGCGGCACCGGCTTGGATGTCTTTGCCATCGCTCGTGCCGAAGTGGAGAAGAGTTTTCTTGCCGCGTCGAAGCCTTCGGCGGGGACGGGGGCGTCGAATAAAACCGATTTAATCAAAGCACCGCATGGCACGACCGTCGTTTCCATTGTTGGTGTCAATGGCACGGGTAAAACCACCACGGCGGCCAAGCTTGCGCACGCCGTTCAATCGCGCGGGCAAACCGCGTTGCTCGCCGCGTGCGACACGTTTCGCGCCGCGGCCATAGAGCAAATCAAACTTTG
Source organism: uncultured Verrucomicrobiae bacterium (assembly GCA_963835625.1). GTDB lineage: Bacteria > Verrucomicrobiota > Verrucomicrobiia > Limisphaerales > UBA11358 > UBA11358. The sequence continues at coordinate 199,937 of CAWIGO010000010.1, forward strand.
GGGTCAGCGGTTGAAAGTCGAAGTGATTGCCGGCGCTTATGGCGCGGACGCGGCGGCTGTGGCGCACGATGCCGTCGCCGCCGCGCAGGCGCGCAAGACGGATTTTCTGTTCATTGACACCGCCGGACGCTTGCACACCAAGCACAATCTGATGCAGGAATTGCAAAAGCTGCATCGCGTCATCGGCAGGCAACTGCCCGGCGCGCCGCACGAAGTATTGCTCGTGCTCGATGCGACGACCGGCATGAACGCGCTGAACCAAGCGCGCGAATTCAACAAGGCCGTGCCGCTCACCGGGCTGGTGGTGACCAAGCTCGACGGCACGAGCAAGGGCGGCATGGTCGTGGCCATTCAAAAGGAACTCGGCCTGCCGATTAAATTCGTCGGTCTCGGCGAGCAGGCGGACGATTTGCAGCCGTTCGATGCAAAACAATTTGCGGAGGCGTTGTTTGAAGAATGATTTGAAATTTATGTGCCTGGCTTTGAGTTTGGCGCAACGCGGCTACGGCATGACTTCGCCCAATCCGATGGTCGGTGCGGTGTTGGTGAAAGGCGGAAAAATCATTGGGCGCGGCTGGCATCGGCGCGCGGGTCTGCCGCACGCGGAAATCGAAGCGCTCCGCGATGCGCAAAAACGCGGCAACAACCCAAAAGGCGCGACGCTTTACGTGACGCTCGAGCCGTGTTGCACACACGGCCGCACGCCGCCTTGCACGGATGCCATCATCGCGGCGGGAATCAAGTGCGTGGTTGTCGGCGCGACAGACCCGAATCCGAAACACGCTGGCAAAGGGTTTGGAATTTTGAAGCGCGCGGGAATCGCCGTAACGCGGTGGAGCGAGGCTACTGACGAGCCGAAGCTTTCGGTCACGGCTCGCGTGGACTCTCGCCCTCCCGGACGCGGCTCGCGAGGACGCTCGCCCCACCAAAAACTCGCCGACGAATGTGCGTGTTTGAACGAGGCGTTCAACCACTGGATTGTCCATCGCACGCCGTTCGTGACCGTGAAGGCGGCAATGACGCTCGATGGGAAAATCGCCACGGCGAGTGGCGAGTCGAAATGGATTACCGGCAAGCAGGCTCGGGCGCACGGCATGAAATTGCGGCAGGGAGCGGATGCAATCCTTGTGGGAATCAACACAATTCTTGCTGACGATCCAAGCCTGACGTTTAAATCAGTCCAAAGTTCAAAGTCCAAAGCCCAAAGCCCACAACGACTGCGGAGGATTATTTTGGATTCGGTGGCACGGACGCCGTTGAAGGCAAAAGTGGTGAGCGACAAGCACGCCGTGCTGACGACGATTGTCGTGAGCAAATCCGCGCCGAAAAAACGTGTGGCGGCGTTGTCAAAGCGAGTGGACGTGCTTGTCGCGCCCATAATCAAGGTAGGGCGCGCTGTCCCCAGCGCGCCGCGGCGCGGTGCGGAGACCGTGCCCTACCAACAAATTGACCTGCGTTGGTTGTTGAAAAAACTGAGTGCGGAGAATGTCACCAGCCTGCTGGTTGAAGGCGGCGGCGAAGTGAACGCATCGTTTCTGCTTGGCGGTTTCGCGCATCGCATCGCGTTTTTTTATGCGCCGAAAATTTTGGGCGGACGCAAGGCGCACAAGGCGGTCGCGGGCGAAGGCGCGAAAAGTCTGGCGGAGGCGCTCCGGCTTCGCGACGTCGAATGGAGGCGGCTCGGACCGGATTTGCTGCTGACGGCGCGCGTTGATTAAATTCAAAACCATTGCGTTTTTCGGGGACAATTTGTCTGCTTGAAACTTGAAACCTGAAACTTGAAACTACAGCTGATGTTCACCGGTATTGTTGAAGAAACAGGAATCGCCGAGCGGATCAAACCGACGGCAAAATCCATTGAATTGACCGTGCGCGCCGGCGTCGCTGGACGCGGCTTGAAATGTGGCGGCAGTCTGGCTGTCAACGGTTGCTGCCTGACGGCGGTGAAAGTTTCTCCGCGTGGAAAAAACAAACTGGTTCAGTTTGATTTGCTTCGGGAAACCTGGAAGCGGACGAATTTGCAATTCACCAAACCCGGTTCACTGGTGAATTTGGAACGTCCGCTGCGCGCGAGCGGCGAGTTTGGCGGCCATTTCGTGACCGGGCACATTGACGGTATCGGCAAAATCATCCGCTGGGAACAATCCGGTGCGGATTATGTTTTGGGCATCGCCGCGCCGTCAGACGTGATGCGTTATATGATTTTGAAGGGTTCAATTGCGGTGGACGGCATCAGCCTGACGGTCGCAGACGTGCAGAAAAAAAGTTTCCGCGTCTGGATTATCCCGCACACCTACGAAGTCACGGCGTTGCGTGAACGCAAAGTTGGCGATGCGGTGAATCTGGAGGCGGATTTGCTCGGCAAATACGCCGAGAAGTTTTTTGCGGCGCGTGGAGGGCAGAAGTAAGGAAAATCCTTTTTCGCTTGCCGGGTTGCAGTTCATTCGCGAACGCGATAGGCATCCGTCTGCGCCATTCGCGAAAAAATCATTCACCGGAGACTGTCACCACCACGACGCGGCGGCGTGGTTTGATGTCGCATTCCAGATGGAAGATTTGTTGCCAGGTGCCCAGCACCGGTTTGTGGTCGGCCACCGGCACGGTCAATGACGGCCCGAGCAGTGTTGCCTGCAAATGCGAATGGCCATTGCCGTCGTGCCAGGCTTGTTCGTGTCCATAGTTGCGGCCCGGTGGGATGAGTTTATCGAGGAGGTTTGGCAGGTCTTCAAGCAGTCCGGGTTCGTATTCGATGGCGCCCAGCGCGCCGGTGCTGCCGACGTTGAACACGTGGGCGGTGCCCGTGCGCACGCCGGATTCATGGACAATCCGCGCCACGTCCGCCGTCAGGTCATGCATGTGCCGGTGTCCCCGGGTTTCCAGCAGGATTTGTTTTTGGTAAACCATGTTTTTCCCCTTGGCGGAATGGGGGGAATCAAAAATTTGGTGCGCATAGCAGGACTTGAACCTGCACGGGTTGCCCCACTACCACCTCAAAGTAGCGTGTCTGCCAATTCCACCATATGCGCACTTGTCCTCATAATAAACCAAGCGACGGCGATTGGCGCAAGTTGAATCGAATCGCATCCCGGCCCGCCCCGGCGCCAGGCGCGGGAAAAAATGAATTTGAAAACGGCTTCCGTGACTTTCAATCGCCGAAAATCCGCTGCCATCCGCGCCACTGCGATGGTTGCGTGGAATTGAAGCTCCGGCCGGGCTTGGCGCCGAGATCGAATTGCACGAGCAAACCGATGCTGTTCGCGCCGCGTCCATGGGAACGAATGGCGTCAATGCCGTAAGCGTAATCGAGCATGATTTTCCAGCGGTCGGACGGCGAATGATACAAAATGCCGCCGCCCACGCTGTTGAGCCAGTTGCCGGGCTGCGATTCGCCGGGCAGATAATCCACGAACGCGCTGGATGCGTTCATGTCAATGTTCCAGCGTTTTTCTCTGTCGAGCGGCAAAAGGTAATTCGCATTGAGCAGCGTAAATTGTCGCGCGCTGATTTACTGAAAATAGTAGCCGGGCAGCGACAGCGGAAATTCCGCGATGAGCGGCAGAAATCCGCCGAGCCGATACGCGCTGAAACGGTCGGCGTCCACGCTCGTGCCGGCAGTCAGGCGGACGTAAAAACTTTGCTGGCTTTTGGGCAGCGTGTACGCCAGCGCCGCTTCCGCCCAAAACAGATGCGATTGCTCCTTGAGCTCGCGGTCGCCGCCAAAACCATACACGCCGGAATCGCTGCGAAAATGACCCTCATACCAAACGGACAGCTCCATCGCGAGCGGCGGAAACAACGTCGGCTCGACGCCGCCCCAGCGCAAGCCGGTGCGCACGCTGAAATCGCCGTGATCAGCGGGCAGTGCAAAATCGGTCGCCGTGTCGCCGTTGCGGTTGTAAAATGAATAATGCGCCGTGCCGCGCAAAACAAAGTTCAGCGGAATTTCGTCGCCGGGATTGAACAGATGATAAACGCTCGCGGAAATTTCCCCGCCATTGCCATCAAACGATTCGCTGGGGTAGTACGTGCCGCCGCGAATCTCCGAATAATTGTCCGCAAAACCGCCGCCAGCCACGCCAATGGCGAAATCCGTGTTCGGTCCCAGTCCGCCAACGAAGCCCAGCTCCGAATCAAGATAAACCGGCGCGACCGCCAGCCGCAAGGTGAGGTTCGTGCGCAGAAAATCCGGCTGGTTGTGATAATAAAACGCGTAACCGGCAAATGGCGCGTGGCCTTCGAGCGCTTGATTGTAGCCGAACTGAATCAAATCGCGCTTGACGGGATCAATTTGCGCACTGGCGAACATCGGGACGAAAAACGACAGCCAAAAAAGCACACACCCGATTTTTTTCATCCGCCTTTTCGTAAAGCAAAAGTACGAAGTCGGCAAGCGGATTTGAACACAAAGGCAGAATGAAAAATAAAGAATTAAGAAACAGGTTCCCTTCAATCCGTTGAACACCGATTTTACCCATTCTTCATTCCACCTTCTGCATTCCAAACTGGACACGATGGATGCCTTGCGGCTTACTGTTTACGCAGATGCCACCGCTCAACTCCGAATTACTGGCCAAAGCGAAAGGTTTGGGATTTTCCGACCGGCAAATCGCCCATTTGACCGGCCAGACCGAGGATGAAGTCCGCACGCTGCGGAAAAAGCTCGGTCTTCTGCCAAGCTACCGCCTCGTGGACACTTGCGCCGCCGAGTTTGAGGCTTACACGCCTTATTATTATTCAACCTATGACCGCGGCGATGACGAGATCAAAAAGACGTCGAAGAAAAAGGTGATGATTCTCGGCGGCGGACCGAACCGCATCGGACAGGGAATCGAGTTCGATTACTGCTGCGTGCACGCCGCGTTCGCGCTCAAGGAAGACGGTTTCGAAACCATCATGGTCAATTCCAATCCCGAAACGGTTTCGACCGATTACGACACAAGCGACCAGCTTTTTTTCGAGCCGCTCACGCTCGAAGACGTGCTGCACATTTACGAACGCGAGCAATGTTGGGGCGCCATCGCGCAATTCGGCGGGCAAACCCCGCTGAACCTCGCGCTCGGTCTGCAAAAGAACGGCGTTAACATCATAGGCACTTCACCACAGAACATCGAAATCGCCGAAGACCGCAAATTCTTCGCCGCGATGCTCGACAAACTGAAAATTCCGCAGCCGCCCAACGGCGTTGCCACGAACGAAACGGAGGCGCTCGAAGTCGCCCAAAAGCTCGGCTACCCGATTTTGGTCCGGCCGAGTTTTGTTCTCGGCGGTCGCGCGATGCAAATCGTTTATTCCGACGCCGAATTGCAGCATTACATGCGTTTCGCGGTCGAGGCGTCGCCGGAGCGTCCGGTGCTCGTGGACCGGTTTTTGGAAGATGCGACCGAAGTGGACGTGGATTGCATCGCCGACGTCGGCCATTTCAAAAAACCGGGTGACGGCACAATTGTCATCGGGGGGATATTGGAACACATCGAATTCGCCGGCATTCACTCGGGCGACGCAGCGATGGTTTTGCCGCCTCACACACTTTCCAAAAAAGTCATCGAGACAATTCGCGATTACACTCACGCGATGGCGCGCGAATTGGAAGTGATCGGTCTGATGAACGTCCAATACGCGGTGAAAGACGAAAAGGTTTTTGTGCTCGAGGTGAACCCGCGCGCCTCACGCACCGTGCCATTCGTGAGCAAGGCCATTGGCGTGCCACTGGCCAAACTTGCGGCGAAAGTCATGGCTGGAAAAACGCTGAAAGAACTCGGTTTCACCAAGGAAATCAAACCGAAGTATTGGGCGGTGAAGGAATCCGTTTTCCCATTCAACCGTTTTCATGGACAGGATATTTTGCTCTCGCCGGAAATGCGCTCGACCGGCGAAGTCATGGGTCTGGATTCTGATCTGGGCATCGCCTATGCCAAATCGCAAATGGCGGCAGGCGCGTCGCTGCCGTTGAGCGGAAAAGTTTTCATCAGCGTGAGTGACGCGCACAAAAAACATGTTGCGGCGGTGGCGAAACAATTTGCCGATTTGGAATTCGAGTTTGTGGCGACAGTCGGCACGGCCGGTGTGCTGGAAAAGGCGGGTTTGAAAGTCGAGCGCATAGTCAAATTGCTGGAAGGCCGTCCGAACGTGATTGATCTGCTCAAGAACAAGGAAATCCAGCTCGTCATCAACACGCCGAGCGGCGCGGTGCCGCGTGAGGACGAAGTCAAAATCCGCACGACGGCGATTTACACCGGCACACCCATCATGACGACGCTAAGCGGTGCGAAAGCCGCCGCCCTCGGCATCGCCGCGCTCAAAAAATCCGGCTACAGCGTCAAGACGTTGCAGGAGTATCATTAAGTTTCACCGCTCGCCTGTTTTAACTCCGCCACTTCGATGTCCGCCTGCCGCGTCGGTTCAGGAATGCGATAACGCGTGCAACAGGCCAACACGAGTTTGATTGCCGACGCCAAATCCACGCGATGGCCGACGCTCACAAAAACCGGACGAATACCTTTCTGCGTCCGTAACACAACGCCGATTTGTTCGTTGTCGTCCATAAGCGGCACAGTTGCCCCCGCCTTTGGCGAAAGTTTTCCAAACGTTCCGATCAACCGGCTTTTGCCGACGCCGACGCCGGGCCTGTCCAGTTCAATCGCCAGATGCGACGCGATGCCGCAGCGACGCGGATGCGCAAAACCATGACCGTCGAAAAGAATCGCGCCAAACTCGTGTTTCAACGCACGGATTGCCTGCAAAACCGCCGGCCCTTCGCGAAAACTCAAGAAGCCGGGCACATAGGGAAATTCCGCAGGCCGCACCGCATGGGAGATTTCGATGATGCGCTGCGTTTCACAATCGTAAATGACGGCGGCAGCAAAAATGTTTCCGTTTGTCATTGGAAAACGCACAATCCGCCCCGGCGACAAATCCCGGCAGCGGTTCGAGCGGCGTGATAATCATACGTTCGCGCAGCCGCATCTGCGTCGCTTTCCATTCTTCGACAAGCGAGGACCAATCCGGATCGGATTTGCCGCGCAATGTCATAGGAAGATTTGATATTCAACTTGGGATGTGTATTGGGGCCTTGAATTGCAAAGCGCAGTCGCTAGCGCGACAGCGTCTTGGACTGCGGTGGCCCTCCACCGCTTTGCCAATGGATGGCGTTTCGTCCAAAGCGCCAGAGGACTGGCGCAGTCCAAAACCTCGCGGCAATTCGAGCAGTTCATGAAATAATTTCCTTCGGTGCCGCGCGCAGCACGCGATAACGGTGTGTCCACGGATCAATCCGGCACACGGCGCGGTAATCGCAAAATCCGCACGGCGTCTCGCTGCCTTTGCGATACGGGTCAACGGACGCCGCGCCGGAAAAAATCGCGCGGCCCATCTTGCGCAATTGCATTTCGACACGGTCAAGCAACGCTTCAAATTCCGGGCGCGGCAGCGCTTCAGTCGAACCTTTGCGCAGTGAGCCGTCGTTGTTGCGGTTATAATTAAACTGGTCGCCACACCGCACATTCGGGCGGTTGTCAAACTTATCCAAAAAACTCGCATCAAAACGTCCCGTATGACGATACGCCACGCGCCGCGATTCATCCGCGTCGGCCAGCGCCTCGGCGCGCGTGCTGCCGCTTTCGTATTGGCCGCGCAGATTCACGTGGAAAACACCCGCTGGAATCAACCGGGCCGCTCCCAACAGCGTTTGAGGATTTGGCCAATGCCGCAGCGCGTTCAAATACGCGAGTAATTGCAATTGCACGCCGTGCTCGACCAAAATCGCGTCGAGCTTCTTGCCGCCGGACTTGTAATCCATCACCACGCATAACGCGCTGTCGTCGGTTTCGCGGCACAAATCAATCCGGTCAATCCGCCCGCGCAACGCGAGCTTGTGCCTGTCGTCGAGATTGATTTTCCACGCGGGCGCACCGCCGGCGTTGAAACCAAATTCGAGTTCAGCCACTGCCGGATCAAATTGGTACTGCCCGCGCATCCACGCGACGAGCACCTCGACAAAATCCTGCAGCGACTCCGTCAGCACGCGCGCGGCAAACCGGCTTTGGTCATCCGCGCGCAACAGACCGTCGCGGTAGTTCTGCGCAAGCTCGGCGGCGATTTTGCCAACGCGTTCACGCGCCTCCGACGGCGTAATGTTGCGCCAGCGTTTGCCTTCGTCTTTCAGTTCTTCGTGAAAAATTTTTAGGACTTCATGCTGAAAACTGCCGCGTTCGCGTGCATCCAGCTCGAAAACTTTTCGCTCCTCGGCGCGCAAACCGGAATGAACGAAAAATCGAAACGGACACTGGGCAAATTCCTCGAGCCGGCTGACCGACGTTTGCAATGTCGCGCCGTAAATTTTTTCCGCGAGCGCGGGAGACAAACATTCTGCCGAATCCGGTTCGCGCAACTGGCTCAAATTTTCGAGCAGCGTTGCGAGCGCTGGAATTTTCAGCAACTCCGCCCAATTCTGTTGGTGGGGCGCGATGTCCTCATCGCGCCGCTCCGGCAAGCTGGGGACAGCCCGCTTTACCTGGACTCCCATCAGCATCGGCGCGATTTCACTCACATGCTCCGCTTCGCCCAAACTGGTATTCACGTGAAACTCTTCCACTTTGAGTTCAGGGAACATCTGTCGCAGATGTGCGACGAGCGACGACGGGTTCAGTGTTTTGCCATCGGCGTCGAAGCGGGCGAAGGTCACGACGAGTTTTTCCCGCGCGCGGGTGCAGGCGATGTAGCCATAATAACGCTCGCGCGCCAGCCGCTCGCGCAAATCCGGGCCAAGCGCAACCGCAGGGTCCAATTCATCGCGGTCGGCGTCGGTCAAAATCGTCGGGGCGGCGGGCGCGGCGGGAAAAACGGATTCGTTCACGCCGAGCACGAGCGCCAGTTTCAAATCGGGGTTGCGCGCGCGGTCAACCGCGCCGACGAGCACTTCGTCGAGCACGGGCGGAATCACCCCGACGGTCAGGTTCGCAAGTCCCGCCTCCAAAATCGGCAGCCAGTCGCGCAGCGGCAGTCCCGCATCGCGGGATGGAAATGCAAGCGCCAGATTTTCCAGCCACAAGTTCATTTGATCCCAAACAGTCGAATGGATTGCGGATTGCGGATTCCGGATTGCGGATTGTTCCGTTTCGACAAGGCTCCAACGCTCCAAGGTTTTCTCCACATCGAGTTCGTCCCAGAGTCCGCGCAATGCCGCGGCCAATTGCCCACCGGTGGGTTCATTTTTCAACCGCACAAGCTGTTTGGCGAAATTTTCAAACGGTGGCAGGATTTTTTTGCGCAACCGCTCGAGCGATTTTTCCAATTGGGGATCGTCAGTGATTTGAATTGGTTCGCGCCATTTCGCGCCGCGCCAGCCGCGCGCCAGCGCTTCGTTTTCCAGCCGGTCAATTTCCGCTTCGTCCACTGGCGAAAACCCGGCTTTCAGCGCGGCGAACCAATCCTCCTGCCGCCAGTCAAATGCAACGGTGCGGACCGCACTGCGGGTCAGCTCGCCGAGCGGGTGATGTGAAACGGATTCGCGCCGGTCCAGGAAAAACGGGATGCCGTAACGGCGAAATGCGCGCTCCAGCGGCTTGTGATAAGCGTCAAGACTGCGAACAAGCACGGCGCAATCGCGAAAGCGATTGCCGCGGCGGACGAATTCCAAAATTTCGCGCGCGGCTAAAACGGCCTCGGCTTCGGGATTTGGGCAGGCGACGAGTGAAATTGCGGATTGCGGATTGCGGATTGCGGATTTTTCGGAATCGGCGCGCGGTGGTTGTGACCAATTTGCCTCCAAAAATTGCAATGCAGGACTGTGCGTAAAGCGGTTTCGGTCCGGAAGACGCTTAAGTGTTTCAACGCTGATTGTGCAATCGGGCAGATTTTCAATTCGCTGCCGGCATTGTTGATAGGTTTTGCCAACGGCTGACCAAAGTGAGAGCCATGAACTTTCGGCTTTCCGCGCGCGGGATTCATCGAGGCAGAACGCGAGCGTTGCGCGTTCACAAAACGGCAGAATGGCGGCGAGCAAATCGAGTTCCTGCGGCGTCATCTCGGCAAAACCGTCCAACCATAAATTTTGAATTTTGAATTCTGAATTTTGAGTTGCGACAGACCGGCACAGCGCTTCGGTCGCCGCATCAAGCAAACAATCTGCGTCCTGCAATTCGTGTTCGGCGAGCCAGTTCATGTAGGCGTCATTCAGCAGCGCGAGGTCTTGCAGCTTGTCCCCAAGTTCGGGACGCAAGTCCGGGCGTTGGGCAAGGGCGCGGAGTTTGAGCGGTGTCAATTGATGCTGCCGGAATTCATTGAACAATCCGCCGAGTTCCTGCGCGAAGCCGGGGCGGCGCGCGTTCCCGCGAAAAAGTTTCAGTTTATGTTCGTGCCGCATCAACAGCGCGCGCAACACCATCACACGGCCTTCCTCACTCAATGGTTGAGGGGGCACGATGCTTGATTTTTCAAAAACAAACCGTGCCAGCCGCTCGAATGAAAAAATGTGGAGTCGCGTGTAACCTGAAAGTTGGTGGGGCGAGACTCCCGGCGAGCCGTCGGATAAAGTTGCTTTCGGCTCGCGAGGACGCTCGCCCCACCTTTCGGAATCAAGCAACTGGCGTTCGAGTTGAAACGTGGTCTGTTTGGGCGCCAGCAAAATCAGCGGCGGGCCTTCAGGATTTTCGCGCAGTGCATCACGGATTTCCTTCAGGCAAAGGAACGTCTTGCCGCTGCCGGCGGGGCCGAGGAGAAATCGCACCTGCACACCGCATTTTTCGCGCAAAGATGCGACGGCGCAAAGGAATTTATTCGGAGATGTGCGGCTGTATTTTTTGTTTCTTTTCAGAAGGACTTGGTTATCATCTTTGCCACTGCAAATTTAAAAGCGAAAACCTATGCCACTGACACATACCAAAGAGCTGTTTGCAAAAGCGTTGAAGGGCAAATACGCCATCGGCGCGTTCAACGTCAATAATATGGAGCTCATCCAAGCCATCGTTGAGGCCTGCGAAGAGGAAAAAGCGCCGTTGATCCTCCAGATTTCCAAGGGCGCCCGGCAATACGCAAATCCCGTTTATCTCAAAAAACTCATCGAGGCGGCCGTCAGCCTCTCAACAATTCCCATTGCCGTGCATCTGGATCATGGCGACACGTTTGAATTGTGCAAGGACTGCATTGACGAAGGGTTCACCAGCGTGATGATTGACGCCAGTCACGAGCCGTTTGAGAAAAACGTCGAAATCACCAAGAAGGTCGTGGAATACGCGCACAAACATAATTGCGTGGTGGAAGCCGAACTCGGCCATCTCGTGGGCGCGCAATTCGATGAAGGCGAGGCCGGCGGCAGCTATTCCAAAAGCGGCCATTATACCAATCCGGAGGAAGCGGTGAAATTTGTGAAGGAATCCGGCTGCGATTCGCTCGCCGTCGCCATCGGCAATTCACACGGCGCCTACAAGTTCAAGGGCGAACAGCATCTCGATCTCGAACGTCTCAAGGCCATCAAAAAGGCGCTCATGGACGCCGGGCTGGGTGATTATCCGCTCGTGTTGCACGGCGCTTCGAGCGTGCCAAAGGAACTCATCGAGGAAATCAACAAATACGGCGGCAAAATGCCCGATGCCCAAGGTGTGCCGGAAGCTGACATTGAAGTCGCCCGACGCGTCGGTTGCACGAAGGTCAACATTGACACCGACCTGCGTCTCGCCATGACAGCGGCAATTCGCAAGGTGGTGGTCGAGAATCCAAAAGAATTTGACCCGCGCAAATACCTCGGTCCGGCTCGCGCGAAGGTGAAGGAACTCGTCCAGCATAAAATCAAGGACGTTCTCTGCTGCGCCGGTCACGCCTTCGACTAATTCGAGGCACAAACCCCTTTCGTCAAACAACATGGCCATGATCAAGGCCATGTTGTTTTGTTTTTGGTCCGGGAAATCAACCCGCCCGGCGGGCTTTGGTTCGGACAATCCACGCCGGCGTGGTCAAAATTTTCACCTTCATTTTCGCTTGGTGCTTCCTTCAAACGGCTTTACATCCGGCTGGATAGTTCGAAGAATAAAACATGCCGAAGAATCGCCGAACCCTCCAATTCGCATGGCTGTTGCTTTGCGTTTCTTCCTCCATTCTTTCGGCGGTTGCAGACACGGCTGACCGGTCCGATTCACCGTTCATTGTGGATTCCTGGAGCACCGAACAGGGGCTTCCGCAAAGTTCGGTCATTTCGGTGATTCAAACCGGGGATGGTTACCTTTGGCTCGGAACGCTCAACGGCCTGGTGCGTTTTGATGGAATTCACTTCACTGTTTTTGACGAAGAAAACACGCCCGGTTTGAACAGCGAGCGGATTGTCTGCCTGTTTCAAGATAGTCACACGAATCTTTGGATCGGAACAGACACAGGTGATGTGGCGTTGGTGAAGGACGGAAAAATCCAAAACTTCGATCTCGGGCGCGGCGGCCATGAAGGGCGGTTGGTGTCAGCCTGTGAAGATTCGACTGGCGCGGTGTGGCTTTACACGGCGGACGCTTATTTGGGACGCTACCAAAATGGAAAAATGGCCGTCTGGAATTTTAATTTCAATACGCCGGCGGTTTGCCGGATGATTGTCGCTGAAAAGTCCGGCGCGCTCTGGATTGGAGAGAATTGGGGGCTGTTTTCATTTCAACCAGCCAATTTTCAACCGCCGGCCTTTCCCATCGGACAGCTGATTCAGGCACAGAAACTTGATTACATTTCAGCCAGCCAACGCGGGGGAACATGGCGATTGATCAACGGCCAGGTCCAAAAGTGGAATTCCACCCAGCTCGAAAGGAATTTCGGGCCGTATCCGTGGGGCGATGCGACCGTCACCTCCACCTGCGAAGACAGGGACGGCAACCTGATTGTTGGCACGCTGGGCGATGGCGTTTTTTGGTATGGAGCAGACGGGAAATGCCAGCATATCTCAAAGGAACAGGGGTTGTCGTCGGCATTTGTTCTTTCCTTGTGCATGGATCGCGAGGGAAACCTGTGGGTCGGAACCGATGGCGACGGCTTGAATCGGATCAAAAGAAAAATTTTCAACACGGCGGGCGAACTTCATCCGTGGGATGCGCAATCGTTGTCCGCGGATGCGCGCGGCGGTCTGTGGACGGCTTTTAACGCGCATGGGATGACTTACTGGCTTGCCAATACCGCGCAGGATTTCGGTGTTGGACGAAATTCGAATGCGTGGACGGTACTGGTGGATCAACAGCAGCGAGTTTGGGCCGGGACACGGGACGAGGGTCTGTTTCAATTTCAAACCAATCATTTTCAACCTGCTCCCGGCGCGGAAATTCTCGGCCCGCAAATCCTTGCCTTGTTCGAAGATCACCGCGGCCGATTGTGGGCGGGCACCCGAAACGGCCTGGCGTGTTGGAATGGACAAGGCTGGAAAATGTACACGACGCAGGACGGCTTGTCGGAAAACATCATCCACGCCATCGCAGAAGACGCGGTGGGAAACCTGTGGGTGGGAACGGAGAATCGCGGTGTAGATCGTTTTGAAGACGGGAAATTTATTTCCCACCAATCAGAAATAAATGGATTGCCCGGTAACGACATTTCCTGTCTTTACGAGGACAAAGACGGCGCTTTGTGGGTTGGCACATTCAGCCACGGCCTGGCTCGATTTCACAATGGGAAGTGGACCCGCTATTCCACGCGCGACGGCCTTGCCAGCAACAGCATTGGTTACCTCGTCGAAGATGATGAAGGTTATTTATGGATTGGTTCCAACGCGGGGTTGATGCGAATCCTGAAGAAGTCGTTGGACGATTTTGCAAACGAAAAGGGGGGGTCCATTGTGTGCCGGATTTATGGAAAGGCCGATGGATTGCCGACGCGCGAATGTTCGGGCGGTTCCCAACCTGCCGCATGCCTTACAGGCGACGGCGGACTGTGGTTTCCCACCACCAAAGGCGCGGCGTCGGTGAATCCCAAAGAGCTTAAACCGAATCTGCAGCCGCCGTTGGTCATGATCGAATCCGTGCTGGTGGATGGTCGGGAACAAAAAACCAATCGCATCCGTTCAGCGTGGCGGCAATCCATCGTTGTTCCGCCCGGTCATGACCGTTTTGAAATCCACTACACCGGATTGGATTTCACCGCACCCAAAGAGGTGAGGTTCAAATATCGTTTGGAGGGCCGTGACACCGCCTGGACGGAGGCCGGTGACACACGGATTGCTTATTACAGCGAGGTGCCGCCAGGCCATTACCAGTTCCATGTCACCGCCTGCAATGAAGATGGCGTGTGGAATGATGCCGGCGGCGTCCTTGAAATAACGGTGCAGCCTCAATTTTGGCAGACCGGAGGGTTTCGCGCCGTTGTGATTCTGTGTTTTTTGGGAATCGTTGTCGCCGTGGTGCGGTATGTTTCCACGCAAAAACTGCAACGCCAGCTGGCGTTGGAAAAGGAACGCTCCCGTATTGCCCGCGACCTCCATGACCAGCTCGGCGCAAACCTGACGCAAGTGGCCCTGTTGGGTGAAATGGCGGAAACAGACAAAAGTTCCCCTGAAGAAGTTGAAGCGCATGCGCGACAAATTTCCCAAACGGCGCGCGAAACAACCCGTTCACTCGATGAAATCGTCTGGGCGGTCAATCCCGCCAATGACACGCTGGACGGTCTGGTCACCTACATTTGCAAATACGCGCAGGAATATCTTGCGCTCGCCGGACTGCGTTATCGGGCGGATATGCCAACCCAATTGCCCGCCATTGCCTTTCCGCCGGAAGTCCGCCACAACGTTTTTCTCACCTTCAAAGAGGCCGTCAACAATGTGGTCAAACATGCCCAGGCGTCCGAGGTCTGGATTCGACTGCGGTTGCAGCCGGGCCATTTCACTTTGGAGATTGAGGATGACGGGCGTGGACTTGGCAATCCGGACACGATTGCAGCACAATCGCGAGATGGACTTCGCAACATGCGCAAGCGGATGGAAGACATCGGCGGAAAATTTGAAGTTGGCGCGGCATCGGAACGGGGAACAATAGTTCGCCTGACTGTGCCGGTCAGAACGAAATGAAGAAGGCCGAATGAAAAATGAAGAAAAGCATCTGGCGCAGCCGTCACTCTTGTTTCTTCATTCTACATTCATCATTCTGCATTGAACCATGCCCGTCTCCGTTTCCATTGTTGAAGACAACGACAAACTGCGCGGCACGCTGGTACGGGTGCTCAATCGCGCCGATGGTCTCCGTTGCGTAAGCCAGTATGCCAATGCCGAGGATGCCCTGAAGGACCTGCCTCAAGTTCGCCCGGACGTCGTGCTGATGGACATCAATCTGCCCGGCATGAACGGCGTGGAATGTGTGCGCCAATTGAAACAACTCATTCCGCAAACCCAAGTGATGATGCTCACGGTTTACGAGGACACGGAAAATATCTTCAATGCGCTCACGGCTGGGGCCGGCGGTTACCTGCTCAAACGCACGCCCAGCAAGGAATTGCTTGAAGCCATTCGGGAAATGCACCGGGGCGGGTCGCCAATGACGATGCACATCGCGCGCAAGGTCGTGCAATCTTTTCAACAAACGGCGGCCACGGCGCAATCCACTGAAAATCTTTCTCCGCGTGAACAGGAGGTGCTCGACCTTTTAAGCCATGGATTTCTTTACAAGGAAATCGCGGATAAAATGGGCGTCAGCTACGAAACCGTTCACACCTACGTCCGCCGCATTTACGAAAAGCTGCAAGTCCGCACCCGAACCGAGGCCGTGGCCAAATTCCTCCGAAAGTAATTGTTAGCCACAGATGAAATACGGATTGAACACGGAAAAACGCGGCGAACGGTTCACCTTCTCCTGGGGGAGAAGGCCGGGATGAGGGCGAGCATTCGACTAAATTATTTTTTATCCATCGGTTTCGTGTAATCCGGCAGCGGATGCGGCGCGCGTTTCTGTAGTTCTTCAAAAATCGTGTCACGAATGCTTTGCGCGTTTCGGCGCAAATGCGAATTCCAGAATCGCAACACTTTGATTCCTTGTGAAGTCAGGAATTTCTCACGTTCGGCATCATGCCGTTGCTGATCAGGATGGCCGTGACCAAAACCGTCCAACTCAATGGCGAGGCTCGCTTCTTCGCAAAAGAAATCAAGATAGTAAATTCCTTCCGGATGCTGACGTCGGAATTTGTAGCTGGCGAAACGCCTGTCACGCAGCCAGCGCCACATAAGCTTTTCCGCCCAAGTTTCCTTTTTGCGGAGTGCCCGGGCGTGTTCGATATCGGCCATGATGAAAAGGTAAAAGAAACAGACCAAAAATGAAGTTGGTTTTTACGCTCGCCCTCACCTGTTTCCTCTCCCCCAGGGAGAGGAAACACCATCGCTGCGTTCCTGTTTTTCCGAAAACCGTCCAGCTAATCCCATCGCACAACATTCCAAAAACGCGGCGAACATTTTCTCCCTCTCCGTGGGGAGAGGGCCGGGGTGAGGGAGGTCGTCAAAACAAATCGTTCCAAAAATCCGTGTTTCATCTGTGGCTAAAATTACCGTTCGTTGCTTGCCGCTCTTCGCGCATCCAAAACTTTTTTTGACGGAACGTAATTCGCAATGAAATCGCGGCGAAAGTCCGCGAATATTCCCGCCGCAATCGCCGCGCGCGCATCGGCCATCAATTTCAGAAACAAATGCGAGTTGTGGACGCTCACCATGCGCAGGCCGAGAATTTCATCCACGCTCAACAAATGCCGCAAATAGGCGCGCGTAAAATTCCGGCAGGCAAAACACCCGCAATCCTCCTCAATCGGCCGGAAATCCGCCTTGTAAGCGCCGCCTTTGAGGCCGAACGCGCCACGACGCGTGAACGCCGTGCCGTTGCGCGCCATGCGCGTCGGCAGCACGCAGTCGAACATGTCCATGCCGCGCGCGATCAATTCCATCAACTGCGCGGGCGTGCCGAGGCCCATCGCGTAACGCGCCTTGTGCGCAGGTAAAAACGGCTCGGTCAAGTCAATCGCTTTCAGCATTTCCGGTTCCGGCTCGCCCACGCTGACGCCGCCGATGGCGTAACCGTCAAATTCCATCGCCACCAGCGCCTTGGCGCACTCTTCGCGCAATGCCGGATTGCTGCCGCCCTGCACAATGCCAAAAACCAATTGTCCTTCGGCACGTCCCGCATTGCGGGATTCGCAGCATTCCTGCGCCCAGCGAATCGTGCGTTCGACGGCAAGCCTTTGTTCCTTGGCCGGCGCATTATGCGGCGGACATTCGTCAAAGACCATCGCGATGTCCGAGCCAAGGACATGTTGAATTTCCATCGCCTCTTTTGGACCAAGGAATAGTGGTGCGCCGTCCACGTGCGAATTAAACTCGACGCCGTGCGGCTTGATTCTCCGGATTTTGGCGAGGCTGAAAACCTGGTAACCGCCGCTGTCGGTGAGAATCGGACGTTCCCAATTCATGAAGCGATGCAGCCCGCCGGCGGCGCGGATGATGTCGAGTCCGGGCCGGATGTTGAGATGATAGGCGTTGGCAAGGATGATTTGCGCGCCCATCTCCAGCAGCTCGCGCGGGTCGAGTGCCTTGACGCTGGCCTGCGTGCCGACGGGCATGAACACTGGCGTGTCCACGACACCGTGCGCGGTGGTGAGCCGGCCTAGCCGTGCCTTTGTGCGCGCGTCTGTTTTAAGTAGTTCAAACATCGCGCAAAGATTTAATCAAAATGACGCGATTGAACACGAAATTTTGAAGTTCGGCTCGCGTCCATTTATGAATTGCCAGCCAGATTAAGCAAATGTCTGGCTTCAAACAGAAGAGTCCACCACCAGATCAGAATTACTCCACCGCGAAGATAGAACCAAACCGCCAGAAATCCCGTGATGATTCTGCCAGCCAGAAGCGCGGCAAACAGTGGCACTGGAATCGGCGTTGGGGAAGACTGGATTTTGATCACCAACAGAACAGCTCCAAACAAAACGGTCAGGCAGGTTGCCACCCAGCGGTTATGAAACAACCGCATGAGCCAAGCGAAAGGAGCGAAGAGAAGGAGCAACTGGCTTAAGAAGAGGGAAAACAGCACCAGTGCAAACCAATGTTCCAAGTCAACCGGATATTCCTCCGGCACTTTGAATCGGAGCGATGGGTCAAGAAACAGATGAAACACCATCGCACCGATAATTCCAACCAGGGTCACCGCGATGAACGGTCCGGATTCCTGCTTGAGAATCCAGACCGGCCGCTGGGTGTATAGCGTGTGCCACGCAAAGACGAAACTCCAAAGAACCATGCTACAAAAGAAGATCACGGTCTCCAGATACCAGATTGGAGCAGACCGGTTCATCCAAAGCGACAGGCGGGGATAACATGCGAGTACAGTGGCCAGCGCGGCGATGACTGCCAATTTCAAGACCCTGGGTTGGATGAGATGGCGCACGTTTTGCCTGTTGGACGTTGGTCCTCAAGATAAGCACGCCGGCGGGCACGACCAAGATTCTTCTTACTGACCGCGGTGCACATCCGTCTTGAGCAATTCAAACATTTACTTCGCGACGAAGCGCCGCTTTGGAATCACATTTGTTCCAAAACCTCGATTCCAAGGATTTCGAGGCCTTGTTTCAAAACGCGCGCGGTCAAATCGCAAAGCGCAAGGCGGCTGGCGCGAGTTATTTCATCGGCTTTGAGCACCGGACAATTTTCATAAAACGCGGTAAACCTGCCGGCCAGTTCAAAAAGATAATTGCAGAGAAAATTCGGGCGATATTCCTCGGCAACTGCCTCAAGCGTCAGGCCAAAATTCAAAAGGTGCTTCGCCAGGATGATTTCTTCAGAAGAAATCAGGTTGAAGGTTGAAGGTTGAAGGTTGAAGTGTTCGCTCTTGCGGAAAATGCTTTGAATCCGCGCATAAGCGTATTGCAAATACGGAGCGGTGTTGCCGTTGAGCGCGAGCATTTTGTCCCAACTAAAAACGTAATCGCTCTGGCGGTTCGGCAGCAAATCGGCGTATTTCACCGCGCCAATGCCGACGACGCGCGCGATTTCACGCCGCGTCGCCTCGGACAAATCGGAATTTTTCTCGGAAACGATTTTGAGCGCTCTTTCCTCCGCTTCATCCAGCAAATCGGTGAGCTTCACCGTCTCACCGCTGCGCGTTTTTAACGGCTTGCCATCCTCACCGAGAATCGAGCCGAACCAGACGTGGGCAAGCTTTGGAAATGCGGATTGCGAATTGTGGACACCGACCTTCGTCGCGTGCTCGCGATTTATCGGAGTTGCGGATTGCCATTTTTGGAACGCGGTGAAGACCTGCTGAAAATGCAACTGCTGTCGCCCATCAGTGACATAAATGATTTCGTCCGGTTTCCAGGTTTCGAGCCGATATGCCAGCGTGGCCAAATCAGTCGTCGTATAATTGAAACCGCCGTCGCTTTTGCGGATGAGCGCGGGATGTTCTTTGAGTTGTCCCGCCGTTGCGGGATCATCGAAGAAAATCACAATTGCGCCTTCGCTTTCGCGCGCAATGCCTTTGGCGAGCAATTCATCCACGAGCGGCTTGAGGCGCGGATTGTAAAAACTTTCGCCGTGTGTGTGGTCGAACTTCACACCGAGCCGCGAATAAATTCCGCCGAACTGCTTTTGCGAAAGCGCAACCATCTCGCGCCAGATTTTCAGATTTTCCTCGTTGCCACTTTGGAGCTTCACCAATTCCTGGCGCGCTTTCTCCAAAACTTTCTCATCGGCCTCGCTCTCGGCATTCACGAGTTTGTAAAGCCGCTCCATTTCGGCGAGCGGATCGGCTTTGAGCGCGTCAACGTTCAGGTGTTTTTTCCAGCCGACAATCAATTTTCCAAACTGCGTTCCCCAGTCGCCGATGTGATTATCGGTGATGACACAGTGGCCAAGCAACCGCAGCGTGCGCGCCAGGCAATCGCCAAGAATCGTTGAGCGGATGTGGCCGACGTGCATCGGCTTGGCGACGTTCGGCGAACTGAAATCAATGACAGTGGTGCGCGGTTGCGCGGCCTTGTCGAAAAAAAAATGTCCGCCGCACGCCGCGGATTGCAGTGTTTGGACAATCGCGGAATTTTTCAGCCGGAAATTCAAAAAACCCGCCCCGGCGATTTCAACTTTCCCGCAAATTTCGGAAACATCGAGTTTTGTCAGAATATCCGTGGCCAGCTGGCGGGGGTTCAACTTGCGCGACTTGGCGAGCGATATTAGCGCGTTGGTCTGATAATCGCCAAACTTCGGATCAGGGCAGGGCCGGACCAAAACGCTTGAAACATCAGCATCAGGCAAAACAGCCCGGACAGCCTGTTGCAATTTTAGTTCAATTTGTTTGTGCGGCGGCACGGGCGGAATTTAACCACGGATAAACACGGATGAACACGGATTTTTATGGACGGCTCGCGGGGACGCTCGCCCCACCAAGAGAAGACAGAAATTATTTTTTCCCGTATTCCCTGATGATATTGAGCATCGCTTCGGCGTCCGGCGCCTGTTCGAGCGCCTGGCGGAAATCGGCCTTGTGCAGGAGTTTGGCGATGTTGGCCAGTGTGTGAAGGTGCTTTTGAAACTGGCCCTGCGGCACGAGGAACAGCATGACGAGCTTTACCGGCTGATTGTCGAGCGCGTCGAAGTTCACGCCATCCTTCGAACGGCCCAGCGCGCCAACCACTTCGAGAATCAAATCGGTCGAGGCGTGCGGAATGCCGATGCCGAACCCGATGCCGGTGCTCATGGAAGTCTCGCGCTTTTTGACGGCGGCGGTCACGGCGTCGCAGTCGCCGGGTTGTATTTTGCCCGTGGCGACAAGATTGCCAATCAATTCATCAATCGCTTCCCAGCGATCCTTCGCGTGCAAATCCGGAATGATTTGTGCCTTGCTTAAAATATCACCTAAATCCATACGGCGCTTTTTAAAGATTTGAACCTATCCGCGTTTTATTTCAAGACAGAATTATTGATAAATTTCGGCATCAATTCCAACGCCATTGCGCCAGCCAGTTAAAAATTTGTCCCGTGCTTTCCAGCCACCAGCCAAGCGCGTTGAACAAACTGACCTTTGCGGTCAATAACGGCAAGCCAAACAGCAGCACACTGACGTTGCCAAGAAAAATAATCACCGCAGAGAACAACCAACCCTGCGACGTGATGTCGGACTGCCGCGTTTTCAACACATGCCAGGTCAACGTCACGTGAAACGCATACGCTGCGCCGACAATCAGGTGAAACCAGACCAAATCATTCTTCCACCCCAAAATCAAATGGCCGATGGCAAACACCGCGACAACCAACGCCGCGTAGAGCGGGAAAAAATACGGAGCGAGTGCAACAAGAAAGTTGGTTTTGGAGGTGATGACATGCCCGCCCTCTGAAGTGACTTTCATCTTTTTTACACGCCCGCCGAACAGCCACGTCCAAATCACATGCGTCAATTCGTGGCCGAACACGTAAATCCACATTGGCTTCGGCAGCAGCGCGTAAATCACAACCCAACAAACCACTCCCGCCAGCAACGGCACCCAAACCACGTCCGCTTTGCCGCTGGCGCACAGCACAAGCCACAATGCCTTCGCCGCGCCGGCACAAACCGGCAGCAATAAAATGGCGACGATGAATTTGATCCACTTCGGCACGTGTGGAAGATTAGCCGCAGAGGCACGGAGACACAGAGAAAAAAATCAAAACTCTGTGCCTCGGAGTCTCTGTGGCAGTTTTTGCTTTGAAGTTCCTGCGCGAAACTTAACATTCAGCCGATGACGCAAGACAAAGTCCTGCAAATTTTCCGCGACACCGGCGCGCTGCTCGAAGGCCATTTCATTCTCCGCAGCGGTTTGCACAGCCGCCAATACTTCCAATGCGCGCTCGCGCTTCAGCAAATGCCCGTCGTCGAGAAGCTCGGTGGCGCGCTGGCCGGTAAAGTCCGCAAATTCGGCACTGTCACCGTCATCGCGCCCGCGCTCGGCGGACTCGTCATCGGACAGGAAGTCGCGCGGCAGCTCAGCGTGCGGTTTATCTTCACGGAAAAGGAGGATGGCAAACTGGCATTGCGGCGCGGATTCAAAATTGCGCCCGGCGAAAAAATCCTTGTCGTCGAGGATGTGGTAACCAGGGGCGGCCGCGTGCAGGAGACGATTGATATCGTCCGCGCACATGGCGGAAACGTCATCGGTGTGGCGGCCATTGTGGACCGCTCGAACGGCGCGGTGAATTTCGGTGTGCCGTTTCAAAGTCTGATTTCACTTCGTGTCGAAACGTTCGAGCCGGACAAATTGCCGCCGGATTTGGCAAAAATTCCCGCCTCCAAACCGGGAAGCAAATAATTTTGTCGCGCGAAGGCAGGAGCGGTGGGGCGAGCGTCCTCGCGAGCCGTCTTGCGCCAGAAAATTCTCAATTATGAACAAACCGCCGGCCAACGAGCTTCCTCAACGCCAAAATCCTTCACCGGGTGTCCATGCCCAACTTGGCCAATCCAACATTGTTTTGCTGACCATCAATACCGAAAAGCGCAAACCTTGGTTGGCGAATGAAAGAACACATCAGCTTCTTCACCAAACTTGGTCGGAGGCGACGGCTTGGCTCGTTGGCGATTATTTGCTGATGCCGGATCACCTTCACTTGTTTTGTGCGCCAAGAGATTTTCACTTCACTATTGAAACGTGGATTTCGTATTGGAAACGTGAATTCGGCTTCAAGCATGGTCGCCGCGAATGGAAATTTCAGTCACGCGGCTGGCATCATCGGCTGCGTGATGGTGAAAATTATTCGGAGAAGTGGATTTACGTGCAGGAAAATCCGGTTCGCAAAGGATTGATCAAACGAATTGAGGACTGGCCGTTCAAGGGTCGAGTGTTCGAATTGATTTGGAGCGGAAAGTGACTTCGCACGACGGCTCGCGAGGACGCTCGCCCCACCAGCGTAAATAGTTCGGCTCGTCAGCAGCCTCGCCCCACCGAAGGCAACTGTGCCAAACGGCACTCTTACTGTGTCATTATGACGCTTTTGGCACAGTTTTTCATCGCCTTCAAAAAGGGGCGAAAGTTAATTTTATCCTTTGTTTGCAAGACTTCCATGACGTTTTCGGAATTGCGGCATCGTAATTGCGTGGGAATAAGGGGCAGACAACCAATTTTTATTTATTTTATGGCAAAAGTATTAGGCATTGATTTGGGAACCACGAACTCCTGCATGGCGGTCATGGAAGGCGGCGAGCCGTTGGTTTTGGAAAATTCCGAAGGCAAACGCACCACACCGTCCGTCGTCGCGTTCACCAAGAGCGGCGAACGGCTGGTCGGCGAGGCGGCCAAACGCCAGGCCGTCACCAACTCGCGCAACACCGTTTACTCCATCAAACGTTTCATGGGGCGCAAATTCGATGAAGTGTCGGAAGAAATCAAACGCGTTCCCTATAAAGTCGTGAAGACGTCCAACGGCGACGCCGCCGTGGAAGTGGAAGTGGACGGCAAAGCGAAACAATTTTCGCCGCCCGAAATCTCCGCAATGATCCTTTCCAAGATGAAGATCGACGCCGAAATGCGTCTTGGCGAAAAAATCACACAGGCCGTCATCACCGTTCCGGCTTACTTCAACGATTCACAACGCCAGGCCACGAAAGACGCCGGGCGCATCGCCGGTCTCGAAGTGCTCCGCATCATCAACGAGCCGACCGCCGCGTCGCTCGCCTATGGCCTCGACAAGAAAAAGGACGAGAAAATCGCCGTGTATGATCTGGGCGGCGGCACATTCGATATTTCCGTGCTTGAAATCGGCGACGGCGTGTTCGAGGTGAAGGCCACCAACGGTGACACACACCTCGGCGGTGACGACTGGGACGGCCTCATCATGGATTGGATTCTCGGTGAATTCAAAAAGGAATCCGGCATGGATTTGCGCAAGCAGCCCGACGCGCTCCAACGCATCAAGGAAGAGGCTGAAAAGGCCAAAATCGCCCTTTCCAGCGCGCAGCAATACGAAATCAACCTGCCGTTCATCACCGCCGACGCCAGCGGCCCGAAACACATTTCGATGAAGCTGACCCGCGCAAAAATGGAACAGCTTTGCGACAAGCTGTTCGAGCGCACCATCGCGCCGGTGAAGGCTTGTTTGAAGGACGCCGATATTGACGCGGCGAAGATTGACGAACTCGTGCTCGTCGGCGGCATGACCCGCATGCCGAAAGTCGTTGCGACCGCCCACTCGCTCGTGGACAAACCGCCGCATCAGGGCGTGAACCCGGACGAAGTCGTCGCCGTGGGCGCGGGCATCCAAGGCGGCGTGCTCAAGGGCGAAGTCAAGGACGTGCTGCTGCTCGACGTGACGCCGTTGTCGCTCGGCATCGAGACGCTGGGCGGCGTGTTCACGCGGCTCATCGAGCGCAATACCACCATTCCCACGCGCAAATCGGAAATTTTCTCCACCGCCAGCGACAACCAGCCCGGCGTGGAAATCCACGTTCTGCAAGGCGAACGCCAATTTTCAAGAGACAACCGGACCATCGGCAAGTTTCATCTTACCGATATTCCGCCCGCCCCGCGCGGTGTGCCGCAAATCGAGGTAACGTTCGACATTGACGCCAACGGCATTTTGCACGTGGGTGCCAAGGACCTCGGCACCGGCAAGGAACAGAAAATCACCATCACCGCCAGCAGCGGTCTCTCGAAGGACGAAGTCGAGAAGATGCGCAAGGACGCCGAGGCACACGCCGACGAGGACAAGAAGCAGCGCGAGGAAGTCGAGACGCGCAACGAAGCCGACAGCGCGGTCTATCGCTCCGAGAAAATGCTCAAGGAAACCGGTGACAAAATTTCCGGCGATGACAAGGCCAAGATTGAAAGCGCGGTCAACGCGGTAAAAGAAGCGCTCAAAGGCAGCGACACGGCTGCAATCAAATCCGCGAGCGAAAAGCTGAACGAAGCGTGGCAGGCCGTGAGCACCGAACTTTACAAAGCCGCCGCTGCGAAGGCACAGGCTGAAAAGGCGCAGGGCGCCAGCCAATCCGGCGAAGCCAAGTCCGAGGAGAAAAAGGGTAAAAAGGACGACGGCACGGTGATTGATGCCGAGGTCGTGGACGAGGATAAGAAATAAAATTTTTCGATTGCGTTCTTTGACACCATGACCAACGAACTCGTAATCGTAACAAACGTCGTAAGCCGGGAAATTACCGGCTTAGACGTTGTAAATAAAGTCAATGAGCTTTACTCATCTGTTTTCAACCAATTGTTGCTAATGTTGGGTGTAGTTGCAACGATTGTTGTAGTGGTGCTGCCTGTTTTCTTCTCGATTTTCCAAAGGCGTGAGCGCCGTCTTCAGGAAGCTGAATTGAAAACTGAAAATCAAAAGAGGTTTGATGAACTGAAAACTAAGTTACACAAAGAGGCGGAAGCAGAAATTGCAGCCAAGACAGAAAATTTTGAAAAATTGTTAAAAGAAGCCGAGAAACGGGTCGAAGCAAAGGCTGATTTGGCTCACGCATCGGCGTATCATGTCCAAACTGTTCTTTGCCTTGATAAAGGATTGTATGTCGAAGCGATCGAATCAGCTATTAGTGCAGGTCAAATGTATTTGGACCATGGTGAAATTCGTCGGATACAACGTCTTTTAAATTCGCTGAAAACAAGTCTCGAAAAACTCAGGAAAAACGATTTTGAAGAAAACGATCATTTGTCTGATTTAATAAACAACTTTTTTGAGGAAGTTATAAAGAAAGATCACAAAGAAGTTTTAGCCGACGAGATAGAAGAGCTCAAAAAGTTAAAAAAGACAGCGATGCAACGGTCATAATGGTTTTAATGATTTTCCCATCGCGGGTGCGGCGGGATTCGATTACAATTAACAACTCAAACAAAACAACAAAAACATACTATGGCACTGAACATTAAACCTATCGGCGACCGGATTCTGGTTGAGCCGGTTGAAGAAAAGGAAGTCAAGAAGGGCGGCATCATCATTCCCGATACCGCCAAGGAAAAGCCGCAGGAAGGCATCATCATCGCCCTCGGCACCGGCAAAACCAATGACGACGGAAAGAAAATTCCGTTTGAAGTCAAAAAGGGCGACCGCGTGCTCGTCAGCAAATACGGCGGCACGGAAATCAAGATTGACGGCAAGGAGTATAAGATTCTGTCCTCGGATGACATCCTCGCCGTGCTTGTTTAACACTCAACATTCAACATTCAACTAAGAACCAAAAATTATGGCAGCAAAACAATTATTGTTTGATGAAGCCGCGCGGCAGGCGATTTTGCACGGCGTCCAGAAGCTTTCCAGGGCGGTGACGGCGACACTCGGACCCAAGGGCCGCAACGTGGTCATTGACAAAAAATACGGTTCACCCACCGTCACCAAGGACGGCGTGACCGTGGCCAAGGAAATTGAACTGGAAGACGCCTACGAAAATATGGGCGCCCAGATGGTTCGCGAAGTCGCCAGCCGCACGAGCGACGACGCGGGCGACGGCACCACCACCGCGACGGTGCTGGCCGAGTCCATTTATCGCGAAGGCCTGAAGTTTGTCACGTCCGGCGCGAATCCCATCGGCATCCAGCGCGGCATTGGCAAGGCCGTGGAAGCCGCCGTGTCGCATCTCGACAAAATCACCAAGAAGGTCAAGGACAAGGACGAGATCAAGCAGGTTGCGACCGTCTCCGCCAACTGGGACACCACCATCGGCGAGATCATCGCCGACGCGATGGACAAGGTCGGCAAGGATGGCACCATCACCGTCGAAGAAGCCAAGTCCATTGAGACGACGCTCGAAGTCGTCGAAGGCATGCAGTTCGACAAGGGCTATCTCTCGCCTTATTTCGTCACCAACGCCGAGACGATGGAGGTAAAGCTCGAAGACGCTTACATCCTCAATTACGAAAAGAAAATCAGCAGCTTGAAGGACCTGTTGCCGTTGCTGGAAAAGGCCGCGCGCACGGGCAAGCCGCTACTCATCATCGCCGAGGATGTTGAAGGCGAAGCGCTCGCGACGCTGGTCGTGAACAAATTGCGCGGCACGTTGAATGTTTGCGCCGTGAAGGCGCCCGGCTTCGGCGACCGCCGCAAGGCCATGCTCGAAGACCTCGCTGTCCTCACCGGCGGCAAGTTCATCAGCGAAGACCTCGGCATCAAGCTGGAGAGCATTGAACTGGCCGACCTCGGCCGCGCCAAGAGCATCGTGATTGACAAGGAAAATACGACGATTGTCGAAGGCGGTGGAAAATCGTCCGACATCCAGGGCCGCGTGAATCAAATCCGCCGCGAGATCGAAGAGACGACGAGCGATTACGACCGCGAGAAATTGCAGGAACGCCTGGCGAAACTCGCCGGCGGCGTGGCCGTCATCAACGTCGGCGCCGCGACCGAAACTGAAATGAAGGAAAAGAAGGCCCGCGTCGAGGACGCGCTGCACGCGACCCGCGCGGCGGTCGAGGAAGGCATTGTCGCCGGCGGCGGCGTGGCATTGATCCGCTGCCTGCCCGCCATTGAAGCGGTCAAGGGCGCGAACGAAGACGAAAAGATTGGCGTGGACATCGTGAAACGCGCCATTGAATCGCCGACCCGCGAACTGGCGAACAACGCCGGTGTGGAAGGCTCGGTGGTCGTCGAGGAAGTCAAGAAGCGCAAGGGCAACGAAGGTTACAACGTCGCCACGAACGAGTACGAAGACCTCGTGAAGGCCGGCGTGGTTGACCCAAAGAAAGTCACGCGCACCGCGCTGCAAAACGCGGCTTCGATTGCCGGCCTGTTGCTCACGACCGAATGTTTGATTGCCGACATTCCTGAAAAGGAAAAACCGGCCCCGATGCCGGGCGGCGGGGGCGGAATGGGCGGAATGGATTATTAAGGTAGGGACGCGCGGCCCGCGCGTCCGTTTGGGAAGCGGAACTTCCGCCGGTCGCCTCGGCGAGGCGACCCTACCAATGAAATTACAAGCGAGGCTGGGAGCAATTCCAGCCTCGTTTTTGTTTGGAGGTGCGAACGTCGCGAAGCGTTTTGGAGTGCGCCCCCGATACATCGGGGGCGCCTTGGGTGGTTCGAAAAGCGGTGGAGGGCCACCGCAGTCCAGGACGCTGGCGCGCGGTTTGAAAGAAACACCCGGTTTTCCAGCCTCGTTTTAATTTTTGTCAACCCGCTCTTGGGATGTTATTATAGTATGCTAGAAAGGAAACTTTTGATGAAAATTTTTGGCCTGGGAATGTCAGCCGCCTTCATGATACTGAGCCTGACAGTCAGCGGGGCGCCGGCGGGCTCAAGCCATCCCGCCCAAGCATACGTTGAAGGCGATGCTATCGTGACTTTCAAACCGTCGGTGACTTTGAATGCCGCTCAACAGGCGCTGGCCGGCCATTCGCTGGTGTGGCAGAGACATTTTGCCGACCTTTCCCGGCATCGGGGAAGAGACACGGGTTTGGTACACGCCCAAAACCGGACGACGGCGGAACTGATTGCCGAGTTGAGCCGGGACCCGGCGGTCGAAACGGCTGAACCAAATTACCTGCGCTGGGTCACCGCATCAACGCCCAACGACACGTATTTTGCCAATCTGTGGGCATTACAAAATACCGGCCAGTCGGTCGAAGGCACGGCGGGAACCGCGGGCGATGACATCCACTTTATTGCAGCCTGGGGATTGGCGCAGCAGCCCGGCACCAACCGGCCGGTGGTGGCGGTCATTGACACGGGCGCGGATTACAGACACCCGGACCTGGCCGGCAACATGTGGACCAATTCCGGCGAGATCCCCAATAATGGAATCGATGACGACGGCGACGGATACGTGGACGATTATTACGGTTATGATTTTGCGGACAACCTCCCCAACCCGACGGATTCCGGCTATCACGGAACGCATGTAGCCGGAACGATTGCCGCCGTCGGCAACAACCAATTGGGCGTGATTGGAGTGGATTATCAGGCCAGAATCATGGCGCTCCGGGCGTCGAGCGACGGTGAAACGCTGCCTGATTCGGCCATCATCGAGGCGATCCAGTACGCAACCATGATGAAAGGCCGTGGTGCGAATATTGTCGCCATCAATGAATCCTTCGGTGGTGGCGGGTCGAACAGCACCGAGCGCGCCGCCATGCAAGCCGCCGGCACCGTCGGCATCATCTTTTGTGTAGCGGCGGGAAACAACACCAACGACAATGACACCACTCCTACTTATCCCGCCAATTACCGGCTGAGCAACATGATTGTCGTGGCGGCCACCGACCAGAATGATGCCCTGGCGTTCTTTTCGAATTACGGCACCAACACCGTGGATTTGGGGGCGCCCGGCGTGAACATCCTTTCGTTGTTGCCCGTTGCGCTGGCGGGCACGATTGCCTCTGTCCAGCAGGGATCCACAATCTATAGCGCCAACGAGCTGACGTATTCCGGCACCACCACCGGCATTACCGCCACGGTCTATGGTTGCGGGCTGGGAAATCCCACGGATTTTCCAACCGCCGTGCGCAGTAACATCGCGCTGATAGCCCGCGGCACTCTTACCTTTTCCAACAAGGTCGTCAACGCCATGGCGGCCGGCGCGCGCGCGGCCATTATTTACAACAATGCGAGCGGCAACTTTTCCGGCACTTTGGGTGGCACCAACAACTGGATTCCCGCCGTCTCCCTTGCCCAAGCCGACGGGCTTGCGTTGCAAACAAATTCCCCCGCCACCGTCGTCAACGAGCCTGATCCCACCCAGATTTATCAATACCTTGACGGCACTTCGATGGCGACGCCCCATGTGTCCGGCGCGGTCGCGTTCGCCGCGATGAACTTTCCAAACGAAACCGTGGCCCAACGGATTCAACGCGTCCTCACGAATGCAGATGTCGTCCCGGGTTTACAGGGCGAGGTGCACAACGGCAGGCGGCTCAACCTGCAACGCATGGTGGATACCGACGGCAATGGCCTGCCGGATTGGTGGGAACTTGAGTATTTCGGCCATCTGACCGGCACCGACCCGAACGCCGACCCCGATCACGATGGCATGAGCAATCTGGCGGAGTGGGTAGCGGGAACGAATCCGACCAATGCCGCCTCCTGTCTGCAGCTGACGGTGTTGTCTGCCAGCAACTCCAACGCCGTCGTGCTGGGCTGGTCGAGTGTTGCTGGAAAGACCTATTGGCTTGAACGTTCCACCAACCTGCTGACAGGCTTCAATTCCATTGTCAGCACGAACATTGCCGCCACCGCGCCCACCAACACCGAAACCGATACAGCCGTTCTTCCGGGCAATGCCCGCTTCTACCGGGTGGGTGTGGAGCAATAACGTTCGACGGAATTGAAATCGAGCGGGTCCGGGAGAAAATTCCCGCCTCGTTTTTGTTTGGAGGTGCGAACGTCGCGAAGCGTTTTGGAGTGCGCCAGCCCCCTGGCGCTTTGGGTGGTTCGAAAAGCGGTGGAGGGCCACCGCAGTCCAGGACGCTGGCGCGTGATTTGAAAGAAACCCCCGGTTTTCCAGCCTTTTTTCACATAAAAATAAATGTAAAGAATGCTTGACATATGACAAGTATGCTTTACACTGGCTGCATGAATGATAAACCAAACCTTCCGGAAGAAATCATGTTCGGCCCGAGTTATTCATTGCGGGCGAACTTAAAAGCGAACACCTGGGCCTTCGTGGCAATGATCCTGTCCTGGGCGGGCGACCAATTGCTTTCCCTGCCCCGGGACTGGAGTGTGGCTGAACGGGCGATCATCGCGCTGGTCCCGTTGCTCATCAGTCTGCTTTGGGCGCGGGATTTTGTGCGCTGGGTGCGCGGCATGGATGAAATGCATCGCCGGCTGTCGGTGGAAGCGTGTCTCTTTGCGACCAGTGTGACTCTCTTTGTAGTCACGGCCTGGCATATCCTGGACAAGGCGGGCGTTTTTCAAGCCGGTTTACACCTGGCCAGACTGCACCTGGATTCACATTTCCGCACCGCCAGTTTCCCGATTTCGCTGGTGCTGGTTTTTTACTTTCTCGGCTACGCCATCTTCAACCGCCGCTACAAATAAAATTTATGAAATGCAATTCAAAATACGTGTTGCGAATGTTTATCGGATTCATTGGATATGCGCTGGGGCTTGTCGCGCTGAACTCCTTTGACACAAAGCACCTGCCGCATTCATTGCCGCATAACTATTGGCTGGTTCTCCTGCCGCTGCTGCCGATGATCTATATGGTCACCGCCATCATCCGGGGTGTCTCCGACATGGATGAGATGTGGAGAAAGATTCAGACTGAAGCCATGGCTTTTTCAGGACTGGCCACGGGTTTCACCTGTTTTACCTACTTGTTCCTCCGGGACATGGGCGCGCCAGAATTTCATGCGGAATGGGCGTTTTACATTATGTGGGTCTACTATTGGATCGGGGTGTTCTTTTCATGGCGGAGGTATAAATGAAAAATCGTCTGCGCGAACTGCGCGCGGCCAAGGAATGGTCGCAATCCGACCTCGCCGACAAACTCGGCGTTTCGCGCCAAACCGTGAACGCCATCGAAACGGAGAAATATGATCCGAGCCTGCCGCTGGCGTTCAAAGCTGCGCGACTTTTCAAGCTGCGCATTGAAGACATTTTCGACGACAATGAAAAACCATGATTCGTCGCACCGCTTGACCTTTGGCGCATTCAGCGTGAAAATGGAAGTGTTCGCTTTTGGGGGCGCACTGGTTTCGACCTGGGGAATGCGCCAGAGGCGGCATGCCGAGGACGATGCGTTGGCCTCGTTAATCATCGCATCAAACAAAACTGCTAATCAAGAATTAGCTCTCGCGGCCTAAGCGCCGCGACGTTCGCCGGTGGACACCTGCTACGCCGGATGAACGCCATGGCAGGCATGGTTGAAGGTGGAGACCGCGCACCGGCAGCCGAGAAAATTCCATGCGGACTAGGCAGTGCGATTCGAGTCCGGACGCCATCGCACAGCAGAAAAAATTTTCCGGACTAAGCATGTAGTCGCGGCTGGTTTGTTTGCCGGGGACGCGGGTTCAATTCCCGCCGCCTCCACCATTCAATGCCACCGAAGTTCCGAGGTCGCTCCCCGCGAAGACTGCCGATGGTCTTCGGCCATGTGCTGCGCCATCGTGGCAGCAAGTGAAAACAAGAGCGGCCCGGCCAATTCCGGGATTTCCTTGATGAGCCATTGGAAGGCGTTCGACGAAATTCGCAACAATCGCGCCTTGGTATCGGCCACCACATCCGCCATCCGTGTGCTTTGGAGAAACATGCCGACTTCGCCGAAAAATTCGCCGCCGGAAATCCGGCGGAGGGTGGTTTCATCTTTAACGCCAACGAGCAATCGAACGCGCAACGCGCCGGACAAGACGAAGTAAATCGCGTCACAAGGTTCACCCTGTTTGACGACCAATTTCCCGGGCGCGACTTCAAAGGAATAGCCCAAAGCTGCAAGCTGTCGCAGTTGTTCGTACGACAAATTGGAAAAAATCGGGAACTGGCGGAGTTCTTCGGGGTTGATGTCAACGGTTTGGTCGAGGTGAACGGCTCCCGGCGCCGGTTTTGACAAATTGGAAAAAATCGGGGACTGGCGGAGTTCTTTGGGGCTGATGTCAGCGGTTTGGTCGAGGTGAACGGCTCCCGGCGCCGATTTTGGCTGGGGTGAAAGGTATTTTTGCAGCGGCGCGTAATCCTGGGCCTGATGCCAGCGGCTTTCGGACTCGACATGGATTAGTGTCTCCGGCAGCACCCGTTTTTCCTGAATCCATTGAATCAAGCCGTTCAAGTCTACCGGACCATACACCATGTTGTCGGTGTCACGAACCCGATACAATTCCTGTCTACTTGGACTCACGATACTACTTTGCAATAGCCATTGACAAAAGTCAAGAAATTAGTCGGTTCGCCTCTCAACAAGGCTTGCCCCATTCGTGCCGCGCCGCTTACCTTGTATCAAGATGCGGTTGCTCGACCGATATTTGATGCGCGAACTGCTCACGCCGCTGGCGTATTGCCTCGGCGGCTTCCTGATTTTCTGGATTTCCTATGACTTGTTCACCGAACTGAACGAAATGCAGGAGCGTAAATTGCATTTGCTCGATGTCATTGGGTATTCCATCGCCATGACACCGGAATTTTTGGTGATGGTGCTGCCAATCGCGCTGCTCCTCGCGTTGCTTTACACGCTCACGAACCACGCGCGGCACAACGAAATCACCGCCATGCGCGCGGCGGGCGTGAGTCTGTGGCGATTATGCGTGCCATATTTTGTCGTGGGATTCATCGCGAGTCTTGCGTTGTTTGCGTTGAATGAATTTTGCGTGCCGCACAGCACAGAGTGGGCGGAATGCATCAAGAATCGCTATGTGCAAAATTCAAATGACCCCGGCGCGCGAAATCAATTCCGCAACTTCGGTTTCACCAATGCGCGCGAACATCGCAAGTGGTTCATCGGCGAATATCGTCCCAAAACGGCTGAAGTATTCGGCCCGATAGTGGACTGGACCATGCCAAACGGCTCGTGGCGGCAATTGCGGGCGGCCCGCGCGGTTCGCGTGAACGGCGTTTGGATGTTTTTTGACGTGAAGGAATATGCGCAAGTGGACACGACCGCGCCGCTGTTGCCGCTCTTTCAAACAAATGTGCTGGCGATGCCGGCATTTGATGAAACGCCCAAAGAAATTGAGAGGGAAATCCAGATAAGCGCCTATGAAAAATTGGGCAGCACACGCAAAACAGACATTCCACTTATGGTCATTTGGGATCATTTGCGGCTGAACCCGAATTTGTCGCGTGCCGAGTCAAGCTGGCTCCTGACAAAATTACACGGACGTCTGGCCGCGCCATGGACCTGCCTGGTCGTGGTGCTTATCGCGATTCCATTTGGCGCGGCGTCCGGCCGGCGAAATCTTTTCGTCGGTGTGGCAGGCAGCGTTTTCATTTGTTTCACTTTCTTCGTGCTCCAGCAAGTCGGGCTGGCGCTGGGCACGGGTGGTTTTTTGCCTGCGTGGCTGGCGGCGTGGCTGCCGAATCTGGCGTTCGGCGCGACGGGATTGTTGCTAATCACGCGCGTGCGGTGAATTTGAATTTCAAGAACAGTGAATGACGAGCTTTCAAAGCTGACGTCGCGTTACGAGCGTCTGAACCTGCTCTATCAAGTGAGCAATGTCATTCACTCGACACTCGAACCACAGGAGGCCTTGCAACTCATCGTTGGCGAAGCCGTTCGCCTCATGCGGGCGTCCAGCGGTTCCGTCGTTTTAATCAATCCCACTTCGGGTTTTCTGGAAATCCACGCGTCGCAGGGATTGCCGCCCAGCGCTTCGCGATTGCAATTGCGGATTGGCGAAGGCGTCACCGGCCGGGTTGCGCGCACGGGCAAACCCGCGCGCGTCGGCGACGTGACACAGGACGCACATTACGTCGCGGCGCGGCGCGGCGTGCGGTCGGAACTGGCTGTGCCGCTGGAAGTGAACGGTGAAACGCGCGGCGTGCTCAACGTGGATTCGGACCGCGCGGACGCCTTCAGCGCGGACGATCAGGAATTGCTTCAGGAATTGGCGGTGCAGGCGGCCAAAGTGATTCACAACACCTGGCTCTACGAACAATTGCGATTGAAAGCCCGCCTTTTTGAATCGCTGGCCAGCGTCAGCCGCACAATCAATTCGACTTTGAACCTGGATGAAACACTGCGCGTCATCACGCGCGAAGCCTGCGTGTTGATGCGTGCGCGGATGTGTTCGCTGATGATGCTCGACGAAAGCCGTGAGTGGCTCGATTTGCGCGCAAGTCATGGCGCGGGCGAAGCGTATCTTAAAAAGCCGCGATTAAGCGCCGAAGACGGCGTTCTCGGCGTCGTTGTGCGCCGCAAAAAACCGTTGCAAGTGGAGAATGTTCAAACATCCGGCCGTTATCAAAACGTCGAAATGGCGCGGCGCGAAGGGTTGATTTCACTCTTAAGCGTCCCACTGTTGTTTGCCGGTCAGGCGACCGGCACGTTGAGCGTCTATACCGGGCGGCCTTACAATTTTTCAAACGAGGAGATTCGCATTTTGAGCGCACTGGCTGAATTATCGGCCATCGCGATTGAAAAGGCGCGGCTCTACGAACGCATCGTGGATGTGGAGGAACAATTGCGACAAAACGAAAAGCTTTCCGCGTTGGGTCTGCTCGCCGCCGAAGTCGCGCACGAAATCCGCAATCCGCTCACGGTGATGAAGCTGCTGTATCACTCGCTGAATTTGAAATTTCCCGATGGCGACCCGCGCGCGAAAGATGCCCGGCTCATCGACGCAAAAATTGAGCACTTGAACAGGATCGTGGAGCAAATTCTCGCCTTCGCGCGCACGACCGAGCCGCAACCCGCGCCGGTGAATTTAAATGAATTAATCGACGAACTTGGATTGCTTGTGCGTCACAAGCTGGCGAATCAGAACGTTAAATTGATTCGCAAATTGCAGCCGGATTTGCCTGCTGTGATGGGCGATGCGATGCAGCTTGAGCAGGTGTTTTTAAATCTGATTCTCAACGCCGCCGAAGCGATGCCGGGCGGCGGCACACTCACGATTAAATCCTGCGCCGTTCGCCTGCCGCGCGCGAGTGAAAAACCAACGCACGTCTTGGTGGAATTCAAGGACACCGGCAAGGGCATGAGCAGGGAATTGCAACGGCGCGCCTTCACGGCGGTGTTGAGCACGACGAAAGCCAAAGGCACCGGATTCGGTCTGGCCATCGTCGGCCGCATCATCGAAACGCATCGCGGCAACATCCGAATCAAATCCCGCCTCGATCACGGCACAGGTATTATCGTTACGCTACCGGTGAAGTAAGCAGTCGCGTGGGTCATTTGCAGCGTTTGAAGGTTTTTCCCCTCAGTCCGGCCTTTGCATCTTTGCAGTAAAGTTCGTTGTGCAATTTTCTTGCCAGAGACCGTTATCAATTTTATTCAACTACGCCCTGATAAATCTTATGAACAACTCTAAGTTGCAATGGTGGGAGCGGTTCCAAAAGTATTACACCGAATTTCCTGAAGCCGGCCTGGCCATGGATTTAAGCCGGATGAATGTGACCGACAAATTTTTCGCCGGCATGGAATCGCGCGCGCAAAAAGCGCTGGCCGACATGGCGGCATTGGAAAAAGGCGCGATCGCCAATCCCGATGAAAATCGTATGGTCGGGCACTATTGGCTGCGGAATCCCGCGCTCGCGCCAACACCGGAAATTCGCAAGGAAATCGAAGAAACTGTCAAACGGATCGAAGACTTCGCCTCTAAAATTCACACAGGAGAAATCCGCGGCAAAGGCGGTGCGTTTAAGAATTATTTGCTTATTGGCATTGGCGGTTCCGCGCTGGGTCCGCAATTTGTCGCTCATGCTCTGGGCGATCCGCGCACGGACAAGCTCAATCCACATTTTTTTGACAACACGGACCCGGACGGCATGAATCGGGTTTTAGCGACAATTGGCGGTGATTTGAACCGAACGCTGTGCATCGTCATTTCAAAATCCGGCGGCACAAAGGAGACGCGCAACGGAATGCTGGTTGCAAAAGCCGCATATAAACAAGCAGCTCTTGATTTTGGTTCACACGCCGTTGCCATAACCATGAAAGGAAGTGATCTCGATAAATTCGCGATCCAAAATAAATGGCTGTCACGATTCCCGATGTGGAATTGGGTCGGAGGACGAACGAGCGAGTTGTCCGCTGTTGGATTACTTCCAGCGGCCTTGCAAGGATTTGATATAAGTGACTTATTGTCTGGAGCTTGTGAAATTGATAGGCTGACCGTGAACAAGAGTATCAAAGCCAATCCAGCATTACAATTGGCTTTGGCTTGGTTTGAATCCGGTAACGGTAAAGGAACCAAAAATATGGTCGTTTTACCGTATAAAGACCGCTTGGAGCTGTTTTCAAGATACCTTCAGCAACTTGTTATGGAGTCATTGGGCAAAGAATTGGATTTGAACCGAAATGTCGTCAACCAGGGGATCACGGTCTTCGGCAATAAAGGTTCCACAGATCAACATTCTTACATTCAGCAACTGAGGGATGGATTGGACGATTTTTTTGTCACTTTTATCGAAGTGTTGGGCGACGGTCATGACTCGAGTTTGATGGTCGAGGACAAAGTGACGGCCGGAGATTTTCTAAATGGGTTTTACTTGGGCACCCGGCAGGCTCTTGCGGAAAAGGGCCGGGAATCCTTGACAATCACCGTAAGGGACATTTCTGCACGAACCGTGGGAATGTTGATAGCACTGTTCGAGCGCACCGTTGGATTTTATGCGTCGCTGGTCAACATCAACGCTTATCATCAACCGGGTGTTGAAGCCAGCAAGAAAGCAGCCAGCCAAGTCATCGAGATCCAAAGAAAAATTCTGACCTATCTTTCCGAGAAACCGAAAGTGTTACTTACCGCGTCAGAAATTTCAAAAGCTATTGGGGCAGAAGATGATATCGAAGTTGTATTTAAAGTTATTGAGCATTTAGCGGCAAGCCAGAATCACAGGATTTCAAAAACTCCAGGTCGCTCCTTGTTCAATTGCAGATATAGTTTAGGCTGATTTCTTCATGTTTGTTTATCCAAAGCAATACGACGTCATTGTGGTTGGCGCTGGTCACGCCGGAGTTGAAGCGGCACTGGCCGCAGCTCGAATGGGCTGCCAAACACTCCTTTTGACCATGAATGTTGATACGATTGGCCAGATGTCTTGCAACCCGGCAATTGGCGGACTGGCAAAAGGACACCTGGCTCGCGAAATTGATGCGCTCGGTGGAGAGATGGGAAAAACGACTGATATGACTGGGCTTCAATTTCGGATGCTAAACACGAAAAAGGGTCCTGCCGTTTGGGCGCCACGCGCTCAATGCGATAAAAAAGCCTACCAATTCAGACTTAAATGGGTTTCTGAGACAGAGCCAAATCTCGACGTTAAACAAGGCCAAGCGTCAAAAATTCTACATAAGGACGGAGAAGCGTTTGGAATAGAAACAACCTTGGAGATCCAATTTCATGGAAAGACTGTCGTCGTCACGACAGGGACTTTTTTGATGGGCTTAATGCACATCGGATCAAATCAACAAACCGGGGGACGCGCGGGCGATGTGGCTGCGATGAGCCTTTCGTCATCGCTTCAGGAACTCGGTTTGGAACTCGGCCGTTTTAAGACAGGGACCCCACCGCGTTTGCTCCGCCGTTCAATTGATTTTTCCAAAACCGAAACACAACTTGGCGATGAACCGGTCCCATACTTTACTTACTGGAAGGATGATTTGTTCCACATGGAACAAAACCGTTCAAAGCAACCAACGAATGGCTTGTCAGAAGGGAAATATCCACCGGAATCAATTCTCGACCAACTTAACGGTCAAATGCCCTGTCACATCACCTACACGACACAGGAAACAGCTAAATTGATTCGAAAAAATCTTCGCAAATCGCCATTGTATTCTGGTGTCATTGAAGGTGTTGGGCCGAGATACTGCCCGTCAATAGAAGACAAGATAGTGCGGTTCAGCAATAAAGAGCGGCATCAGATTTTTTTAGAACCCGAAGGAATCAAAACTGAAGAAATATATGTAAATGGTTTTTCAACCAGCCTTCCTTTTGAAGTGCAAGTTGAGTTGGTTCGGACAATTATCGGGTGCGAAAATGCCGAAATCATTCGTCCGGCCTACGCTGTAGAATACGATCTCGTTTATCCAACGCAATTGCTGCCGACGTTGGAAACAAAAGTTTGCCGCAATTTATTTTTGGCCGGGCAGATCAACGGCACTTCAGGATACGAAGAGGCTGGAGGTCAAGGGCTTATGGCTGGAATTAATGTGGCGAGACGAGTCAAAGGGCTTAATCCAATCATCTTGCGGCGCGATCAGGCATACATCGGTGTTTTGATTGATGATTTGGTCACAAAGGGAACAACTGAGCCTTATCGGATGTTCACTTCTCGTGCAGAGTTTCGTCTGTTGCTCCGTCAGGATAACGCTGACTTGCGTCTTTCTGAGGTCGGTCATGAGATTGGCCTTTTGCCGGATCGTAATTACAAAAAATTTCACGCCAAGCGACATGCTATTGCCAATGAACTCAATCGAATGTATACAACGCGTTCTGGTTCAGAGACTTTGGCAAAATTATTAAGTCGGCCTGGAGTAGCTTACAGGGATTTGTCCGGCAGAAGTGAAACTTTGCCCGATGAAATAATCCAGCAAGTCGAAATTGCAGTCAAATATGCCGGATATATCGAACGTCAGAAAACCGAGGTTGAAAAATTCAAGAGCTTGGAAGATAAGCTTATCCCTGACACATTCGATTTTTCCACAGTGCCAAGTCTTCGTCCTGAAGCCTGCCAAAAGCTCACTAAAATTCGGCCCGCAACCATCGGCCAAGCCGCCCGTATTTCCGGTGTTTCGCCCGCCGACATCGGAATTTTGGCGGTTTGGTTGAAGCGCAATTCTGTCGCCAACGGGAAAAATGGTTCTCCGATGGACTTATGCGTCAACAGCCCCTGTGAAACCGAACATGAAGAGTAGGGTTATACCCCATAAAGAAGCCGTCCACGCCGGCGTATCATGGCCATTGTCATTGCCCACGGCTCCGTGAATGATACAACCCATGCCAAAGAAATTCTCAACCGCACCAAGCCGGAGACATTGGAGCCTCATCAGTGAACGCACCAGCGATAAGCCGCTGACGGGATTGACGAGAACGCGCCAACGTGTCGGCATCGCCGCTGACCATGGCGGATTTGAATTGAAGGAACAACTCGTCGGAAAGTTGCGCGAGGCCGGTCATGAAGTGATCGATTTCGGGGACCAACAGCCGAAGTGGGACGATGATTATCCGGATTTTGTCGTGCCGCTGGCCCGCGCAGTAGCCTGCAGAGAGGTGGAGCGCGGCATCGCCATTTGCGGCAGCGGAGTGGGAGCATCGGTCTGCGCGAACAAAGTGGCGGGTGTGCGCGCGAGTTTGATTCACGAAAACTTTTCAGCGCACCAAGGCGTCGAGGACGACAATCTGAACATGATCTGCCTGGGGGGACTTGTAGTCGGTCACGCACTCGCTTGGGAATTGGTTCAAACATTTCTCGCCGCGCGCTTCAGCGGTGCGGAGCGGCATCGTCGCCGTCTGGCGAAGGTAACGGAACTCGAAAACAAACCACCGAAGGAAGCACTGTGAAAATAAGCCCCTTGGCCGGAAAACCGGCACCACCCGGAATACTCGTCAATGTGCCGCAGCTCATTACGGCCTACTGTACCGAGGTGCCCGACCCTTCGGTGCCGGCCCAACGCGTGGCGTTTGGCACCTCCGGGCATCGCGGCTCGTCGTTCAAGCTGGCTTTCAACGAATGGCACATCCTCGCGATCACCCAGGCGATTTGCCTGTATCGCAAGCGGCAAAACATCTCCGGCCCGTTGTATCTTGGCATAGACACGCACGCGCTTTCCGTTCCGGCCTGCGACACCGCGCTGGAGGTGCTGGCAGCCAATGGAGTCGAGGTGATGCTTGCCGAAGGGGACGAATACACGCCGACCCCGGTGATTTCCCATGCGATCCTGACTTACAATCGCGGGCGCAAAAAGGGACTGGCCGACGGGATTGTCATCACACCTTCGCATAATCCGCCGCATGACGGTGGTTTCAAATATAACCCGCCCAATGGCGGGCCGGCAGACAAGGTCGTCACCGGTTGGATTGAGGCAAAGGCGAACGCGCTGCTCGAAGCCCAACTCAAGGGGGTGAAACGAATCCCCCGCGAGCAGGCTCTGCGTGTCTCGACGACGCATCGGCACGACTATCTTACCGCCTACATCAATGACCTCGGCAATGTTATTGATTTGGACATCATTCGCAGCGCGAAGATTCATCTTGGCGTTGATCCGCTGGGCGGTGCCGGCGTTCATTACTGGGCGCGGATTGCGGAGCGACATGGTTTGAACCTGACGGTGGTTGACGAGACGGTTGATCCCACCTTTCGGTTCATGACGGTGGATTGGGATGGCCAGATTCGCATGGATCCGTCCTCGCCTTATGCGATGCAGCGGCTGATCGGGATGAAGAATCGTTTCGATCTCTCGTTCGCCTGCGACACCGACTACGACCGGCATGGGATTGTCACCAAAGGCGAAGGATTGCTGCCGCCTAATCACGATCTCTGCGCGGCGATCTTCTATCTTTTTCAGAACCGGCCGAAGTGGTCCAAATCAGCGGCCGTCGGCAAAACAATCGTGAGCAGCCAGATGATTGACCAGATCACCGCCAAACTTGGACGGAAGCTCTTCGAGGTGCCGGTTGGTTTCAAGTGGTTCGTCGATGGCTTGCTCAATGGTTCGCTGGGATTTGCCGGGGAGGAGAGCGCGGGTTCGGTTTTCGTTCGTCTGGATGGCAGCGTCTGGACGACGGACAAGGACGGATTCGTTCCCTGTTTGCTCGCAGCGGAGATCACAGCGCGGACGGGCCGCGATCCCGGAGAAAACTATCACGAACTAACGCACAAGTTTGGTGAGCCTGCCTATGACCGTGTTGATGCCCCAGCCACTCCGGAACAAAAGAAGCGGTTGGCGAAACTTTCACCGCAGCAGGTAAAGCTCACCGAGTTGGCGGGCGAAAAAATCAAGACCATCCTCACCCATGCGCCGGGCAACGATGCGCCCATCGGCGGGTTGAAAGTGGTGGCAGAAAGCGGCTGGTTCGCGGCGCGTCCGTCCGGCACCGAGGACATCTATAAAATTTATGCCGAGAGCTTCCAAGGAGAGGATCATCTGCACTGCATCCTGGCGGAAGCCCAGACAATCATCAACGCTGCTTTGGCGGTGTCACCACCGAAGCCGGTGATTCCGTCCAAGCCAAAGCGAAAGAAAAAGCCGTGAACAAACCAACACCGGTCAGCAAGCCGATCGATAGTTCTTTAACTAAGAATGTCGAAGGATTCGATTCCCTGGCGGAGCTGGCGCTGGACCTGCGCTGGTCGTGGAATCACGCTACCGATGATGTGTGGCAGCAGCTTGATCCCGCGCTGTGGGAGTTCACTCAAAATCCCTGGGTGGTCCTACAGACTGTCTCGAAGGACAAACTCCAGCGCGTGCTGGCCGATCCTGCCTTCCGCAAGAACATTGATGACCTACTGCGAGCCAAGCATCAGGCGGCGGAGGTACCCGCGTGGTTTCAGCAAAATCATCCGCAGTCTTCTTTGAAGTGTGTCGCGTATTTCAGCATGGAATATATGTTGAGCGAAGCGTTGCCTATTTACTCCGGCGGACTGGGCAATGTGGCCGGTGATCAGCTCAAAGCGGCCAGCGACCTCGGCGTGTCGGTGGTCGGAGTGGGACTGCTCTACCAACAAGGCTATTTTCGTCAGGTGATTGATAAGGACGGAGCGCAACAAGCCCTTTATCCGTATAACGACCCCGGACAGTTGCCGATCACGCCATTGCGCCAAGCGAACGGCGAGTGGTTGCGTTTGGAGATCGCCTTGCCTGGCTACTCGGTCTGGCTGCGCACCTGGCAGGTCCAGGTCGGTCGGGTGAAACTTTACCTGCTGGACAGCAATGACGCGGCGAACTTTCCTGCACATCGTGGAATCACCAGCGAGTTGTATGGCGGTGGACCGGAGTTGCGCCTCGTGCAGGAAATACTGCTTGGGATTGGCGGCTGGCGGCTGCTTGCCGCACTCGGCATCAAGCCGGATGTCTGTCACTTGAATGAAGGTCATGCCGCCTTTGCCGTGTTGGAACGCGCGCGCAGCTTCATGCAAGAGACCGCGCAGCCCTTCGAAGTCGCACTGGCCGTCACTCGAGCGGGGAATCTCTTCACCACCCACACGGCAGTGTCCGCCGGCTTTGATCGTTTCACTCCGGCGCTCATCGAGCAATACCTCGGTGGTTATGCCGAGCAGAAGCTCGGTATAAAACTCCACGATTTGCTGGCCCTAGGCCGCCAGAATCCGAACGACGCGTCGGAGAGTTTCAACATGGCGTATCTGGCCATCCGCGGCAGCGGGGCGGTGAATGGCGTGAGCCGCTTGCATGGGAAAGTCAGCCGGCAGCTCTTTGCGCCGCTCTTTCCTCACTGGCCAGCGGACGAAGTGCCCGTCGGCCATGTGACCAACGGAGTTCACATGCCAACTTGGGACTCGGCGGCCGCCGACGTTTTTTGGACGAAGGCCTGTGGCAAAGACCGCTGGCTGGGGACGACGAAAACCCTGGAGCAGGACATTCGCCGCGTCTCCGATGACAGCCTTTGGCAATTTCGCATCGCCACCAGCAAATCTCTGGTTGAATACGCTCGCGAGCGATTGTCCAGACGACTGGCCGCCTCCGGCGCGCCGCCCGATGCGGTTGGCAGGGCGAAACATCTATTTGATCCTGATGCGTTGACATTAGGCTTTGCCCGGCGCTTCGCGACCTACAAGAGACCTAACCTGCTGCTGCACGACTCGGAGCGACTGCTTCGTCTGTTAACCAATACTCAGCGTCCGGTGCAACTCATTATCGCAGGCAAGGCCCATCCAGCGGACGAGGCGGGGCAGGCCTTGATTCAGGAATGGATACACTTCATCCGCCGGCCCGAGGCCCGCCAGCATGTGATCTTCCTCAGTGACTACGACATGCTCTTAACCGAGCACTTGGTGCAGGGGGTGGATGTCTGGATCAACACGCCCCGTCGGCCTTGGGAGGCGTGCGGAACGAGCGGTATGAAGGTGCTCGTTAATGGAGGCATCAATCTTTCGGAACTGGATGGCTGGTGGGCGGAAGCCTACGCGCCGGAAGTGGGGTGGGCGTTGGGGGATGGTAAGGAGCATGGCGACGATCCGGCCTGGGACGCGGTCGAAGCCGAGGCGCTCTACGACTTGCTCGAACGGGAAGTGATCCCGGAGTTTTATGCCCGAGACGAGAAGGGCATTCCCATCGCCTGGGTCGCGCGAATGCGGGAGAGCATGGCGCGGTTGACCCCGCGCTTCTGCGCCGACCGCACGGTGCGTGAATACACCGAGCAACACTATCTCCCGGCTGCTATCACCTACCATTCACGCGTCGCTAATAAAGGCGCCATCGGCAGGCAAATAGTAGATT
The DNA here is from genome assembly GCA_963835625.1 of uncultured Verrucomicrobiae bacterium. GTDB lineage: Bacteria > Verrucomicrobiota > Verrucomicrobiia > Limisphaerales > UBA11358 > UBA11358. Next base: position 243,847 of record CAWIGO010000010.1, read on the forward strand.
GGCGGCATAGTCTGGAACAGAAATGGGCCACGCTACACTTCGGCGAAGTGAAGGTGGAAACTCGTGCCGAGCAACATGTATTTGAGGTTCAGGTCTATCTCAACGACCTCGATCCCAAGGCGATGCGCGTCGAGCTATATGCCGACGGAGTCAACGGTGGCATTCCCGTGCGACAGGAGATGAAGCTTGTTCGTCAACTGGCCGGCTCGCCGGGCGGCTACGTTTGCAGCGCAACGGTAGCTGCGGCCCGCCCACCAGCGGACTATACGGTACGAGTGATGCCGCGCTGCGACGGCGTTGCGATCCCATTGGAAGATGAGCGAATTTTATGGCAGCGATGATCCGATCAAAAATCATATGTTTGTTTGTGGATATCGGTGGTGTCCTGCTCACCAACGGGTGGGATTATCATGCCCGCAAACGGGCGGCGACGCACTTCAATCTGAAGTGGGCCGAGATGGAGGAGCGGCATCACCTGACCTGCGACACCTACGAGGAAGGAAAGCTCACGCTGGAAGAATATTTAGGTCGGGTGGTCTTCTACCAAAAGCGACCATTCACCCAGGCTCAGTTTCGGAAATTCATGTTCGCGCAATCGAAACCTTACCCCGAGATGATTGAGTTGGTCCGCCGGCTTAAGGCACGGTATGGATTGAAGATCTCCGTGGTCAGCAACGAAGCGCGTGAACTGAATGCGTATCGGATTCGAAAGTTCAAGCTGGACGAGTTTGTGGATTCTTTTATTTCTTCCTGCTTCGTCCACGTGCGCAAGCCCGACGCGGACATCTTTCGGCTTGCGCTGGACATCGCCCAGACGCCGGCCCGGCGGGTAGTCTATATCGAAAACACCCCGATGTTCGTCCAGATCGTGGAAGGTTTGGGGATTCGAAGCATTCTTCACACGGATTACAGGTCCACGTGCGCGAAACTGGCTTCGTTCGGATTGCAGAATGACGAAGGAGTCATCCATGAAACCAGCTAACCCACGCATCCTGACCATCAACGGCGGCTCGTCGAGCATCAAGTTCGTGCTCTACCAGGTCGAAGAACCGCTGAAGCGAGGGCTTTATGGAAAGGTTGACCGCATCGGCCTAAGCGGGACGAATCTGACGTTCAATGACCCGACCAGGAAACAGCCGGAGAGCCGCAACCTCGCCGCCACCGATCACAAATCGGCAGCGAAGTTCCTGATTAATTGGCTCGAAAAGCAGAATGGTTTCGAATCAGTCCGGGCGGTGGGACACCGTGTGGTCCACGGCATGAAACACACCGCGCCCGAGCTGGTCACCCAGGAATTACTGGATGAACTGCATCGCATCAGCCCGAACGACCCGGATCATCTGCCCCGCGAGATCGAACTGATCGAGACGTTCCGCCAGCGTCATCCGAAACTGCCGCAAGTGGCCTGTTTCGACACGGCGTTTCACCAGACCATGCCGTGTGTGGCCAAGCTGCTTCCGATTCCGCGACGCTTCGACGCCAAGGGTATTCAGCGCTACGGTTTCCACGGTTTGTCCTATGCCTATCTGATGGAAGAACTCGCGCGTCTCGGCGACCCGGCAGCGAAGATTGGCCGCGTGATTCTCGCGCATCTCGGCAACGGCGCAAGCTTGGCCGCCGTGCATGACGGCAAAAGTATTGATACCAGCATGGGTTTCACGCCGACGGCGGGATTGGTGATGAGCACCCGCTCCGGCGATTTGGATCCCGGCCTGGCGCCGTATCTGGCGCGAACCGAGCAGATGACCACAAAACAATTTTACGAAATGGTCAACCACAAGTCGGGTCTGCTCGGCGTTTCGGAAACCAGTTCCGACATGCGCGACCTGCTCGACCATGAAAAAGAGGACATGCGGGCGGCAGAAGCCGTGGCGCTGTTTTGTTATCAGGCGAAAAAGTGGATCGGCTCCTTCGCCGCTGCACTCGGCGGCTTGGACACGCTCGTCTTCGCCGGCGGCATCGGCGAAAATGCGCCAGTCGTCCGCGCCCGCATCTGCGAAGAACTTAATTTCCTCGGTGTCGAAATGAACGAGGCGCGGAACGCTGAAAATGCAGACGTGATTTCTGCGGATAGTGCTCGCGTCACCGTTCGCGTCATTCGCACGGACGAAGAACTGATGATTGCTCGCTCGGTATGCCGCATTCTCGGACCCAGCGCGGTGAACAAAAAGGATTGAACCATGAAAACCAACACACTCACGCCGGAACTGCTCCACAAGATGGACGCCTACTGGCGCGCCGCCAATTATCTGTCGGTCGGGCAGATTTATCTCTATGACAATCCGTTGCTGAAGCGACCGCTGAAACTCTCTGACGTGAAGCCGCTGGTGGTTGGACACTGGGGCACGACGCCGGGCCAGAACTTCATCTATGTGCATTTGAACCGGGTCATCAAGAAGTATGACTTGGACATGTTCTACATCGCCGGTCCCGGTCACGGCGGCCCGGCGCTGGTGGGCAACGTTTACCTCGAAGGCACCTGGAGTGAGGTTTATCCGAACATCACACAGGACGAAGCCGGGCTGAAAAAGCTGTTCACGCAATTCTCGTTTCCTGGCGGGATTTCCAGCCATGTTGCGCCGACGACGCCGGGGTCGATTCACGAAGGCGGCGAGTTGGGTTATTCGCTCAGCCATGCCTTCGGAGCCGCGTTCGACAATCCCGATCTGATCGTCGCCTGCGTCGTCGGCGACGGTGAAGCGGAAACCGGACCGCTGGCGACCGCATGGCAATCCAACAAGTTTCTCGACCCGATCACCGACGGAGCCGTTCTGCCGATCCTGCACCTCAATGGCTACAAGATCAGCAACCCGACCGTCCTGGCCCGCATCGAGCATGAGGAATTGGAGCAATTTTTCCGTGGCTGCGGCTGGACGCCTTACTTTGTGGAAGGCGATGAGCCGGAAAAGATGCATGAACTCATGGCCGCCACCTTGGAAACGGCCATCGAGGACATCCGGCAAATCCAAAAGAATGCCCGGAGCAAAAACGACACCACTCGTCCGCGCTGGCCAATGATCGTCCTCAGGTCGCCCAAGGGCTGGACGGGACCGAAAGTCGTCGATGGCCTGAAAGTTGAGGGCACCTTCCGAGCGCATCAGGTGCCGCTCCTGGTGGATTCCGCGCATCCCGATCATGTCAAGCAGCTCGAAAGCTGGATGAAAAGCTACAAGGCCGAGGAACTGTTCGATAAAAATGGCCGTCTCATGCCGGAATTGGCCGAGCTGGCGCCGAAGGGCGACCGGCGGATGGGCGCCAATCCGCACGCCAACGGCGGCATTCTGCTGCGCGACCTGCGCATGCCGGACTTCCACGACCACGCGGTGAAGGTGCCTTCGCCCGGTGCCGTTGATGGCCAGGATACGCTCGTGCTGGGTAAGTTTCTGCGTGACGTGGCCAAGCTGAATCAGGATCAGCGTAATTTCCGTGTCTTCGGTCCCGATGAGACACTCTCGAATCTCTTGGGCGCGGTTTTTGAAGCAACCAATCGTCAGTGGGACGCCCGGGAAGTAAAGAATGATGAATTCCTCGCGCCCGCCGGACGCGTGCTGGACTCGATGCTCAGCGAGCACCAGTGCGAGGGTTGGTTGGAAGGTTATCTGCTGACCGGACGGCACGGGCTGTTCAACAGCTATGAGGCCTTCATTCGCATCGTCGACTCGATGTTCAGCCAGCACGCCAAGTGGCTGAAGGTAACGTTGGAATTGCCCTGGCGCCGGAAGATCGCGTCGCTGAACTATCTGCTCGCTTCCCACGTCTGGCAGCAGGATCACAACGGCTTCACGCACCAGGATCCCGGTTTCCTCGACCACGTCATCAACAAGAAGGCCGATATCGTGCGCGTTTACCTGCCGCCCGACGCCAATTGTCTGCTATCGGTCTTTGATCACTGCCTGCGCAGCCGGCATTACGTCAACGTGGTGGTCGCGGGAAAACACGCCTTGCCCCAATGGTTGACCATGGAAGAGGCGGTCGTGCATTGCACCGAAGGAATTGGCATCTGGCAATGGGCCAGCAACGACCAGGACGCCGAGCCGGACGTGGTCATGGCCTGCTGCGGCGACACGCCCACGCTGGAGATTCTGGCCGCCGTTTCCATTCTGCGCCAGCATCTGCCCGATCTGAAAATCCGGGTGATCAATGTCGTTGACCTCATGAAGTTGCAGCCGCAAACCGAACACCCGCACGGGCTGAGCGAAACGGATTACGATGCGCTCTTCACGAAAGACAAGCACATCATCTTTGGCTTTCATGGATATCCCTGGCTGGTTCACCGGCTGACCTACCGTCGGACCAACCGCAACCTTCACGTCCGGGGCTACGTGGAAGAGGGCACCATCACGACGGCCTTTGACATTAGGGTGCAGAACAAGCTGGACAGGTTCCACCTGGTGCAAGACGTGGTTGATCGCTTGCCGCATTTGGGTGCCAAGGGTGCCTACCTGAAGCAGCAGATGCAGGACAAGCTCATCGAGCACAAGCAGTACATTGACAAGCACGGCCAGGACTTGCCGGAAATCCGGAACTGGAAGTGGATGGTGCCAGGCAGTAACAATGCCGGCCCGAAATCATTCGGGAAGGGAACGAGAAAGCAGAGAACCAATGAATGAGCTAAAGCATGATCACCACCGGTTTGAAAATCCAAATGGCGAAGAACTTTATCATGGCCATCGTCCTTATTGGAAACGTGCCCATCGTGATTGGCGTATCTGGTTCTGCGTGATTTTGATGCTGGCCGCCATGCTGATTTATTTGATGACCGGTGACTTGAGATGGCCGATTCATGGCCATTCGCAGCCGACGGTGCCAGCCGCCGTCAGGCAGTAACAGAACCATCGCCAAATTTTCACAACCAAAAACATCTCAAATGAATGCGCAAGAACTGATCGACACTGCGAAGGCACTCGTCGCCGACGACAAAGGTCTGCTGGCGATGGATGAAAGTAATCCAACCTGTAACAAGAGATTCGCAAAGCTGGGCATTCCGCAGACTGTGGATGCCCGGCGCGACTACCGTGAGTTGATAATCACCACGCCCGGTCTGGGTGAGAGCATTAGTGGCGTGATCCTCTATGACGAAACGATCCGCCAGAAAAAGACAGATGGCACTCCCTTTGTTAAAGCCATCACCGATGCGGGAATCACTCCCGGCATCAAAGTAGATACCGGTGCCAAAGACATGGCCGGTCATCCCGGAGAGAAAATAACCGAAGGTCTGGATGGATTGCGCGACCGCCTGGCTGAATACTTTCAAATGGGCGCCCGTTTTACCAAGTGGCGCGCGGTGATTACCGTGGGCGATGGTATTCCCAGCCGGGGTTGCATCGAAGCCAACGCGCATGCGCTGGCGCGCTATGCCGCGTTGTGCCAGGAAGCCGGACTGGTCCCCGTCGTCGAGCCGGAAGTGCTCATGGACGGCGGGCATACCCTGGAGCGGTGCCGCGAGGTCACGGAGGAAGTTCTGCGAACGGTTTTCAAGCAGCTTTACGGACAACGGGTGGTGTTGGAGGGCATGATTCTGAAGCCCAACATGGTGCTTCCGGGATTGACCTGCCCCAGGCAAGCAACGGTGGACGAGGTGGCTGATGCCACAGTGAGGTGTCTCTTGCGGGCCGTCCCCGCTGCCGTTCCGGGGATTGCGTTCTTGTCGGGCGGCCAATCCGCTGAACTGGCCTCCGCCCGTTTAAATGCCATGAATGTCAGGTTCAAGTCGCGATTGCCTTGGGCGTTGGCGTTTTCGTATGCCAGAGCCATCCAGCAACCGGCTTTGGAAATTTGGCGAGGCAAGGAGACCCACGTGTTGGCGGCACAGCAAGCTCTGGTTCATCGGGCCAGGTGCAACCGGGCCGCGCGCCGTGGCGAATACACTGCCGCGATGGAAAAGACATGAGCATGAAAATCAAAGGATTCCCGGGTGCGGCCCGGAGCAAAGGTCAACCTGCGCAAATTTCGGAACGTGTTTGGGGCGCTCACACCACAGAAAAAGACCGAGTACATGCGGAGTTTATTGAAGCAAATCAACGCTTTCCCCGGTAAACTAGTGTTGGAAGTTTACGAATGAGCGGACTTCAAGAAAGGTTCGCAAAAAAAATCCAGATTGGCTGTCCGACATGGATTCGAACCATGAATAACGCCTCCAAAGGGCGCTGTGTTACCGTTACACCATCGGACAAACGCAACAATACCAAGCGCAATAATACTAAGCTTTCCGCATGTTCCACGCAAAGTGAAAATCATCAACAAACGGTTTTTACGAATGAAAGAAGGTTTGCCCGTAACATCTCCAGGGGACATAATACTGTGGTTTAACATGAGTAATGCACCCATTACGACAAGTCCGCGTATTACCAAAGCCGCTCTGACGGTTGCGGTACCGCCGGACTTTTCCAAACCAGTCGTGCGCCTCAAAAAGGGCACGCTCAAACTCATCGGTGAAGTGCTCAATCATGGCGGGCCGGGTTACCTGCAATTTGCCATAACGAACATTTGCAATGCGGACTGCGATTTCTGCGGCTTTGCGCGTTCGAAATCCAATCCGAAGGCGGGACGCAGCGTGACACTTCAAGAGGCGCGTGACGTGATTGATATTTGCGTCAAGAACCACATTGGTTATCTGCTTTTCGTCGGCGGCGAACCGATGGTGCATCGCGATTTGCGGGCGATGACGCGCTACGCGGCGGAGCGCGGCATCCACCCGATGATCTGCACGAACGGAGGTTTGTGGACCGAAGAGAACATGCGCGGCTTCGCCAGCGATGGCTTGAGCAGTGTCATCATGTCCATTGATGCGCACGATGCCGTCAAGCATGAGAAAAACCGCCGCCTGCCGGATGTCTGCAAAAAAATCAAACGCGCCAATGAATTCTTCCACTCGGTCAACATTCAAACCACCGCCAGCATTACGGCAAGTCGGTTGATTGATGATTACGACAAACTGCCGGCATTTCTCGAAACACTCGGTTTCAAGAGCTGCACGTTCAGTTATCCGCTGACTTCGCTGGCCAGCAGCTACTTGAGTTTCAGCGATAGCAGCCTGGTGAGTTACACAAAAGACGAGTTGATTGGGGTGTTCGAGAAAATCAAACGGATGAAACGGCGCAGTGGTTTCCCTGTCATCAATCCAATGGAGTCTCTGAATGAAATGCAGCGGCATTTGCGTGGCGAATGTGAAAAATTCGGCTGCCTCGCCGGTCACAAATATTTTTACCTCGACTGGAATCTCGACCTTTACCGCTGCCATTTTTGGGAAAAGCCGATATGCAAGATTTACGAGTTCGACCCATCGAAACTCATTCGTGACGGCTGCACGCGCTGCATGATTGACTGCTATCGCGATCCCAGCGTCCTCCAATTTGCCGCCATCAACGCCAGTGACGCATGGAACAATTTGAAAAAGGGCAGGCTGCTTTCCGCTGCGAAAAACATTTTTGACCGGCGCAACTTAACCTCGCTGAAAGCCGTTTGGGAAGACCGCAAGTGGATTGGCGGGGTGTGAAAATTCCGTCTTGTCATCCGGCTCATCCGTGGTAGCTTCTGTGCTCCCTTTTTATGAAGACGGACATTCATCCGAAATATGTGGATGCGGAAATCCGTTGCGCCTGCGGCAACGTGATCAAAACCCGCTCCACCAAGCCTGTGATTATCGTCGGCATCTGCAACGTGTGCCACCCGTTCTACACCGGCCAGCAGAAATTCGTGGACACCGCCGGGCGCGTGGATAAATTCCAGCAACGCCTGGTGAAAACCAAGGCCGCCCAGGCCGCCGCCGCAACCCGCAAGAAAAAGAAGGCTTAGCTGTTTGACTGAATTTCGCCCGTTGGTGCCACGTCACCTGCGGGCGTATTTCTTTTTCAAATAAACCACGGATGGACACGGATGTTTGCCTCTTCATTACAAAATGAATCCGTGTTAATCCGTGTCGATCCGTGGTTAAATAACTCGTAAAGCAAAATGGATTTCCGTCCGCACATTGAAAAATTCCGCAAGCGTTACGCTGAAATCGAAGCCGCGTTGAGCGATCCGAAGGCCTTCGACAACCCGCAACGCGCGCAGGAACTCTCGCGCGAATATGCGCGCCTGAAGGAACTCGTCACCATTGGCGCGGCTTACACGAAAACGCTGGGTGATCTCGAAGAAAATCGCACGCTGCTTAAAGCTGAAGCGCCCGATTCGGAAATGGGACGGATGGCGAAGGAGGAAATTTCCCGGCTCGAAACGACCGGGAAAAAACTTTTACTGGAATTACAACGCGGTTTGCTTCCGCCGAACCCGGCCGATTCGCGCAACACCATCATTGAAATCCGCGCCGGCGCCGGCGGTTCGGAATCCGCGCTGTTCGCCGCCGATCTTTACCGGATGTATTGTCGCTACGCCGAGGCGCGCGGCTGGAAGGTTGAAACGATGGATTCCAATCCGTCCGACCTCGGTGGTTTCAAGGAAATCATTTTTTTGGTCACCGGCACGGACGTTTTCAAACGGCTCAAATATGAAAGCGGCGTGCATCGTGTCCAGCGCGTGCCCGCGACCGAGGCGCAAGGCCGGATCCACACCAGCACCGCGACCGTCGCCGTGCTGCCCGAAGCCGGGGAAGTGGACGTGGAAATCAAGCCCGACGAAATTGAAATCAACGTCTGCCGCGCTTCCGGCAAAGGCGGCCAGGGCGTCAACACAACGGATTCCGCCGTGCAAATCATCCACAAGCCCAGCGGTTTGATTGTGCGGTGCGCCGATGAACGTTCGCAGCAGAAAAACAAAGTGAAAGCGCTGAAAGTCCTCCGCTCGCGTTTGTTCGAACGAAAAGTCGCCGAGGAAAATGCGAAATACGCCGCGCAACGAAAAGACCAGGTCGGCACCGGCGAACGCAGTGAAAAAATCCGCACCTACAATTTTCCGCAAAACCGCGTCACCGACCATCGCGTTGAGCTGACGCTTTACAATCTGGCGAATTTCATTGAAGGCGAACTCGACCCGTTGCTCGAACCGCTCATGACACATGATTTGGAGGAACGGCTGGCGCAACTGAAACTTTGAAGTCCAATGTCCAAAGTCCGAAGTCCAAAGTCATCGGATGATGTTTGTGTTTGATGTGCGAACGCAGCTTAACGATCCAAAGCTGAGCCACGCCGACGGGCGAGTGACTCCGCAGGCTCGATAACCGTTGTATAACCCAAACCATCCATAAACTCAAGGCGCAGTCGGCGTTGGCTCCAGCGCGGTGTTAGGCCACGTCCCGTCCATCTGTGCGTTTCGAGCCGAAAAGCCGCGACGAGGCTCGGTCAACCATGAAAATGATCAATATCAACACGCATCCAATTCCAAACACGGCAGCCATTCCCAGCATTGCGCACAAAGCTGTAGCCATCCCAAACAGTATCGTCAGCACGATGGGCCACTTCGTTGTGAAAATCACTCCTTCTCTGCCGACAATCGGGCTGTGTATCAGCAGGAAAGCTGTCATGCTAATACCAACGGCCCCTAGCAGAATGGCTGGTATGATACCCAGAAAGCACTTCCACGAGACAGGCCATGTCCCGCCCCGTGAATGTACAACAACTCGAAGGATAACGTAGTGAACCGACACGGCAGCAAGGCTGAATACTGAGCTGCACAAAACGAGTGGCTTTATTGCGATATGGAGGATTGCGCCACACCCTACCAAGAGAAGTGCCAAAAGGATATACTTCCAACCAAGTCCCAAAACCCGCTCTTCTGTAACGTCGCCGATTACAGAAGCAAGAGACCCCTCTCTAATTCTTTGGGTCAGGGTGGCAGCCAGCGCCAAAATCAGACCGTACCCCCAACCAAAAAACAAAAAGAACAAAAGCACAGGGCCACTGGGAAAGACATTGCCCCACCTTTCTCTCTCGGGGCCAACCAACGACCCACCGTAAATGGCAAAAGCCCACACGACCAACGCCATCAACACCCAAGTTGAGCAAACTCCAAATGCGCTAGTGCTTCGCCTTCTCCGGTAGTCGTATAGGAAGCCGTGCGCTGAGATCGCGAGATACAGTATCCATTGTAAGATGGCTAAATATCGCGCCATAGTGGCCTAACGTTCCAAAGCTGAGCCACGGCGCGAATGACTGCAAGCGTGGAATTGTGACAATGTCTCAGCCAACGGCGGACTCGCCGTTGGCTCCAGCGCGGTGTTGGGCCAATTCTGCCTACTTCTTTTCGCTCTCGTCCTTGGCAACATACTTGTGGGTGATTCCAGCGAAATACAATTTCCCCTTTGCCTTTGCAGGTCCTATTCTCGCGCCCTTTGCGCAGACGTAGATATCAAGACCGATCTCTTTGTCCCCCTCCATTCTTGGCAACTTCACCTCGCCTTCTTTGAACACAAGCTCTCTGTGTAACTGAAGTATGTCATATCTGATTCCGTCGCCGAAGTTCATGACTCCAGCTTGAAGATCAACATGAATGTGCATGCCATCTTTCCTAGCAATCGCCTTAAAACCAGAGATCGCATGTCCTTCGATTGTGGCTGCGATGCCATTTGTATCCGCCGCTTCTGCCTGTTGGGCGTCCTTAAGAAGATCAGGCGAAAGGAGCGAAACCATGTCATGCGTCGAACCCATGTATACTCCATCTGCCTTGGTCTCGAAAAATGTCGCACCCTCCAACGTAACCAGTTCCATCTCGGTCGTGACTTTCTCACCGTAAAGGCTCGTGGAAAAGGTCGAATGATGACTTTGACAATAGCCGACGTCTGCGAACGAGACGACTACGGTGATTGCGGCGAGGTGAATCAATGTTTTCGTTCTCATTTTAAGGGTTCCTTTCGTTCATGGATTTAGCATTGGCCTAACGAATCAAGCTGAGCCACGGCCACTGGCGGCTGACTCACGCCTGCAATGATGACTCAAAAATTTCACAAACTCAATCGCAAGCTGAAGGGGCAGTGGCCGTTGGCTCCAGCGCATTGTTAGACGGCATTCTTTGAGCGCTCATTTTTCCCCGGCTTCGGAAACGGTAGTTCGATTAGGAATCTAATGGCACCTAAAAAGGCGAAGATCAGGAACAGAGAGGCGATGACCCCTACAACGCCACCCATAAAAATAAGTGGCGTCCGGCTAAGGCCAGGACCCACCTCACGGTTTAATACATCCTGTATCTCACTGGAAGTGAGATTAACAACTACCCATATGAGAGCGACGCCGTCCGGTATCAGGGCGGTTATTGACATAATTACCAGTGCATTTTTGAGGTAAATAACGGCTCCCAAAAGGATATGGATTGGACGCCGCCAAACAAGATTGCCATGACGAAAGGCACCCAATGTGGGAAAAATGGCCAACACGGAGGAAAGATACAGAATCCAGATGACTATCCGACCGCGAATGGGAAGCAGCCATGCTGGCCAATCAACCAACCCATCTACAAAAAGAATGCCCAATGCTAAGAGGCAAACGATAGCTGTGGTGACTATAACGAGAACGAGCTCGGGCCAAAGTGATGGTTGAGATGATTGAGATGGCTGAGGCGCGAGCGTTGTTGGAACACTTGGGGACGGGGGAGATTGAGTTTTCTGAGCGTCGTCGTTCATATGTGCGGGGCACGATGCCGTCTAACGAAAAAAGCTGAGCCACCGCCGACTCACGACGTGAACCGCGACAGCGGAACTGCAAGCGCCAACGGCGGTTGGCTCCGGCGACTTGTTAGGCCACCTCAAGAATACGCAATCTCCATCTTGAAATACAACCATGTCCATAAAATAATAAATCCAGCCCAAACTATCCAGCGATACAAAGTCCGCCGCCGAAATGGAATCAAAACCAAAAAAGTCGGAATGGCCGGAACTCCACACGCACCGGCGATAGTAAGCATGGTCAAAGTGCCCGCGTTCTCCATCGCCTCCCTGCCATGAAAGTAAGCTCCACCAAATTCTGCGTTGTAAAGCCGAAAACCGCTGTGATACATGAACAGCGAATGGATGAAAGCAGCAATAACTGGTGCCGATAAAGCCATCAATGCCAGCGCAAACCAATCCGCCCAAGTTGAGAATCTCAATCTGAATGACTGTAAAAAGCTCATGCGCGTAGGTGGCCTAACAGTTAATGGACGGCACGTTCCGCAGCCTATCCTGTTTCATGGATCCTACATTATTCCGGGTTTAAGTAATTGTCCAGTATCGGCTTTGTAGCGGGAGCAGTCGTGATTTGGCGGCATGGAAAGGCTGCAGATGATTCGTGTCTGACCTTCAAAGTGGAAGGTTTGAGGTTCATCCTTGGCCAAGCTTCTTCGATTTTTCTGTCGCAGCGCGGACGGCGCTCATCACAACGTCGTGTAACTGGCCTTTTTCCAGTTCGTGCAAGCCTTCAATTGTCGTGCCGCCGGGACTTGTGACCTGATCTCTGAGCGCGCCGGGATGCTGGCCGGTCTCCAAGACCATTTTGGCCGCGCCCAAAACGGTTTGCGCGGCCAGTTTCAAGGCCATGTCGCGCGGCAAACCTGCCGCCACACCACCGTCGCTCAACGCTTCAATGAACGAATAAACATAAGCCGGTCCACTGCCGCTCAAGCCAGTCACGGCATCGAGCAGCGATTCCTTCACCTGAAACGCGACACCAACGGCGGAAAGGAGTTTTTCCGCCAGTTCGCCGTCTGCAGCGGTCGCGTTTTTGCCAAGAGCAAACGCCGAGGCCCCTGCGCCGACAAGCGCCGGCGTGTTGGGCATGACACGAATGACACGCGCGCCGACAGGCAACGCGCCTTCAAGTTTTGCGAGGGTCACACCCGCGGCGATGGAAATGAGCAGATGACCGTTTGTAAATTCACCGCGCAGTTCAGCCAGAATGCTTGCAACGTGGACTGGTTTCACGGCGAGAATCAGCACGTTTGCGAATTTCAAAACATCCGCGTTGGATTTCGTCACCTTCGCGCCGGTTTCTTCGACAAATTTTTCCCGCGCGGCGTCAAACGGATCGCTAGCGAGGATGTCCTTGGGGCCGGCGAGTCCGGCGTGAATAAATCCGCGGGCAAGCGCAGTGGCCATTTTGCCCGCGCCGAGGAAACCGATGGTGAATGGGGTCGCCATGAAAGCTTTTTATCAGGCCGATTCGCGCAGCGGAAGTTAAAATACACCGTTGAATTCGCAGCTTGAATTTGCACAATAGCGATTTACGATAGGCGTGGTGCGGGCAAGCCCTTAACTTTTTCTTTTTACGATGTCAAGCAACCGCCAGACATGGGAGTCGTTTGAGGCGATGCGGCAGGCCGCACACGATGGAGACCCGCAGGCGCAATGTTATCTCGGTGTCTGCTTTCAAACCGGCCAGGGTGTGCCGCAGGATTATCAGGAGGCAGTGAAATGGTACCGGCACGCAGCAGAGCAAAATGACCCCGTTGCGCAATGCTATCTCGGTGTCTGCTATTTGAACGGCGCGGGGGTGCCGCAGGAATTTGGCGAGGCGGCCAAGTGGTTGCGCGAAGCGGCCGACCAGGGCGATCCTGCGGCTCAATTCAACCTTGGCATGCTTTACGAGACCGGCCAGGGCGTTCTGCAAAATTATGCCGAAGCGGTTAAATGGTATCGTAAGGCAGCGCAGAGCGGTTATCCGGCAGCACAGTTCAATCTCGGCGTTTTTTACGAGACAGGGCAGGTCGTGCCGCAAAATTTTGAGGAGGCGGTCAAATGGTATCGCGCTGCTGCCGAACAGGAATGCGCGCCTGCCCAATGCAATCTCGGCTTGTGCTATCAAACCGGGCGCGGCGTGGCGCAAGACCAGCAGCAAGCCATAAAATGGTTCATCCGCGCCGCGCGGCAGGGCGACAAGACCGCGCAACACAATCTTGGTTTGCACTACGCCTCGTTTGAAAGCACCTCGCCTGAAAGCAGCGAAGCCGAAGCCGCTGAAGGCGAAACCGCCGAAACCGAATCTCCGTAAATTCAGCACGCAAGTTCCGAGAGCTTTTCATTTCCACGCCCGCTGTCAACAGTCTCGCCGGCCAAATTCCAACCATCCGCGATCGACTTCGTTTTGCCCGCAACGAACAACGCGGCGGCGGCATTGAGCAAAACGGCGTCGCGCTTGGGACCACGCTCGTCGCCGCGCAAAATGCGGCGGATAATTTCGGCATTGGCCTGACGGTCGCCGCCGAGTAAATCTGCCAGCGTTGCCCGTTGTAACGAAAATGTTTCCGGCATACTCGTTGAAACGGCAAGGCCGCGTTCCTGATAAAATTCAGCAATCGTGTTTTCGCCGAGGGTGGAAAGTTCGTCCAAATAACCAACAGCCGGAACTTTTCCGCACACGACCATTGCACGCCGGACGCCAAGCGATTGAAGCACGCGGGCGATCGGCTCGCAAAGTTCAGGCCGCGGGACGCCGGCCAGCATTGCTGAAGGCCGCGCCGGGTTTAGCAACGGGCCGAGCAAATTGAAAATCGTCCGCTGGCCGTGCTCAGCGCAAAGCCTCCGCGCGGATGCGATGTGCTTGAAAGCCGGATGATAAGCCGGCGCAAAGAGAAAGGCGAAATTGCGTTCGCGCAATGAACGCGCGGCTTCCGCAGGAGTCAAATCAATCCGCACGCCCAGCGCTTCGAGCACATCGGCGCTGCCGGCTTGAGAAGTAACCGCCCGGTTACCATGCTTGGCAACGGCCACGCCGGCTGCGGCGCAAATCAATGCGGCGGCGGTGGAAATGTTGAACGTGCCAAGGCGGTCGCCGCCGGTGCCGACGACGTCGAGGATTTCACGGGCGCGAGTCTCGGCATCGAGCGGTGGTGCGATGGATTTGTCGCGCAACGCGCGAACGAATGCGGCGATTTCATCCGGCGTTTCGCCCTTTTGGGCGAGCGCGGCCAGAAAATCGGCTTTCACAGCCGCGGAAACTTTTTCGTCGGCGAGTTGTTCAACAGCTTCGCGGACCTGTCCGTCCGTGAGCGAACAGGCTCCGGCAAGTTGTCGGGTGAGCTTTTCGAGCACGGAACGATTCTAAGGTTCCGGGCGACCATCTCAAATCGAAATTGATTCGACGAAAACATGGACAGGCGTGGGAAATTGCGTAACTTGTCAGGCGCCGTTGCTGTCTAAAACATTAATAGCCGGTGGGTCGGAATTTTTATATGGCGGAAAATCACAGCAATCGTTGGGTAAAGTGGGCGGTCATCCTGGGAGTGGCCATCGTGGTGATTGGCGGCGGCATTTGGTATTTCCGGCGCGGACACAACGACGCGCCGGTTTATCAGACGGTGGCGGTGACGCGCGGGGATTTGACGCAGGTGGTGACGGCGACGGGCACGTTGAATCCCATCACCAATGTCACGGTCGGCAGCCAGATTTCAGGAATCATCCAGACGCTGTATGTGGATTGGAATTCGCCGGTGAAGGCGAACCAGGTGGTCGCGCAACTCGACCCGGCGACTTACAAAGCTGCGGTGGCGCAGGCCGAAGGTGACCTCGCCAATTCAAAAGCAAACCTCGAACTGAATGAAGTCCAAGCGAAACGCGCCACGGAGTTGTTCAAAGACAACTTGATTGCTGAATCAGATTACGACACGGCCATGGCCAATCTGCATCAGGCCCAGGCGATGGTTCAGATCAAGCAGGCTTCACTGGACAATGCAAAGGTCAATTTATCGCGTTGCACCATTTACTCGCCGGTGGATGGCACCATCATTTCACGCAACGTGGATGTCGGCCAAACCGTTGCCGCGAGCCTGTCGGCACCGACACTGTTTATCATCGCCAATGATCTCACCCAGATGCAGATTGACGCCAACGTCTCCGAGGCAGATATCGGCAGCGTGGAAGAAAGACAGGCTGTGACTTTCACGGTGGACGCTTTTCCAGACCGCAAGTTCACCGGCCGGGTCATGCAAATCCGCAATTCGCCCACCACGGTGCAAAATGTCGTCACTTACGACACGGTCATCGGAGTCAGCAATCCCGACTTGAAACTCAGGCCGGGTATGACCGCAAACGCCTCCATTATTACCGCCCAACGTTCCGGCGTATTGAAAATCCCCAATGCCGCCCTCCGTTTCAGATTGCCGGAGCCGTCCACCAACAAGATGTTTGCCGCGCGGCTGCTGGCAAAAATCGGCTTGGGAAAGGAAACGAGACCCGCCGCAACTAATATCGTGCAAGTCGCGAAAAGCGGAGACACGAACAAGACTGAAGTTGCCGCCAACACTAGGGCGCCCCTCACGGGCAACGAGCCACCGGAAGAGCTGATGCGCCGGGTGCGTGAAATGCGCGACCGCGGCGAGGAAGTGCCTCCGGAGATTCGCGCGAAGCTCCGCGAATTATACCAGAGCGGCGCGTTGCAACGGCCCAGTGGCGGTAGCGGAGATTTTGGCGCACGCGGTGGTGGCGGTTCAGGTTCTCGTGGTGCACAACCTGCGTCACGCACCATTTACGTGCTGGCCACCAATGCGCCATCCGGAGAACCGATACCTCAAGCTGTTCGCGTCAAGACCGGCATCAGCGACGGTACTTACACGGAAATCAGCAACGGCTTGAAGGAAGGCGACGTGGTCATTACGGCGGTCAAGCTGCCGCAATCACAGGTTGCCACCTCGTCAGCCGGAGCGAGCCCGTTCGGCGGTGGTGGTTCCCGGGGTGGTGGCAGGTAGGCGCGGAGACGTTTACATGAAGCCTGTCATCAAACTGGCGGACATTCACAAGACCTACCAGACCGGCGAAGTCGAGGTGAAGGCGGTGTGCGGCGTGTCGCTGGAAATTCTTCAGGGTGAATTTGTCGCACTCATGGGCGCGAGCGGTTCGGGAAAATCCACATTGATGAACATCATCGGCTGTCTCGACCGCCCAACGCAGGGCCGTTACCTACTCGACGACATCAATGTTTCGCAACTCAGCCGCGACGAACTGGCTGACATCCGCAATCAGAAAATCGGATTCGTTTTTCAAGGCTTCAATCTCCTCTCGCGCACATCCGCTTTGGAAAATGTCGAACTGCCAATGCTCTACACCCGGCAGCATTTGGAAGGCGCAACCCAGCGCGAGCGGGCGCTGAAGGCGCTCGGAATCGTCGGCCTCGGTGACCGCGCTGACCACAAACCAAACCAGCTTTCCGGCGGCCAGCAACAGCGTGTCGCCATCGCCCGCGCCTTGGCAAACCAGCCGGCGTTGCTGCTCGCCGACGAACCGACCGGCAACCTCGACAGCCACACGAGCATTGAAATCATGGGTGTCTTCCAAAAATTAAATGATCAGGGCATCACCATCGTCATGGTCACCCACGAGTTGGATGTGGCGCAATACACCAAACGCATGATTGTCATGCGCGACGGCAAAGTGGTGGGCGATTCGCCCGTGGTGAAACGGTCGAACGCGGAGAAGGAATCAAGCCGCCTGCAAGCGGAACAAAAAGCCGCCCAGCTGGCCCATTGACCATGCGTTACCTCGCCGTCATCAAGATCGCCTTTCGCGCGTTGCGCCGGAATAAAATGCGGACGGTGCTGACCATGCTCGGCATCATCATCGGCGTGGGCGCGGTCATCGCGATGGTCGCGTTGGGCCGTGGGGCCAAGGCGCAGGTCGAGGCGCGCATCGCCGCGCTCGGCCAGAACGTCATCCAGATTTTTTCCGGTAGCATCAACCGCAGCGGTGTTTTTTCCGGCTTCGGCGGCGCGGGCACGCTTACGGTTGATGACGCGCTCGCGATCCAGAATGAAGTTCCCGGCGTGCTGGCGGTCAGCCCGGAAGTGCGCAACGGCGCCCAAATCACGGCCGGTGAAAATAATTGGAGCACGCAGGTCATGGGCGAGGGCGTGGATTACCTGACCATCCGCGTAATGGGACACCGCGGAAGGGGCAATGTTCACCGAGGCCGACGTGCGGTCCGCCGCCAAGGTCTGCGTGCTCGGAAAAACCACGGCGGACCAATTGTTTCCCGACGACGATCCGGTGGGCAAAATCATCCGCATAAGTATGCGCGGCGGGAGCGCCAGCGCGCCCATGAAGGTTCTGGGCGTGCTCAAGCCCAAAGGCGCGAACATGGGTGGACAGGACCAGGACGATACAATCATCGTGCCTTACACCACCTCAATGAAGCGTTTCTCCGGTGCCATCACGCTCCGCATGATACAGGTGTCCGCGGCAAGCGCCGAACAAATGGTCAGCGTCCAAAACGGCATTGCCGAGCTGCTGCGCCAGCGGCATCGCATCCAGGCTGGCCGCGACGACGACTTTATAATGCGCAACCAGCAGGAAATTACCGAGGCTCAGACCGCCACCACGGAGACCATGACTGCTCTGCTCGCCGGCGTGGCCATCATATCGCTCATCGTCGGCGGCATCGGCATCATGAACATCATGCTGGTCAGCGTGACCGAGCGGACGCGCGAGATCGGCATCCGCATGGCTGTCGGCGCGCGCGGCCGCGACATCCTCCTGCAATTTCTCATCGAGGCGGTCACGCTCAGTTCCACCGGCGGGTTGCTGGGCATCGCACTGGGCATCGGTGGCGCCAAAGCGATTACCCTGCATCAAACAATGGCCCACGCACTGTTTCCACCGAGTCCATTCTCATCGCCTTCATCTTCAGCGCGGCGGTGGGGATTTTCTTCGGCTTTTATCCCGCGCGCAAAGCTTCCAAGCTCGACCCCATCGAAGCGTTGCGCTATGAATAGGGCGTGACCGCCGAAATCCTGTCCACGCACACGCCGGCACTTTTCCGCCGCCGTGAAACGCGCGGCGGAATTGCTTCGCGCTGGTGAAGTCATCGCGCTGCCGACGGAAACCGTTTATGGCCTCGCCGCCAATGCGCTCGACGAAAAAGCGGTCGTAAAAATTTTCCAAATCAAGGGCCGTCCAGCGAACAATCCAATTATTGTCCACGTCGCGAGCATCGAAATGGCAAAACGCTGCGTGGCAAATTGGCCGGCCAGCGCCGACAAATTGGCAAAAGCATTTTGGCCCGGCCCGCTGACGCTCGTGTTGCCGCGCGCAGGGAAAATTCCCGGCATCGTCACGGCCAGCGGCAAGACAGTCGGTGTGCGCTGGCCAAGCCATCCGTTCATTCAAGCCGTGATTCGCGAATGCGGTTTCCCGCTCGCCGCGCCAAGCGCGAATTTGTCCGGCCGTGTTTCACCGACAAACGCCGGACATGTGCGCAAACAACTCGGCGGCAAAATTTCCTTGATTGTGGACGGCGGCCAATCGCAAGTCGGCATCGAATCCACTGTGCTCGATTTAACGGTGTCGCCGCCGCAAATTTTGCGTCCGGGAATGATCCATGTCGAATCGCTGGCGGCCGTCGTTGGTGAAGTCCAAGGTCCACAGTCCAAAGTTCGAAGTTCAAAGTCCACATTGCGCAGCCCGGGCTTGTTGAAAAAACATTACGCGCCGAAGGCAAAGCTGCTGGTTCTAAACTGGCGCGATGATGCTGACCTGCGAAAACAAATTGAAAACCGGCGATTTGAAATTGGAAATTGTTGCGTCATCGCGCATACGCGGATTCCAGCGGCGGCGAATTTTGCGTGTGTCAGCGTGATTCCACACGACGCAGAGGCGTTTGCGCGGGCGATTTACGCGGAGTTTAACCGCTGTGACGAAATGGGCGTGAAATTAGTCGTCGTCGAAGCGCCTCCGGCGTTGCAGGAGTGGTCGGGTATTGCCGACCGTTTGCGGCGGGCCGCGGCATGAAATTTTCGGCGGGTGCGACGCTTTATTTTTGATTCAATTTCCAGCGTTCCCAGTCGATCAGGAATAGGCGTTCAGGCAGAAAGCGGTGACTTTCAAATATCCCACCCACGCGCCTTCCTCGAGCTTGTGAATCCAATCCTGTAAAAAGAGCATGGTCAGAATCCTTCCAAATGATACGTGTGCAACTTGCGGTGGAATGTCCGCCGGCTCATGCCAATTTTTTTGGCGGCCAGCGTGCGATTGCCATCCGTTTCTTTCAATGCGCGAATGATCAGTTGTTTCTCCGCCCCCTTCACTGTCAAATCATTTCGCGCCAGCGATGGCGCCAGATTGCCGGTCTGCCCGCCCGCCCGCACCCCGACGGCAATCTGGCGGGGCAAATCGCGTGCTCCAATTTTTTCGCCGCGGCAAAACACCACCGCGTGTTCGATGGCCGTGCGCAACTCGCGCACATTGCCCGGCCATGAATAATTCATCAACAGCTCCAACGCATCGCTCGTAAAACTGTTCACGGCTTTGCCGTTCTCGCGCGCAAATTCGCTTAAAAAACCCTGCGCCAGCAACGGAATGTCACCTGTCCGCGCCCGCAACGGCGGCAGCGTGATTTCCACCACGCGCAATCGGAAAAATAAGTCCTCGCGGAAACTTCCGGCTTTGACAAGTTCCTCAAGATTCTTGTTCGTTGCTGTAATCAAACGAACGTCCGCCGTCAGCGTTTTATTCGAGCCGACCCGCTCAAACGTCCGCTCGCCCAAAAAACGCAGCAGTTTGATCTGAATCGCCGCGTCAATTTCGCTGATTTCATCGAGGAAAAGTGTTCCGCCCTGTGCCTGCTCGAAACGACCGATGCGCCGCTCATGCGCGCCGGTAAACGCGCCCTTTTCGTGGCCGAACAATTCGCTTTCGAGCAACGTCGGCGCGAGCGCGGCGCACTGAACCGTCACCAGCGACTGTTTTGCGCGGGGGCTGAGTTGGTGAATCGCCTTCGCAATCAATTCCTTGCCCGTGCCGCTTTCGCCCGCGAGCAATACCGTCGCCCGCGTCGGCGCAACTTGTTGGACGATTTCAAAAATCTCCTTCATCACCGCCGATTCGCCAATGATGTTTTCGAGACCGAATTTCGAATCCAGTTGCCGGCGCAGTGAAACGTTTTCCGTTTCGAGGTTTTGCCGGCGCACCGCGCGGGCGATGCGCATCTCCAATTCATCAATTTGCAGCCGGCCCTTGGCGATGTAATCGTCCGCGCCGCGTTTCATCGCGTCCACCGCCAGTTCCTCCGAACCGTAAGCCGTCATCAAAATGCAAACCGGCGGACGGGCGAGCGATTTGGCGCGCGCGATGAGTTTCAAACCGTCCTCGTTCGGCAGGCGAAAATCCGTGAGGACCACGTCGAAATTTTCGCGCTCGAGCAAATCCATCGCGGCCTTTGCATCTTCGGCCACATAAGTGTCGTAACGATCCTCAAGCGCCGCGCGCAACCCGTCACGCGTCGGCTTCTCGTCGTCAACAATCAGCAATGTCGGTTTTTCATTCACAAAATTCATCCGCGAATTGTGCGAATTTCCACTAATTGGTCTGTTTTGATTTTAATTCGTGTTCATTCGCGAAATTCGCGGATTCTTTTTCGGTGATTTTCTCTTCCAGCAAACGTGGCTGGCGCTCATGCAACGGCAGCCAGATGCGGAATGTCGTGCCGCGTCCAACGTGGCTTTCGAGCTCAATGCGGCCTGCGTGCGCGCGCACGATACGTTGCACGATCATCAGACCGAGACCGGTGCCGCTTTTCTTCGTCGTGAAAAACGGTTCGAAAATGCGGCTGATTTGTTCCTGGGGAATGCCGCCGCCGGTGTCAGTCACGCTCACCCAAAGACCATCCGCGCCCGCGCCGGTTTGCAACGTCAGCGTGCCGCCCTTTGTCATCGCGTGCATCGCGTTTTTGACGAGGTTCACCAAAACCTGCTGCAGTTGCGCCGGGTCGAGCGGTACCGCTGGCAACCGGGCCGCCAGCCTGAGTTTTCACATTCAGGCCGCGATTGTCCAGTTCCGGCCGCAGCAATTCCAGGGTTTTTTCAACGATGTCGTTGAGGGAAACGAGTTTCAATTGCGGCGACACGGGGCGAATCGCCTCCAAAAACTGGGTGATGATGTAATCCAGCCGGACAATCTCGCCTTTGGCCACGTCGAGATACCGCGACAACCTGTGTGAAATTTCCGCCGTGTCGGCCCCGGCGACAGGTGTTTGTGAATGGGGTCTCGAAATTAAATTTGAATTTGCCGCACCCGCGTTGAGTTTTTTTAATTCGCGCTCCATGAGTTGCAAATGAATGTGCAACGCGTTAAGTGGGTTGCCGATTTCGTGCGCGACGCTGGCGGCAAGCAGTGTGAGCGCCTGGACGCGTTCGCTTTCGATGGCCTCGAACGTTTTCTGCCGCGCCTCGGTTGCGTCGTGCAAAATCAATGCCACGCCGGAACTGTCCGCCACTTCGCCGCCGAGCAGCGCGGCGTAAAGCCGCAGGAAGCGCGGACGCGGATATTGCACTTCAAACTCATGCCGTGCGATATGCGCACTGCCTTCGGTGTCAAAACGCGAAATGGTTTCCCAATCGAGTTCCGGCAGGAAACGTGTGATGTGCTGGCCTTCGGCGCCGGATTGCAAACCGATAAGCCGGGTGACGGCCTGGTTGAAGTAAAGAATGCGGCCCTGCCCGTCCACCACGAGCACACCATCCTCAATCGTGTTGAACAGTGTTTCGAGAAAACTGCGCTCGCGCGCGAGCCGCTGAACAACCGTCTGCAAACCCTCCGCGTCCAGCCGCCCGATGCGACCAAGCACTTTGTCGAGAAAACTGGATTTAGGCGCTGCCATTAAAGCAAATCTCCAATGAATTAAGAGTGACAGTTTGGCGCAATTATGAAATGAGTCAACAAGTTAAATGGAAACTTTGTGGCACAGTAAAAGTGCGCGAATTGTGCCGATTTGGGCTGTTTCCCGTCTTTTGTCAATGTCGGAGAAGTATCTTCGAGCGGGCCGGGCGTGCCGTTTACGGCGGTGGAATGTTCAAAACCTGACCGACGCGAATCCGGCTGGGATTCATGTCCGGGTTCGCCGCCTGCAGCGCACTCAATTTCACGCCGAATTTGCGCGCGATGCCCACCGCTGTCTCACCGGCAACAACCGTATGTGTGCGTGGTCTGGCAGTGGTCGCGGTATTTCCGGAACGGCCTGCATTCGCACCGGTCGGCCTGGCTGGCGCTGGCTGCGCAACTGCATTGTTCGGCGGCGGCGGCGAATTGGTTTTGGCCGCCGCCAACTGGCTCGCGTAATACGCGCGCCACCTGTTCACCTCGTCCTGCAGTTGCCGGTTCTGGTCGGCCAATTGATCCAGTTGCTTTTGCGCGGCGGGCGTGCTGGACAATGGCGTCACGTCGGCGGCCAATTGTTGTTTACAACTGTAAATACGCTGCTTGATGACCTCCGCGTTGTCGGCGCCCGGGCACAGTTTCAAATATTGCTGGTAATGATAAATCGCCGCCACGGGGTCGGGCTCCTTTTCATCGTAAAGCCAGCCGAGTTCAAAATGCGCCGACGCTGAATGCGGATTTACTTCCAACGATTCCTCGAACGCCTCAATCGCCCCCCGAAAATCCATCGCGTTGACGCGGCTTTTGCCGAGAACATAATGCGGCTCCTTTTCCTCATCCGACTGACTTTGTCCCGATGGCGCGCAACCGCTCAACACGACGCCGAACCATACGACACACGCGCTGAACAAAAGCCGGTTCCCAAATGACATGGCACGAACCTAAACGAACTTTTCGACGGCCGCAATGGCGCGTTGGCTTGATGACAACCGGAAAACCGGGCTTGAGATTCCGCCGGCTGTGGCGCAACTTGATACCAGGGTCGCGCGCGTGGCGGAATGGCAGACGCGCCGGACTTAGGATCCGGTCCAGAAATGGGTGGAGGTTCAAATCCTCTCGCGCGCACCAGCCCTCGCTCTTGCTTCGCTGCGAACTATGGCTGGCAGGCCAGTTCCGAGTTTCACTTCGCAGTTGTGCCCTGCCGCACCCGCTCTTTTTCCTCTTCCAACTCGGCCTGAATTTTCTGGCGCTCGGCAACCCATCGTTGCCGTAATGTTTCAACCTTTTCCGCGTCACCCGCCGCAGCGACCTTCGCGATTTCATCCTTCAACGCGATTTCGCGCCCGGCAATCTTCGCGGCGTATTTTGAATCCAATTCCGCAAGCTGCCCCTTTTGCACACCGGTGAGTTTGACAGCCGGCCTGGTTTTGTTAAGCCGTTCCATCGCGAGTTCATAGGCGGTTTTCATTCGATTTCCGATTTTAGACCGTAAATTGCGGATTTCAAACACTGGTTGTTGCTCCGCTCCCCCGCATTTTGTGGCTGAATCTCCAAAATTTCTTCGTATTTTTGGGTCTTCGTGGTTTATTTTTCGCGTCGCCTATGCCCATTTACGAATTTGCTTGTCCGAAGTGCCGGAAGATTTTCAGCTTCCTTTCGAGGCGGGCGAATCCCGGCCGCCAGCCAGCCTGCCCCAAATGCGGCGATAAAAAAATGTCCAGGCAAATCAGCCGCTTCGCCACAACGCGCAGCTTGAAAGAGCCGGAGGCCAAAACCGAAGCTGCGGGCGATGGGCCGCCGATGCCCGATTTCGACGATCCGCGCGTCGAGCGCGCAATGATGGAAATGGAACGCGACATGGAGCACTTGGACGAAAACAATCCGCGGCACATGGCGCACATGATGCGGAAAATGAAAGACCTCATGCCTCCCAACTCGGTTCCAAAGGAACTCGATGCGGCCATAAAACGCCTCGAAGCCGGTGAAGACCCGGAAAAAATCGAGGCGGACATGGGCGACGTGCTTGGCGATTTCATGGGCGGCGAAGCCGGCGGCGGTTACACGCGTGACACGGGGTTATATGATTACTAAAAAAAGACGCCGGCTTAAACTCGCTTACTTCACGCTCGGGGGCCTGGGTTCCTTTACAACGTCTTTTTATTCTTATTACCTCTACTTTTTCCTGCAAAAGCGGTTTGGCTTCGACAGTAAACACAACCTCGCTTTGGCCGGGGCGCTTGGTTTTATTTACGTCTTCGCCGCGTGGCAGGGCGGACGGTTCGGGCAACGGTGCGGCTATTTCAACTCACTCAAGCTCGGTTTCAGCCTGATGATTCTTGCGCTGGCGGTCGGCTCGCAACTCAATTCCGCAGTCGGCCTTATGCTGGCCACCGCAATGTTCACCATCGGCATGTGTTTTCTCTGGCCGACAATCGAGGCGCTCGTGAGCGAAGGCGAAGACGCAACGGGCCTGCCGCGCATGGTCGGCACTTACAATGTCGTCTGGGCGGCAACGAACGCGCTGGCGCTTTTTGGCGGCGGCTTGCTTGTGGAGAAATTCGGATTCAAAACCATTTTCTTCCTGCCACTTGCCATTTTAATCGTGGAACTGGCCGCCGTGCTCTGGCTGGAAAAGCACGCCAGCGCCGCTGCCGCCAGCCGGCCTGTCGTCGCGCTGCCGCCCGATCCGCACCGGCCTTCGCCGGCCAAAACCAAGGCATTTCTCCGCATGGCATGGCTCGCCAATCCGTTCGCCTACATCGCCATCAATACCCTCATCCCCTTGCTGCCCACTGTGGCGGCGCACTTCCATCTCTCACCCATGTTCGCTGGGTTCACGTGCTCGTTGTGGTGCTTTGTGCGGCTTGGCATATTTATCGTGCTGTGGCATTGGACGGATTGGCATTACCGGTTCCGCTGGCTGGTGATGGCGTTTGCAACACTCATCGTTTCATTCGCAGCCATTCTCATCGTTCCGAATCTCGCCGTGCTGTTGCTGGCGCAAATTTTCTTCGGCGCAGCCATCGGGCTGATTTATTACTCGTCACTTTTCTACTCGATGGACGCGAGCGAGGCCAAAGGCGAACACGGCGGCATCCACGAGGCCGCCATCGGCATCGGCAACTGCGTCGGCCCGGCGGTCGGCGCGGCATCGCTGCAATGGGTGCCGCAATTCGCCAACAGCGGCGCCATCGCCGTGAGCCTGCTGCTGCTGTGCGGTTTCGGCGCGCTGCTCACGATTTGGAAAACTGCGCGCTGATTTTCAACCACAAAGACACCAAGGCACAAAGGTTTTGGGTAAAAATTCTTCTTCGTGTCTTCGCGTCTTCGTGGTTAATCTATTTTCATGGAAAGCAAGCCGCCCGACGACCGCGCGAAAATGACCGAACTGGAGCGCATCCGGCATTCCTGCGCCCATGTCATGGCCACCGCCATCCTGCGTCTCTGGCCTGACGCCCAATTCGCCTCCGGCCCGGCGGTCGAAAATGGTTTTTACTACGACGTCGAACTCTCGCACCGTATCTCACCCGAGGATTTCCCGGCAATCGAGGCCGAGATGAAAAAGGAAATCAAGGCGAACCACACGTTCGAGAAAGTTGTTGTCACGCGCGAGCAGGCGCTGAAAGACGCGCAAAGCGGACGCCTTGGCGCATTGGCCGACCGCAAGGTCCCGAGTAAGTTTAAGATCGGCAATCTCGAAAACATTCCCGAAGGCGAACGGATTACCTACTGCAAGAACGGCGATTTCATTGACCTTTGCGAATGGAGCCCGCAGCACGTGATGCGCACCGGCAACATCGGCGCATTCAAGCTCACGCACGTGGCCAGCGCGTATTACAAGGGCGACGAGAAGAATCCGCAGCTCCAGCGTATCTACGGCACGGCATTCAAGAATAAAACCCAGCTCGACGAGTATTTCAAAATGCTCGAAGAGGCCAAGCGCCGCGACCATCGCAAGATCGGTCAGGAAATGGGCTTGTTCGCGATTGACACCGAATACGTCGGCCCCGGCCTGCCGCTCTGGTTGCCCAAAGGCGCGGCGATTTGTGAAGAACTGGAAAAGCTGGCGAAGGAAACCGAATTTGCTGCCGGTTACGTGCTGGTGAAGACGCCGCACATTGCCAAGGAAAAAATGTATCTGACCAGCGGGCATCTGCCATTGCTGTATGCGGAAAGCATGTTTCCTCCGATGGAGATGCTTGAAGCAGAAGAAAAGAGGAAGCGTGAGCAGCTTGAAGCGCGGGCGGCTGAAGCGGTTGAGGAAGAGGGCAGAATCTACGAGCAGTATCGAGACAAGATTGATGATCCCAATTCAGTGGAGGGAAAACGGTATCGAGAGTGCGGTCGTATTGAAAAAGAATGCGATGACCAAATCGCTGCTTTGGGGACGCGTTACTATCTCAAAGCCATGAACTGCCCGCATCATCACCGCATTTTTGCGGCGGAACCGCGCAGTTATCGTGACCTGCCTTTGCGCCTCGCCGAATACGGCTGCAACTACCGTTACGAGCAGTCCGGTGAACTGTTCGGTCTCATGCGCGTTCGCTCGCTCAACATGAACGACGCGCACATTTATTGCACTCCGGAGCAGTTCGCGTCCGAGTTCAATGCCGTCAACGAGATGTATCTGAAGTATTTCAAGATTTTCGGCATTGAAAAGTATCAGATGCGTTTCAGCACCTCTGCGCCCGAGGGCATGGGCAAGAAATATGTCAATGAACCGGCGCTCTGGAAACAGACCGAAGACATGGTCCGCAAGACCCTCATTGATTCGAAGATTAACTACGTCGAGGTGGCGAACGAAGCGGCGTTTTACGGTCCGAAGATTGACGTGCAGGTCTGGAGCGTCATCGGCCGCGAATTCACGCTGGCGACCAACCAGGTGGATTTTGCTATACCCAAGCGTTTTGGCCTCGTCTATCGCGACAAGGACAACACGGACAAGACGCCGTTGTGCATCCATCGCGCGCCGCTGGGCACGCACGAACGGTTTATCGGCTTTTTGATCGAGCATTACGCCGGCAATTTCCCGCTCTGGCTCGCGCCCGAACAAGTGCGCGTCCTCACCATCGGCGAAGAAGCTCCGTTGGTGGATTACGCGAAGAAGATCGTGGCCGAGTTGCGGGCGAACATGGTCCGCGCCGAAGGCGATTACGGCACCGACAAGATCAACGGCAAAATTCAGCGTGCCGAAGAAGCGAAAGTCCACACCATGCTCGTCATCGGCCCGCGCGACTTGGAAGCGGGCAACGTCTCCGTGCGCTTGCACGGCAAAGGCAATCTCGGCGCGAAGCCGAAGGGTGAAGTCGTCGCGGACATCCTGGCGGCGATCAAGGAACGGCGGGCATGATTTTTCTGACATCCAAACACTACACCAACCCAAACCTGCCATGAAAATATTCCTTTATTCCACCGTCTTCGCCATCCTTGGTTTTACTCTTATAGCTCAAGTCCCGGAAACCAAACCGTCCACCACCACGGCAAAATTGTCTTCCACCATTTTTGATTGGGAGAAAATGCAGCCTGTCCCCACCACCAACGGGGTCCGTCGGACGCTGTTTGATGCACCCACCGCGACGCTCGACAAGATCAACTGTCACATCACCACGCTTAATCCCGGTCAGGCGAGCGGCGAGCCGCGCCGTCATTTGCAGGAGGAGGTCATCATCATCAAGGAAGGTAGCATCGAGGCGACTTATGATGGCCATTCCCAAACCGTCGGGCCGGGTTCCGTCATCTTTTTCGCCTCCCAAGCCACCACGCGCCTGCGTAATCCCGGCAAAGTTCCGGCCACCTACACCGTCATCTATTATTACACCCCGCTGACGCCCAAAAGCTGACGGCTCCCGGCCAAAGAGCGCCGGGCTTGATTCTTTTTTCTCGCTCTTTGGAGAAAATTTAACTTAGCCGCATCGGCATGACGACGTAGAGGAACGGGCCGTTGATTTTGAGGACTCCCGGGCTAAGCTCATCAATCAGTTCAAAGAAGACTTCGTCTTCCGTCAGTGCGTTGAGCGGTTCGATGAGATATTTGGCGTTGAAGGCAATGGCGATTTCCTTGCCTTTGTAGTTCACCGCCAGACTTTCGCGGGCTTCTCCGACCTCCGGTGAGTTCGCGGTAATGGCAAGGTTGTTTTTGCCGAAGGTCAACCTGACGGAATTGGCCTTCTCGCTGGTCATGATTTCGGCGCGGCGCAGGGCATGCAGGAATTCCTCCCGCGCGAGCGGCACGCGTTCTTTGGTTTCGGCAGGAATGACCTGGCGGTAATTTGGATAATTACCTTCGATCAACTTGGTGATGATGAGGATGGAGAACCCCTTGTCATCCTTCAGTTTAAACGCGGCCTGGTTCTCGCTGAATTTGATCTCCAAGTCCCCTTTCTCCTGCAGGAGCCGGCCTAGTTCATTCACCGCCTTGGCCGGCACGATGAATTCTCCCTGGCTCTTTTCCGAGATTTCCACTTCCTCGTCTACAAGCGCCAACCGGCGACCGTCCGTTGCCACCACTGTCATCTTATGATCTTTGAGACTGACAAAAACTCCATTAAGCACATAACGCGATTCGTCGGTGGAAATGGCGAATGATGTCTTTTTCAACATTTCCTTGACGGTCTTCTGTGGCATTGAGAGCTTTTTGTCGTCTTTGAACTTTGGCAGCGGGGGAAATTCATCTGCACTCAGCCCGTGGATTTTGTAAAACGATGCTCCGCAATGAATGATACACGCATTTTTCTCATCCACTTCGATTTCAATCTCACTGCCATTCAGTTCTCGAACAATCCCAAAGAGTTTTTTTACAGGGACCGTGGACACCCCCGGTTTTTTTACTTTTGCCTCTACAGAACAGGCGATGGTTACATCCAAGTCTGTGGCGGTAAATTCAACCCGATCCCCTTCGGCACGCATCAACACATTTGAAAGAATGGGAAGTGTCGTCCGCAAGCTGACCACGTTTTGAACCGCCTGCAGTCCGTTTATAATTTGCTCCTTTGTGATGACAAGGTTCATGGGCAACTAATAGTGTTTTTCTTTATAAAAAGATATCAGTATTAAGGGCTGTGAATAAAGCAAATAATCGCAGGCGTCAAGGCCACTTCAGAAGATTATGAAGGAAAGGGAAATTGATTTGGAAAATAAAGAAACGAAAAAACTTAAAAAGTAGGAGTTCTCCACAAATTTCACAGAGGCTTTACATGAAATTGGGGACTTATTGACCAAGTTATGCGCGGGGGATTACTTTTTAGACGAAAACCCAAAACACCGGCGTTTCTAAAAGGAGCTGTTTTACCAAAAACCATTCCAAGGATGTCAAAAGAAGGTGGTACACTTGAACTGGAACATTTAATATTCTAGCTAAAAAAAGGAAACGAATATGGGCATGACTCTCCCTGAAACGCGGCTCGACAAACTCCCGCCGCGGACGTGCGCCATTGTTTGTCGCATTGAAACTGAGAGCGAAGACATACAGCGCCTCAAAATGCTGGGCATTTGTGTTGGCCGTCGGGTTGAAGTCGTCAAACCCGGAGACCCCCTCATTGTGCGGGTTTTTGGCACCCGTCTCGGTATGTCAGCATCGCTGGCCTCGCGTGTATGGCTGGAAATCTGTCCGCCGGGCCGATGCGCAATGCTAAAATAGCCTTTTATATGGAAAATGTTGCGAAAATGAAAGTTGAGTCGTCGCTTTCGCCAGCGCAATGCCCGCATCACGTCTTCACACTCGCGTTGGTTGGAAATCCCAACGCGGGCAAAACCACGCTCTTCAACGCGCTGACGGGATTGCGCGCCAAAACCGCCAATTTTCCCGGCACCACCATCGAACGCAGAGTCGGCAGAGTGCAAATTGGACAGCGGCAAATGATCATCGTGGATTTGCCCGGACTTTACGGCTTGGAAAGCTCCTCACCGGAGGAAAAAATGGCGAGTGACGCCCTGCGCGGGCGCCTCGCGAAACATGCCGCCCCGGACGCTGCGCTGGTCGTCGTGGACGCGACAAATCTTGAGCGGAATCTTTTTCTGGCCAGCCAGGTTCTCGAACTCGACTGCCCTGTCATCATTGCGCTGAACATGATGGACATGGCCAGGCGCGAGGGCATTCACATCGATGTCGAAAAGCTCCGCTCCGAACTCGGCTGTGCCGTTGTCCCGGTTGCCGCACGCACCGGAAAGGGCATTGACGATCTTCGGCGTGAAATCGGACGCCTCGCCGCCGGCGCGATGCCGGAGGCCGTGCGTCCCGCAATGCGGGACAAACCCAACTGCGCCATATGTGGCGGCTGTCCCTATCAAGCGCGTTACGAGTGGACTGAATCCGTTTCGGCCAGGGTCATGGATGCAGCAGTCGCGCGCCGTTCGCAGCACACCGAGAAACTGGATGAAATCCTGACGCATCCGATCGCCGGCATGGTGATTTTTGCCGGCGTCATGCTGTCGCTCTTTGTCCTGATCTTTTGGGTCGCAAAAATTCCGATGAATCTCATTGACCATCTCTTTACCAACGTCGGCGCATGGGTGGCGGCGCGTGTTTCGGAAAGCGATTTACAGAGCCTGCTGGTCAACGGCGTCATCGGCGGCGTCGGCGGCATACTCGTGTTCCTGCCGCAAATCTGCATTTTGTTTTTCGCCCTTTCATTGCTGGAAGACACCGGCTATCTGGCGCGCGCCGCGTTTGTGATGGACAAGGTCATGCGCCGGTTTGGTTTGCCCGGCAAGGCGTTCATGCCATTGCTTTCCGCTCATGCCTGCGCCATCCCCGCCATCATGTCCACCCGCGTGATCGAAAATCCGCGCGACCGGCTTGTGACCATCCTCATCACGCCGCTGATGGCCTGCTCCGCGCGCATTCCCGTTTATGCAATGGTCACGGCGCTCCTCTTTCCACAATCGCCTTTCAAAGCCGCGCTGATTTTCACCGGCGCCTACGCGACCGGCATTATTTTCGCCATGGTCGCCGCCCTGATTTTTCAGCGCACGATTCTTCCCGGCGGCAGCAAACCGCTGGTGATCGAACTGCCGCCATATCGCCTGCCTGGTTTGCGAACCGCACTCCTGCACACTTTTGACCGCGCCAAAATTTTTATAAAACAGGCCGGCACCATCATCCTGATGATTTCACTGCTCCTTTGGACGCTGTCGCATTATCCCAAATCCGCCCCGCCCGCCGCCGCCGTCACTTTGACCGCGCAGGCCGCGCAGGTCGAAAAATCCGGCGATGCAAAACAGGCCGATGAACTTCATCTCGCGGCCGGCCGCCTGACGGCGCAAAGCTCGCTGCAACACTCCTTCGCCGGCCGGATTGGCCACATTATTGAGCCTGTGATCAAACCGCTGGGTTTCGACTGGCAGATTGGCATCGGCATTCTGAGTTCCTTCGCCGCCCGCGAAGTCATCGTTTCCACTTTGGCCGTCGTCTACGGCGTGGGCGAGGGCTCCACCGAACAGGGCCGTACGTCGCTTTACAGCTCGCTGCGCCACGCCACCCGCACCGATGGCACTCCCGTTTTCACCACCGCCACCTGCATAAGTCTGCTTGTCTTTTACATCCTCGCCGCACAATGCCTCGCCACTTCCGCCGTCGTCCGCCGTGAAACAAACAGTCTCAAATGGCCCCTGTTTCAAATCGTCTATATGACCGGCCTTGCCTACCTCGCCGCTTTCGTCATTTATCAAATCTTCCGCCACCTCGGCTATGGTTGATCTCGCGGAGGTTGAAAAAGTTCGCGTCCGCGGCGTTTTCGGTTTAGAGAAAGCGAAGGCATGAGCACGCGGGTCAAAATTTGCGGCATCACGAACCTTGCTGACGCGCAGGTTGCCGTCGAGGCGGGTGCGGACGCGCTGGGCTTCGTGTTTTACGACCAAAGCCCGCGATTCATTTCAATGGAAACCGCCGCCGGAATTTCAAAACAGTTGCCGCCGTTTATCCTGCGCGTTGGAGTTTTTGTGAATCCAACCAAGGAGCTCGTTCTCAAGGCTGTTGCCGGGTACGGTTTGAGCCTGCTCCAGTTTCATGGTGACGAACCGCCGGAATTTTGCACGCAATTCGGTTTGATGAGCATGAAAGCATTTCGCATCCGTAACGCCGAATCGCTGAAGGAATTGCCGAAATACAGAACCGACGCGTGGCTGCTGGACGCTTATTCATCCGACACCCTCGGAGGCACGGGCGAAAAATTCAATTGGGACTTGGCCATCGAGGCGCAAAAACCCGGCCGCCCGGTTTTTCTCGCCGGCGGTTTGACGCCGGAAAACGTCGCCGAAGCCATCCAAAAGGTGAGGCCGTTTGGCGTGGATGTTTCAAGCGGTGTGGAATCTTCACCCGGCAAAAAGGATCACGCGAAAGTGCGCGCGTTCATCCATGCCGCAAAAACCGCCGCCGGTTGACATTGAAAGGGGTCCATCCGGCTGATTAAGCCTGCAATAGACGCACGGAAAATGGTAATATTTGATTTACCGCCAGGAAGGGGATGTGATAATGTGTGCGCCACTTTTTTCGAGAAATGAAGATTGCCGTTCCCAAAGAAACGTATCCGGGCGAAACCAGAACGCCGTTGACGCCAGCCAGCGCCGCCAGGCTGGTCAAGCTCGGCGCGCAAGTGGAAGTTGAGGCGGGCCTCGGCCTCGGCAGCGGTTTTGCCGATGCGGACTACACCGCCGCCGGCGCCACCATCACCACCGACCGCAAGGCGTTGCTTGGCTCCGGCGACATGGTTTTGCGCGTGCGTAAACCGCTGGTCGGGGAAATCGCGTTGCTGAAATCCGGCTGCGTTCACGCGAGTTTGCTGGATCCGTTCAACGAGAAGGAATTGGTTCAAAAACTGGCCGAACGCGGCGTGAGCGCCATCAGCATGGAATTCATCCCGCGCACGACCCGCGCGCAAAAGATGGACGTGTTGTCGTCGCAGGCAAACCTTGGCGGCTACGAGGCGGTCATCCTCGCCGCGCGTTATTCCAACAAGATTTTTCCGATGATGACCACGGCGGCAGGAACGATCCTGCCGTCAAAAGTTTTCATCATCGGCGTCGGCGTCGCCGGTTTGCAGGCGATTGCCACGGCCAAAAGGCTCGGAGCGAAGGTCACCGCCTACGACACCCGGCCGGTTGTGGAGGAACAGGTCAAATCACTCGGCGCGCAATTCCTCAAAATTGATGTCGGCGAGACCGGCCAAACCAAGGAAGGCTATGCCAAGGCGCTGACCGAGGAGCAAATCAAGAAGCAGCGCGATGCGATGAAGAAGGTTTGTGGCGACTCTGACGTGGTCATCACCGCCGCGCAAGTGTTTGGCCGCAAAGCCCCGATTCTCGTCACCGCCGAAATGCTCAACGCGATGAAACCCGGCAGCGTGGTCGTGGATTTGGCGATTGAGACCGGCGGCAACGTCGAAGGCGCAATTTTGGATAAAGTGACCGATCGCAACGGGGTAAAAATTGTCGGCATCGCCAATTTGCCGGGGCGCGTGCCGATGCACGCCAGCCAGGTGTTTTCGGCCAACCTGACGAGCCTCGTGGAGGAATTTTGGGACAAGCAAAGCAAAAACTTCGTCCTCAAACTCGACGACGAAATCATCAAAGGCTGTCTCGTGACGCATGGCGGCAAAATCGTCAATGAGAAGCTCGTGGCAAAACCAAACTGAAAATATGAGCACAGAAATCTTGGTATTTTTCATCTTTGTCCTCTCGATTTTTCTCGGGTTTGAATTGATTTCCAGAGTGCCCTCGATGTTGCACACGCCATTGATGTCGGGCACCAATGCCATTCACGGCATCATCCTGCTGGGCGGCATGCTGGTGCTCGCCAGCGCGGAAAGCCCCCTGGCCGTCGCGCTCGGCTTCATTGCCGTCGTTTTTGGTTCGGCCAACGTGTTCGGCGGATTCATGGTCACCGACCGGATGCTGCAAATGTTCAAGAAGAAGAAAAAATGAGCTCGTTCATCGCCATCATATTTATTGCGGTCGCAGTTTTGTTCATCCTCGGCATCAAGCTGCTGGGTTCGCCCAAGACGGCGCGGTACGGCAATTTGCTGGCCGCGTTCGGCATGCTCATCGCCCTGATTGCCACCGTGCCTTTGCTCGGCGGTGAGAACGCGTCGCTGCTGAAACAGGGATGGAGCCTGAATTACACGCTCATGGTCGTCGGCATTGTGATTGGTCTCGCTATCGGCGCTATCGGCGCTTACTCCGTGAAAATGACCGCCATGCCGCAGATGGTGGCGCTGTTCAACGGCGTGGGCGGCGGCGCTGCGGCGCTGGTGGCGAGCCTGGAATTTCTCCGGCGCGCCAACAGCCCGGAAGGCATCACCACCTTTTTCGCCGTCACGATGCTGTTTGCCACTTTGATCGGTTCGCTGTCGTTTTCCGGCAGCCTTGTCGCGTTCTCCAAGCTGCAGGGTTATCTCGAAAAACCACACACCTTCCCCGGACAAAATATTCTCAACGGCCTCATCCTCGCCGTCATCCTCGGCTTGTGCGTTTATCTCACCGGCTGGGCGACAACCAATAGCACGGCGTTCATCGTGATGTTTTCGCTCGCACTCGTGTTCGGCGTGGCGATGGTCATGCCCATCGGCGGCGCGGACATGCCGGTGGTCATCTCGCTGTTGAACTCGTTCACCGGCCTCGCGGTCGCGGCGGACGGCTTCACCATCAACAACATTTCCATGATCGTTGCCGGAACGCTCGTGGGTTCCTCCGGCACGTTGCTGACGCTGCTCATGTGCAAAGCGATGAATCGTCCGGTCACCAACGTTCTCTTCGGCGCGTTCGGCTCCACCAAGTCGTCCGGCGGCGCTGGTGCTGCTCACGCTGGCGGAGGCGCCGTCAAACCGATTCAAGCCGACGAAGCCGCCATGCTCCTCGGTAACGCCCAGCAGGTCGTCATTGTGCCGGGTTACGGCATGGCCGTCGCGCAGGCGCAACATCAGGTGCGCGAACTTTCCGACGAACTCGGCAAACGCGGCGTCGAAGTCCGCTTCGCCATTCATCCCGTGGCCGGCCGCATGCCCGGTCACATGAACGTCCTGCTCGCCGAAGCCAACGTGCCTTACGACCAGCTTTGCGAAATGGAAGCCATCAATCCCACGATGGACCGCGTGGATGTCTGCCTCGTCATCGGCGCCAACGATGTCGTCAATCCCGCTGCGCGCGAGGAAAAGAGCAGCCCGATTTACGGCATGCCCATCATCGAGGCCGACCATGCCAAGACCGTCATTGTCATGAAACGCTCCATGGCGGCGGGTTTTGCCGGCATCGAAAACAGCCTTTTCTACAAGGACAACACCCGAATGCTCTTCGGCGACGCCAAGGCTTCGCTACAGGCGCTCATCGCGCAGGTGAAGGCGAGCTAGTTTTTTAATCACGGATTAACACAGATTCACACGGATGTTTTTTATCTGTGTGCATTCGTGTCCATCCGTGGTTTGAAATAATTCCTTTGCGTCTTTGCGTCTTTGCGCGAGATTAACAGCCGTTTTATGAGCAAAAGTTTCAGCGCCAAAGCTCCGGATGCACACGGCCATTTCGGTCCGTATGGCGGACGTTTTGTGCCCGAAACGCTGATGCAGCCGCTGCAGGAGCTGGAAGACGAATACCTGCGCGCGCAGAAAGACCCGGCGTTCCAGCGCGAGTTCGAATATTACCTCAAGGAATTTTGCGGTCGCCCCACGCCGCTCTACTTTGCCGAACGCCTCACGCGCGAGCTCGGCGGCGCGAAAATTTATCTCAAGCGCGAAGACCTGCTCCACACCGGCGCGCACAAAATCAACAACTGCATCGGCCAAATCCTGCTCGCCAAACGCATGGGCAAGACCCGCATCATTGCCGAGACCGGCGCGGGCCAGCACGGCGTCGCCACGGCCACCGTCGCCGCGATGTTCGGCTTGAAATGCGTCGTTTACATGGGCGCGGTGGATTGCAAACGGCAGGAGCTCAATGTCTATCGCATGAAAATGCTCGGTGCGGAGGTTGTGTCAGTGAAGGCCGGGCAGCAAACGCTCAAGGAAGCCATCAACGAGGCCATGCGCGACTGGGTCACGAACGTCCGCACCACGCATTACATCCTCGGCACGGTCTATGGCGCGCATCCGTATCCGATGATGGTGCGGAATTTTCAGCGTGTCATCGGTGATGAAGCACGGGCGCAGATTTTGGAAAAGGAAAAACGCCTGCCCGACCTGCTCGTCGCCTGCGTTGGCGGTGGCTCGAACGCGATGGGACTGTTTTATCCGTTCCTCAAGGACAAATCCGTGAAGATGGTCGGCGTGGAGGCGGGCGGCGAAGGTATTAAAGCCGGCAAACACGCCGCACGGTTCCAGGGCGGCTCGCTCGGCGTATTGCAGGGAACACGTTCTTACCTGTTGCAGGATGAATTCGGCCAGATCCAACTCACGCACAGCGTCAGCGCCGGGCTGGATTACGCTGCTGTGGGGCCGGAACACGTTTTTCTGCGCGACAAAAAACGCGTGGAATATACCTACGCCAAGGACGACGCGGCGCTGGATGCGTTCATGAAACTGTCGCAACTGGAAGGCATCATTCCGGCGCTGGAAAGCGCGCACGCCATTGCCGAAGTCATGAAACGCGCGCCGAAGATGCCGAAGGACAAGCTCATCATCATCAATCTTTCCGGTCGCGGCGACAAAGACGTGGCACAGGTAGCGGACAAGGTGAAATTGAAAATGACAAAATAATTTTACGCCAAGCGCCAAGGCGCGAGGGAAAAATATGGCAAATCCAGAGCATCTCAAATTTCTCCGAAAGGGAGTTGAAGCTTGGAACGAATGGCGGGACAAGAATCCTAAAATCATACCTCAGCTTTCAGGAATAGATTTACGCGGCTTCAACTTTTACGGGTTTGACTTGCGTAAAGTCCAATTAGTGGGAACAAAACTTCAAGACGCAGATTTTTGCCAGGTGAGTATGGGGCGGGCGAACTTAAGCAGTGCCGATTTAATGTATGCAAATTTGCAAGAAGCAGATCTCCATCTTGCGAAAGTCTGTGGAGCAAACATAGTTCGAGCGAATTTTTTGCTCGCGATTGCTTTTCGCGCAGACTTCTCAGAAGCAGACTTATCATTGGCTAGTCTCGAAGGGGCTCATTTGGATAACACAAAACTAGATGGCGCAAATTTAGCTGGAGCAAATTTCGACGACGCGTTACTAACAAATGCGTCGCTTAAGGGAACGAGCCTCGTTGGAGCAATTTTCAACGGCGCAAAAGTTGACGGCGCAAATTTTGAGAATGCGACAATCGGAGGGACGGCCTTTGCAAATGTCGACCTTTGTCATGTATTGGGACTAAATTCAGTTAAACACACCAGAGCTTCTTCGGTAGGAATTGACACACTTTACGCGTCGCGAGGGAAAATTCCAGAGAAGTTTTTGCGCGATGCAGGCGTGCCGGAAGCGTTGATTAACTATTTACCATCACTGCTTGAAGCAATTGAACCGATTCAATGGCATTCCTGTTTCATCAGCTACAGCACCAAAGATGAAAAGTTTTCCGAACGGCTTCATGCACGAATGAGGCAAGCCGGGTTGCGCGTCTGGTTCGCGCCGGAGGACATGAAGGGCGGCGATTATTTCTTCGAGCAAATCGAGCACGCGATTCAATTGCACGACCGTCTGCTGCTGGTGCTTTCCGAGGATAGCATCCAGAGCAAGTGGGTGGAGCGAGAAATTCGCAAGGCGCGCAAAGTCGAGCGCGTGGAAAAGCGGCGCAAACTTTTTCCCATCACGTTAACGGATTACGCGACATTGAAAAAATGGGAGTGCCTAGACTCGGACACCGGTGAAGATTTAGCGGAGGAAATCCGCAAATATCACATCCCCGATTTCTCTAATTGGAAAAATCATGATGATTTTGAAAAGGCATTCATGCGCTTAGAACAAGATTTGAGGAAAAGTATCATGGGCAAAAATCCCCAGAAAAGGTGAATGTGGAACTGCTAAAAAATGTTGTAGCAAACCCGTCTTCGATGGATGCGTTAACAGGTCGGGAGTTTGAGGAATTGGTAGCGACTGTTTTGGAATCTTTTGGTTGGCAGGTAAGTCTTACACAACAGACGCGAGACGGTGGATACGATATGCTCGCCATTCAAACCGAAGCCCCCGGACTCGAAGTTTCATGGATTATCGAGTGTAAAAAGTATTCCAAGGACAGACGTGTTCCTGTCGAAGTTGTGCGCGGTTTGTATGGCGTTCGCGATTATCTTTCCATTGCTAACGCAGCAATCGTGACGACTGCCGGCTTTACTCACGATGCCCTCACTTTTGCCAAGAATCGCACAGCCATAAAGCTCATTGATCGTTCGACGTTTCTTGCATGGCTTTCAAAAGCAACACTGACGGTTCCTTCAAAATCACCGCCGAAGCGGTTTGAAAGCCTATTTTTGAGCTATTCTACAAAAGACAAGGAATTCACCGAGAAACTTCATGCCCGAATGAGAGATGCTGGAATGCATGTCTGGTTCGCGCCGGAGGATGTAAAAGCTGGTGATTATTTATTTGAACAAGTTGATCGAGCAATTCAGTTGCACGACCGGCTGTTGCTAGTGCTTTCCAAAGACAGTATCCAGAGCAAATGGGTAGAGTGGGAAATTCGCAAGGCGCACAAAGTTGAGCGCGCGGAAAAGCGGAGAAAACTCTTTCCCATCCGGCTGGTGGATATGAAAACCTTGCGCGAGTGGGAATGTTTGGATTCAGACACCGGCGAGGATTTGGCAGAAGAAGTCCGCAAATATCACATCCCCGATTTCTCCAACTGGAAGAACCACGACGACTTTGAAAAAGCATTCGTCCGTTTGGAGAAAGATTTGCGCACGAGCATCAGTAAATAATTATCAATTATCTACGTCATCGCAATGAGCTGAATGATAAAATCCCTTTGGGATTTTTCTCCGTGCCTCTGCGTCCTCGCCTCGGCGTAGCCTCCAGTGAAGCTAGGGTCTGCGGTTAATTTTGTCCGGCTTGTATCGGTTGGCGGTTTCATCCATCCGTCCGGCTTCCCAAACCGAACGGCGGCGCTTATCTTTTGTCGGTTAAACAATGGATGCCGCACGACAACTGCCGCGGATGGCGCCGCAAGGCTGGCTGGGTTTGTTCCTGCTGGCGGTGTGCTGGCCGCTGAACTGGACGCTGCCGGGCCTGCGGACGGCCTACCTGTTCTTCCCGCTGTGGCTGGGTTATATCCTCGTGGTGGACGCGCTGGTCCGGTGGCGCGCCGGCACGTCGTTGTGGACGCGCTCGCGCAAGGGGTTCATCCTGCTCTTCATCCTGTCCGCGCCGGCTTGGTGGCTGTTTGAAATCATCAATTGGCGGACGGGCAACTGGGAATACCTCGGCGCCGGCTCATTCACCCCGCTCGAATACTACGCGCTTTGCACGCTGTCGTTTTCCACCGTCATGCCGGCCGTGTTCGAAACCGCCGAACTGGTGCGGACGTTCCGCTGGGTCAAATCGCTCCAGCCCGGCGCGCGGATTCCGGACACGCCGCGCGTCAATTTGGGACTGATGCTCAGTGGGCCGATCATGCTGGCGTTGACGCTGGCCTGGCCGAAATATTTCTATCCGTTGGTCTGGATTTCACTGGTGTTCATCTTTGAGCCGGTGAACCGCCGGCTGGGCCGGCCGCATTTTCTGGCCTGGCTGCAACACGGCGACTGGCGGCCGGTGATTTCGCTGTCGCTTGGCGCGTTGATCTGCGGGTTTTTCTGGGAGATGTGGAATTACTGGTCCTGGCCGCAATGGATTTATCACACGCCGGGCGCGCAATTCCTGCACGTCTTCGAAATGCCGCTGCTGGGTTACGGCGGTTACATCCCCTTTGCGCTGGAACTTTTCGCGCTGAAAAATCTCCTCTGGTCGCGCGCATCGAGATTGGAATTGTGACTGCGTTGAATCGTTGAATCGTTAAAGCATTGAAGGGTCGTAAATTCGCTTCAACGCTTCAACTCTTGAACGCTTTAACGCACTTGTCGGATGACAATAATCCGCTAATTTAGCCGCTGTGATTTACGACGCGTCTTTGGACGAGTTGCTGCAGAAAGTCTGGGACGGCAAACGCATCAATCAGGCCGAGGCGCTGCGACCTTATGAACCGCGGCAGCGCGATAATTGGTATCGGCTGTTGAATTGAATCAAGGCGAAGTAACCGCTGGTTTCACGCTGTTTGTTGAATAGCGCTTGATCAAATACTCTGCAACTTTTCGATTCGGTTCAGTGTCGGGCCCCCAATTTGCCTCCAGCCTCGAACCGTCCAACTGCGTCACAATTTTAAGATTCCTGCCTGCGAGTGCACTTTTTGCAAGAGCCTCGGGCTCTGCATTCCAATCAATTTTCACGATGCTTGGAAGCTTATCGAAATCCCAATAAACATTTTCCCCTTTTTGTCGCAGACTATCCTCAGCTTCATGCAAATTTTTCCAAGACTGCGGCCACTGACCATTGTGGGTATCCATGTATTCGACCAACAAGTTGCCGGTGTCCCAAGCAGCATACGAATGTGGAATAATCACATGAACAAGGTGGAAAATCCCATATCCGACGTTTAAAACGACCACGCAGATAAGAACCAACAGCACCAGCAGCAGTCGCTTCCAAGTCAGTATGCGTTTTTTGAGAAGAGGCATCTGTAGCCGAGCGTGAGAAAACCATTGTAAACGGTCAACCGAATTTTTATTTCTAATCTGCGGAATCCGCGTAATCTGCGGACAAAAGTTTTCCGGTATTTGGAAAATCTCTTGAAGCCAGCCATGCCAATTTTCGGTGAAGCACGCCAACGATGGGCTTTGCTGGCGTTGACCGTCTTCACATTTTTCTTTCTGCTCGGCAGCCGCGCGTTGAACGAGCCGGACGAGGGCCGATACTCGGAAGTCGCGCGCGAAATGATTGAGACCGGCAACTGGCTCGTGCCGCATTTCTGGTATCTGCCGCACCTCGACAAACCGCCGATGACTTACTGGCTCGTGGCGGTTTCGATGAAACTGTTCGGCCAGAACGAATGGGCTGTGCGCCTGCCGCTCGCACTGGCGGGCATCAGCGGCGTGTGGGCGGTGTGGCTGCTCGGTTGTTCCATCGGCGGTCACCGCGCCGGGTTGTGGAGCGCGCTGATTCTGCAAAGCTCACTACTCTACTTCGTCATGGCGCGAATGTTAACGCCGGACATTTTCCTGACGCAATTCATCGCGTGGGCAATGTATTTTTTCTGGCGAAGCTGGCGCGCTTTAAATTGCGAATTGCGAATTGCGAATTGCGAATTCTATCTTTGTCATTTCGCTGCTTGGCTGGCGATTGCGCTTGGTTTTTTGACAAAGGGACCGGTTGCCGTGGCTGTTCCACTCATTGCGCTGGCGGCGTTGGTCATTTACCGCCGAAAAAGTTTTTCTCAATGGAAACTTCTGCTCGGCGGTCTGGCTGGCGGACTGGCGCTGTTTTTGGTTTTGATAATACCGTGGTTTTTGGCGGTTTTTCAGCGGGTGCCAGACGCGTTTCATTACATGGTCTTTGGCCAGGCCGCCGGACATTTGCTCGGCACGACGATTAAAAACCGCCACGGCAGCTTTTTCTATTTCTTCGGAATTCT
The DNA here is from genome assembly GCA_963835625.1 of uncultured Verrucomicrobiae bacterium. GTDB lineage: Bacteria > Verrucomicrobiota > Verrucomicrobiia > Limisphaerales > UBA11358 > UBA11358. The sequence continues at coordinate 285,894 of CAWIGO010000010.1, forward strand.
CGCCGTCGGACTTTTGCCATGGACATGGCTGCTCGGCTGGCTGTGGCGCCGGGCGCACTGGCGCGGTTTGGATGTAAAATCAAAAGACGCCTGGGTATTGCTGAATGTCTGGGTCGTTTTCACGTTCGTATTGTTTTCATTTTCATGGGCCAAACTGCCCGCTTACATTCTGCCGGTTTTCCCCGCAATCGCTGTGCTCGCTGCACTTCGTTTTTTCAACGGAGAGAAAACCCTCGACGTTCTGCGCACTCCGGACTGGATTTGGCAATTATGTGCAGCCAGTCCCATGTTGCTTTTGATTGTCGTTTCGCTCGCCCTTCCGCCTGTTTTTCACGTGACATTGCCGGACTGGATGAAATGGCAGGCGCCGGTGGCGGCCGTCGTTGGATTGGGAATTTTTTGGCTGGCAAAAAAATGGAGCACCTCCATGCGCGCGGCAATTGCCGCCGGACTGGGAATTTTTTCGTTGATGGCGGTCGTTGCCGAGGCGCCGTTATTCGAAGCGAATTTCAAATCCAATCAAACCTTGAAGCCGCTCAGTCTGGCGTTGCGCGAAAATTTTCAATCCGGCGACGCCGTTGTGTGCTGGGGCCGGCTGCCGCAGGGATTGCCCTTTTATTCGGGCGGAGCGATTTCGTCGTCGGACCGTCCGTATTTTGGCGGCATGGATTTGACGCAAGTTCCTTTTGAATTTCCCGGCAACCGCGAGCGGCTTGGCGAACGGCTTCTGTCTGACGAAAATGCGCTCGCACAATTGCTTCAGGGCGAAAGGCGCGTGTGGATTATCAGCTTCGGCAACACGATGGAACATTTCCGCTCCGTTCACAGTGCCATGCCGTTACGTTCCGTGACGCGGGTCGGCCAATGGGAATTGTCGGTGAATCGCTAATAATCGAACATCAAATGCGGTTGAGGTAGGGTCGCCTCGCCGAGGCGACCGCTTTGAAGTGATAACGGACGGCTCGGCGAGCCGTCCCTGCCAAAGACCCGGCTCGCGGGGATCGGTCTTCGCTTGGCTTTGACCCGACAAGCGCTCGCCCCACCAGACTAACCCACCAATGTTAATCAGAAGTGCTGGCTTTAAGCCTGTGTGTCCATTAGACTTCGCGAATTAAAAATGCCATTTCAAACGGCGAGTTGTGCGTTTGCACCGTCAAATTCCGATGATAAAAATTCTTTTGCTGGGTGTGGGCCGCTGGGGCGCCAACCATTTGCGCAATCTCAACTCGATGCCCGTCGAGCTTTACGTGGCCGAAGTGGGCGCGAAACAGCTCGAGCCTGCACGCAAGCTCGGCCTGCCCGACGCGCGCCTCACGACAAATTACAAGGATTTTACCGGCAAGGTGGACTGTGTGGCCGTCGCCACGCCGGCGCAGACGCATTTTTCGCTCTGCAAGGAATTCCTTGAAGCCGGCAAAGACGTGTTTGTTGAAAAACCGTTGACGCTGGCTAGCGACGAATCCAAAGCTTTGGCCGAATTGGCCGCCCGCAAGGGCCGCATTTTGCAAGTCGGGCACATTCTGCGGTTTGATCCGGCGACGTTGTGGATTCGTGACGCAATCCAGTCCGGTCAGTTTGGTCGTGTGAACATGATTCGTGGCCATTTTGGCGGGTTCAAACGTCCGCGCAATGACAGCGGCGTGATGTTCGCCGACGGTATCCACTTCGTGGATTTGTTCAACTATGTCTTGAACGCATTGCCGAAGAGCGTGCTGGCCATTCACCATGATTTCATGGGGCGCGGCATGGAGGACGTGTCGTTCGTGTCACTCGAATACGAAACGCCGCACGGCAAAACCTGGGCAACGGTCGAGAACGACTATTTCATCCCCGGCAAATTCCGTGAAGTCATCGTCTGTGGCGACAGGATGAGCGCGGTGTGCGATTACAACGTCGCGCAATACAAAATCAAGACCTACGAAAACAAACACGTCCGCGACGGCAAGGATTTCAAAGCGACCGAGGGCGTTGTGACGCAAATTGAAACGCCGCCGGAAGAACCGTTGCTGGCGGAGCTGCGCGCGTTCGTGGATTCGGTGCAAACGCGCAAGGCGCCGCGCGCCGATGGCTGGGCCGGCTACGATTCTGTCCGCGTATTGAACGCCGCGCTGGAATCGGTGAAAACGGGCAAGGCTGTTACATTAACTTGAGACGCGAATTTCACGAATTACCGCGAATTAAAACCATAAAACGGAAAAATTTCAAAAGAATGAGTTGAATTAGCGAAAATTAGCGCAATTCGCGTCAAAAACTTTTATGCAAAAAATCCCGTTATCAAAATGTTTCGTGAATCCGGAGGTCGAGGAGGCCGCATTACGCGCGCTCCGCTCCGGCCAATACATCCTCGCGTCCGAGTGCAAAGCCTTTGAAGCCGAACTCGCCGCCTACACCGGCGTCAAACACGCCATCCTCGGCACGTCGTGGACGATGATTGTTTACATGCTTCACCTCGCCCAAAACCTGAAGCCGGGCGATGAAGTCATCGTGCCGTCGCACACCGCGTTCCCGACGATGGAACCGCTGATACATTGTGGTGCGACGCCGGTTTTTTGCGACATTGACGACGCGTTTTGCATAGACGTGGAGCAGCTTGAATCGCTCGTCACACCGCGCACCGTCGGCATCATTCCGGTGTATCTTTACGGTCATCCTGTGAATCTGGATCGCGTGTTTCAAATCGCCGCGAAGCGCAAGCTGTGGGTGCTCGAGGATTGCGCGCAGGCGCAGGGCGCGAAATACAACGGCAAAACCGTCGGTTCGATGGGCGACTTCGGCGCGTTCTCGTTTTTCCCGTCGAAAAATCTCACCGTGCTCGGCGACGGCGGCTGCCTTGTGACGAACGACGACGCGCTCGCCGAAAAAGTCCGCATGTTGCGCAATCACGGGCGCAAGGACAAATACCTCCATGAATTCGCCGGGTTCAACGTGCGCTTCGACGAAATCAAGGCTGCCATTGGCCGCGTCATGTTGAAGCACCTCGACGGCTTCAATGACAACCGCCGGAAAATTGCCGCGCGCTACAACGAACGGCTTAAAGGCATCGTCGCAACACCAGTGGAAAAGCCGTGGGCGCGCGCCGTGTATCACATGTATGTCATCCGCACACAGAAGCGCGATGAGTTGCAAAATTTCTTGAAGGAGCGCGGTATTGGCACCGGCATCCATTATCCCGTGCCGAATCATCAACAGCCGGCGATCACGAACAAATTCAAAAATATTCTGCGTTTGCCGAAAACCGAACAGGCGGTGAAGGAAATTTTGTCGCTGCCGATCCACGGTGAAATGGGTCTGGACGCCGCGGACAAGGTCTGCGACGCGATTGCGGAATTTTTCAGAAAGAAATAATGGCCGAAACACCTGAACTTAGCCTCGTTGTTCCCTGCTACAACGAGCAGGACAATTTACGCGCGCTCGTCACAGCCATCCGCGAGGCAGTTGAGCCGCTCAAGCTGCCCTACGAAGTCGTCATCACCGACGATTGCAGCAGGGACAAGTCGTGGGAAATCCTCAAGGAACTCGCGGCGGGCGACCCGTGCATCCGCGTGCAGCGGTTTGCATTCAACTGCGGCGAGAGCGCGGCAAGTTTTGCCGGCATGAAAGCAGCCAGGGGTAAATACATCGTCACCGTGGACGCTGATTTGCAGAATGACCCGAAAGATCTGCCGAAATTTCTGGAGGCGTTGAAAAATTACGATTGCGTCTGCGGCACACGCGTGAAAGCGCGCGGCGAAGGCGATAATTTCGTCAAAGTAGCCTCATCGAACATCGCCAACTGGGTGCGGAACAAATTGAGCGGCGAACAAATTGCCGATGCCGGCTGCACCTACCGTGCGTTCAGGCGCGAGTGCATTGACAACCTGAAATTTTTCAAGGGCATGCACCGGTTCCTGCCGACGCTGTTCAAGATCGAAGGTTTTACAGTCACGGAAATCGAAGTGAGCAACAGCCCGCGGTTCGCCGGCCAGAGCCATTACGGCGTTTGGAACCGGCTGTTTGCGTCATTCTACGACCTGCTTGCGGTGCGCTGGATGAAGAAGCGCATGTTCAAATACCGGATCGCCGAGCGGGTGAATTAACACTGGCTGCTGGCGCTGTTTATTCTGGCAAAACCACGGTTTCTTGCGGAAAATTCCGCGCGCGCATCGGTTGCCAAAGCCGGGCGCGGATTTTCGATGACAAAAACCGTCTGTAACTGAAAGAATTTTTATGGAAGCGCCTGCCGAAGCGAAATCGCCGCCGGGACTGCAAACTTTGCCCGGGGACGATGTGCGCCAGATCATGTGGCGTTTCGCCGACCGCTACGAATTGCATATGCTGGTGCAGGCCGCGCGCGGTGTGGCGCGCGGGCCGGTCGCCCGGCTCGTCGCTGCGGGCGGGCGCAATTCGCACGAATGGACGGCGGAGAAAGCCGGCCTGCTCCCGCACTTCGACGAGAGCGGCATCACCGCTGCGTCTCTGGATCCGGAACAGGGCGGTTTCATCGCCGGACCAAAAAATCTCGTGCTGGCGCTGATCGCGTTCGAGCTGTCGTGGGTGGATGCAGGCGCGGCCACCGGCAGCCTCGCCAGCAATCTTGGCCTGGCGCCCATTCACGAGCGCGGCACGCCGGAGCAGCGCGCCAAATACGTCAGCAATGCCGCGCCGCTCAAGCCGGGTGAGAACCGCAAGCAGGTTCGCGCTGCATTCGCGCTCACTGAACCGATCCCGTTCGTCGGTGTCGAGACCGGCATGATGGCGGGCAAGGTGCGCGTCGCCGAATGGAAGGATGGCCGGGAGCCGGTTCTGCAAGTGGAGAAACGCGGTCGTTTCATCACGAACATGGGCTTCGCCAATGTCGTGACGGCTGCTGTGGACTCCGACGATAAACGGATCAAGGGCAGTTGTATGATCATCCTCGAGGAAGGCGATCCCGGCATCTGGGACCGCGGCACGCCGACAAAGAAACTCGTCCACCAGCTTTCGTCCACGAACGACCCCATCTTCAACTTGAAAGTGCCCGCGAACCGCATTGTCGGCGGCTATACGATCAAGGACGGCGTCATCATTCCGAATTATTCACATGGAGAAATCATTGAGGCTGTCTTCCGCCGCACGCGCGTCACGGTCGGCCTGATGACCGCGGCGAAACTGCTTTCGGCGGTCGAGCCGGTGATTCTTTACCAGCGCCGCCGGTTCCGTGGCGGGGAAGGCGGTCCCGGCACGCCGCGTTATGAGTTGGGCATCCAGCAAAAGGAAGATGCGCTGCACCGGCTCGTGGACGTCTGGGCCACGGGCGAGGCGAGCGCGTCACTGGGTTTTGCCGCCGCGCGCCTGTTTGACGAACTTGATCCCCTGGAAAAACAAAAAGACCAGTGGCTCGCGGAGAAAAAACTGACCGGCCGTGCTGCATTCAAGGAACTGACGAAGAAGCAGCAGGACGCGCTGGAACTATTGAAACTGACTTTGCAGCCGGTGGGCGCGCGCGAACCGAACGCCACAAACGCCCTGCAAGCCGATCCGATGGTGAAATTTGTCATCCTCGATTCACTGGCCAACGTTCTTTGCCCCGCCTGCAAACTTTGGAACACCGGTCATGGCGCCAACATGATGCGCGAAGCCGTCAGTCTCATGGGCGGCTACGGCATCACGGAGGATTGCCCCGGCTTTCTCGGCCAGAAATGGATGGACGCCCAACTCGAAGCGACTTACGAAGGCCCCGAGGCGGTGCAGCGGTTGCAGCTCTCGATCACGATGACCAACGAACTGTTCCTTGCACAGTTCCGGCAATGGATTGCCGAGATGCGCCGCATCGCGTCGGAACGTCCCGGCACCGGCGCCTGCACGCTCGCCAGCGCCATGCAACTCTGGCTCTGGACGCTGCAACACATGCTTGAAGCCAAGGATGCCGACGGCGTGAAGCTGTATCATAAAACACGCCAGGGCGTGACCTTCCCGATGGCCGATGCGCTTTGCTGGCTGCTCGCCGCGCGGCAATTCATCCTCGACATCATCGAACTGGAGACCAAAAGCGCTGCGAACTCCGCGCTTACCGATGGCCTGCCCGGTTTCGTGAATTTCTTCACCGATCTTTGCCATGTCCAAACCGCGCAGGCCGCGGGTGAGGTAGGCCGCATCTGCGCCGAACTTGTTCACGGTTACAACCGTCATCCAGCCTGGGACGAGACAAGCAGCCACGCCTGCCGCCAGGCCGGCGAACTTGATGTGCTCAAAGATGTTATCCCAGCCGCGTGTGCCTGCTCGGACGTGTTTGAAAGCGGCGAATCTCATCCGCTGAAAGCCGGCCCGTGCGTGAAATTCACCGGCCTTGAGGACTTCGTCCGCCTGCGCGCCAAACTGGACGGTTGCCTCACCGGCTGCCGGCTGGCCAAAGATCGCGCAGCCAAAGCACTGACCGAGGTAATGACCCGCGAAGCTTTGGATTATCCAGCGTGAAATTTTGACATGCGAAGAAATGCGTCCTAATCTCCGTTTGTTCGAAAAGAACACCGCTTTAAACTCAATGAAAGGAAATCAATTATGAAAGCACAACGAGTGGACACGTGGGCGGCTGCAATCAAGGACAAACCCGGCGCGCTGGAGGCCAAGTTCAAGGCATTGTCGGCGGCGGGCGTGAACCTCGAGTTCGTCATCGCGCGGCGGGCGCCGGAAAAGCGCGGCGCGGGGGTCGTGTTCGTCACGCCCATCAAAGGACCGAAACAGTGCGGGGCAGCAGGCGCGACCGGGTTCAGAAAGACCAAAAGCCTGCACACGGTGAGGGTCGAAGGCATTAACAGGCGCGGTCAAGGCATGCGTCTCACACAGGCGCTGGCCGACAAGGGCCTCAACCTGTGCGGATTGTCCGCGGCGGCCATCGGAAACAAATTCGTCTGCCACATCGCCTTGGATAGCGAGGCCGACGCCAACAAGGCCGCACGCATTCTGAACAAGCTGTAACACCGGAGTTGCAGTTGCCAGCCCGCGATTCAATGCCCGAAGAACTGAAGCTGGCATTTCCCCAGCGGACGAGTTGCTGCGTTCAGCGATCCGATGGCGGATGGTAAAACGAGTTTGAAGATGTCACAGCCAGCACCGGAAGTTTCAACCGTTGAACGCCAGCGCATGGACGCGGACATCGTCTGCGTCGGGTTTGGTCCCGCCACGGCAGGGTTTCTCGCCACGTTGTCCAAACAACTGGCCAATCCCAATCCTGCCACTGCGGGACCGGCCGTCGAGAGCGCAACCACGCCGGGCATGTCCGTCCCGCAAAGCGGGATGCTGCAAATTCTTTGTTATGAACGCGCGGATGACATCGGGTTTGGCGTGTCGGGCATCGTAACACGGGCGCGGGCGTTGCGCGCAAGTTTTCCAGAGATTGAGAAAGCCGGTATTCCTATGGCCACGCCCGTTGGCGAGGAGAAGGTGCTTTACCTGCTCGATCCCGTCGGCGCGAGCCGGCGATCAGTTGCATTGCGCGCGGCGGACGCGATGATTCGCGCCTTCAAATGGGCGTTGCCGTTCGAGCGTGACGCCCTGAATCTGCCGTGGACTCCGGCCTTCCTCCATAAACGCGGGGGCATGGTGCTCTCGATGGGCCAGTTCATGCAATGGGTTGGGGCGCAGGTGCAAAGCACCGGTGCCGTCCAAATCTGGCCAGGCACGCCGGTGTCGCAAGCGCTCATCGAAGAGAACAAAGTCGTCGGCGTCCGCCTGCTCGACCAGGGCGTGGACAAGAAAGGCCGGCCGTCCGACGGTTTTACGCCCGGTATGGACATTCGCGCCGCGCTCACAGTCGTGAGCGACGGCCCAGTCGGCCCGATTGGCCGGCAACTCAATGCGCATTTCGGTTTGCCGGAGGGACACCACATCCGCGATTGGGCGGTGGGCATGAAATTCGTCGTCGATTTGCCGGCAGACACGCCGCTCAAAGCCGGGACTGTCTTGCACACGTTCGGTTATCCGGAGCCGGAGATTTTCGGATTCTTTTATGTGCATCCCGAGCGTGTCGCATCGTTTGGAATTTTCGTGCCGTCATGGTTCGACAGCCCGGTGCGCACGGCTTATCGCTACCTCCAGCACTGGATGCTCCATCCGTATCTATGGCGGCATCTCAAGGGCGCCAAACTGCGTTCCTGGGGCGCGAAGACGCTTGGCGAATCGGGCCGGCGCGGCGAACCGCATCTCGTGGGTGACGGCTACGCGCGCATCGGCGAGGGCAGCGGCACGACGAATGTTCTCACCGGTTCCGGCGTGGACGAAGCCTGGGCTTCGGGGACGCAGCTTGCCGAAGCGGTCATCGAATTGCTCAAGGCGAAGAAACCATTCACAAAACAAAACCTCGAAAAAACCTATGTAAAACGCCGCCGCGCCAGCTGGATTGAAAAAGAGGCCCGCGTGGCCGAGAAATCCCGTGATGGTTTTCAAAAGGGCGTCGTGCGCGGCATGATGGGCATGGCGCTCGCCGGTCTTACAAATGGCAAACTCTCGCTCGCCGGCGAACCGGCGCGACCGTGGGAACGGCTTTCCTCCATCGAACAATATTATCGCGGCAGGATTTCCGCCGGGGAAATCGGGCGGTTGCGCAAGGAATGTCAGATCAAAGGCGTGTCGCTGCACGGCGCGCTCATGCAACGTGTCGGCTGGCCGGCGATTCCCTACGACGGCCAATTGCTCGTCTCGCACCAGGACGCGCTGATCATGGGCGGCAAAGTGCAGGCGCCGCCGGGCTATGAGGATCACGTCGTGTTTCTTTATCCGGAACTTTGCGAAAAATGCGGCACGAAGATTTGCATCGAACTGTGCAGCGGCCAGGCCATCACTCCGGGCGAAGGCGGCGTGCCGGACTTCGATCGCGAGAAATGCGTCCACTGCGGCGTGTGCTTGTGGAACTGTGCGCAGCCTTTGCCGGAAAACCCCGAACGCACCAACATCGCCTTCCGCGCCGGCACGGGCGGCCTGCACTCGGCGGAGAATTGACAGTTTGAGTCCCGATTTTTCAAATTTCTCCAACACGCCATAAGTCTGCACCGCGACTCTTCCTGCTCGACGAAACCCGTAATTCACCGCTACGTTGCATGCCGCACGTTAACTTGAGGTGAATTATGGATGAACTGTTGAAAATTTTGCAGGCCAACGCGACCGAGTCGCGGGAAACCATCGCCAGGATGCTGAATCTCTCCGTCGCGGAGGTGAACAAGCGCATCGCCAAATACGAAAAGAGCGGCGTCATCCGCGGTTACCAGGCTATCCTGAACGAGGACGAGCTTGATCCCGACCGCGTCACGGCCGTCATCGAGGTCAAGATAACGCCCCAGCGCGAGGGCGGTTTCAACACCGTTGCCGATCGCATCAGCCGTTTTCCCGAAGTGCGCTCGTCCTATCTCATGAGCGGCACCTACGACGTGCTATTGTTTGTCGAGGGACGCAATCTGCGTGAAGTGGCGGCGTTCGTCAGCGAACGGCTTTCGCCGCTCGAAGGAGTGCTGTCCACGTCCACCCATTTCATGCTCAAAACCTACAAACGCGGCGGCGTTTTGATGGACACAGGCCATGCAGAAGAAAGACTCAGTATCGCTCCATAATCGCGTCAACGCCACCGTGCGCGATATCCCGCGCTCGGGCATCCGCGACTTCTTCGACATCGTCAGCACGATGAAGGACGTGATCAGCCTGGGCATCGGCGAGCCGGACTTTGACACGCCCTGGCACGTGCGCGAGTCCACCGTGTTCGCGCTCGAACGCGGCGTGACACATTACACCAGCAATTACGGCTACCTCGAACTCCGCAAGGCGCTCGCCAAATACGTCGGCAAAAAATTCGGCGCGGAATATAATCCCGAGAACGAAATCCTCATCACCGTCGGCGTGAGCGAGGCCTTGGATCTGGCATTGCGCGCGCTCATCACGCCCGGCGACGAAGTGCTTTATCACGAACCATGTTATGTGTCGTATCGCGCCACCATCCTGTTTGCGCACGGCAAGCCGGTGGCTGTGGAGACGAAATCGGAGAACGGTTTCCGGCTCACGCGCGCCATGCTGGAGGCGAAGGTCACGCCCAAGACAAAGATTTTGATGCTGAATTTCCCGAACAATCCCACCGGCGCGGTCATGGGCCGGAAGGATTTGGAGGACATCGCCGCGTTCGCCCGCGAGCGCGACCTGATTGTCATTACGGACGAAATCTACGGCGAGCTGACCTACGATTCGCCGCACACGAGCATTGTGAGCCTGCCGGGCATGCGTGACCGGACGATTTTCCTGCACGGCTTTTCAAAGGCGTGGGCGATGACCGGCTACCGCCTCGGCTACGCGTGCGGCCCGGCGGAACTCGTCGAGGCGATGATGAAGATCCATCAATACACGATGCTCTGTGCCTCTTCCATGGGACAGAAAGCCGCCATTGAAGCGCTCGCGCGGCCTGAGTCGGACATCGGTGAAATGGTGGACGAATACCGCCGCCGCCGGAATTTCATCGTTGCGGCTTTTGCAGACATGGGCATCGAATGTCACCGTCCGCTCGGCGCGTTTTACGCGTTTCCGAGCGTGGCCAAATTCGGCATGAAATCGAAGGACTTCGCCATGAAGTTCCTCAATGAAGAAAAAGTCGCGGCGGTGCCGGGCACCGCCTTCGGCGATTGTGGCGAAGGCTTTGTCCGCTGCGCCTACGCGACGAACATGGAAAATCTCAAGGAAGCCATGAACCGTCTTAAAAGATTTATCGGCAAGTTGAAGTAAAATATCCCGATTGTTGGAGACTGGATTATACCATTTTCCAGTAGGCATCGGTGCTAAGGTAGGGTCGCCTCGCCGAGGCGACCGGGGTGGGAGGCGGAACTTCTGCCGGACGCATGAGGCCATGCGTCCCTACCAAAGAAAGTGCGCCGCAGCAGATGAAAAAATAAGAGTGCGAAGACCTGTGACCGCGGGAAAATATTTATGAGTCAATCCTATCAAATCGTCGTTTGCGGCAGCATTGTGCCGGATCCGCTTCAAACTTTGGAGCCGGTGTCCGGCCCGACCGGCCCGGCATTGAAAAATGAAATAATGTTGCCCACGATTCTCGACCCGTGGGCAAGCCACGCGCTTTACGAAGCCGCGAATCTCGTGAAGAATGCGCCCGGCAGCAAGGTCTGGCTCGTCAGCCTCGGCCCCAAGGCCAAGCTCCAGCAGGTGATGATGACCGTAGCGCAAAAGGTGCCATTCGAACTCGTTGCGCTCGACGGCCCGGCCAGCGGGTTCACCGAGGCGGCGGAAGTCGCCGCCGCCCTCGCCGATGCCATCCAGGCCATCCCGGGACTCGACAAATCCAAACTGCTCGTGTTCGGCGGCTGGGAATCCGCGTCGCGCGGCGCGGGAGCAACCATGCAAATGGTCGGCGAACGCCTCGGCATCACGGATCAATTTCAGGGTGTGGATGAATTAAAGGTCAACGCCGACGGCTCGTTTGAAATTTTGGAGCGCATTGAAGGCGGCAAACAGCAGGTTTCGAAATGCGCCGGCGCACCCGCATTGCTTGGCTGGGCCACAGGCAATTTGCCGGAGCCAAAAAACAATCCGCAGGTCGGCATGGTCAACATGCGGACTGTGATGCCGGCATTGCAAAAGGCCAAACCGGTGAAACTTGCCGGTGAAGGCTTGAGCTTTGTGGCTGTTTCGCTGCCGAAACAGTTGCGCGAAACCAAAATCGTGAAAGATAAATCGCCAGACGACATCGCGAAGGAAATCGTCGAGTGGATAAAGAAATGAACAGGTAGGGATGCCGCGCCGCGGCGTCCGAGCGGACGGCTCGGCGAGCCGTCCCTACCAAAACGAATTTTAAATATGGAAACGATACTTCTTCTCGCTCACACCGAAACCGACGGTTCACTGGCCAAGTCCGCCCGCGAAGCGTTGCACGTGGCCGCCGACTTGCACAAATCGCTTGCGGGTTCAAAACTCGTCGTGGGATTGGTCGGTGAAGACGTTCAAGCGGCGGCGGATTCCATCGCTGCCTGCCCGGCTGCAAACTATTTCGGCGTTGCCGGCAAGGAATTCGGCCAGTCGCGATACGCCACCGACGCGGCGGCGGCGGAAGCGATTTGCAAAGCGGCCCAAGCCACGCTGGTTGTGGCTCCGGCGACTTCGCGGTGGGCACGCGCGCTGCCCGGCGTGGCACAACGCGTCGGCGGACGCGCCGAGACACACGTTACTGGCGTGTCGGCGGACGGCGGCAAAATCACGGTCAATCGCTGGTATTATCGCCAGCGTATGGAAACCACGCTCACCCGCGCACAGCGCCCGTGGTTTGTGCTTGTTGACCCCGGCAGCCAGCCTGCCTGCCAGTGCGGAAGCGGAACGGCCAAGATTGAAACCGTGGCCGTTCAACTTTCTGATGCTTGCAAACGCACCACAGTGACCGGCATTCGCGCGCCGGCGGCGGACGCGCAGACCATCCGGCCTGACGCGCAATTGCTGTTCGTTACCGGCGCGGGTTGGACAAAGAAACAAGCCGACGGCCAGACGCACATGCCGGAGGCGGAGAAACTCATTCGCGGTTTCCTCCAGGCCGCCCGCGCGTCGCTGGGCAGCAGCAAATCACTGGTGGACCAAAGCGGCGAAGGCCAGGCGGTGCTTTCATTCATGTCGCATCTCAATCAAGTCGGCCAGACCGGTGCGACGCCGCGTCACCCGAAGGGACTGTCCACTTGTTGTCATGGCGAGGAACCGCACACGGTGGGCTGGCGATTCATTGGCGAGCGCCGCGCCATCAACCTTGACCCGAACTGCGGCTGGGCGCGCGGCAAAGCCGACGTGCTGTATGTGGCCGATGCATTTGCCGTGATGGGAAAAGTGAACGAACTGCTCGCGGCGAAGAAGTAGCTGTAAGTTCTGACGTTGCGGATCGGGTGCGGCGGCGGTTCGCTGGAGCGAACTTGTCAGGCTGCATAGTCAAGCTATCCATGAGAAATAATCGAATCGTTGAGAGCTTGGATAATCTGAAAGATGCAGTCTCGATTCTTGCTCTGATAAGCCGTGACCTCACCGCCAGCCGTCCTTAAGACGACGGCGTATGTCGGCTTCCGTCGGAAACACAACCAAATGCCGCCTACCGTAAGTAAAACTCCGAAAATTGCCATTCCGATGGACAAAGCGAACCCACCAAACGTAAGGACTACTCCAAACAATATCAAAGCGACAGCACTGGTGTAGCTCGCGGGAGTCTCGACACCCTGAACTGACGTGATACCTCGCATCGCAAATGTCTGCGCGCCGACAATGAATCGTGCGTTCGTAACTGTGATGTCACCGCTCTGAAAGAATGTGGTCTCGGTAGTCATATGCGCGAATGCAGCCTAACGTCAGAACTCAGCCACAGCCGCCGGAGCGGGACGTAGCCTGCAATGATGATGTTCGAGTTTCCATAATCGGTCAACTGCCCAGCGCGGCGGCTGTTGGCTGCAGTGACTTGTTAGACCACGTGCTCATGACTTAGAAATAGGACTTGGACTCTTGCTACTGGGCATCGGTACATCACCAGCCAGATTCCTGAAGATGAGAAAACCTGTGTATGGCATGAGGTAACAGGCTATGACAAAAAGAAAGACGTCCACGCGGTTATTGGCTGAGAACGCGAGAACAAGGTGCCCCAGCCACAAGGCCGCCCCAATCATCCATGTGCCGAAGAGGTAACTCCAAGGACTGAAGCATCTCCACGGATGGGGAAAGAAGCTCCATTTCTTGGTTAGGCTGGCTTGCGCGAAGTCATGCTCCCACTTAAGAATAGGTAGGTCAATGTCCTCGACGTTTTGCTTGATGTAGGCACCGGCACTTCTGATCCATCCGAGGTTTTCAAGGATAACAACATCGAAAAGGAACGAGAAAATGGACGCAACAAGGAACGGGGAAACCAACGAAGGTTGTGAACCTTTCCAGAGAAACGCGAACAGAGCTCCCGTGAGACCAAACTTCGCTAAGATAAGCTTATAGTGCGTGTCTATGCGCTGGAGGATTTCAAGGCGAAGGAACTTGAAGTACTCAATATTGAAGTCACTCGTTTTCATGCGTGTGCGTGGACTTGGTCTAACATTATTATTCAGACAAACTCACTTTGTCATTTAATGACTTTTATGGAAAAAGACAAAGCCCAATTTCGGGGAGAATAGCCGCAAAGAGGCACAAAAAGCGCAAAGGCAGGGTCGCCTCGCTCGCCTCGGCGTAGCTTGGCGAAGCCGGGCCGAGGCGACCATGGTGGGAGGCGGAACTTCCGCCGGACGCATGAGGCCATGCGTCCCTACCACGCTAATCCGTGTTTATCTGTGTTCATCTGTGGTTAAAATGTTTTCCGGATTGAAGTTCAGCCCCTGTTCGACCATAACTTTACCATGTTAGCCAGGGTCTGTTCCGCCGCGCTCAATGGCATTGAAGCGTATCCGGTTGAAGTCGAGGTCAACGCCGGTTACGGCGACACCCTCGTCGTCATCGTTGGCCTGCCGGACGCCGCGGTGAAGGAATCGCGCGACCGCGTTTCGACCGCGCTCACCAATTCCGGTTTCAAATTCCCGATGGGACGCACGACCATCAATCTCGCGCCCGCCGACGTGAAAAAGGAAGGGCCGAGCTTCGACCTGCCCATCGCTGTGGGCATGCTGGCGGCCAGCGAACAAATCGAAACGGACCAACTCGACAATTTCATCATCGTGGGCGAACTCGCGTTGACCGGCGCGGTGCGGCCATGCAAAGGCGTGTTGCCGGTGGCGATTCGCGCCAAGGCTGAAGGCAAAATCGGCGTGCTTGTTCCCGCCGAAAATGCCGCTGAAGCTGCGGTCGTCGAAGGGTTGCAAGTCATCCCGGTTCAAAATCTTCGCGAGGCGGCGGGTTTTCTCGAAGGCGAAATCAAAATCACGCCCGCGAAAGTGGATATTGCCGCGATTTTCAACCAGCCGCACGATGACGAGCTGGATTTCGCCGAAGTCAAAGGCCAGGAAAACGTGAAGCGCGCCTTGGAAATCGCTGCGGCGGGCGGTCACAATGTTTTGCTCATCGGCCCGCCGGGCACGGGCAAATCCATGCTCGCCAAACGGTTGCCGACCATTTTGCCGCCGCTGACTTTGAATGAAGCGCTGGAGACGACAAAGATTCATAGCATCGTCGGTTTGCTCGCGCCGGGCCAGGCGCTGGTGACACGCCGGCCGTTTCGCACGCCGCATCACACCGCGAGCGACGCGGGATTGCTCGGCGGCAACGTTAATCCGACGCCGGGCGAAATTTCGCTGGCGCACAACGGCGTTTTGTTTCTGGACGAACTGCCGGAGTTCAAGCGCAGCGTGCTGGAGACCATGCGCCAGCCGCTGGAGGATGGACGCGTGACGATTTCGCGCGCGGCGGGCACGATGACGTTTCCATCGCAATTCATGCTGGTAGCGGCGATGAACCCGACGCCGGACGGCAAGATGCCCGGTGAATCGCGCAGTTCGCCGCGCGAGATTCAAAATTATCTGGGCCGGATTTCCGGGCCGTTGCTGGACCGCATAGATTTGCACGTGGAAGTGCCGCAGGTGAAGTTTCGCGAAATCGCCGGCGACCGCACCGGTGAGACGTCCGCGCAAATCCGCGAGCGCGTCGTGGCCGCGCGCGAGCGCCAGCACGAACGCTTCGCGCACAAGCGGAAGATCACCTGCAACGCCCTCATGGGTCCCAAGGAACTCAAGGCATTCTGTGTGTTGGACGACGTGACAAAGGAATTGCTGAAAATGGCGATGGCGGAGTTGAATTTGAGCGCGCGGGCCTACGATCGGATTTTGAAAGTGGCGCGGACGATTGCAGATTTGGCCGGAGCGAAAAACATCGGCAGCGAACACATTTCCGAGGCGATTCAATATCGTTCGCTGGACAGACAAATGTGGACGTAGAAATCCCGCTTTATCGCCGCCGAAGAATGGGCACACTGATGGGAGGGCGTCCGTAGCTCAATTGGATAGAGCTTCTGACTTCGGATCAGAAGGTTGCAGGTTCAAGTCCTGCCGGACGCGCCAATTACTTTATCCTTTATTTGCAGGGTGTTTGTGGTGTTTTGACACCCGCACTACTTAGTTAAAAGTATTTTCACTGAGCCACTTCTGAGCCATTCCGAACCTTCTCAAGCCTCTTTCAACCGCCTACCTGAATTCCCGGTGTAGCCTTACAACAACCCGCCGGAACCGGTGCCGTGGCAGAAGCAGGAAGCGATATTGTTGGTGCACGAAAGTGCCCAAGTGAAAAAGATGTGACGGCCGTTTGGAACCAGACGAATAGTTGGCCAAAAGCCATGAATTTGCGCTCTTGGCAAGATTTGTCACCTGATTGTAACTTTCCGTCGGCAAGAGCGAACCTACCCTGCGGGTGGTTTGACTCTTTGAAAGCGACGAGAGAACTCATTCCAGGTTAAAGTATTTGGTGAATCACGATATGAGCCGGCAAAGTCAGGCAGGCACCGCTCCGGTTCAGACCGCCGATGTGCTGAAACATCTTGGCGATTCGTTGAACACGCAGTGGCGGTGTTATCGCAAACGGCTAAAGCGCTGCCAGGAACGATTCTCCGAAGACGCGGTGCATGACGTGCGTGTGGAAACACGACGGCTCCTCTCGACCATCGAACTCCTCGGCGCGTTCATCCCCGAACATGACATCAAGAAGGTTCGCCGCGCACTCAAGCGGCACCTGGACACCTTCGACCAGCTCCGCGACACACAGGTTCAACTGGGTTATGTGGGGCGAATGGCGGGCACCTTTCCGGACGCGCACGCGTTTTACGACTGGCTGCGGGACCGCGAGACCCGTTTCACCCGGACAACACGCAAAGCCGTCAAACATATCAAGACGAAGCGTCTGGGCCGGTATCTGGCGGCATTTGAAAAAGAGATCCGGTGCCAGCGCAAGCGAATCACACGCGAACGGGCCTTCACGATTGTCCGGCGCGCCATAAACCAGGCGTTTGCCCGGATCGCGCAACTTTGCCGGCACGTGCGGGCCGACGACACCAAGACCATCCACCGCACGCGTATTGCGTTCAAGCACTTCCGTTACATGGTCGAGGCACTGGCACCCCTGCTGCCCGCCGTCACGGAGGACCATCGCCGCGCCATGCGCGGTTACCAGTACATGATGGGCGACATTCAGGATATGGACGTATTGCTGGCGGCGCTCGACAAATTCGTGCAAAAGGAAGGAGTCAACGCCGCGTCAGCCCGCCGGTTGAAAAAAGAGCTGGTGCGCTGGCGTCAGATGCTGATCCAGATCTATCTGAACGCAGCCGGCAGGTTGCGGCGTTTCTGGCCGCCACCCGAACTCAGGCAACAACGCAAAAGCGAAAAATAAAAGCTCATGAATCTCTATCTGCTTCGCCACGGTATCGCGGTGGAACCGGGGACGCCCGGTTACGAATCAGATTCCAAACGTCCCCTCACCACCAAAGGTGAAGCCCGTCTTCGCGAAGCCGCCCGGGCGATGAAGGCATTGGAACTGTCCTTCGACCTGATCCTGTCCAGCCCGTACCTGCGCGCGAAGCAGACTGCTGAAATCATCGCCAAGAACTTCGAATTGCGGAAAAAACTGGTCTTCTCCGACGACCTGACTCCCACTGGCAACCCCCGGTTGTTGATTCAACAGTTGAACCAGTTTAGGCCCAAACCGGAGAATGTCCTGCTCGTCGGCCACGAGCCGTACTTGGGCAAACTCATCGCGCTGCTGGCCGCCGGCAATACCAGCCTGCAGATTGATTTCAAAAAAGGCGGCTTGTGCAAATTGGAGGCGGAATTTCTGGTCTATGGTCGCTGTGCCAAACTGGTGTGGCTGCTCACCCCACGGCAGATGGAATTGATGACGTGAAGCGGACTGGCAGAAGTTTGAGTCCGGTCAATGGCTAAGCTAGTTGCTGCAACGTGGTTTCCAACTCACATTCTCCTTTCCTTTGCCCCGCAGGTTGGAAAGATAAGTTAAGGAACTGCAAAGTTTCTCAGGAAGCGCGCAAATCGTGCCAGCGCGAGAAGAGCGTTCTTGTTCGGCTTCTTCCACAATTTCATTGAGCACGTCATATTCGTTGACGGCGCGGACGATTAGCGCGGCGTTGGCTTTTGCGTCTATGGAAGCATGGCTTTCTTCAGTTTTAGCAACTAGATAATTCGACGAGTCACCTCGTAGAATCATAATTTCCGTTGGGCACTCTGGATTAACCCTCCACGGTCTCGGTGTGGTTGTATCGATTTTCGTGTTCATGTTTTTCCCTCTGGTTTGTAATCACATATTTACCCCTTTATCTTTCTTCAGCAACAGAAATACTACTGGTTTCGCTTTGTCTCGGTGGAACACGCGCAGTATAGAAACGGCTGAATTCAAAGGTGTTTGGTGCGCTTTCGCGCACTCCACGGAAATACGGAGAAACAAGCCTTCAATTACTTCGGATCAGAAGGTTACAGGTTCAAGTCCTGCCGGACGCGCCAAATCATTCTCCACCGCCGTTGAATCCGTTTTTGCGTTCCCAACGGCGCGGTGTGCGTTCAGGCGAACTCGTATCCACTTTCGCATAGTAAGTTTCCTCGCCAAAACGCGCGTCGGCTTCCTGCTGCAATTTCAACGACGGCGTGACGCCAAAACGTTCGTTTGTATCCATAAAAATCACTTCGCCGCCCGGACGCATGAAGCAGAGAAGCAGCGGGCATTTGCCGGGATGGGCGGCGACGAGTTCGCGCACGGAATCAAGTTGTTCCGGTTGCAAATGCGCCGTGTGCAAACGGAGATGAACCTGTTTGGTGAATCTTTTTGGCGCATCCTCCAGCGGCAGAATTTCCTGCGGAAAAATTTTCGGGCGTTCATCGCTGGTATTCGCTTCGCCAATGACAAAAATGGCTTTGTTCGGCTTCAACAGTTCGCGGTATCTGTCGTAATTCTCGTTCATGCAGAGCACTTGGACCGAGCCTTCGAGGTCTTCGAGTGTGACAATCGAATACGGTTTGCCGCTCTTTTTTGAAACGCCGTGCTGCACCGCTGCAATGAGTCCGCCAATGCGTGTCAGGCTGCGGTTCGGCAACTCCGCGAGCTTCGCCGTGTTCGTCAGCGCGTATTTTTTCAGCAATGGCGCGTAAGGCGTGAGCGGATGGCCGGTGACGTAGAAACCGAGCAGCTCCTTTTCGTGCGCAAGCAATTCGTGCTGCGGCCATTCGGGCAAATTGCTGATGGACTCGGGCATCTGCGGCGCTTTTTCTTCGAGCACACCGAAAAGGGAGCTTTGTCCCTTCTGCTTGTCGGAAAGAATGCCCGCGGCGCGGCCCAAAGTGCGTTCGATTTGGGCGCAAAGTGTGGCGCGCGTCTGGCCAAAACAATCACACGCGCCGGATTTGATAAGCGCTTCAAGAATTTTGCGATTCACCGTGCGGCTGTCCACCCGCTCGCACAAATCGGAGAGTGATTTGAATTTTCCGCCTTCGTTCCGCGCTTTCAAAATGGTTTCCACCGCGACTTCGCCCACGCCTTTAATGGCGGCGAGGCCGAAGCGAATGCCCTGACGTGTCTCTGCCTCACGGCCCTCTCCCATCGGATGGGAGAGGGTGGCCGAAGGCCGGGTGAGGGTTACGGCCGGCGCGAAATAAACCTGGCTTTCATTCACATCCGGCTGCAAAACCTCAATGCCGAACTCGCGCGCTTCGTTGATGAACTGCGCGAGTTTCGCAGTGTCCGCCATGTCATTCGTCATCATGGCGCACAGAAATTCCACCGGATAATTCGCCTTCAGATAGGCGGTTTGATACGCGACGATGGCGTAGGCGACGGCATGTGATTTATTGAAGCCGTAGCCTGCGAACTTTTCGAGCAGGTCAAAAATCTCGTTCGCCTTTTTTTCGGGGATCTGGTTTTTCTCCTTGCAGCCCTTGACGAAAATGGCGCGTTGCTTGGCCATTTCCTCCCGCTTCTTTTTGCCCATCGCGCGCCGGAGCAAATCCGCGCCGCCGAGCGTGTAACCCGCGAGCACCTGCGCGGCCTGCATCACCTGCTCCTGATAAATCAAAATCCCGTAAGTCTCGCGCGTAATCGGTTCGAGCAACGGATGTTCGTATTCGATCTTTACCTCACCATGCCGGCGGCGGATGAATTCGGGAATCAATTCCATCGGCCCCGGACGATAAAGCGCGACCAGCGCCGTGATGTGCTCGACGGAACTGATTTGAAACTTGCGGCACAAATCCCGCATCCCGCCGGATTCCAATTGGAACACGCCGAGCGTTTCGGCCTTGTTGAGCAGGTCGTAGGTGTTCGCGTCGTCGAGCGGCAGATTATCAATTGGCACTTCGATGCCGTGCGTGCGCTTGACCATTTCACACGTGTTGCGGATGACCGTCAGCGTCTTGAGGCCGAGAAAATCCATCTTCAGCAGGCCAAGGTCGCCGACGGGATTCATCGCGTATTGCGTGACGAGCGTGCCGCTTTCGTCCTGCTTGAGCGGCAGCAAATTCACGAGCGGCTGGTCGCCGATGACGACGCCGGCGGCGTGAACGGAGGCATTGCGCGTGATGTCTTCGAGGATGAGAGCGGTGTCAACCAACTCGCGCGTGACTTCCTCGGCTTCGTAAGCCTCCTTGAATTCCGGTGACTGCTTGAGCGCCTTTTCAAGCGTCATCTTCAAATCGAACGGAATCATCTTGGCGATCCGGTCGCAGTCGCCGTAGCTCAAGCCCATCACGCGGCCTACGTCGCGCACGACGGACTTCGCACCCATCGTGCCGAAGGTGATGATTTGCGCGACGGAATCGCGTCCGTATCTCTCACGGACATATTCAATGACGTCGGCGCGCCGGTCATCGGCAAAATCAATGTCAATGTCCGGCGGGCTGATGCGTTCGGGATTAAGAAAGCGCTCGAACAGCAGGCCGTAGCGGATCGGGTCCACGTTGGAAATTTCCAGCAGGTAAGTGACAATCGAACCGGCGGCAGAACCGCGCGCCACGCAGGCAATGCCGTGTTCGTGCCCATAGCGGATGAAATCGCCGACGACGAGAAAGTAACTGATGAAACCGGTCTTTTCAATAACCGCGAGTTCAAGTTTCAACCGATCCAACACGGCTTTGATGGCTGCGGCGACGGTGGGGTCGTGCAGATTTCGGATTTCGGATTTCGGATTTCGGATTTGTTCTTCAATTGGTTGATATGTTGGCAGCCGCGTGGGGTCATCAATTCCCTCAATGAGGAATTCCTTCCCCTCGGCCTTGGCGTGAATCGTATAGCGGCGGAACAATCCCTCCGCGACCAGCTTGCGCAAGTAACCTTCGCGCGTGAAATGTTCCGGCGGCGTGAAGACGGGATAATGCAACTTGCCGAACTCGATTTCGACATTGCACTTCTCGGCGACTTCGAGCGTGTTTTTGATCGCGTCCGGCGTGTCGGCGAAGCGCGCCTTCATTTCCTCCGCCGAGCGCAGGTAAAACTGCTCCGGTTCGTAGCGCATCCGTTTCGTGTCGGCGAGTTGCGTCTGTGTTCCGATGCAAATCAAGCAATCGTGCGCGTGTGAATGGCTCTTCTCGATGTAATGCACGTCGTTCGTCGCGACGAGCTTCAGGCCGAATTCCTTCGCCCATTGAATCAGGTGGCGGTTCACCTTCGCCTGCTCCGCGATGCCGTGATTCTGGAGTTCGAGATAAAAATTCTCCGCGCCGAGCGTCTGCTTGAACCAATCAATGGTCGCGCGCGCCTTGTCCAGTTGATCCTTTTGAATCAATTCGGGAATCTCACTGGCAAGGCAGCCGGACAGAACAATGAGACCGTCCTTGTGTGCGGCCAGCAGTTCCTTGTCGATGCGCGGCTTGTAGTAATAACCGGTGAGGTGCGCCTCGGTGGTAAGCTTGATGAGATTTTTATAGCCGGTCGTATCCCTGGCCAGCAGCAGCAGATGATGATAAACGTCGCGCCCGCCGCCGGCGGTTTTCTTCTCCAGCCGGCTGCCCGGCGCGACATACGCTTCGCACCCGATGATGGGTTTGATGCCCTTTTCGCGCGCGGCCTTGTAAAAATCAATCGCGCCGTAAAGCACGCCGTGGTCGGTGATGGCCAGCGCGGGAAACTTCAGTTCATGCGCCTTGTCCATCAACCGGTCCAGTCGGCAGGCGCCATCGAGCAACGAATACTCGGTGTGCAAATGGAGATGAACAAAGTCCGCGTGCGACATGGAGGCATTTTAACTTTGAACCGCCAAGACACCAAGACACAAAGTTCCAAACAAAACAGCTTTTGCTTCGCGCAAAACTTTTTCTGCCGGCATGGGGATCGTTTTTATTCCTGGTCCGTGACGGTATCGTGGAACTTGAGGATGTCGCCCTTCTCGCCCTTCAGTTCGGCTTCCTTGAACTTGATGGCAGTGCGCGGGTGCTGGTTCAACATGCCGGTGAGCATATAAGGCAAGTCGTAGCCCCACAGGAGCTTGGCGCGCATCGGCTCGATGTGGTTCTGCACACAGCCGAGCACGGAACGCAGCTCATATTTCGGGTTGTGCAGGAATGCGAGGAGCAATTCCATCGGGCAGTTGCCCGCGCCGCGGCCCAGACCGGCCATGGTGCCGTCGAGAAAATTTGCGCCCGCGATGATGCCTTCGATGGTGTTGGCGTAGGCGAGTTGCATGTTGTTGTGCATGTGCACGCCCACTTCCTTGCCCGATGCCTTGCAGTAGTGCTGGTATTTTTTCACCAGGTAATGCACCCGCTCGCTGTAAAGCGCGCCGAAGCTGTCCACAACGTAAATCGCCTTGGCCTCGGACGCGGCGAGCATTTCCAGTCCCTCGTCCAATTCGTGTTCCGGCACGGCGGAGACGGCCATGAGATTGATGGTGGTCTCGTAGCCCTTGTCGTGCGCGTCCTTGACCATGTCGAGCGCGGTGGGAATCTGGCTGATGTAAGTGGCCACGCGAATCAGATCCACGACCGATTCCTTTTTCGGCGCGATGTCTTCCTTGTAATCGCAACGCTCGGCGTCGGCCATGACGGAGAGCTTGAGATCGGTCTTATTGTCGCCGACGACGCGGCGAATGTCTTCTTCGAGACAATACTTCCAGCAGCCGTATTCACCGGCCTTGATGGCTTTGCGTGACGCCTTGTAGCCGAGTTCCATGTAATCAATGCCCGCTGCGACACACGTGTCATAGACCGCCTTCACGATTTTGTCGTCGAAGTGGTGGTTGTTCATCAATCCGCCGTCGCGGATGGTGCAATCGAGGACTTTGATTTCGGGCCGGAACGAGAGCCAGCGGCTGGTGGCGGTGTCTTTGGGTTTGGCGGTTTTCATGGATAATACGGGTGACGGACTAATTTTCGAAAAATTCCTTGATGGCATTCACCACGCGCTGGATTTGCGCGTCGGTCAATTCGGGATAAATCGGCAGGCTCAAACACTCGCGCGCGGCCTTTTCGGCGACTGGAAAGTCGCCGCTCTTGTGGCCGAGATGCGCGTAAGCCTTTTGCAGATGCAAAGGCACGGGGTAATGCAGCGCGCAACCGACGCCGTTGGCCTCAAGATATTTTTTGAGTTCGTCGCGGCGCGGATGACGCACGACATAGAGGTGCCACGCGCTTTCGGCACTGGCGGCTTCGCGCGGCAATTGCAATGGCGTGCCGGCGAGCAGTTCGGTGTAACGCCTCGCCACGCGGCAGCGTTCGCGCGTCCATTTGTCCAGGTGTTTCAACTTCACACCGAGCACCGCGCCCTGAAAACCTTCCATGCGATAGTTGAAACCAACCTCGTCGTGATAATAACGCATGGTGGAGCCGTGTTCACGCAAGGCGCGGGCGCGGGCGGCGAATGCGGTGTTGTTTGTCAGGAGCGCGCCGCCCTCACCGCAGGCGCCGAGATTTTTCCCGGGATAAAAGCTGAAGCAGGAAATGTCGCCGAACGCGCCGACGGTCTTGCCTTTGTATTTCGCGCCGTGCGCCTGCGCGGCGTCTTCAACCAGCGGCAATTTGTGTTTTTTGCAAATTGCCAGAATTGGATCGAGATCGAACGGATGACCATAAAGGTGCACCGGCAGGACGGCCTTGGTGCGTGGCGTGATGGCGCGTTCGAAGAGCTTGGGATCAAGATTGAACGTCGCGTCGTCAATGTCCACATAGACCGGTTTCGCGCCGACATAGGAAATCGCACAGCTTGTCGCTACGAATGTAAACGGCGTGGTGATGACTTCATCGCTGGGACCGATACCGAGCAGTCGCATGGCCACGTGCAATGCCGACGTGCCGCTGTTGAAACCGACGCAGTGCTCCGCGCCGATGTATCTGGCGAAGTCCTTTTCAAACTGCGTCACGTCCGGTCCGAGGCAGAACGAGCAATTGTCGAGCGTGCGCGCAATGGCGGCATCAAGGTCTTTGCGGATGCCGCGGATTTGCGCGGGCAAATCGAGATACGGAATCTGGTTCATCTGGCCAACCCCCCAATTCTAAACCCAAAAGTCAGCATAAATCGCCCACAATATGTCGTTGATACACGGATATGGCGAGCAGTTTGTCGCGCTCGGTGAAAGTTGATGGAAATTTCACCACAAAGACACGAAGGAAAAAGAATTTCTGACACGGATTGCACAGATTAACACGGACGAATTCCGGTGAAATTTAATCAGTGGAAATCCGTGAAATCCGTGTCTTATTTGGCCGGATACCGCCAGACCCAATCGCCAGTGTCCCTGTCCAACGAGCCATTTTCTTTGAGACCAACAACTCCACCGTCGTCTGTTTCATTCCAACCGACGGAATAGAGAACGAACTGCCCATCCGAAGTGCGGCGATAATAAAGCGGCTGGCCACCTATGATGTCGTGTGGAATTTTGGCGATGAACTGCGGTGCCAGCGTATCGAGCGATTTAGGGTATTCGCCGTGCGCGATCCGGTAATGCTCCAGTGCGATTGCCACTCGCGCCAAGTCCGCCGATTCCTGCGTGTAGGCAAATCTATTTGCAGCGGCGCCCAGCGCGGGCATCAACATCTTTGCGACAAAGTTGTAAGGGCTGAGATACCCATTGTCAGCTTCGACTACTGTATCAACATGACGAATAGCTGTTGGCGAAATGATCCTACGATTTACATCCGACAGAGATAGATACAATTCCACCATTGGGCGGGCACAACGAAGCTGGTTCTGGTAAATCCAACCGTTGGGGATTAAACGAGAGACGGTTCGCGCTAAGGCAGGCGGCGAAGAATTGTTTTCGCCGAATATGTCGGGAAGTTGCTCCGGGTGACGTCGCAAATAATCAAAGATGCCGCCTTGGCACAACACCAGTTCACCACGCATGGCAACGCTATAACCAGCCAAGAAATCCAGCTTGGCTAATTCCAAATCGAGTTCGGCGAGTTGCGCATCCGACCATTTATGTTCCGTCAAGCCTTCCCAAACTGGCTGAAGCATCATTTGCAATATGGCGATGCGGACCAGATGTGAAATCAAAATTGGTTCGGTGCGCATCGAATCAGACAACCGTAACATGAGTTTCACATCGGCGAGCGCCTCATCGCTTTGACCGTTTTGCAATTCAGTAATGGCACGCAGTTGCAAAACCTGCGTGCATCTTTTCAACGTGGCAAGATGCGGCAGTAAAATATAACCGGGATTTTCCGAGTCATAATTGAGCGGAAACCGCGAGTAAGGCAGCTTGCTTGCCTGCCTCAATTCTTCAATCGCCGAATCATATTTGCTCAGCGCCAGCAACACGTCCTCGGCGGGCGATTGAGGCTGTAGCGCAACGGGAAATTCATTGGTATTAGCAAAGCCTGAATTTGATTTTGGCGGGTTACGGTAATACTGTTGCCACCCTTTCAAGTCAGTAGGCTTGCCTTTTTGCCAATTGCCATTGGTTGGCCAGTTCTTCGAATCATCGGAATCGCGATAAATATTCATTTCCAGCCGGTCAACGACGTTTGTATTTGCAGGCCAGATTGGATGTCCGTTTTTGTCCAGTACGCGGAGATAGCAACTGGCGACAATCGGTGTCAGGGCAAAATTTTGGTCGTCCGGCACCATCGGCGGAATAACACTGGCCCGATCAAACCGTTCACCTTTAGCCTCCCATTCGTGTTTGAACTTTTGCCACGCATGCCAGCCTCGCCAATCCTCCTCGGCATAAAACAGTGCAACCAACGTGGCGAAACAGGCACAGCCAAAAAGAAACCGTTTGAAGTTGCGCCAGCAGTAGAGCCGGCGGATAAATAGCCATAGACCGAGCAAAATAGACGCACTAACGACTCCAGAAATCAAAACCACCCCGAAATCCTCAGGTTCTGTAAAGGGCTTGCCAATGATCAAAATGCCAATTGCGAATATGATTATGGCGGCTATCATCAAGACCAGCCACATCAAAAACAAGTGCGGGCCTTTCCACGGCTTTTTCCAGATGCCTTTGGGTTCTTCGTTCATAATTTCGTTTTTTGGAGGGCAGCATTTTGCCGCCCGATTTTTCAGGTAGGGACGCGCGGCCCGCGCGTCCGGCGGAAGTTCCGCCTCCCGATGTCGGACGCCTCGGCGAGGCGTCCCTACCTTCACGTCGCCAAAATTTCAAAACGCTGCTCGCTGCGCGGCTGCGGCACGAACGGGTTTGACCGGTCGGCATCGTGCGTTTCGCGCGGCCCAATCAATTCGGCCAGCAAACGCTGCTGTTGCCGCAATTCCACAATCACTTCCGGCGACGGGGGCGAAGATTTCCCGGCGACAGTTTGCGATGCGTCGCGCGTCGAAAAATCCATGGCGAAAATCAAAACCCAGACCGCCGCCAGACCGGCCCAGGCTTTGGGATGGGGCCAGAGCAAGGTTGAGAGTTGAGAGTTGATGGTTGAGAGCCAATTGGGTAGGGACGCCTCGCCGAGGCGTCCGCGGACAACCCGGCGGGCTGTTCCTACCTTGCTCGCCGCCGATAAAATTTCCTCGCGCCATTCACACGGGATTGGCCGCAGCGGTTGGCGTTGAAGTTTTTGTTCAAAATCGTCCATATTCAAACTCCACCAGTTTCTTCATTCATCATTCTGCATTCTTCATTTCCTCATAAATGGGACGCAGACACTCGCGCAATTTGTCTAATCCATAGCGATAGCGGCTGGCGGCGGTGTTTGGCGGAATGTCCAGCGTCCCGGCAATTTCTTCGAATGTCAGCCCTTCCCAGAGTTTCAAATGTACCACCGCACGTTGTTCCGGCGGCAATTCGGCCAGCGCATCGGCGAGCGCGTTGCGAAAGGTTTGTTCGTCCGGATCGTTTGCCCGCGCAAATGGAGAAATACTTTCAGCGGTAAATTGTTCGCGTGTTTTGTCACGCGTCCCGCGCCGCCGCATCATGTCAATCGCCGCGTTGTGCGCGAGCCGGATGAGAAAGGCGCGTTCGTCGCGCGCGCCGGTCAATAATTCCGGGTCGCGGGCGAGCTTGACGAAAATTTCCTGAAGCAGGTCGCGCGTGTCGTTTTCGTCGCGGGTCAAGTTCAGGAGAAAGGCATAAAGCGGCTGACTGTGCTCGTCGTAGAGCCGTCCGATTTCCGGTCCGCGCCGCATTTCCCTTTAATGACGCGCCCCACGGCACAATTTGTCTAGCCGGAAATTGGCCGCGCGAGTTTTTAGTTTTGAATTTTGAGTTTTTAGTTCAAATTCAAAACCAAGAATTCAAAGCTTAAAACTATTTTAATGCCGCCGCCCAAATACATTCCGCCGCTTGGGCCGGGAAAAATTTCCGCCCGCCGGCGTGTGCTCGCGCAATGGCGCGGCGTGGACCTCGCGCCGCTGGAAATCGCGCAGGCCGCGCGCGCCCGTTCCGCCGGCGATGTGCTGCCGCGCGTGATGTCGGATCTGCGCATGGACGACCGTCGCGCCGAGGCGGAAATCGTCAAGGTCTGGAACTCGCTGATCGACCCGAACATTGTCGCGCACGCGCAACCGGCCAACCTGCGCAAAGGCACGTTGTTCGTGAACGTGGACAGCAGCGTGTGGCTCTCGGAAATCGTCCGCTACCGCCGCAAGGAAATTCTTGACCGCTTGCGGCACAGCTTTGGAAGGAATCTGATTCAACGGATTTCGTTCCGCGTCGGATGACTTCAGCTTTGGAAAAGCGGGCGGGACGTTCGCCCCACCAAGATTAGCAAACCATACCCCTGCCAAAAGTAACATTTTTTCACTTGGGTCTCTGCAATCCCGCTTCGTAAGCTGATTGCCAGATGAAATTCATCCGCCGCGCTGTCATTGATGTCGGCACCAACTCAATCAAGTTGTTGGTGGCCGATGTGACCGGGCGCGATGTGCAGCCGGTGCATGAGGAAAGCCGGCAGACACGCTTGGGGAGGGGTTTTTACGAAACCCACCGTCTCCAGCCCGATGCCATCGTGCGCACCGCCGAGGCCGTCGCTGAATTCGCCAAAACCGCGCGTGAAAACAAGGCCACCTCCGTCAGCGTCATCGCCACCAGCGCTGCGCGCGACGCCGTGAATCCGGGTGATCTCACTTCAGCCATTGAACACGCGTCCGGTTTGAAAGTGGAAATCATTTCAGGCGAGCGCGAGGCGGAGTTGGTGTTTCAGGGTGTGACTACCGATCCAGCATTGGCAAAGACGCCGTTGTTGTTACTTGATGTTGGCGGCGGCAGCGCGGAATTTATTCTCGGCCAGGGCGTGCACAAACATTTCGCGCACAGTTTTCCGCTCGGCACGGTGCGGCTCATGGAAAAATTTCCGCACAGCGACCCCCCCACGCGCGGTGAGTTCATCGCCTGCCGCGACTGGATAAAGAATTTCCTACAAAGTGAAGTCCGCCCCGAACTCGAACCCGCCCTGCTCCGCGAAGTTGGTTCCAAATTTGACGCAATCCAACTCGTCAGCACCGGCGGCACGATGAGCATCCTCGCGCGCATCGCATCGAAGCTGGACCGGTATGACCGTGCGCGCATTGAGGCCACGCGACTCGATTTGGAGCAGGTGAAGGCGCATCGGCGACATTTGTGGAGTTTGCCGCTGGTCGGGCGCAAGGAGATCGTCGGTCTGCCGAAATTGCACGCGGACGTGATTCTGACCGGCGTCGTGATTTACGAAGCGGTGATGGAGGAATTTGGTTTCACACAACTCCGCGTCAGCACGCGTGGTCTGCGCTTCGCCGCCGTGATGGATTAGACCGCGCTGTCGCCGCGTTCGTCGGTGCGAATACGCCAGGCGTCGTCAATGGTGGATACGAAGACCTTGCCGTCGCCAATCTTGCCGGTTTTGGCGGCATTGATGATGGCTTGCACGGCGGCTTCCACCTGCGCATCCGGCAGGACGGTTTCGATTTTGATTTTGGGAAGAAAATCCACGGTATATTCGCTGCCGCGGTAAATCTCGGTGTGGCCTTTCTGTCGTCCAAAGCCCTTGGCTTCCACGACGGTCATGCCATGAATGCCGATGTCGTTGAGGGCTTCCTTGACGTCGTTCAGTTTGAAAGGCTTGATGATGGCTTCAATTTTTTTCATGCATTGTCTCCCATTTATTCGTTATAGGCGCGCTCGCCATGTTGCGAAAGGTCCAAACCCATGCTCTCATCCTCCGGTTCCACACGCAATCCAACAAGCCGGTCAACCACCTTCAGCAAAACCCAAGTGGCGATTGCCGCCAGCGCCACTGTGACCAGAACGGCTTGGAGTTGGTTGAAAAACTGGTGCGCACCGCCCGCGATGGCCGTGGTCACGCCATTGACTTTGAAAGTGGCCACGAGGGCCGGGTTCACTTTCTGGCTGGCAAGAAAGCCCAGCATCAGCATGCCCGTCGTGCTGCCCACGGCATGCACGCCGAACACGTCGAGTGAGTCGTCGTAACCGAGGCGCGATTTGAGCTTTGTCACTGCGAGGTAGCAGACCACGCCCGCCACCAGCCCGATGCAGAACGCCGAGGGTATGGTCACGAACCCCGACGCCGGTGTGATGGTTGCCAGCCCCGCCACCATGCCGGAGGCTGCGCCGAGCACGCTGGGTTTGCCTTTAAGCCGCCACTCCATGATGGTCCAGCTCAACGCCGCCGCTGCCGCCGAAAAATGCGTGGCGGCAAACGCGCTCGTGGCAAGGCTACCCGCGTTCAACGCGCTGCCCGCGTTGAAGCCGAACCAACCCACCCATAAAAGTCCGGCTCCGATGAGTGAATAGACGACGTTGTGAGGCATCATCGGTTCACGCGGGTAACCGTCGCGTCTGCCCAGCACCAGCGCGCACACGAGCGCCGACACCCCGGAACTGATGTGCACCACCGTGCCGCCGGCGAAGTCAAGCGCGGGGATTTTCCCGCCGTTTGCCCAGTTGAACAACCCGCCTTTGCCCCACATCATGTGGCAAAGCGGCAGATAGACCACCGTTATCCACAGCATGATGAATATGAGATACGCCTTGAATTTGATGCGTTCCGCGACCGCGCCGCTGATCAACGCCGGCGTGATGATGGCGAACATCATCTGGAACAGCATGAACGTCTGGGCTGGAATCGTTCCCGCGTAAGCCGGGTCCGGCGCCGCCCCGACGCCTTGGAGAAACAAATGTTTGAACGGGTTGCCGAAAATCACGTTGCCTTCGCTGAACGCCATGCTGTAACCGAACACCATCCACAACGTGGACACCACCGCCATGAGAATCAGGCTGTGCATCATCGTGGAGAGGACGTTTTTGCTCCGCACCAGCCCGCCGTAAAACAGGATCAGACCCGGCGCCGTCATCATCAGCACCAACGCCGCGCTGGCGAGCACCCAGGCGTTGTCGCCGGAGTTGATGGGCAGACCGCCGCCGCCGCTGGGTCCAGGGACCAATTGTGCCACGGGTTCCAGACTGGGGGAGTTGTCGGCGGCACAGGCGAAATTTCCAAAACCGGCCCCAAAAATGAAACATAAGTAAAGTAAAACCAGTAATCTGCCACAATAGGATTGTTTCACGGGCGGAAAATTGAACAAAATCTGACGACTCTGTCAACGTTGAGTATGATTCGTCGGGTCCCTCGCAACGCGCAAAAATTCTTCGACGCGGCTGATGTTCATGTTTAGTTTCGTTGTCGATGGCCGCCGACACCCAGCTTACGCCCATGATGGCGCAGTATCGCCGCATTAAAGGCGAACTGCCCCAGGACGCGCTGTTGCTGTTCCGCCTCGGCGATTTCTACGAGATGTTTTTCGAGGACGCGCAGACCGGCGCGCAACTCCTCAACCTCGCGCTCACCGCCCGCAACGGGGTGCCCATGTGCGGTCTGCCGCACCATGCGTCGAATGCCTACATCGGCAAACTGCTCAAGGCCGGACGCAAGGTCGCCATTTGCGATCAACTTGAAGACGCCCAACCCGGCAAGCTCGTCAAACGCGAGGTCACCCAAATCCTCTCGCCCGGCACGCATTTTGACGAGCGGATGCTTGTGGCCGAACGCAACAACTTCCTCGGCGCGGTTTATCCGCTCGGAAAAATCTGTGGACTGGCGTTCGTGGATTTGACCACGGGCGATTTCAGGACGACGGAAGCCGAGAATAATTCGGCGCTGCTTGCCGAACTGGAACGCTTGCGTCCGGCGGAAATTATTTATCCAAGCGAATCGGGTGCCTTGCGTGATTTGCTGCGTGGCGCGTTTAAAATTTTGAATGGCTACGACGATTGGACGTTCGCGCCGGAAACGGCGCTTTACACTGTGCGCGACCATTTCAAGGTCGCGTCGCTCGATGGTTTCGGGCTGAAGGACCGCACCGCCGCCATCGGCGCGGCGGGCGCGGCGCTGCATTATCTCACGCAACACCTGCGCCGCGACGTGAAGCATCTCACGCGACTGTCGTTTTATCGCCGCAACGATTTCCTCGCGCTCGATTACACGACACTCCGGCATCTCGAAATTCTGGAGCCGCTGCGCCACGACGCGCCGCGCAACGCTTCGCTTTACGGCGTGGTCAATCGCACTGTCACGCCGATGGGCGCGCGCCGCTTGCGCGACTGGCTTTCGCAACCGCTCGCCGCCGTCGAGCCGATTCGCCGCCGGCAGGAAGCGGTGCAGACGTTCATCGAAAATTCCACCGGCCTGGATAATTTGCGGGCGCAGCTTGCGCAGGTGCGGGATTTAGAGCGCACGATTGGCCGTTTGAGTTCCGGCAGTGGCAATGCGCGCGACCTCGTCGCGTTGCGCATGGCGTTGGAGCAGATTCCGGCGGTGAAGGGGATTTTGCAAAACGTAGCGCAGGCGTCTCGCCTGCATCCCGGCCAACTGCAGGAATTAACGGAGAAAAATGCGGCAGCCGGGACGGCTGCGCTACTTTGCGATCTTGAATCCCACCTCACCGAGTCGCCCGGCCTTGTGGATTTGATTTCGCGCGCCATCGTGGACGACCCGCCGCTCGCCGTAAAAGAGGGCGGCATGATTCGCGACGGTTTCGACGCCGCGCTCGATGAACTCCGCGACGCCACGCGCGGCGGCAAGGATTGGATTGCGAAGCTCCAGCGGCAGGAAATCGCGCGCACCGGCATCACGTCGCTCAAGGTGAGGTTCAACTCCGTCTTCGGCTATTACATCGAAGTCACCAAGGCAAACCTCGACAAAGTCCCGCCGCATTACATCCGCAAGCAGACCATTGCCAATGGCGAACGCTACATCACGCCGGAGTTGAAGGAAATGGAAGGCAAAATTCTTGGCGCGGAGGAACGCAGCATAAAGCTGGAATACGAATTGTTTCAGCATGTGCGCGAAGCCGTGCTCGGTCACTTGCCACAGATTCAACAAACGGCCGCCGCGCTTGCCCAATTGGATGTGCTCGCCTCGTTTGCCGAAACCGCGCGCCTGCACAATTATTGCCGCCCGCGAGTCGCTGACGAAGGCATGTTGCAAATCCGCGATGGACGCCATCCTGTGCTTGAGCAAAATCTCGCCGACGAACGTTTTGTGCCGAATGATGCGGAGCTTTGTGGCACAGGCTTCCAGCCTGTGAAAAATACGGGAAGCACAGGCAAGGATGCCTGTGCCACTCTCCCACAAATCGCGCTCATCACCGGGCCGAACATGGCGGGCAAGAGCACCTACATCCGGCAGGTGGCGCTCATCACGTTACTCGCGCACACCGGCTCGTTCGTGCCGGCAGTGGAGGCGCGGATTGATTTGGTGGACCGGATTTTCACGCGCATCGGCGCGAGCGACGACCTGACGCGCGGGCAGTCCACCTTCATGGTCGAGATGTGCGAGACGGCGAACATCCTGAATAACGCCACGCCGCGCAGTCTTATCGTGCTCGACGAAATCGGGCGTGGTACGAGCACATTCGACGGCCTGAGCCTCGCGTGGAGCATCGTCGAACACCTGCACAATCAGGTCGGTGCGAAGACGCTTTTTGCAACACATTACCACGAGCTGACCGAACTGGCGCAACGCCTGCCGCGATTGAAAAATTTCAATGTGGCGGTGCGCGAGTGGCGCGACCAGGTGGTGTTCCTGCACAAAATCGTCGAAGGCGGCACAGACAAGAGCTACGGCATCCACGTCGCGCGCCTGGCCGGTGTGCCCCAGGAAGTATTGGAACGCGCGAAGGTGATTCTCGGCAACCTCGAAGAATCCGAACTGACACCGGAAGGCACGGTACGCCAATCCGCGCGCCGTCAACAGGACCGCGACAAACTCAAACAACTTACCCCGCCGCCGCAGATGGATTTGTTTGGCGGCTAGGTTTGTTTGAAGTGCAACAACAAAATGGCTGCATCATTCCATTACGCGTGTTAGAACGCCCAACACTTTATGGAAAACATTTCCATTCCTGAATGGCTGCGGAAACACCAGATTCCAGGAAGGGTCACCATTACGAAAGGCGGCGGTGACCTGCCCAAAATCAATATCAGGACCGGCCGAAGCGCGGCGGAGATTTATCTGCACGGCGCGCATGTGACCGCCTTCCAGAAAAACGGCGAGCCGCCGCTGCTCTTCATGAGCCAGTTGAGTCAGTTCACTGCGGGCAAACCGATCCGAGGCGGCGTGCCGATTTGTTTTCCGTGGTTTGGTCCGCGCGAGGGCGCGGCGCTGCACGGTTTTGCACGGCTGACAGAATGGGAATTGGTTGAGACCGCCGCTGCGCCGAACGGCGACGTGACATTGTGTTTTCATCTGCCGGAAAGTGCAGCGGCCAAAGCTGGCTGGCCGGCGGCGAACGTCAATTTTATTGTGATGGTCGGTGACAAACTGACGATGGAATTGGCCGTCACCAATTCGGCGAACGAGAATTTCAGCTTTGAAAGCTGTCTGCACACTTATTTTTACGTTGGCGACATCAACCGGATTTCCATCACCGGCCTGCAAAACGCGCCGTTTGATGACTTCGCTGCCGGTGCCGGCGGCACGCGCAAGGTGGAAAACGATTCCATGCTGTGCATCACGAAGGAAACCAACCGGATTTACCACGACACGACCGGCCCGATGGAAATCCACGACAAAAAATTTCAGCGGACAATCCGCGTGGAAAAATTCAATTCCCATTCCACCGTTGTCTGGAACCCGTGGACGACCCAGAAATTGCCGGACGACTTCGACCCGGCGGAACACAAGCACATGGTCTGTGTGGAATCCGGCAACTTGAAGCAAAACAAAATTTCGCTTCCGCCCGGCAAATCCTCGACCATGAAAGTCACACTCGGCAGCCGGCCGGTTTGACGCAGCGCAGGATTCAATCGCGCAAAAGAAAATTCCGGTTGCCTCGAAGAAAGTGGACTCACACCCGAAGACGGAATGCAACGAACAGCCGCAAACGGATTTTGTTCGGCGAACAAGATTCGCAATAAAAATTGACAGCGGCGCATAATAGGTTTACCCCATTACCACTATGAAATTCCCTTTACCTCAGAAATGGGCGGCTGTTTGCGTATCTATTTTGGCAATGACCGCGGCACTCAAGTCATCGGCGGACCCGGCGGCAGCGGTCCCTCAACCGGGTGAGACCTATACAGGCATAATTACCGCCATTGACCCGCAAGGACGTGTGCTAGATGTAAAAAACAAAAAATTCAATCTCAGCGATACCTGCACATACACGATAGTGGGCAAGGACACTGGTTCGGTTGGCGACTTGCATCCGGGCCAGCAGGTCACGGTCGGTTATCACATCAACAGGGTGTTGCCGGCGGATCGCGCCCAGCAGGAGCCGGAGACCGCGGCGGGTGGCCAGAAGATCATGGTTAACAATTATTATTACACCAACGACGTGTTTGTGGCGGATAGTGTTCAACAGGAACTGATGACCTGTAATGGCACTGTAAGAACCAATGACTTGGCGAATCATACGCTAATGCTGCGTTTCCTTGTGCTGAATAAGACGTTCAAAATTGCTGACGACTGCCAGATTGTGCTGTCTGACGGCAAAAGTGGCGCGGTCACGGACATTCAGTCGGGCAATTACGTGACGGTTACTTATGAAACGCCGGGGGGTGACGAGGCTGTCGCCCATAAAATTGCCCAGACAGACGCCACACTTATTAACGGCAGGGTGATTGAGATTAACCAGACCAATCGGACAATAACGACAGCAACGGTGTTAAACTACCACCCGAAGAAATTTCATCTGGCCGACAACTGCACCATTGCGGTCAACGGCAAGACCAATGCGCCATTGAGCGACATCAAAATTTTTGACAGGCTCGTATTCACCTACAACAACATAAAGGGCGTCAATATCGTGAACTACATTACGACGAACACACCCACATTGACTACGAACGAACCCAACTCGCTTTCGATAGGGGCGAAGTCACAACAGCAGAAGCAGAAGAAGCAGATACAGGTGATAAGATCGCCACGGATGCAGTCAATGCAGTAGTCAAATTTGCGCGGTCAAATCGGGCGCGTTCCCGGTCGGGAACGCGCCTTTTGTTTTCGTAAATGAATTTGTTCGCGCGGGAATTTCCTGCAAACTTTCCCCGTTTCCACGCCTTTGTGGTAAACCAAATGATCTCGGTCATCGAATATCAACCCGCCGGCGCCGACTTGGTTTCGCAGGTCGAGGCGATTTTTTCGCCGACGGGGCTGCTGTCGCGCGCGAAGAATTTTGAATTTCGTCCGCAGCAGCAGGAAATGGCCGTCGCCGTCGCGCGCGCATTGCAGAACCGCGAACACCTCGCGGTCGAAGCCGGCACAGGTGTTGGCAAATCGCTCGCCTATTTGATTCCGGCAATTTTATTTGCTGTCGCGCAAAAAAAGAAAGCCGTCGTTTCCACGCATACCATCAATTTACAGGAGCAGCTCACGGAAAAAGATTTGCCGATGCTTGCACAAATTTCGCCGGTAAAGTTCAGTTTCTCGATGCTTAAAGGCCGTGCGAATTATCTCTGCACGCGCCGGTTGCACAAGGCCATGCAACAGTCAGGCAACCTGTTCACGTCGTCCGAGACCGAGGAACTGCAGCGCATCGCCGAATGGGCGAAGGAGACCAAAGACGGCAGCCTGTCGGATTTCGATGTCGAGCCGGACCCCAAGGTCTGGGCGCAGGTGTGTTCCGAGCGCGGGCTTTGCTCGCCGAAAGTTTGCGGGTTTCCGTCCGATTTCGCCAAGGACCACGGCGTTTGTTTCTTTCAGCGGGCGCGGAACAAATTTCTTTCGTCAGACGTGCTGGTGCTGAATCACACGCTGTTTTTCACGCTGCTCGGCGGCATTGAAGAGGAGATCGAGGGCGGCATTTTGTTCAAGAATGACTTTGTGATTTTCGACGAGGCGCACCAGATGGAGCGCGTGGCGTCGAAACACATTGGCTTGAGCGTGTCGAGCGGCCAGATGCGCTATGCGCTGAACCGACTATGGAACCCCCGCACGGAAAAGGGGCTGCTCGCCACGTTGCGCAAGGGAAGCGCGGTGAAGCTCGTGTCGGATTTGTTGGAGGAATCGGACAAATTTTTCGCGCACGTCGAGAAGGCGTGTGATGAACTGGCCAAAACGGCCGGGAATGACCGGTTCGGCTCGACGGAATCCCGCTCCGCCAAACGAAGCTGGATCGAATTGCGCATCCGGCGCGCGGAGTTGGTGAAGGACAACGTTACGCTGCCGATTCAGCGGTTGCGCGAAGCGGTGAGCGACCTCATCAAGACGAGCGAGGACAAGGACATCGGGCAGGAATTGATTGAATGCAACCGGCGGCTGGATGAGTTGCGCGAGGAGGTGAAGGCGTTCCTCGAACAAGGCGCGCCGGAGCACGTTTACTGGGTCGAGCGCGGCGGCAAGGCGCACAAAAATCTCGCATTGAACGCCGCGCCGGTTGATGTCGCCGACTTTTTGAGACGCAGATTATTTGAGAGCGATACTTCAATCATTATGACAAGTGCAACTCTTGGAGTTTCAAGTGAATTAGCAAAGCGTGGTTCATCTGAAAACTTGAAACTGAAAACTTCAAACTCCTCGTTAAATTATTTTGCCCGACGAGTGGGAGCTGAAGCAGCGACACTTTTGCAGGTCGGCACGCCGTTCGATTACGAGCGGCAGATGAGGATTTTTGTCGCTAAAAAGATGCCGGACCCGCGCGAGGCCGGTTACGCCGACGCGCTGGAGCATTGGATTGGGCATTTCGTGAGGCAAACGCATGGCAAGGCGTTCGTGCTGTTCACGAATTACAAACTCATGCGGGAACTGGGCGAGCGGATGGAGCCGTTTTTTGACAAGCTTGGCGTCGCGTGTTTTGTGCAGGGCACCGGCACACCGCGCTCGACGATGCTGGAAAAGTTCAAGGACGACGTGGACTCGGTGCTGTTCGGCACGGACAGTTTCTGGCAGGGCGTGGACGTGCCGGGCGAGGCGTTAAGCAACGTCATCATCACGCGGCTGCCGTTCGCCGTGCCGGACCATCCGCTCATCGAGGCGCGCATCGAGGCGATTGAAGCGCGCGGCGGAAATTCCTTCAGCGAATTTTCCCTGCCGGAAGCGATTTTGAAATTCCGTCAGGGCGTGGGACGGTTGATTCGGAGCAAAACCGACACCGGCATCATTGTTGTTTTGGACAACCGGATTTTAGCCAAGCAATACGGTCAGGCCTTTCTCGACGCGCTGCCGAAATGTCCGGTGGAGATTGTTTGAAATTTATTTGGAAGAAGGTGATAGCAACTGAAACGTGGCAGCAGTGTTCGTCACAGCGGAGTTTGCGTTAATGCTAATCGGATTGAAAAATGGATCATATTTCACAACCTCTTTGAAATTACCATTGCTGTCACCTCCTCGCCAAATTTCGGTTAGCACACCGTTCTGAAAAAATTCACGCGTCGTAGTGAATTTTGCGCCGTTAGGCCTAACATCCATTTGTTGAATTACACCGTATTTGTTGTATGTGTAAAATTCATCCGGGATGCCGTTGAAATCTGTATCCAGTTCGAGGGTAGCCGTACAGCCATTTGAATATGTCACAAACATATCAGGTTTGCCGTCGAAATTATTATCGTATTCCGAACGCGCCGCGCGACCGTGTTCATAGTAAATCCAACTATCCCACACTCCGTCCAAATTTCGGTCGTGTAAAAATTCGACTAAATGTCCATTGCGATAAACCCATGCTTCATTACATTTGCCGTCATTCGTGTAAGAATAATATGTTTTTGTTCCGAGTTTATTTGCCCATTGGTAAAGCAAACAAAGCAATATCCCAAGGATTACTCCAACAGCAATGCCGGACACGATTTGACCCAGAGCCAGTTTTTTTAGTGGAACAGTTTCCGGTGGAGCAGAAGCAATAGCTTCACTTTCGATTTGATTTATTTCTGCGGGCGACGCTTGCGTGTTCAGCAAAGCAATGGCTGCTTTGGCATCCGAGGCGCGAACGAGCAAACGCACACCGCCCGCTGCCGTCAGATTTGGATACATTCCGCCGCAATCATCGGCATTAACCCAACACTTGATACCGTGAGCTTCCAGATTTGCCACGGCCAGTTCTGCGGTTTCGTGGCTGCCGAAAGTACGAATGGTTACAGTTTTCACTTCGTCGTGAGAACCACCATTGGTGGATTCTGAAGCCATAATCTTGTGAAAGAAATAACCCTGATTCCAGAAGCGTAAAGCCAAAACTCGACACACGCTTTTCGGCCATTAAACTGTCAACGCATGACGCGCACGGAAAAGCTTCTGGCCGAA
Organism: uncultured Verrucomicrobiae bacterium; assembly: GCA_963835625.1. Lineage (GTDB taxonomy): Bacteria > Verrucomicrobiota > Verrucomicrobiia > Limisphaerales > UBA11358 > UBA11358. The sequence goes on from CAWIGO010000010.1 coordinate 324,917, forward strand.
CTCATCGCGCTGCCCAGCGTGAATCCTGCCTTCGTCGCGTCTTCGTCTGCGGTAGGGACGGCTCGCCGAGCCGTCCGATGGGAAGCGGAACTTCCGCCGGACGCGCGGGCCGCGCGTCCCTACCTTCTCACCGGTGAAAAATGCGTCGCGGATTTTCTCGCGTCGCTCGCCGCACGCGCCGGACTCGAAGTCGAATTCCAAAAGGTCCTTGCGGACGGCCACCATGGCCGTTCCAATCTCATCGCGCGCCTGCTGCCGCGAAACAAAATCCACCAGACCATCCTGCTTGCGCCGCACCTCGACACCGTCAATGCCGATGAATCACAATTTATTCCACGCCGCAAAAACGGGCGGCTGTACGGGCGCGGTGCGTGCGACACAAAAGGTTCCGTTGCCGCCATGTTCACCGCGCTTTGCGAACTGGCGAACATGAAATCGCGTCCGAAGGAAACCGAAATCGTTTTCGCCGGTTTGATTGATGAAGAGAACGCGCAAGCCGGTTCGCGCGCGCTGGCGGCGAGCGGGTTCAAGGCGGATTTGGCGATTGTCGGTGAGCCGACGCGATTGCAGGTTGTCACCGCGCACAAGGGCAGCATTTGGTTGGAACTCGAAACGCACGGCAAGGCGGCGCATGGCGCGACACCGCAATTTGGCAAAAATGCCGTTCACGAAATGGCGCGCATCGTGGACGTGCTGGAAGCGGATTACGCCGCGCGGTTGCGAAAACGCCGACATCCGCTGCTCGGCACGGCGACGGTGAACGTCGGCACGATTCGTGGTGGAACGCAGCCGAATATCGTGCCCGACCATTGCTCCATCACGATTGATCGCCGGACATTGCCCGGCGAGACAGAAACCTGTGTAAAACGCGAAATCACCGCGTTGTTGCGCGCAAAAAAGTTGGGCGCAAAGGTTTCCAGCACAAAACTTGCGCCGTGCTTGCCTCTCGAAACAAATCCCAAGCTGCCGCTGGTCCGCCGGTTTCTTCACAGCGTCGGTCAATCGAAGCCGGTCGGCGTGGATTATTTTTGCGACGCAGCGGTTTTATCACGCGCCAGAATTCCGAGTGTGGTGTTCGGTCCCGGCGACATTGCGCAGGCGCACACGGCGGACGAGTGGATTTCGCTGGATTCGCTGGGGCGCGGCAAGGATTTGCTTTTGCATTTTCTGAATTCACTTCCCTGAACTGAAGCTGCATCATATTGTCAAACGCTCATGTTCACGGGAAAAGTTGAAACAACTTCGGCGGCTTCCTCCTCCTCGCACCACCGTGCCGCGTTTTTCCGGCAGAGCGGCTGGCTGATGATTGCCAACATCGCCGGCGGGGCGATGACGTTTGGCGTGCATTTTCTTTCCAAATGGGTGCCCGAGGCCCAATACAGCATCTTCGGCGTGTTGTTAATGATGGTAGTCTGTCTGCCGACAATGCCGTTGCAGATGGTTTTCGCGCAGCAAACGGCCAGTGCGCTGGCCACCAACCGGGAACGGCAATTGGCGGGCATGATCCGGCTGGGCTGGTTGTGGACGTTTCTGCTCTGGCTGGGTGGGACGGTCGTGGTGCTGCTGTTTCAGGGACACATCGTGCACCGGTGGGCACTGACCAATCAAATCGCGTTGTGGGTAACGTTATTGACCGTGTTGATGACCTTGTGGACATCTTTGTTCGTCGGCGTGTTGCAAGGACGCCAGGATTTCTTCTGGATGGGGTGGGCGACCATTTTAAGCAGCGTGATCCGAGTGGCGGCGGCCGCCGGGATCGTTCTGATGCTGGGCGGCGGCGCGACGGGCATGATGCTGGGCACGTTCATCGGCATCGGGAGCGGCGTGGTCATGACCATTTGGGTGACAAGGGATTTGTGGCGGTTGAAATCAGAGCCGTTTGATGGCCGGGGTTTGCTCCGGCAGGTGGTGCCGCTGGCATTTGGTTTTGGCGTCTGCCAGTTCATGTTCACATCGGACACGATGTATGCCAAGGCGTATTTCACGGGCGATGAAATGGCGCCTTACGTGGCGGCCGGGACGCTGTCGCGCTCGTTGTTGTGGCTGGTGCTGCCGCTGGCGTCGGTCATGTTCCCCAAAATCGTCCACAGCACGGCGCGGGCGGAAAAACACAATCTGCTGGGCATCGTTCTGCTGGGCACGGCAGTGCTGACCATCTGTAGCGCGGTGGGATTGTGTCTCCTCGGTCCTGGGTGGTCCGGCTGGTTTATACTGCCCAATACGTGGACGCGACCATCGCGTTGCTGCCGTGGTACGCGGGGGCGATGATCCCGCTTTCGTTGGCCTTCGTGCTCGTGAACGATTTGCTGGCGCGCGGACGATTCGCAATCGTGCCGGCGATGGTGTTGGTGGCGCTCGCTTATGGCCTTACGCTGCCTTACCTCCTGAATCATTTTCCACGGCGGCTGGAAACGGTGCTCCAAACGCTGGGCGTTTTCAATTTGATCCTGTTTGGCGTTTGCGTGTGGTTCAGTTTCAAAAGTCCAAGGTCCAAAGCCTAAAGTCCAAAGTTGCGCATTCACTCAAATTTGGACTTTGGGCTCCGGACTTGCGATCTCGACAATGGTTGCGGCGCGCGGAGTTTTTTGTAAATCCAGCCTTCGAGAGGCCGCAATGGTCGCAGCCATTTGTAAAATGGAGAGTAAATCAATCGTACTCGCACGGCGGACAAAAACATCGTGAGTGATGAATAGAAGAGCACGACCTTCGACCCGGCTTGATCCGTCCATTCGGTCGGCACTTCCAGAATGCGAAAGCCCGCGCGCTTGAGCGCTACAAGCAGGTTGATGTCGAACGCCATGTCGGCGATGCGCAGATTCGAATGAATTTTTTCGACTGCCTCGCGCCGTATCACTTTCGCGCCGCATTGGGTATCGTGGATGTTCATCCAAAACAACAATTGCACGATGAGATGAAACGCGCGGCTGGCGAGTTTGCGGTGGCTGGCCTGTGATTGGTGAATGACTGCACCGGGCAGCCAGCGCGAGCCGATGACACAATCCGCTTCGCCGATATGTTTGAGCAACTCGAAAAATGCATGTGGCGGCGTCGCGCCGTCGGCGTCCGTGTAACCGATTAAATCCGCCAGCGGAGCGAGCTTAAGTCCTTCGATGAGCGCGCCGCCCTTGCCGATGGGTTCCTTGAATTCCAACGCACTAATTACAGGAAATTCAGCAGCGACACGTTGAACGACCGCGAGCGTGTTGTCTGTGCAGCCGTTGAGCAGGACGACGACCTGAAATTTGCCGCGATAATTTTCCCGGAAAAAGCGCGCGTAATCGCGCAACACCGGTTCGATGCGGCGCTCTTCGTTGTGAGCCGGGATAAGGAGCAACAAACTGGGATCGGTCACACGCCATTAAGTAACAAATAACCCGCGAAATGCAATCGCGCTAAATGCGGGCTTGCGGCGTTTCTTCACAACCGTTATCCAAATTGCATGGACTCACGGGAGGCGCTCATCGCCCTCAATCTCATTGAATATGTCGGCCCGGTGCGAGTGCGGCTGTTGCTCGAACATTTTGGCGACGCGCCAAAAGTCCTTCAAGCGTCCAAAAGTGAACTGCTCCGCGTCTGCAACATCGGTGATGAAACCGCCGGGGCGATTGCCGCTTGGGAGAAAACGGTTGACCTCGCCGGCGAATTGAAACGTGTTCAGGAATTCGGCTGTCACGTTTTGATTCAGGGCGATGAGGATTATCCTGAATTGCTTCGGCATATTTACGACCCGCCGATTGTGCTTTACGCGAAAGGTCAGTTGACCGCGAAGGACAAAAACGCCGTCGCGATGGTCGGCTCGCGGATGACGACACATTACGGCATCGAGGCCGCGCGCAAGCTGGCGTATCAACTGGCCTACGTCGGCGTAACGGTCGTGAGCGGTGGCGCGCGCGGGATTGACACGGCATCGCACCAGGGAGCGCTTGCGGCAAAAGGACGGACAGTTTGCGTGCTCGGCACGGGCATCAACATTGTGTTCCCGCCGGAGAACGCGGAACTCTTTGAGCGAATCGCAGAGAACGGGGCGGTCATCACGCAATTCCCGTTCAACCGTCCGGCGGACAAACAGAGTTTCCCGATTCGCAACCGCATTGTCGCCGGCATGACACTCGGCACGATTGTCGTCGAAGCGGACATGAACAGCGGCGCGCTCATCACGGCGAATTTTGCGACGGAATACGGCAGGCAGGTTTTCGCCGTGCCGGGGCGGATTGATTCGCCGCGCAGCAAGGGCTGTCATGATTTGATCAAAAAGGGCGCAAAACTTTGCGAAGGCGCGGAGGATATTTTAAGCGAGTTCGAGTATTTGTTCCCGGCGGGCAACCGCCCGCCGTCGCCGGGAGAAACCGGCGTGCTGCCTGCGCTGGAATTGTCCGAGAACGAAAGGCGCGTTTATGATTCCTTGAGCCATGAGGAATCAAGCATTGACGAGGTGATTCGGCGTAGTGGTTTGCCGAGTTCGGCGGTGAGCGTGGCGTTGTTGGGTCTGGAGATGAAGCGCGTGATCAAACAACTGCCGGGGAAACTTTTTGTGCGAAATACGTAATTACAAACCAGAGCTTGCATAACAACACCCGACGGACTAAAACCTGAAGAAACTCGGTAAAGTTGTGGCAGACTACACAATCATCGGAGGCGACCAGAAACAATACGGCTCGGTCACGGCGGACGACATACGCCGGTGGATTGCCGAGGGCCGGCTGAATGCACAATCACTCGTGCAAGCGCACGGCGACAGCGAATGGAGACCGCTCTCGGCATTTCCCGAGTTTGCCGACGCGCTGGCCGCCGGTTCCGCCCCGCCGCCGTCATTCGCCCCGCCGCCGCCATTCGCCCCCCCCGCGGCGGGTGCAGGCGTCGGACGCGACGCCGCTTTGAAACTGGTAAAAGGTCCTGCCATCGGACTTAAAGTGACAGCCATTCTCAATTCGGTTTTGGCCCTGTGGAGTCTGGTAAAATTGATCTTTTTTCGCTCAGATGTGAGTCAGCTTTATTCCGGAATACCACAATTTAACGATCCCCAGGTGCAGCAATTGCTGCATTTGATCTATGGACCGCTGGGCATTATCAATAGTCTTTTTGCGCTGGCGATGTCGATTTTGGTTTTGATCGGCGCGACAAAGATGCAGTCTTTGCGAAGTTTTGAATTCGCATTCGCCGCCGCCATTCTGGCAATGATCCCCTGCCTAACGCCGTGTTGTGTCATCGGGCTACCCTTTGGCATCTGGGCGTTGGTGGTTTTGAACAAACGGGAAGTGAAGTCGCAATTCAGTTGAGGAATGATGATCCGCCGAACCGCCCGCCACTTGAGCCGCACTCGTGCCGTGAGTTGCGTTCTGGCCAATCAACTGGCCACACCTGGTCTCGGTTCGCTTATAGCGGGGCGATGGCTCGCCGGTTTCGGGCAACTCGCTCTGTCTGTGGCTGGTTTTTTAATGATCGCCGTGTGGTTCTTTGAAGAGATGATTCAGTATTACGGCCAGATCAGCGGCGATGTGCAGCCGCATCCGGTCGGGTGGATTGGCGAATGGGGCGCGATTTTGTTTGCCGTGTCGTGGCTTTGGTCGCTGGTCACGAGCATCAGCCTGTTGCGCGAAGCATCGAGGAACAGTTTGGAATCGCTCGAAAGTTTGGAGACAAAACCCATTTCCCCTCCTGTTTTGGATTTGTCCGGCAAACCCCCGAAACAACCGTGAAATTTTTATGACTGCGACCAAAACCAGAAAGGCACGTTATGTATAAAATCATTGGAGTGGATGGACAGCAATACGGCCCGGTGAGCGCGGAAGAAATCCGGCGCTGGATCGCCGGGAACCGCGTCAAGGCGCAAACGCTCGCTCAAATGGAAGGCGCATCGGAATGGAAACCGCTGGGTTCATTTTCCGAATTTGCGCCCGAATTGAAGGTGGTTCCGCCGCCGATGGTTCCGCCACCCACCGTCACATCGCGGGCGTCAAACAAAATTCCGGCGGGCATTTTCGGAATTCTGCTGGGGTGCTTGGGCATCCATAAATTCATTCTGGGCTACACCGGCGCCGGTTTGGTCATGCTGCTGGTCACCGTGCTTTCCTGTTTCATCCTTTCTCCCATCATGCACATCATCGGTCTCATCGAAGGCATCATTTATCTGTGCAAGCCCGACGAAGAGTTCGTGCGAACTTATGTGGATGGACGCAGGGAATGGTTCTAAAGCCGTTGAGCGACAACCCGTTGCAGGCGACTAGAATACCACCGGCACGCCTTCGTCAAGAATTCGCAACTCCCGTGTGAGATTTTCCCTTTCAGCGATTTGCCGGAGCCGGCGTGGCGGCTCATCCATTGCCTCAAACGACAATTTGAACGTGCCGTAGTGCATCGGCACCAGCCAGCGCGCGCGCAGGTCGCGAAACGCCTTTATTGACTCATCCGGCCCCATGTGCATGCGCCGGAATGATTCAGGATGGTATGCGCCGATGGGTAGCAACGCGATTTCCGGCGCGAGCCGTTTCCCAATTTCGTCGAAGCCGTCAAAATAGGCGCTGTCGCCCGCGTGATAAATTTTCCGGCCTTGATGTTCGAGCAGGAAACCGCCGTAACCCCGATGCTGGTCGCGCAGCACCCGCGCGCCCCAATGCCGGCTCGGTGTGAACGTGACCTTCCAATCGCGTTGCGAAAAACTTTCCCACCAATCCAGCTCGATAATGCGCGCAAAGCCGAGGTTTTGCGCCAGATCGCCGACGCCGCGCGGCATCACGCCGATTTTTGGATGCGGTAGGCGGCGCAACGTCGGTTTGTGAAAGTGATCGAAATGCGCGTGCGTCAGAAGCACCAGATCAATCGGCGGCAGGTCGCGGATTTTCAAACCGGCGCGCTTGATGCGCTTCAAAAAAAACAGCCAGTTCGCAAAATTCGGATCAATCAAAACGTTCAAATCCGTGAACTGGATCAAAAACGACGCGTGGCCGATCCACGTGATGGCGACCTGGCCGTGCGAAAGTTTCGGGAAAATCGGGCGGCGTGATCGTCCGATGCGCGGTGTGAGCAGCGCTTTCCAAACCAGCTCGCGGAAAAACGTGCGCGGATTGAAATGTTTGGACGGCGTCAAATCCTTGAACGAGCGCGGCAATTTCCGGCGCGGCAGCGCGGGCTGATGTGAGGCCGGTTTGGTCATACGTCACCTTCACTTTAACACACGGCGCGCCTTGAACAAATTTGAAAAATCCGCGCCATCCGCGTAATCTGCGGATAAAGGGCATGGGCAAAACAGAAAAACAACTCGACAGGTTCCTGTGCAAACAGCCGAAGCTCGGCAAAGGCGCAGTATAGTGAAGCTTTGCGTGCTTTGTGACTTCGCGTGGGATTTTACTGGCGCAACATCCCCGGCAAACCACCGCCCATCTTTGCCATCATCTTCGAGAACTTGCCCATCTTCTTCATCATCTGCTGCATCTGGCCGAATTTATTCAGCATCGTGTTCAGTTCCGTCACGCTCACGCCGCTGCCTTTGGCGATGCGAATGCGGCGTTTGGCATTCAGGATTTGCGGATTGCGCCGTTCCTTCGGCGTCATGCCGCAAATCATGGCTTCCATGCGCTTGAATTCCTTTTCCTGTTTCGACAAATCGCCGTGCTGTTTCAACATCTCCGCGCCGCCCGGCAGCATGCCGACAACGCTTTCGAGTGAACCGAGTTTTTTCATCTGACGCAGTTGCCCCAGAAAATCTTCGAGCGTGAACTCGCCTTTGCGCATCTTTTCCTCGAGCTTTTTCGCGTCGTCCAAGTCCACGGCTTCGGCGGCCTTTTCGACGAGGCTGACCACATCGCCCATGCCGAGAATCCGCGACGCCATGCGCTCCGGATGAAACGGTTCGAACTCGTCGAGCTTTTCGCCAATGCCGGCGAACTTGATGGGTTTGCCGGTGACAGCCTTCATGCTCAATGCCGCGCCGCCGCGCGCGTCGCCGTCGAGCCTGGTCAGAATGGAACCGGTGATTTGGAGCGCCTGGTCAAAATGCGTGGCGACATTCACAGCTTCCTGGCCGGTGGCGGCATCGAGCACGAGCAGAATTTCTGACGGCTTTACAAGATCACGCAGACGCACGAGTTCCTGCACGAGTGGCTCGTCAATTTGTAATCGCCCGGCGGTGTCGAAAATCAGCACGTTACGGTTATTGGTTTTTGCGAAATCGAGTGCTTCACGGGCGATTTTCAAAACATCCGTTTCGCCGCGCTTCACAAAGACCGGCAATTCAAGCTGTTTGCCGAGCGTTTCGAGTTGGTCCATCGCCGCCGGGCGGTTGGCGTCCGCAGCCACGAGCAACGGCTGTCGTCCCTGCTTTTGCAATAACCGCGCGAGTTTGCCGCTGGAAGTGGTTTTGCCGGAGCCGTGCAGACCAATCATCAGGATGCAACTTGGGCTGCTGCTGAGATTCAGCCCGGCGTTGGTTGAGCCGAGCAAATCCACAAGTTCGTCGTGGATGATTTTGATGATTTGCTGGCCGGGCTGGATGCTTTGGACGACTTCTGCGCCGATGGACTTGGCTTTGACGCGCTCGATGAAATCGCGGGCGACCTTGAAATTCACGTCGGCTTCCAGCAACGCCATGCGGACTTCGCGCAATGCGTCGGTGACGTTGGCCTCGGAAATTTTTCCGAGCCCGCGCAGGTTGCGAAAGGTGTTCTGGAGTTTGCCGCTTAACGAATCGAACATTCGCCCATTTTACCGCAGACCCAGGCTCCGCGTAAAGGCTACGCCGAGGCGAGGACGCAAAGACGCAGCAAAATTGACAATCGAACGTCGGCATGGCTTACTATGCGGCCTTGCACAGGTAGGGCGGCGCTGCTGCGCCGCCGAAATGGAAGGCCGCGCGGCAGCACGGCCCTACCTTTTGGTTGGTAGGTTACCCAAGTGGCCAACGGGGGCAGACTGTAAATCTGCTGGCTTACGCCTTCGATGGTTCGAATCCATCACCTACCACCAGCCTAAAATGCCTGGGATGCCATGGGTATCCCTTGAGATTTGGGATTGAACCATGAGATTTGAGAGTCCAGATTGCAGTCATGAACCGGCCACCCATGACTGTGGTTTAGCTTTGGATCGTTAGGCCGCTGCTGCGCATTATGAATTGCCCATATTGCAATCAGTCGTTTGCTCTTACATGGTCTCGATATTTTCGCTCGCCTTCCGGTCGGCTTACGTGCCCAAGTTGCGGTAGGAAGTCTAAATTGCGATTGACTGTCCGTTATTGCGCATGGGTGTTTGTTACATGCATCCTTTTTTTGGCCATCGCTGTTGGCTTGACGAGCTTGCAGTTCGATTTCCGCCTGATACTTTATGCAGTTGCAGCTATTCCCCTCGTTTTGCTTGACCGGTTTTATGAGGAGAAATTTCGTAAGCTCGAAAAGATCGAAGATGAGACGACTCCGCACGTTATGAACAATCCAAAGTTCCTAAAGATTGTTATTGTGATTCTCGTGGTTGCTTTCTTGGTGTCGTTTCATTTTCTGGTGCGCGCACTTTCCGATAATTTTGCCTGGAAGCAGTGTATTGAGCTTTCCGCGCCGGCTGATGGTGCGATGTCTGCACACCTAGATTTCCAGTCAGGCAAGTTGCGGCTTTATGTGATTTCGGGAGAGCGCAGTTATGACAAGTATTCGGGTACGAATGACGGCCCATTTGAGATTTGGTTTCCAGTGTATTCTAGTTGGCCATATCCGATGCGTTATCGGACAGAGCAGTGGGTAGCCGGTTACAATCGTAGTATGCGATATATGCACGAGCATCCAGATAAATTTTTAAAGGCGACGAATCGTAGGCCTAACATCGCGCTGTCACCCAAGGCCACTGCCCATTGAGATTTGTGGTTGGTTGTGAGAACCTGCAATCGTTGGCGATTGGTTTGTGGGAACAGGTCGGCTTCTTCATGAGAATATCCTCGACCTGCGTGGAACAAAACACAAACTACGAGAAACGATGGTTTGCCCGGAATGTATCTGCGCCGTTTTGATGCCGCACGCACCAATCCTCGTGCCCGACGTCGGCGGTGAGAGGGGCGGCTCGGCGGAAGCAAGTTGCCGGGCGATGCGCACGGCCGCCGCGTGCGTGACGGGCCTTCAACCGGAAACAGTTGTCATAATTTCACCGCACTCGCCGCGCAAGCCGGGGGCTTTTGGCCTGTGGTCGGACGACCGCCTCCAAGGCTCGTTTGAACAATTCGACGCACCACAGGCGCGGGTGAGCCTGCCAAACGACCGTCGCCTGGCAAACGCCATCGGCGCGGAGGCGCAGTCCCGCGGTGTGGAAACCTGGCAGATCCGCAACCGCAGTCTCGATCACGGCGCCCTCGTGCCGCTTTGGTTTCTCGCACAGGCGGGGTGGGCGGAGCCAACGGTTCTTCTCAGTCTCAACTATCCGGGTGAAGGGGGGCTGACCAGCTTGGGCGAGGCCATTGCCGCCGCCGCGAACGTGCTGCACCGCCGCGTCGCAATCATCGCCAGCGGCGACATGAGTCATCGTTTGACGGCGAATGCTCCCTGCGGTTTTCATCCGCAGGCGCACCGGTTTGACGAAACCTTCATTAGCCTCGTCCGCGCCGGTGACTATCAGGGTATTCAGAGCATTGATTCCGAGCTGAGAGAAGTTGCGGCGGAAGACGCGGTGGATTCCACCCTGGTCGCGGCTGCCGCTGCGGGTTGGAACGCAACCGGCCACAAAGTTCTGAGCTACGAGGGGCCGTTTGGGGTTGGCTACGGCGTTGCCATTTTGTTTGCGGAAAAACCAAAGTCGCAGGGCGCGGAAGCGACTCCGGCGACTGTTGGCAGCAGCGATGGGGCCGTGTTGCCCGGTTTGGCCCGCCGGTCGGTGGAGGCGGAGCTGCGCGGCAGTTCCGAGTCTCCTCCGGCGGCGTCCGGCGAATATCTGAGTGCGCGGCGAGGTGTCTTTGTGACGGTGCGCCGCCGGGGCGGCGAGCTGCGGGGTTGTGTCGGGACACCTGTTCCGGTCTGTGCCAACCTGATCGCGGAAACCTGGCGCAACGCTCGTTTGGCGGCTTTCCGGGACACACGCTTTCCGTCCATCGCGGCGGAGGAGCTTGCCGGCCTGCGTTTCCATGTCAGCGTGCTTCATTCGAGGGAAGATGTTTCGCCGCCGTACGAACTTGACCCACGGCGCTACGGCGTGATCGTTTCCGCAGTGGACGGACGCTGCGGTGTTCTGTTGCCGGGAATTGAGAGTATCAACACCGGTGAGGCCCAGTTGCGCCTCGCCCGGGAAAAGGGCTGGATCGGGCCGGATGAACCGGTGAAAGTCGAGCGTTTTCAAGTGGATCACTTCGAAGAACCGGCCTGACAACGAAAACCCATGGGCACCCCTGTCGCACAATCCGATTACCTGGCAAAGTGGTGGACGCCCCTGCCGGATGGACGTCTTGAATGCCGCCTCTGCCCGCGGTTGTGCAAACTCCACAGCGGCCAGCGGGGCTTCTGCTTCGTGCGCCAGAACATCGGTGACCGCATGGTACTGACCACCTACGGTCGCAGCAGTGGATTCTGCGTTGACCCCATCGAAAAGAAGCCGCTCAATCATTTCTATCCCGGCACGAGCGTCCTCTCGTTTGGCACAGCCGGTTGCAACCTTGGCTGCCGCTTCTGCCAGAACTGGGACATCAGCAAGGCGCGCGAGTTTGACCGGCTTGCGGATGAGGCTTCGCCGGAAACCATTGCTGCTGCCGCCCAACGGCTGGGGTGCAAGTCGGTTGCGTTCACCTACAACGACCCGGTGATTTTTGCCGAATACGCCATTGACGTCGCCAAGGCTTGTCACGAACTCGGCATTGCCACTGTGGCGGTCACCGCCGGCTATATGACTGATGACTCGCGCCCCGAGTTCTACCAGCACATGGACGCAGCCAACGTGGATCTGAAAGGCTTCTCTGAGGAATTCTACCACCATCAGTGTTACGGCGAACTTGCGCCTGTGCTCGACACTTTGAAATATCTGCGGCACCAGACAAAAGTCTGGTTCGAGGTGACCACGCTGCTGATCCCCGGCGAGAACGACAGCGAGGCCGAACTCGAAAAGGCTTCCGACTGGTTTTCCGCCAACCTCGGTCCCGACGTGCCGTGGCATTTCACCGCTTTTCATCCGGATTACAAGATAACTGACAAACCGTGCACACCGCCCGGGAAGCTCACGCGGGCACGCGAGATCGCGCGCTCGAAGGGCCTGCGCTACGTTTACACCGGCAACGTCCACGACCGCAACGGCAGCAGCACTTGGTGTCCCGGTTGCGGTCAACGCTTGATCGAGCGCGACTGGTATGTCCTTGGCGAATGGAAACTCAAAGGCAACCGCTGCTCCTTCTGCGGCTTTGAAATCGCCGGGCACTTTGAGGAAAAACCCGGCAACTGGGGCGCCCGCCGCCTGCCGGTGCGCTTGAGTTGATTGTCACCGGAATCCGGAAGTCGGGGGCGGCGCGACTCACTCCCACACCCCGGCGATCTTCGTCCCGCAGAAACGGCACTTGCCGGCGTCGAGGTTCAGCGCGGTAACGGCAAAGATATCACGCTCGACGACAGCCTTTTTGCAGTTGGGGCAGTACGTCGTCTCCGCGCCTTCGAGGCCGGGCACGTTGCCGATATAAACGTAGTGCAGGCCCTCGGCACGGGCGTCGTCACGGGCTTTGACGAGCGTCTCGACGGGCGTGGGCGTCAGGTGCGCGAGTTTGTGCGCCGGATGGAATCGCGAGAAATGCAACGGCTGGTCCGGCCCCAGTTCCTTCACGATCCAGCCGCACATCCGGCGAATGGTGTCGAGGTTGTCCGTGTAAGTTGGCACGATGAGGTTGACGATCTCGACCCAGACGCCGAGGTCTTTCAGCGTCTTCAGTGTCGCGAGGATGGCGGCGAGCTTGCCGGAGTTCAGCTTTTTGTAAGATTCCTCATCGAAGCCCTTGAGGTCCACGTGCGCGGCGTCCGCGAATTGATAGAGGTCGCGCGCCGGCCGTTCCTTAATCGAGCCGCAGGTAACGACGATGTTCCTGAGCTTTCGCGCTCGCGCCGCCTTGCAGCAATCCTGCGTGTATTCGTAAAACGCCACCGGCTCGGAGTAGGTATAGGAAATGGACGGGCAACCCAGCGCCTCGGTCACCGCAACAACGTCCTCGGGAAACAGGCTGAGCCGCGCCATCTGATCGAGCGTGAGACTCGACGGCAGCGGCGGTCTCAGCCGGAGTTCCTCGCCATGCGGGTCCTTGGTTTCCTCAGGTTTCTTCTGCGAAATTTCCCAATTCTGGCAATTCAGGCAGCGGAAGACACAGCCGGACGTGGCGAGCGAAAAGCTCAGTGTGCCCGGCATGAAATGAAACAGCGGCTTTTTCTCGACCGGGTCAACGTGGAACGTGCACGGGTTGCCATAGACCAGCGTGTAAAGCGTGCCGTCGCAGTTGACCTTGTTGCGGCAATGGCTGCGGTCGCCCGGCTCCAGGATGCAATTGTTCGGGCAGACCTTGCACTGGACATTGCGGCCGAGCTTGAGGTAGTGCGACGCCTCCTTCACCCAGCCGCGTTTCTGCCACAACTCCCACAGTTCGCCCGCCGGCGCGTCGCCTTTGAAGATGTCGGCTGGGGCCTCGGACTCGCGCCACTTTGAGAAAAAATCGAAAAACGAAACCGCGCCCGCCAGCCCCACGATGCCCGCTGCGCCAAGGCCAATGGCGACGCGGCGGGAAATTTCTCCCGCTAAGCCGGAACGCCGGTCTCGGAGTTTGGACTCCCGCCTTCGTTGCGCTTCGGCACGGCGAGTCGGACTTCGGACTTCGGATTTCACGTTCACGTCTCTTCGCGATGTTTGATCCAGCCCCATCGCTGGAAGGCAAGATACATCGCCGGCACGACGTGCGCTAGCACGAGGACGATCAACGGCAGGTGAAGCATGCGGTGATACGTCAGCGCGGATTTCTCGTCGAGCAGTTTGCCGAACCCGTAGCGGCCGGCCATGATGTAGCCGGTCAACAGGAATAATATCACCACCGGCAGCAGCAACCAGCCGCTCCAGCGTACCATTTTGAGAAGGACAAAGTTAAGTTTGCTCATATCACAGCCTTCGAAATTGGATCATTGCGCCACCAAGGAAATTCAGCGCCGCAGTCAACAGGCAGACGCCCGCCACGCTAATCAACGGAATCAACAGGGTACTTGCCAGCAACGCACCCAGAAATGCGCCGACAAAATCCGCCGTGTAAAGGCGGGACGCGCCGGTAACGGTGCCGTCAAATTCCAACCGATTCGCCAGCGGGAATTGCATTCCCACCAGCACGGCGAGAATCAGAGTCAGTGACGCAATAGCCGCTTTGACCAGCATGAGTGACCCGGCGGTTCCACCCATTCGATTCAGCAGCGGCAATAAAAATGCAAGCAGGATCGCGTAACCGGCAATGGCAAGAGCCAGAAGAGCCAGGCTTCCCCGGTTCGCCTGCGGCATGAGCCGATTCATCATAACTGCACCGAGCGCCAGACCAGCCATAAAGACGGTCACGATTACGCCCACTTGGTGGTAAACCGAACCGCAGAGAACCTGGAACACCAGCAGCAGCACAAGTTCCAATGCCGACCCCGCAAAACCCGAGGCGAACAGGACCAAGGCAGGTCCGCGCAGCCGGACGAGGTAAACACAAAGCAAAACAAACAGCAGCGTCTGCAACACGCCGAACCCGGCTTTGAACTGACTCATCCACTGGCGGAGGTGGTAGTAGTAAAGCACCGGATTGAAGTCCTTATTTGCCGCCGCCGGTTGCGCTGTGGCGCGCGCGAGGTCCGCCATCCGGTCGGCCGTCAGCATCGCGTCGAGGTAATGCCGGTTGACCAGCTTCGTCGGGATTTGCCGTTGCCCGATTCGCGCAGCAATGTCCTCGTAGAGCGGGCCATCCGATGCCAGAAAGAAAACCCGTCCGCCGGGAATCATCAGCACATTTTGGAACGACAGCTTCAACGAACGATAAGCCGACGCCAGCATTCGCGCCAGTTCCTTGCTGACGTAATTTTCATAATGTCCGAGCGAAAAGGACAACACTCCGTCTTTGGAAAGCACCCGTTTGACTTCAGCCTGAAACTCCACGGTGTAGAACCGGTTGAGTTGCGCGGTGGAAGGATCGGGCACGTCCACGATGACGACATCATATTTTCCGCCAGCCTGTTTGATGAACAGGCGCCCGTCGGTATTGATGGTCCGGATTCGACTGTCCGCCAGATTCTCCGGAAGATATTTCCGCCCCAGCTCCAGAATCAGCGGGTCAAGTTCCACGTAATCCACCCGGCTGACGTTGTATTTTAAAATTTCCTTTGCCGTGCCGGAAATGCCGCCGGAAACCAGCAGCACCTTGCGGGCATCAGGCCGCTGCGCCATCGCGTAATGCACGGTTTCCTCGACGTGCTCAACGTTCGGCGTGGACACGATGGCAACACCATTCTCGATGAAATTGGTTTGCCCGCCGGATTCCGTGACCACCAGCCGGCCGTACGGCGAGTTGGCACAGGACAAAACATGCTGGCCGTGGAATTGAAGCGAAGTTGAAAAAGCGTCGGCATTAAACAGCAGCCAGGTGAAAACGAAAATGCCCACGATCAACGTGAGGATGAAAATCCCCCAGCGGACTGGATTCACAAGTGGAATCGAGGGAGAGCGCCGCCAGCCGGTTCTGCCCAGTTGCGCTGCCGCTGCCAGATTCAGGGCCGCCGGCACAACCAACAGCGCGATGTGATCCAGGAACCGGATAAGAACGAAGCTGAACAGAACACCGCCCACGATGCTGCCGATGCTGTCCGCCACATAGACGCTGCCGACGCCCGTCGGGCCTTCTTTGCGCGCAAGGAGCGAGCAGGCCAGCGTCAGGGCGTAGCCCGCCACGACGCAATACGGCAACAGCAGGATGAAAACGCTGACGACGGTTTCGGTGACACCGACCTCTGCGCCCCGGATGAAAACCACGTTTCGCCAAGCGCGCAGCGCGAACACCTGCAGCGGCGGAATTATGGCGATGAAGCACTGGGCGATGAGCAGACCTGCCAGCGGATTTCGCAGCTTGTCGGAGGTCCGGCCCAGCCAGGTGCCGATGCCCATCAGCAGGAACCACAGGCCGAGCACGACGCCCAGCACCATTTCATTTCCCGAGAACGCTCCCATCAACTCGCGCATCAGCGCCAGTTGCGTCATCACACAGGAGACACCCAGCGCGCCGACGGCAAACAAGACGAGCCGCCGTTCACTCGCGACCGCCAGTATTATCGGCTCCCGGTCGGGCATGAAGCATCACCCTGACTCCTCGAACGATTCGACGTGGTAGATGGAGACGCTGACATCCTTGCCGCGCCAGTCGTCCGGCGCACAGCCGGCCTTGCGCGAAAGTTGATTCAAGAATTCGACCTTGTCCGGAATCTGCGCCCAGACTTGCGGCAGAAACGTCGCACCATGGGAGCCAATCTGCAGCACCACACCGTCTTCGTAAGGCTGCAACTTGTTCAGCAAATCTTCCGGTGAAGTGAACCGCAATGGTTGAGGTTCCGTCAGCACGCTGATTTCGATTTTGATTTTACTCACCTCGTCGGGCTGCACCGGCAGGAAGCGCGGGTCGCGGGTGGCCGCGTTCTGCGTGTTGTCCACGATGGCCTGGCAAAGCGGCTCCTGCGGCAGAATGTGGCCGATGCAACCGCGCAACATGCCATTCTCCGTCAACGTCACGAAACACGCTTTGATCTCCGATAATTTTGGTGACAGATCCCTGGCATTGACCCCGGACGGGCTGCCATTACTCGCAACGCAGGTCAGAGTCTTGCGGGCAAGATCCAGCAGAAACCCTCTCTCCTGCGCCGCGTAGTTCTCCTGTGTTGGCGCATAGAAGGCGATGGCCGAGTAGCCGACGACCCGTTTTTTTTCGGAGGTGATGACATCGCCACTATTGCGACAGTCCAGTAATTGCGCCCTCCAACCTTTTTCCCGGGCCAGATACATCAGCGTCAAGATGGGCAATTTGCCGCAGGCTTCCTGAGTTTTCATTGCGTCAATGTCCAGGCTGCAAATCGCCCTGACACAGCGACTGTCCAATTCTTTGGCTTCATCATAGGGGTGGTAATGGCTCAGGTCTGAGCTGGCCACGACGATTGTTTTGTCATCAATTATCCCGGCCAAAACTCTGGCGGCCTGCTCGGGGTCAACATCGCCAAATACGACGGGCAGGATTTTGAAGTTCTTCAAAGTTTTTTGCAGGAAAGGAACCTGAACCTCGACGGAATGTTCCCAGGTATCGGGGGTGTCCTCACCGGCAGGTGGCGCGGGTTTGGAAGACTGTTGCCACCACGTCGGCCGCTGGACCAGACATTTCGGCTCCAAAACAAAGGGGCTGGCCTTGATGAGTTGCTGCGCCTTATCCGAGATGGGAACGGTTCCAAGGGGCGTTTGGTAGGCGTCCGCGTTTGGAACAGAAGCGCCTTGAAACGCGGCATAGTGACTGGGACCGAGAATAACGACGGTTTGAACGTTGCGTCCCGCTAGGGTCTTGTAAGCGATCGCCGCGGTTTGGCCGGAATAGGGGTAGCCCGCATGAGGGCAAACCAAACCCTTCAGGTGAGGGATGTAATGCGCGGGCGCACTTTCCAATAATCCATCAATTGTTCTGGAAAGAACCGGCTCTTCTGCCGGATAAAACAACCCTGCAACAGCGGGCATGCGGACGCGCAAAAAGTGTTCAGCGTTTGTTGCCTGCGCCGCCTGATTGGCGCCTTGCTCAACGCGCGTCGCCTTTGAGTGCGAATTGCAGCCGAAGCCGGACAATAGAAATGCTGCAAGAGTGATCCTAACGATCACCATGCCTTTGCCGCTCTCACGCATCATCCTCTTCATAAATTCCTCCACCCCGGCACACTGACGGGTTGTACGGGAAGTTCCAAACTCTGTTCCAGTTGCGCTCGCGAACGACCCTTTCTTACAGTCCCTGCAATACGCCTACAGCTTGCGCAAAGTCAAACTCGAAACTCGCACGGAATGCGACGGCAAAGCTTCGAGCTTCGACTTGGCAGGCCGCCATTTTTCATTTTTCAACTGACGATTTGCGATTTGGCCATCGGTTCGCAACAACCAAAATCTGAAGCAGGCGAAGGGAATAAAAAAGAGAGGCCGGACACTACTCCGGCCTCATTATGAGAACTAAGCGCTTAAACTGGCAATTCGCAGCCGCGCCACTGCGAACCTTTCATTGGATGCGGCGCCGCAGGCCACGCCATCTTTTACACACGGAACCCTGCATTTCTGCATCCCAATAACACTGCAAGCATACCCGATGCCGTGTTCCCTGCCAGTCACCAGTTCTGGGGACAAGGCCCTGCGGGTAATGCTACATCAGGCTGGAGCTAAAATTAGGCTATGGTGAGATTTCTCAATAAAAAGAAGGCTTTGGCCGCGAAAATTGAGCCAAACCGCCAAATACTTACTTTTGGGAAATTGTGCCTTTTTGGTGCTTGCCTGCCTGAATTTGATGCACGTGTGTATTGGCATCCTGTATGAGCATAATCGCAGTTTGAACCAGCGCGAAGAAAGCCAAAGCAGCCGAGACGATAACCAGAGCCCGAGTAAGTTTAATAAGATTGCCCGTTTGTTTCAAAAGTTTTTCGGCCTGCTTTCCCGACTCTGTGGCAAGCTACTTCTGTGCGTCCTGCAAGTTCACTTAGGAACGACAATTGAATTGATTGGCCGACGCAACTGCCGCACTGTTCTAACATGCAAATCGTCACTTCCGTCGCCGCAATGCAACGGCTTGCCAGACAATGGCAGCGCGCGGGAAAGTGCATCGGTTTAGTGCCGACGATGGGCTATTTGCATGAAGGCCATTTGAGCCTCGTGCGCGTGGCGCGGCGGCACGTCGGCAAGGCGGGCGAAGTCGTCGTCAGCATTTACGTCAACCCGGCGCAGTTCGGGCCAGCAGAGGATTTCTCCAGATACCCGCGCGATTTGAAACGTGATTTGAATTTATGCCGCGCCGAAGGCGTGAACGTTGTTTTCGCGCCAAGCGACAGGGAAATGTATCCGAGGTGGGGCGAGGCTACTGACGAGCCGGTCTTGGCGCGTCAAAGTGTAGCGACGACGGCTCGCGAGGACGCTCGCCCCACCAAATTCAGCACCTATATCGTCGAGGAAAATTTGTCCAAAACAATGGAAGGTGCGTCGCGCCCGACGCATTTTCGCGGCGTGACGACGGTTGTCGCCAAATTGTTCAACATTGTATTGCCGGACGCGGCGGTTTTCGGCGCGAAGGATTGGCAGCAAGCGACCATCATCAAACGCATGGTGCGCAACTTGAATTTCCCCGTGAAAACCATTGTCGCGCCAACACTTCGGGAAACCGACGGGCTGGCGATGAGTTCGCGCAACAAATATCTTGTCGGCGATTTGCGCCGGCAGGCGGTTGTGCTTTGGCGCGCGATTCAGAAAACACGGGTCGCCGTGAAAAAATCAAAAGCGATTCCAGCAGCTCGATTAAAGGCAAATTTGAAAAAATTCATTGAGCATGAACCGGCGGCACGATTGGATTACGTGGAATTTTTTGAACCGGACACGTTGTCGCCCGTCTCAAAAGTAACACGCGGCACGCACATGGCGCTGGCGGCGTTCATCGGCAAGACGCGGTTGATTGATAATGCACGGCTTTGAAAGACAGTTTTTTTGCGGCTGAACTTGGCTCTGGACAAATCAGTTGGCTAATCACAGAGTCGAAGCCGTGATCCTGGTAAGAGGCTTAATCCGATTTCTTGTTGCCTACCATATAATCTCAAGGGAAACGGTTCGTATGTTAATTGGGTGGTTTCTGTATATTCCGTTGGTCATTGTCCCGATTATCATTGTCAGCGTCTTGCTTTTCAGCCTGCGCAAAATGACTGCTCGTGCAGTCTGTATAATGAATCTGATTATTGCGTCAGGAGCTTTCTTGATATTCATAATGGGAGAGGCTGGCTGCCATTCGGCGCTTTCATCGGCGCCGCCGCGACTCCATCACGGTCCTATAACCATTCGGGAGGTCGTAATAGATTCGGTGGTACTCTTTTGGTTTGCAGGGGCCGTCGGATTGTTTTTTCGCAAGCGTCTCGCTTGGGCCGGCAGTATGATTGGTGTTGGAGCTTCAATAATCTCTTTAGCAGTAGGTTTGGGGACGATAATAGGAATCTATCTTTATCCAAACGTGGGAATGGACCAACTAAGAGAGTACGGTGCCGCTGGATATATCTTTACCTTCGTTGTTGCCGTCACCCAGATTTCCCTTCTGTTGGCAATTTGCCTGCGGCTGCTTTGGGGGCTGTTCCAGATGCGTAAAGAGCTTTCCGCTGCTTCTTGACTTCCTAATCCGTCCGCCCAAGTCATTTTATCTTCGCGTCTTTGCGTCTTTGCGTTAAATTTTTGTCGTTGATGAAACAATTCGACTATCTCATTCTCGGCAGCGGCATCGCGGGGCTTTCGTTCGCGTTGAAGGTCGCGCCGCGCGGGCGCGTGGCCATCGTCACGAAAAAGGACCGCGCGGAGTCGAACACGAATTATGCACAGGGCGGCATCGCGGCGGTGACGAGCAAGGAAGACTCATTCGAATTGCACGTGCGCGACACGCTCGTGGCCGGCGCGGGGTTGTGCAAGGAAAACGTCGTCCACACCATTGTGGAAGAAGGCCCGGCGCGTATTGCGGAGTTGATGGAGCTGGGGATGAAATTTTCCAGGCGCGACGCGCCGGACGAAGACGGCGGCAAACAACTCGACCTCGGCAAGGAGGGCGGTCATTCCAAACGGCGGATTTTACACGCGAAGGATGTGACCGGGCGCGAAGTCGAACGCGCGTTGCTGAACGCGGCGTCGCGGCAGCCGAATATTGAGATTTTTGAAAACCATCTCGCGATTGACCTTGTCACAAGCCAAAAACTGGGTCTCGCGGGCGCAAGCCGTTGTTTCGGCGCGTATGTGTTCGATAAAAAATCCGGTCGCGTTGAAACATTTTCCGCGCCGGTGACGGTTCTGGCGACGGGGGGTTGCGGCAAAGTTTATCTTTACACGACGAACCCCGACATTGCGACCGGTGATGGCGTGGCCATGGCGTATCGCGCGGGTGCGGCGGTGGCGGACATGGAGTTCGTTCAGTTTCATCCGACGTGCCTGTATCATCCGGAGGCGAAATCGTTTCTCATCAGTGAGGCCGTGCGCGGCGAGGGCGGCGTGCTTAAAACACTCGACGGCATTGAGTTCATGGAACGTTACCATCCCATGAAATCGCTCGCGCCGCGCGATGTGGTGGCCCGCGCGATTGACAGCGAGATGAAAAAGAGCGGCGCGAAACACGTGTGGCTCGACATCACGCACAAGCCGTCGCGGTTCATCATCGAGCGTTTTCCGAACATCTACCAGACGTGCCGGCGCTACGGCATTGATATTACGAAAGAGCCGATTCCAGTCGTGCCGGCGGCGCATTATCAATGCGGCGGCGTGATGACGAACGTGGATGGCGGGACGGAAATCGCCGGGCTTTACGCCGTCGGCGAAGTCGCGTGCACGGGATTGCACGGCGCGAACCGGCTGGCGAGCAACTCACTTTTGGAGGCGCTGGTTTGCGCGCATCGCGCGGCGCAGAAGGTTCTTTCCAGTCCGCCCGAAAGGGCAGACGCGAAAATTCCCGCGTGGCAGCCGGGCAAGGCAACCGACCCGGACGAACTCGTTGTCGTCTCGCACAATTGGGACGAAATCCGGCGGCTGATGTGGGATTATGTCGGCATCGTCCGCACGAACAAGCGTCTCCAGCGCGCGGCCAAGCGCATTGCCAACTTGCAGGAGGAAATCCGCGAATATTATTGGAACTTCATCGTGACAGGCGACTTGCTGGAATTGCGCAATATCGCGACGGTGGCGGAATTGATTGTGCGCTGCGCGTCGATGCGGCCTGAAAGCCGCGGATTGCATTACAATCTGGATTTTCCAAACACGAACCCCGAATGGGCGCAGCGCGACACGATCCTAAGAAAATCTTGAAACAGCGCCGGCGGCGGATATGCTATATTTGTTGCGCGCTTAGCTCAGCGGTAGAGCACCAGTATCACACACTGGGGGTCGCAGGTTCAAAACCTGCAGCGCGCACCATTCCTTTGATTTTGCCTCTCCGTGACCACTTGTGGCACAGGCGGGCTGACTCGCTCCACATCGTGCTTGTTTCGTAGTGATCTTCGCGACCCTAATCATTAACGATTATCCAGTAATATTTATCTTTTTATTACGCTTTGCCAACGTTTGAACCATTTTTTCCACCATCTCTAAATCATCCTTCGACAGTTTTTCCGCATGACGAAGTATCCGTTCGGCGAGGTCAGACGATAGCGCCGGTTCCATTGTTCGGCCTATCAAATAATCTGAGGATATATTTAGTGCATCGGCCAATCGCTTTAAATTATCAAAGGATGGTGATCGCTCCCCGGTTTCAAAGTGTGAAATCGCGGCGGGCTGCAGTTCGGCAACTTTTCCCAATGACGCTTGGCTCAAACCGCGTAATTGGCGAGCGAATCGTAGTCGCGATGAAAAATCTTCTGGCATAGGCTTGACAAATGTTTACGGATACGTATAGTTGTCATTGACGATTTAGTACGGCAGTCTCTGCCGTCCTTTTTTAAACCATATATACGCTTTCGTCAAGCGGAAAAACACAAAAAAAAGGCATGACAATGAATGATAAAACCGGCAAAGAAATCGTATTCTTTATCGACGATAAAGAATTTAAAACCGGACAACGTGAAATAACCGTCAAAACGCTTCTCCTCGATTTTGCTGGCCATGATCCTGTTTGCACACGGTTGGCTCGGCGACAGGGGAGCAAGTTGTCAGTTTATGAAGACCTTGAAGAAATCATCCATATTGAGAACGACACACGATTTCTGACCGAAAAAATCAGCAAAGAGGTCGTTTTCTTTATTGATAAGCAAAAATTCAAAACCGATGAGCACAATTTCTCCGTCAAAAGCTTGTTGGTGGATTTTGCAAAAGAGGATCCGGCGCAGACAACGCTGGCACGCCGCGAAGGCAATGAACTGATCAAATATAAAAACCTTGAGGAAATTATTCATATCAAGAATGGCATGCAGTTCATCGTGCTTCACAATAGCCCAACCCCGGTATCATGAATCTCGGCCCTGACCGTTTGATCGATGACTTACGGAACCTTGGTTATGAAGTCGAAAAGGTTACCGTCAACGGCGGCTTAGTTTTTGCCGTGCTTCCAGCCTACGAAATAGTCGCTGGTAAATTTGCAGGGCGAACAATCAATTTGGGGATTCAATGCACGCCGAATTTCCCGATGAGCGTGCATGCGGCAATTCATATAAAAGCGGAACCGCAACTTTATGAGCCCAAGGATAATATTCCTAATGTTCGAAACATCACGGCTAGCGCCTTAGGACCCCCTTGGAGATATTGGAGCAAAAATTTTTGCTGGAATGGCGAGAAAACAGCGCGGCGGTTAGTCTCGCAAATTAACTCCATTTTTGAAAATGCGTAATAAAAATCTAAACGCGGCTTTTTCGGCTCAACTTGATTCCGAATTGCAGTCATTTCTAATTCGAGACGACGGTCAGGAGGATTTGTTGTTTGCACTTTGGTCACCGTCGCAGGGGACAAGTCGGGAGACGGCTCTTTTACATACTATTATCTTTCCCGAAGAAGGAGACCGCCAACGTCACGGAAATGTGAGTTTTAATCCGCAATATTTTGAACGTGTTTGCAATCGTGCAATGAAGGAAAAATGCGGCGTGGCGTTTTTGCACAGCCATCCTGCACCAGGTTGGCAAGGCATGAGCATGGATGATGTCGAGGCGGAAAATAAAATGGCCGGCGCTGTTTGTGCGCTAACAGAGGTGCCGCTCGTAGGACTGACTGTTGGAACAGATGGCACTTGGAGCGGCCGGATGTGGAAACATATCAGCGGTAAAATATTTCAACGATTCTGGTGTAAATCGGTTCGAAGCGTTGGGAAACGGCTAAGAGTAAGCTTTAATGATTCGCTTTCGCCAAAACCCAATTTTCAAGAATTGTTCAAACGCACATATACAGTGTGGGGAGAATCAAATCATGCTCACCTGGCACGATTGCATATTGGAATCGTTGGTTTAGGTAGTGTCGGTGCTTTTGTTGCCGAAGCTCTCGCGCGGATGGGGTTCGAACAAATTACACTGATTGATTTTGATTCAGTTGAAAAACATAACCTCGACAGACTCATCGGTGCCACCAAAAAGGACATCGGAAAATTAAAGGTCGACGTTGCACGTCGCCAAATCAAGCAGTCATCCACAGCCAGCCGATTGCATGTAAACTCAGTTCCCTACAGTATTGCAGAAGAGCAGGGGTATCGCGCGGCACTTGATTGCGACGTGCTTTTCAGTTGCGTTGATCGCCCTCGCGCTCGCCAAATTCTGAATCATCTTGCCTATGCCCATTTAATTCCAGTTATTGACGGTGGAATTCAAGTAAGATTTAAAAATGGTACTTTTTCAGGGGTTGATTGGCAGCTTCAAACAGCTGGTCCAGGCCGTCCGTGCTTAGAATGTTTAGGCGCGTTTAATTCCAACGATGCCTCGACCGAAGCTGCGGGCAAATTGGACGACCCAACTTATCTTAAAGGATTGCCATCGGATCACCGGTTCAAGCGAAATGAAAATGTATTTCCTTTCAGTGCTAATCTCGCGTCATTGGAAATAATGCAACTCGTCGCATTGGTAACTGGCATTGCAGGGATTGATGATTTTGGCGTCCAGAGATATAGATATAATCCAGGCATCATGGAATCAGACGTGGAGCGTAGTTGTAATTCAGGCTGCGAAAATAAAAACCTTATCGGCCAAGGTGACCGCTTTTTCCATTTATTCAGTCGTGATTTGACAGCAGAAGCATCGCGAACAAAAAAACATAAACGGTGGAAATTATTGTAGACGAATTGTTACCATTCGTTTTCACATTGCTGTAACGGAATTCCCCGTATCAATGGAATATGACCCTTGATCGACCAATTAATTGCAGCATTTTGGAGTCCCGGTCCGTGCCAGCAAATACCGGTCAGCCAAGCGAAGACATGATATTCCTGGGCGATTATTTGAGCGTCGGTCGGATTTATAAGAGTTACGATGTCACCTAATTTACGTTTGTTACCTGAATATAGATTTGCCGTCATAATTTCAGTGACCCAGAATTTGTCAGGCAGTGACCGGTTTAATAAATCTGCTTCGCCGGAATTTATTTTGTAATTTCGCTCATCTGTGGCCTGCGTCATCAAAGAAACATATTGCCTCTTCGAGCATATCATTGTTCGACAAACGATGGGATTTATCAATTGCTTATCACTGTTTATTTCCTGTAAATGCACTAGCCAACGATTACTAGACGACGCAGCTGTGCGGATAATAATATTATTTGCGATGGCGGCTGCTGATTGTTCTGCTAAATAACCCGAAATTTTCCCGGCAAGTGGCGTCAATCCGACTGCAATTGCTGCATGCAAATTTGGATTATGCTTCGGGACTAATAAATTGCGAATACTTTCCGTTGGCAACGTCACATACATTCCGAAATTATCATCGCTTACGATAAAATGATCAGCCCAAGACACCGTCGGAATGTATGGGTGCCGAGGAAACGCGCCATATGTATGCCTGGCTTCGGCCCAACGATCGGAATTTAGAGTGTGACCAAGCACCGCAACGACATGAGCAGTATCCGGTTTCACAATTCCCAATACGACAGGGCAACTAGACTCGATAAGTGGGTATACAAATTCATCGTAATCAATTCCGGGGTCAGTAATAAATTCGGCTGTGAAAACTTGATGGCCAAGTGTTTGCACAACCTTTTTCATTTCGGGCGCGCTTATTCCGTCAGCCGGAATTTGTCTGCCTACGGTATGGTCGATTCCCAAGGCGTCGTTGATTGTTTTAGGTGTAATTTTGTTGCCGATATATGTTGGCCAATTATTCAATGCAATTCGTAACGCAGCGTGCGCACATACATGAGTTAACCCATTTTGCTGGCAGAAAAAAGTGCCTTGAAATTTAAAATTCCGTCTATTTGTTGCGGTTCCAACGGTTGTTTGAAACTCCTTGGAACAGTGAACATAATAATTTGAAACAGCTCTCCACTTTCCGCCAAAATATAAACTCGGCAGTCGCACTACCGCTTCGTAAACATAACTAAAAATATTCCCGCCCTCTTGGATAGTGAATATGACGGCATACCCCATGATGTCATCGTCGCCCAACGCGTGCCAATCGCCAGAAGCTGGCATTTGCCGGAAAAAAGTAAATCTAACGGCGCGTGCGTTTGTAGTAATGCCGCTGCCAAGGCGGATAGCATATGCGTCACGCTCCTCGTTAAGTTCATTTGGAAGGATTAAATCTTCGCGAAGGAGCGCCTCGACGCCCATTTTCCTCATTAATGTGCAAATGCGATGAATTGGCGCCCTATTGGACGTTCCAGACCATTCCTTTGCGATCAGATCGAAATAAAAGGAATAATTTCTCCTGCAATCTGTAAGTTTTGCTTCTGCCGCTGCGAATACGCCATCCATTTTAATTTTTAGGTTAAAACCATCTCCCACCGCTCACAATGAGGGTGACTTGAATTACCCGCGCGGCAGAATAATTTTACGAAAGAGGCTTTCCCAGAATAATCTGAGATTTCTCGGAGGCGTCTTGCCAATCAATTAACTTCTGAAATAAGACGAATTCAGAATCTTTAAGTTTGAGATCCTCGCCAGAAGGGGCCGAAACAAACGAAGCCTCTTCAGCGCTCTCCAATAACCTCGGTGCTGTTTGTTCGCTCATGTTTGCTCTTTGTTTGTCCACCATACCAACTGCTTGAAAGTAAACGTTCATCTTTGCACCCGCAACAGACAAATTCACATATTTTGGCAGCATTTCAGCAGTATCCGTTCCAATTTTAAACATCATAGTCGCGCCAGATTACTACACACAACCCGTTAACCGGAAGTGTGTTATACATAATCCATCTTCAAACCGTCCGACTGACGCCGAAATCCGTCGTGACTGACCACCACTCGATAAGACCTGCTGAACACAATTCAAAACGTCCCAATGACAAACCCCGGTCATGGGATATTTTGCGATGTAACCTGATACGCCGCCAATCGTCTCGATGGGCACAGGCCGATTCACACCATAACGATGATACCAATCCGCCCAGGCAGCCTTACGATACAATCCGCCTAACGTAGCCATCAGACCGTGCATGTGATGACCACCATCACCGGACGGATTCGGATCGATACCGTAAAAAACCGGAACACCTGGCTGCATCCGATGAAAGCCAAATCAAAACTGGTCTTCCTTTTCCTTGAATAACACGTTGAATGTGGTCAGTGAGCCTTGGCTGCGCGTGATGTATTGCTGCATCTCCACCTTTTCGCCGTCGGTCAGCTTTTCGTGGGCATTGATCTTCTGTTCCAGCACGCGCAGGTTGTTCCGTACCATCACAATCTTGTGAAAGAATGTTTCGAGCGGGACTTCCTTGGTTTGCAGCGCCGGGTCGGCGGGATGCATGACCAGTTTGCCGCCATGCCAGCGGATGCCGAGTTTTTCGATCACGGCATCCGGTTTCTCCAGCCCGAGCCTGGCCACGGCAGCGTCCAGTATCTGCTCGATGAAGTGTTTGAGCGGAACGTTCAAACCGCTCACCGTGGCTTGCGGCTCGGCCGGTTCCAGCCCGGCGGATTCCGGCGCGATGGTGTGTTTACCGTCATTAAACTGAATGTCAGCCGTGACTTCGGAAATCGTCCTGACTGTTCCCAAGCCATATTGCGGATGGCGAACCGACATGCCGACATGAAGGGATTCGATTTTCATGCCGAAAATTTAACCACGGATGAACACGGATGAACACGGATTTTTTACGCCTTTTGTTTTGACAGATTGGCACAAACGCGAACCATTTGAAGTCATGGCCCGCGCCAACCCAGTGGATCGTTTCGAGTTCGAGCGTGTGTTGTGGGGTCGCGGCGTCACGCGCGTCGCCGGTGTGGACGAAGCGGGCCGCGGGCCGCTCGCCGGACCGGTCGTGGCGGCAGCGGCGATTTTGCCGGCAAAATGGGCGGAATCCGGTTTGCCGCGTGAATTGGAAGGGCTGAATGATTCCAAGCAACTCACCAAAACGCAGCGTGAAAATTTTTTCACGTTCCTCACGTCCTGCTGTGACGTGGAATTTGCCGTCGCACAAATTGACGCCGCGCAAATCGACAAAATCAACATCCTCCGCGCCACGCATCGCGCAATGAACGAGGCGCTGGCGAAATTGAATCCACAGCCACAGCACGCGCTCGTGGATGGGTGGCCGGTCAAGACGATGCGCGTCCCGCAAACAGCGATTGTGAAGGGCGATGCGCGCAGTTATTCCATCGCCGCCGCGAGTGTGCTGGCCAAAGTCACGCGCGACCGGCTGATGCTGGAGTTTGACCGGCAATGGCCGAAATACGGATTTGCCAGGCACAAGGGCTACGGCACGGAGCGCCATTTCGCGGCGATTGCGGCGCACGGCCCCTGTCAGATTCATCGCCGCAGCTTCGCGCCGTTGAGATCGGCGGAACACGAACTGTTTTGATCCGCGAATTGCGCGCATGGACGCGAAACAAACCCTGAAAACAATTCGTGAAATCGGCGAAATTCGCGGATGAAACTCACCGAACTCATCCAGTCGCTATTTC
Organism: uncultured Verrucomicrobiae bacterium; assembly: GCA_963835625.1. Lineage (GTDB taxonomy): Bacteria > Verrucomicrobiota > Verrucomicrobiia > Limisphaerales > UBA11358 > UBA11358. Next base: position 353,652 of record CAWIGO010000010.1, read on the forward strand.
GCGGCAAAGCGAGACCGGAGCATTTGCGCCGCGGTGAACTTGGCGAGCGCGCGGCCAAGAAGTTTTTGCGGCGGCAGGGATTGAAATTTCTCACGGCCAATTTTCGTTCGCAACGCGGCGAGATTGACTTGATTTTCCGCGATGGCGATTGCCTGGCGTTTGTCGAGGTCAAAACCCGTTCATCCGAAGAGTGGACGCGACCGGCAGCGGCGGTGAACGCGCAAAGGCGTCGGCGGCTTTCACAAGCTGCGCTCGACTATTTGCGGTTGTTGAAAAATCCGCCGGTGAAAATCCGTTTCGACATCGTCGAGGTTTTGCTAACGGACGGCAAAGTGCATGAAATTCGGCATTTGCCGAACGCATTCGCGATGGCGAAGCCGTTTCGTTATGGTTGAAAAATCGCTTGCGCCCAACAGCAAGCGGGATGAAGTTTGCCTTAATCAGTCATGAGCCGGATCCTCGAAATTGCGGGCGATGTAATTTTGTTCGGCTTCCTTCTTGGTTTCGCGGGCTGGGTCTTTTGGCGCGTACTCAAAAACAGTGACGATCCACCAAAGTTGATTTTCAAGTGGGTGTTAAGCATCGCTCTGGTGACAGGCGAGATTTTCTTTTTTCGCCGCGTCAGCGGGTCTTCAACTGGGGGTGGAGATTTGGGAAGTGCGGGGTCGGCGTTCTTGATGGCCGGTTCCATTGCCGCCGTTGGAATCATTCTGGGCATCATATGGGCGCCGAACATCAGCGAATGGCTGTTCAAACCGTTGACGGATCTGATTGACGGCGGTAATGAACCACCGGAGCCGAAACCGTATTATTCCATCGCGCGAGCCAGACGAAAGCGCCGGGAATTTCTCGAAGCGGTCGACGAAATCCGCAAACAGCTCGCGCAGTTCCCGAATGATTTCGAGGGCGTGATGCTGCTCGCCGCCATGCAGGCGGAGGATTTGAAGGATTTGTCGGCGGCGGAAATGACATTGAACCATTTCTGTGACCGGCCCGAGGCGCCGCCACAGCAGGTTGCCGCCGCGATGAACCAGCTTGCCGACTGGCATCTCAAACTGGCGCAGGATGTAAATTCGGCCCGCGCTGCATTCAAAAAAATCGTCGCACGATTTCCCGACACGGAATTATCGTTCCAGGCCGCGCAACGCATCGCCCATTTGGACGGCACGGAAAAACAACTGTTGGCATCGCACGACCACCAGCCGATGGCCGTGCCGGAAGGCATCAAAAACATCGGGCTGTTGAAGTCATCCGAGCATTTGCGTCCGGCTGGAACGGATCCGGCGCAGCTCGCGGCCGTTTACGTGAAGCATTTGGAGCAGCATCCGCTCGATACGGAGGCGCGCGAAAAACTGGCCATCATTTATGCCGAACATTTCCGGCGGCTGGATTTGGCGACGCTCGAATTGGAGCAATTGATTGAGCAACCAAACCAGCCGACCAAGCACGTGGCGCACTGGCTGAATTTGCTGGCGGATTTACAGATTCGACTTGGTGCCGATTACGAGACGGCACGTCTGACCTTGGAAAAAATCATCGAGCGATTTCCCGACTTGTCAGTTGCGGAAATGGCTCGAACACGGCTGGATCGCTTGAAACTTGAGCTTAAAGGACAAAAAGAAACGCCGGGCGTGAAGCTCGGCGTTTATGAACAGAATATCGGGTTGAAACGCGGCTCACCGCGCCAGTTGTAACGCGATTTCCTTTTCCAACTCGTGCGCGAGGTCAATGTCACGATTACCCCATTTCGTGCGGGCCTGCACGGTGACCTGCGTGATTTGGGGATCCACCGCTTCAACGCGCACCCAGATATCACGCTGACCCACCTTGCCCTGCAACGAGCGCACGGTATTGACGCTGTCGTGCGGAATGAATTCCGTGATGACCACGCCATTGTTTTGAATGACCTGTACCGCCGCCTGATAAACTTGATCCACGCTGCGTTGATAACGCCCCTCAACGCGATCCTTCTCCAACGGCACGGCAGCCGTTTTTGTGCCGCTGACGGTGGAGATGCAACCGGTGGCAATGACGGCCAATCCAATAAACGCCGCAAAAAATTTCGTCTTCATACGGAGGACATATCCAATCAGAAAGACCGCCCGCGTCAAGCACGATTGCAATTTTTTGCGCGGCTCGACAAGCGCGGCGACAAATGCGAGCTTTGAACCGTGTCAGCAAACAAGCTTGAACAACTTCGCGCCGCGCTGCGCGCCTATGGCTCATGCCTCGTGGCCTATTCCGGCGGCGTGGACTCGGTTTTTCTCTCTCTCGTGGCGCATGAAGCGCTTGGCAACCGCGCACTGGCTGTAATCGCCGATTCACCGAGCCTGCCGCGGCGTGAATTACAGGAGGCGCTGGAAATCGCCGGCAAATTTCAATTTCCCGTCTGTGTCGTGCAAACAGCAGAGTTTAAAAATCCCGATTACCTCTCGAATCCGGTGAACCGCTGCTATTTTTGCAAGCATGAATTGTTCGGGCAACTGGCGCCGATTGCGCGCGCGGGAAAATTCGCGGTGATTGCCTACGGCGAAAACGCCAGCGACAACGGTGATTTCCGTCCCGGAGCGCAGGCAGCCGCGGAATTTCAAGTGCGCGCACCGCTTAAAGAGGCCGGTTTGACGAAGGTGGAAATCCGCGAGTTGTCGGCGCAACTGGGCCTGCCGACGGCGGACAAACCGCAGATGGCCTGTCTCAGCTCGCGCATTCCCCATGGCGAGCCGGTGACGCCGGAAAAACTGGCGATGATCGAAGCGGCGGAATATGTCCTGCGCGACCTGGGATTTCACGACGTGCGCGTGCGACACCACGAGTTAGATCCAAAGTCCAAAGCCCAAAGTCCAAAGCCGCCAGCCATTGCATCCGAACGTGGGACTTTGGACATTGGACACGGGACTCCCGCACATCTTGCCCGAATCGAGGTTGGGTCGTCAGAAATCCGGCGCTTTCTTGAAGACGGCATTTCAGCGAAAGTCACCGAGGCACTGAAAAAAATCGGTTACTCGCACGTGACGCTGGATTTGCAAGGCTATCGCCGCGGCGGCGCGAACAAGGCGCCTGGCTGGCGCGATTGAAACTTTTGGTCTTCAACGGTTTTAGATAGAGGAAGTTATGCCGCAGTTTTCATATCGGGCGCGGCGCCGCAATGGTGAATTGGTCGAGGGCGTTTTGGACGTGACCGACCGTTCGGCGGCGGTGGCGCAGGTCGAACGTCTCGGACTTTTCCCGATTGCAGTGGACGCCTCGAAAGGCGCTTCGGCGGCCAATGACAAGCGCGCCGGGCAGAAGATGGATTTGACGGCATTCCTGCCGCCGACGATGCGTGCGCAGTTGCAGCGGAAGCGCAAGCCGAAGTTGCAGGAGCTGGCGACGTTCACCCAGCAACTGGCTAATTTGCTTCATGCAGGGATGCCGCTGGCGACGGCGCTCCAGAGCATGACGTATCTGGAAACAAAAGGCATTCCGTCAGATGTGAGCCGCCAACTCCGGCAGGAGGTGACCGAGGGCAGAGGTCTGTCCGATGCGATGGCCAAGCAGCCGCAGATTTTTTCCGACTTGTATGTGAACATGGTGCGCGCCGGCGAACAAAGCGGCGCTTTGGTGGACGTGCTCCGGCGCATGGCCGATCACTTCGAAAAGTTCGCCCAGGTGCAGGCGAAATTCACCTCGGCGTTGATTTATCCGGCGCTGGTATGTTGCGTGGGCGTGGGCATGGTCATTTTTTTTATGACGGTCATGTTGCCCAGATTCATGTCGCTCTTTGGCGAGGTGGGGTTTACCCGGTTGCCGACGGCGACGGTGATTTTGATCGGCATCAGCAACGTTCTCAAACATTACTGGTGGCTGATGCTGCTGGTAATGATTGTCGTGGTTGTTTTATTCAGACGATTCCAAACGACTGAAACAGGGCGGCGTCAGATTGACGAATGGAAAATGAAGGCCCCGATCTTTGGACGCGTGGTGCGCCTGAATCTTTACAGCCAATTTGCGCGCACGCTTTGCACCCTGCTTCAAAACGGCGTCCCAGTGCTCACCGCATTGAAAATCACCGAGCAGGTCATTCCCAACCGCATCATCAAAGAGGCTGCGGCCAAAACTCGTGACGCGGTGACGGACGGCAAGACGCTCTCCCAACCATTGGCGCAGAGCAAGGTGTTCCCGCAATTGATGGTGGACCTGGTGAAAATCGGCGAGGAAACGGGCGACGTGCCCGGCGCGTTGAACAATGTCGCCGAAACTTATGAAAATGAACTGAACATCGCCTTGCGCGTGATGACCAACATGATTGAGCCAACGTTGATCGTCTGCATGGCGGCGGTGGTCGGTTTTTTGCTCGTGGCCGTGCTCGGAGCGATGTTCTCGATGATTTCCAGCATCGGCAGTTCGGTGGGAGGACGTTGATGTCGCGGCACCGCGCCAGTTTGCGGGCGTTCACGCTCATCGAAATCATGATGGTCGTGGCCATCATCGGCCTGGTGATGACCATGGGCGTGCCGGCAATCCTGCGAACGACACGGCAGGAGCCGATGCGCAAAGCGGTCAATGACGTGATGGAAATTTGCAGCCATGCGCGCGGCCAAGCGGTTCTTCAAGGTGTGACGACCACGGTCGTTTTCCATCCGCAATCGCGGCAGGTTGCGCTTGCCGGTGTTGAAGCCATCAATTCGGTGGACGGTTCAGTTCAATCGGTTGTTCCAACAGGCGGGAGCAAACCATCCACTTCCGGCACTCCATCACTGAACTCCACGCAGTTTGCCGACGGCATAACCATTGATATGCTTGACATCAATTTGCTGGAATATAAAGACGCGGACGAGGCGCGTGTGCGTTTTTTCCCGAACGGCACCAGTGATGAAATGACACTGGTGCTGCATTCCGGCGATCAATATCTGAAAATCACACTGGAAGTAACCACCGGCCTGGCGTCCGTGGAAGTAATACGATGAAAATTCAAACTGCCGGGACACGAACGACCCATCGCGCGTTTACACTTTTGGAAGTGATGTTCGCGCTCGTCGCCTTTTGCACGGCGACATTCGTGATTCTGGCGCTGGTTTCAAATTCACTGAACAACGCGCGCCGGTTGCAGCGGCCGATGGTGGACGCGGGCGCGGTGGCGGGCGAATTGTCACTGACCAATCAGATTGTCGAAGGCTCGGAGTCGGGCGACATGAGCGAATTGCTCGGCAAATCATATCAAGGCTACAGATGGACGCGCGACAAACGGGAAGTGCAAACGAACAAACTTTTCCAAGTGGACTTTATCGTGCAAAGCCCTG
>CAWIGO010000011.1:0-275003 GCA_963835625.1 uncultured Verrucomicrobiae bacterium
CGGCAGGCCGGTCGTTTCCAAAATGAGCATTCTGCTTTTCGACCCATATTCACCGGCGGGCAGCCTCGATGGAGCAACAACGAAAAGATGAATTCGGAAAAAACATCGCGAATCGTGAATGATGATTTCGTATGCGCATCACTGCATGGCGTCCGCCACTCGAAATTCGGGATTCGGGATTCGAAATTCACCCGCGCGTTCACGCTGATCGAAATCATGATCGCCGTCACGATTTTCACTCTCGTGTTGGCGGCGATTTATTCGTCATGGACGCTCATCCTGCGCGCCACGAAGGTCGGGAGGGAAGCCGCGGCACAAGTCCAGCGCCAGCGCATTGCCGTTCGGACGATTGAAAACGCGCTGACGTGCGTCCAGTCGTTTCAAGCGTCCGCCCGGTATTACACCTTCATCGTGCAAAACGGTGACGAGCCATTGCTCAGTTTTGCAGCGCGGTTGCCGGACGATTTTCCACGTAATGGCCGGTTCGGCGGTTTTAACTCGCGGCGTGTGACGTTCACGGTTGAGGCCGGGCCGGATTCTGAAAAAGATTTGGTGCTGCGGCAAAACCCGATTCTTATGGACATGGATCAGGACGAACAAGACCACCCGCTGGTGCTGGCGCGAAACGTGAAAAGTTTCGCCGTTGAATGCTGGGATACAAACGCTGTGAACTGGGTGGATGAATGGGATAACACAAATCAAATCCCGCCGATGGTGCGCTTCACGCTCGTCCTCGGCAGGAACGGGAACGACAACGGTTTCGGCGAGACCGGCCCGGAATTGGCCGTCACGCGTGTCGTTGCCACGCCGTCGAGCACTGTGCCGGTGGCGGCGCAAACACAAGGCAGACCGGGAGGGCAATAATGAAAATTTCCGTTCAGACCAAATCGAACGGCATTGCGCTCATCATTGTGATGATTGCGATTCTTGTGCTGTCCGTTATGGCGGCGGGATTTGCGTATTCAATGAAGGTTGAAACCAAGCTGGCGCAAAATGCCGAAAACGAGGAGCAATTGCTCTGGCTTGGCCGTTCGGGGGTGGAATTGGCGCGCTGGGTTTTGGCGCAGGAAAAGTGCCCGTATGATTCCTTGAACCAAATCTGGGCTGGCGGGCCGGGAGCAGATTGCGAGACCAACGGCCCGCTGGCCGGAATTTCGCTGGACAATTATCAAATCGGTGACGGGATGGTTTCGGTCAAAATCGTTGACCTCGAACGTTACGCGAACATCAACACGGCCAACACCGCGGCGTTGCAGCAAGCGCTTAATCTCATGGGTGTGGATGTGGACAGCATGGCCATCATTTCCGATTCGATTTTGGATTGGATTGACGCGGATGATAATCCGCGTCTTTCCGGCGCGGAAAGCGATTATTACCAAAGATTGGATCCGCCTTACTATGCCAAGAACGCGCCGGTTGACGACTTGTCCGAATTACTGCTGGTCAGGGGCATTTTTGATCATCCGGAAATTTATTGGGGCGGCAGCGCCACAAATCGTCCGCCCGCGGTGTTTCAACATAAACTCGGTTTTGGACATTCACCGGGGCAAGCGCCGGATTATCCATTTGGATTGGTGGATGTTTTTACGCCTGTTTCGACCGGACGCATCAACGTTAACACCGCCGGCACGAACGTCCTGCAGATGATTCCGGGCGTGGATGAAGCCATCGCTCAAAATATCATCAAAGTGCGCGCCGGACCGGATGGCGTGGAAGGCACCGAAGACGACACGCCTTTTGCCACCGTCAATCAACTCGTCACAGCTGACTTAAATCCGCAACTCGTTGCCCAACTCAGCCGAATTTGCACCGTGCGCAGTCAAACGTTTGAAATTCACGTGACCGCCCGGATCGGCGATTCCAAACGCGAATATGTCGCGATTCTGTATCGGAACTCGCCGAGAGACATCCAGGTCTTGAGTTTCTATTGGAAATGATAGGAATTACAGTTGAGTTCGCGCCGCCACTCATTATCGTTTCGTCATGCGCCGGTTTTTGATGGGTTTGCTTTTGCTCGGCTCGCTTTCAATGGCCTTTGCGGATGGAGGCGCAGCGGGCCGCGTCATCAAGGTCTTGCCGCTCTTTCTTGACCTCAAAGGCCACGATGCGGTGTCGCCGAGCCTTTACGACCGCGACGCCTACCAGGTTTATCTCCGCCAGCATCCCGATCAACGGTCGGCCATTCGGTTCGATGTTTTGTGGAAAGCGTCAAATACCGGCGGCGCGGAGTTAAAGTTGTGGGTTGAACTTCGCGGCATCGGCCAGAACGGATTGCCGCGTCAGGCCACGCTCGACCAGGTCGTAAAGTCCGGTTTCTTCCGGCACTGGACTTCGGTGACGCTCAGCGGCGAAAATTATAAAAAATTCGGCGAACTCGTCGCATGGCGCGTCACGTTGTGGGCGGGCGACCAAATAATCGGCGAGCAAAAGTCATTTTTATGGTGAAACGGGCGTCCGCCCCGGACCGGTTAAGATCTGCGGTGGCCCGCGCCAGCCTCAAGTTGCACCTGGCGCTAGGCATACCCACCGCCAGCTCGAATCCGAGCGCAGCCGCATCAATTTCAACTGACCTTCGACGTGGATTTTTTTGTCCCGCGCCAGTATCGCCTGCTCGTAGCATTTCAATGCCTCATCGTAACGCTGCAGCCGGTTGAGCAATCCGCCTTTATACAAATACGCCGTGACCAGCGCGCCGTCCGCCGCAATAGCGCGGTCGCAACACGCCAGCGCCTCGTCCACGCGGCCGAGCTTTTCCAGCGCCGACGCTTTTTTAACCAGCGCCTCCGGGTTTTGCGGCTGCGCGGACAGAAATTTTTCAAAACAGTCCAGTGCCTTCCGCGGCTCGTTCGCGTCGAGAAATGTCTGTCCCTCGGCGAGCGGGTCGGCGGACTTCGCCGCCGGCTCCGCCAGCAGCCGCCCGCTGCTTTCGAGTTCGAGGATTTTTTTCTCCAGTTGTCCGACGATGTCGAGCAGGCGTGCATTGGAAACCTCCACCGTCGCGCGACCCGGCGCGACGAGTTGTTGGACGGCCCCGGCGGACGCCAACGCGGCGCCCTGGCGCGACGCGATTTCCACCAGCCGCACCACCGAGCGCCATTGGAAGTAGGCCATGAACAGCACCGCCGCCAGCACCGTCAACCCGAACGCACCCGCCAGCATGAACATGGACTGCTGGTTTTTCTGCGCCGTCGCGAGGTCGCCGGCGCGCTGCGCGGCGATGGTTTGTTCGAGCGCCTGGATGCGCGCGGCCGTGTCCGCGGCGCTTTGCCGGGACTCCTCGCGGCTTTTTTCCAGCGCCAGCTGCGTGTCGTAAAGCTGCGCCTGGATTTGCAGATAACCATTCGCCACCGCGTCGGCGTTCATGAACATTGAATTGGTTTCCGCCGCGAGACTCCGCACCGCAAAAAGCGCGGCGAGGCAGACCGCTGGAAAAATTTTGAAAAGGCCGGATTTCATAACCAGCCGCGCAGCGTGGGCGTTCGGCAAAACGATGTCAAGTGCGCCGCGATCATTGGTAGGGACGGCTCGCCGCGCGGACCCTCACTGTGCCTTCAAATCAAACTCCAATCGCGTGCGCGAGCCAGTCCGGACATTGCGGATTTCCATGTCCTGAAGTTCCCATTGGCCGTTTACTTTTTTGAACGATTTCGGATCGAATTCCTTCAGCAACCCGCCCTTCGCATCGTAAGCCTCGGCGTGGACGATGCCCCCGCTCTCATTATCAATCCACGAAACCACGCGGGAGTAACCGTTTGTGGACGGACTTGGATTTGTGCTTTCCAAGACCTTGCATGAACGCCCCCGCCGCATTTCATGCCTCAAAATTTTTTGCTCCGGCCAATGGAAAAATTCCAGGCCCAAATCGGCAATCCAAAAATCCGAACCGGCGAATGGAATCATGGTTTGATTGCCTGTAAGATTTGTTACAACAGGCTCAAGTTCTATTTCATTAAAAAGCTCGTAATACCGATATTGATGGGGGCTGCTGCCATTGTGCGTTACAACAAGTGAAGTCCAGCCGAGGTGCTTTGCATTTGTGCCTATAATCTTATGTATGTTATAGACACATTGCCAATTTGTTTCTGTGATAGTAGTGCGAAAGCCAATTGGAATTTCGGCTGTCTTGCCGTTACCGTCGCGGATTGTCAAAACACCCGTATTAGTGAAATTTTCGGCGGGGCGTTGTTCCAGAAGCTGTTGGGCGAGTTGACGGCCTTGAATTTCCACGTCGGGCAAATCGTTCGTCGTCGAAGCGAACGCACCAACAGCGGCCAGCAAACTCAATGCAAAGACTGCAAGCCGTGACTTCATTTCGGCTCCAGCGCCAGCCGTATAACGTCCGAAATATGCCGGACGAAATGGACTTTGAGTCTGGCGCGCACTTCCGCCGGCACGTCCAGCCAGTCCGATTTGTTTAGTTCCGGCAAAATGACTTCCTTGATGCCAAAGCGCACCGCGGCCAGCACCTTTTCCTTGACGCCGCCGACGCGCAACACCCGGCCACGCAGGCTGATTTCACCGGTCATCGCGACGCGAAAACGCACGCGCCGCCTGGTGAGCAGCGATGCCAGCGCCGCGACGATGGCCACGCCCGCGCTTGGCCCGTCTTTCGGCGTCGCACCGGCGGGCACGTGAATGTGAAAATCGAATTTATTGTAATTGCTCAAGTCCAAATCAAGTGATTTGGCCTGACTGCGCAAATAACTTACCGCCGTTTGCGCGCTTTCTTTCATCACTTCGCCGAGTGAGCCGGTCAAAAGCAGATGGCCTTTGCCGCTCATCCGCGTCGCTTCGATGAACAAAATGTCGCCGCCGACCGGCGTCCAGGCGAGGCCGGTGGCGATGCCGCATTCGGTGATTTTCTCCGCCGTTTCAGAAACGAATGGCGCGTAGCCCAAATAATTTTTCAATCCACTGGCATCGAGCTTGAGCGTCGCGGCCACGCCGTTGCGGGAAGTAATTTTCCGCACGGCCTTGCGCGCCAGCGCGGCGATTTCGCGTTCCAACTGTCGCACACCGGCTTCGCGTGTGTATTCACGGATGAGTTTGCGGAGCGCGGCGTCGGTGAATTTCAGGTCCTGCTGCGTGAGGCCGTGCTCCTCGATCTGGCGCGGGGCGAGATAACGTTTGGCGATCTGCAATTTTTCGGACTCGGTGTAACTGGGCAATTCAATGACTTCGAGCCGATCGCGCAATGCGGGATGAATCGGCTCAAGCCAGTTTGCCGTGGTGATGAACAGCACGCGCGACAGGTCGAACGGCAAGTCGAGGTAATGATCGGTAAACGCGACATTCTGCTCGGGGTCGAGCACTTCGAGCAATGCTGCCGCCGGGTCGCCGCGAAAATCCGCGCCGATCTTGTCCAATTCGTCGATCAAGATGACCGGATTGCGGCTCTCGACGCGGCGCAGCGTCTGGATGATCCGTCCGGGCATCGCGCCGACATAAGTGCGCCTGTGGCCGCGAATCTCGGCTTCATCGCGCATGCCGCCGAGCGAGAGGCGCGCAAATTTCCGACCGAGCGCTTCGGCCACGCTTTTGCCGAGCGATGTCTTGCCGACACCGGGCGGGCCGACAAGACAAAGAATCGGCCCTTTGATCTGTTTGCGGCGTTTGATGACAGCAATAAATTCGAGCAAACGATCCTTGATTTTTTCCAGACCGAAATGCTGTTCGTTTAAAATTTTTTCCGCCGCCTTCAAATCCAATTTGTCCTCGGTTTCCTTTTCCCACGGCAGATTCAAAATCCAGTCGAGATAATTCCGTGAGACGGCGTATTCGGCGGCAGCGGGCGGCGTTTGCTGAAGGCGTTCGAGTTCCTGCTCGGTGGCTTTGCGCGCTTCGGCGGTCATGGGCGTCCGCTCGATTTTTTCGCGCAATGATCTGGTTTCGCCGGTGCCCGGCTCGCCTTCGCCCAGTTCATGCTGGATGGCGCGCATTTGTTCGCGCAGGAAAAAATCGCGCTGCGTCTTGGCGATTGAAGACGCGACATCGTTTTGAATTTTGGAACTGAGCGCGAGCACCTCATGCTCGCGATTGAGCATGGGCAACAGCTTTTGCAGGCGCTCGCGAACGGAAACCGTCTCAAGCAGCTTTTGGCGGTCGTCGAGGCTCAAGTTCAAATTGCTGGCGATGAGATCGGCGAAATGTCCGGGCTGTTCGGTGTTCAGCGCGGCGATTTTGACCTGATCCGAGAGCGCGGGCGACATTTTGGTGATTTCCTCGAATTGCTTGTGCGCATTACGCAGTATCGCCTGCAACTCAATGGAATCTTCTGTCTTGTCGTGGAGCAGTTCATGGCGCGCGCGCAAATACAGTGCCAATGGAGAATATTCCTTGATGCGGATGCGCCACAGTCCTTCGACCATCACGCGTGCGGTGCCGTCGGGAAATTTTACCATTTTCACCAGTCGCGAGACACAGCCGATTTCATGCAAGTCTTCCGGTTTCGGTTCGACAACTTCAGGCTTGCGCTGCAGCACAACGCCCAACAGCCGGTCGCCCGCCACGATGTCATCAATCAGCCGGAGGCTTGATCCCGTTTCCACGAGCAATGGAACAAGCGTGCCGGGGAAAATCACAATATCTGACAGACCGAGAATCGGCAGAACATCCGGGAGGGAATGCGAAGAAATTCGCGGCGGCGTTCCCGAACCCTCGGCACCAAGAATGCTGACAAATTCTGTTTCCGGCGAAGCCATCGTTGTTCCTAGGTTATTAGATGCCGCCGCGCGGGGAAAGATTTATGCGCGGCTAATTTCCCTTGGCAACCGGCACCTTGGAATGCGGCTGAAGCGCCACCGGCACGTCAATCCGCAGAAAACCACTCAAGTAAATCGCCTTGGCCCGGCTTAAATCGTAACCCGGAGGCAGTTCGAGCATGGTTTCGAAAGGCCCGTAACTGATTTCCATCACGAGAAAATTGCACTTATCCGCCCGGCAACTATCCGGACGGTTGCCGGCAACACGCAGGCGATTACCTTCGACGGTGATTTCGAGACCGTCACTTTTCATGCCGGCCAGTTCCACCTTGATGACAAGGCCGCTGTCGGTGGCATACACGTCCGTGTTCGGCACCCAATGTCCGCCGACCGCGCCGCCGCGCCCGCCTAACGTTGCGCCACGCGAAACAAAATGCACTGTCGAACTAACTTTCGTTAAGGCCATGATTGAAAGTGACAATACCGCAAAAACCTGAATACACAACCGCGCGGACGGCAACCGTCTCCCCGCCAGCCCACAGCTGCCAACATAACCCTAAAAGCAGTTCATGCAACGTTGTTTTTTTTGGTTTTCTTCGGACAAAAAATGAGTGGCACGTTTTACATTTGTTTCGACCTTGAACTTTGTGTTTGCCGACCTAACCTCGCGCTATGACCGTTGAAACTTTCCGTCACGCGCATCGTGTCACTTATGCCGAATGCACCGTCGGCGACCACGTTTATCACTCGCGCTACCTCGATATGCTCGAAGCTGCGCGCGGGGAATTTCTTCGGAAACTGGGCACGACAGTTCTGGAGTGGCAGGAGCGCGGCATGATTTTCCCGGTCATTGAAGCTCGCCTGCACTGCAAATCGCCTGCGCGTTACGACGACGTGCTGGTGATCGAAGTCTGGCCGACGACCATCGAACGCGTGCGACTGAATTTCGCCCACCGTGTCATCGCTCAAACCGGCAAACTTATCCTTGAAGCCGAAACGTTTCACGTTTGCACCGGCCTGAATGAAAAACCGAAGCGCATTCCGGAGGAATTGGCCGCAAAACTTGCGCTGTATTTGAACATCGGAACGAAAGCCGGCTAAGGATTGCAGGAACATTTTGTTCCGGCTTGCGCGCGGGGGCCGTGTCTGTTCAAATTAGGGCGCGGGTGCGAGCGAACGATGCAATATTATCCCAAGCACTACTGCGGCGTGTTCGGCATTTTCGGGCATCCGAATGCCGCTGAACTCACCTACTATGGTCTTTACGCGCTCCAGCATCGCGGACAGGAGAGCGCGGGCATTGTCACCTGCCACGACGGGAAATTTTTCAAGCACCACGGCATGGGACTTGTGCCGCAGGTTTTTAATCCGCACGTTTTGCACGACCTCGTCGGGAACATGGCCATTGGCCACACGCGTTATTCAACCACCGGTTCATCGCACCTGCGCAATGCCCAGCCGCTCACGGTGGATTGCATGCGCGGGCAAATCGCCGTCGCCCACAACGGCAATCTGACCAATGCCGCGCAGCTCCGGGACGAACTCGAAAGTCGCGGCCTCGTATTCCAAACGACCGTGGACAGCGAAATCATCATCATGATGCTCGCGCAACCGTCCCTCGGCGGCGTCGAAAACACGCTCGTCCAAACGCTCCGCCGCATTGAAGGCGCGTATTCACTCGTCATCATGACTGAAAAGGAATTGATCGGCGCTCGCGACCCGTTCGGTTTTCGTCCGCTGGCGCTTGGCCGCCTCAACGGCTCCTGGGTGCTGGCGAGCGAATCAGTCGCGTTCGACCAGATTCAGGCGGAATTCGTCCGTGACATTGCGCCGGGCGAAATTGTCATCATCAACGAAAAGGGTTTGGTCAGCCTACAGGCATTTCCCGAGCACACGCGCCGGGCGTTTTGTATTTTTGAATATGTTTATTTTGCGCGACCGGACAGCACAATTGGCGGGCGCAGCGTTTATGGAGTTCGCAAGGAAATGGGCCGCCAACTCGCACGCGAATATCCCCTCGCCGCCGACCTTGTTGTTCCCGTGCCCGACAGCGGCGTGTGCGCGGCGCTCGGTTATTCGGAACAATCCGGTGTGCCGTTCGAGATGGCATTCGTTCGCAATCACTACGTCGGGCGCAGTTTTTTACAGCCGACGCAATTGATTCGCGACTTCGATGTGCGCGTAAAATTGAATTTGATTTCGTCGCTCGTGAAAAACAAGCGCGTCGTCATCGTGGACGATTCCATCGTGCGTGGCACGACCTGCAAAGCGCGCGTTAAAACGCTCAAAGAAGCCGGCGCGAAGGAAGTTCACGTGCTGGTGAGTTGTCCGCCGCATATGAACCCCTGCGTTTATGGAATTGATTTTCCCGACCGCAGCAAACTCATGGCTGCAAACAACAGCCTGGATGAAATCCGCCGTTACCTGAAGGCCGATTCGCTGCATTACCTTTCGCAGGCGGGCATGGTCAAGGCCACCGGTTTGCCGAAGGAATCGTTCTGCATGGCCTGCTACGACGGGAATTATCCCGTGCCCTATGATCCGGTGCTCGACAAGCACATCATCGAACGCCGCCGCCACCAGGCGCAAACGCTCGGCGAAGCCGTCGCGAAGGACAGCGAACAAATCAAATTGCTTCCAGTCTAACCCGCCGTAATTTCCTGCGGTCCTTTGCCGCCGTTCAACAAAAACAAGACCGCCATGCGCACGGCGAGACCGTTGGTCACTTGCTCCAAAATCAGCGAACGTCCGCAATCGGCGATTTCACTGTCAATTTCCACACCACGATTGATCGGGCCGGGATGCATGATGAGTGCATCCGGCCTGGATTTTGCCAGTCGCGTCTTGTTTAGGCCAAAAAGCTGTGTGTATTCATTGATGCCGGGAAACATCGTCTTGCGCTGGCGCTCATGCTGGATGCGAAGCAAATGAATGATGTCCGCTTCGCCAATCGCTTCGTCCACATTGTAAGTCACGCGGCAGCCCATTTGCTCGAATGTCTTGGGCACGAGCGTGGCCGGGCCGCATAACGTCACGTGCGCGCCGAGTTTTTTGAGCGCCCAAATGTTCGAGCGCGCAACGCGGCTGTAAAGAATATCGCCCAGGATTGTGACGTTCAGCCCCTTGATTTTTCCCTTGCGTTCGAGAATGGTGAGCGCGTCGAGCAGCGCCTGCGTGGGATGCTCGTGCGCTCCGTCACCGGCATTGATGACGCTGGCGTTGAGCACACGCGACAGAAAATGCGGCGCGCCCGACGCGCTGTGACGGATGACGATGAAATCGACGTTGAGCGCCTCAAGGTTGCGCGCGGTGTCCTTGAGCGTCTCGCCTTTTTTGAACGATGACGCCTCGGCGGAAAAATTGATGATGTCCGCCGACAACCGTTGCTCGGCCAGTTCAAAACTGATGCGCGTCCGTGTCGAGGGTTCAATAAACAAATTCACCACCGTTTTGCCGCGCAGGGCGGGAACTTTCTTGATCGCGCGTTCGCCGACGGCCTTGAACGCCCGCGCCGTGTCGAGCACGATCATGATTTCATCCGCCGTGAGCGATTCGATGTCGAGCAGATGCTTGCGGTTCCAGATCATTTTGGCCTTTCGAGCACGACTTCGTTTTCACTGCCCTGTTCGCCAAGTCGCACATGAATTTTTTCGCTCACAGCGGTCGGCACATTTTTGCCGACAAAATCCGCTTTGATCGGCAGTTCGCGATGTCCGCGGTCAATGAGCACGGCCAGTTGAATTTTTTTTGGACGGCCAAAATCATTCAGCGCATCCATGGCCGCACGCGTCGTGCGGCCGCTGAACAGCACGTCGTCCACGAGCACGACGGTTTTGCCGGTCACATTGAACGGTATGACGGTGGGGTGAACCTTGGGCGCGGCGCGGCGATCCAAATCGTCGCGGTGCATCGAAACGTCGAGACTGCCGAGCGGCACGGCGTGTTTCCAAATTTCCGCGAGAATTTTTCCGAGCTGTTGCGAGAGCGGCACACCGCCTTCAGGAATGCCGACGAGCACGACCTCCGCGCCAACGTCGTTGCGCTCGGCGATTTCATGCGCGATGCGCGTCAGCGCGCGCTGAATCGCGGCGGCATCGAGGATGACAACGGATTCAGGCATAAAAAATCGCGAACTCACTCCGTTGGACGGAGCCGATTCGCGTTGTACATTTTGTGCTCATGTTTTCCTTCGCCGCCTCGCCGGGCTGCGTTAAAGGAATATTTTTGGTTTTTCAGTGGCTGGCGGCTTGACGGGCTTTGCGCCAGCTTGAACGATGTTTGATGATCCAATCCGTCAGCGCCTGCTCGAATCCGATGTCGTGCCCGGCCTTTTCCGACTCAATCCACTTGTGTCGGAGGATCTCCTCGCGTTCAGCCTGAAACTCGCGGTAAAGCGAGGAGTTCTTCAATAAACAGTCCGCTAAAGGAGTGTCTTTCATAACGTCCAACGTAAATAATTACTCGGTATAGATTAAAACTTTGCAAACAGATTGACAACTAAAATCTGGGCGGCTGGAAAACCCAAAAAATACCTGCAAATAATTCACTCCAACTTCTTCCGCAGCGTTTCGGCAATTTGGATAAACACCTGTCCCGCCGGATGATTCGGCGTTGAAACCACAATCGGCGTTCCGCGTTCGCCGCCTTCGCAGATTTCAGTGAAGATCGGCACTTCACCGAGGAATGGAACATTTTGCCGCACGGCTTCTTCTCTTCCGCCGCCATGACCGAAAATTTCCACGCGCTCGCCGTTCGGCGCGGTGAAGTAACTCATGTTCTCCACGATGCCGAGAATCGGCACGTTCACTTTATTAAACATGGCGATGCCTTTGCGCACGACGCCGAGCGACGCTTCCTGCGGCGTGGTCACGATGATACCGCCGTCGAGCGGCACGGTCTGGCACAGCGACAATTGCGCGTCGCCCGTGCCCGGCGGCAAGTCCACGAGCAGAAAATCCAGTTCGCCCCACTCAACCGCCATCAGAAATTGCTGAATCGTTTTTGTAATCATCGGTCCGCGCCAAATCACCGGCTGGTCGTCCGTGAGCAACAAACCGATGCTCATCACTTTCACGCCGTGGCCCACTGGCGGCACGAGTTGTTCCTGCTGGCTGATGGTCGGACGTTCGTGGACGCCCATCATCAGCGGAATGCTCGGCCCGTAAACGTCGCTATCGAGCAATCCGACGCTTGCGCCGAGTTGTTTCAATGCGCAGGCAAGATTCGCGGACACCGTGGATTTGCCGACGCCGCCTTTGCCGCTGGCAATGGCAATTGTGCGCTTCACGCCCGGCACGCGATTTTGATTTGCCCATGGATTCAGCCCGGCGTCCTGACCGGCGGCGGGCAATGTGATTTCGACGTGAACGCGCTTCACGCCGGGCAATTGTTTTAAAACGCGCTCGCTTTCTTCCCTGATTTGGCGTGCGGAGTCAGCGTTGGGCGTGGTCAATTGCATCGAAACACTGACCGCGCCGTTGGCGACAGCGATGTCTTTGATGAGGCCGAACGAAACGATGTCGCGCGAGTAGCCGGGATACTTGACGGCCTTCAGCGCGTTCTGGATATCGTCTTGTGTGAGCATGGCGAAACCGTGATAAACTGCCATTCACGCGGCCAAACGCAAGCGCGCTCCAGACTTGCGCGAGTTTAAATTGCATGGGAGATTGACGCTCTAATCTTTGGAATTGGATAACTAAATCATGGCGCCAGCGACGCATCAACCGGACAACGGGACAGGCCCGTTCCTGAAAAGCTTCAGTCACTTCGAATCCGTGTCGAAGCCGGCGTGGCTCCTGCCGCTGCGCAATGCGGGCATGGCGCGCTTCGCCGAACTCGGTTTTCCAACGACTCGTGACGAAGACTGGCGCTTCACCAACGTCACACCGCTCGCGAAACTGCCGTTCAAGCCAATGTTCAAGCCGGCGGCTGATGCCACCGCCAAATCGGCGCTTAAAAATTATATTTTCGCCAATGTACCTGGCCCGCGATTGGTTTTTGTAAACGGACATTATTCGGCAACACTTTCTTCCGTGTGCGGATTGCCGGCCGGTGTAAAAGTCTCGAATTTGGCGGCAGCGCTGGCGTCGGATTCGGCGTTTATCGAGAAGCAGCTCGGCCGGTGTGCGTTGACGGAGGATAATTCATTCGCCGCGCTGAACCAGGCGTTTTTCCTCGATGGCGGATTTGTCCATGTGCCTGCCGGAGTTTCAATCGCCGAACCGATTCAACTCATTTTTGTTTCCACTGCGAAACAAAGCGGCGAGACAATTCAGCCGCGCAACTTCATCGTCGCCGGGGCTGACAGCAAGGCGACGGTCATTGAAAGTTACATTTCGGCGGACACCACCGCGTATTTCACCAATGCCGTCACCGAAATTGTCGCTGGCGACAACGCGACGCTGGAATACGTCAAATTTCAGGACGAGTCGGCGGACGCTTTTCATCTGGCAACCATTGCCGGCGAACTGGGCCGCACCAGCAACGTGAACATCCATTCGTTCGCGCTCGGCGCAAAGCTGTCTCGCAACAACATCCGCGCAAAGCTCGCCGGCGAGGGGTTGGAATGCATTTTGAACGGCCTTTACCTCACACGCGGCGAACAGCTTGCCGACCATCACATGCTCGTCGAGCACGCGCAGCCGCATTGCGCCAGCCACGAGTATTTCAACGGCATCCTCGACGACAAGTCGAAGGGCGTTTTCCACGGACGGATTCTCGTCCGGCCCATCGCTCAAAAAACCGATGCGAAGCAAACAAACAGAAATCTTTTACTATCCGACGACGCGACTGTTGACACCAAGCCGCAACTGGAAATTTACGCCGACGACGTGAAATGCACGCACGGTACGACCGTCGGCCAGTTGAACGATGAATCCATTTTTTATCTGCGTTCGCGCGGCCTCGGCGAGGACACCGCGCGGCGGATGTTGATTCATGCTTTCGCCGGCGAAATCATCGCGCGTGTGAAATGCGATTCCATCCGCGAGGAATTGGATAAATTAGTTTGGGAACGACTCGAAGCCAATCCGCACCTGATGGAGAGAAAATAGGTAGGGCGCGACCGCCGGGCGCGCCGCGGACGCCTCGGCGAGGCGTCCCTACCCAAAATGTTTATGTTTGACGACCTGAACGACCTTTATCAGCAGGTGATTCTTGACCACTGCAAGCGGCCGCGAAATTTCCACGAATTGCCCGCAGCTACTTGCTCCGCCCAAGGCCACAATCCGCTTTGTGGCGACCAGTTGAAACTGTTCCTCGCGATGGACGGCGACAGAATCAAAGACATCAGCTTTGTCGGCTCCGGCTGTTGCATCTCGAAGGCGTCGGCGTCGCTGCTCACGGAATTCGCCAAAGGCAAAACAAAATCGGACGTGGAAAGAATGTTCGGCCGAGTCCACGAAATGGTCACGACCGGCAACGTCCAGGGCGATGTCGGCAAACTGGCCGTATTCGCTGGTGTGCATAAATTCCCCGCGCGTGTCAAATGCGCCATTCTTTCGTGGCACGCCGTCATGGCCGCGTTGAAAGGTGACGCAAAACCGGTCAGCACCGAAAACGAGCAGACCTGATTGATTTCAGTCGCAACAACGGTGATGATGTCTGGGGTAAATTAAACTTAAGAGAGTTGTGTGAATTCGAACGAAGCAAAAATTTTGACCCGCGACGTGGAAGCCGCCGTCGTGCCCGTCGGCACGAAGGTCACGTTGCAAAAGGGCGGACAGGCTTACCTCATGCAATCGCTCGGCGGCTCTTACACCGTCATCGTCAACGGCAACATGTTCCGCATTGACGGCAAGGACGCCGACGCGCTCGGGCTCGAAGCGCATGGCAAACCGGCGGCGGCCACCAGCGGCCCGGCGACGCAGGAGGAACTGGAAAAACAAGTCTGGGACGCGCTCAAGACGTGTTACGACCCGGAGATTCCCGTCAACATCGTTGACCTCGGCTTGATTTACGACTGCCACCTCACGCCCGCCGGCGAAAACAGCTTCAAGGCCGACGTGAAAATGACGCTGACTGCGCCCGGCTGCGGCATGGGCCCGATGCTCGCGCAGGATGTGCAAAGCAAATTGTTGAACCTCGGACCGATTGGCGAGGCGAACGTCGAGCTGGTCTGGGACCCGCCATGGAACCAAAGCATGATGACCGAGGCGGCGAAGCTGCAACTGGGTTTAATATGACAGGTAGGGACGCGCTGCCAGCGCGTCCGTTTGTGGCGGACGCCCGGGCCGGGCGTCCCTACCTACGAGCTAATGATGACACCAAAGAAAATTGATTGGGCTGCCCTGCGAAAGGATTTCCCCATCCTCGACCAGAAAGTCTACGGCAAGCCGCTGATTTATTTCGACAACGCCGCCACGAGCCAGAAACCGCACGCGGTGATTGACGCGCTGGTTCATTATTACAAATGCGACAACGCCAACGTCCATCGCGGCATCCATGAGTTGAGCAATCGCGCCACGGCAGGCTACGAAGCGGCGCGAGCGCGCGCAGCCAAATTCATCAATGCCCACACCGCTGACGAAATCGTTTTCACCCGCGGCACAACCGAAGGCATCAATCTCGTCGCAAGTTCCTGGGGCGCGAAAAATCTCAAAGCCAATGACATTATCCTGCTCACGGAGATGGAGCATCACAGCAACCTCGTGCCGTGGCAATTGCTCGCCCAACGTACCGGCGCAAAGCTTGCCTACGTGCCTGTCACCGGCGATGAGGGTCTGCTCGACTTGAGCAAGCTGGACTCGCTGCTCGCAAAGCAGGTGAAGATTTTTGCAATGGTTCACATCTCAAACTCGCTTGGCACGGTGAATCCGGTCGCCGAACTTTGCGTCCGTGCACGCAAACTCGGCATCACCACGCTCGTGGACGCCGCGCAAAGCGCCGGCCACATGCCTGTGGACGTGCAACAAATCGGCTGTGATTTTCTCGCGTTTTCCGGCCACAAAATCTGCGGGCCGACTGGAATAGGCGTTCTTTACGGACGACAGGAAATTCTCGATGCCATGCCGCCGTATCAGGGCGGCGGTGAAATGATTTTGTCGGTCGAATACCAAAAGACCGAGTTCAAAAAGGCGCCGCATCGGTTTGAAGCCGGCACGCCTGACATTTCCGGCCCGATTGGTTTGCACGTGGCGATGGATTATCTCGACGCCATCGGCCGCGAAAACATCTGGAAGCACGACCAGGAACTGGCGGCCTATGCCTACGAAAAACTGGCCGCGCTGAAAAATATTCGATTGTTCGGCCCGAAAAGTGGTCGTGCGAGCCTCGTGAGTTTTCTGCTCAAAGACATTCACGCGCACGACGTGGTGACGCTGGCGGACCAGGCGGGCGTAGCGTTGCGCGGCGGGCATCATTGCACGCAACCGCTCATGCACAGACTGGGAGTCGAGTCCACCGCCCGCGCGAGTTTTTATTTTTACAACACCAAGGCCGAAGTAGACCGGTTTGTGGAGGTAGTGAAGGAGATTCAGAAGTTTTTCGGCCAATAATTTCAAAGGGGAGCTCCGCCCTCCGAAATCACACGTTGAATTTGAACAGCAGCACATCGCCGTCCTTGACGGCGTAATCGCGGCCTTCGATGCGGTAGTGGCCGGTTTCGCGGGCATGGCCGACCGAGCCGCACTTCGCCAGATCATCCCAGTTCACCGTCTCCGCCTTGATGAACCCGCGCTCGAAGTCGGTGTGGATGGTGCCGGCAGCCTTTACGGCGGTGTCGCCCGCGTGAATCGTCCAAGCCCGGACTTCCTTTTCGTTGAACGTGAAAAATGTCCGCAGGCCAAGCACGTGATACGTGGCGCGAATAAGCTGGCCGAGACCTGATTCCTCCACGCCAAGTTCCTTCAAGTATGCCACGGCCTCCTCCGGTGGCAGATCAACAAGGTCGCTTTCAATCTGCGCGCTGACGACGACGGCTTCGCACGCAAGATGCATCTTCACGTAATCGCGCACTGTTTGAACGAATGAATTTTTGTCCGCGGTGGCGAGGTCGGATTCCTTGACGTTACAGGCGAAAATGGTCGGTTTGTCCGTCAGGAGGAAGAAACTGTGCATGATGATTTTCTCATCCGGCGCCAGCGGCAGCGCAAACGTGTTGGCCGGTTTGCCCGCGTTCAGATGAGCCCCCATTTTTTCCAGCAGGTGCTCTTCCAGCAGCGCGTGTTTGTCTCCGCGTTTCACGTCCTTGGAAATTTTTTCCCGCCGTTTTTTGACGGTTTCGATGTCGGCCAGCACCAGTTCGGTGGTGACGATTTCAATGTCGCGCACCGGATCAATGCTGCCGGTGACATGCATAACGTCGGGGTCCTCAAAGCAGCGAACCACGTGCACGATGGCGTCCACTTCGCGGATGTGGCTCAGAAACTTGTTGCCCAGACCCTCGCCGTGCGACGAGCCTTTCACGAGGCCGGCGATGTCCACGAATTCAATCGTCGTGGGAATGATGGTTTGCGTTTTTGCAATTTTTGCGAGCGGTTCGAGGCGCGCGTCCGGCACGGTGACAACGCCGAGGTTCGGCTCGATGGTGCAGAACGGGTAATTCTCCGCAGGAGCTTTGTGCGAACGGGTGACGGCGTTGAACAACGTGGATTTACCCACGTTGGGCAGACCGACGATTCCGGCTTTCAACATGATTTGGTTGCGGAAAGGTTTTCGCGCGCCGGCGTTTCAAATTTTATGTCGCGCCAATTGCCATGCAATATGCACCCCTTGCATCAGCCCGAGTGCGAGCAGGCAAACGCCGGAAAAGCGCTCCATGCGCAGCAGGGTTTGTTCGCTGAACCGTCCCTGCCCGCGCGATACAACATAGCTGAGCGTGCAGAACCACAGATTCGCACCCAGCGCCACGCCGGTAATGAACGCCGCTTTGGCGGTGACGGTGTTTTCCACCCACTCATAGGAGGTGAAATAGGCCTCGTGCGACATAAAGTAGGCGGCCGCCACGATCCAAAACAGGAGCACGCTCATGTTGCCCATCACGCGCACGAAGCCGGTCATAAACGCCGAGTGTGGATGGAATTTTTCGTCGATGCGTTTTTCAATCCGGCTGGCCGTTTTCCCGAGTTGGGTTGGCGCAGTCACTGTTTGCGCCGAGAGAAATTTTACACCCAGAAACAGCATGAACGCAAAAGTAAACACTTCCATGGTCGCCTTGACCATATGGTTGTCGAAGAACGAGGAGAATCCGGTGAACGCAATTGTGCAGTAAATCACATCCATTGTCGCCGCGCCGAGGCCGATGAGCGTTGCCCATTTGAAACCGCGCTGCGCGCCGTCGTTGATGATGGTGAGATTCACGGGGCCGACAGGCATCGAAAGCAGCAGCCCGCTGATGAAGCCCGTGAGGGCGGCAAGGAAAATGGGCGAAAGTTCCGGCATGGTTTTTAGTGCGCCGACTCCGGTTCATTGTCGTCTTCGTCTTCAATTTCCCGGCGCCACGCGTGCGAAATGCGCGGACGCACGAAGCCGTAGATCAGATAGAGCGTGAAGAACGCGGGCAATACGAAGACCAGAATTTTTTCCCGCAAAATCAAAATGCAGCCGGCGAACAAAATGATCACGAGCATCTTGGTGAACGTCCGCGTCGCGCGCAGGTCCAACGACTTGAAACTCGGATAACGCACGTGGCTGACCATCATCCACGACAAAAACAGCAGCAGCGGCGGCAGCACGAACCGCAGATAGCCGACAGCAAAATCCTTTTCATCCCACCACATCATGAACAGCGTCAGGGACGCCACCAACGCCGCCGCCGAGGGAATGGGAAAGCCAAGGAAATCCTTGCCGCTGCCGCTGGATTGTGTTGACAGCACATTAAAACGCGCCAGCCGGAATGCGCCGCAAATGAGATAAATCGAGGCGATGAACCAACCAATTTCCGGCTGCTTCACAAACACATCGCGCAGCACGATGCGATGCACCAGAAACGCGGGCGCGACACCGAATGAGATTAAATCCGCCAGAGAATCAAATTCGCGCCCGAACGGGCTGTCCGCGCCCCCCCAACGGGCCACGCGCCCGTCGAGCAAATCAAAGATGCACGCCAGCAAAATGAACGCGAGCGCGAATTTGATTTGGTTGAAATAATTCTCACCCAGCGGATCGGCTTCCACGATTTTGGTCAACGCCACAAAACCGCAGAACAAATTGCCCGCCGTCAACAGATTCGGCAGAAAATAAATTCTCAACCGGCTCTCGTCCGAATCGTCGAGCGGCGGTTTTGGAGCAATGGGTTCGTTCATTTTCAATCGAAAGCGGCGATCACAGTTTCGCCGCCGATGACTTTGTCGTTGAGTTTGACTTTGATTTTTGCCCGGCGCGGCAGATAAATGTCCACGCGCGAGCCAAATTGAATCAGGCTGATGCGTTCGCCGCGCTGGACGGCATCGTTTTCCTTGATCCACGGCACGATGCGGCGCGCGATGAGGCCGGCGATGAGGCGCACGCCGATTTTTTCGCCGCGCGGTTCGGCGGCATCGAAGCCGACAAGCACGTTTTCGTTGAATTGAGCGGATTCAGCCTTCATCGCGTTGAGGTATTGGCCAGGCGTGTGTTTAAAATAAGCGACGCGAGCCGTCACCGGCGCGTATTGCACGTGAACGTCAATGACGGAGAGAAAAATGGAAACCCGCTGACATTCGCCGCCGATGTATTCCAGTTCGGTCGTCGTGTCAATCACGTCCACTTTGCCGTGAGCGGGTGAAATGACAAGATGCGGGCCGGTCGGCACGAGCGGGTCGGGGTCGCGGAAAAAATAAAAGGTAAACACGGCAAAAGCCGCCCAAAGCACGATTAGCACGCCGGCAAATTCGAGCACAAACGCGCCGATGACTTTGGCCAGAAACGCGATGGCGAACAGCGCGACGACTCCCGCACCGGCCAAACCGATGAGACGCAACGCGGCGAGCGACGCTTTTCCGGAGTATTTCACGCGGCCAAGGTAAAAACTTTGGGCGCGACTTGCAATTCGGCATTTTGAGGGCAGATTAAGTTCGTTGCGAAATCCGGCACGCTGCCGGAAAGACACCGAAACAAAGGAGAGAAATTATGGCCAAAAATAACAGTCCTGATTTGACGAAACGCCCGCCGCGCAGTCCGCGTGTGCAGCTTGGAGGTTATGTGATTTTACCCCGAATGCTCGACAAAGGCCGTGCGACTATCGCGGGCAAAAATGGCGAATATCATTACGCTTGTCCGCTGGATCAGCGTTTCCTTGAGTTTGCTGGCATTAATCCCAAAGCGCTGAAAAGGGAACTCGCCAGGGGTAAAGGCGACGGCGAAATCCTCAAATGGATTGAGAAAAACGCCAGGCACAAACATTCGCCGGTGGAAATTGCCGCGTGGTCGGCGTTCGCGGAACAGCGCGTGCCGACGGACGTGGAAACACGCGCGTATTTCAACGATCAGGTTTCCAAGATTGCGCCCAAACGCGAAGACATTGCGACCTTTTTCGACTGGCTGGACTTGGACGACTACGTGAGCTTCGGCGGCAAGGCCTGAATCAAATTGCCGGAGCCGTTGTCTGAATTGTGGGGACGGCTTCCGACTCGGACGCGGCGGTTTTGAAAGTTTGGATTCGGTCAATCCGATGGCGCCGTTTCGTCCCGTGAAGCTCAAATTCCACCTCGTCGCCGACCTTGTGGTTGAGCAATGACTGCGCCACGGGCGAAAGATAGCTGATGATGCCTTTGTCCGGCTCGGAATCCCACGCGCCCAGAATCGTGAAGGTTTCCGACTGATTCGTGCTGGGATCGGTCGCCTGCACGATGGTGCCGATGCTCACGATGTCGGTCTTGGCATTGGAAAAATCCGTGCCGCGTGCGCGCGTGAGTTGCGCTTCGATCTCCTCTTTGCGGCGCATGAGAATCTTTTGCATTTCCTTCGCGGCTTTGTATTCATGATTTTCGCTGAGGTCGCCGAAACCGCGCGCGATGGCAATTTCCTTTGAGTTGGCCGGGATTTTCTTTTGCACGAGCTCCTGATATTCGGCGCGTCGGCGTTCGAGACTTTCCCACGAAACAAGAATCGAATTGTCCTGCCTGGACTGCTCGCCGCTGACAAGCGATTGCACGGAGGGATGGGCTTTGACGAGCCGCGCCAGGAGCGAACGCTTGTCCATGTCGTCAAACACCGTTGAAAGCTGCAACGCGCGGGTGAGGTCTTTGATGACTTCGATGTCGGCGGATGCAGTCAACTCAGCCAGTAATTCATGGTCATCCAAAATAAATTCCCGCAAACGGTTTGAGCGTTTCTCGTTGAATTGATCGCGCTCCATCGCCGTGAGCATTGCGCGAAAAACTTCCGGGCCCAAAATGTCGGCGAAGACGTCGCTGCGGTCGCGGCTGAGCCAGAGCAGCAATTCGCTGTGGGCGGCGTGCTGATTGATGAGCCGCACGAGTGTTTCCTTGAGCAAATCCATTTTGCCTTCCTGAATGAGCAAATTGGCAAATTCGCGGCACAGCTTGGCGGAAATGGAATTCAGTGAACTGCGCAGGAACTCAATCCAACGTTCGGGATTTGCCGCCTTGAGCGATTCCAACGCGCGATGATGTTTCGCAGCGGGAATTTGTTCGAGCATCAGGCCGAATTTGACGTCTTCCTGCGTCCAGATTTGCGCGGCGGTGATTTCGCCCTCGATGGACGGAACTCCAGCCATGGCGTGCGAATCATCGCGGGCAAAAATCGCTTCCAGCGCGACGGCGGGCTGCGTGCGTTGATGCGACGCAATGTCGGTGTTGAGCGCGGCGATGATTTCATTGGCTGCAGCCACTTTATCGGTCAAGTCAGACGCGCTTTTAAGCATTTCGCCGACAACCGCCACGCGCGCTTTCAAACCTTTCGCCGCGCGGAAACCCGCGAGCAAACGGTCCTGAAGCGACGTTTCCTGCGCCTGAAAAACGACCGGCTCCGTTTTTTTCATCGGCACGATGAAATGGCCGTCCTTTTTCATTTCGCGCTCGCGCGGTTTCCCACCATTTCTTCCAATCGTCGCGAATGACATCCGGCACGAGCGTCTGCTGAATCTGTTCCGCCGTCGCCTTGCCGCCGTAGCTGTTCAAAACCAATTTGATCAAATCGAGGTGATGCGCGGCCATTTGGCGCAGACTTTCAAGGTCGTTGGCCTTGCGCGCCAGAACGTGATCCTTGGGGATTGGCTTCAGGGTTTCGGCGGCAAAACCCAAATCCATCGTGTGTCCCGGTTTGCCTGGAAAATCAATGGTGAACCGCGCAAACACCGCATCCACCGTTTTGATGCGCCCGAAGCCCCAACTGCGATGCGTGCAACAGCCGCTTTCCGCCAGCAACGTCAGCGGTTCCACGTGCCGCCCTTCGATTTTTCCCGCTGCCGCCAGTTTTTCAAATTCTTCCCTCATAAAAAAATCGTATTCCTCTCGTCACAAATTCACAATGGCTCCATTAAACGTGGTGAACGAACAAAAACCAAGACAAATTGCGGCGCGGGTTTTGCAGCAGCGGTGCGCCAGCGGCGAATTTATTGAAGATTTGCTCGAAATCGCGCTGCAGGGCGCGCAACTTTCGCCCGCTGACCGCGCCCTTTGTCTGGAAATTGTCTATGGTGTTGTGCGCTGGCAGGCCACGCTCGACTGGCTCATCGCCCGGAAAACGAACGGACGCGAACAAAAATCCGGCCTGCAAAATTTGCTGCGCCTCGGCCTTTACCAAATTTTCTGGCTCGACCGGATTCCCAACCACGCCGCCGTCCATGAAACCGTTGAACTCGCCAAGCACAACGGGTTTGGCGCGCAAGCCGGTTTCGTGAACGCCATTCTGCGCGGCTATTTGCGCGAAGCCGACGAAACAGAAAAACTTCTGGCCGAACTCAAAACGACGCAGCCTGCGATTGGCTGGTCGCATCCCGAATGGCTTGTTGCGCGGTGGCAAAGGCGCTGGGGCGCGGAGCGGACCGCGCAGTTGATGAAATGGAACAACACGCCGCCGAAAACTTTTGCGCGCGTTAACACGTTGAAAATAGACGCGGGCAGACTGCTCGGGAAATGGCGTGATGAAAATGTCGAATACGATTTCGTCCGGCGCGAGCAGCTTGAAGAAAATCTGGTTTTTGAACTGAAATCGTATCCGCCACTATCATCGCTGGCGAGTTTTCGCGACGGCTGGTTTTACATTCAAGACCCCGGCACGCTGCTCGCCGTTTGCAAACTTGGACCGCAGCCCGGCGAAACGGTTCTGGATTTTTGCGCCGCGCCCGGCGGCAAAACGACCTTCATCGCACAATTGATGAACAACCAGGGTCGCATCGTCGCGCAGGACATTTCCACTGAACGGTTGAAACTGGTCCAGAAGAATTGTGCGCGGCTGGGAGTGACTTGCGTGGAAACCGTTTTACCCTCAACCCTCAACTCTCAACCCTCAACCGGCTTTGACAGGGTTCTGGTGGATGCTCCCTGCTCGAACACCGGCGTGATGCGCCGCCGCGTGGATTTGCGCTGGCGAATTCAGCCTGAAGAAATTGAACGCCTTCGCGCAGCGCAACTTGCTTTATTCGAGCAGGTTGTGTCTAGATTGAAACCCGGCGGCGTTTTGGTTTACAGCACGTGCAGTCTGGAACCGGAGGAAAATCAGGAAGTCGTAAAAGAATTTTTAAGCGGGCACAAGGAATTCAAACTGGAATTCGAGTGCGAGCTTTTGCCATTCGTGGACAACGTGGACGGCGCGTATGTGGCGCGGCTAATTCAAAATACCTGAACTGACGGCGGGCCATTTTCCACTTGATTAGCAAAATTAAAACGAGATTCTTCGCTGAACGATGCCTTTCAGCAAATTCACAATTAAAAAAGCCATCAAAGACATTCGTAGAAGAGCCACCAGCCTTGTCTTGTTGGCGATCCCGACATTCTATTTGAATTTATGTCCGCACTTCTCGCAGATGAAAAGACCGGATTGGTAAACCTTCACAATAATCGACAGCACCAATCCTACGCCCACCGCAATCATGAGAGGGATGGAAAGCGCAAAGATTGCGACTCCTGTTGCAAGTCCGAAAAGAAGTACAAGTCCAGGAGCAAGGATCAAAATGATGATGAACAGCAGACACCCCACACAACCACTGCCTCCTCCTGACTTCTTGTTTTTCTGCCACTGTAGATATTTCGTGATTCGGTCAGAACCGCATTTTGGACACCTGTCTAGCATTTCGTATCTCCTTTCCTGTTTGCCACCGAACTATGATTATACGACCGCCGGTTCGTGTATTGGATTTGATCTCCGGCAACCCTCAAATTTCGCAACTCGCTCATAATCAAACAATCTAAGTTCTGATATACGACGGCCAGTCGTATATTGAAATGCAAAAATCCTCTATGTTTTCTAACACCGCGCTGGAGCCAACCCTAGCAGTGAAGATAGGTAAAAAGCTTTTGCGTTGCGCAATTCGCAAGCCAGTGATAAAAGAATACCATGACAGAAAAAATTGCACGCTTCTTGTGCTGGCCATTCAAACCCACGCCATTTCGGGTCAAATTTTTCATAATAACCGACATTTTGCTTCTAATCATTTTAGTCACCGTTTGGCTTTTTGCCTTTGAGAAAATTTCGCAGAATCACCGCTTCCAAGCTGCACACAATGCAATTTTTAGCGTGTTAGAGCAAAAAGCATCAGCTGAAGCCAATGCAACTGTTATTCTTAATCCGCAAAGCAAAAAACCAATTAAAACATTCGCGTGGGCGAGATACATCCCTGCAATTGGAAAAATTGATTATTCAAAATGTCCTAAAGATTTTCAGTTGGCTTGGCTTGAGTATTTACAATCATGGGAAGCCTATCAGCTAACCATTCGTTCGGAACATCCACTGCTTTCTCTCGCGGAATTGGCTAAGTTTGATGCGAGCGGCGCAAAACACGATTCTGAAAAAGTGCAAGATGCTCTTTTAGTAAAACAGCAAGCTTGGTTTAATTGTCAGCGCGTTGCAGTGCGTTACGGATTTTTCTTTACCAATTCGCCGTAGGTCTCATACGAGGAATGGACAACTGTTACACCCCCATAATCTGGTAGCCGCAGTCCACGTAAATTGTCTGACCGGTGATGGCTGCCGCGCCGTCGCTGGCAAGAAATAAGCCCATTGCGCCGAGTTCCTCCGGCAGAACATTTCGTTTGAGCGGCGTATGGGCCTTGTAATGTTTCAACATTTCACTAAAACCGCTGATGCCGCGCGCAGCCAGTGTGTTGACCGGCCCGGCGCTGATGCAATTCACGCGGATTTTTTTGGGGCCCAGGTCGTAGGCCAGATAGCGCGTGCTGGCTTCGAGCGCAGCCTTCGCGACGCCCATGACGTTGTAGTGAGGCACGACTTTTTCCGCGCCGTAATAGCTCATCGCCACGATACTGCCGCCGTCGGTCATCAACGGCGCCGCGGCGCGTGACAACGCCACCAGCGAATAGGCGCTCACGTCGTGCGCGATGTGAAACGCCTCGCGGCTGGTATGGATGAATTTTCCTTGAAGCGCGTCCCTGGGCGCGAATGCAACGGAGTGCAGCATCAAGTGGAGTTTGCCGGATTTTTCGCCGACGATCTTGAAAACGTTCGCGATTTCGTCGTCTTTTGTCACGTCGCACGGCAGGATGAGCGTGTCGGCGCCAAACGCGGCGGCGAGTTCGCCGACGATCTCCCTGACGCGCTCGCCTTGATATGTGAACGCCAGCTTCGCCCCTTCGCGTGCCCACGCCTGCGCGATGGCCCAGGCGATGGAACGTTGGTTGGCGACGCCAAAAACAATTCCAAATTTTCCAGCGAGCAATGACATAATCCAAAATTGTTAAGTCGTCATACGGTTGGAATGTTAAAATGCAGCCTCGGCGGTGCGCAAAGCAAATCGCCAGGCGTCCAGCCTCGACTCACCTTGGCGCGGGAGTTAAGTTAAACGCACATGGATGTAAATTGGATTATTGAGGGCTTGATCAGTTACTTGGGGCTGATCGTGCTGCTGACGTTTCACGAATTTGGCCATGCGTGGACGGCGTTGAAATGCGGTGACGACACGGCGCGATTACAAGGCCGTTGCTCGCTCAATCCCATCGTGCACATTGACCCGATTGGCACGGTTGTGCTGCCGCTGATGATGATTTTTCTCCCATTCGGCGTCGGTCGGTTCATGATTGGCTGGGCAAAACCGGTGCCGGTGAACGTATATAATTTGCGGAACGGCCGTTGGGACGACATTCTGGTTTCAATGGCCGGCCCGGCGATGAATTTGCTGCTGGCCGTCGGTCTTGTGGCATTGGCGCGGATCGCATTACTGTTTGGCTCTGGTGTCGCGATAAATTTATTTCTGCAAATGGCGTCGTTAAGTTTGCTGCTCTGCTTTTTCAATCTCATTCCGATTCCGCCGCTCGACGGCTCGCACGTGCTGCGGAATTTAATCGGCATGAGCCACGAAACCTACTGGCAATTGTCGCGCTACGGCTTCATCGCTGTCATTGTCGTGGTGAACATTCCACCTGTGCAACAGGCGTTGAGCACCGTTACGTTCGGCACTTTGTCCGGCCTGGCTTTGTGTTTCGGTTTCCCAGCGCAGTAAATTTCAAATGGAAAATCCAGATTTTTTCCCCGCCGATTTTGAACTGCCCGTGGAGGGTTTCACCGGCACACCGGCTGAAATCGAACACCAATGGTTCGAGAAGGTTTATCGGGGCCGCGGTGATTCCATGCGCCAGCTCACGTGGCGCGCGGTGCTCATGGGCTCCGCGCTGGGCGGCATTCTTTCACTCACCAATCTCTATATCGGGTTGAAAGCGGGCTGGAGCATGGGCGTGGCCATCACCTCGTGTATTTTGTCTTACGCCATCTGGACGGCCTTCGTCAAAATCCGCCTTGCCAAAACACCGATGACCATCCTCGAAAACAACTGCATGCAGTCCACCGCCAGTTCGGCGGGCATGTCAACCGGCGGCACGCTCGTCTCCGCTTTTGCCGCGTTCATTATATTGAACGGCCATGCGCTCTCACTCCCGCTCACGCTCGCGTGGGTTTTCTTTCTCGCGATTCTTGGTGTGACCATGGCTATACCGATGAAAAAACAGATGATCAACATCGAGCAACTCCGTTTTCCCAGCGGCGTGGCGGCGGCGGAAACCTTGCGCGCGCTCCACTCGCACGGCGCCAAAGGAATGCGCGCAGCCAAGGCGCTCGGCATCGCTGGAGTCCTCGCGGCGCTGGATAATTTCTGGCATGACGGCTTCGCGGCCGTCGCGCGGCTCGCGCCCTTTTCCAGCGACACATTGGTCGCCAAATTTAATGAGATCGTTTTTGGTCCGACTTGGATAGGCCGGACCGTGATGTTCAGCTGGGAACCGATTTTCATCGCTTCCGGGGCAATCATGGGGATGCGTGTTTGCATCAGCATCCTCATCGGCAGCATCGTGTGCTGGATGGGTTTTGTTCCAGCCCTGCAACACACCGGCCTTATTACCGGCTCCGGTTTCCGTGAGTGTGTGCAATGGGCGCTCTGGCCGGGCGTATCGTGCATGGTTTTTGCCAGCCTGCTGAATTTTATCCTGCAATGGCGGATTTCGCTCCGGGCATTTCTTGATCTCGCCAAAATGTTTTCGCAAAAATCAAAATTTCCCGGCGAAATGGAGGCCATCGAAACGCCGATGTCCTGGTTCGCCGCCGGACAAATTGTTTCGCTCGTCGCGCTGGCCTTGCTGGCACATGTGTCGTTCGGGATGCCGTATTGGCAAAGCGCCTTCGCCGTTGTGCTGTCATTTGCGCTCGCGCTCGTAGCCTGCCGTATCACCGGCGAAACCGACACCACGCCCATCGGCCCGCTGGGCAAGGTCACCCAGCTCATCTTCGGCGCGCTCGATCCCGGCAACATGAACGTGAACCTGATGAGCGCGAATATCACCGCAGGCGCCGCCGGCTCCTCCGCCGACCTGCTGACCGATTTAAAAAGCGGCTACCTGCTCGGCGCGCATCCGCGCAAACAATTCATCGCGCAATTCGCCGGCATTTTCATCGGCACCGTCGTCAGCGTTCTGGCGTTCACGCTCATCGTTGACAAACCTGAAGTCATCGGCTCGGATCAATTCCCCGCGCCCGCCGCGCAAACCTGGGCCGCCGTTGCCCTGGCTTTGAGCAAGGGTTTCGAAGCGCTCGCCCCGGTGAAAATCTGGAGCATCGTCATCGGTGGCGCGGTGGGAATCGTATTTGCCATCCTGCCGGTGATTTTTCCCAAACAGGAGAAATATCTGCCGTCCGCATCCGGTTTCGGATTGGCATGGATTTTTCAGTGGTATTACGGCGTGCTGTTTTTCATGGGCGCGGTCATCGCCTATGGGTTCCATAAAAAATCACCGGCCAAGGCGAAGGAATTCACATTTCCCATCGCATCCGGCGTGATGGCTGGCGGCGCGTTGATGGGCGTGGCGATCATTTTCTGGCAGAACGGCGGCGAGATGTTCCAAAAGTTCTTCGGCCACTGAAACTATTTCCCGCGAGCCGCCGCCTCATCGCGATAGTTGTAAAATGCGGTCGCCACGCTGAACAAAATCGCCACTCCAAAGGTCACGCCGGCGTAAAGTAAAAAGCGGTTCGTGCTGACCGACGCGGCGTGGTCACTGGCACTGGCAAACAGCTTGGTCACCGCCACAACGAGCAAGTCGCCAAAGGCGATGGTCAGAAACCAAAAACTCATGATGATGCTCTTCATTTCCGGCGCGGCTTCGCGGAAGGCGAATTCCAAGCCGGTCGTTGAAACCAAAACCTCGGCGGCGGTCAAAATGAGATACGGCACGGTCTGCCATAGCACGCTGAGTTGAGCGCCGGTTTCGAGGCGTGCCTGAAGCAGCGCCACGACCAGGAACGATGCTGCTCCCAGAAACATTCCGTAGGACATCCGCCGCAGCGGCGACGCAAACCGGCCGATGCGCGGATAGATCCACAGCGTGAACAGCGGCACGAGAATCATCACAATCAGCGGATTCATGGATTGCATCTGCTCCGCGCCGATGTCCAGGCTGAAGAATGTTCCCGGCATCAATTTTACCGGCACCATTTTTTCGCCCTGTAACACCCATGTCGAGTTCATCTGGTCGAACAGCGACCAGAACGGCGTGATGAACGCGAAGACGAACAGGATCGGCAGGACGGATTTCGCCGCGTCAATTTCCGTTTCATTGAACCGGTCCCGTGCGGCGTCCCAAAATGGATGCCCCGGCGTGCGTTTGGCGGTGAATGCGTGCCAGAACACTTTGAAGAATCCAGCACTTTTCGTTTCGCGGCTTGGCGGCACACGGACGTAATGTTTCGTGCCCAGCCAGAAAATAAACGTCGCAATGGCCATAAAAATTCCCGGCACACCGAACGCGAAGCTGTAACCGTGGCGATCCTTGATCCACGGAATCACAAGGAACGAAAAGAACGAGCCGAGATTGATGGCCCAATAAAACGCGCCATAGGCCTTTTGCAGCAGGTGCGACTGTTCCGGCTTGAACTGGTCGCCCACGAACGCCGACACGCACGGCTTGATGCCGCCGGAACCGAACGCGATCAACGCCAGTCCTGCGTAAAGAAACAGCAGCCGTCCGTGAGCATCGCTGGCCAGGCCGCTGCACGCCAGCACGCCGTGTCCGGCGCAGTAAAACAGCGACACCCAGAGAATCGTGTGGTAACGGCCGATGATTTTGTCCGACAGCCACGCACCGAGCAGCGGCATGAAATAATTGGCAAAGACAAAGGTATGGATGATTTCCGTGGCGGAGTCGGCGTTCTGCCCGAGACCGCCCTTGAGCGCTTCACCGGTGAGATAGCCGGCCAGAACGCTTCGCATGCCATAGTAACTAAAGCGTTCACAGGCCTCGTTCCCGACAATGAATTTGATCTGGCGTGGCCAGCGTTCTACGGCGGATTTTGCCGGTGAACTCATTGGTGGCCAGCTGCGCTTTTCTCCACACCAATCTTTTTCAGGAACGGCTCAATGGAGCGTGGCCGGCCGAGAAACTTCTCGATGGAAACATTGATGTCGCGCGAATCACCAACCTGGTAAATCTCGCGGCGCAATTTCATGCCGGCGGTCTTGTCGAAGAAGCCGTCCGGTGAATTTTCAAATACCGTCGCCATGTCCGCCGCGATGGTGTCCGCCCAGGCGTAGCCGTAATAACCCGCGCCGTAGCCGATGATGTGGCCGAAGTAAGCCACGGACGCCGTGTCCGGCGGCACTGGCAGGGACACCTCGCTCAGGACCTTGTTTGATAACGGCACCACGTCATCTGCATTCGTCGCGTGGATTTGCGTGTGCAATGCCAAATCCATCAGGCCGAACGCAAGTTGCCGGCGGTAAAAAGTCCCTTCCGTCGCCAGCCGTGAGGCCTTGAGTTGATTCAAAACGTCCTGCGGGATTTTTTTGTTCGGATCGCGGTAGTCCGCCGCAAAACTGTCTAAGACCTTTTTGTCCCACGGCCAGTTTTCCAGCATCTGCGACGGCGCCTCGACAAAATCCTGCGGCACGCTGGTGCCGGAAAAACGCGAATATTTCGCCTGGGTCAGAATTGTGTGCATCGCGTGGCCGAATTCATGGAAGATTGTCTCGACCTCGTCATGGGACATAAGCGACGGTTTGTCCGGTTGGGGCGGCGGGAAATTGCAGATGAGCGCGCAGACAGGGCGTTGATATTTCCCATCCGGCAGCAGTTTCCCTTCGGTGATGCCGAATTGCGCGAAGTGATTGTATTTGCCCTCGCGCGGAAACATGTCGAGGTAGAACAGCCCCAGCGGCTGGCCGGTCTTCGCATCGGACACGGTGTAGAGTTGCAGATCGCCGATCCATTTGTAAGGCGGCTCAACCCGCTCGAATTTCAAATCAAAAATACGCTGATAAATCGCGAACAAACCCTCCAGCACGCGTTCGTATGGGAAATAAACACGCAACTGTTCGGCATCGACGTTGTATTTTGTTTTCTTCAATTCGTTCGCAAAATAACGCCAGTCCCAGACGTAAATTTTGGCATTCGGGTCGCCGGTCTCCTTGATTTTCAACTGGCGGAACTCCTCCAGTTCCGCGTTGAATTTCGGTTGCAGGCCTGTTTTCAGGTTTTGCTCAAAATCAATGGCGGTTGCGGCATTTTTCACCATGCGAACTTCCGTGGCATAATCGGCGTAACTGGCGTAACCCAGCCGGTGGGCGATTTCATCCCGGAGCACCAAAATTTTCTGCAACAACGGAATGTTCTCATCCCGTGCCAGATTGCACTGTGCGACCATCATGCGCTTGCGCGTGTCCTCGCGCTTCGCGTTGTCCTCGACCATGATGTAATGGAAGGTAATGTTCGCCTTCAAGGTGTACTCGCCGTCGCCGGTCTTGATGCCTTCCTGTGCCAGGAACGCCTCGGGTATCCCTTCGAGCTCGGCCTGCGAAAACTTCAAGGAGTTCATTGCCTTCGTAACGTTATTCTCAAAATCCGTTTCCAGCGCGGTCAGTTGTTTGCGTAATTTCTCGACTTCATCGCGTTGAGCCTTCGGCAATTCCAACCCGGCCCGGCGATAATCGCGCAGTGTCTCGTCGAAAAGTTTTTTGTCCTCGCCGACCAGTTGCGGCTTCGTGTCCGCGTAGGCCTTCACGGCCGCGTAAACATCCTCGCGGTAATCAGTGCCCACCGACCAATCGTCGAGTTGCTTGATGGCGTCCGTCGCCGCGTCGCGCACGGCGGCGTTGGTGCTCGTTTGCTGGATCAATTCGAGCCGGTTTTCGGGCGTTTGAACCGAATAACCAATGTCATCGAGCGCACGAATCGTATTGGTGAAATTGACTTCATCGGGCTTGAGTCCGCCGATGCAGTCAAGCGCGGTGTTGCCGGAGGCGATGACGTTCGTAACCGTGGTTGCGACTTCGTCGGGCGTTGTTTCAAACACCGGCACGGCGACGACCTCGTTGAACGCCGCCGCTTTTTTCTGAAATGCTGCCAGTGAACCCGTTGGAATCGGTTTGGGTTTCGGAACGCTGGTGCAGCCGGCGGTGATCAGAGCCAGAATGAAAAAACAGTAATATCTCAAACACATGCGTCTGAACCTATTGGCAGTGGCAACCGGCAATCAAGACGAATTAGCATGCCCGAATTGACTTTCGACGGCCCCATAAATCTGGCATCCAAGACGTGGAATTTGCCAACCATGCTGCTGCTCGAAATTAAGAATCTCAAAATGGACTTCGGCACCGGCACCGACACCTTGCGCGCCATGGATGGCGTGTCGTTGAAGATTGACGCGCGGAAGTAAACGGTTTGTGCTCCGTTGAAGATGGAGCGGGCGAAGGGAATCGAACCCTCATGTGAAGCTTGGAAGGCTTCCGTTCTACCACTGAACTACGCCCGCTTTTAAAAGCGCAAACATCTTACCGCCCGCGCTTGCCTTGTCAACCGCCCCACGTTATTCTCCCCGCGATGAACTCGCTGCTTTTGATCGGCGGGCGAGTTATAGACCCCGCCAATCGCTTCGACGCCGTCGCCAATTTGCTTGTCGTTAACGGAAAAATTTCCGCTGTCGGCAAAGATGCCGCAGCCGGAGCGCCAAAAGAAATCGAGCGATTCAATGTCAAAGGGAAAATTGTTTGTCCCGGCCTGATTGATTTGCACGTTCATTTGCGCGAACCGGGTCAAACCGCCAAGGAAAATCTCGCCACTGGCACCGCTGCCGCCGCGCGTGGCGGCTTCACTTCGGTTGTTTGCATGCCCAACACGTCGCCGACGATTGACAACGCCGGCACCGTCGCGCTGATTCATGAACACTCCGCGCGCGAAGGTCTCGTCAACGTGTTCGTCGCCGGTGCAATCACAAAAAATATCGCGGGCGAAGAGCTCGCACCCATCGGCAGTTTGAAACGCGCCGGCGTCGTGGCCATCACTGACGACGGCCACTGCGTGCAAAACAACGAACTCATGCGTCGGGCGTGTGAATACGCAAAAATGTTCGGTCTGCCGGTGATGGATCATTGTCAGGATTACTCGCTCGTGACCGACGGCGTGATGCACGAAGGTTATTGGAGCACGGTGCTCGGCCTGCGCGGCTGGCCGGCGGCGGGCGAGGAAATGATTGTCGCGCGAAACATTTTGCTGGCCGGACTCACTGGCACCCGCATCCATTGCCAGCACCTGAGCACGGCGGGCAGCGTGCAGTTGCTGCGCGAAGCGAAAAAACGCGGCGTGCCAATTTCCAGTGAAGCATGTCCGCACCATTTCACGCTCACGGATGCGGCAGTGGCCGGCAGTGAAAAATTCTGGGGCAACGATGGAAAAATTCTAGCGAAATTCCAAAATGGCGAACTTCCTGAATGGCCGGCTTACGACACGAATTTTAAAATGAATCCGCCGTTGCGTTCCGCGCGCGACCGCGAGGCGATTCTCGAAGGACTGGCTGATGGGACGATTGAAATTCTGTGCAGCGACCACGCGCCACATTGCGATTACGAAAAGGAAGTCGAATTTGATTACGCGCCGTTCGGTGTCACCGGGCTGGAAACCGAACTTGCGCTCGCGCTGATGCAATTGGTTCACGCCAAACGGATTTCGCTGCCGGACTTGGTTGCGAAATTCACTGTCAATCCGGCGCGCCTGCTGAATTTGGAAAAAGGCACGTTGAGCATTGGATCGGACGCGGACGTGACGGTGTTCGATCCTGACCGCGAATGGGTTTTTCGTGTGGAAGAATCGGCGAGCAAATCGAAAAACAGCCCGTTCTTCAGCTGGAAGCTTAAAGGTAAAGCGGTGGCAACGATTGTCGGCGGCAAAAAGGTTTATGTTGAGCAGCCGGAACTGGCGGCAGTCTAATTCAGGAACCTATTAAATCATGAAAAAAATTCTCATCGCAATGCTGGCTGCCACGGTGTTTTGGCAGGTGAACGCGGCGGAATCCACATGGCTGACCGATCTGCCTAAGGCCGAGGCCAAGGCGAAAGCCGAAAACAAAATTGTGCTCGTGGACTTCACCGGCTCGGACTGGTGCGGCTGGTGTATCAAGTTCAAGAAGGAAGTACTCGACACGGCGGAATTTCAGGAATATGCCGCGAAAAACGTCGTGCTCGTGGAACTGGATTATCCGCACAAAAAAGTCCAGGCGGACGACTTGAAGAAAGCCAACGCCGCGTTAAAAACCCAATTCAACGTCCACGGTTTTCCAACGCTGCTCGTGTTGGACAAGAACGGCAAGGAAATCGGCAGGCAGGTCGGCTATTCCAAGGGCGGTCCCCAGGCGTTCATCACCAAGCTGGAAGGATTCAAAAAATAAGGTTTTTCCTGGTCGTTTCTTTTCGGGCGCGGCAAAAAACTGCCGCGCCTGTTTTGTTAAAACTTGAACCGACAGCGCCGCGACTTTAGCATGACTCGATTTTGATGAAAGCGATTCTGGCACTTGAAGACGGTTCCGTATTTCACGGGCAGGGTTTTGGCGCGTGCGCGTCCGCGTGCGGCGAAGTCTGCTTCAACACCTCGATGACCGGCTATCAGGAAATCCTCACCGATCCCTCCTACAAAGCTCAGATCGTCACGATGACCTATCCGCTCATCGGTAATTACGGCGTCAATGCGGTGGATGTTGAATCATGGCAGCCACACGTCGCGGGTTTTGTGATTCGCGAACTGTCACCGGTCATGAGCAATTGGCGCGCGGATTTTTCGCTCGCGGAATATCTGGAAAAAAACGGGATTCCCGGAATTCAAGGCGTGGACACGCGCGCGTTGACCAAAAAACTTCGTGTGCGTGGCGCGCTCAACGGTTTTATTTCGACGGAGAAAATTTCAGACGCCGAAGCGGTTTCGCGCGCAAAAAACTGGCCGGGATTGGTCGGCGTGGATTACGTCAGGGAAGTCACGCACAAGGAAGCATTTCGCTGGGACGAAAGGGACGAGCAAAGCGCGAACTTCAAGCTCATCTCCGGCAACACGCTGATTGAAGCTCGCGGTGTGCGTGACCCGTTGCCGCCGGCGGATATTCCCATCGTTGCGTTCGATTACGGAATGAAATACAACATCCTGCGCCGGTTGAGGCAGCACGGTTTCGCGGTGCAGGTATTGCCAGCCACCGCGTCGGCTGCTGATGCGCTCAAATATAAACCGGCGGGCATTTTTCTCTCGAACGGTCCCGGCGATCCGGCGGCGCTCGACTACATCGTGCGCGAGGTCAAAGCGCTCATGAACACCGGCATTCCCATTTTCGGGATTTGCCTCGGCCTCCAGATTCTCGGCCAGGCATTCGGCGGAAAAACCTTCAAACTGAAGTTTGGTCATCATGGCGCGAATCAGCCGGTGAAGGATTTGGAATCCGGCAAGGTCGAAATCACGGCGCAAAATCACGGCTTTGCCATTGACCCCCAGAGTTTGCCGTCGGACGTTTTCATTGACCGAATCAATTTAAACGACCAGACCGTTGAAGGGATGAGGCACAAAACGAAGCCGATTTTTTGCGTGCAATATCACCCTGAAGCCTCGCCCGGCCCGCATGATTCAACGCCATTATTCGCCAGATTTCGCACGATGATTGAACGGCGGAATTGAGCCTTTATTTGCGTTTGACTTGAAGCGCGTCGTGGTCATAATCAGCTTACCGTAGTTATGGCCAAACTCGTTATCCTAACTCAGGGCATGAATGGTCGTGCCTGCGAATTGAAAGTGGATAAAACCACCGTCGGTCGCGTCGAGGATAACATGTTCCCAATCCCCGATCAGTCCGTTTCCAGCCATCATTGCGAGGTGCTCTTGCGCGGAAGCGATGTGGTCGTCAAGGATTTGAATTCCACAAATGGCACGTTCATCGGCGACGAAAAAATCACCGAAAGCGTCTTGAAACCGGGCCAGACGCTGCGGCTCGGCCAGGTGGAATTGCGACTCGAAACCGGCGCGGCGGGAACGCCAACCGCATCTGTACCGTCGGCAGCCCCAACACCACCGCGAGGCAAGAAGAAGGATTCCACCATGGTCATGCCGCGCGGTGTCAGCCTGAGCGATCTGGAAAGCGGTGGCGAACACACGGTGGTTCTCGATGCCAACAAGGCGTTTTCCAAAAAGCACGATCGAGTTGGCATCTATTTCTGGGTTTTCGCCGGGGTTGTTATTCTCGTCATTGTTGTTCTGCTCATGATCGCCTTCTCGCAG
Source organism: uncultured Verrucomicrobiae bacterium (assembly GCA_963835625.1). GTDB lineage: Bacteria > Verrucomicrobiota > Verrucomicrobiia > Limisphaerales > UBA11358 > UBA11358. Next base: position 35,816 of record CAWIGO010000011.1, read on the forward strand.
ATCAAGAAGGGGCACTGAAAGCCAGCCGCGGCCATGAAACCGCGCCTCTCAAATCAAAGAACCATCGCATTGACGATGGTTGAAGTGTTGGTGGTAATTTGCGTGGTTGGAGTTCTTGCTGTCTGGCTCTTATTTGCGTTCGCAGCTTGTTACAGCCCACGAAAACCCATTGATTGTATCAGCGATCTCCGGCAAATCGGCCTCTCTTACCGGGTTTGGGCTGGCGACAACGGCGATAAATATCCGATGCAGGCTTCCGTGACAAATGGCGGCGCAATGGAGTTGGTTGCCACTGGAAATGTCGCCGCCGTTTTTGAAGTGATGTCCAACGCATTGTCCACGCCAAAACTTTTAATCTGCCCGCAAGACACCAAATCCATTCTGGCAACCAATTTCGGGCGTGGTTTCAACAACTCAAACATCAGCTACTTCGTCGGCTTGGATGCCGACCAAACAAATCCGCAAATGCTTCTTTCCGGCGACGACAATTTCGCCATCGGCGGCGTTCCCGTTAAATCCGGCTTGTTGCAACTTTCGACGAGTTCACCCATAGCTTGGACTTCCGGGCGTCATGTTTCGTACAACTCCCACTTTTGGACGGCGGCGCGGTATAAATTTGTCGGTAACATCGGCCTTGCCGATGGCACTGTTCAGCAATTGACTACGGATGGGTTGCAACAGGCGCTTCAGCGAACCGGCGTTGCCACGAATCGGTTGGCGATTCCATGATAAGGTAGGGCTCGCTGTCCCAGCGAGCCGCGGCGCGATAGGGACATCGCGCCCTACCAATCCCCGATTCGCGTCAATTCGTGAAATTCGCGTCACAATTTTCCCTTCTGGCTTCCGGCTTTCAGCTTCCGTATTCTGCAGCGTATGTTTGAAACGGTCAAAACGGAAATCACGACAGCCACGGAGAAACTCGCGCACCTGCGGAGGTTTCTTTGACGTACCCGCCACGCAAAAACGTCTGGGCGAACTCAACGCCCTGATGGCCGCCGATAATTTTTGGAACAACCGCGAAAAGGCGCAGGCGCTGATTGACGAGGCCAATTCGCTCCGCAACAAAATCGAGCCATTGCTCCAGGCGGAAAAACATCTGGAGGATTTCCGCGTGATGCTCGAACTCGGCGAGGCCGAGCCGCCCGAAGCGCAGCCGAAAATTCTTCAGGAACTCGAGACCGACCTCAAAAGATTCTTACAGGAACTCAATTCGCTCGAATTGAAGGTTTTTTTGAGCGGACCGCATGACCGGAAAAATTGCATCCTGAGCATCAACGCCGGCGCGGGTGGCACCGAGGCGCAGGATTGGGCGGAAATGCTCTCGCGCATGTATCAGCGCTGGGCCGAATCGCACGGCTGGGAAATCGAAGTCACCGACGCGCTGTCCGGCGAAGGCGCAGGACTCAAGAGCATAACCATGTTGATTCAAGGTGAAAACGCCTATGGTTTCACCAAGGCCGAGCGCGGCGTGCATCGGCTTGTGCGCATCTCGCCGTTCGATGCCAACAAACGCCGCCATACCAGCTTCGCCAGCGTGGACGTGATTGCGGAAATCGAGGAAAACAATTCGGGAATTGTCATTCCGCCGAATGAATTTCAAATTGACACATTCCGTTCCGGCGGTAAAGGCGGCCAGAACGTGAACAAGGTCGAAACCGCCGTGCGTATCACACACATTCCAACAGGCCTGATCGTCGCGTCGCAAACGCAGCGGTCACAACACCAGAATCGCGCCACGGCGATGAAGTTGTTGCTTTCGCGGATTTACGCGCAGCGGCTGGATGCGCAAAAAGCCGATATGGAACGCTTTTACGGCGAGAAAGGCAGCATCTCGTGGGGCAACCAGATTCGCAGCTACGTCTTCCAACCGTATCGCATGGTGAAAGATTTGCGCACCGGTGTCGAAACAAGCAATGTTCAAGCCGTTATGGACGGCGATTTGGATGCGTTCGTGAATGGCTGGCTCCGCGCCGGTTGTCCGATGAAACGGATGCAGGGAGTGAAAGACGAGGAAGAATAAAATGACTAAACCATAATGACGAATGACCAAAGAATTTCCCAATGTCTAAATAGCAAATGGCGCACACGACTTGGTCATTTGTGCTTTGTCATTCTTTAGTCATTAGGATTTATTCATTCGTCATTTTCCCATGAACATTCTCGATAAAATCGTTGAGCAGAAGAAACGCGAGGTCGCGCAACTGCCCGCGCGCCCCATCGCGGCGGGCGATTTGCGCGACGCTCTGCTCGAACGCGATGAGCGCCGCGATTTTCTGGCTGCCTTGCGCCAGCCCCGACACGAGTGTCGGGGTGACATCGCCCTGATTGCCGAGGTCAAAAAGGCTTCACCATCCGCCGGTGTTATTTGCAAGGATTTCGACCCCGTCCGCATTGCGCAGGAATATGAAGCGGCAGGCGCGAGTTGCCTTTCGGTTCTAACCGATGGAAAGTTTTTTCAAGGCTCGCTTGATTATCTCCGGCAAATTCGCGCGGCGGTGAAGCTGCCGCTGCTCCGCAAGGATTTCATCATTGATGAACGGCAGATTCTTGAAGCCGTTGAATGGGGTGCGGATGCGATTCTGCTCATCGTCGCAATTTTGAGCGACGAGCAATTGGCCAAATTCCATTCGCTCGCGATAGAAGCCGGCCTGGCCGCGTTGGTGGAGGTTCACGATGAAGCCGAATTGGATCGCGTGGTGAAAATTGGCGCGAGTCTCATCGGTGTCAACAACCGCGACCTGAAAAATTTCGAAGTGGATTTGGCGACAACGGAGCGGCTGGCGGCGAAATTAAAAAGTGGAACAGGCTTCCAGCCTGTTTCTGACAGGCAGGATGCCTGTCCCACCTTGCTGGTTGCGGAAAGCGGCATCCACACGCGGGCGGACGTGGAACGGTTGAAGAAATGCGGCGCTGGCGCGATCCTCGTTGGTGAATCACTGCTGCGCGACGGCAGCATTCAATCCAAAATCCGAGAGTTGATTGGCTGAATTGATAGGGACGCGCGGCCCGCGCGTCCGCTGGGAGGCGGAACTTCCGCCGGTCGCCTCGGCGAGGCGACCCCTTGATTATTTTGCCAATTGCTTCGCCAATCGAATCGCCGCAATCATGCTCGATGGATTGGCGGTTCCTTTCCCCGCGATGTCGTAAGCCGTGCCGTGGTCAGGCGAAGTGCGGATGAACGGCAGGCCAAGCGTCCAGTTCACGCCGGTGTCAAAGGCGACGGCTTTCAGCGGCGCAAGTCCCTGGTCGTGATACATCGCGACGACGGCGTCAAAATCCCCGCGCAAGGCGTAATGAAAAACCGTGTCGCCACTCAACGGGCCAATAACATCGAGTCCACGTTTTCGAGCGGCGAGAACCGCCGGTGTGATGGTTTTGATTTCCTCGTCACCGAATTCACCGCCTTCGCCTGCATGTGGATTCAAACCGCAAATAGCAACGCGCGCGCGCGGCAATTTCAAGTCGTGGCAGGCTTGCGTGGCGAGTTCGATGGCGTGTGTGATTTTTTCGGGCGTAATTTTTTCGGAAACCAATTTCAATGGCACGTGTGTTGTGGCCAGCGCGACGCGCAGCCAATGTCCACGTTCATCGTAACCGAGCAGCATCATCGCAGTGCGTTTCGTGCCGGCGAGAGTGGAGAGAAATTCGGTCTGGCCGACGAACTTGTGACCGGCGCGGATGATGGATTCCTTGTTGACGGGCGCGGTGACGAGCGCGTCGAGTTCGCGGCGCAGGCAACGTTCCGCGCCGTTGCGCAAAAAGGCCACTGCGGCGTTTGCGGCAACCGGTGAACCGGCAGGCAGATTTTCCGGCAATGGTTCGGCAAGCGGATTTGCGATGAAATTTTTTCCCGCGGCGCCATAGCCGGAAAATTTCTTGAGCGGCAGTTGGGTTCCCAATTTTTCGTTCAACCGGCGGGCGTAATTTTCATCGCCGATGAGCAAATAACGCGTGTCATCGCTTGCGGCTTCAGCAGCAATGGCTTTGAGCGTGACTTCGGGGCCGATGCCGGTGACATCGCCGAGTGTGACACCAATCCAGGCGGTCATGAAAACTCACTCACTCTTGACCCGCGGCAGACGAATTCTTTTTTGGGTCGGATTCACGTTCTAAGGGAATTTCAGGATGAATGTTTTCTGTTTCAGGCGGTTAATCCACTGTTCTTCGAGCTGTTTCTGTTGTTGCGCGCGAAGGGTCGCCTCAATTTCGTCGCGCACTTCATCGAGCGGCCTGACGTGCGTAGGACGTTTTTGCTCAACGAGCATGAGGTAGCAGGCCTCGGGCGTTTCGATCACGTCGCTGACCTGGCCGGGCTTGAGCGCGAAGGCGACGTCAGCAAGTTCCTTGCGGAGCACGGAGCGCTCGACCCAGCCCCAGTCGCCACCTTGCTTTTGCTGCGAACCTTCCGAATTAACGGAGGCCATTTCCTGGAACGTCGCGCCTTCCTTGATTTGGGTCAGGATTTCGCCGGCCCGATCCGGCGTGTTGGTGTCGTCGGCGGAGGCTTTGTTGAGCACGATCATGCGAAGTTTGATTTCATCCTCGACTTTGAAATCGTCCTGGTGTGCGAGGTAGTAGGTTTCAACCTTGTAGGGCGAGATGATGGTTTTTCCCGGTGAAATATTTTTGGCGCGCAACGCGGAAACGATGTATTGCTCACGCACCTCCTGGCGGAATTTTTCGAACGTCATTCCCTGCGCCTGAAGTGTTTTCATCAGCGTGATGCGGTCGCCGAACCGCTCGCGGATGCGTTCTTGGACCAGTTCGTCTACAGCGGCGTCGGGCAGCCTGTAGCCCTCCGCGTCAAAGTCGTGCAGAATCAACTGCCGCTCAACCAATTGTTCCAGACCGTCATTGAACACGTCGGTTGCTTTTTGTTCAAAAACGTTCGATACATTCCCTTGATGGGCGTATTCCCGGCGCAATGCGTCAATTGCCGGTGCAACGAAGTCCTCGACCTGCCCGCGCGTGATGACCGCATCATTGACAACAGCAAGAATGCCATCCGCCAACTCTGCTTGCAGCGGCAGGCTGAAACAGAATGTCGTCAACAAAACCGGAATGAAATGGACGAACTTCACCGAATTTTTGGGCATACTAACAGCAGCCACTAATGGGTCAAGCACCCTAACCGCTCATGGACTGACACGATTCAGTCAATACATCAGCGCTATCGGAACTACTGCAATACCGATGGTTGTTGCGGCGTATCAATGCACTTCCGCTGCTCTAATTGGCACGTGCTTGATCCGTTTGAACAGGAAAATCAGCGGGATGCAGCACAGCAGCATCAACCCGAATACCCGAAAAGCGTCCACAAATGCCCACAAATGCGCCTGTGCATTCAGTGTCGTGTAAATCAGAGCATAAGCCTGGTGCATGGCCGTCACAGGGTCGCTGTGCCGGGCGAGCATGGCTTGCGCCGCGTGCAGTTGCCGCGTGAACGCCGGGTCGGTCGGCGTCAAGTGTCCGACCATGAGCGCCTGATGCGCCTGTGAGCCGCGCGCAATCATGGTGGTGACAAAGGCGATGCCGATGCTGCCGCCGATGTTGATCATGAGATTGTAAAGGCCGGTGGCGCTGCCGATTTGCCGCTGGCGCAACTGGCTCATCGTCGCCATCGTCAACGGCACGAAAATAAAACTGGTGGCTACGCCGTTCAGCACGGTCGGTAAAATGACACTGGCCATGCTCACCTGGAGATTGAGGTTGCTCAGCAGAAAGGCGGACAGGCTCAACATCGAAAAACCAAAGCACAACAGCCAGCGCGAACGTATGCGCCCGACCAGCGCCTGCCCGACGATAAAGGTGGTGACGAATGCCGCGATGCCGCGCGGACTCATCGTGTAACCACTCTGTAACGCCGGATAACCCATCAGCGTTTGCAGAAACAATGGCAACTCCGCCGTCGTGCCGTAAAGCATGATGCCCACCGCCGCTATCAACATCAGGCCGACGGCAAAATTCCGGCTCTTGAGAATCCGCAAGTCCACCAGCGGATGCTCCACCTTGAATTCCCATACGATAAACGCGACCATGGAAACAGCCGAAATGCCCACAAACCACCGTATCCATTCCGAACCGAACCAGTCGGCTTCCTGCCCCTTGTCCAGCGTGATTTGCAATGTCGCCAGCCAGACCGCCAGCAATCCGAACCCGACAAAATCAATCGCCGCCTTCAGGTTGCGCTTGATGTAGGGCGGATCTTCCACGAGCCACTCCGCCAGGAACATTGCCAGGATGCCGACCGGCAGGTTGATGTAAAAAATCCAGCGCCACGAATAATTGTCCGTGATCCAGCCGCCGAGCGTCGGGCCGATGATGGGCGCCACGATGATGGCCAGTGAAAACGTCGCCATCGCCACGCCGCGTTTGGCGACCGGAAAACTCTCCAGCAAAATCGCCTGGGCGATGGGCACCATCGCGCCGCCGCCTGCGCCCTGCAAAATGCGCGCCGCAATCAGCATTGGCAGGTTCAGCGCCGCGCCGCACAACGCCGACGCGAAGATGAACATCCCGATGCAGGAAATGAACACCCGTTTCCGGCCGAAATGATTTCCCAGCCAGCCGGTCATCGGCAGGATGATGGCGTTCGATACGAGATAGCTCGTCAATACCCACGTCGCCTCGTCGGTCGTGGCCGAAAGGCTGCCGGCGATATGCGGCAGCGCGATGTTGGCGATGGAAGTGTCGAGCACCTGCATGAACGTCGCCAGCATCACGCCCAGCGCGACGAGCCACGGGCTGTGACGTGGATGCCAGTCTTCGTGATGCGCGCCGTCAGGCATGGATTAAAAAATTAAAAATGAAAAAGGGGAAAAAGCCGCGTGCGCCGGATGATTTTTTTGCCTTTTGAATTTTTCATTGTGGAGCGGCGCGATTCATTTTCCGGCGCAAAACAAATCGAAAAACAAATGCCGCCGTGCACGCCAAAACCATTGCCAGCAAACCAATCGCCCAGCCGGGAATTTCAAAACCGCTGACGCGCACACTGGGCGTAACGGAAAGACCGGGGCCAATCGTGTGGTCGGCGGGCAGCGGTTCATCGAAGACAATTTTTACCGGCACGCGCTGGACTACTTTCACGTAATTGCCCGTCGCGTTTTCCGGCGGCAATAGGCTGAAGGCCGCACCGCTGCCGGCCTGTACGCTGTCCACGTGCGCGCGAAATGACCGACCCAGCGCGTCAATGTCCACCAGCACCAGCTGGCTGGGCTTCATTTTTTTCAACTGTGATTCCTTGAAATTGGCCACAACCCAGATGTCTGTCGGCACGATGGACATCAATTGCTGTCCCACCTGAACGTAATTGCCCGACTCGACGGCCTTGCGTGTCACGCGACCATTGCACGACGCGAAAATTTTCGTATAGGAAAGGTCCAGTTGCGCCGACTGCACGGCGGTCTGCGCCTGCCGGAACAGCGCGAGCGCCATGCCGACGGAGGCTTCGGTCGCCGTTTGGGTCGCCTTGGCTTCGTTGATTCTCGATGTGTCGGCAATGGTTTTTTGTTTCGCGGCGGCCAGATTCGCGTCCGCCTCCGTGATCGCGGCCTGCGCGGCGTCAAATTCCTGCGCCGAAATGGTGTTCTGTTTCCGCAACTCCTGGCTGCGCTGAAAATCCGCCTGTGCGCGCACATCGGTGGCTTGGGCCGCGTCGGCGTCGGCTTTCGATTGGTCAGCGGTGGCTTCGGCGGTGGCCACTTTCACGGTCATCAAATCGAGCGCGGCGAGCATCGTCTTGTAGTTGGCTTCCGCGGCGTCGGCGGACGATTGTTTCTGCGCGGCGGCCGTCGAGTAATCCGCCGGGTCAATCTCAACGAGCAAATCGTTCGAGCGGACCATTTCGTTGTCGAGCACGTGAACGGTAGAAACCTGTCCGGCGACTCGCGGCGCAATGGACACAACATGCGCGGCAATAAAAGCGTCGTCGGTGGATTCGTGCGTGAACGCGGTGACCAGATAATCCAGCCCAAAAAACAACAGCACGGCGAGCACGCCGGTTGCGGGCCAGATGAACCACGGTGAATTAAATTTCGCCAACTTCGCGCCATTCACCACCGGCGCGGCGGCTGGTTTGTTTTCGTTCATAACTTCAATGTCTTCTCAATTAAAATAGGACGTTAATGTTGTTGCGGCGAGTATTCCCGCCAACCGCCGCCGAGCGCCTGGTAAAGGTTGATCAGATTGGACAATCGGGAAAATTGGAATTGAATGAGATTTTCCTGCGCCTGGTAGAGGTCCTGCTGCGCGGAAAGGACGTTGAGATAACTGTCCACGCCCTGACGGAAACGCGCTTCGGCCAGTTCATAACGCCGTTGCTCGGCGTTAACGAGGGCTTCCCCGGCGTCAATCTGCACTTCCGCCGTCGCCCGCGCCGCCAAGGCGTCGGAAACTTCCCGGAAGGCGGTCTGAATGGATTTTTCATAATTCGCGACTTCAATCAGTTTGCCGATCTTGGCCGCGTCCAGATTGGCGAGGTTTCTCCCCGCCGTGAAAATGGGCAGCGTGATTTGCGGCGAAAACATCCACGTGCCGGAACCGGGGGCGAACAGGTTGTCAAGTTGCGAACTGGCGGTGCCGGCCGAGGCGGTAAGGGTGATGGTGGGGAAAAACGCGGCCCGCGCCGCGCCGATGCTGGCGTTGGCGGCCTTGAGTTGATGTTCGGCTTCGAGAATGTCCGGGCGGCGCTGCAACAGATCGGACGGAAGCCCCGCCGGCACGTCGGACAAACAATCCAGGGAATTCAGCGGCTGCGGCGGCGGAAGGTCCTTCGGCAGCGGCTGCCCCACCAGCAACACCAGGTCGTCTTCCGCCTCGGCCAGTTGTTGTTCGTAAGCCGCCACGTTCGACCGGGCGGTTTGCACCTGGCCCTCGGCGGTGCGCAAATCCAGCTCGGACACCACGCCGGCTTCGTAACTGCGTTTGGTCAATTCGTAGGATGCCCACACCGCCGTCAACGTTTGCCGGGCCACGGCGAGTTGTCCGGTCACCGCGCGTTCCAGAAGATAGGCGTTGCCCACCTCGGCGACGAGCGCGATTTGGGCGCTCCGGCGGGCTTCCACGGTGGCAAAATAATTTTCCAGCGCCTCGGCCTTGAGGCTGCGCACACGACCGAACAAATCGAGTTCATAGGAAGTCGTGCCGAGGCTGAGGCTGTATTGGCTGGCGGTCAGCGGCTTGCCGGTGCCGGATAAATCGCCCGGAAACCGCTGGCGCGTGCCGTTGCCGGTGGCGTCAATTTCTGGAAACAACGCCGCGCGCTGGATGCGATATTGCGCGCGGGACTGTTCGACGTTCAACACGGCCACGCGCAGGTCGGGATTGTTGGTCAATGCCAGTTCAACAAGCCTCCGCAGGCGCGGATCGCGGAAGAACTCGCGCCAGCCGATGTCAGCGGCGGGGACGGCGGCGGCGTTGGTCTGGCTTTCGCTTTCTTCCGGAACCGGGGGCCAAGCCGGGGAAATCGCCGCGGGCGGGCGGTGATATTTCGGCGCGAGCGTGCAACCGGCCAAAGCCAGGATGAACAGGGCAATGATGGGCGAAAGATATTTGCTCATGGCTGTCCTCGTTTGCCGTTCTCGTCGTCATCGGCTAGGCCGTCGGCTTGGGGCGCGAGCATGGTACGCGATGGTTTTTGGGTTTTGAACATCCGGCGGACGACCACGAAGAACACCGGCACGAGGAAAACGGCCAGCACCGTGGCCGAAACCATGCCGCCCGCCACGCCAGTGCCGATGTCGTGCCGGCTGGCCGACCCGGCGCCGGTGCTCAACGCCAGCGGCATCACACCGAGGATGAACGCCAGCGACGTCATCAAAATCGGACGCAACCGCAAATGCGCGGCTTCCAGTGTGGCTTCAATCAAACCTTTGCCCTGCGCCTGGAGGTTCTTGGCGAATTCGATGATGAGGATGGCGTTTTTGGCGGACAGGCCGACGATGGTCAGCAGGCCGACTTTGAAAAACACGTCGTTGGGCAGGCCACGCAGGTTGGCGGCCAGCAAAGAGCCGAGGATGCCGAGCGGTACGACGAGAATCACCGCCACCGGAACGGACCAGTTTTCGTAAAGCGCGGCCAGCGCCAGAAACACCACGATGAGCGACAGCGCATAGAGCAGGGGCGCTTGTTTGGCCGACAAACGTTCCTCGAAGGACTGGCCGGTCCATTCGTAGCCAAAACCGGTGGGCAGTTTTTTTGCCAGATTTTCCATGGCGGTCATGGCTTCGCCCGTGCTCTTGCCCGGCGGCGCGGCGCCGACCAGTTCAAGCGACGGGAGACCATTGAAATGCTGCAACTGCGGCGAGCCGTAAATCCAATGCACGGTGGCCAGGCTGGAAAGGGAAACCATCTGGCCGTTGTTGTTGCGCACATAGGCGTTGCCGACGTCCTGGGGCAACATGCGATACGGCGAGTCCAGTTGCGCGATGACCCGTTGCACGCGGTTGCCGTTCACGAAATTGTTGATGTAATCCGAACCGAAATAGGTTTCGAGCGCCGTGTTCAAGTCCGCCAGCGAAACGCCCAGCGCGCTGGCTTTGGCCTGGTCAATGTCCACCTTGAGTTCGGGCGTGTCCTCCAATCCCTGAAAGCGCAACTGGACGATGTTGTTATTTGTCGCGGCCATCGCAAATAACTGGTCGCGCGCCTGCATGAGTTTTTCATGGCCCAAACCAGCTTGATCCTCCAGTTCAAAGTCAAAGCCTGACACGATGCCCAGTTCGTGAATCGGCGGGGGATTGATGGGGTAAATGATGGCGTCCTTGATGCGTCCCAGAGCCATGAAGGCGCGGCCGATGACCGCCTGCACCGTGTGTTGGGAACCGTGGCGCTGACGCCAGTCTTTCAAATGAACGAAGGCAATGGCGGCGTTTTGCCCCTGGCCGTTGAAACTGAAGCCGGCGACGTCAACCATGCCCGCCACTTCCGGTTGTTTCAAAATGTAGCCCTCGACCTGTTTAAGCACGTCCACCGTGCGTTCCAAGGTCGCGCCCACCGGCAACTGGACGCTGATCATGAAAAAGCCCTGGTCTTCATCAGGCAAAAAGGCCGAGGGCAAACGGACATACAACCAGCCCACCGCCACGACAATCGCCAGATAAATAAAGAGATACCGCGGCGTTTTGTTGAGCATCCGGGCCACGAGGCCTTCATAGTTTTTCCGCGTGCTGGCAAAGCCGCGGTTGAACCAGCCGAAAAACCCCTTCTTTCGCAAATGATGCCCTTTTTCAACCGGCTTGAGCAGCGAGGCGCACAACGCCGGCGTCAGGGACATGGCCAGAAAGATGGAGAACAACATGCACGAAACCAGCGAGAGCGAGAACTGCCGGTAGATCGCCCCCACCGAGCCGCCAAAGAACGCCATCGGGATGAACACTGCCGTCAACACGAGCGCAATGCCGATGAGCGCGCCGGTGATCTGCCCCATCGCCTTGCGGGTCGCTTCGCGCGGCGGCAAGCCCTCCTCGCTCATGATGCGTTCCACGTTTTCCACCACCACGATGGCGTCGTCCACCAGTTCGCCCACGGCGAGCACCATGCCGAACATGGTCAGGACGTTGATGGAAAAGCCGAGCGCATACATGATGGCAAACGTGCCCAGCAGCGCCACCGGTATGACGATGGTGGGAATGAAGGTCGTCCGGAAATTTTGCAGGAACAGAAAGATGATCAGGAACACCATCACGACGGCTTCCACCAGCGTCTTGACCACTTCCTGGATGGAAATGCGCACAAATTCAGAGCTGTCATAGGGATAATCCACGCGCACGCCCGGCGGGAAAAATTTGGAAAGCTCATCCAATTTTGCGTACACGGAGTTGGCAGTAGCGACGGCGTTGGCCGACGGGGCCAACCGGATGCCCACGGCGGCGGCGGGACGTCCATTCACCCGCGCCTGCACGGAATAATCCGAGCCGCCCAACTCGACCCGGGCAACGTCGCGCAAATACACGCGCGAACCGTCGGGATTCACCCGCAGCAGGATGTCCTCGAATTGCTTGACCGTGCGCAGCGTACTTTGGCCTTGCAGGGTGATGTTGATTTCCTGTCCCTTCACCGACGGGGCCGCGCCAAGTTGTCCGACTGGGACCTCCATGTTTTGAGCCTGAATGGCATTGATGACGTCGTTGGCAACAAGGCTGTAGCTTTCGAGCTTTTGAGGGTTCAGCCAGATGCGCATGGCGTATTCGGTGCCGAACAGGTCCGCTTCGCCCACGCCGGTGAGGCGGCGGATGGGATCGAGCACGCTCGACGAAATGTAATTGCCCAGCAGGATGGCGCTCGTGTCCTTGTTTGTGGACGAGAGCGTGAAAACCATCAGGAAGTTGCGGGTGGATTTGAGGACCGTGATGCCCTGTTGCTGGACTGTTTGGGGCAGGTTGGGGATGGCCAGTTGCAATTTGTTCTGCACCTGCACCTGCGCGATGTCCGGATCGGTGCCGGCCCGGAAATATAGCGTCACGGTGGACTGGCCGCTCGCGCTGCTGCTGGATGACATGTAGAGCAGGTTGTCAATGCCATTCATCTGCTGCTCGATCACGGACGTGACCGTGTCCTGCACCGTTTCCGCGGAAGCGCCCGCATACATGGCGTTGATGGCGATGGACGGCGGCGCGACGCTGGGATATTGGGCGACCGGCAGATGGGTGATGGCCAGACACCCCGCCAGCATGATGAGCAGGGAAATCACCCAGGCAAAAATCGGGCGGTCTATGAAAAATTTCGGCATGGCGATGTCCAGTTAATTTCCCTGAACCGAAAGTGGCGACGCGGAAGCATTGTCGCCGGTTGGATTAAAAAGGACTGGTTTTACCACCATCCCTGGTTGAACTTTTTGCAAACCTTCGACGATGACGCGGTCCCCCGCTTTCAGCCCTTCTGTGACGACCCATTTGTTCCCTACGGCCGAGCCGATTTTAATCAATCTGGATTCCACCTTGCCGTCTGCCCCCACCACCATCGCGGTGGTAATGCTGTTCGCGCCGACGTTGACGCCGCGCTGGAGAACGGTGATGGCCTTGGTGTCAACCGCCTGTTCCAGCACTCCCCGCGCAAACATCCCCGGCAGTAGCAAATGGTCGGGATTGGGAAATTCCGCGCGCAATGTGATCATCCCGCTGCTGGGGTCCACCGTGACGTCGGAAAACAACAGTTTGCCGGGATGCTGGTAAGTCGTCCCGTCATCCAGCAACAACGTCACCTTCGCTTCGCCGGGCGCGACGCTGTTGAGCGTGCCGCTGTCCAGTTCACGCTGCAGACGCAGCACTTCTGTGCTTGATTCGGTGAAATCGCAATAAATCGGGTCCAATTGCTGGACCACGGCCATTTCGGTCGCGGCACTTTGGCTGACCAACGCGCCTTCAGTGACCAGCGCCGCGCCGATTTTTCCAGAAATCGGCGCGGTGACGGTGCAATAACCGAAATTGACCGCGGCGATTTCTTGCGCGGCTTTGGCCTGGGCCGCCGCTGACACGGCATTGTCGTAATCCTGTTTGCTCACAGCATTGATGTCCACCAGCGGTTTGTAACGTTCCACCAGCTGTTGCGCCTGCATCAGACTGGCGTTCGCGCTGTCGAGCGCGGCTTTGTATGGCGCGGGATCAATCTCGTAAAGGACTTCACCGTTTGTGACGTCGGCGCCTTCGCGAAAATTCCGATGCAACACGATGCCGTCCACGCGCGCCCGCACCTGCGCCACACGTACCGGGTCAATCCGCCCCGGCAATTCCGTCGTCAAAGCCACGGACTCCGGCGCGATGGTAACCACGCCGACCTCTGGCGGTGGCATAACGCCATTTTGCGCTTGCTGGCGGCCGCAACCGGCCAGCGCCAGCAGTGCTAGTGAAGTTGCGGCACCCCAAATCAATGTTGCACCCGGTCGCCGGGTATGGTCTTGTCGTTTGATCAAATTCATATTCATCCTTTTTTCGCAAATTTGTTTTCGCGCCACCTGTTCGCGTTAATGTGATGCCGGAACGCGCAATCCAGCCGCCGCGAAGGCGATCAGGCGCTGAATCAATTCCTCCGCGTTCAAGCGTTTGTGCATGCCGGTCGGCATCAAACTTGGTTTGCCGCAAATCAGCAAGGCATGATGCATCGCGCCGCCGATGAAACTGATTCGCCAGAACAATTCCTGTTCGGGAAGCCGGGGCAGCGCCCGCAAAATCGCCGCGTTGAACCGCCGAATCGTCGTTTCAAAATGCCTGTGGATGAGGTGTTCGACTGCTGCGCTCGGCTCGCTGAGGCAGCGTCCGAAAAGTTGCATGAACGCCTTGTTCCCGTGGGCGCAGACGAAGGACTGTTCCACCGCCGGGCGAAACAGCGCCTCCAGAATGACCTCCAGCCGGGCGGGCTTGCCGCCGGCCTTCCGTTCCACTTCATCCAGCAAAGCCAGCCGCTCCTGGCTCAACGGCGTCAACCGTCGGCTGAAAATCTCGGCCACCAGTTCCTGCTTGGTGCCGAAATGATAATTGATGGCCGCCAGATTTGCCTTGGCGGCGCGGGTAATGTCACGAATGGAAACCGCCTCAATGCCGCGCTCGGCGAACAACCGTTCCGCCGCGTCCAGCACCCGCCCCCGCGTTTCCGCCGCGGGCAAACGATGGGGAGGCGGTTTTGATTTTACCGATGTTGGCCTCATGGTTCAAACATACGTTTGATTCATTTCCCATGCAATCTTTTTTTGACGTTTCCATTCACCGACCGGCCAAAGGTGAAACCGTGCGAGAATCAGGCTTAAATTAGCCGCGCTTTGCCGTGTCGCCGCTGCACTTTGGAATGACGGCAGCCGTAGGTGAAATAGATGGCCAGTCCGATGGCCATCCAAACGATGAGCCGCGCCCACGTGTCAGCGGGCAGTCCATACATCAAATAGCCGCAAAAAATCACGCCTAGAGGTGCAACCAGCCAAAAAACCGGCGTGCGGAATGATCGGGGGATTTGTGAATCGGTGAATCGCAGCACGAACACACCGGCGCAGACGATGGCGAACGCGAGGAGCGTGCCGATGGACACGAGTTCGCCCAGAAGGCCGATGGGGAACAAACCCGCCACCAGCATGGCAGTCACGCCGGTGAGAATCTGGGCGATCCAAGGTGTGCGGAACCTAGGATGCACCGCGCTGAACACCGGCGGCAGCAACCCGTCCTTCGACATTGTGTAAAAAATCCGCGGCTGGCCGAGCATCATCACCAGGATCACGGACGAAAGACCCGCAATCGCGCCAATCTTGATGATGGGCCGCAACCAGGCCACCGACGGCCCAAGTGAATTGATTGCCACAGCGATCGGGGCCGGATCATTGAGTTTGGTGTAGGACACAATGCCCGTTAAAACGAGCGCCACGGCGATATAAAGGACGGTGCAAAGCGCCAATGAAGCCAGGATACCAATGGGCATGTCGCGCTGGGGATTTTTAGCCTCCTGCGCGGCCGTGGACACGGCATCGAAACCGATATAGGCAAAAAAGATCACACCCGCCCCGCGCACCACGCCGCTCCAGCCGAATTCACCGGGGCCGAGTGACGGCGGCACGAACGGATGCCAGTTATTCCGGTTGATGTAGGCAATCCCAACGGCAATAAACGTCAAAATCACCGACATTTTTATCGCCACGATGACGTTGTTGAACATGGCGGATTCCTTGATGCCGAGGACGAGCAAAAACGTGATAAACCCGACGACCAACATGGCCGGGACATTCAGCACAGCGCCGCTGCTGACCCAGCCTTCTGTGAAAAGCCGCCAGATGTTCCATCCCGCATCGGGCGGGGTCACATGATTGTAAGGCGCGGAAGTGAAGGCGGATGGAATGGTGATCCCAAGCTCCTTGAGAAATGACACCACATATCCCGACCAACCGACCGCGACTGTGGAAGCGGCAAACAAATATTCGAGGATTAAATCCCAGCCGATGATCCATGCGACAAATTCGCCCAGCGTCGCGTAGCCATAGGTGTAGGCTGACCCGGAAATCGGGATCATGGCCGAAAACTCGGCGTAACACAGTCCGGCGAACGCGCAAGCAAGCCCAGCCAGCACAAAGGAAAAAACAATGGCCGGACCCGCGTATTTTGCGGCTGCCTGGCCGGTGAGGACAAAGATGCCCGCGCCGATGATGGCGCCGATTCCCAACGCGGTCAGATTCACCGGCCCCAGGGCCCGTTTAAGGCTTTTGTCCGTCAGCACTTCAGCCTGTAGGTCAGCGACACTTCTTCGGCGGAGCAAATTACGAAACAAATTCATTCAGGGATTCCCGACTTGTTTTGGGACTGTTTAATGAAGCGCTGGACATTGGAAGTCAAGTTCGTGTCACGGGTTTTCACGTCGTTATCATTAAAAACTGCACAATTGCCTTATTGACTTCGTCCCTCCGTCTGATAAATTCCGCGTTCCTTTGCTCGGTTTTTGAATGAAAACGCATTTGCCCAAAGTGAATTTGGACGGGCGCAAGTGGCACGTGATAGATGCCGACGGTGCCGTGCTCGGCCGGCTGGCCGTGCAGGTGGCCGATGTTTTGCGTGGCAAAAACAAGCCCGTCTTCACGCCGCACCTCGATGCTGGTGATTTTGTCATTGTCATCAATGCCGAAAAAGTCCGTCTCACCGGCAAGAAGGAAACCGCCAAGGAATACATGAGCTATTCCGGCTGGAAAGGCGGCGAGAAATACACCTCGGTCGCCCAGGTCCGCGCGAAACACCCGGAAAAACTCATCATGCACGCTGTCAAAGGCATGATTCCCAAAAACCGGCTCGGCAGCCAGTTGCTGACCAAGCTGAAGGTTTTCAAAGGCCCGAAACACCTGCATGAGGCGCAAAAACCTGAACCGCTCAAGGTCGTGGCCTGATTATCTCAACTCTCAACCCTCAACTGACAGATGGCTGAAACCAAAACCAATGAATTTCTCGGCACGGGACGGCGCAAGACCGCCATCGCGCGCGTCCGTCTGGCCTCCGGCAACGGCAAAATCACCGTCAACGGACGTCCGTTTGAAAATTATTTCGCGCTGGAGACGTTGCGCGCAACCGTGACACAACCGTTGAGCGCCACCGGCACTGCGGAAAAATTTGACGTGAGCATTAATGTCACCGGCGGCGGACCCAACGGCCAGGCCGGCGCCGTAAGGCACGGCATCGCCCGCGCGCTGATTGTGGCCGATGCCAGCCTGCGTCCTGCGCTCAAGGCCGAGGGTCTGCTGACACGCGATCCGCGCATGCGTGAACGCGAGAAATACGGCCAGCCGGGCGCGCGCAAACGCTTCCAATACTCGAAGCGTTAATCGCACTGGAAATTTCCAAGCCCCGCTGGCAAAACCGGCGGGGTTTTTTGTTTGAAAATTTTTCTCTGCGTTTTCGCGTTTTTGCGTTAAATAGAAAGGCAGCATGAAATCAAAGAAAGTCGCCATCATCGGCGCCTCCGGTTACTCCGGCGAGGAACTCGTCCGGTTGTTGCTGCACCATCCTCATGTGGAGCTGGTGGCCGTGACCTCGCGCCAAAGTGCCGGGCAAACGCTGGCGCAGATTTTCCCGAGGTTTGCCAGCCATCCGAAATCAAAGACGCTCCGGTTTACAGAGCCGGACGCCGAACGGCTCGCGAAGCAAGCCGATGTGGTGTTTCTCGCGTTGCCGCATGGCGTTGCGGCCGAATACGCCGTGCCGCTGCTCAATGCCGGCTGCGTGGTGATTGATTTGAGCGCCGACTTCCGGCTCAAGAGCGTGGGAATTTACAGGAAATTTTATGCGCATGACCATCCTGCGCCGGATTTGCTGAAAAAATCCGTTTACGGCCTGCCGGAAATTTATCGCGGGCAAATCAAACGGGCGTCGCTCGTCGCGTCACCGGGCTGTTACCCGACAGGCATTTTGCTGCCAGTCATTCCACTGTTGAAGGCTGGCTTGATCAAGCCCACTGGCATCATCGCCGATTCCTTGAGCGGCCTCAGCGGCGCGGGACGGAAAGCCGAAGTGGATTATCTTTTTTGCGAATGCAACGAAAGCGTCCGGCCTTACGGCGTGCCCAAGCACCGGCATTTGTCGGAAATCGAGGAACAACTTTCACTCGCCGCCGGAATCAAAGTCACCATCCAGTTCACGCCGCATTTGATTCCGGTGAATCGCGGCATTTTGACGACGCTTTATCTCGCGCCTGTGGAAAAGTCCATTGACGCGGGGAAAATTTCCGCATGTTACCAAAAGGTTTACGGCAATGAACCGTTTGTTCGTTTGCTGGACGGTGACAATTTGCCCGACACCAAAAATGTCGTTGGCACCAACGTCATCGAAATCGCGTGGCGGCTCGACCCGCGCACGGGTCGGCTCATCGTGATGAGTGCCGAGGACAATCTGGTCAAAGGCGCGGGCGGCCAGGCCGTGCAAAGTATGAATATTCTTTGCGGTTTTCCCGAAACGGCGGGATTGGTTTGAGTGTGCAGATGTCCGAACCTGTTTCGCCAACTGCCGAGTGGAACGCGGCGGATTACGCCGCGAACTCCGTGCTGCAACAATCTTGGGCGCGCGAGTTGATCGCCAAGCTTCAACTCCGCGGCGACGAGCACGTTCTTGACGTCGGCTGCGGCGACGGCAAAGTGACCGCCGAAATCGCGCACGCCATTCCGCGCGGCGCGGCGATCGGTATTGACGCCTCGCCGCAAATGATCGAATTCGCGCGAAGAACTTTTCCGCAGAGCAAATTCCCCAATCTGGAGTTTCACGTCATGGACGCGCGCCAAATCCGTTTTGCCCGGCAATTCGATTTGGTTTTTTCCAACGCGGCGTTGCATTGGGTGGACGATCATCGGGCATTTCTGCGCGGCGCGGCGACGTGTTTGCGTTCCGGCGGGCGGCTCGTCGTTTCGTGTGGCGGCAAAGGCAACGCACACGACGTTTTCGTCGTGCTGCGACCGGAAATGCGGCTCAAACGCTGGCGCGAATTTTTCCGGGGAATGGGAAAGCCGTATTTTTTTTACTCGCCGGAAGACTACGAAAGATGGCTGCCGCGTTTCGGGTTCAAAACGCTCGGCGTCAAGCTGTCGCCGAAGGACGCGGTTTACAATGGCCGCGATGGTTTCGCCGCGTGGCTGCGGACGACCTGGTTGCCTTACATCCAGCGCGTGCCGGAAAATGCGCGCGAAGAATTCGTCACCGCTGCCACGGACCATTACGTTGCCAAACATCCACCGGACGATGATGGCCGCGTTCACGTCCGCATGGTGCGGCTGGAAATTGACGCGATAAAAGTTTGAAAAGCGCCGCTGCTTTCCGCAATTTGCGCTCCACAGCAAACGTGAGAAAATTGTTCAAAGAAATTTCAGGTTCCATCGTCGCACCGCAAGGCTTTCTCGCCGGCGGTGTATTCTGCGACATCAAACGCCTCGGCACGGGCAAAGGCTCGAACAAAGGCCGAAAACGCGACCTCGCGTTGATTGTGTCCGAAGTGCCGGCGGCCGTCGCCGGAATGTTCACAACGAATCAAATCTGCGCCGCGCCGGTGAAGGTTTGCGCCGGGCGCGTGAAAAAAGGCGTGGCACAGGCCGTCGTCGTCAATTCCGGCAACGCAAATGCCTGCACCGGCAAACAAGGATTGAAGGATGCGCGGATGATGACGGACATTGCCGCAAAAGCATTGTGCCTTTCGGTCAAGCACATTCTTGTGGGTTCAACCGGGCGCATTGGTGTCGCGTTGCCGATGGCAAATGTGAAGCGCGGCATTTTCGAAGCCGCAAAACACCTCGGCCATTCAATCAAACATGCCGGCCATGCCGCGGAAGCGATTATGACGAGCGACACGCGATCCAAACAAATCGCGGTCGAATTCAAGCTTGATGGCAGGACGGTTCGCATCGGCGGCATTTGCAAGGGCGCGGGCATGATTCAGCCCGGCATGAGTGCCACCGGCAGGCGTCCCAGTGCGATGCCATTACACGCGACCATGTTGTGTTTCATTACAACCGATGCGGCCGTTGAAGCAAAAACCTTGCACGCTGCCTTGCGTGAGGCAGTCGCGCGGAGTTTCAATCGCATCACGGTGGACGGCGACATGAGCACGAACGACACCGTGCTGGTGCTGGCGAACGGACTGGCGGGAAATAAAAAATTCGCAATTCGCAATTCGCAATTCGCAATTTTCCAATCGGCATTGAATCATATTTGTCTTGAACTGGCAAAGATGATTGTGCGGGATGGCGAAGGTGTGCATCGCGTCGTGACCGTACGCGTCAACGGCGCGAAAAATTTTGCCGATGCCGATGCCGCCGCCCGCGCCGTGGCCAACAGCGCGCTGGTCAAGACCAGCTGGCATGGCGGCGACCCGAATTGGGGCCGCATCATTGACGCCATCGGTTACAGCGCAGCCACGATTGTCGAGGAGAAGGTGGATATTGGTTACAGCAAGCCCGCCAGCTGGAATATTTTGTGGAGTCTCAAACGCGGCCAGCCGACCAAGGCGACATTCAAGCAGCTTTGCGCCGCTGTTGCCCCAAAGGAATTTGATTTGCACATTGGTTTAAATCTCGGCAAAGCCGGTGCGGTGATTTACGCGGCGGATTTGACGGAAGCCTACGTGGATTTCAACAAGGGCGATGTGGGCGATCCGGGTTCGCTGGGCGGTTGAACCACCAGGGAAATTTGGGGCTCGTGGAACTCGCCCCTCCGATATTGAAACAAAAAAGCCGCTGGATTGCTCCAGCGGCTTTTAATTTTTTGCGCCGACTTCAGTTTGCCATGCGTCCGGAGACGCCCTTGGTGCCTTTGGCGATGACCTTGTCAGATTGCTTTGGACGCAACGCGCGGGAAGCAGCGCCGGCGCGCCACATTTCGGAATTGTGGATTTCGCCCAATTCCTTCTGCAACTGCACCTGGTAGTTTGGCGCTCCGCAGGCGGAGAGCACGCGGGCACATTCCTTGCCGGTTCGGACGCGTTCATACAGCGCCTTGAACACCGGCAGCACGGCCTTTTTGAATTTAGGCTTCCAGTCCAAGGCGCCGCGCTGGGCGGTCGCCGAGCAGTTGGAATACATCCAGTCCATGCCGTTCTCGTCCACGAGGCGGATGAGCGACTGCGTGAGTTCCTCGACGGTCTCGTTGAACGCTTCGCTCGGCGAATGGCCGTGGGCGCGGAGCACGTCGTATTGCGCCTCCATGATGCCGGCCAGCGCGCCCATCAATACACCACGTTCGCCTGTCAGGTCGCTGAATACTTCGTGCTGGAAGGTGGTCGGAAACAAATAGCCGGAACCGATGCCAACGCCAACAGCCAGACACCGGTCCTTGGCATGGCCAGTGGCATCTTGTTCAACGGCGAAACTCGAATTGATGCCCGCGCCGGTGAGAAAATTGCGCCGGACATTCAGGCCGGAGCCTTTGGGCGCCACCATGATCACATCCACGTTCTTCGGCGGAATCACGCCGGTTTGCTTCCGGTAGGCGATGGAAAAGCCGTGCGAGAAATAGAGCGCAGCACCGGGCTTCAAATTCCGCTTTACGCTCGGCCAGATGGCGCGTTGCGCGGCGTCCGAGACCAGCATTTGAATGATCGTGCCGCGGCGCACGGCCTCTTCAATGTCGAAAAGCGTCTTGCCGGGTTTCCAGCCGTCCTTCACGGCGCGGTCCCAGTCGCGCTTGAACTGCGGCGCCTGGCCGATGATGACCTTGAAACCGTTGTCGCGCAGGTTGAGCGATTGCGCCGGTCCCTGCACGCCGTAGCCGATGATGGCGATAGTTTCGTTTTTCAACACCCGACGGGCCTTGGCCATCGGAAATTCCTTGCGTGTGACAACTGTTTCAAGTGTGCCGCCAAAATTGATTTTTGCCATGGTATCGTATCCTGTGAAATTGAACGTTGAATGTTTGCTTAACTTGAAACTGAAAACTTGATACTTGAAACTACTTCCGTGGCATCGCGACCTTGCCGGTGCGTGTGATGTCCGTCACGCCGAACGAACTCATCAATTCGACGAACTTTTCCACCTTGCTCTCGTTGCCGGTGATTTCAATGGCGAGGCTCTTGGGTTGCACGTCCACGATTTTCGCGCGGAAAATGTCCGTGATTTGCATCACCTCGGCGCGCGACTTCGAATCCACTGAAACCTTCACGAGCACCAGTTCGCGGTCCACGTATTCGCCCTCGTGGAAATCCTGCACCTTGAGCACGTCGGGCAGCTTATTGAGCTGCTTGACGATTTGCTCCAGTGTCGCCTCGTCGCCGTGCGTGACGATGCTCATGCGCGACGTCTTCGGGTCCTGAGTCGGGCCGACGTTGAGCGTGTCAATGTTGTAGCCGCGTCCGCTGAACAAGCCCGCCACGCGCGTGAGCACGCCGAACTTATTCTCCACGAGAACTGAAATGGTATGTCGCATAAAACCGTTTGGAATAGAGAAGAAGGCTAACAATCGCCAATACTCGGGTCAAATCGTAAATTAGAAGAACGGATTGTGTTCCCTTTCCTCCGCCACCGTTGTCAGCGGGCCGTGGCCGGGGCAAATCAGCGTTTCAGGCGGCAGCGATAAAATTTGCTCGCGGATTTTCTGCTTCGCCAAATCCCACGACTGGTTTCCGCGCCCGATTGACCCGGCAAAAATCGCATCGCCGACAATCGCCACGTGCGGCGCGTCCTCCTGCCAGTTGCCGACGATGTAAGTCACGCCGTCCTCCGCGTGGCCGGGCGTGTCGCGGTTCGTGATGCGCAGGTTGCCGAGATGAATGAAATCATTCGCGCGATTCCGCTGGTCCACCGGCGCGTTTTTGGAACCGCTGTGCACTTTCGCCTTGGGAAACGCTTCGCGAATGGCGCCCAATGCGGCAACGTGATCGTGGTGTGTGTGCGTGATGAAAATGTGCCGGAGCACAAGCTGATTTTCGGCGATGCAATCCAAGACCGGCTTCGCGTCCCAGCCGGTGTCGAACAGCGCGGCTTCGCGCGAAACCTCGTCCCAAATCAAATAGCCGTTCACCGCCATCCCCCCGGCTGTGGTTGTGAAGCAGCGCAATTCGCGCCACGTGCCCAGCTCTTTCTCCGTTGGCAGCCAGTTGTTGGCAATGCCTTCGAGTTTGGACGCATTTAAGCCAATCAGCGGCGCGAGCGAGGCGAAATTTAATTTTTTTGCCGCGCGGCCTGAATTTTCCAGCGCGGACAATTCGGTTTCGGAAATTCCGGCGGCCTTTGACGCTGCCGCAGCGGAAATGCCGCTCATGGCGCGCGCCTTGCTGATGATGTCGCCCAGATGGTCTTCCAGAGTCACAGGCGAAACGGTAGTCTTGTGATGGATTCGGCTGCAAGCTTTAGCTGCATGCAGAATTTTCGTGCGGACGACGCGGCGCAAGTTACGATGACGCCATGTCTGCGGATTACGACAAATTGCTCGATGCGACGATTCAGCATCTCGAAGATTTGAAATCGCGCGGCGTGCGCCACGTCGCCGTTTCGCCTGAAACGCTCCGCGCGCTGGCGCAACCGTCCGGCGGAAAATCACAAGTTCCGAATCTCAAATCTCAAATTGAAAAAACTGCGGCACCGTCACTACCTCCCAAACCGCTGGCTCAGTCCACAATCCGCAATCCGCAATCCGCAATTCCACAACCTGTTGCCGAACAGGCGATACTACTCGCCTTGCCGGGCGAGACCGTTGTCAGTCAAGGTCCACCGCTCGATCCGCAGGCAAAGGCGACAGCGTTTGCCGCGTTGCGCGAACGGGCGCTGGCCTGCGTCAAGTGCGCGCACCTTGCCGCGTCGCGCAAGAACGTCGTGTTTGGCGTCGGCAACATTGACGCGCAGATCATGTTCATCGGCGAGGCGCCGGGCGGGGACGAAGACGAGCAGGGCGAACCGTTCGTCGGCAAGGCCGGCCAGTTGCTCACGAGAATCATTCAGGCAATGGGGCTTCGGCGCGCGGATGTTTACATCGGCAACATTTTGAAATGCCGGCCCGACACGCCCGGCCAGACCGCCGGCAATCGCAAGCCGACCTCCGATGAAATGGCCACGTGCATTCCGTATTTGCACGAGCAGATTGATTTGATCCGGCCCAAAGTGATTGTCGCCCTCGGTGCAACGGCGGTGGAAGGTTTGTTGGGCAAGACCATTGGCATCACCAAGCTGCGCGGCACCTGGAAAACCTATCGCGGCACGCCGCTCATGCCGACGTATCATCCGGCTTACCTGCTGCGCAACCAGGCCATGAGCGAGAAGCGCAAGGTCTGGGAAGACATGCTGGCCGTGATGGAAAAGCTCGAAATGCCCATCAGCGAAAAGCAACGGCGGTTTTTTCTGAAAGCTTGATCCGCGAATTACGCGAATGACCACGAATAAAGGCCGAAAATCATCGGAAATTCGCGTAATTCGCGGATTGCTCCCACGTTTTTTTCCGCTATAACCAGCATCCGATGTTCAAGTCGCTGTTCAAGCCCGTCATTGCCTGGTATTTGGGTGCGCTCAAAAGCGGTGGTTATTCGGTCATCGTGTTGCTCATGGCCATCGAAAGTTCCGTCGCGCCGTTGCCGAGCGAAGTCATCATCCCGCCCGCAGCGCATCTGGCCTACACCCACCAGATTCCGCTTAATCTCTGGGGCATCGTCATTGCCGGAGCGCTCGGTTCGTGGCTCGGCGCGACGGCGATGTATTGGGCGTCGCGGATTGCCGGGCGTCCACTGGTAATGCGTTATGGCCGGTTCGTGATGATTTCGCCGGAGAAAGTCGAAAAGGCCGAGCGCTGGTCGGCGCATTACGGCGCGATGGGCATTTTCATTTCGCGGTTGCTGCCGGTGGTGCGGCATCTCATCGGCATCCCGGCGGGCATCGTGCGGATGAATTACCTGCAATTTTCTGTGTTCACCGTGCTCGGCTCGGGCATCTGGTGTTCGGTGTTGTGTTACGTCGGCGTCAAGGCGGGCCAGGATGAAAAGCTCATGCGCGGCGAATTGCATCACCTCACGCTCTGGCTGGGCGGCGCGATGCTGGTGCTCGGCGGACTTTATTATTTCTTCGTCCACCGGCATATGACAAAGAGGTCCGAAGTCCAAAGCCCAAAGTCCAAATAAACTTCAGCCTTCGCCTGCCCCGGCTTCTATTTAACGAGATTCAGACTGTAAGGATACTGGTATTCCTCTCCGTTGTTGGCCTTGAGGCCGGCAATGATGGCAAGGATCAGCCCGGCTAGGCCGATTAAAATCACCAGCGGGAACAGCAAAAAGCCGATGCGGATAAAGGACAGCAAAATGGCCACGGCCATGCCGATGAATATGGCAATGGTCACGGTGATTTGAAAATTGAGCGCCGCCTTGCCGTGAACATTCACAGAAGGAATTTCGTTCTTCTTGATTTGCCAGACCAGCAATGGGCCAAGAATGTTGCCAAACGGGATGATGAAACCCACCAGCGCGCTCAAGTGACACAGCATGTTCCAGGTGCGGGCTTGGGCTTCGTTTGGGCTGATCGGGTTTGGGTTTTGTGGCGGTTGAGCCGGCGGCGTTGGTGTTTGGTTTTCTGGCATATGGGTTTCCTTTCTTGGGTTCGCCCGCCTGATACGCCCATTCGATTCGGCGTGCAACTCAAAAATCCGGTCTCGTTTCCGCGCTTGTCCGCGCAAATTGGCGGTTGAAAATTCCTTTGCACCGTGGCGGCTTTGCGTTGAAATTCCATTGTGACTGTGATTGAAGCCATCCGCAAGAAGTTGAGCGTCTTGCCGCACAAACCGGGCATCTACCTGATGAAGGACCGGTTCGGCACGGTCATTTACATCGGCAAGGCGCGCGACTTGCGCAAACGCGTGAGCCAGTATTTCCATCCGTCGCGCCGCCTGGGCTGGGACCTGAAATTCAACGCGCTGGTCGAGGCCATCCACGATTTCGACATTCACGTCGTCCGCAGCGAACCGGAGGCGTTTCTGCTCGAAGGCAAACTCATCAAGGAATTTCATCCGCGTTACAACGTCAGTTTCCGCGACGACAAACGGTTCCTGATGCTCAAGGTCAATCTCAACGACCCGATCCCCAACTTCACCTTTACCCGGCTGAAAAAAGACGATGGTGCGCGGTACTTCGGGCCGTTCTCGAATTCGGGCGCGCTGCGCAACACACTCGCGTTGGTGCGGCGGCAGTTCAATCTGCGCGGCTGCCGCGTGTTCACGCCGGGCGAGGCCGATTATAAGCATTGTCTCTACGCGCATTTGAAATACTGCACCGCACCGTGCATCGGTAACGTCACACGCGAACAATATCTCGATCAGGTCCGCGCCGCTTGCGATTTTCTGGAAGGCCAGTGCCACGAGATGAAGGAACAACTCGAAGTCGAAATGCGCAAGGCCGCCGTTGCGCAGGATTATGAAAAAGCAGCCGGCTTGCGCGATCTCATCTGTGATCTGAAGGAAACGACGAAGAAGGAGCGGAAGTTTAAGCGCGTGCCTTACACGTTGCCGCTGGCGATGGACCCGCAGCGCGACCTCACGGAACTGGCGAAGGCTCTTAACCTGCGCGAACCGCCGCAACGCATCGAAGGCTTCGACATTTCGAACATCAGCGGCACGTTCGCCGTCGCGTCGCTGGTGAGTTTCAAGCACGGCCGGCCTGATCGCGCGAATTACCGCCGGTTCAAAATCAAAACCGTCGAGGGCCAGGACGATTTCGCCAGCATGGCGGAAGTCGTGAAGCGGCGGTATACGCGCCTTTTGCGCGAGGGTAGGGCTCGCTCTCTGAGCGAGCCGCGGCGCGCTAGGGACAGCGCGCCCTACCCAAACCTGCCCGACCTTATCCTCATAGATGGCGGCAAAGGCCAACTCAACGCGGCTTGTAACGAATTAAAAAAACTCTGTCTGGAAAAAATTCCCATTATCGGGCTGGCAAAGGAATTTGAGGAGATTTACCAGCCCGGTAAAAGCGAACCGTTGCGGCTCGGTCTCAACCATCCGGGGGTGAAACTGCTCCAGCGGATTCGCGATGAATCGCATCGCGTGGCGAATTCCTATAACGCGCAGCTTCGCATCAAGCGGATTTCGGAAAGCGTGCTCGACGAATTTTCCGGCATCGGGGAGCGGCGCAAACAGGCGCTGCTGAAAAAATTCGGTTCGGTGCAACGGTTGCGAACAGCGACGGTGGAACAAATCGCTGCCGTGCCGGGTTTCGGTGGAAAAGCGGCGAAGGAATTGAAAGAGTTTTTAGAAGCGCGGTCGGCCAGTTAACAAAAAGAAATTCGTGCCAATTCGTGAAATTCGTGTCTTTATTGTGGCATGAATGTTCAAGTAGCGGTGCTTTGCGACGCCGCGACCGACGACAACGGGAAAATGAATCTCCTCGGCGCGTTCGACACGATTTACGCGCAGCAGCTGCCCGCCGTGCATCCGCAATGCGCCGTGGCATTACGCGTCACGTTCGCTGCCGACGATGAGGGCCAGCGCAAGCTGAAGCTGAATTTCATCAATGCCGACGGCCATCCCATCATGCCGCCCATCGAGATCCCGGTCAAAGTGACGCTGCCGGACGACGCGCATTTCCTCACGCGCAATTTCATCGTGAACATCCAGCAATTGAAGTTCGCCGAGGCGGGTTTGTATTCCGTGGATGTCCGGCTGGACGACAAATCGCAGGTGAGCATTCCGCTGCTGGTGAAAAACATTCCGCCGCGCGCGGTGGCATGAAGAAATGCAGAAGGTTGAATGAAGAATGAAGAAATTATTTACGTACACCTGATCTTTGAATGGCTGGGTTTCTGCATTCTACCTTTGAATAGAAACGATTTTTGACTCCATATTTTGCGCAAAATGAAAACTGAAACAGTCCTTCAACTCGATTTACCGGGCGTCAAAAAGCTCAAGAGCGGCAAGGTGCGCGAAGTTTTCGACCTCGGCGATCGCTTGCTGTTCGTCGCGACCGACCGCCTCTCGGCGTTCGACGTCGTCATGCCCAACGGCATCCCGCGCAAAGGCGAGGTGCTCACGCAGATTTCCTATTTCTGGTTCGCACAGACCGAATCGTTCCAGCCAAACCATCTCATTTCGCGCGTCCCGCAAAGCGGGAAGCCGCTGCCGAAAAATCTCCAGCCGTTCGCCGACAAACTCGCGCGCCGCTCGATGATCGTGAAGAAATGCGAACCGCTGGCCATCGAATGTGTCGTGCGCGGCTATCTCGCCGGCAGCGGCTGGAAGGAATACCAGAAATCGCAAACCGTTTGTGGCATCAAGCTGCCGCCGGGCCTGAAGGAATCGTCCGAATTGCCGGAACCGATTTTCACGCCGGCCACCAAGGCCGAAACCGGCCACGACGAAAACATTTCATTCGAACGGGCAAAGAAAATCGTCGGTGACGATATGGCTGGGCAGGCGCGCGCGGCGAGTTTGAAGATTTACAACTTCGCCAGGGATTACGCGCGCCAGCGTGGCATCATCATTGCGGACACGAAGTTCGAGTTTGGTATGGACAACGGTAAACTCATTTTGATTGATGAAGTATTGACGCCGGATTCCTCGCGTTTCTGGCCGGCCGACCAGTATCAGCCCGGTCGCAGCCAGCCGAGCTTCGACAAACAATTCGTCCGCGACTATCTCGAAACGCTCGATTGGAACAAAACTCCGCCTGGTCCGGTGCTCCCGCCGGATGTCGTAGCCAAAACCAGCGCGACTTATCTCGAAGCCTACGAAAGACTCACCGGGCGCAAGCTCTAATGCAAACTTTGGTCGAAGATTTTCTGCAATACCTGCGCCATGAGCGCGGACAGGCGGAGCACACGCAGAAAACCTATGCGGCATTGCTCGGCAAATTCATCGCGTGGGCAGGCAAACAGGGATTGACGGACTGGAAGCAAGTCGAATTGAAGCACCTCATGGCGTTCCTTCAGCACGAACGCGAACGAGCTCTGATCAATCAGCCAAAAGATTCGCCACGCCGATTGAGCGGTGAGAGCGTTTATCTTGAAATCGCCGCGTTACGCGCGTTTTATCGCTTCGCCGAAAATGAAAAGTTATTGCCGGTCAACGTGGCGGAAAATCTGTCGTTGCCGCGCCGATGGAAACGCCTGCCGAAAGCATTATCGAACCAGGAAATCGAAAAACTGCTCACTCCGGAATCACCGGAAACGCCCGAAAGTTTGTGCGATCAAGCGATTTTGGAACTCGCTTACGCCTCCGGTTTACGGCTCGCTGAACTGCGAAATTTGCGCCTCGAACAACTGCATCTCGAAGTCGGCTTCATTAACGTCATCGGCAAAGGCAACAAGGAGCGCGTCGTGCCGGTTGGGCGCAAGGCTGTTGAAGCATTGAATCGTTACATTGAAGTCGGCCGGCCGAAGCTCGTCACGCCGCGTTCGCCGGCAAACGTGTTTTTGACGAAACGCGGCACACCGTTCGCGGCGGTGACACTCTGGTTGCGGATTAAAAATCGAGTTAAGCGGACTAACGTCGCGCGCAATATCACACCGCACATGCTGCGGCACAGTTTCGCGACGCATTTGCTGGAGCACGGCGCGGATTTGCGGGTGATTCAGGAATTACTTGGCCACGC
This sequence comes from uncultured Verrucomicrobiae bacterium, assembly GCA_963835625.1. Taxonomy (GTDB): domain Bacteria; phylum Verrucomicrobiota; class Verrucomicrobiia; order Limisphaerales; family UBA11358; genus UBA11358. The sequence goes on from CAWIGO010000011.1 coordinate 65,291, forward strand.
GAACATCAGCACGACGGAGGTTTATACGCACATCACCGGCAATCGGCTGCGCGACATTCACCGGAAATTTCACCCACGGGCAAAGGAATAATCGCCGCGCCTCTGTGAATTTGCCTTGGAAGAATCGAAAAACTAAGCGCCGTTATCGCCGATGGCTTCGACCGGGCAGCCTTCCTTGGCTTCCTTGCAGCGCGCTTCTTCTTCGGGCGAGGCCGGTTGTTTGCAGACGACTGAGTATCCGCCGTCTTCATTGCGCTTGAAATTGTCCGGTGCCGTTTCGCGGCACAGGTCGCAGTCAATGCACTGGTTGTCCACGTAGTATTTGCCCGGGACATTTTCGGGATATTTATTTGCAACGTCAGCCATAAATTGTTCGGTTAATATGGCCGCTGCCTGTATTGCTGGCAAGTTTCATTTGCTTTTCCAAATGTTATGCGGTGTGAATTGAAAATTGCGAAGAGAAAGCGGTTACATCCCCAAAACTTTCACCGCTTCCGTGGCAAGGTTCAGCACCACGCTCGGAAATAAACCGAGCCAGAACATGCCCGCGATGCAAACGCAAACGGAAAACTTAACTGGCCCGGACAAACGAATCGGCGTCAAATCCGGCACGTCCTTGCTCCAGTAAATTGCGCGAACCACGCCGAAATAGTAATAGAGCGAAATCACAATCCCCGCCAGCGCCGTGAACGCGAGGCAATAATAACCCGGATTTGTCGAGCCTTGAGCGATGACGGCTTTGAGCAGTAAAAATTTCCCGAAAAATCCGGCCATGGGTGGAATTCCCGCCAGCGACACCATTGACAGCGTCATTGTTGTGGCCAGCAAAGGCGAGCGCCGGTTCAAGCCTGCCAGCGCCGGAATATCCTCGCTTTCCAGATGTCGCATCACGACGCAAACCACAATGAACGCCGCCAGCACCGTGAACAAATAACCGGCCAGATAATACAACAGTGCCGCCTGTCCGGTCGCGCTCAACGCCGCCACGCCGAGCAGCAAATAACCCGCGTGCGCGATGCTCGAATAACCGAGCAGCCGCTTCATATTGCGCTGCGGCAGCGCGCAGAGGTTGCCGTAAAGAATCGTGATGCCGGAAATCACGATGAGCAAATCAGCCCAATGCTTCGCCACGTCCGGCAATGCGATGAACAGCACACGCAGCAACAAAACAAATCCGGCGGCTTTTGAGCCGACCGCCAGAAATGCGGTCGTTGGCGTCGGCGCGCCTTGATAAACATCCGGCACCCAAATTTGGAACGGAACTGCGGCGATTTTGAAGCCAAGCCCGACGAGCACAAACAGCACGCCGATGAGGAAAATTTTGTTGGTCTCGAACTGCGCCGCGACCGCCGCAAGTTCGTTGAAATTCAATTTGCCCGTCGTTCCCCACACCAGCGCAATGCCGAACACGAGAAATGCCGACGACAACGCGCCGAGAATCAGATATTTCACGCCGGCTTCGAGCGACACCAGCCGCCCGCGCTGGAAACTCGTCAGCACGTAAAAGGCGACGGTAATCAGTTCGATGGAAACAAAGAGCATCGCAAAATCGTTGGCCGACGCCGCGAACAACATTCCCGCTAGCGCGAAAACGATGAGCGAATAGTATTCACTGATGCCTGTGGAAATGCGGCCCGCTTCGGCGGAGCCTGGGTCGAAAAATTCCACCGACATGAACAACACCAAAATCGCGGCGACGAGAAAGAACCGTTTGAAGAACACTGCCAGCGTATCTTCCACAAACATGCCATTGAATGCCGTACCCGTCAGACTGCAAATGCCGTAGCCACTCAAGCTTGCCGCGAGCAACAGCCCCAGCGCCGCCACCGCCGCGTAACCAAGGAAACGCTTGCGCCCGGCGGGCACCCAAAAATCCACGAGCAGCAGCACGAGGCCGAGTGCAATCACCCCAATTTCCAAACTCATCAAAGAAGCATTCATCAATTTTGGATTGTGGATTGCGAGTTGCCGGTTGAAAAAGTTTTTAGTTTCCAGTTTTCAGTTTCAAGTTTGGCTACGGTCGGCGACTGAACCCTTGAAACTTGAAACTTGAAACTTGAAACAATTTTCTCTGCGTCCGGCATGATTTGTTCCGTGAGCAAACGCGGGAAAAAGCCGAACACGAACAGGCTCGCGAGCAGCAGTGCAAAAGGCAGTTTGCGCCAAAGGCTCGTGGCGTCGGCAAGGTTCGCCCATTTCTCCGGCAGCGGTCCGTGCAAAACATTTCGCACCGCGCGCGTCATGTAAACCGCGCCGATGATGAGCGCGCCCCAAAGCGCAAGACCGGTCACCAGCGGAAACACTTTCCACGCGCCGAAGAAGACCATGACTTCTCCGACGAAATTAGCAAAGCCCGGCAAGCCACATCCGGCCAGTGCCGCCATGAGCAGCGCGGTGCCGATGAATCGCAATTGCCGGCAAAGTCCGCCAAGCTCGCTCATCTGGAGCGTGCCGGTTTTTTGATAAATGTAGCCGCTCAATGCGAAGGTCAGCGCCGCGAGGAATCCGTGCGCGATCATCACAAACACCGCGCCGGTCACGCCGATGAGGTTCAAGCTCGCGATGCCGAGGAAGGCAAAACCCATGTGCGCCACGCTGGAATTGCCGATAAGCAGATTGAGGTCCTTTTGCCGCATCGCCACCCAGCCGATGTAAAGAATGTTGCCGAGGCAAAGCCAGGCGAGGATTTGCATCCAATGCTGCGCCGCCTGTGGCATCAACGGCAGCGCGATCCGGATCAAACCGTAGAGGCCGAACTTTTTCAGCACGCCGGCGTGCAGCATCGCCGTCGGCGCCGGCGCAGCCGCGTAACCCAGCGGCGCCCACGAATGGAATGGCCAGAGCGAGACCAAGATGCCGAAACCGAACAGCAGCAGCGGGAAGATAAAGTTTTGCGTGTGCGTTGAAAGTGGATGTGTCTGGATATATTCAGTGAGTTTTGGAATATCGAACGTGTTCAGCCCGGCTTTCAGGTAAAGCATGATAAGGCCAATGAGCGCGATAAGCGCGCCGATGCTGAGGTAGAGCGTGATCTGGAACGTCGCATAATTCTTCCGCTCGCCGCGGCCCCACACGCCGATCATGATAAACGTCGGCACCAGTGCGAGTTCGTGGAAGAAGTAGAAGAAAAACAGGTCGAGCGACGCGAACGCGCCAAGGATGCCGCCCGTCATCACCAGCAACAAAATGTAAAATTCCTTCTCGCGTGACCGGATTTCCCACGAGCAGCACACCGCCGCAAATGCAACGACCGCGCCCATCAAAATCAAGCCGACGTTCAAGCCGTCCGCGCCGACGTGGTAACTGATGCCGAGCGATTCGACCCACGAAATTTGCTGCTCGAATTGATAGCCCGCCTGGCCCGTGACAAACTGGCAGAACATTTTCACCGCCAGCAGCATCGAGATGAATGTCACCGCGACCGCGACGGCGCGGATAATCACACGGAAATTGCGCGGCACGAATACCAGCAACAACGCCGCCAGCAGCGGCCAACCGAGGATGTAGGTCAAAATGGACATTTTATTTCCCCAAAACCAAATACATGACCACCGCCACGCCCAGCACGAACAGAAAGGCATAGGTCTGGAGATTGCCGGTCTGGACGAGCCGCAACACGCGACCAGTCAAATCCGTGCCACCGCGAACAAAGCCGATGCAGGCCCAATCCACCAACCAACGATCAATCCAATCCATCACCGCTGCGATGAAATCATGCGCGCGGATGACCGTGGCCTCGTAAAGTTCGTCGAAGTAAAACCGGTTCTTCATCGCGGTGGCAAAACCGCCGAGCTTGGCGGGCAACGGATCGCTCGTCGCGTTGCGATACAGCGTGCGTGCGGCGAAAAAGCCGGCAATGACGGCCAAAATTCCAACCGTTGCCGCGACCGGCGAATGCGTGAACGGCTCAAGGATTCTTTGCGTCAACGAGGCGTGCCCGGCTGGTTCGCTTGAAAATTGCGCCGCGTAAGTTTCGCTCACGCCGATGACGCCACCGATGACGGCAAACAAGGCCAGCGTGCGCAACGGCCAGGCCATGACGGCGGGCGATTCATGCGCGTGTTCAGCAGCTTCAGTTTTCGCTTTGCCGAGGAACGCGACGTAGAACAACCGGAACATGTAAAATGTCGTCAACCCCGCAACGGCCACGCCCAGCACGAACAGCGGATAATTTTCCCGTTCCAGCGCCAGTGCGAGAATGCTGTCCTTGCTGTAGAAACCGCTGAATGGCGGCACACCGCTCAAGGCCAAAGTCGCAATCAAAAAGGTCCAGAACGTGACGCCCATTTTACTGCGCAACCCGCCCATTTTCCAGATGTCCTGCTCTTCGCGCAACGCGTGGATGACCGAACCGGCGCCGAGGAATAGCAGCGCCTTGAAAAATGCGTGCGTGGTCAAATGGAACATCGCAGGTGTTGGCCCAGACAGACCGACGGACATGACCATGTAACCGAGTTGCGAGATCGTCGAGTAGGCGAGGATGCGTTTGATGTCGTTTTGCTGGACGGCAATCAACGCGGCGAGTAACGCGGTGAAACCGCCAATCCATTCGATGACGTGCAGCGCCGTCGGGTCGAGCAGGAAAATAATCCGGCAAAGCATGTAAACGCCGGCCGCCACCATCGTCGCGGCGTGGATGAGCGCGCTGACAGGCGTCGGGCCTTCCATGGCATCGGGCAACCACACGTGCAGCGGGAATTGCGCGGACTTGCCGACCGCACCGCAGAAAATCAGCAGCGCGGCAATGGAAGCCATTCCGCCGAGCGCGGCAGGGTCGGCGGTGAGTTTAATTTGCAGCACCGTGAAATTGAGCGAGCCGAGCAGTCCCCAAACCATCAAAATGCCGAGCAGGAAACCGAAGTCGCCAAGACGGTTGGTTATGAAGGCTTTTTTCGCCGCGTCACTCGCGCTAGGACGTTCAAACCAGTGGCCGATGAGCAAATAGCTCGACACGCCAACGAGTTCCCAAAAGATGAAGAGTTCGATGAAATTGTTCGCCAGCACAACGCCGAGCATCGAGAAGGTGAACAGACTCAAGCATGCGAAGTAGCGTGAGAAGCCGCGGTCTTCGTGCATGTAACCGAAGGAATAAATATGAATCACGCCGCCAACGCCGGTGACGACGAGCATCATCATTAGGCTCAACACGTCGAGCTTCAGCCCGAAGTCCACCTGCAAATCACCGATGGTCAACCAGTTGGCGACGGATTCGGCGGGTGTCGGTGTCCAACCGTTCGCCGCGATGAATGAAATCGTGAGGACGAAACCAATGACAATCGCGCCGATGGACAAAAGCGCGCTCACGGTGCGGTGACGCAGCGTGAAAAGCGTTATCGCCACCGCTGCAAGCAGCGGCAGAAACAAAATGAGCCAGGGTAACAGTTCTAATTTCATCAAAGTTTCATCAAGGTCAGGTCTTCGACATGGGCGGTCTGGTGTTTGCGGTAGAGCGCCACGATGAGCGCAAGGCCGACCGCCACTTCCGCCGCCGCCACGGTGATGATGAAGAAGACCAAAATCTGGCCGTTCAGGTTGTTGTTGAACCGCGAAAACGCGACGAGCGCAAGGTTCGCCGCGTTCAGCATCAACTCCAGCGACATGTAGATGACAAGCAGATTGCGGCGCATGATCACACCCAGCAAACCGAGTGCGAACAACAGCATGCTCACCGCCAAATAATGTTCGAGTCCAACTTGCATATTATTTCAAATCTTTTTTACTCAACAGAATCACGCCGACCATCGCCACGAGGAGCAGGACGGAAACGACTTCAAACGGCAGCACGTATTGGGTGAATAAAAGTTTGCCGAGCGATGTGGTATCGCCTTCGAGCGCGGGCAAAGAAGAGAAATTAAACAAAGTGGCGCCCAGGCTCTTCAGAAAAATCGTCACGATGGCGCCAACGGAAAGCAGACCGGCCGCGACGCTGAAGGATTTGATTTTTCGCCGCTGTTCCTCTTTCAAATCGAGCAGCATGATGACAAACAGGAACAGGACGATGACTGCGCCGGCATAAACGATGATTTGGACGGCGGCGAGGAAGAACGCGTGCAGCAGCACGAACAGCCCGGCCATCGAAATGATGGTCAGCACGAGGAACATCGCGCTCGTGACCGGATTGCGGCTGAACGGATTGGCGATGACCAGCACGCCACACAGCAGCGTCAGGAACGCAAATACGTAAAATAAAATGTCAGGCAATCCCATGTTTCCCTTGCTTTAAGTTTTTACCGGAAAATCTTCCTGCTCTCCGGCTTCTTCGAGTTTTTGCTTCCATTTCTGGACGCCGCCGACTGTGCCGCCGAGCGCGAGCAGCTTTTCCTTGTTGTAAATCATTTCTGCACGGGTCAGACCGGTAAACGAGTAATCCTTCAGCAAAAAGATGGCTTCCTCCGGGCAGACTTCCTGGCAAAAGCCGCAGAAGATGCAACGGAGCATGTCAATTTCGAATTCCTTCGGTATTTTTTCGGCGTTCGGGCGGTCGGCGAGCTGGCCGGCCGGGCCAGGCGGAATGATTTTGATGGCCCGCGGCGGGCATATAAATTCACAAAGCTGGCAGGAGACGCACTTGGTGTTGCCGTCCTGATCGCGGACGAGATAAGGCGCTCCGCGATAGTCCGGCGGCACGGCCCATTTCTGCTCGGGATATTCCATCGTGATGGTTTTCCCGCCGAACAACGAACGGAACAAATGCCGGGCTGTGACTTTGAATCCGCCGACAATTGCCGGCAGATAAAGCTTTTCCCAAAACGTCAACGGTTTGCGATTAACAATCATCCTGCAAATTTCAAATTCTGAATTTCGAATTACGAATCACAGGAACAAAAACCAACCAGCCATTCGAAACTCGAAATTCGCGCTTCATCATTTCCCTAGCTTCTCGCCCACAGCACGACCGCCGTCACCAAAATGTTTGCCAGCGCCAGCGGCACGAACCGCCGCCAGCCCAAATCCATCAGCTGGTCATACCGGAACCGCGGCCACATCCAGCGCACCCATATGAATACCACCATGAACAAAAGCATCTTTGCGACGAAAATGAGAATATGTGCGATGCCTTGTCCCAATGTCGCCGCCGGATGATCCAGCCCCCCAAACGGCAGCGTCCAGCCGCCAAAAAACAGCGTCACCATCATCGCCGCCGACGCGATCATGTTGGAATATTCGGCGAGGAAAAACAGCGCGAATTTCATCGAGCTGTATTCAGTGTGATAACCGCCAACCAGCTCCTGCTCGGCCTCGGGAAAATCAAACGGCAGACGGTTTGTTTCCGCGAATGACGCGACCATGAAAATGAGAAACGAAAGCGGCGCGTAAAGAACCAGCCAGCCATGTTGTGTTTGCCAGCCGATAATCCGGCTCAAATTCAAATTGCCAACGATGAGCAGCACCGGAATCACCGACATGCCCATCGAGACTTCATACGAAATCATCTGTGCGCCTGACCGGATGCCGCCGAGGAACGGATATTTCGAATTCGCCGCATAGCCTGCCAGGACGATTCCATAAACGCCGATCGAAACGATGCCGAAGGTGTAAAGAATGCCGATATTCAAATCCGCGATGACCATTTTCTGATGGCCAAGTTGTGAGCCGAACGGAATCACCGCGACCACCAGCATCGAGGGAATCATTGCAATCGCCGGCGCGAGCCAGAAAAACGCCTTGCGCACGCCCGCCGGAGTAAAATCTTCCTTGAGCATGAATTTTAACCCGTCCGCCAGCGGCTGGAAAAGTCCGAGCCGGATCAAAAACGGCCCGATGACGGGAATGTCCTTGACGAACGGCGGCGCGGCGCGGTTCGGCCCGACGCGGTCCTGAATCCACGCTGAAATTTTGCGTTCAGCCAAAACCGCGTAGGCGACCATGCCCTGCACCACGGCGATGACCACGGCGATCTTGACCACGCTAAAGATGATGAAATTCCAGTCCATTTTAGACTTTCACAGTTATGCCTGTGTTGCCGAGACTCGCCCACGTCAAACCGTTGAACGCTGGTACCCCTTTGGTCATTTCGTTGAACAAACCTTCGATGGTCATGGCGACGTTTTGGCCGGTGACGTTGTGAACCAAGTCGCGTAAAAATTCCCATTCAGGGCGTGCGTCGCCGGGCGGCTCAACAGCCTTCATGAACTTTTGGACGCGGCCTTTGGCGTTTGTAAACGTGCCGCGTTTCTCGGCGTGCGCGCAGCCGGGCAAAATGTAATGCGCCAGCTTCGTCGTCGCGTTCGGCAAAATGTCGCTGACGATGAGCGTCTCCAGCTTGCCAAGCAAATCCACACCGAGGCCGTGCTTGGTCACGTCCTCGCCGAAAACAATGAGAGTCGTGATCTTTCCGTTCTTAATGCCGTCGGCAATTTTCGGCAAACCGGCGCCCATTTCGGTCGCACAAACTCCCGTCAGCCGCGCGCCGTTTGTGTTCGGGTTCTTGTCCGCGCTGACGAGCAGTTTGTCGGCTTCGCCCATGCGCGCGATGGAATCGCTGATGGCGCCGAGCTTTGCCTTGAGTTTGCCGAGCAGCCAGAGTTCCTCGTTCGTCTGCCGGGCCGAAGCTATGATGGCAACCGAACCACGGGGCGCTTTCTTCAGCTTTTCCACGATTTCGTTCAGCGCATCCGTCCAGGTTGTCTTTTGACTTCGGACTTTGGACTTTGGACTTCGGATTTCCGTGAGCCGGTCTTCGCGGCCAATCCACTTGTAGTTCAAACGACCGGCATCGCACATCCACGGGCCGTTGACGGCGTCGTTTTCGCGCGGCGTGTAGCGGTAAATTTTTCCTTCGCGCGAGCCGACAATGACGTTGCAACCCGTCGCACAGCTCGTGCAGATGCTCCTGGTTTCCTTGAGAAACCACACGCGCATCTGAAACCGGAAATCCTTCGACGTCAGAGCACCGACGGGACAAATGTCCACTGTGTTCAGCGTGTAATTGTTGTCGAAAACCCTGCCCGGATAAGCGGTAAGCGTGCAGTAGCTGCCGCGATTGACGATGCCGAGCGCGTCGTCGCCGACGATGTCCTTCGTGAACCGGATGCAACGCGTGCAAAGAATGCAGCGTTCGTCATCGAGCACGATGCGCGGGCCGAGATCAATGGCCTTGGGTTTGTGAACCCTCGATTCGACGAAACGGCTCTCCGATTTGCCGTAATCCACCGAGTATTCCTGCAGTTTGCATTCGCCGGCCTGGTCGCAAATCGGGCAATCCAGCGGATGATTGATGAGCAGGAATTCGAGCATGCCCTCGCGCATTTGTTTCACGTTGGGCGTGTCCGTGTAAATCTCCATGCCCGGCGAAATCGGCGTGGCGCAGGCAATGACCGGGCGCGACATCATGGTGACCTTCGGCGAACCATCGGGATTCAAAATCGGTTCGTGATCGTGGCCGAATGCCGGTATGCCGAATTCGACGAGGCACATGCGGCAATTGCCCGCGACCGGAAGCTTGGAATGATAACAATAATGCGGCACCACGACACCCGCCGCCTCGCAGGCCTGGATCATTGTGGTCGGAATCGGCTTGCCGGAAATCGGGTTGGGCATCGTCTTCGGCACCTCGACTTCACGACCGTCCACCTTGACTTTGATTTTGTCCACGGGCGGCGCGGGCTTGGTTGTTTCTTGAGTTGTCACAAACTTAATTCATTCACTGGTTCGACGTGTGCGGTGCTCTTCGTCAGCCGCGCCTTTGGCGACAAATTCGTCTTTGAACTTGGCCACAAAGCTTTGGACGGGCCATGCGCAGGCCTCGCCAAAGGCGCAAATCGTGCGGCCGCCGGGAATGTTATCCGCGATTTTCACCAGATAGTCCGCATCTTGCGCGCGGCCTTCACCGTGGGTGAGGCGATGCAGTGCCTTGCTCATCCAGAGCGACCCTTCGCGGCAGGGGGTACATTGGCCGCAGCTTTCATGCGCGTAAAACTCCGCGATGTTCGCCAGTGCAGCGACGATGTCAGTCGAGTCGTCCATCACGATGATCGCGCTGGAACCACTCATCGAACCGGCCTGGACCAATGAATCGAAATCGTAAGGCAAATCGAGCAGGTCCACTTCCTTGCCCTTGATTTTGAATTTCTCACCCACCTTGAAAACCTTCGCCGATGACCCGCCCGGGATGACCGCCTTCAATGACCGCCCGGGACGCAGTCCACCGCCAAAGGCCGGGTCATTGATGAGTTCGCCGATGGTGATTTTGCCCACCTCGACTTCGTAATAACCGGGGCGTTTGACGTGGCCACTGATGCTGACGATGCGCGTGCCGGTGTTGTTGGACGTGCCGAGTTCGGCGAATTCCACGCCGCCCATCGCCACGATGTGCTTCACGTTGCAAAGCGTCTCGACGTTGTTGATGATGGTCGGGCACATGTAAAGGCCGAGCACCGCCGGAAAATAAGGCGGCTTGATGCGCGGATACGGCCGTTTGCCTTCGAGCGATTCAATAAGGCCGGTTTCCTCGCCACAAATGTAGGCGCCCGCGCCGCGGTGGACGTAAATCTCCAAATCGTAGCCGCTGCTCAAAATATTTTTGCCGAGAAAATTTTTCGAACGCGCCTCTTGTAACGTCCGGTTCAACAACTTCGCGCCATCGGGCATTTCACCGCGAATGTAAATGTAGGCGATATGAACATCGTTCGCGAAGCAGGAGATGATCATGCCCTCGATGAGCTGGTGCGGGTCTTTGTGAATGATCTGGCGGTCCTTGAATGTGCCAGGCTCGGATTCGTCCGCGTTGCAAATCAGATAAATCGGCTTGCCGCTCTTGCGATCCACAAACGACCACTTCAATCCGCATGGAAAACCCGCCCCGCCGCGCCCGCGCAAGCCAGATGTCATCACTTCATGGCGGATTTGTTCCTGCGCAGTCTGCATTTTGCCGTCTGGCAAAGTTTTCGGCTGAAGAGCCAGCGACTTTTTCAAAACTTCGTAGCCGCCGTGACGCAAATAGCATTCGATGTCGGGCGTGTAACCCGGCTCGTCGGCATATTTCAGAATCAATTTGTATTCCTGCGGCATCGGCTTGACTCCTAGTTCAAAAACTTTAGCTTACCCAACGTTCCGGCTTGCCCGATGGTGTAACGGTAGCACAGCAGACTCTGGATCTGTTTGTCATGGTTCAAATCCATGTCGGGCAGCCAACATTCAATTGCAGATTTCGAATTTCGGATTGCGGAATTCTTCATCTGCATCCTCCCAAAATTTCATCGGCTTTCGCATGGCTGACGGCTTCGTGGAAGTCGTCATTGACCATCATTACCGGCGCGGTGCCGCAACTGGCGAGACATTCGACGAACTCGACCGTGAACTTTCCGTCCTTCGTCGTTTGCGGGCCGTGCTTGTGCGCGTCCAGACCCAACTTCCCGCAAAAATGTTTGTGGAGTTCATACGCGCCGCCCAGCGCGCAGCTCAACGTCCGGCAGACCTTGATTTGATATTTACCCATCGGTTTCTGCCGGAGCATCGGATAAAACGTCACGAGCTCGTAAACGTTAATGAGTTGTAGCTCGAGTTTCTTCGCCGTCCACTCGACCGCTTCCTGCGAAATCCAGCCGAACTGTTCCTGAATCGCATGCAGCACCATGAGCGCCGCGCCGCGCTTTTCGGGATAATGTGTCATTAGCTCGTTAATCTCCGATTCGAGCGCAGCAGGCACGGTAAAACCGCTCTGGCGCTGGAGCGGGTTTGGAATGGGATCGGTGTGCGTGGCGTTCATCGGTCACATTCTCCCATTACGAAATCGAGCGAACCCAAAATCGCCAGAATGTCGCTTACGAAGCAGCCCGGGAAAATTTTGGAGATGACGCTTAAATTCACAAACGATGGCGCGCGGATTTTTAAACGATACGGCGTGCCGCCGCCGCGGCTATTGATATAAAAGCCAAGTTCACCCTTCGGGTTTTCATGGCCGAAATAAATTTCGCCGGGTGGACAATTGACGCCTTCCGTGACGAGCATGAATTGATGAATTAATTCCTCCATTTTTGTCATAACCTTTTGTTTTGGCGGCAAGACGATTTTGCCGTCGGCCACATTGACCGGTTCATTGGATTTGTTGTCCGCGCCGCCGGGAATTTTGTCCAGGCACTGATGCAGGATGCGCACGCTTTGGCGCATTTCCTCGATGCGCACGAGATAGCGGTCGTAACAATCGCCGACGGAGCCGGTCGGTATGTCGAATTCCAAATCCTTGTAGCAAAGATACGGCTGCGCCTTGCGCAAATCCCATTCGATGCCGCTGCCGCGCAGATTCGGCCCGCTCAAGCCGTAATCAATCGCGTCTTCTTCCGAAATCACCGCGAGATTTCTGACGCGGTCCACCCAGATGCGGTTGCGTGTGAGCAGCGTCTCGACCTCGTTCAGCGCCGGAATAACCTCCTCGCAAAATTTGCGGCATTGCTCCGTCCAACCCGGTGGCAGATCGCGCATCACGCCGCCGATGCGCGTGTAATTCGTTGTGAACCGCGCGCCGCTGAGCGATTCGGCCAGGTTGTAAATCTTTTCGCGCTCATTGAACGTCAGCAAAAATACTGTCATCGCGCCCAAGTCCATCGCGAAGGCGCCGATGCCGAGCAAATGCGAGGAAATGCGCGCCAGTTCCGCGCACATCACACGGATGTATTGGCAGCGCGGCGGCAAATCCTTTTCGATGCCGAGTAATTTTTCCACCGCGAGGGCGTAGGCGACGTTGTTGGCCAGCGGCGCGAGATAATCCAGCCGATCCGTGTAAGGAATGAACTGGGTGTAGGTCATGTTCTCGGCGATTTTTTCGTCGCCGCGATGCAGATAACCCACGTCCGGGTCGGCCTTGGTAATGACCTCGCCGTCCAGTTCAAGCACGATGCGCAACACGCCATGCGTGGCTGGATGCGACGGCCCCATGTTCAAGACCATGCGCTCGCCTTGAACGTCCTGAAGCTCTTCCGCCGCCTGCGCAACGCGTGCAGCGGGATCGTGAAACTCCGCTTTTCGAACGTCAGTCATGAAGATGGACCCTCTGGATTTCGCACACGCGGTTCCCGTTCAATGGCGTCCTTGCCGCCCGGTGCGGTCACAAACGGCCCGCCCTCGAGCGGCGCGGGTTCGGTGAATGCGACGCCGGGCACATCGGTTGACTTGCCGGCCAGCGGGAAATCCTTCCGCAACGGAAAATACGGATAGCCTTCCCACATCAAAATCCGGCGCAAATCGGGATGACCGCGAAACCGGATGCCCATCATGTCGTAAATCTCGCGTTCGTGCCAATCGGCGGCTTTCCAAACCGTCGTGACGGTCGGTAATTCGGATTTTTCCTCGTTCACGTCGGTTTTGAGTCGCAATTCGCCGCCATGCGCAAGGCCGCGCAAATGATAAACAACCGTCCAACGCGGGTCTTCGCCGTAATTATCCACACTGCTGATGTCCACGAGATAATTGAACCCCAGCACCTTCCTGGCAAATTCGCAGACCTCGACAATGCGTTCCACGTCACCAAGTTTAATTGTAATTTCGCCGCGAAATTCCGTCGGCTCGGAGATTAAATCGCCGAACTTGGCCTTGATTTTTTGGGCGAATTCGAGAGCAGGCACGGCGTTGGAATTTAAGATTTAAGCGCTGCGACTATGGTGAGTCGTTCCAGAACCGGTTCCTTGGCGACTTTGTTTTGCAATTTCATCAGTGCATCGAGCAGGGCTTCAGGCCGCGGCGGACAGCCGGAAACATAAACATCCACCGGTATTATGTTGTCCACGCCTTGCAGCACGGCGTAACTGCGATACATGCCGCCGGTCGAGGCGCACGCGCCCATGGCGATGACCCATTTCGGCTCAGGCATCTGGTCGTAAATTCGTTTCAGAGCGCCGGCCATTTTGTAAGTGACCGTGCCGGCGACAATCATGCAATCGGCCTGCCGCGGTGAAAAACGCATGACTTCCGAACCGAACCGCGAAATATCAAACCGGCTTGCGCCGGTCGCCATCAATTCGATGGCGCAACATGCCAGCCCCATGGGCATCGGCCAGATGGAATTTTTGCGAAACCAATTCAATGCGGCATCCACCCGCGTGATGATCGCATCACTCTCAATCTTTGAATCGTAGCTAATTTCGCTTTGAGTCTGCATAAACGTGATTTGCCGAAACCGTCGCAAAATCAACCTAATCGCCGCCCAAAGTGCAGGCAAGTGAGTTTGTGATTTTTTTCGCAAGAATTCACGTCAGTTTTACAAAGCCGGGTGTGGTAATCCCATTGTCAACTTCCGCTTGTGGCCGGCAGCGGCTCGGGTAGAATTAAAAGACGCGATTGGCGGATGATGAAGACTTTTGCGGAATTGAATTTTCCTGGACGGCTCATTGCCGTCGAGGGACTCGACGGGTCGGGCAAGTCCACGCAGATTTATTTGCTCAAGCGCTGGCTCGAAGCCGAGGGCGTCAAGGTTTATTTCAGCGAGTGGAACTCGTCCGAGCTGGTCAAGTCCGCCACGAGCAAGGGCAAGAAGCGCGAACTGCTCACGCCGACGACATTCAGCCTCATTCATGCGACGGATTTCGCCGACCGTTACGAACGCCATTTGCTGCCGTTGCTGCGCTCGGGTTACGTCGTGCTGTGTGACCGTTATATTTTCACCGCGTTCGCGCGCGATGTGGTGCGCGGCTGTCTGCCGGAGTGGGTGCGCGGTATTTACAATTTTGCCGCGCTGCCCGATACCACGTTTTTCTTTAAAGCGGATTTGGAAGTATCGCTCAACCGCATTCTCGAAGGCCGCCCGAAGCTGAAATTTTTCGAGGCGGGCATGGACTTGCAGCTGTCGAATGATCCCTACGAAAGCTTTCGCATTTTCCAGGGCCGCATTTTGGAACAATACATGGCAATGAGCGCCAAATTTAATTTCGTTGTGATGGACGCCAACCAGCACGTGGAAAAACAACAGGCGCTCGTGCGCAAGATCGTGAGCGAGCGAATTAATTTGGCGCGGTTCAGGCGCCGCGGCCCGCTGCCGTTGCCGCCGGCCATTCAGCCGGACAACAAGGCGAGGGAAGCCGAGGAGGATTTGGCCGCGTGAAAAAGCCGGCGACAAATTCCGACGGCGTCAAAAAGTGCCGCCGCTTTTACGGACACGGCATTCCCCACGTCTCGCTTGAAGACATTGCGGGCAAATTGATCGTCGTGGAAGGCGCGGACGGTTCAGGCCGTTCCACGCAGATTGCACGGCTGGTTGACTGGCTCGAAACCAGCGGGCACGCAACGGTGCAGGTCGGTTTGAAACGTTCCACGCTCGTGAGTTCGGAGCTGGAAAAAGCACAGGAAGGAAACATTTTAAGCCGCACGACACTGAGTTTGTTTTACGCGACCGACTTTGCGGACCAGTTGGAAAACGTCATTTTGCCCGCGCTTAAAGCCGGTTTTATCGTGCTGGCCGACCGTTACGTTTACACGCTCATGGCGCGTGACATGGTGCGCGGCATGGACGAGGCATGGTTGAAAAATTTATACGGCATCGCGCTTGAACCCGACGCGGTGTTTTATCTTTCCGTCGAGCCCCAGGAACTCGTGCAGCGCAATCTCGCCAAAAACGCGTCGCTGGATTATTGGGAAAGCGGCATGGACCTCGGCTTTTCGCGCGATATGTTCGACAGCTTTGTGAAATACCAGACCGCGATGCAGGCGGCGTTTCGCAAATTGCGTAAAAATTACGGCTTCACGATTGTGAACGGCAACCGCCCCGTCGGTTCCATCACCAGGGAGTTGCGAAAAAAAATCCGCGCTCTGCTCGCGGCAAAATAAAATCGTTCAAAGGCCCGGTGCGGGCGGCGGGGGATTTGTGGACTGGGGTGGACCTGGAAGATGAAAATTTTGCGGATGCGGCGGTCAAATCCGAGAACGCCGACTCGCGGTTGTGCTGGTGCCTGCGTAAAAAATCGTAGCACGTCCGCACCGTCAATCGCATCAGCCAATGCTCGAATGGCGCTTCGCCACGGAAACTTTCAAGTTTTTCAAACGCCTTGAGCCAGGCCTCCTGTGCAATGTCCTCGACCTCGCTTTCGCGCCGGGCGTAACGGCGCACGGTGGCAAAAACGCGCGGCGAATACTTTTGGACCAGCGGTTCAAAGCTCGCGGCGTTTCCCTTGAGCACCGCGGAGATCAACTCCGCTTCGGTTCGTTCCATCGCATGGAAGTCTGACAAGGAAATTTCTGCTGCTAAAGCCAAAAGCCGCTTTTGCATTTGCGCGACTCAAGGCCGTGCGATGTGAAACGCCGCTTCCAAGTCGCGGGAGAATTGCGCAATCGCAACGACGATTTTCGGAGGTTGTTCGGCCAGGGCAACCAGCATCCGCTCGGCGGTCTCCGGCCGGTGCCGGAGCAGTTCGGCACTCGCGAGTATCACCGAGACGTGATTGTTGATGTCGTGGCGCAATTCCGCGAGTTTCCGGTTTAACTCGCCAATCTGTTGCACGCTTAATGTGACTGGTTCGGTTGGTAGTGGCATCGGCAAAATAATCGCGCAAGTTTGGCCGAAAGCAAGTCAGTTTCCTGCGCGGCGGAAAAATAATTAAAATGGAGCGAGCGAAGGGATTCGAACCCTCGACACTCACGTTGGCAACGTGATGCTCTACCAGGCTGAGCTACGCTCGCTTCCGAAAAGGGGAAAGCAGGCTATAAAAAAATCCTGAAATGGCAAGTCTGATTTCATGCAGGCTTCTTTCCGGTGGTTGATATTTGAAAAATCTTGTGTGTTTTCATGGTTATTTTACGATAATTGCCTTTGACGGGTTGGTAGCTCAGTTGGTAGAGCAGTGCCCTTTTAAGGCATTGGTCCCGGGTTCGAGTCCCGGCCAACCCACCAGCCCCGAATGCTTTCGGGGCTGCCGCTGGCTTAATCGATGCGCTCCGAGCCACGACTCGGCAAACTGCTTATGGGCCGCACGTATTTCTTTGAATGTTCCGAGTGCGGTTATCGTGCCCGTGTGTCCGGCGGCGCGGATCGCGGTGAGCATGTTGCCGTCCAAACCATATCATGCGCCAACTGCAAAGAACTTTACGACGCAGTAGTTGAATTCAAAGCGTCACGACAAAAGGAGAATCCTCCAGAGGCCGCGCCAAAATTTGCCGTATTATTAAACCGATTGCCGCCGCGCGGCGCGCGAAAATGGATTAAATTAAAATTGGCCTGTCCCATCTCGGCGTTGCACCGCATTCGTGCATGGAAACAGCCGGACAAATGCCCAAGGTGCGGAGTGTACTTGGGGCCTTGCGGAATGCCCTTTCGAATTTGGGACTAAGCCGTTTAAGGAACAATGACCCGCAATCATTCTCGCACGACGAATGATTTATGCCACACGCACGGCTAGTCGAGTAGAAAGCAAGGCGTTTGCTTGCGCTCGCGGCGTGTTTCCCTGAAACTTGGCCACAATGAAAGACACGGCAAATTGGAAGGTTCCCAAGTGGCCTTTTCTGCTCGGCACCGCGCTGCTGCTCGCGGTCGCCGGCTTTCTTTTCTGGCAATCGCCGCGCCCGATTGGCCGCTGGGAAATCGTCACCGCCGCGGCCTGCGTTGCGCTGGGCGCGATTCTCGGCGCGATGCCGTTCTTTTTCGATTATAACGCCATCATCAAGGTGGTTGACGCCAGCGCAGTCGGCGCCATTGCCGAAAAAATACAAAACCTCGAACGCCTCGTTGCGCAAATCTCTTCCGCAACGAACGAATGGACGAACGCACAGGTGCAGGCCGAAAAAACTTCCACCGGTGCAAAGGAAATTGCCGACAAAATGGCCGCCGAAGTTCGTGAATTCGCCGGGTTCATGCAGAAAATGAACGACAGCGAGAAGGCCGCGCTCCGGCTCGAAGTTGAAAAGTTCCGCCGCGGGGAAGCCGAATGGCTGCAAGTACTTGTGCGCATTCTCGACCATGTTTTTGCGCTGCACGCCGCCGCCGCGCATTCCGGCCAGCCGCGTTTGGCAGAACAGCTCACGCAATTCCAAAACGCCTGTCGTGATGCCGCGCGTCGCATCGGCCTCACGCCGTTCGCCGCCGCGCCGGATGAACCGTTCAATGCCGAGCGACACCAGGCCATGGGCGTTGAGTCGAAACCGCCAGCCGACGCTGTCGTCGCCGAAACCGTCGGCCAGGGCTACACGTTTCAAGGAAGGCTGTTGCGCCCCGTACTGGTGCGCCTGCGCGAAACAAATCCGCCCGCCGCACCGGCCGTTGAAGAATCTGTTCCCACTGATCCACCGGCGCAGGAAAATGAGGGAGATCAACTTTCGCTGCAATCGCCTGATTAAATTTGGTTTCGGGAGGGGCGGCACGCCGTCCCTTCCCCGGTCAAATTCCCACCATCCGCCGCGCCGACAAAAAATGCAGCCAGCAATTTGTGACGGGGCGTGAATAAATTTTCGCCAGCGCCCGCGCGTAAAGTTTCAGTTGTGGCGCATAGAGCCGCATTTTCTCCGGCAATTCATTTACGTGAACTTCATCCGTCTTGAAATCGGCCAGCCAGATTTCCTTCGGCAACAGCACGACCAAATCCGCGACGCCCTGTACGACGACAAATTCACTTTCAAGCTCCGGCTCTGATTTTATCCCGGTGGTTTCAGCCAGTTCTTTCGGGCTGAATTTAACCGTGAATGCCAGTTCGCGCCGCACATGGGCCGCTTGCCCGCGAATTTTTCGTCCGACATCCGAACTCCAAAATGCAGCGACATCCTCCAAACCCAACACTGCGCGCTCATCGGCGGACAGAACTTTTTCGCGCTCCAGGCGTTTTGCCTCCGCTTCGAGCGCTGCGCCATCCCCTGCTTTTTCAAGCGAGACATGCTGAAGAAATTTGTGATGCGCCGTGCCCGCGTCCGCCGCATTTAATTGCGGATTGCGGATTGCGGATTGCGGATTGCGGGCTGGTGGGGCGAGCGTCTTCGCGAGCCGTTTTGCTGAAAACTGAAGCCTGAAAACCTGTTCCGCTTCGTCATCCAATTCCCCGGCCTGCCGTCGCAATGCGGTCACGGAGGATTTGGCCGCGCGCCGCGTTGCCGCTGCGAACGGATATTCCCAAGTCAGAACCGCGCGGAGTTTTTCCGCCGTGGCGCGGTCGAGTGTTTCAAGCCGGTGGGGCGAACGTCCCCGCGAGCCGGTGCTCTCGTCCCACCGGTTTGCCAATTCTTCATCCTCCACGAATCGCCAGCGCAAATGCGGCAGTTCGCCTTCTTCCAGACCTTGGATCTTGAACCTTGGATTTTGGACTCGAAACCAAAGTGCCAGCCAGTCGGCGTAACTTTTTGCCGTGACGATGGCTTGTGTTGTGATCGCGTCCGGTTTTGTCCAAAGCGTTTCCCATTTTTTTTGCGTGACGGTGGCGGTGAGAATCAACATGTCGCGCGCGCGGGTCATGGCGACGTAGAGCAGCCGCAATTCCTCGCCCCATTGCTCGCGGCGTTGGCGTTGTTGCGCGAGCCAATGCGGCAAACTCGGATAATGCTCCGACATCCGATGTCGGGGCGGTTTGACGCGCGGGCACAAGCCGAATTCCTCGTCAAAAATAATTTCACCGCGCAGGTCCTGTTCATTGAATGGTTTCGCGAGATCGGCCACCACCACGACCGGAAACTCCAAACCTTTGCTTTGATGAATGCTCATCAGCCGGACGGCGTTTTCACCGGCGGCCGGCGCAACTTCCGGCTCGGCCCCGGCTTCGCGTTGCGCCTCGACGAATTTCAGGAAGCGAAACAATCCCTGCCGTTGAAATTGATCGAACTTTTGAACAAGGCCAAGAAATCGTTCAACGTTTGCGCGCCGCTGCGCGCCGCGGGGCCGCGAAAGCAGCCAATCGGCATAATGCGTTTCGGCCAGTACGTCTTCCAGGCACCGTGACAACGACGCCTGCCGCGCCAGTTGCCGCCAGCGGCGATAGCGATCCAAAAAAATTTCAACTTTTTGAAGTAATTCCTTCTGAATTCTGAATTCTGAATTCTGAATTCGATTGAGTGCCGTCCAAAAATGCGCATGCCGCGCGGCAAGACGGATTGCGGCCAGCTCGTCGAGCGACAGACCAACGAGCGGCGAACGCAGCACTGCAATGGCCGGAACGTCCTGCAACGGGTTGTCAAGCAGTTGCAGCAGGCCCAGCAAATCCAGAATTTCCGCGCTGTCATAAAATCCGCCGCGTTCGACGACGAGCGGCACGCCGGCGCGCTCGAATTCCTTTGCGTAAGCCTCGGCTTTATTCGATGGCGCGCGCAACAGCACCGCCACGTCGCGCCATTCTACCGCGCGTTCGGTGTCTTTCGCCTCGTCCCGGATTTTATGGCCTTGCGCGACCAGTTCGCGCAGCCGGCACGCGATGAGCCGCGCCTCTTTACCGGTTTCTTCGAGTTCCGCCAAATCGTCGTCGCCGGATTCATCGTCCGCCGGCCCGTCATTGCGTCCGTCTTTGAATCGCAGCAGCAATTCTGCGCGCGGCGACGGATTTTTGGCGAGGCTGAGTGCCGCGCGGTGTTCCGGCGCGCCGAATCGCAATCGCGCCTCCGCGTCGTAACCCACGCCGCCGACTTCCTCGCGCATGAGCAGCTCAAAAACGGAATTCACAAAACCGAGCAGGCTCTCGCGACTGCGAAAATTTTCGGCAAGGGGAATGGTTTGACCGTTGCTGTCACGCCAGGTTTTGGCGTAATCGCGAAAGATTTTCGGGTCGGCCAGCCGGAAACGATAAATGCTCTGCTTCACATCACCGACGAGAAAACGATTCGCCGCCGCGACCTCCCGGCTCAACGCCTGAATGATTTTGTCCTGCGCGGCGTTGATGTCCTGATATTCGTCCACGAAGACGAACCGGATTTTTTTGCGCCAATGTTCGGCGGCGGATGTCGGTTTGCCGGCGGCGGAATCCCAAAGCAGCTTCAAGGCAAATTGTTCCAAGTCATGAAAATCCAGAACGCCCTCGACGCGTTTGCGTTCGGCGAATTTTTCCCCGAATTCCTGCGCCAGTTGCAGGAGCGTTGTCATGTGACCGCGAATCCAGTCCCAATCCTCGGCCAGCGGGTCTTTGTCGTGGGTCACCACGGCAACCGACAACAGAAATTCAACGCCGGTGAAGAACGGTTTCAACGGCGGCTCCAGTTTCGTTTTGCGTCCTTTGGGCCAGATTTCGCCTGCCGCGCTCAATTGTTTCAAAATCTGCGCTGCTTGTTCACGCGAAGAATCTTTCAACAGTTTCCGGAGAATTTCCAGACACTCGGCGGCCTTTTCATTTTCCGACTTCAAATGATCAAGTGCGGACAGCCATTCATCGCGCCAGTTACGGATGGCACTGGGCAGCCATTCGCGCCATTCAACCGGCTCCGGCGATGCGAACCGCGTGATTTGTTCCGCGAGCCAGCGGTCGGCGTCAGGCCGTGTCTGGATGTAATGATGCAATCGCAGCAGGATCGCGCGGATCGGACGTTCGTCGCCGTTGCCGTAAATTTGAATGAGATTTTGCACGGCGGCGGAAAGCCCGGCCTGTCCGGCGTAATGCGATTGAAATTGTCCGTCCAACGTTTCCTCCGCGAGCAGGCGGGCCTCACCCATGTCGAGCACGGTGAGTTGGAGGTCGAGGCCAAGCTCGTAAAAGTGTTCGCGCACGAGCTTGAGGCATAAGCCGTGCAGCGTGCCGATATGCGCGGTGTCGAAGAGCGCAAGCTGCTCGGCGCAAGAAGAGTTGAGAGTTGAAGGTTGAGAGTTGAGATTTTTTTCCAGCGCGGCGCGCAAGCGTTGTTTCATTTCCGTTGCAGCGGCCTCGGTGAAGGTGACAACGAGGATTTCGTCGAGCGATGCGCCTTCATTGGAAAGGCAATCCAAACAACGCTGGACGAGCGTGTGTGTTTTGCCCGTGCCGGCGCCGGCCATGACGAGCACATTGCCGCGCGCGGCGACAGCGCGACGTTGCGACGGCGTCAGGCTGTTGTCAGTTTTCTCGGCGGGCGATTCCATGCTACGCATGCAGGCTAAAGTGGCACAGGCGTCCCCGCCTGTGAAATCCAAAACCACAGGCCGGAGGCCTGTGCCACATTCCAGTTTTTCCGCGTGTTTTTCCGCCGTAATTTGCTTATAACTCCGTTCATGTCGGAAGGTTTGCGGCTTAAGGACCAACCTGTCAGCGAACGCCCGCGTGAACGGCTGGCAGCGCTCGGCGCGGACGCCTTGAGTCATGCGGAATTAATCGCGATTTTGCTCCGCACCGGCTTGAAAGGCACCAATGCCGTCGAGATTGGCAAACAACTCATGCAAAAATTTGGCACGCTCCAATCACTCGCGCAGGCGTCCGTTGCGGATTTGCAAAAAGTGAAGGGCATCGGGCGCGACAAGGCAGTGACACTCATGGCGGCGTTTGCGCTGGCGCGCAAAATGGCGGCGGACTTGCGAACGGAATCAACCGTGCTCGAGACGCCCGAAGCCATTGTGAATTTATTGCGCGAGGACAATCGCCTTCGCCAGGTCGAAACGTTTCAAATCATTTTGTTAAACACGCGGCACCGGCTGATTCGCGTTGAACAGATTTCGCAGGGCACGCTCGACACGATTCTGGTGCATCCGCGCGAGGTGTTCAGAGCCGCCATCGCGGCCAATGCCGCCGCCGTCGTGCTCGCGCACAATCATCCGAGCGGTGACCCAACGCCGTCCGAGGCCGACATCAAGGTGACGCGCGATTTGATCCGCGCCGGGCAGCTTTTGAAGATTGACGTGCTCGACCATGTTATTATTGGCCGCGCGACACCGGAACGGCAGAAGGATTACGCATCGCTGCGGGAGCTGGGATATTTTTATTCGTGAGCCATGGCGGAGATCATCAACAGCCTGTGGATTGGCAAACCGTTATCGGCGATGGAGCAATTATCCATCACCTCGTTTTTGCAAAATGGCTACGAGTACCATCTGTATTGCTACGACGAAATCGCCAACGTTCCCCACGGGACGGTTTTGCGTGACGCGGCGGAAATCCTGCCGGCCTCCGAAATTTTTTATTACCGGCGCGGCGCCGGCAAGGGCAGCGTGTCGGCCTTTGCCAATCTTTTTCACTTCAAATTTCTGCTAGAGCGGAGCGGTTGGTGGGTTGACGCGGACGTGGTATGCCTGCGGCGGTTTGAATTTGCGGAGCCGGTCGTCATTGCCAGTGAACGGACCCCAACCGGGACTCAAGCCACGGATGCGGTTCTCAAGTTTCCTCCCGGCCATGCGGCGGTCCGCCAGTGTTACGAGGCGGCCAGCCGTGAAGACCGGGCGCGACTGACGTGGGGTAAAACTGGCCCGCTTTTGATTGACCGCATGGTGCGCGAAAACGGATTGCAGCAATTTGTAAAGCCGCCCGAAGTTTTTTGCCCGCTCGATTGGTGGGATTGGGAACGGTTACTGACCGAAAACGCAAATCCGCCAAAACAGCTATTTACAAACGAATCCTACGCTATCCATCTGTGGCATGAAATATGGAGGCAAGCAGGTATTGAATTGGATTCGGCGACGGGCGAAGTCCGGTCAACGCGCTTTTTTCAGAAGCTCTGGCAATTGTTCACAGGAAAGTCAAATTTCCCATCGAACGGCGTTACGCCCATTGCCGAATTGTTGCAGAAGTATGGCCTGAAGAAATAAGCCGTACCGTTTTCAGTTTCAATTCGTCCCCGTCTGTGTAAATCTGTGATTGTAAAAATGATTCACAAAACAGCCATCATTCACCCGAAGGCGAAACTGGATTCGACGGTCCAAGTCGGGCCGTATGTCGTGATTGACGAGGGCGTGGAGCTGGGCGCGGACTGCGTCGTCGGGCCGCACGTTTATTTCACGGGGCTGACGACGGTTGGCGCGCACAATTGTTTTCACGCCGGCTGTGTCATCGGCGACGCGCCGCAGGATTTGAAATACAAGGGCGAACCGACACGTCTGCGCATCGGCGACCACAACGTGTTCCGCGAACATTTCACGGCGCACCGCTCGAACAAACCGGACGCAGAAACGATCATCGGCTCGCACAATTTTTTCATGGCCAATGCCCACGTGGCGCACAATTGCGTGGTCGGCAACCACGTGATTTTGGCCAATGGCGCGTTGCTGGCGGGGCACGTCGTGGTGCAGGACTGGGCGTTCATCTCCGGCAACTGCTGCGTGCACCAATTCTGCCGCGTCGGCACGCTGGCGCTAATGCAAGGTGGCTCGGTCATCACCCAGGATTTGCCGCCGTTCACGATGATGCATCGGGTGAATGAGCTTTGCGGGTTGAACAGCGTCGGCCTGCGCCGCGCGGGATTTACAGCAGAACAGCGGCTGGAATTGAAACGGCTTTATCACCTGTTGTTTCGCAGCGGAAAAAATTTGCGGGCGGCAATCGCAGAGGCGCGGGGAAAAAATGCCAGCACCCCGGCAAATATTTTACTCGACTTTATTACCGAAGCAAAACGCGGCGTGTGCGCGGATGTCGGTCATGCGAGCGGCGAAAATGAGGACGAATAGAAAGGCGCGCCATGTATAAAATCATCGGAGCAGACGGCAGAACCTACGGTCCGGCGACAGTTGAGCAACTGCGACAGTGGATTGCCGAGGGCCGCGCCAACGCGCAAACACAAACGCTCGCAGACGGCGCGACGGAATGGAAACCGCTCGGCGCGTTGCCGGAATTTGCGGGACATTTCGCGCCGCTGATTCCGCCGGTGATTGGGCCGCTGAGGCCAGGGACTTCAACGGCGGGGCAATTGCCCAAAACCAATTCCTTTGCGACGGCGGGACTGATTTTCGGCATTTTGTCGCTGACGTGCTGCTGCGGATGTCCGTTCAACATTCTTGGACTGGTCTTCTCGCTCATCGGGCTGTCGCAAATCAACCGGCATCCCGAACTTTACGAAGGTCGCGGCCTCGCCATCGCCGGACTGATTCTTTCGGCAGCGAGCCTGGTTTTGGGGTTCGGGCTGGTTTTACTCAATCTCGCGCTCCACCCGGCGAACTTCGCGTGGCATTTCAAAACCTTTTGAACCTGGATTATGCACGCTGAATCCCAGCCGGTTCCGCCAAAAATAAAAGTTGAAACGACGCCTACATTGGCGTGGTTTGCGGGCATCGCACTGGGCGCAACGGCAATTGGCGCGGCAGCGGTCTTGTTTTTCTTCGATCCGAGCCGGCACGGTTTTTATCCCGTGTGTCTGTTTCACGCGCTGACGGGTTTGTATTGTCCGGGCTGCGGCGGGACGCGGGCGGCGTATCAATTGTTGCACGGCCACGTTTTGCTCGCGCTGCATGACAACGCGCTGTTTGTGCTGGCGCTTGTGGCATTGGCGGTTTGGGGCGCGCGATTTGCTGTGCGAAAATTACGGAATCAGCAAACGATCTTTCAGTTACGTCCAAAAACGTTGTGGATGTTTCTTGTTGTCACTCTCGTCTTCACCGTGTTGCGAAATCTGCCGGCGTTTTCCTGGCTTTCGCCGTAAGCGCGCAGGAGAACTTTTCGCTTTTGTCTCCGCGTGTGCTCGTGTTCAATCCCGGCATGAGTCAGACACATCCATTGACAACCACGACCTTTGATTTGCCCGGTTATCGCATCACCAAATCGTTCGGCGTCGTGCGCGGCATCATCGTGCGGTCGCGCTCGGTCATCGGAAATTTCGGCGCGAGCATTCAGGCGATTTTCGGCGGGAACATTTCGCTTTACACCAATCTTTGCGAACGCACGCGCGAAGACGCCTTCAATCTGATGCTCACACATGCCGGCGAGCTCGGCGCGAATGCGGTCGTCGGCGTGCGTTACGACGCCACGGAGATTGCGCCGGGCATCACCGAGGTGCTGTGCTATGGCACGGCGGTTTATGTGGAGCGGGCGAGTTGAAAGATGAAAGTTGAGAGTTGAGAGAAAATGGGGCTTCGCTTTCGACCCTCAACATTCAACCAGTAACTAAAATGTCCGGACACAGCAAATGGGCGAAGGTCAAGCACTTCAAGGGCGCGATTGACGCCAAGCGCGGGAAAATTTTTTCCAAGCTGGGGCGCGAAATCACCATCGCCGCCAAAATCGGCGGCGGCGATCCGGGCATGAATCCGCGCCTGCGCATGGTGCTGCTCAAGTGCCGCACGGCGAACATGCCGCACGACAACATCGAGCGCGCCATCAAAAAAGGCACCGGCGGCGGCGAAGGCGCGAACTTCGAGGAATTGACCTACGAAATTTACGGGCCGCATGGCGTGGCGCTGCTCGTGGAAGTGAGCACGGACAATCGCAATCGCACGGCGTCGGACATTCGCAGCATCGTGACCAAAAACGGCGGCAGCATTGCGACGCCGGGTTCGGTGAGCCGTTTGTTTCAGCGCAAAGGGCAAATCATTGTCTCACGAGAAGCGGCGGGCGAGGATCAATTGATGGAACTGGCGCTCGAGGCGGGCGCGGAGGATTTCAAGGCCGAACCGCTGGGTTATGAAATTCTAACCGAGCCGGGGAATTTTGAAGCCGTTCACAAACAAATTGAAGCCAAAGGCATCAAATGCGAAGTGGCGGAAATCACGTCGCTGCCAACCATCATGACACCGCTCACCGACGAGGCGTCCGTGGCGGCCAACAAATTGATTGAGGCGCTGGAGGAACACGACGACGTGAAGGAAGTTTTTTCCAACGCCGAATTTCCCGAGGCATGATCCGCAAGGTCTGAGGCATGAAGGCATTAAGCGCTGACACTTTTCTGGCGCGGCTGCTGGCCCGACTGACGGCGGCGGTGATCCGTCATCCCCGGTGGTTCATTTATCCGCAGGTGGCGCTGTTTCTGGTCTGTGTCCTTTACACCGTCGGCTACCTGAAAACGGACATGAACCGGGACAACCTGG
Organism: uncultured Verrucomicrobiae bacterium; assembly: GCA_963835625.1. Lineage (GTDB taxonomy): Bacteria > Verrucomicrobiota > Verrucomicrobiia > Limisphaerales > UBA11358 > UBA11358. Next base: position 92,079 of record CAWIGO010000011.1, read on the forward strand.
TCGGCCCCAACCAGAAGTATCACCAGAACTATCTCCGCCTGCAAAAGGAGTTTCCGCAGCAGGGCAACGACCTCGTGGTGGTCGTGGAAAGCGAGAACCTGGAGAACAACCGGCAGTTCGTCGAACGCATCGCCGCGAAAATGGCGGCGGAAACCAACCTGTTCCGCGACGTTTTTTACCAGCACGACCTGGCGATGATGGGAACGAAGGCGTTGTTCTTTGTGCCGGAGGATGATTTGGCCACGATTCAAACAACGCTGCACGACGATCTGCCGTTCATCCAGCCAGTTCACGCAAACAACGAACCTCGTTTCGTTTTTCGAGCAGATCAACACGGCCTTCCGCACCGCGCCGCGTGAGACGAACGCCCAAACGGAATCGCTGGTCCAGGTCACTGCCGGTGCTGACGCGCATCCTGACCCAGGCCGGCAGTTGTTTGCAAATGCCAGGCAAGCCGCCGTCCCCGGCGTGGCGGCGCTGTTCTTTGCCGGCGACGTGTCCGACATCTACATCACCTTCAATCACGGTCGGATTTTCCTGCTCACGGCGCACGCGCCGAGCACTGCCCTTAACGGCAGCGCCATCGAACGTTTGCGCCAGCTCATCAGGGAAACGCAAAATGAAGTGCCCGGCCTCAACGTCGGGCTGACGGGCGAACCGGTGCTGGATTATGACGAAATGAGGCAGTCACAGAAGGACATAACCCTGGCAAGCATCGTGTCACTGGTTCTCTGCGCGCTGATTTTCATTTACGGCTACAACGAGACCGGACGCCCGATCAAAGCGACGATCTGTCTGGTGATCGGGCTGGCCTACACGCTGGCGTTTACCACGCTGACCATCGGACATTTGAACATTTTGACGATCACATTTGTGCCTATGCTGATTGGGTTGGCGATTGATTTTGGCGTGCATCTGATCACGCGCTACGAGGAGGAATTGCGCCACGGCAGGACGGAGGAAGCCGCGACTGACCAAGGCGATGGTCTTCACCGGGCAGGGGATTTTCACCGGCGCGTTGACCACGGCAAGCGCGTTCCTGGCGATGGCGTTCACCCATTTCAAGGGCATTCAGGAAATGGGCATCATTTGCGGCGGCGGTTTGCTGCTCTGTCTTGTGCCGATGATGACGCTGCTGCCGGTGCTGCTGTTGCGCGGCCGGCAAAACGTCGTTGACCACCGGGCAAGCGAGGACGACACCCGTGCGCGCATTGAAAACATCTGGCTGCAACGGCCCGTGCTGGTGATGGTTGTCACCGTCGGGTTGTGCTCGGCGGCGTTGTTTGAAGCCCGGAAGGTGTATTTCGATTACAACCTCATCAAAATTGCAAAGTCCCACCCTGCCGTCGGTGGTATTTGAGCAGAAACTGATTGATTCAGCTGACAAATCCCTGCTGTGCGGCGCGGTTGTCGCCGACTCGCTGGACCAAGCCATTGCCTTGGAGGAAAAAATCAAGCAATTGCCAACAGTGGCGGACATCGAGCCACCGTCAGACATGCTCAACGATTTTATCGAGCAAAACCAGCAGCAAGAAACTGGGCCTCATTCGGCGGAATCAAGCAGGAGGTCGCGCCGCTGCAATTCAGTCCGCCGGACTTGAAACCGGTGAATGTTTATGAACTCAGCCGGACGTTGTATTCGCTTTACGGCTATTCCGGCGCGGCGCTGGACGAAGTCCGCGGCAGCGATCCCGAACTGGCAAAACAGTTCGTCGCCTTGAGGCAGACGATTGTGGATTTGCGCAAGGCCATGTTGGTTGGCGATAGCACGGTTATCCAGGAGCATGGGAACAAGCTGGCGGGGTTTCAACAGGCGCTGTTCGATGACGTCCGCGAAACATTCGAGTCCCTGCAGCACCAAAACGACACCACGCCGTTGCGCGTGGACGATTTGCCCGCAGCATTGCGTGACCAGTTTATGGGTGTGACCGGCAAATTTCTGCTGCAGGTGTTTCCCAAGGATGACGTGTGGCAGCGCGCAAACCAGGAAAAATTCGTCACCGATCTGCGGAAAGTGGATCCCAACGCCACCGGCACGCCGGTGCAGCTTTATGAATACGAAACGCTGCTGAAAAACAGCTATGTGCAGGCGGCGTGGTATTCGCTGGCGGCGATTGCCGTTTTGGTGTTCTTCCATTTCCGCAGTCTTGGGTCGGTGATTTTGTCATTGCTGCCGGTCGGCATTGGCACCTTGTGGCTGGCCGGATTGATGGGCTGGTTTGGGATTCCTTTCAATCTGGCGAATATCATGACGTTGCCATTGGTCATTGGCATCGGTGTCACGAACGGGATCCACATCCTCAACCGTTTCGCCGAGGAGCGCACGCCCGGCATTCTGGCGCGCAGCACTGGAAAAGCGGTGCTTGTGTCCGGGTTGACAGCCATTGCCGGTTTCGGCAGCTTGATTCTTGCCAAGCACCGCGGCATTCACAGCCTCGGTTGCGTAATGGCAACAGGTATCGCGACGTGTATGATTGCGGGATTAACTTTTTTGCCGGCACTGCTGAATTTGCTGGGCCGGTGGCGTCCGTTAATAAAAACAAATCAACCCAGTGCCGACAACTCATCGCCGACACTGGGTCAGGAGGAACCGAGGTCAAAAACCTCAAGTGGTAAGTGAGAGTAAAGCAATTCGACAAAAAGTCAACCCCAATGTTAAAAATAGCTTTGGAATGGTTAAAACCGTGTAAAACAGGCTTCCAATAACGATAACGCCAAGCAGGAATTTCATGTCAATCGGTTCTAAAAAATTCAAAATTTGTCTGCGAATTTACTGGTGGTTTTTTGCGCTGAGCTTTTCTTCCTTTGGCGTTTTCGGCGCGGATGACTTTGTCGCCGGGCCGCTCTTCAGTCAGTTTACGCTGACACTGGATTCGGGGCATCGCTCCGAAGCAATCGGTCCATTTTTCTACAGCCAGGAAAAAGATTCGGAAAAAACATGGGGTATTTCACCGTTATTTTCGCACGATTCCGATCCCGCCGTTGAATCGACAGAAGACGACCTGCTTTATCCGCTGCTGACTTACGAATGTTTTGGAGCGGAGTATCGCTGGCAATTTTGCCAATTACTCAGTTTTTCCGGAGGCGAAGACCAGGAGAACACCCTGAAAAGACGTTTCACGCTTTTCCCGATTTATTTCCAACAGCGTTCGCCGGACGCGAGTGAAAATTACACCGCGCTTGTTCCATTTTACGGCCATCTCAAGGATCGGCTGTTTCGCGACGACATTTTTTTCGTGATGTTTCCGATTTACAGCGAGACTCGCAAACGCGACGTGGTGACGGATAATTATCTCTATCCGTTTTTCCACCTTCGTCACGGCGAGGGATTGCATGGCTGGCAATTCTGGCCGCTGGCCGGTAATGAACACAAAGACGTGACCACGCGCACCAACGATTTCGGCGAAACGGAAATCATCGGCGGCCATGACAAATTTTTCGCCCTTTGGCCGGTTCATTTTCGCCAGAACAACGGCATCGGCACCGATAATCCGGAAAAATTTCGCGCGTCGTTGCCGCTGTATGCCCTGTCCCGCTCACCGAAACGCGACTCCACTTCCGTGCTCTGGCCTTTTTTTACCTGGACTGACGACCGCGAGAAAAAATACCGCGAATGGGACAGCCCGTGGCCGTTCATCGTCATCGCGCGCGGCGAAGGCAAAACCACCACACGCGTCTGGCCGCTGTTCAGCCGGGCGCACAGCGACGTTTTGGAAAGCGACTTTTATCTGTGGCCGATTTACAAATTCAACCGCCTTCACACCGAGTTGCTCGATCAGTGGCGCACTCGCATCCTGTTTTATTTATTTGTGAATGTAACGGAAAAGAACATCGAAACCGGCGCACAACGCCATCGCGTGGATCTGTGGCCGCTGTTCACGTATCATCGTGACTTCAATGGAAACAACCGGCTGCAAATTCTCGCGCCGATTGAACCGGTGTTGCCAGACAATCGCGGCATCGAACGGAACTGGTCGCCGCTCTGGTCATTGTGGCGATCGGAAAGCAATCCAAAATCCGGCGCTGCCAGCCAATCGCTGTTGTGGAACTTTTATCGCCGGGATTCAGCGCCCGCCTCCAAAAAATGCTCGCTCTTCCTGGGCCTTTTCCAGTATCAATCAGATTCGAAAATAAAAAAATTGCGCCTATTTTATATCCCAGTGCTCAAATGGCACAAGCAAGCCGGTCAAGCGGCAAAATGAAGGCGCATTCAAATTATGTTTGAGAACGCTGGCGAAATGGTCCTGCTGTTTTGGCGCACGCTGCTGGCTTTGCCGCTGGCATGGCGGCAACGGCAAAAGGTATTCGACCAATTTTTTGAAATTGGCAACGCCAGTTTGCTGATGGTTTGCGTGCTGTCGTTTTTCATCGGTGCTGTCATCACGTTGCAAACCGGCCCGGTGCTGGTCGAGCGCGGCCTGGCCAGCGCGGTCGGCGGCATTGTCGGCATCGCGATGGCCAAGGAACTGGCGCCGGTGATGATGGCCATTCTCATCGCCGGTCGCATCGGCTCGGCCATGGCGGCGGAAATCGGCTCGATGCGCGTGTATCAGGAGATTGACGCGCTCCGCACGATGAATATCAACCCGGTTCACTACCTCGTGTTGCCGCGGCTGGTGGCCATCGCCATTGCACTGCCGATGCTGGTGGTTTTTTCCATTCTGGTCGGCTGGCTCGGCGGCGCGCTGGTCGCGGAGACCAACAGCCATATCGCGATTTCGTTTCAGGCGTTCTTCGCGAATTTGCGCGACATTGTTGAACTGAAGGATGTGGCCAATGGCGTCTTCAAAAGTTTTTGCTTTGCGCTGATCATCGGCGTCGTTTCATGCCATCAAGGGCTTGTGACCATTGGCGGCCCGCGCGGCATCGGCCGTTCGGTGACGAAGGCGGTCGTCAATTCCATCATCCTCATTGTGATTTTTGACTACTTCCTGACGCGCATTCTTTTGAAATGATGAACGACATGACGAACAATCATTCCGGCGTCAGCCTCCAGGTGCGTGGCCTGCGTAAAAGTTTTGATGACGAAGAAGTCCTCAAGGGCATCGATTTTGAGGTTCAACCCGGCGAAGTTTTTGTCATCATGGGGCCGAGCGGCAGCGGCAAGAGCGTGTTGCTCAAGCAACTCATCGGGCTTGAGCCGCCGGACGCCGGCGAAATCCTCATCAATGGCGAACCTATCCAATCGCCGGAAATCGCCAGCAAATACCGGCTCGCGATGGTGTTCCAGTCCGGCGCGCTGCTCAACTCGCTGACGGTCGGCGAGAATGTCGGGCTTTACTTGAGCGAGCACTGGCTCAAATCGCCGGAGGAAATCGCGCGCATTGTTGCTGAAAAACTCGAAGCTGTCGGGCTCAAAGATGCCGGAGATAAAATGCCAAGCGAACTTTCCGGCGGCATGAAAAAGCGCGCCGCCATTGCCCGTGCGCTGGTCATCGAGCCGCAGTTGATTCTTTACGATGAGCCGACGAGTGAACTCGACCCGCTTTCAGCCGCCGTCGTCAGCGAGGAGATTTTGAAACTTAAACGGCGCATTCACGTCACATCGCTCATTGTGTCGCACGACCGCGACCTTGCGTTCGGGGTGGCCGACCGCATCGCCGTCATCAACGAAGGCCGCATCATCATCATTGGCACGCCCGACGAAGTGAAGCGCTTTAACGACCCGCTCGTTCAAAACTTTTTGCACGCAGACTTCAAACGCGAAACTTGATCCAAAAACCTATGAAAAATTCACTTGAAACCCGTCTGGGCATTTTCGTGATCCTGGCGGTCTTTGCCACTTGGGCCATCATTGAAACCCTCGGCGGCTCGGATTTTTTCCGCCACGGTTACCACGTTAGCGCGCTGTTCGACACAGTCCAGGAATTGAAAGTCGGCGACAGCGTGAAAATGGCCGGTGTGGAAATCGGCCGCGTCGAAAAAATCGCGCTCGAAAACGAAAAGGTTCGCGTCGCGATGAAGCTTCACGGCAATGCCGTCGTGAAGACCGACAGCAAAGCCTCCGTCAGATTCACCGGTTTGATGGGACAGAATTTTGTTTTCATTGACTTCGGTTCGCCGGATGCCCCGCGCGCTGTTGACGGGACCGTGCTCGCAACCGAAGAACGACCGGACCTCAACGCCATTATGGCCAAACTCGATAAAGCCGCCACCGGCATTGAAAACTTCGGCAAGAGTTTCACCGGCGACAAGATTGACAACTTGATCGGCCCGTTGACGGATTTTTTTAAGCAAAACAGCAGCCACCTCGGCGCCACCATCACGAATATCGAAAGCATTTCCGGCCAAATCGCCAAAGGCGAAGGCACGGTTGGCAAACTCATTTACAATCAATCGCTTTACGATTCCGCGCTCGCGACAGTCACCAATCTGCAGAGCACCGTGAGCGGCGTCAGGGCCGGTCAGGGCACGCTTGGCAAACTCGTGACGGATGAGACGCTTTACAACGCGACGACGGCTTCAATGACGAACCTCGACCAGATTTTACTGAAGATCAACCAGGGGCAAGGCACGATCGGCAAACTCGTCAACGACCAGGAATTTTACAGGAATGCCAGACTTACGATGCAAAAAGTGGACAAGGCGACGGAAGGACTGGAAGATCAAGGACCGTTGAGCGTGCTTGGCATCGTGGCGAACAATCTATTTTGAAGGATGAAGAAAGAATGCAGAATGCAGAAACATATATCAGCCGCAAAACCATCGCCGGGACGGTTCTTCATTCTGCCTTCTGCATTTGAGCTCTCACGCCAAGCCGAGGTTTTTCAGGACCTGAACGGTTGAGCGCGACTTGTTCAGTGTGTAGAAGTGCAGTCCCGGTACGCCTGCCTGGAGCAATTCCTCGCATTGACGGGTGGCATATTCGATGCCGAATTCTGCGACAGCTTCGTCATTATCGCCCAGTTCATCCAGTTTGGAGTGCAGCGGCAATGGGATTTTGGCGCCGCAAAGCCGGGTGAATCTTGTGATTTGCGCCGCGCTCAAAATGGGAATGATTCCGGGCACAAGCGGCGCGCGCACGCCAAGCGTTCCCGCCACATAATCGCGGAATTCAAAATAATCGGCGTTGTCGAAAAATAATTGCGTGAGCACAAAATCCGCGCCTGCATCCGTTTTTTCCTTCAAGTGCCGCCAATCCGCGTGTTTGCCTTCTTTGCAGGCGATGTGGCCCTCTGGAAAGCCGGCGACGCCGATGGAAAAGTCGCCCGACTGGCGGATGAATTCAACGAGTTGCGCGGCGAACTGAAAGCCGCCGGGCACGGGCTTGAATTCCCCGCCGCTGGGCGGATCGCCGCGCAAAGCGAGGATGTTCCGGCAGCCGAGGCCGCGGATTTTTTCGAGCAATGCGCGCACTTCGTCACGGGTGTGATTCACACAGGTCAGGTGCGCCAGCGCCGTCAATCCGGGTGCGCGTTGGATGCGGTCCACAATCATCAGCGTTTTATCGCGTGTGCTGCCGCCGGCGCCGTAGGTCACGGAACAGAAACCGGGCTTCGTTTGAAGCAACGCGGGGAAATGCTTTTCAAGCAAAGCCCGGTCACCCTCGTCGGTTTTTGGCGGAAAAAACTCAAAGGAGATGACCGGCTGCTTGACCGCTTGTTTCGACGCGTAGATGTCGCGAATGAATTGCATTGGACGATGAATTATGGGGAAAAGGAGGGCGAAAAGCCAAGTTTTGTTGCAGGCAGGTTGGCAGGGACGGCTCGCCGAGCCGTCCGGTCGCCTCGGCGAGGCGACCCTACCGATGGGAAAATAAAAAGCCCCTTCCGGTTTTGCCGGAAGGGGCCAAAAGGTTCCAACTCAAGTTAGAACTTGTAAATAAGGTTCGCGTAGAAACCCACGGAATCTTCCTTGGGGAGTGCGTTCATTTTGTCGAGATGATCCCAGCGCAACTCGAGCCGGCTGATGACATTGGCCCACATGGCATAGTCAACAGTGCCAGTTATCCCAATCCCATCTACGGTGGTGGTGGTGCCGCTACCATTGACAGATTTTAGCTGTGCATCGAAAAACTCACCACGCGCATTCAGGCTCAACTTATCCGTGGCTTTATACGTCCCATAGAGACCGAGATCAAAGACGTTAACCTCATAACTAGACGACGTAAACATGCGATCAGCAAAGTTGCGGACATAATCCAGGGACGCGCCCACCTTCAACGGCTTCCATGCTGTGTTCAGAGTCGCCCCGGCGTAGTAATTAATCTGGTTGCCGTTGGCGTGGAAACTGTTGTATTGACCCTGGCCATTAAACCCATAAACGATACCGGCATCAATTGTTGAACCGGCCAACGAACCCCATGAACTCGGCGCGTTATAGGACACCGTTGCCATGAGCGTCTTGTTCCAATCCTTGTCGGACTTGGGGCCTCCACCATTATGGGCTCTGCCATTAATCACGTTGTTCGCCGTGTCGGCGATGCCAGCCGAGATTGCCCACTGATCATTGAGTTTGTAGGAACCCAAAACACCGGTGAAGGAGGTTGGCTCCACGGCATAACCCCAGGAACGGGTGTAGTTTGGATCGTTGATGGAATCGAACGATTCGTAGCCGATGGGCGAATTAAACACACCCACCTTCCAGTCAATCCCGTTGCCCACTGGAGTGCGCAGCGCGATATAGGCCTGCTCGATCGCAAAGCTCGACATGGTGCTCGGACTGTCACCGTTGGCAGATATAGGATTATAGCCGAGGGCATCAGGGCCGAAGAGCAGGTCAATCTGATAGCCGGAGGCATACTGTGATTCATCCTGCGGTTTCGCAATGGACAGCTTGATGACGTCCAAATTGAAACCGTTTTCCTTGCCGTCTCCTCGTGCTTCTCCTTGGTAGGGAATATACCCCGCCGGTGAGTTTTGGTAATTGCCCGGGGTTACGGCCCAGTTGAACGATGAACTGACGTAACCACTGATGGTGGTGTTTGAGAGCGCAGTTTGAAGCTGGCTCATTTTTTCGTCTGCACGCGCCGCCGAGGCAAGGCTGACCACCCCGACCGCCGCCAGACCTACTGTCCATTTGTTAAACTTCATCTGGTTCCTCCGATGTTAATTGTTTGTTTGTTGTTTTGTGCCTGTGCACTTGCAGAGCAAAACCGCTTGCCCCGGCACCGCGTGGTGCTATTGGTGTTGAAAATAGGGGAATCCCGGACATTTGACAACATTTTTTTTCACAAATTTATATTAGTGTAATACATTGCAAATGAAGTACTTGCTGTTTTTGCTGTTTTTTTCATCCCATTCTTGCGCATGAGCTGGATAAAGTTTGAGGCATTCATGGGCAATGATTTGCAAGGGCAATGCCTTGGAATAAAGGCTGCTTTCAAATGGCAGCGAATTTAAGAATTGAGCAGTGCAATGACATGAATATAGAGTTGTGACCGGGTCGCGTGACTTTTATCACCGGATCCAAAGGACATGCCATCATACTCCTACATAGCCCGCGAGACAGCCGGTGGCCGTGAAATCCGCAGCACGGTGGAGGCCGCCACCGAACAGGCCGCCGTCGCGGCATTGCTCAACCGAAACCTGCTGGTGGTGTCCATCCAGGAAAAAATCTACAAAAAGGGCAAAACAAAAGGCGGCAAAGTTTCGCTGGCGGATCTTGTTGTGTTCACGCGCCAGTTGGCGACCATGATTGACGCGGGCATCGCCATCGTTCAATCCCTTCAGTCACTGGCCGAGCAGTCTCCCAACAAAGTCATGCGCGACGTGATTCGGGACGTTTGCACGCGTGTGGAGAGCGGCGAGAGTTTTTCGGAGGCGTTGCAGAAACATCCCAAGGCCTTCAGCAAGCTCTACGTTTCAATGGTGGCTGCGGGTGAAAAGGGCGGCTTGCTGGCGGAAATCCTTGCGCGGTTGGCGACTTACCTCGAAAGCAGCGCCCGCATTCGCCGAAAAGTCAAAACCGCGATGATGTATCCAATAGTCGTCAGCACGGCGGCGATTGGCATCAGCATATTTTTATTGGTGAAAGTGATTCCTGTTTTCAAGGATGTCTATCAATCTTTCGGCGCGAAACTGCCGGTGCCAACCCAGTTCATCATCAGTCTTAGCGACCTTATGCGGCATTACCTGTTGCTTGTCCTTATTGGTTTGGGCGCTTTGGTCTACGGCTGGTTTTATTTTCTCAAGACCGGGAGCGGGCGTGATTTTTGGGATTCACGCCGGATTAAGCTCCCGATTTTCGGCCCCATCGCGCATAAAATCTGCCTTGTTCGCTTCACGCGCACCTTCGCTTCGCTGATCCGCAGCGGCGTGCCCATTCTGGAGGTGTTACAGATTGTTTCTCAAACTGTTGGCAACACGGTGATGGAAAGGGCCATCAAGACCGCCGCCATCGATATCGAACGCGGCGAGAGTATTGCCGTTGCGCTGGGGAAACATTCGGTTTTCCCCAGCATGATCATCCGCATGATTAGAGCTGGTGAACAAACCGGTAACATTGACAACATGCTCGAGCGGGTCTCCAACTTTCTTGATGAGGAAGTTGAAACCACGCTCACCGGGTTGATGGCGTTGATTGAACCGCTCCTCATCGTTTTTTTGGGCGTGCTCATCGGCGGGATGGTGGTCTGCATGTATCTGCCGATTTTCAACCTCGGCAACATCGTCAGCGGAAACGCGCATTAAATTCCATCGCGCAAGTCATCCCCGCCAGCAGATTTAATTCATCAGCGGCCTTACGCCCGGACCGTTTCGCCCGGTTGCGGCTGGATGATTTTGACCTTCGGATGGCGCGACCGGATTTGTTCCTCGAACCAGTTCCGCGAATCGTCATTGCCATGGCTCAACAAAACCGCGCGCGGCGAAACCTGCCCGACCCAGTCCAGCAAATCGTCGCGGTTCGCGTGCGCCGTCAAATCAAAATCCTGCAAGTCGCATTTGCGCGTGACGCGACCGGCGCTTGGACTGAACACGAACGTCTCGCCCGGCTCCGAAGCCTTTAATCGTCCGGCCGGTGAATCCGGGTCTGCGTAGCCGACAAAGAAAATGGACTGCCGCTCGTCTCCAATCATTCGCGCCGCGAGATCGTGCGCCGCCGTGTTTTCGCTCATCATGCCGGCGGTGATCACGAAGATGCGCCCGCCGCTCAACTTCATTTTTTCCGCCTGCTCCTTTTCGAGCACGATGAGTTCCAGCGCCTCGTGCAATTGCAAATTCGTGTGCTGGCGGTGCGTCCGGTGCGCTTCGAGATCGTAAATCTCCGTGAACACGCGGCCCAGCCCGCCGATGTAAACCGGCTGTGGCTTCAATTTGCCCGCGCGCATCAACAGCGCCAGCAGCGCCAGCATTTCCTGCGTGCGACCGAGCGCGAACGACGGAATCAACACGCAGCCCTTGTGTTTGAGCGTGCGGTGGATCGCCGCCACCAGCCGTTCGATTTCGCTTTCACGGGAAAAACCCGGCGGCACAACGCGGTTGCCGCGCGTCGTTTCCATGATAAGCACGTCGGCCTTCACGTCTTCAAACCGCGCCGCGCGCAGGATCGTTTGATCGTGGAAACAAACGTCGCCGGTGTAGAACAGCGTTTCCTTTTTTCCCCGGATCAAAATGCCCGCCGAACCGAGCGTGTGGCCGGCATCAAAAAATTCCAGCGTCGGCGAAGGCAGTCCCGCTCGCGTTTTATGAAACGCCGCCCATTCGATTTCGCGATTGTATTTGAAACCCTGAAATTGCGGTGCGAGGTCGTCCACTTCATCATGCGTATAAAGCGGATAATCACGGATGCCCAACTCGTCCCGTTGCCGCGTCATCACGTTCACGGAATTGTGCAGCACGCGCTCGACAATGAAATAACTCAACTCCGTCATCAACACGTGCGCCTTGGGAAAATGCCGCAACGCCACCGGCAGCGCGCCGACGTGATCGTGATGACAATGCGAAATCGCAATCGCATCCACCTCCGCATTCCCGGCCTTGTTGAACATCGGCAGACCGGCGCGACCCTCGCGTTTTGGATGCATTCCGGCGTCGAGCAAAATGCGGTGTTCGTCCATCTCCACGAGCCACCCGCTCGCGCCGATGTCAGTGTCGGGATTCAGGTTGGTGATTTTCACGCAGCCAAAAAACAAAACATCCCGGCCGTGAAACCGCAATTAAAATTGGCGGAGTTTCATTCTGGAGTGGTGGGCCCAGCAGGATTTGAACCTGCGACCAAGCGATTATGAGTCGCCTGCTCTGACCACTGAGCTATGGGCCCGTAGAACAGTCCCGGACAAATAACCGAAACTTGAGGTTTTGACAATTTAAGATGCTTGCCGTTTGGACGACCCTCTAAACAAATCAGCAGCAGGGAGTTGGATTTTAATTACCGGCTCCGAAAGCTTTCAGGGCTGCCACGCCTTCCTCGAAATGCTCCGAACTACGGCTCGGCAAGCCGGGGACAAAATTCGTGTCCATTCGCGTCCATTCGTGGTTCAATCCGACTGTGAAAATCATCACCGACGAACACTGCGCCGGCTATTCACACGACGGTCATCCCGAACGCCCTGAACGCATCAGCAGGACGCTCGCGCGTTTGCAGGGCCAGACCGAATTGCCAATTGACTGGGCTGCGCCGGGCAAGGTGAGCGATGCGCAAATTCTCCGCGCACATTCGGCTGAACATCTCTCGCGCTTAAATGAGCCGGGGGATTTCGACACCGACACGCCGTTTTACGAAAATATCGCTGAATACGCCCGCGCGTCCGTGGCCGCCGCGCTTGATGCCTTGAACGCCGCGCGCAATGGTGAAAATGTTTTCAGCCTGATGCGACCGCCCGGCCATCACGCCACGCGCGACCGGGCGATGGGCTTTTGTTATTTGAACAACATCGCCATCGCCGCGCTCGAAGCTGCGGCCATGGGAGCAAAGCGCGCCGCCGTTTTTGATTTCGATGTCCATCACGGCAACGGCACGGAGGCCATTTTGCTCGATCGGCCCGGCATCGCGTTTTTTTCGGTCCACTTATACCCATTTTATCCCGGCACGGGCGCGGCGAACGTCGGGAAAAACTGTTTCAACTATCCCGTCGCGCCGGGTGCACCGCGCGAGACTTACCGCGCTGCGCTCGCCCGCGCGCTGGACGATTTGAAAAAATTCCGGCCCGGCCTCGTCGCCGTGTCCGCTGGATTCGACGCCTATGTGCGCGACCCGCTTGTGCAGGGAGTGCTCGTGCTGGACGACTTTTACCGGCTCGGCCAATCGCTGCGCGCGCTGGGCGTGCCGATGTTCAGCGTGCTGGAAGGCGGTTACAGCCGCGACCTCCCCGAACTCATTTTCGCCTACCTCAAAGGCGTGGAGGGCTTGTCGCGTCAAAGCGAAGCGAAGGCGGGAAAATGAAAATTCGCCGGGTGAATTAAATTCTTTTGACACGAAATGATCCAAGTGCAACCGAATCAATCGCGTTCACACAGCGGTGGAAGCGCTTGAATCCATCGGCAATGAAACGCGCACGGTGGCCGGCTGGCCGGCCTGCGGCGGGACGATTTCGAGTCTGCCGTGGTGCGTTTCAATGATTTTCCGGCTGACGGCCAGACCAAGACCGAGGCCGACATTCCGCGTGGTGAAAAATGGTGAGGGCGCTTTCTTGGCCGCCTCCGGGGTGAAGCCCGCGCCATTGTCTTGAACTTCAATCTGAAGGTCGCGTGTGCCTTCCTTATTTAGGCCGGTGAGCAGCCGCACGTCCACCCTGGGTGCTTTTGGATTGGCTTGCAGCGCGTTGAGCATGATTTCGGCGAGCGCGTGTTTGAGCGCCATACGGTCGCCGGTGATGACGATGGATTGGCCGCCGTTTTCGCATCGCAGTTGTGTCGTCTCGGAGGGCTGATGCCCGCGCGCCTCCTGATAAGCCTCTTCGATGAGCAGTTCGATGGGAAACGCCTGTGGTTCCGACTCTTCTTCGCGCGCGAGAAAACGCATTTGATTGAGCAAACGCGAGACGCGCCTGACGCCGTCGGCGAGCGCATGGTCGAGCGATTTGCGAAATTCAGCGTCCCGGTATTTTTCCCGGAGCAACTGCTGATGTGTGGAGAGCGGCACCATCGCATTGCCGATTTCGTGCGCGAGGCGGTCGGCCATGGCTTTGATGAGCCGCAAATTGGCGGCTTCGACTTCCAAGTGGCGCAACTGCTCGGTTTGCGTGAGGTCTTCCGCCGTGAGCAAAGCCGAAACAGGCACGGAGGAATTCCCCCGCTGGAACGGCACGACGGTGATGTTGTAAACCGTGCCCGGGGAATTTTCCGGTTCATAACGGAACGGCCCCATGGCCGCGCCGGTGTGCAGGACCTGGTAAATCTTCGCGCCGAGAATCTGCGGCAAATCGCTGAATTCCAGTTCGCCGGTGCGCCGGTTTTTGTGGCTGAAGTGGCGGCGCGCGGCTTTGTTGGCATGGAGCATTTTCAAGTCGCGCCCGACGACGATACAAGCGCTGCTTAATTCGCGCAGCACGTCGGCCATCATCTCGTGATTGCCGGCGAGTTGATCATGCAGCCAAATGTTGCGAAGGGCGATGCCGACTTGTCCGAGCAGATGGAAAATGAGTTCCAGCTCGCTGTTGACAAGCGGTTCGCCAGTGAAGCGTCCGTCAAAAACGGCGACACCCACCATCGTTTCACGGTCGAGGACCGGCACGGCAACTTGCGCCCCGAGCAATTCAAATTCCTTTTGCGCTTCGACGTCAATGCGGGCTTCATCGCTGTCGCGGCGGAGAATTCTGCCCAGCCGGACGAGCTGGCCGCCGATGCCGGCGTCGAGTGACAGTTCGAAATTTTCGAGCAAATCCGGTGAAATGCCGATGCCGGCGGTGGCGCGAAGTCCACGGCCGTTGTCCGTCGGCATTATGTCACCGGCCGATGCGATGGGGCGGTTCAGGAAAATGGCGGCGCGATTGACGCTGAGGATTTCGCGGAGAAACAGGAGAAATTGCTTGAGCATCGCCTCGGCATTCAGGGAATGCGTGAGGATGGATGAAAAATCGCGCAGGACGCCCAGCGTTTGCGACGCGTTGACGAAGCGGCTGGGGAACGATTCCGGCGTGTGGGAAAACGTCGCTTGCTGCGGCAGGAACGGTGTGGGCGCGGGCGCTTGAGTGGCGTGCTGCTGATGAGGCGCAGCCCACAGGCGTTCCAGCAGGGAATTGAGCAGCCGGATTCGAATGGGCTTGGTGAGCACGTGTGTGACGCCGTGCAAAAAGGCTTCCTCTTCCCATTCGGATTGGCTGGCGGCGGTGTAGGCGATGATGGGACATTTGCTGTCGCGTCGGCGTAGCCGTTCAATCACCCAAACACCCTGAACGCCGATGAGATCAACATCCAGAATGCACACGCTGGCCAGCCTGTGCATCAACAACGGCTCGGCTTCATCCACCCCGATTCGATGAACAATGCGATATTCCTCCGGGTTCAGACCCGCCCGAATCACTTCGGCGAAGTCTGGATGAGGCGACAACACCAAAATGGTTTTCATTGTTCTTTGAGCCAGTGACGGCGATGCTCGAATCCAGTCACTACCTTGGATAATCTCCGGTTTGCGCCCAAAAGTCAATCCAAAAGTCAATCTAATCTTGCAGGGAGGCAGAAAAAATCCCGCCTACAAAGCAAAAATCAACCGGAACTGAGCAATTTTTCCCACAAATTCTCGTTGAGCAGAGCTTTTCTAAGAAAATCAGCATCGTTGGATGTTGTCGCAACGGGTTCCGGTTGAAGCGGCAGGTGGAGGGTAAATGTCGTGCCGTGGCCGGGCTGGCTGCGAGCTTCGATTTTTCCACCGTGATGGTGCACAATGAAAAAGCAGGCTATCAGGTAAATGCCATACTCGGATGGCACGTGACTGCTCACAACAAACGGGTCGAAGACTGAGCGCAATGCGCCCTCCGGAAATCCCGGCCCGTCATCGCTGATTTGAACGACAATTTCCTGTTTTGGGTCATTCTGCAATTCCGCCGACAACGTGATGCGGCTGCCGGAGGGCAGTATGGCCAGTTCTTCCTTGAGCAGTAATTCAAACAGCCGGCTGAATTTCGGTTTGTCCACGCGCAAAAGGGGAAGCGAATCCGGAATCCGATTTTCAATTTCAATCCGCCGCGCGGCCAATGGCTCCTTGAGCGATTGGACCGCGTCGCCGGTGATTTGATGCAGGGAAACCTGGTCGGCGAACGGCGCCGATGGATTTTCCGACGCCGTCCAAAGGTCTTTAAGTAGGTCGTTGATTTTTTCAATCTGCGACTGGACGTTTTGGTGGTAGTCCTTCCAGAAATCGGGATTGCGCAAGCCCTGCAAATCCGTTTTCTCCTCGCTCATTTTCCCCGGCGCGAGGTCAAGGAACGTTTTCACCGCAACAAGCGAATTGCGAATGTGATGGCTCAATCCGGCGGCCAGCAGGCCGAGGCTGACGATGCGGTCGGCAATCATCATGTTGTGCAGCACGGACATTTTTTCGCGAAGCAACTGGTCGCGCTCGGATTGCACGGTGAAAAATTCCAGGCTGCGCTTCAGGGTTTGCTCCAGTTGCGGCGGGTCCCAGGGTTTGGTGACGTATTTGTAAATCGCGCCGCTGTTGACCGCGGCAATGGCGGCGTCCATGTCCGTATAAGCTGTGACGAGGATGCGGATGATGTGCGGACGAAACTGCCGCGCCCGCTCCAAAAGCCAGACGCCCTTTTCGCCGGGCATCCGCTGGTCGGTCATCAGCAGGCCGATTTCGTCGGCGTGCTGTTCGAGCAGTTTGAAGCCGGCCTGGGCATTGGCCGCCGTCAAAATCCGAAACTGATCCTCAAAGACGCGCGTGAAGTATTTTAAAGACTTCTCCTCATCATCCACGTAGAGGATGGCAAATTTTTTATAGTCGTAGAGATCTTCCATGTCCGGCTTTCAGTTTGTCGCCTGATTTGTCCTGACGGGGAATTCCAGCGTAAATTCACAGAACTTCCCCGGCTCCGTTTTCACCGAAATTCTTCCCCCGGACTCCTTCACGATGCGGTAGCAGATGCTCAACCCCAGCCCCATTCCTTCGCCCACGTCTTTCGTGGTAAAAAAAGGGTCGAAAATCTTGTCCACATCGGCCGGTGCGATGCCCGGACCGTTGTCGCGAACCGACAAAATGCTGCTGCCGTTCTCAACCCGTCCTTCAATCCGGATGGTTGGCTTTTCATCCCGGAACGACTTCGTTTTCAACGCATCGAGCGAGTTTTGCAGCAGGTTCGTGACCAGGTGGATCAATTTGTTCTTGTTCGCCCAGATCGTCTGATGCCCGGCAATCTGCTGGTCGATCTGTACTTTGTCCTTCCATTCATTGCCCAGGAACCGCAGCGCCGAAGCGACCACCTCCGCCACCTCCACCTCATCCCGGCTCTCGGTTTCGGGATGCGTGAACATCTGCAAATCCGAGACGATGGTCTTCACCCGTTTGACGCCTTCTTCGACATCGTTCAAAACCTCGGTGTAATCTTCCTGTTGCTCCGGGGCAAGGTTTTGGCCCTTTTTGCGCAGGGTAAAGAGGCCGGTGATGGCGAAGTTCAGCGGATTGTTGATCTCGTGAATGATGCCCGCGCTCATGCGGCCCAGCGACGCCAGTTTTTCGGTTTGCACCAGTTGCATCTCATTTTCCTTGAGTTGTTGGAGGCTCGATTCCAGCGCCTTGCGGCTCTTGTCCAGTTCGCAGCGGGAGACAAACTCGCTGACCCGGACCCGGCTGTGAAAGTACGCCCCCACGATAATGGCGATGCCGGGGAACACCAGGAAGCACAGATTGTTCAGGAACATCCCGAAGTTGGCCCCGGCTGCCGAAGGCAGGCTGGCCGCCAGATACAACATCAAGACCAGCAAAACCGAGACGATACTTTGCAGGAACGTCCAATCCAACACCACGGCGAGCACCATCAGCACCAGGGTCAGCCCCGCATAATACGGTGACGCGGCCCCTTCGGTCGCGTGAATCATCCAGGCAATGGTCGCCGAGGGCAGGAACAACAGGACGACGCCCTGGAAACGATAATGCTTCCGGCCGAAACGGGTCGCCATAATGGGATACAACCCCGCCATCAATACCGAACAGAGCAATCGCAACAGGAAAAAGGAAAACGCCTGCTGCGGATAAATATAGTGGTCCAGGCCGCCAAAGAGCGGCACCATCACAATTCCCAAAAAGCACCCCAGCCGGGTCTTGCGAATGGTGATTTCCCGCTCATGCTCCTGATAAGCGGCGCGAAATTCCTGGGGGATGGTTTTCATGTCAATCCGGTTTACGGATGTGTAAGAACAGATTCACAGTCGTCTTTTCCATGATGACTTCGGTTGCATCGAGCGCTTTTCTAGGCACAAGTGACAGCATGTCATCGCTATCGCGGTAAATTAACTGCCAATCCAATATAAATTCAATGAAGTTGCGAAACGGCTTTGTGTCATTTATGTTCGCAATGATCATCAACCCTCCGGGTAATAACCAGTCATACCAAAGCTCAATTAACTCGCGGCACGTTTGTGTTGATAAATAGTCAAAAAGTCCGGCGCAATAAATCATGTCATATTCATCTTCCCGGGCCGTTTTTTCCTGTTGTGCGCGCCGCAACAAATCATAGACTGAAACTTTCCGTGTTTGCACCTCGGCATGCCGGGCAAATTGGTGCTTAAGTGCAGTCAATTCGCCATTGGCATGAATCAGCGTTTCTTCATTGAAATCCATCAGTGTAAAATCAGCCCTGTCACTCAAGAGGTTTCCCCTTAAAAAATCCTGTATTTCCCATGCTGATCCGCACCCGACATTCAAGATTCGGATGCGTCTTTTTGAACGTGTCACACGGAGGGTTTCGTTGACAATATTTTCCCTTAGATGAGTAACCCGGTAACGCACAGACTGGGCTGGCCATTGACTGACAAGCAAGTAGTGGATCAATTTTTCGTAAAGCGAACGGCCTTCAGGCCGGTTTCGATGAATCATGTTCATCATTTCATAATCACCAGCATATCCAATGGGCTTGTAATAAGTGCGGTGGCCAAATGGGGAGCATAAAAAAAGCCTGTGCCAGTGTCGCCGGACAAAATCCTGATGCACTCCGCGTAATTCGAGAGGCAATGCATATACCAGTTCTTCGAAACGCTCGTGCTGGACATTGAATGCGGCGATTACTTTCGGCGAAACAGAATCCAAAATAACTTGCTCCCGTTCGGCCAGACTATCATCGGCATGCTTTCCCAGGCTGAATTCAATTTGCTCGAGCCATTGCTTCGTGCCGATAAGAAAGGCTTCGACATCAACGATCAGCGCTTTGAATTCCGTCGAGATCCGGTAATTATTTTGCCAGGTTTTGAAAAACTGGTCGTAAGCCTGCTGTAAATTAAAGCCGACTTCCAAAGGTTGCAGGAAAAAAGCGGTTTCTGGCCCAAGTTCGTCAAATTTCGCTTCGCAGACCACCTGTATGCCGGTGTTGACCAGCCCGCTTATTACCACACGCCCCAGGTAAACGGTGCGAATACCAACAACGATCTTGAATTTGTTTAACACCTCGGACAGACGCAACACCGGGGCGGGTTCATAAATTTCGAAGACTACAACATGACGTGTCAGGCGCACCAGTGTGCCGCGCAGTTCCAAACCGTCGTGCGTTTGAAACATCACCCGGCTTTCCCCGGCCTCGGATGAAGGCGCGTCCGCGGGCGGTTTGGCGGTCTTTTTTTTGGGGTGCTGCAACAGACCGTTCGCCTCATGTCCGAACCCATTTCCCCGTCTGTTGAACGCATGGCTCATTTCGTGGATAGAATGAACCATTTTTCGGGCCAAAACAAAGCGTTTATTAACCGACAGCGGGCAGTTTGCAATTCATTCGCGGCGACAAAGCCGCTACGGCGGCACAGGCGCGAGCTGTTTTCTTTCTGTTTCGGCGTAGCTGTCCACTCTTTGGGGTCAGGTCAACTTGCCATGCCCCGCATTTCCTCAAACAATTAACCACGGAAAAGTTGAAAGTCCGCCAATAAAAATCCACGCTGAAAGGTCTGCTCGGTATTGCTTATGCATTGGACATGATACGTCGTATCAACGCTCATTTCCACATTGGCGGATTTGTGGATTCATTCGCCGGTTGCCAATCCAATACAAGTCCACTTTTAGGAGCAATTAGGAACCAATAAGTCTGTCCCTCTCGTGCTAGACGAGGAAAAAACATCGCAGTATAGCTCGGCCCGGATTTTTCTTCCTCGCGTGTGGCAATAATATCTTGAATCAAGAAATATAGGCCAAAGGTAAAAATATCATTTTTGCGAACAACGCCCTTGAACTCCGACAGATAAGGGCGTCCGTGCCGGACATAATTAGTCCAATCAACTGCGGTTGGTTGGCCAACAAAATACAAAAGAAAAAAGGCGAAACCGATCACTATGCCTCTGATGATTCGTTGTGCGTTACGCTGCGCGCGCTCCGACTGACGGGCAAGCTTAGTTTTACGTCCAATAAAATTCGATTTGGGGTGAAACCCATAGAAGAATAAAATTCCAATAGCAGATAAGAAAAAAAGTGATGCGGCCACGAAATGTGCCAGCCAATTTGGTTTGATCAAAATAAAACTGAATACTACTATGGCCACGCCAGATAAGAACATCCGTGCTATGATTTTTTTTACTGGCGTTGATTTTTTTTCCGGTGTTGGCATACGTCAATTGGAGTTAGAAATCCCATCATGTTCAATTGCCAGGTTTGCCTGTGGGGGATGATGTGCTGGCGCTACTGGAGGATGTCTGATTGCCGGAGAAATTCCAAACGGACGAAACGGTGGTGCTCGAAGTGCTGTCGGGACTTCCAAACAAGTTGTATTGCATCCCATCCACAACGCCGCCGAGTGTGGCATCGGCAACGCCACTGTATGTTTGGCTCACAAACATTTGTCCCGCCGTGTTCCAGCTTATGTTTTGAATCGTCCCATTTTCGAGTTTTGTCACCATTTGCGCGGTTACAGCATCGAAACTTCCTTGACCGGCATTTAGTCCGCTTATTGCTGGCATAGGAATAAATTCGCCTACATATCCAGCCCCAGCGCCAACAACTGTATTTGCGCCTAATTCAATAACACTAAAACCATTTTGAGTGCCTGCGGCCATTGCAGCCGATTGGTCGAGGGTGTTTTTTGCTGCTGCAAACGCTGCTGCGCCCGCAATTGGAGTTCCATACAATGTAGCTTCTCCACCCGCCGCGCCTGCGGCAGCAGCATAACCATACTCCGTCCATCCACTGAATTTCCAGTGGACTAAATCTGCAACACCTTGACCGACTGCACCGAGAACCGCGCCGCTACCCGTAAATGCCAAATCGTCCAAAATAGCATACTTTCCAGCAGGATCAGTTAAGCTCACCGGATTTCCGTTGGCATAAGCGTAGAAATTCAAACCACCGGAGAAGCCCGAAGGATCAGCATTTAGGAATCGGCATAGATAAGGATTGTAATAACGGGCGCGCATATAAAGCAATCCGTTTGGGTCGGTCATTACGCCGAATCGGCCATTAAACAGGAACGGCGTGTCATTCGTGCCCGCCCGATAAGTAGTTGTTGCGTAGGCGCTGTATTCGATGCGGTCAGTGACATTACCATTGCCGTCTGTCAACGCTACTGTGCTTCCGCGATAATCATAATGATACGTTAGCGTGTTAGTGGCGGTAGCCGTTTCGGTCACTTGATACAACAAGCCCGCTCCGTAAATGTAGTAGTTTGTCACGCCGTTTTTAATCCGTATCAACACCTGGGGAAATTTTGCATTGGGGTTCATCACAAACACCATTGTGTTTGTTCCATTGACAATGCCGACACGATTTCCGGCAGGGTCATAAGCGTTGGTCACGCCACCCACATTCAACAACCGATTTCTTGCGTCGTAAGCGTAAGCCGCAAGCGTGTCATTAGTGAGCGGTGCGCTGGTAAGATTGCCGTCCAAATCCGGCGTCACGTTGTTGCCGTCCACAGTCGCCAGCCGGTTGTCATCGTCATAGGTCATTGTCCGCGTCGGCACGGTCACGGCGTGCGGTAGAGGCGCGGCAAATTCCCATTGCGCCCGCGCGGCGTTATCCCAATTCAAGCGAAAGAGCGCAATCGGCAGGTTGGCTGCTGTCATTTCAATAATGTTCGTTGACTGTCCAGCGACATCGTAACTGATGATCCGTTCGGTTCCGTTCGGGCGCGTGATGCTGGTCAACCTTCCGGCTAAATCGTAAGTCATGGTTGTGACGCGCCCCGACCAGTCCTTGACTTGTGTCAGGTGATTGTCGTTATCGAAAGTGTAATAAACATTCTTGCCGCCGGGATAAATCAGGTTCGTCAGGTTGTTGTTGGCATCGTAACGATATTGAATGAGATTTCCATACACGTCTTTGCAACTGGAAGCACGGTTGTAAGCGTCGTAAGTCCACGAATTGGTAAAACCATTTTCGGATGTATTCGTTACGTTGTTATTCGCATCGTAATTGTAGGTTGTTGTGCCGACGTTATCGGCGCGACTGGTTAATCTTCCTTTGGCATCGTAATTGCAAGTGGTGTTTTGTCCGGCAGGGTCTTTGAGTGACGCCATTAACCCTTGATGATTGAACGCCAGTGAAGTGGAGTGGCCAAGCGGCGTGATGGTATTCGTCAACCGATTTGCGCCGTCGAACTGGAACTGCCATTTTTTGCCGTTGCGATTGGTCAGAATGATTTGATTGCCAGCAGAATCGTAGGCGCGCAAGACGATATGCCCCGCGCCATCGGTGAGTTGAATCAATTCGCCGCGCGCATCCCAATTTTGCCTCGTCACCTCCTGCGCCGCATTCGTTGTGGCGAGATTGCGCCCGTCAGCATCATAACCAAAAGTGGTTGTCCGCGATAACGGGTCGGTCACGGCAATCAACCGTCCGTCCGCGTCGTTTGTGTATTGCATTGCGTTGTGCAACGGGTCAAGGGTGCGTATTAACCAATCACGATTGTCATAAATGTTGGTCAATACAGGTGTGCCTTGCGCAGTAGCGGGCAAGGTAGTGGCAAGCAAATGGCGGGTAGCGCTCCACAAATTGCTGGCTGTATTGCCGCGCGGGTCGGTCATGCTGAACTGATTGCCCACAGCATCGTAGGCGACTTTTACAGTGAGATTTGTCGGGGCAATGGAATTGGTCAACTGGCGACGGTTGTTGTAACTGAAAGTTGTTGCAAACCCACGCGCGTCGGTGTGGCTGGTCGCGTCGCCGAACGAGTTGTTCACGAAACTTTCGCTGCCGAGACTGTTGGGGTAAGCGATACTGTTCAACTGGCCGTATGAATCGTATCCGTAGGTGGTTGTGCCGCCGGAGTCAGCGCGCGTGTGAAGCGTGCCGTCAGAGTTGTAGGAGTAAGCTACCCAATCGCCTGCGCCGTTCGTAGAGCCGGTCAAGGAAAACTGGTTATTGTAACCAAACGCGCTGACATTGCCGCGCGGGTCTATGGAACGAATTAAATTGTTTTGATTATCATAAACGAATTGATTGGTGAATCCGAGCGGGTCAATCTTCTGAATCAAATTGTTATTGCCGTCATAGACAAACTGGCCGAGTTCATTCAAAGGTGATACGGTGTAAATGATGTGATTCTGGCCGTCGTAGTAAGTGTCGGTTTCATAACCAAGCGGGTCATTTACCCCTATCAACCGACCTTGATCGTCATAAAAATAATCCGTTTGGCCATTGGCCGGGTCAAATTCGGTGGTTTGCCAGCCTGACCAGTAAATCCGCCATGTCTTGTTGGTGTCGCCCTGCGTGTATTGCGTTGTGATGTGTCCCTGGCTGTCATAAAGGTTGCTGACCACCAATCGGCTTTGCGCGTCCAGCGTCGCCGTAATTTGATGATTGGTATCGTAGGTGTAAGTGCTGATTTTGCTTTCCGGGTCGGTGAACGAAATCAAGTCGCCCTGCGGATTGTAAGTTGTGGAATAACCGTAGCTGACGGTGCGTGTGCCGTCAGACACGGAAGCCAATCGTTGCGGCGTGCCGGTATAATTGAATGTGAACGTGTGGCGGTTTTGCCAATCCTTGACGGTGCTGACCCAATTGCTCGCATTGTAAGTCAGATTCAAAGACTGGCTGTATGGGTCAACGATGCTGGTCAGCAGTCCGAGCGCATTGAAATTGAATGTGTTGCCGTGACGCTGTTGCAAGCTGTAAGTCGAACCGTTTTGTGTGAGTGTCGCGGTGCAATTGGCGGGCGGGGTGAAAACGCCGTTGGGCTGCTTCACAAATTGCAACGTGTCTTTTCCAAGATTCACGGACACGCCGCTCTTGGCGAGTTGGTCAACGCCCCACTTGGCAATCAAAGCCGTGACTGTCCAGTTTTTGGGGTTGGGATAGCCGCCGTTATACATCGTAATTGCAGCGGCAGTGGCAGTGAACATGGAAGCGGCTTGTGCGGGTGTTGTGCCGCCCAAACCGGCTTGTGGCGCGGCAACATTGTTGACCGTCACAGAATAATTGTGAATCCATCCGCCCGCCATGCCCGCCGGATTACTGAAACGGCGTGTGCCGTTGTAATAACTGGACAGGGTGATGCCGCGCGGCTCGGCTTGTCCGAGCGACAAATCGGTGTGTTCCACTTGAAATGTGCCATTGGCTAAATCCATTGGATCGCCGCCGGTGGACGGTGGAGTATAAACCGGCGTATCATCAAAGTATGTCGGTTGATTATCGCCGGACGTGTCAATATAAACGGGGTCAATGGGAACACTTGGGTCGGACGAATAGCCACCGTGATAACCGCCGGAGATGATCATGGCTGAAATGGTCGCCACCCCATTTGTTGCCTGCCGCGCTTCGTAACCATAGCCCGCCCAACTGCCCGTGGTGCCGGAAACGTGGTTGGAACCGTTGGCCGGTAACAGCACATAGTAACCCCGACTGATGTAGTTGCTGTAAATCGTGTTTAAGGTAGTGGAATCGTAGTTAGCCAAGTGGCTCTTCACATTGTAAGCCGTTGTCCAATTGGTGCTACTGGCCAGATAAATCGCCTGCCCGTTAGTGTTGGCGATTTGCAGCATCTTCACCGTTGAAGCCGCCACGAGATTTGTGTTTTGCAACTGTTCAATGATGCCGTTTTCCAGCGCGCTGGAAAAAAATGAGAACAAATCAAAGTAAATGTTCGACACCTGTATATGCGCCACGTCATAGCCGCCGCTGGGATATTCACCCGTCAGTTGCATATAAACATCCACATAATAGCCGTGTCCGGTCTCCTGTGCCATGCGCCCCAAGCGATGGAAATACATTGGCAAGATGCCCAATTGTGTGGCCAGCATCCGTTCCGTTTGCGCAGTCTGGAGCATCCAGTTCAGCCCCATGATGTTTAACGTCTCGCTCGTCACCTGCCGCGTGCCATTGGTCAAACCCTGTTGCAAATAGGTGTCCAGTTTGTTCTCGCGCTGTTGCAACCAGCCCCAATCCGGCTCAAACGCATAGAGCAAGGCGTAGGTGGCGTTGGTGCTCTGATAAGAGTTGGTGACGGTCATGTTGGCAAAATTGGTGGGATTATAAACAAACGCGTTGTTGACAGTATCCCAAGTGCCAACCGGATGAGTGGCAGCCAGCACAACATTGGTCGTGCCGCTCCCGCTCGTGGCGTGCTGCGCCAGCAACGTGTCGTCCTGCCACAGTTGCGCCGTGCCGCTGCCATCGAACGTCAACGCAAGCCGCTGGCCTTGCAGTTGCGGCATGAACCATTGGTAATTCGTCCCTGCAAAGGTAACTTTCAAAGTGGACATGATGTTGGTCGGCTCGTTTGCCCAACCCAAAACGGCCATCTGTCCGGTGTCAACGTAGAACCAAGTGGAGGAGCTGTAATCTATGGGATCATAGGCGGGCGTAATCTGCCAGCCACCCAAAATGCCCTGAATACTGTCACTGAAAATGCCTTGCACACTGTCATTGGGCGCATTGCTCTGGATATAATTGAGCAGATTGGTGGTGTAACCCGTCAATGCGCTTCGCACGGCGGCTTCATTCAAACTTTGCGCGTAATTGCCCGTGTCCGTGCCAGCGGCGGCGGTTAGCAGCGCGTTGCTGATGGCTCCACTGCCCATTGCGTTGGTCAGGGAAATTCCCGACATCTGCTCGCTCACCTTGAACGCCGGGTCAAGTTGATAGGTGGTCGAACCAATCGTCAACGCCACCCATGTCCGCTGAATCTCAAAGGTGTTGCCGTCATTAAAATAGTAAGCTGCCGGATAACCGCGTTCGCCGACTAGATCAAACACATAGTTGACGGTGTTTGCCCAATTGGTGTTGTTCAACGTCAACTGCCACCAATGATGTAAATCGTAATCAATACCGTAAGGATCATCGTAGGGAATCTCCTCCCAGCCGAACTGATACTGGACATTGGTGTAACCTGCTGCCCGCAACAACGCCACGAGTAAGGCCGACTGGTCAAAGTCATTGCCGCTCTTTTCCAGTAACGTCAGTTCCGCACCTTTTTTCGAGCCGAAATAAAGCACGAATTTGATGTGGTCATGGACATAATTGAATATCCGCTCCGGGTTATCCTGCAACCCGTCCGCCAACGCCTGAATTTGTGGCGTGATGACTTCCGCAACGGGTGTGCTGGGAACGCCGCTTTGAACCAACGGATTAAATTGTCCATTGGCTTGAAATTTGGACTGCGCGACTGAATTGGAAAGCGGCTGGGCAACCAACAGTTGACCCTCCGCACGAAACCAGCCGGGACTGGTGATTTGCGCCTGACAAACCGCTGCTGTCGCCAGCAAACCCAGAATCGAAAATCGCAGTGTTTTCATTTTGTCGTTCCTTTCCGATTATTGTGAAACTGAAAGCACGTTGCCCTCGGCGTCCAGACTCACCGAGCCGCTGCGCACGCCCGATATTCCTTCCAGCCAGTCCGCCAAATCGTAGGAATAATTCGACCGCTCACCGGGTTGCGCCAGATTGTTCAACAGAGGATTCAACCCCAGCGCCACTTCCCAGCCGTCTGATATTCCGTCGCCGCTGGTGTCGGGATTGTTCGGATCGGTGTGGCTAACCAGTTTTTCGTAAGCGTCCGTAAGACCGTCGCCGTCGCTGTCGAGCATCGTGCCCAATATAAAAAAGCCCATGTCCGGCCATAAATTTGCCATGCTAATGTTCGTTTGCCACGCCGTGGTCCGGGCCAGCCAGACCCAATTGGTCACATTCAGCCCAGGCACGTTTGCGCTGAGGTTGGTTGTGCCGAATAAATCATAGACGCCGTTGGTCTCGTTCCATGGAATATGAATCACCAAATACGCCGTTGTATTGCTCACGCCGGAGACTTCCAGCCAAAGGTCATTGGTAGTGAACACTTGGGGTTGAAGATTTGCAGATGTCAGTGAAATCGCCCCCGCTTGAACCGGCATCGAGGTTTCCCCGGCGTAAACCGATTGGCACGCCATGCCTAAAATAACAATCCCCGCCAATGAAGCTCTTGAAAGCGTTTTCATAAATTAAGCGGTCTCCTTCCGATTTGTGGTTTTAATCCATTCTGTTCGCCTTTTGAAAGGGTTTAGCACATTTCTAAACCTTTCTTTAAAAGAAAGCAAGATAAAAATAAAGGGTTATTCACTGTGTTGTTCCCTCCCACTTCTTGCTTGCCTAAAGAAGCGTGCCCAAATCCTTACGACATCAAAAAATAATTGGCGAGGCCATTCGCCGATACAGAAAACACGTCAAACTGAGTCAGGAAAAATTGGCGGAAAAGGCTGATTTGCATCCGGTTTATGTGGGTGAATTGGAACGCGGCGAAGAAACGGCAAGCATTCATGCCCTGATACGAATTGCTAAAGTTCTCGGTGTAAAGGTGCGCGACTTGGTGGATGAACTTTGAGGATCGTTCATCCAGTGCCTCGGGTGAGATGATTCTCGCCTGCGGGCAACACCACAAAGCATTTGCCTTCTGATTCATCCTGCCAATTTTCTACAAGCCTGCTAATCAGAATGCAAGTGAAAAACAATCCGTTTAGCGGTGTGGAGGCCGATGTGAAAGTTTGGTGTCGTAAAGGCTGTGTCATCGGCCAAAGATTACCGCGTCATTCTCGGAGCCACAATTCGCAGACACCGGAAGCACGCAAATTTTACACTGGAGACGCTGGCGGAAAAAGCTGATCTTCACCCGAACTTTCTTGGCCGGGTTGAGCGTGGCGAAGAATACATTTCCCTAACTGCGCTTCGGCGCATCGCCAAATCGTTTGGGGTTCATGTCCGTGATTTGGTCGCCGATATTTGAATATTCACTGGGAATTGCTTGTTACGCGTCAACAAAAGGCTTTGACATTTTTTACGCCAAAACAAAGCGATTCTCCGCGCTTGCAATTGGCATCACCATTGCTTCGTTCAGCCCATGCCGCTTACAGGTGCAATGCCCGGCGCGGCTGATTGAATTGAAACCGGCAAAATAGACGCCTGTCCCGTTACAGGACAGGCGTCGTATTGAAAATAATGGTGATTCTTTTTGGAATATGTGCGAAAACGTGGCGGTTGAATTGAGTGTCGGGAACAGGGGGACGAACGCCTGGCGCGTTTGCCATTGCGCCGGCCAAAAAATGCGCAGTCAACCGGCGCGGACGTTATTGGGTGTGCCTGGCATTGCCCCGTCAACCGCGATTGGAAACCTTTGATTATGATAAGAACAACCGATCTTGCCCTCAATGCCGCCGTGCGGCCTTCCTTCACCGGTTGTGCCGCCGCGACGAAAACCAAACCGCTGGCCGATGGCAAATCGCATTTCGTTTCTTTTGGCGCAAACAAAATCCACTACGTCACCGTGGGCAACGGAAAGAACACGATTGTTTTCGTCCATTGCTGGGCGGGCAATCTCGGCTTCTGGCGCGAACAGGTCCCGGCGCTCGCGGACAAGGCGCGGCTGGTGCTCATTGACCTTCCCGGACACGGCCAAAGCGACAAGCTGCCCGCGGCATACAGCATGGATTATTTCGCCAGCGCCGTCCTCCCGGTGATGCGCGATGCCCGGGTGGACAAGGCCACGCTCGTCGGCCACAGTATGGGCGGGCCCATCATCTACCGCGTTTACGAACAGGCGCCGGAGAAAGTCGCCGCGCTGGTGGTGGTGGACGGATTCCTGCGCCGGCCCCGGATGGCGCCCGGGCAGGCCGAAAAGTTCATCGCGCAGTTTCGCACGCCGGAATATCGCGAGCACACCCGGCAGTTTTTCAGCACGATGTTTCCCGTTCCCGGCACCGAAGCCTTGCGCGACCAGATTTTGTCCGAAATGCTCGCCACGCCGCAGCGCGTCATGCTCGGCGCAATGGAGGGAATGTTCGGCCCGGACCAGCCCGATTGGGAACTGAAAGAGGCGAACGTGCCCGTGCTCGTCATCAACGCCAAAGGCCCGATGTGGGACGCCGACTGCAAAAATTACGTCCGCTCACTCTCGCCGCAAACCGATTGCCGCGTCATGGACGGCGTGGGCCACTGGCTCATGCTTGAGCGACCGGTGGAATTCAACGCCATCCTCACGGACATGCTGCGGAAGTTCGATCTGATTGAAAAGTAAGTCACCGGTAGGGACGCGCGGCCCGCGCGTCCGGAAAATCAGGTAGGGTCGCATCGCCGAGGCGACCGGAAAATCGGGTAGAGTCGCATCGCCTTGCCGCGCCGAAATGGAATGAAGGCGGACGAGGCGACCGAAATGGGATGCGGAACTTCCGTCGGACGGCTCGGCGAGCCGTCCCTACCTTCAAAATAGCCCGCTACCGACACGCCTTGCGCTTTTTGCAGCGAATCAATCGTGGCTTTCAAATTAAAAATGCATCCCCACCGTCACCAGCACGGCGTGGCTGATGTAATCATAATTCCCATCGGCGGTTTGTCCGGCTATCTGTCCTCCGATTGTCGAAGGGGTGCTGCCGGTAACCGTGTGCGTTGGCCCATAGCCGAATTGATAGGCGATGTCGAAATCGAAACGCTTGCCTTCGTACCCCGCGCCGGCGGTGAGGAAGTAACGGTCCATGTCCGCCGCCAGCGGAGTATAGTAGGCATTCGGCACGGAGTTCTCGTTATAGACGAAACCCATGCTCGCGTGCCAGCCGCTGTCAAAATACCGCGTCACGCCAAACTCGTACATCCAGCTCGCCTGCCAATCGAGTATCAAAGTAGGAGTGTCCGGTACAAATTTTTCCGGCGCTTGCCGGATGGTTGTCGTTCCGAGGCTGCTCCAATCCGTGTAATCAGCATCAAATTCCAGATTCCATTTTGGCGTGGGCCGGTATGAAATGCCAAAAACCGCAGTCAAGGGAAACGTGAAGTCCATTTGCGCGGATCGGTACGTGAGCGGCAGGTGGGAGGAAAGCATCTCGGCCTCAGTGTGTCCATCAAAAGTAATGGTCGTCGAACTGCGGAAGGTTGCGCCGATTGAAATTTGGTCAATCGGTTGCCAAAGCAGACCCAAATTGTAGCCCACGCCCCAACCGTCACCCTTAAAGCGGAAAAAGTTGGCAGAAGGGTTGGCAAGCATGCCTTGCTCCAAATCCATGTTCCCATAGTCCATGGTGAGGCCGGCCCCGATGGAAAGATTGAGTGGCAGCTCTAACGCGACCACGGGGTTGATTCTGATGTAGGTAAGTGAGCTACTCAGGGCGACAGCGCGGAAACCCGTGTCCTGTGGCCAATTCATGCTTCCGCCGTAAGGTGCATAAACGCCCAAGCCAAAACTCAACGGCCAATTCTCTGGAGTGTAGGTGTAGAAAAGCTGGGGAACCGCCGCGAGGTTTTTGGAACTGTGGTAAGTATTGCCGCTGTTGGGAGGACTGAAGCTGGGATCGAGATAAATTCCATAAATGCCACCGCAAAGATTGTTGCCCTCCAGCTGGGTGATGCCGGCGGGATTGTAGTAAATGGCCGACGGATTGTCCGCCGTGGCGACAAACGCCTCGCCGCGCGCCGTCGCAAACGCGTCCTGGCTCGCAAGCCTGAAAGCCGTTCGCCGAAGCTTTCCAAACCGAAACCCCTGCGACCATTATCGCAAGAAGCCTCAATGTGTTGCGTCGGTTCATAGTCAGCGATTCATCGGTTCAAACAACGGAACGAACACCGTAGGAACGCATGGGTGTGTGCTTCGGCAAGCAGGTTATCTGCCATTTTGCGTTACACCAGTAAATTTCGGTATTGGTACCGTTTGGTGGGGCGAGGCTACTGACGAGCCGGCTCGCGCGTCCGCTCCGTTATCTCTGGAATGGGTAGGGACGCGTGGCTTGCGCGTCCGGCGGAAGTTCCGCCTCCCAACGGACGGCTCGGCGAGCCGTCCCTACCTCGCTGATGACATTTTCGCCTTTACTTTTGTCCGGCTTGAGATACAATGGGGCGTGTGAAAGGCTTCATTCGATTCACGTTGAGTGTATTGCTGGTCGGACTTGCCGTTTGTCCGGCCCAAGCCGCCTTCACGAACCTCTACATTTTTGGCGACGCCGTTTCCACCACGACCAACAACACAACACTCTATCCAAGCCCGACAAATTTTTTCGGCCAACGCTACTCCAACGGCCGTGTTTGGGTCGAGGTACTGGCGCAGCAGCAGGGGCTGGGCGCTAATTCCATCACCAACGCCAACTGGTCCTACTCCAGCAATGACTGGTCCTACGACGGCGATTACAGCAGCGAACTGGTGGCGAATGTCAGCCACTTTACCGCACCAACAAATGCGACTAACGCGCTGTTTATCGTTTGGGTCAACGACGCTGATTTTGTCTATGACGTGATTAACTACGGCACGAATATCACCTCATGGACCAATGCCATGAATCAGTCCATTACCAACCATTTTGTGGCCATCACAAACCTGTATGCCAAAGGCGCCCGCACCTTGATTATGCCCAATGCCGTGGATTTAGGCGAGGTTCCGGCCTATCAGAATTATGCTGCCGCCAAGAATGGTTTCATTCGCCAACGGGTCATTGCTTTCAACACCGTTTTTACCACCACATTGATGAATCAAATCAAAACGAATTGTCCCAGCATTACGATTTATGTCCCGGACTTTTTCTCCCTGCTCGACAACATTGTGACGAACGCCGCCGCCTATGGTTTGACCAACGCAGGGAATGATGTGCTGGATTCTTCATTGACAAACCAGTCCATGACTGGCCCGGGCACAAACTATATCTGGTGGGATAATCAGGATCCGACCGCGAAAGTTCATGCGATAATGGCCGACACCGCTCAACAACTTATTTCGCCGGCGCAAATCAGCCAGCTCACAGTGCTCAATGGCAGCAACCGGCTGGATGTGGCAAACATTCCGATTGGCTTGAATGGTCTGGTCATTGGCAGCACGAATCTTTTACTGGGGAATTGGACGACCGTGACAAACTTCAACAGCACCAATGCAACGCAATCGGTCTTTGTCACGCCTTCCGGTCCGGTGCAGTTTTACCGGCTGAGTTTCCCCTTTGCCTGGACCTGGCCGTAGTCCGCCGTTATCTCTGGAATTGGTAGGGACGTGCAGCCCGCGCGTCCGATGGGAGGCGGAACTTCAGGCGTAATGACCACCAACATGACCGTTATGGTTCTATCATTTGGTGATACGGCTGGTGCTTGAGATACAAGGCGAGCAATTCCTGATTCCACTCCAACCAGCTTTTTGACATGCCTGATTGTGATCCTAGTTTACCGGCTTTTTGTGCCATCCATATTGCATCGTCAAATCGTCCTGTCTCGGCGTAGGCGGCGGCCAATGTTTGCACGAAAAGCGGCTGGGCATAGTGCGTCAATTGACAGGCTTTTTCGGCAAGCTGCACGGCTTCGGGCCCATTGCGCAACGACGCATCAGAACAGATGGCACACATCGCGGCTAAGTCATCGAGTAAAATGGGCGAGTTGGGTTGCGACTTTAAGGTGAGGCGATTACGAGCAATGGCTCCTGCGAAATTTCCTTTCCCCCACAAATCACAGGCGATTTGGGCTTGCGTTTCCGAAAATTTGGTCGGTGTTTGGGGCATCACTTCATGGTGAAGGACTTGAAATAAACTGGTAAAATCATCCGTCCAGAGCGGAATACTCGCCGGGTTGGTCTGTAACGGTTTGGTGGCGAGGTGGATGGTGGGGGAGTTGATGATCTCTTCGCTGTGCGACAACAGCATCCACTGGGAGGAATAAATCCACCATTTATTAGTGATTTCAAGATCATCAATGATGGTCACCTTGTAGTTGAAATGACTGGCGAGGTTGATGACCACCGGCTCGAGATCGAGGGAATGGTTTGAGATGTGCACTGCGAGAATGCCTTTGGGGTTCAAGTGTCGTTGGTAAACTGTGAAAGCTTCTTGGGTCAGCAGGTGCACGGGTATGGCATCGCTGTTGAAAGCGTCGAGAACGAGCAGATCAAGATCCTGTGGCGGTTCCCTTTCCAGCGAGAGACGGGCGTCGCCGAGGGTGACCTCCACTTTTCCCTGACAATTGGTGAGGTAAGTGAACTCTGATGTGGCCAGCCGCAGCACTTCCGGGTTGATTTCATAAAAGTGGACGTCATCTCCCGGTTGTGCGTAGGTGGCCAGCGTGCCGACACCCAGTCCGATCAAGCCAATGCGCCTGTGGCCGGCCGACATGGCGCGCAAGGCCAATCCGATGCCGCTTTCCTCACTGTAATAGGTCGTCGGCCAGGATACCCGCGATGGGTCGGCGAATTGCAGACCGTGCACCGTCTGCCCATGCCAAAGCTCAACCCATTGCATATCCGATTTGCGACTCTCATACTCGAACACCTTCAGCACTCCGTAAAAGTTTCGTGACCGGTCAATCAAACCGGAAGCGGCCTTATGTGCTTGCAGCCACAAAATGGTGCCAAGGGCCACCAACCCTGCAGACAACCAAATGCATGACGGGAGGCGCCAATGGAGGAAGCCGCCGAAATTTCGGTCGCGTAAACAGACAAACAGGAACAACAAGACGCAAAGCAGCAGCCCAAATTGCAGTTCAAAGTAATCGGTGAAGATCAACGGCGCACCGACGGCAACGAAGAATCCGCCAAGCGCACCACCGGCGGCTATCATCAAATAAAATCCCGTCAGATGTTTTGGGTCGGGCTTGAGGCGGTATAGTTCGCCATGGCAAACCATGCAGCAAATGAAGAGTCCTAAGGAATAAATGCTCAATTGCAGTTTGATGGATATCCCTGTCCCCTTGAATAATGCCCAGCAGATGCCACCTGCTGCCGCAGTGAGCGCCACGATAAATGGGAGGCGTGCATACCAGCGCGGGTTGTCAAAGCAGATGATGAAGCTTAATAGATATAGCGCCAGCGGCAGCACCCAGAGGAATGGAACCACAGCCACTTCCTGACAAATCTTATTTGTCGTTGCCAACAGGAGCACCGAAGCGCAGGCCGGCAACAACAGCCATAAAAGACGGTCAAAGGTCGCAGATTGAAAGTCCAGTGATGCGAACCGCTGTCTCTGAAATCCCGATTCCCGGCTTTCTAACTCTTCTGACTCATGCCCTCCGCTATTTGTTATGCAACACCCGCCGCCGGCTGTCTTCCATAATTTCATCGCGCAGAAACCGCCGCAAACCGCATACGCAACCAGTCCGCACCCCCATAACGTGGCCTGCATCGTGCGTGTGAAATGCGCCTCGAAATAAATCGGATAACTGACCAGCGCCAGCAGTGAGCCGATGTTTGAGAGGGTGTAGAGCCGGTAGGGTGAGACGCCGGGGTTGGTGCGACTAAACCAGTGTTGCATCAGCGGACCTGTGGATGACAGGACGAAATATGGCAGGCCGATGCTCACTGTCAGCAGACCGAGAATCAGGAGTGTCGGGTTCTCAGTGCTAGTCGGTTTCCAAGAGTCGGAGGGCGTGATGGGTAACAGGAACAGCGCCGCAAGAAGCAAGGCGCAATACAATATCACCTGGGCGCGTATCTTGAACCAGCGGGAGGTGAAATGGGCGTAGGCGTAGCCACCCAACAGCAGCATCTGGAAAAATAACATGCAAACTGTCCAGACGCTTGGCGCGCCACCAAACCACGGCAAAATGTATTTGCCAATCAGGGGTTGCACCTGAAAAAGCAGGAAAGCCCCTATAAAAATCGTTACCGCATATGCAAACACGGGTGCAAATATTACCGATGCTCCTCCTCAACCGCCAGCCCATAAACCGGGCTGAAATCGTAGTTCGCCATCTGAAATTGGTAGGGACGCATGGCTCATGCGTCCGCTTTTGTTTGGGACGGACGGCTCGGCGAGATGCCTTACCTTGCCTGTTTTGGGGCTTGCATTTGGAAAAGCCCGGCTTTACAATTCGATACCATCGGGCCAGATGCGCTTATGATGAACTAAAGCGTGCGGTTTCCGGCGAATTCAGGAGCGTGAGCCCCAAGCAACCTCATAGGTCGTTGACAAATCGAAGCGGAGACAAAGTCGTTCTGCCTCAGCTTCCCTCAGGGAAGCAGGAGAAAGACGATGAAAAACATACATTTAGTGATTTCAGTCGCGGGAGCAATGATGCTGTCCGCCTTGGCCATTCCGGCCAGAGCGGCAACCCAAGACCAGATTAACCAAGCCATAACAAATGGACTGACTTGGCTGGTAAGCCAGCAGAACACCAACGGTTCCTGGCAAGGTTCTAGCGGTTACACCCCAGTGGCCTACACTGGCTATGCCGTCCTCAAGCTGGAGCAGCGGGCATTTGAACTGGGCTATGCTTCTCCGTTCGACGACGTATACCCATACAAGACAAACGTGGTTAACGGCCTGAACTATCTCTTTAACCAGGCAACAACGAATGGCAGGGCTCCGGGGATTTGCTTTGCGCCAGGGGATGAGGACACCGAAACCTACGGCACTGGAATAGCGATGATGGCCATCGCCGCCAGCAGGGCTCCGACTAACATTGTCAACGTCTCGAACAGTATAGTCAATGGCATGACTTACAAGGAGGTCCTGCAGTCCATTGTGAACTATTTTGCCGCGTCACAAAATCCCGATGGCGGCTGGCGGTATTATGCTTCGAATGAGCCAAGTGACAACTCCAATACGGGTTTTGCCGTGCTGGGTCTTCGCTATGCCGAAGCGCCGATCTTTGGCTTCGATTGTGTCATTCCCGAGACACTGAAGGCTGCGCTCAGCACAAATTGGATAAATGCAATACAGGTCAGTGGGGGTGCAAATGACGGTGGATCGGATTACATGGCGGGTTCTGGCTGGGTCAATCTCCTCAAGACCGGCAATCTCCTGTTCGAGATGTCGTTCGTTGGTGATGACACTTCAATTCAAAGGGTTCAGCGTGCCATTGCTTACATCGAGAGAAACTGGAACGACAGCAACGAGGACCCGGGTTGGATGCCCCACAACTACCTGGCCATGCAATGTCTGATGGAAGGTTTTGGAAGCTTGGATACTACTACCATCACGGTCAATGGTACCAATGTGGACTGGTTCGGACAGTTTACTGACGCCATAGTGACGAACCAGCAGAGCAACGGCTCCTGGCCAGCGGACTCCAATACTGAGACTTATGATGCGATGCTATCCACCGAGTGGGCGCTCCTTGTCCTGGAGAAGGTATCGCCAGTTGACCCCTTGCAAATCACACCGGCAACAGGCTTTGATGCCACGGGATGCGTTGGCGGGCCGTTCAGCACAACGAATGAGACTTTCTCTTTGACCAACGTAGGAACAGCTCCATTAAATTGGTCCCTTGCTAACACTTCAGCCTGGCTCGATGCCTCGCCTAGCGGCGGCACACTGACGGTCGGCGGAACAACCAACGTAACCGTGAGTCTGAATTCCAACGCCTACTCTCTGACATCAGGGATTTATACTGCGACTGTATGGTTTACCAATCTGAATGACGGTGTTGTGCAAAGCCGCCAGTTCACCTTGGCCGTCGGTCTGCCGACCATTCTATCCCAACCCCAAAGCCTCACCGTGTTCGCCGGGTCACCGGCCTCGTTTAGCGTTTCGGTCTCCGGCACGCCGTTGTATTTCCAATGGCAGAAGAACGGGACGAATCTGACCGACGGCGGCAACATTTCCGGCTCGGTCACAAGCAACCTGCTCTTCAGCACCACAACGACCAACGACGACGGCAGTTACGCTGTCATCATCACCGACGCGTGTGGTAGTGTGACCAGTAGTGTGGCTACCCTGACCGTCCTAGACACCATCACCTGGACGAACACCAGCGGCGGCAATTGGAGTGTAGCCGCCAACTGGAGTCCGAATCACGTGCCGGGAGCGACTATCCACGCCTTCATCACGAACAGCGGCACCTACACGGTTACTCTGGATGCGAGCGTAACGGTGGCCAGCCTCACCCTCGGCGGCCCGAGCGGAACGCAATCGCTTGTGGCCAACGCGAATACCTTGACGCTGAACGGTGCCAGCACGGTCGGGAGCAATGGCTCTTTCAACTTGGGCGGTGGAACTCTCAGCGGCAGCGGCAGTTTGACCGTGAACGGTCCGTTCAACTGGAGCAGCGGCACAATCAACAACACGGGCGGGGTGAGGCTATACGGCACGAGCAGCCTCAGCGGCGTGGGTGACGGGGCCATGAAGTTGTCTGGCCTGCTGATCAACGCGGGAACGCTGACTTGGGGCGGGAGCGGCAACAATTTGTATAATTCCGGCACCCTCACCAATCTAGCTTCGGGCACGATCACCATCTCCGCCGATGTCTCGACGGCGTACGGCAGTGGCACGATTGGCAACGCGGGTCTGTTACGCAAGACCGGCACCACCGGCACCACAACTCTGAATGTGGCCCTGGTCAACAGCGGAGACGTGCAGGTGCAGAGCGGCACGCTGGATTTGACTGGCGGCGGCTCGGCCAGCGGGACGTTTGAGGTATCGGCCAACGCGACGCTGCAATTTGACGACAACTATACGTTAGGCTCGCCTTCCAGTGTGACCGGCGCAGGCACGGTGTTGATGTCTTCGGGCAATTTGACTGTAAATACCCCGGTGACCATGGCGGTGACCAACCTCATTTTGAGCGGCGGGATTTTGGGCGGGAGCGGGTCGGTGACGGTCAACGGTCCGTTCAACTGGAGCAGCGGCACGATAAATAACACGGGCGGGGTGACGCTCAACGGCGTGAGCAGCCTCAGCGGCGTGGGTGGCGATACCATGCGGTTGTATGGGCTGCTGATCAACGCGGGAACGCTGACTTGGGGCGGGAGCGGCAACAATTTGTATAATTCCGGCACCCTCACCAATCTGGCTTCGGGCACGATCACCATCTCCGCCGATGTCTCGACGGCGTACGGCAGCGGCACGATTGGCAACGCGGGTCTGTTGCGCAAGACCGGCACCACCGGCACCACAACTCTGAATGTGGCCCTGGTCAACAGCGGAGACGTGCAGGTGCAGAGCGGCACGCTGGATTTGACTGGCGGCGGCTCGGCCAGCGGGACGTTTGAGGTATCGGCCAACGCGACGCTGCAATTTGACGACAACTATACGTTAGGCTCGCCTTCCAGTGTGACCGGCGCAGGCACGGTGTTGATGTCTTCGGGCAATTTGACTGTAAATACCCCGGTGACCATGGCGGTGACCAACCTCATTTTGAGCGGCGGGATTTTGGGCGGGAGCGGGTCGGTGACGGTCAACGGTCCGTTCAACTGGAGCAGCGGCACGATAAATAACACGGGCGGGGTGACGCTCAACGGCGTGAGCAGCCTCAGCGGCGTGGGTGGCGATACCATGCGGTTGTATGGGCTGCTGATCAACGCGGGAACGCTGACTTGGGGCGGGAGCGGCAACAATTTGTATAATTCCGGCACCCTCACCAATCTGGCTTCGGGCACGATCACCATCTCCGCCGATGTCTCGACGGCGTACGGCAGCGGCACGATTGGCAACGCGGGTCTGTTGCGCAAGACCGGCACCACCGGCACCACAACTCTGAATGTGGCCCTGGTCAACAGCGGAGACGTGCAGGTGCAGAGCGGCACGCTGGATTTGACTGGCGGCGGCTCGGCCAGCGGGACGTTTGAGGTATCGGCCAACGCGACGCTGCAATTTGACGACAACTATACGTTAAGCTCGCCTTCCAGTGTGACCGGCGCGGGCACGGTGTTGATGTCTTCGGGCACGGTGAATCTGAGCGGAACCTTTTCCCTGTCCGGGACCAATACAATTAGTGGCGGCACGTTGGCCGTGAATTCTCCGGGGACCATGGCGGTGACCAACCTCATTTTGAGCGGCGGGATTTTGAGCGGCAACGCGCCAGTGGCCGTCAACGGTCCGTTCAACTGGAGCAGCGGCACGATAAATAACACGGGCGGGGTGACGCTCAACGGCGTGAGCAGCCTCAGTGGTGTGGGTGAGGACGCCATGGAGTTGTATGGGCTGCTGATCAACGCGGGAACGCTGACTTGGGGCGGGAGCGGTAACAATTTCGATTTTAATTCCGGCACCCTCACCAATCTAGCTTCGGGCACGATCACCATCTCCGCCGATGTCTCGACAGACAACGAGGGGGGCGGCACGATTGGCAATGCGGGTCTGTTGCGCAAGACCGGCACCACCGGCACCACAACTCTGAATGTGGCCCTGGTCAACAGCGGAGACGTGCAGGTGCAGAGCGGCACGCTGGATTTGACTGGCGGCGGCTCGGCCAGCGGGACGTTTGAGGTATCGGCCAACGCGACGCTGCAATTTGGCAACAGCTATACGTTAGGCTCGCCTTCCAGTGTGACCGGCGCAGGCACGGTGTTGATGTCTTCGGGCAATTTGACTGTAAATACCCCGGTGACCATGGCGGTGACCAACCTCATTTTGAGCGGCGGGATTTTGGGCGGGAGCGGGTCGGTGACGGTCAACGGTCCGTTCAACTGGAGCAGCGGCACAATCAACAACACGGGCGGGGTGACGCTCAACGGCGTGAGCAGCCTCAGCGGCGTGGGTGGCGATACCATGCGGTTGTATGGGCTGCTGATCAACGCGGGAACGCTGACTTGGGGCGGGAGCGGCAACAATTTGTATAATTCCGGCACCCTCACCAATCTGGCTTCGGGCACGATCACCATCTCCGCCGATGTCTCGACGGCGTACGGCAGCGGCACGATTGGCAACGCGGGTCTGTTGCGCAAGACCGGCACCACCGGCACCACGACTCTGAATGTGGCTTTCGTCAATACCGGCACATTGGACGCCCAAAGCGGCACCATCAGTCTGACCGGAGGTTATACTCTAACCAAGGGCACATTGAATTTTGGCATCAGCTGTGCGACCAATTTTGGCAAGCTAAGTCTTGGCAGCAGCGTGGTGTTGGGCGGTCCTCTGAACGTGAATGTGGCTGGAAACTTTGCCCCGGCGGTCGGCGAGCAGTTCCAGATCGTGTCATCCTCCGGCCTCAGCGGCACATTCAGCAGCACGAACGTGCCTGCGGGCATCTCGGTCACTTATAGTAATAACGGCGTGTTCCTGGTCGTGACCGGCCCCGTGCCGGTGCAAATCTTCTCCCCGCAACTGGTCGGCACCAATTTCATCTTCCAGTTCCCGACCGCCAGCGGCCAGAGTTACACCATTCAGGGAAACGATGACCTGACCACTACCAACTGGGTCTTTTACACCAACATCGTTGGCAACGGTTCAACGATTCAATTCCGGGTGCCGGTTACGGTCACACCTCCACAACGCTTCTTCCGCATTTGGGAGCCTTGACATGGCCATTTTATTTTTAATGTCCTCGTCGTATTCTGCTAACAAAGCAGCCGGTTGGGCTATCTGAGCCCAGCACGGTTCGCGGCGCAAATCAATCTATCCCCGGCTAACTCATGGAGTGGTACAGAAAAGTGAACCTGGTCAAGTGGCATCACGGTGACGCAGAATTATGAATTGAATCGGTAAGGCATAATTACATCAAAACGCGGGAGATGGGGGACATTTATTCGTTTGTGGAACGGCAAGGGGAATGAGTTTGATAAAGTCCAATCTCCGTCTGTAATACATTTGTCAACCCCGTGTTGGATTGAGTCACCGCCAATGCCAACGCCTGTTTTGCCGTCGCCACCGCTTCGGGAAATCGTCCCGCTTCCGCATAAGCCGCCGCCAGAGTGCGAAGAACCAGCGGGTCTTTATTCTTGGAAAACTGGTTGGCCTGCTCGGCTAAGGCGACGGCCTTGCCTCCATTGCGAACCGACGGCTCCGGCCAAGTCGCCAGCATCCAAGCCAGGTTTTTTAGTGCAGGTATAAATCGGGGCTGAAGTCCAATGGCTTTTTGAAAATAGGCCATTGCTTCGGCTGCCATCCTTTTTTGACGAAAAGCACAGCCGAGATTGTAATATGCTTCGTAACTTTGCTGAATTTCCAGTGCTCTTTGAAAATGAGTAATTGCCTCGTTCACCCGCCCTATCTGGAGAAGACTATAAGCAAGATTGTTATGGGCTTCTGCGAAGTCCGGTTTGATTTCCAAAGCTTTTTGATATTGAATAATCGCTTCATCCATCCGCCTTTCTCGGCAGAGAACATTGCCAAGAGCGAAGTGGAAAGTCGCGGATTCAGGCTGAAGTGCCAGGGCCTTTTGAAAATGTTCAACCGCCTCGTCCACCCGCCCTTGATTGAGAAGAGAATTACCGACAATGCAGTTGGCCTCTGCATGGGCTTCAACACTCGCCAATATGTTAAATACAACCGAATAGGCCAGCAGCAGGCACCAACCCCAGCGGGCTATACGCCGCCAGACAGGCGAACCCACCAGTGCACGCTCCAAACCAAAAATACCCATGACGGCCAGCAGCATCAGAGGCGGTAGAAAATCCAACTCATAGCGGCTGCTGGCTAAAAGAAAGAGACAAATGGTCAACGCACAAATCACAAAAAGCAAAAATACAGCCGCCACAAACCAGCGTAAGACGGGCACCACTTCCACTGGCCTGTCTCTCCATACCAACGGTGAGGCCAAGGCCAGCCACACCAGCGGATAGTTGCTCAGTATCCCACCGTAAGGTTCCCACGTACCATAGTAACCCGATGGCAAAGGCGACAGCGGGACAGCCTGCAAAAAGGGGAAATGACCACTCCATCGCATGGGTTCTAAAAAATAGAACCGAAAGTTGAACCAGAGGTAATGCAGACTGAATTGTTGGGCGGTATTCGGCCGGTAGCCTGTTGCCAACTGATAGTGCCAGCCAAATTCGAATGGGCTGTCAAAGCGCAGGGCATTGTAAAGCATCAGCCCCAACCCAATCAGCACCACCGGACCGACCGCCGCCACCAATAACAACCCAACCCGCCGACGTGAATCTAGTTCAGTCGCCGCACGCCATGCCTGGACCACTGGTATCAAAAGGATTATTACCCCAAACAACAATGAGGGTCGTGACCCTATCGCCAATCCATAAGCCAGACTGGCCATCAGCAACCACAAAACTCGCCGTTTCGGCTCATGCAATGCACACCAGATCGCCGCCAACGCCAGCATGGTGAACGCAAACCCACAACTCATCGCAACTTCATAAACATCACACCGCGATAAAACTTCCAGCGTGCCTACAGCCAACCCCAGTGTGAGCATGCCGACCGCC
Organism: uncultured Verrucomicrobiae bacterium; assembly: GCA_963835625.1. GTDB lineage: Bacteria > Verrucomicrobiota > Verrucomicrobiia > Limisphaerales > UBA11358 > UBA11358. Next base: position 134,533 of record CAWIGO010000011.1, read on the forward strand.
GCCACCCAAACACTTACTTCTGGAAAGTAACGCCGCCAGACCTCACGTAACAGACCCGCAGCAACCAGGAAGCCCAACGCATAAAAGATCACGACCGCATCCTTATGCAGAAGATAGTGGCCGGTGAGGGCCACATACGGCCAGAAAAGCACCAAAGCGGGCGTAACTCCAAAATACAGGTATAACTTCCCTTTGTAATAACTCATGTCAAACGATAGATAATGCTCATCCCATATATATGGTCCATTTACAGCGGGATCGTAGGGATTGGCGAGTTGGGTGAGTCCGGGTGATGTTTCTCTTTTCACGTTGAGTTGCCCGGCGCGAAAACCCTGCACCAACAGATTGTAGTAGGAATCCTCCGCATGTGGACTTGTCAATTCCAAGAAGCCGGGTTCAGCGCTCCAGGCAAATATTCCAATGACCAAGGCGCAAACCATGCCAAAGACGGCGTGGCGCATCCATCGGATATCGCCTTTAGGCGCGCCCGCCTTTCCGGAATCTAATTTTCCGCTCATCATTTAGGTAAAAATTATGAAATACCCCCGGTTCCTACAGTGGTAAAGCATAAATGGACGACCAATGCAAACTTCAACAGCACCAATGCAACGCAATCGGTCTTTGTCACGCCCTCCGGTCCGGTGCAGTTTTACCAGTTGAATTTCCCCTTTGCCTGGACCTGGCCGTAGTCCGCCGTTATCTCTGGAATTGGTAGGGATGCGCGGCCCGCGCGTCCGATGGGAGGCGGAACTTCCGCCGGTCGCTTCGGCCCGTCCTCCGCAGTCCCGCGATGTTTTTGCTTTGCCGCCACTGGTCCAAACGGAAACAGGAAGCGCAAATTGAACCACCGTCTTGAGACTTTATTTTTCCTCTCGCGTCTCTTTTGGCGGAGTGGTAAAATGCCGCCTAGCCCCTCAGAAAGGCAAAGTTATGAAACGCCTGGAAGAAATCTCCATTCCAATTTTCATTTTGGCCATTGTAATCCTCGCCGCCTTCGTCTTGGTGTTGCGCGCCCAAGACACGACAATGCCGGTTCAAACGGGGACGATTTCACTGACATCTGCAAATCTTCAACCCCCAGTGTTCACTACCAATGACCTTTGGCTGGAAGTATCCGGCGTGAGCAATGCAACGGCGTATTTGGTGATTCATATTCCATGGAACGAGACCAACGGCGTCTATGATTTGTTTGGCACAACCAACCTCAGCGCAAACGTGCTAGGGTTGAATGTGACCAATTGGGTCCTTTCTGCACCCTTTTTGCCATCTAGCGATCAGTAGTGATCAGGGTCATAAGACCATGATTCGCCACCTTAGAAAGCAGTCTAAAAATGTGTTTTGTCACCGTATTGTTACCCTGCTGTTGTTGAATTAGGACAAGGGAAAGTTAAGGTGAAGGCGTTGTGAATAAGTTTTGCTTGCGGAGATTGAGAGTTGTCAGTTAAAAACCGTCAGTTCCGAGCCACATCACATGGCTGACGTGCTGGCTCTGTGATGCAGGCCGTTGAGCGATATGAATCAGAAGGGTCACAGCGCATCCACCGGGATGACCTGCTCGGATAGGGGTGATTCTCCACAACTATGTCACAAGTTCTGTAATCGGCATTTCAATCCCACCTTTCCCATGAAAAAGACATCAGTAATTCTCGTGGCAACCTGTTTGTTGATTGACCTGACCCAAGCGCAAACCTTAAATCGGGCCGCACCCAACCCGTCTGCTTTACCCGCCCCGACTCCCTATACCATTGTGGAGCAGGGCGCCAATCATCGGGTCTGGCAACGGGAGACTTATGAACAAACCCCCGATGGCAGCATCGTGCCGCAGGTTCATAAATACACCGAACTGGCCACAGGAATGAACTATCTAAAGAACGGCCGGTGGGTGGAGAGCAAAGAGGAGATTGACATTCTGCCCAACGGCACGGCAGCCGCCACACAGGGCCAGCATCAGGTCTATTTTCCCGGGGACATTTACAACGGCGTTATTGAGTTGGTGACGCCGGATGGGAAACACCTGCGTAGCCGCCCGGTGGGGCTCAGTTACGATGACGGGAGCAAAACTGTGTTAATTGGTGAATTAAAAGATTCGGCTGGATATTTGGTCGGTTCCAATCAGGTCATCTATCCCGATGTGTTCACCGATCTCAAGGCCGATTTGCGTTACACCTACACGAAGGCGGGATTCGAGCAGGACATCATCTTAAGGGAACAGCCGCCTGACCCGGCGTCCCTTGGATTGAATCCCAAAACCACGCGACTGCAGGTGTTGACCGAGTTTTTCAATCCGCCCCAGCCCCGTGTCACCGCGATGACCATGCCAACGAAGGCGGGCAATCTGGAGGATGACAGTTTAAGCTTTGGAACGATGCAAGTGAGACGGGGAAAGGCGTTCCTGTTGGGGACCAATTCACCTGCTGTGAGGGTGAACAAACGGGTGTACAAACGATGGCTGGAGTTGGAAGGGAGACAATTTCTGGTCGAGGAAGTTCCCGTCGCATCCCTGGCTAACGGACTGGACACGCTGCCTCAGGCGCCCCCGCAGGCCAATTCAGTAACGACAAGACACATCGTCTCAAAAAACCTGATCCTGCCGCCGCAGCGGCTGGCCCGGACGACGCCCAAGACCATGTTCGTGGCCCAAGCCACGCCACCCAGCCGGGGGCTGGTGTTGGATTATGTGATACTGAATTCGTATGCCAGCGCTCTCACCCTCCAAGGCGATACAACCTACTATGTCAGCGGTGGGGTTTATGTTGACGGAGTCTTGACTATTGAAGGCGGGACGGTCGTTAAGTATCCTGCTAGTCTTAACGGTTCATTAGATCTTGGTGGTCAACTAAACTGTAAGACTGGTCCCTATCGCCCGGCTATTTTTACAGCCGTAGATGACAATTCGGTGGGCGAAACCATCTCCGGCAGTACGGGTAATCCAACAAATTATTACAGCAATGGAGGATTATGGATGGATGATAGCAGCGCGACTTTGACAAATCTGCGCTTCCGATATCTGTACACCGCTATAGTGGATAGTGACACTGGTTCGTACACCAACATCAACATTCAAGTCGTCAATTGCAGATATGCGTTTGATGGCGCGGACGGCAGCACGATAACAGTCGATAATGGTCTCTTTTTTAATACCGGTGATTTCTTCAACGACGATGGCTGCGATTGGACCTTTGTGGGTAATCAATTAACGGTGCATCAATGTGGAAGTTTCAATCTCCAAGGCGACGGCTTTATCGCTTTGACTAACAGCCTGTTTGTGGCTGTTCCATATTCGGTGACTAACCTAACCTTGGCAACCAACGCAGTTGTTTGGTTAACCAATGACGACGGTGGCATTTTTCAAACCGTTGGAGCGGGAGCTCATTATTTAGCTACCAATAGCCTTTATCGCGGTGCGGGGACGACGAACGTTGATCCGACCTTGCTGGCTGACATTAGAACCAAAACCACCTATCCGCCGATGGTGTATTCCAATGTGACGATTACCTCAAATGTCACGTTGGGACTGCAAGCCCCCCGCGACACGAATGCCACGCCGGCCTTGGGGTATCATTATGACCCGATTGATTACATCACCGAAACATATGGGGTCACTAATGCAACTTTAACTATTGCCAGCGGCACAGTAATCGCCTGCTATAATGACAATGCGGGGATTTGGTTGCAGGATGGCAGTTCCATAGTTTCCGTGGGCACGCCGCTCACGCCCAACCGGTTTGTATGGTATCTTGCGGTTCAAGAACAACCCATATCCATCGGGCCTCACGACTTCTCGGGTAACATGTATATAAATTCCTGGCACTATGGAAGCGTGGGGCCAAACGGCACGTTTCAATTCAGCCAATTTGTGGTTCCAGCGGGCGGAACACATCAATTTTACAGCTATGGCAATTGGGCTTATAATAGTCTGCTGGTTCAAAATTGCGAACTGTGGAACGGGCCGAATAATTTTAATGGCGCGAATTCGATTACGGCCAATTTCCAGAACACTCTGTTTGCCCGTTCAACTATCTCTGCCGCTTCTAGTGGTAAAACAAATTATAGTTTGTCATTTTCCAACAGCCTGTTTTGGAACACGACGGTAGCACTTCACTCCTATTCTAACTCCAATATATGGTCTTTATTTAACAACGATTTCGACAGCTGCACCATTTCTGCAACTGGTAATGGGGTGTTGACCACCAACGGCTACAACGCCTACCTTAATTGCAGCGGACGGCTTACGCCGACCAATGCGAATGACATCGTGCTGACCAACTCATTGGCCTACCAATCCGGGCCTTTGGGTGGTTTCTATCAGCCCACCGACAGCCGGTTGATTGATGCCGGCAGCACGACGGCAGATCAAGTTGGCCTCTATCACTTCACTACGCAGACCAATCAGGTGCCGGAGACCAATTCCATCGTGGACATTGGTTACCACTACGTGGCGGTGGACACCAACGGCATCCCGCTCGACTCGAACGAGGATGGCATCCCCGATTATCTGGAAGATGCCAATGGGAATGGAATTGTGGACAATGGTGAAACCAATTGGGCGCTGGCGATTTTGACGCAACCGCAAAGTCAGGCGGTGATTCAGGGGAGTAACGTGACTTTCAGTGTGACGGTTTCGGGCACCGGGCCGTTCACTTACCAATGGCAGTTGAACGGTACCAATCTGGACAGCATCATCACCACTGTGGCTGGTGGTGGTAACGCCTATCCCGGCAATGGCGGCGCGGCTACCAATGCCAGCCTGCGGCCTTGGGGTGGTGTAGCCGTGGACGCCTCCGGCAATCTGTTCATTGCGGACTCGTGGGACAACAACCTCATCCGCAAAGTAGGTACCAACGGCATCATCACCACTGTGGCTGGTGGTGGTAACGCCTATCCCGGCAACGGCGGCGCGGCCACCAATGCCAGCTTGGGTTACCCTTCCGGAGTGGCTGTGGACGCCTCCGGCAATCTGTTCTTTGCGGACTTGGATAATAACTACATCCGCAAAGTGGACACCAACGGCATCATTACCACTGTGGCGGGTAATGGCGATTCTGATTATTACGGCGATAACGGCCCGGCCACCAATGCCAGCCTGTATTGCCCGATCGGTGTAGCGGTGGACGCCTCCGGCAACCTGTTCATTGCAGACATGAATAATTACCGCATCCGCAAAGTGAACACCAACGGCATTATTACGACTGTGGCGGGCAATGGCAACTATGGTTATTCCGGCGACGGCGGCCAGGCCACCAATGCCAGCCTGTATAACCCTTACCGTGTGGCTGTGGACGCCTCCGGCAACCTATTCATTGCGGACACATACAACCAGCGCATCCGCAAAGTGGACACTAACGGCATTATTACGACGGTGGCGGGCGGCGGTAACGACGGCCTCGGCGACGGCGGCGCGGCCACCAATGCCAGCCTGCATAACCCTTGGGGCGTGGCTGTGGACGCCTCCGGCAACCTGTTCATTGCGGACTGGGGCAACAACCGCATCCGGGAGGTAGTGTTGTCTGCCAGTGATCCCACCCTTACGCTGTGCAACGTTACCACGAACAATGCGGGCAATTACACCGTCGTCATTACCAACCCTTACGGCAATGTCACCAGCAGTGTGGCCACCCTGACGGTGGCTTCGTCACCGATTATTTATCAAATCATCCGCAACGCGAATGCCAGTGTGATGCTCTATCTTTTGACCACTCCGAACACGAGCAGCCGTGTCCTCGCGACTACGAATCTGGCGCCGCCGGTGGTCTGGCAGCCCATCTACAGCAACGTTGCCGGGGCCAATGGCGCATGGCAGTTCACTGACAGGAACGCCTCCAATTACCCGGTCCGCTTTTATCGTTCCTCCACGCCGTAAATTGGGCCACGCAACATTGGAACCCATCAACCACGAAAACACAACAGGCAGGCCTTCTGTAAACGCGGTCGATGGGAAACCGGATAGCGGACTCCGTTCGGCCAGGACTCAACTCATAAAGGAGTCACCCGTTAGGAAGGCAAGGGTCATCAAGGGGATTGACTCTTGAAACTTAAAAACCACAACATTCCACGACTGTAGGAACGCTACGTTCTCCGCTACTTCTTTTGTGCTTCCTGCATAATTATATCAAAACGCGGGAGATGGGGTGCATTTATTCGTTTACGGCGTTTATGGAACGGCAAGGGGAATTAGTTTGATAAAGTCCAATCTCCGTCTGTAATGCATTTGTCAACCCTGTGTTGGATTGAGTCACCGCTAATGCCAACGCCTGTTTTGCTGTCGCTACCGCTTCGGGAAATCGTCCCGCTTCCGCATAAGCCGCTGCCAGAGTGCGAAGAACCAGCGGGTCTTTATCCTTGGAAAACCGGTTGGCCTGCTCGGCTAAGGCGACGGCCTTGCCTCCATTGCGAACCGACACCTCCGGCCAAGTCGCCAGCATCCAAGCCAGGTTTTTTAGCGCAGGTATAAATTGGTGCTGAAGTTCAATGGCTTTTTGAAAACAGGCCATTGCTTCGGCTGCCATTCCTTTTCGACGAAAAGCACAGCCGAGGTTGTAATATGCTGAGTAATTTTGCCGAATTTCCAGCGATCTTTGGAAATGAGTGATTGCCTTATCCACGCGCCCTATCAGGAGAAGACCACCACCAAGATTGTTATGGGCTTCTGCGTAGTCCGGCTTGATTTCTAAAGCTTTTTGGAATTGAGTAATCGCCTCGTCCACCCGCCCTATCTGGAGAAGGCAATAACCAAGATTGTTATGGGCTTCTGCGAAGTCTGGTTTGATTTCCAAAGCTTTTTGATATTGAATAATGGCTTCATCCATCCGCCCTTTTTGGAAAAGAGCATCGCCAAAACGTTCGCGGGCATCTGCGGATTCAGGCTGGAGTACCAGAGCTTTTTGATATTGAATAATCGCTTCATCCATCCACCCTTTTCGGAGAAGAGCATTGCCAAGACTGGTGTGGGCATTCGCGGATTCAGGCCAAAGTGCCAAGGCCTTTTGATATTGAATAATCGCCTCGTCCACCCGCCCTTGATTGAGAAGCGAATTGCCCTTAAAGCGGTTGACCGACGCATGGGCTTCAACACTCGCTTCAACACTCGCTAATAGGTTAAATACAACCGAATAGACCAGCAGCAGGCACCAACCCCAGCGGACTATACGCCGCCAGACCGGCGAATTCACCAGTACACGCTCCAAACCAAAAATACCCATGACAGCCACCAGCATCAAAGCCGGTAGAAAATCCAACTCATAGCGGCTGCTGGCTGCAAAAAAGAGACAAACGGTCAACGCACAAATCACAAAAAGCAAAAATACAGCCGCCACAAACCAGCGTAAGACGGAAACCACTTCCACTGGCCTGCCTCTCCATACCAACGGCGCGGCCAGGGCCAGCCACACCAGTGGATAGTTGCTCAGTATCCCACCGTAAGGGTCTCCCACCCCACCATGACCCGATGGCAAAGGCGACAACGGGACAGCTCGCAAAAAAAGGAAGTGACTACTCCATCGCATGGGTTCTAAAAAATAGAACCGAAAGTTGAACCAGAGGTAATGCAGACTGAATTGCTGGGCAGCATTCTGCCGGGAACCTGTTGCCAACTGATAGTGCCAGCCAAATTCGAATGGGTTGTCGAAGCGCAGGGTATTGTAAAGCATCAGCCCCAACCCAATCAGCATCACCGGAACGACCGCCGCCACCACCAACAACCCAACCCGCCGACCTGAACCCGGTCCAGTCGCCGCACGCCATGCCTGGGCCACCGGTATCAAAAGGATTATTACCCCAAACAACAGTGAGGGTCGTGACCCTATCGCCAATCCATAAGCCAGACTGGCCATCAGCAACCACAAAACCTGCCGCTTCGCCTCATGCAATGCACACCAGATTGCCGCCAACGCCAGCATGGTAAACGCAAACCCACAACTCATCGTAACTTCATGAACATCACACCGCCATAGAACTTCCAGTATGCCTGTGGCCAAGCCCAGTGCGAGCATGCCGACCGTAACCACCCAAATACTTACTTCCGGAAAGTAACGCCGCCAGACCTCACGTAACAGGCCCGCAGCAACCAGGAAACCCAACGCAAAAAAGATTATGACCGCATCCTTATCGGACAGATAGTGGCCGGTGAGGGCCACATACGGCCAGAAAAGCACCAAAGCGGGCGTCACTCCAAAATACAAGTATAACTTCCCTTTGTAATAACTCATGTCACCCACATCCTCTATATATGAGGTATTGACATCGGGATCGTAGGGGTCGGCGAGTTGGGTGAGTCCGGGTGGCGCTTCTCTTTTCACGTTGAGTTGCCCGGCGCGAAAACCCTGCACCAACAGATTATAGTAGAAATCCTCCGCATGTGGACTTTTCAACTCAAAGGAGAAGCTCGGTTCAGCGCTCCAGGCAAATATTCCAATGACCAAGGCGCAAACCATGCCAAAGATGGCGTAGTGCATCCATCGGATACCGCCTTTAGGCAAGCCCGCTTTTCCGGAATCTGATTTTCCGCTCATCATTCAGGTAAAAATCACGAAATACCCCCGCTTCCTGCAGTGGTAAAGCATAAATGGACGACCAATGCAAACTTCAACAGCACCAATGCAACGCAATCGGTCTTTGTCACGCCCTCCGGTCCGGTGCAGTTTTACCGGCTGAGTTTCCCCTTTGCCTGGACCTGGCCGTAGTCCGCCGTTATCTCTGGAATTGGTAGGGACGTGCGGCTCGCGCGTCCGCCCCAGTCGCTTCGGCGAAGCGACCCTACCGACACGGCATCACGCCGCCGAAGCTGCCATCTCCGCCAATTTCTCCTGGCTCAGACCCGCAGTTTTCCGATATGAACGAATGGTTTCGCCCAAAGTCCCGCGATGTTTTTGCTTTGCCGCCACCGGTCCAAACGGAAACAGGAAGCGCAAATTGAACCACCGTCTTGAGACTTTATTTTTCCTCTTGCATCTCTTTTGGCGGAGTGAATAGGCTGCCCAACCCTTCAGAAAGGCAAAGCTATGAAATGCTTGGAAAAAATCTCCATTCCAATTTTCATTTTGACCATTGTAATCCTCGCCGCCTTCGTCTTGGTGTTGCGCGCCCAAGACACGACGATGCCGGTTCAAACGGGGACGATTTCACTGACATCTGCAAATCTTCAACCCCAAGTGTTCACTACCAATGATCTTTGGCTGGAAGTCGTCGGCGTGAGCAATACAACGGCGTATTTGGTGATTCATATTCCGTGGAACGAGACCAACGGCGTCTATGATTTATTTGGCACAACCAACCTCAGCGCAAACGTGCCAGGGTTGAATGTGACCAATTGGGTCTGGCTGACCCGGACTACGGCGTGGCAAATGAATATTGCCATGGCAAATTTATGGCCGGACATGGGCTTTTTTATATTGGGCACGATGCTCGACAGCGACGGCGACGGTCTTACGGACGCTTACGAAAAACTGGTCAGCCATACCGACCCGAACAGTCCTTTAACGATCACGACACAACCGGCCAATCAGTGGGTAATCCAAGGCAGCAATGCAACATTCAGCGTAACGGCTGTGGGTGGGGCACTAAGTTACCAGTGGTATTTCAACTCCGCTATGCTAGGCGCTGCGACCAACGCGATCCTGATACTCAACAACGTCCAAACCAACAATGCAGGCAATTATTACGTCGTAGTCACCAACATGGCGGGCAGTGTGACCAGTTCTAATGCGTTTTTGACAATTAACGTGCCGCCTTCTGCAATTCCCGGGCTGAAGTTATGGCTGGAGGCAAACGCCGGAATTACGACAAATGCGGCTGCTCAAATCAGCACTTGGGCGGATCAAAGCAGCAACACGAATAACGCCACCCAGAGTAACACAAACTATCAACCTCTCTATGTGACTGACGCGCTCAACGGTTTGCCGGTGGTGCGGTTTTACGGCAGTAATTATTTCAATTTGCCGAACACGTTGTTCAGTGGGACGACGCAAGCCGAGGCGTTTGTGGTGTTGAAAGCGGCGGCGGATGTATCTCCTAGTTTACCCCGGCCTCTTTGGCATTTTGGTGGGAGTGGGTATACAGGGATAGCGTATCCGGATAGCTCCGGGAACATCACGGATGATTTTGGAAGCACCTCATTTTATACATTGGGCAATCCAGAGCAGCCGTTGGATCAGTATCACGTGTATGAGGTGGCCGGACAGACCAACTACTGGGCGGCATGGCTCAACGGGAAGGTGCAGAGCACCACCACCAACAACACTTATGGTACCAACGGTTCTCCAACACTGGGATATTCCAGTCCCGGTGGATACTATTTTGCGGGGGACGTGGTGGAGGTGCTGGTGTTCAACAGGGTGTTAAGTGTCGACGACCGAGACACGGTCAATGGTTACCTGAGCTTGAAGTATGGACTGATGACGGTGCCGACAATGCCGACGAATCTGGTGGCGACAGTAGTTTCGGCCAGTCAGGTCAGTCTGACGTGGAGTTTTAGCCTGGGCACGGTTTCGACGGTCTTCAAGATTGAACGCAAAATGGAGGTGGGTGGAGGTTACACGCAGGTGGCGACGGTGCGGGACGCGACCAGTTATATGGACACGAACTTGGCAGCCGACACGCAGTATTACTATCAGGTCAAGGCGAGCAACTGTGCCGGAGATTCCGGCTATTCGAATGAGGCCGATGCGACAACGCAAGCCAGTGGAGCGGACATACCGCTGGGCAGTCTAAGACTGTGGCTGAAGGCGGACAGCGGGGTGAAGTTGCAGAGCACCAACAAAAACGTCATAACATGGTTTGATCAGTCTGGAAATGGCAACGATGCGAACCAGGGGATAATAGCGGCCAAGCAGCCTTTCTATGTGACCAACGCATTCAACGGGTTGCCGGTGGTGCGGTTTTACGGCAGTAATTATTTCAATTTGCCGAACACGTTGTTCAGTGGAACGACGCAAGCCGAGGCGTTTGTGGTGTTGAAAGCGGCGGCGGATGTATCTCCTAGTTTACCCCGGCCTCTTTGGCGCCTGGGTGTAAGTGGGTATACCAGTTTGGCGTATCCGGACAGCAACGGAAACATCGTGGATGATTTTGGGAGCACTTCATTTTACACGGTGGGCAATCCGGCGCAGCCGTTGGATCAGTGTCATGTGTACGAGGTGGCATCACAGGGTGGCAACTGGTCGGCATGGATCAACGGGGTGTTGCAGAGCAGCCCCACCAACAACACCTACGGCATCAATACTTCTCCGGCGTTGGGACTTGGGAATTATGGTTACTATTTTGCCGGGGACGTAGCGGAGGTGCTGATTTTCAACCGGACGCTGAACGCCAGCGAACGGGACACGGTCAACGGTTACTTGAACTTGAAGTATGGACTGGTGCCGGTGGTTTCAATTACCAGTCCCACCAACAATGCCATTGTTGCTGCCGGTAATATTGTTCTGATGGCCAACGCTACGGAGGCCAGTGGCGGAACTATCAAGCAGGTTCAATTTTTCCAGGGGGCGAACAGCATAGGCGTTAGCACCACCCTGCCTTATAGTGTGACATGGGGAAATGTCCCAGCCGGCACTTATGCGCTGACTGGGCAAGCCACCGGCGTCAACGGACTGACTTCAACTTCCAGTGTGGTGAACATCACAGTGGATCTGCCTCCGACGGTTTTAATCACCAGTCCCAACAATAATGAAGATTTAGGGATAGCTCCGGTTAATGTCACGGTAAATGCCACAGCCAGTGACAATGTTGGAATCAGCCAGGTTAAATTCTTCCAGGGGACGAACAGTTTGTTTATTGCAACCGATTCACCTTATAGCTTTGTATGGAACGGTGTACCGGCTGGGAACTACTCTCTCACAGCCGTGGCGTTGGGTAATGACGGCCTCTCCACTACTTCCTCGGTGGTCAATGTGCTCGTTGAAATCGACTCTGACAATGACGGATTGGGCAATGAGCAGGAATACCTTTATGGCACCAATCCGAACATATCAGGCACGTTTGGGATATGGATAAGCGTGCCCGGTGGCGGTTTAATTCCATAGATCTTAAAAGCAATTAATAATAACTAAAACCTGCGGAATGATCATAACCAACCCTATGAAAATTAGAGGTGTTTTACTATTAACCGGTTCTGCCAATCCTGTCGGCGGGGATTTTATGAAGTTCGTTGAACAGCCGTTCAAAATAAACGTCGTATGTCCGGACAACGGAAGTATGCTATGAAGCGACGAATCTCAAGTTTTTCCCTGTGGTTTTTATTGAGTGCGGGGTTGTTGGTTTTTTCGTCCGTTGCTTTTGCCACTGGCAATGCCGTTATTACTGTTATTAATGGCAGCGATTGCGATTTGGCTGTGCGTCTGTGGTTGGCCAGCAGCGCAATGGGTCCGCAGCTTATTAAATCTCCCGGTTCTGATTATCTTCTTGCTGGAGACCAAGTTGTGCTTAGTGGTCCTGATGATGGCAACCCAGATTCTGCTTATTGCGATTATTTTGATAATCAGGAAAATCGCTATGTAACCGCAACTCAAACTACGCCGGGGGATTGGCCTGCCTGTAATGGCTGGTCAATGACTTTTTATGTTGGCACCGGGATTCCGGGTTGTACAACGAATATGCCGCCTCCCCCGCCTCCCCCGTTTGTTCCACCCATCATAAATGACAATAACGACTTGAGACCAAAGAACAAAAATGACGACTGTGGAATGCCAACATGGGAAGTTTCGGAACCATTTATTTCGCTATGGTTGCATGATGAACCGCTCGGCTATCAACCGGCGGTTGGACCGCGTGTTTCCTTTGAACTGGCTTTCAAACAGCGGGAATCCGCCGCCGGCTTAAATCCCAATCTGTTCAGCGTCGGCAAGCGCTGGAATTGCTCTTGGCTTTCGTATGTGACGAATCGGGGAACGAGCAATATAGTCTATTACGCCGGCGGTGGACAGGGATCCTATTCTTCCATCAACATTGACTATCTTACCAACACACGCCTGATGGGTGATACTGCAAATGGTTTTACGCTTTCCTATCCGGATGGCAGCCAAGATATTTATGGATTTATCGTCACCAACAGCGCTGGCGCGTTTCAAATGGCGTTCTTGTCGCAACGCCTGAACCCACAGGGGCAGGCAATAACCCTGAATTATGCCAGTTACACCCCCGGCTCCACGCCGGTCATCCGCCTGCAATCGGTCGTGGATGGAGATGGCCGAACCAACTGTATTTATTACAATTCCAACAACAGCTACAGCACCAACCTTATCAGTCAGGTGGTGGACCCGTTCGGTTGCACCAGTTTGCTGGCCTACAACAGCAACGGCGACCTGACAAACATCACCGATGTCGCCGGAAATTCCAGCGCTTTGAACTATGATACCAACGATTGGGTGACCAATTTGACCACGCCCTACGGTACAACTACTTTCGGCATTACTGATTCAACCAACGGCAGCAGCACCTTAAACGGACGCTCCATTTTGGTGACAAGGCCGGATAACAGCCATGAATTATACCTGTACAACGACTTTGCTTTTGGAAGCGGATTGACACTCCCAACGCCAACCACCTCCCCTTTTGCCAATACGTTTGTTAATGCCGGCCTGACTAATTACAACAGCTTTCATTGGGGACCCAGGCAATATGCTGCATTATCCACAACCAATATTGCTGCGTTTTCAGGCAATGACTACAGGAAAGCACGTATGCAGCACTGGCTTTTATCTTCCGTCAACTCATCGCTTTCCGTGGTTCCGACGGTTGCCTTTGAAAAAGAACCAAGTCCGGACAGTGCCGGCACGATTGAAGGACAAACAATCTGGTATGACTATGTTGGCAAAACGAATACTGAGTTTGTGGGTACGCAGTCGTCGCCTTTGTTTGTCGCCCGCGTTTTGCCCGACAGTACGACCGCTTTCACGTGCACTGACCGCAATGCATTGGGAAACGTTATCACTAATATCAGCACTTATTCCGGTGGATTTCGCACCAACATATTTGGTTATGATCCAAACGGCATTGATTTGCTCACCGTCACCAATGCCGCAGGCGTGCTAGTGTCCAGCAATTACTTTAACGCCCACCATGAGCCGCTGGCTCACTACGACGCGCTGAATGAACTGACCAGCTACACCTACAATACTAATCAGCAAGTTACCAGTATCACCACTCCTGCCGGACTTGTTACCACCAACATTTTCGGAAGCGACAATTCTTTGTTGCAGCAAATCATCATTGGCTTTGCCACGAACAGTTTCACCTATACGAACGACTTAGTGTTCACACACACCGATGCGCGTGGGTTGACGATGATGAACACCTGGGACAATTTGAATCGCCTGACCAGCACCATGTTCCCTGATGGCAGCATTATTTCCAACCAATATACCTGGCTGGATTTGACGGCGACTGAAGATCGGATGGGCAATTGGACTTATTTTGGCTACGACAACATGCGGCGCAATACGACAATCACCAATGCGCTGAGCAATATCACTATCAACACCTATTGCACCTGTGGCGAGCTGGAATCCATCATGGATGCAGCAACTAATCTTACGCAGTTTTTCTACGATAATCAGGGAAATCTAACCAATACCGTTCGCGCCGATGGCTATTCCACAATCAAAACCTACAATCTTTTGCGGCAGGTGGTGACAATCAGCGACGGCGCGGGCGACAGCGTCACCAACACCTACAACAATCAAGGTTTGATCACCACTGTCAAGAATGCCGCCGGAACGGCGGCCACCTACGCTTACGATATTCTCAACCGCGTGACGAACAGCGTGAATGCCGATGGTGTAAGCATTAACATGACCTACGACAATCTGGGTCGTCCGCTGACGCGCAGTTATCCCGACAACGGCGTGGAGAAATCCGGCTACACGCTCAATGTGTCCGGCATGACCAGTTACACTAACCAGATTGGCAACGTAATGCTTTACGCTTACGATGCGATGGGGCGCAAGACGAACGAAGTGTCCGTGGGCGTGACGACGAATCAATTTGTTTACGATGGCGCAGGAGATTTGTTGACGCTGACGGACGGAAAAAATCAAGCCACGACGTGGCATTATGATTCGTTTGGCCGGTTGACCAACAAAGTGGACGCGGCGGGTGTTGTGGCCTTTGTATATCAATACGACGCGGACAACCGATTGACGAACCGCTGGACGCCAGCCAAGGGCGTGACAACCTACGCCTACGACGCCGTTGGCAACCAAACAGCCATCATCTACCCGCAATCCACGATTACCTACGCCTATGACGCTTTGAACCGGATGACCAACATGGTGGACAGCGCAGGAACGACGCATTTCAGCTACGATGCGGCCGGAGAGCTCTTGAATGCGGGCGGATTGTGGAGCAATGACACGATAACTTACACCTACATCAACCGGCTGCGCGCCAGCATGACCATCAACTCTCAACCCTCAACTTTCACCCTTTCTTATGGCTACGACAAGGCGCTGCGCATGACCAATCTCACGTCGGGAGCGGGCAGTTTTGGTTACCATTATCTCCCTCAACACTCAACTCTCATTTCTCAACTGCTTTTGCCCAACTCCGCCTACATCACGAACAGCTATGACAACGTGAGCCGTTTGCAATCTACGGCGCTTGCCAATAGTTCGGGTCATGTGCTGGACGGCTATACGTATGGCTACGACCGGCTTGGCCAGCGGACGAACATCGTGCGCGATTACGGGCTGATGAGTTCGACGGCCAATGCAGGCTACGATGCGATTGGCGAATTGACATCATGGACAGCCAAAGAAGCCAACGGCACAGCAAGGCTGAATGAACAACTCAGCTACGTTTATGACGCGGCGGGCAATCTAAAACAACGCACGAATAATGCTCTTGTGCAAAGTTTTAGTGTTGACGCGGCCAATGAGTTGACGAACATCACGCGCATGGGCACGTTGACAGTAAGCGGCAATACGCCTGTGCCAGCTTCAAGTGTGACGGTGAACGGGCAACCGGCGTTGACGTATGCCGACTTCACGTTTGCCAGCAGCAACGGGTTCACACTGAACGACGGTTGGAACAACTTCACCAACATCGCGAACAATTATTACGGAACGGTGAGCGTGACAAATGCCCTGTCGGTCAACCTGCCGCAGAGTGTGACGATGCAATTCGATGCCAACGGGAATCTAACCAACCTCGGAGGGGCGAGCTCCGCGAGTCCCACTATTTACGCCTATGACGCCGAGAACCAGTTGACGAACGTGACAGTGACTGGACAGTGGCAGGAGGCTTATGTCTATGACGGAATGAATCGCCGCCGCATCACGCGGCAATATATCTGGCAATCTGGCGCGTGGGCTTTAACGAATGAGACGCGGTTCATCTACGATGGCAATGTGGTGATTCAGGAATGGGACAGCAACAATGTGGCGCAAGTCACTTATACGCGCGGTCTTGACATTTCTGGCTCACTGCAAGGTGCGGGCGGCATTGGCGGATTGCTTGCCCGAACGGATGGTAGTGGTTCGACGTTTTACCACGCTGACGGCAATGGAAATATCACCGTGCTTATGGATGCGAACCAATACATAGTCGCCCGCTATCTCTACGACCCATTTGGAAGACTGATTGGCAAATGGGGAACATTAGCTGATGCAAATGTGTGTCGGTTCTCGTCGAAGGAATGGGATCCGCTATCGGGAATGTATTACTACGGCTTCAGGTTTTATGATCCGAATTTGCAAAGATGGCTATCTAGAGACCCCCTAGGTGAACTCGGTGGAATCAATCTCTATACCTGTGTTGAAAACGATCCAGTAAATTGGATTGACCCATACGGTTTAGCGCTATTCTCACCGTGGTGGGGTAATTGGGGAGGCTCATATTGGACAGGAGGATACAAAGGGACATGGGAAGACGTAGTTGACAATGGGATAACGCCAAAACCTCCACAAGACAACCAAGACACATGCTACATGCAACATGATAAGGATCATGCCAAATGCCGGGATGATTTTCGCAGCAAATGTCCAGACCACTGGAAGAGTGCAAAGCTTGATCTCGGGAAATGTGAAAGAGCTGCTGACCGAAAGTTAGACAAGTGCTTGGCAAATCTTGGAAATGATAAATCAAATAACTTGCACGCGCATGTAGCATGTCCCATTTTTTGGGTGCTTGGTCACTTCGGTCATACATTTGAATTAGACCCACCACCTCGTCATCCCCATGAAGACTAAAATCATTTTAGTCAGTTGTATATTTATTATCGTCGCAGGGTGCCAGTCGGAGCCACCTTCAAAGGAAGTGCAAGAGTCTACACAATGGATTGCTCATTATGAGTGGGAATGGACTAATGGAATGGTATGGCCAGCCGACACTATTTCTCCGGAGATTGTGATGGCACCGGGAATGCAGATAACCGCGCACACCAAAAAAGGTGAAATTATTATCCGTGCAGGCGATGGGTTTGATCGGTTTTACACGTGGGATGGAGCTACGCGATCAATCGAACTCTGGCCGAGAAAGAGTCGCTGGTATGGCAGTCTTGGTATTTATTATCCGGGTTCTGGACAACACTGGAAATCAAATCACGGAGTTACCCGAGGAGTGTTGAATGAGGGAGTTCTTTGGTTTAGGACGGCAGATGATGCTCTTGCTTGGATAAAGAGAGCACGCTCAACCGGGGCGGATTACGTGTATACAAGTAGTGGCCTTGTAGTTGGATGGGACAAGGTATTACTTCGGAAGCAATTAAATGTGGATGTTTGGCAGTTCATGATTGACGGCAAGAAACCGCAATCTCTGCCAGGCAGCCAGAACGACCTGATTAAAGTAATCGAGTTGCATTGAAAGGCCACGTCCGGCTCACTGAAAATCAATTATGAAAACAATTCTGTTCCTTCTTCTGACAACCACTTTTGTTATTGCCGCAGAACCCACACGCGACGGCGGCTTATCCGTTCACATGCTTCCTGACAATGTCGCTGCACTCAGTGGTGGTCACGGTGGCTTTACTGTAACCGATCCAGCGACCAATCGGCGTGGGAGCACTTACGCCGAACCAAAAGAGTTATTGGCATATTTTCAGAGCTTGCCACCAACCGTTCGACAGAACGGCATTTGGGTTGTAACCACTCATCCAGACTCATATTCCGACAACGAAAAAGCCAAGCTCAAGGCGCTGATTGCACTTTGTGTCAGCAAGAACATCCCCATTTTTACATGTCGTGCTTCCGAGTTGCCGAATGGCTGGAAATGCGAAAAATGAACGTAAACGAGTTACCCATTAATTAGAACGGCACCAATGGCATGACAGAGTGGCGCTTGGATACAAACCTATGGGACACAAATGGTTGACAAACCATTCTTAAAAAGCGTGTCGAGTTTGTATTAGAGGCAAATGTTCCGATTGAATTAGCTGCCGTTTTTTCAGTAAGAGCCAAATGCAAGAAACGATAATTTCTTACGCCGCGCTAAAGCCAACGCCGATTGTGTCTTCCGTTCCGTTTTTACGAGCTTGTCTTTTGTCGCAGCGTGATTCAGTTTCAATTGTTAGGCTTCCAAACTTATAGTTTTATGACTAATATAAAAAATTTCAAGTTTCTGCCACTCACCCTGAGTATGGAAACAATGGGTGGGATTGCCGTTCCCTTGGTGAGGCGAGGCACTCCTTTGCCTGCGAAACGTAAACAACGTTTCACCACAACTGCAGACAATCAGAAAATGCTAACAGTTTCAATTTTTTTGGGGGAGAGTCCAATTTCGAAAAAAATGATGCCTTAGGAGAAATTAATCTCACCGATATTCCTGAAGCCCCCCGCGGGGAAGCACAGATCAACGTCGAATTTGAGGTCGATCAAACGTGTCAGATTAATGCAACAGTCACAGCGGTGAAATCAGGGAAAGTGGTCTCTTCAAAAAAGAGAGAATTTCAATGGGCTTTAACAAAAGAAGAAATCGGTGAATTTTTACGGAAAGCTATCGACGAACAACAAGAGGATCAGTCACTAGCACAGCAAATAGAGGCAAAGAACGAGGCAGATAGCCTAATCCATCGCGCAGAGAAATATTTAAAGAGTCAACAGCAGTACATGTTAGGCAATTCTGTGGACAGCCAAATTGAGAAAGCTATCGCCAGCTTGGGACTTGCGCTTCAGGACGAGAATATCGGTGCGATTAAGGACAAAAGCAAGAGGCTCCAAGAACTCATCGCTAACACAGAGCTTAGTTTTGGTAATATACTTGGTGCAAACCCATTCATAAGCCTTTTTGGAGCAGGCCAGACGCCGAAGGGAAAGCCCTCTTCTTCTGGAAGAAAAACGGTCACGGCGGGAACACCGAGTGCATCGCCCAAGGAATCTTCCTCGGCAAACGAAATCGCCAAATCGAAAGAAGGAGTATTTTCTGCAGGACAGTATTTCGATGCGAAGCGGCTCGTTACGGATCTATTTGCGAACGCAACCCGCGAGATTGTCATCATAGATGGATACATTGGGAAGGATGTTCTCAGCCTCCTCACTGTCAAAAGGGACGGAGTTCATGTGAAACTTCTAACTGACAAAATACCTCCTGCTTTTCAAACCCTCGCCCGCGATTTCAATCAACAGTTTAAAAATCTAGAAATTCGATCTTCAAAGATATTTCACGACAGATTCGTTTTTATCAATGATAGCAACTTTTATCACTTTGGAGCTTCCCTTGAACACTTGGGTAACAAAACCTTCATGTTTTCCAAATTAGAAGAACCTTTAATCATTAAGGAGTTGAAAATTCACTGGGAGGCAGGCTGGAGCGGGGCTACGGTTGTGCTTTAAGAGGATCGCACATCTTAGCCGCCGAGTGAAGTTAGGCTGGCGACATTGCCTTGTTGAAATTCACGTGGGCTTCCGTCAAATCCACCGCGTAAATTACCGCACCGGCTTTGCCAATTTTTCATAGCCCCAGCGCAACATCCGCTCGGTGGTTTCCCAGCCGATGCAAGAGTCCGTCAACGACACGCCGTAGCGCAGGTCGGCGAGATTTTTCGGAATCGGCTGGTTGCCTTCGTTGATGTTGCTCTCGACCATCATGCCAATCAGCGAGCGCGTGCCTTCGACGCGCTGCTGAATCACGCTGCGCCACACGTCTTCCTGCCGCGCGTGTTGTTTGCCGGAATTCGCGTGACTGCAATCCACCATCAGCACCGGTGGCAATTTTTCCGATTTCAATTTTTCCTCCGCCTTGCGAATGCTCTTGGCGTCGTAATTCGTTTGCGTGCGTCCGCCGCGCAACACGATGTGCGTGTGCGGATTGCCCGTCGTGCGCACGATGGCGGTGACGCCGTCCTCGTTGATGCCCAGAAAACTGTGCAGATGCCGGGCGGCGCCCATCGCGTCAATCGCCGATTGCAGGCTGCCGTCGGTGTTGTTCTTCAGGCCGACCGGCATGGAAAGGCCGCTGGCCATCTCGCGGTGCGTTTGCGATTCCGTCGTGCGCGCGCCAATCGCCGCCCACGTCACGAGGTCGGCGATGTATTGCGGCACAATCGGGTCGAGAAATTCCGTCGCCGCCGGCAGCCCCATGCCGGTGATTTCGAGCAGCAGCCGCCGCGCAATTTTCAAACCCGTCTCAATGTCCTGCGAACCGTCAAGGCGCGGGTCGTTGATCAACCCTTTCCAGCCGATGGTCGTGCGCGGTTTCTCAAAATAGACGCGCATGACGATTTCCATGCGGTTTGCAAATTCCTTCCGCAGCGCGTTGAGCCGCGTCGCATAATCCAGAGCGCCTTTTTCGTCGTGGATGGAGCACGGCCCGATGACGACGAGCAGGCGCGGGTCTTCCTGCCGCAAAATGCGGACGATCCGTTCGCGGCTGCGCGCCACGGTGGCGTTGGCCGCGCCGGTTGCCGGCAACTGCGCCTTCAATTCGCGCGGCGTCAGCAACCGAACGATTTCTTTGACGTGCAAATCCTGCGTCCGAAACATGCTGACAAATATACCGCATTGGCGCGGTGCGGAAAGTTGAAACACGCAAAGGCTGATTGACTTGGTGATGCGAGTCTCCGGGCGAGCCGTGTCTTTGGTAGGGACGCATGGCCTCATGCGTCCGTTTGTTCGGGCGGACATCCCGGCGGGATGTCCCTACCTTTCGGCTCGTGAGGGACTCGCAGAGCTCGTCCCTCCGAAATTGGGGTTTAATTCGTGTTCATTCGTGGTTAAAATTCCTCATGCGCATCACCGGCGGCAAGGCGGCGCGGCGGATTTTGAAAACGCCGAAAGGTTTGGGAGTTCGTCCCACGCCCGATCTCGTCAAACAGGCGGTCTTCAACAGTCTCGGCGTGCGGGTCGTCGGCGCACGCGTGCTGGAGCTGTTTGCCGGCACCGGCGCGTTGAGCTTTGAATGTTTGAGCCGGGGCGCGGCATCATCGCTGTGCATCGAGAAATCGCACAAGCACGCCGGGTTCATCCAGCAAAATGCGGCGGCGTTGCCGGGCGCAAATTTACAGGTGCGAAAGCAGGACGTTTTCACCGCGCTCGCGCAACTCGCCCAGACCGGGCAGCAATTCGATTTGATTCTGGCCGACCCGCCTTACGGAGAGAAAAACATCGGCCGCCGCTCGACTTCATTTGCCCAACAACTGCTCGATGACCCGAATTTGCCGAGGCTCCTTGCGCCGGGCGGACGATTCATTCTCGGCCACACCAAACGCGACACGCTGGAAATTGTCGGACCATGGCGCGAAGTGAAGCTGCTCAAGCACGGCGACAGCGTGATGCGGTTTTTTGAAATCAGGTAAGGCGCGGTCTCCGCACCGCGCCATGGGAAGTCGAACTTCGACCGGCTCGCTCGGAGAGCGAGCCCTACCTTCGTCTTCGGCTCGCGGGGACGCTCGCCCCACCGGTTTCCTCAACCGCTTCGCGGATGATTTTCTTGAATTTTTCCACGCCTTGATCAAACGCGGCGGAAATGGGCAGCGGTGAAACTTTGCGAATCTTCTTTTTGAACTGTTTCAAATTTTTCCCGGCCGCTGGCTCGTCCATTTTGTTCGCCACGACAAGGCGCGGTTTGTCGAGCAGCGCCGGATCGTAAAATTTCAGTTCGCTGAGCAATTGCTTGTAATCGTCCCATGGCGCGCGGTTGTCCATGCCGGCCATGTCGAGCAGCAACACGAGAATTTTGCAGCGCTCGATGTGGCGCAGAAATTCGTGGCCGAGGCCGACGTTGCGGTGCGCGCCTTCAATCAACCCCGGCACGTCGCAAACCGTGAGCCGATGGAAGTCAGCGTATTCCACGATGCCGATTTGCGGATGCAACGTCGTGAACGGGTACGGCGCGATTTTCGGGCGCGCCTTGGAAATCGCCGTGAGCAATGTGGATTTGCCCGCGTTCGGATAGCCGGTCAGCCCGACTTCGGCCATGATGCGCAACTCGAAAAGAAAATCGCCTTCCGCGCCCGGCTCGCCCGGCTGCGCGAAACGCGGCGTCTGGCGTGCGGCCGTGGCGAAATTCCGGTTGCCCAATCCGCCGCGGCCGCCTTTGCATAAAACAAATTGCTGGCCGTGTTCGGTAAGGTCGGCAATCAATTCGCCTTTGGCGTGTGCGCCGGGACGCGCGGCATCGTCCTTGCTCAAATCAATTTCGAGCGCAGTTTCATTCCCGGCGTGGCGCAATAGCGGTCGTTTGCCGGCGCTCGCGCTGAACATCGGGCGTTCGTCCTGTTCGCTTTCGGCGTCGGAAATTTTTTCTGTGGCTGCATTTACTCCGCCGACAAGCCGCCAGACGAGCGTGCCGCAGGGCACTTTTACAATGAGGTCTTTGCCGGCGTGACCGTCCATGCCTTTGCCGAGGCCGGACTGGCCGACCTCGGCGATGAGGCGCGGCTGATAATATTGCGCGATGAGATTGTTGAGGTCGTGGTCGGCCTGCAAAATCACGCTGCCGCCGTGCCCGCCGTTGCCGCCGCTCGGTCCGCCTTTGGGACGAAACTTCTCGCGCTGGAACGCGACACAGCCTTTGCCGCCGTGTCCCGCCCTCGCATAAATTTTTATTTCGTCAACAAACATGGGAAAACCCTATAAGGAAAAGATGAATTCAGGAATTTCTTTATTCCTCTGTTCCTGCTTTCCTGATTCCTAAAGCAAAAAAGGCGAGGCAGAAGCCCCGCCTGAAATTCATTCACGCCGTTTAATTCTTCGCGGCGGGTTCGGCCTTCACATTCACGCGCCGTCCGTTTTTGTCGAAATTGATTTTGCCGTCCACCAGCGCAAAAAGGGTCCAATCCCGGCCCGTGCCGACGTTTTGGCCCGCTTCGAACTTCGTGCCGCGTTGCCGGACGATGATGCTGCCGGCGGTGACGGATTCGCCGCCAAATTCCTTCACGCCGAGCCGTTTGCTGACGCTGTCGCGGCCGTTGCGGACGCTGCCCTGACCTTTCTTGTGTGCCATAAAAAGTTGATGGTTGAAAGTTGAGAGTTGAGAGCGTCCTTTGAATTACGCTTTGATTTCCTTGATCTTGACCACCGTCAATTCCTGACGATGACCGATGGTTTTGTGATAACCTTTGCGGCGTTTCATTTTGAACGTGAGCTTTTTATCGCCGCGCTTGTGTTCCACCACATCGGCCACGACGCTCGCGCCACTGACCGTGGGAGCGCCCACGGCGACCTTGCCATCGCGATTGACCAGCAACACGCGGTCAAACGTGACCGGTTTGCCGGCCTCGACGGTCAGACGCTCGATTTCCAACGTGTCGCCCGCGGCGACGCGATACTGTTTGCTTCCGGTTTCCAATACGGCGTACATAAAATTCCCCGCAAAAGGGGTGTGATAAGAACAGGATTGCGCCGGCCTGTCAACGCCGGATTTGGGGAAATTGGCCTGGAACTCAGACTCCCAACGCGCTGAACGGGAAAGGCAGGCGCGTTTTCAGGTTTGAACACCGGTTCCAAACGCGGATGATGCGGTGAAATTTCCCCCTGGCAAAAAGCCGTAGAAATTTCTTGCGTTCCCCGGTTCTGATTATAGCCTGCACCCGCACTCTTGGATTTGATTGCCCTATTCCCAAGGCATGGTGAATCTTCAGGTGAACTCGGTTCACTGATGATTTGAAACCCGGCAGTCGGGAACAGTCAGGAAGAGCAAACAAGTCCAGAGACAAGTCATAATGAACACAAAGTTATACGTCGGGAATCTCTCCTTTGACACCGCCGAAAAGGAGCTTCGGGATTTGTTCGCCGGGTTCGGCCCGGTCAACGAAGTCAATCTGATGACCGACCGTTCCACGGGCCGTTCGCGCGGGTTCGCCTTCGTCACCATGGCGACGGAAGAAGCTGCGAAAGCCGCTCTTGAAGGTTTGGTCAACAAAGAGCTGCACGGCCGCGTCCTTACGGTGAATGAAGCCCGTCCGCGTGAAGAACGCAGTGGCGGCGGCAACCGTTCGGGCGGCGGGCCGCGCCCGGGTTTTTCGCGATAATCATTTGAAGTTTCGTTTCGCCGGCGGAAGCGGGCGGCGCTTCCACTGGTTTTTTTATGAGCAGCGAACAGCCGATTGAACTTGAAGGAACGGTTCGGACCGTTCTGCCCGGCACCATGTTTCGCGTCACGTTGGATAACCAGCACGAAGTTCTGGCTCACATGTCCGGCAAAATGCGCAAACATTTTGTGCGCCTGACCGTCGGCGACCGCGTGCGAATGGAAATGTCGCCTTACGATTTGACCAAGGCGCGCATCACCTACCGGCTCCACTGATGAATGGGAATTTCATCCCGCTTTAGAGCGAAAGTTTTTTGATCGCCTCCACCATGTTCTTGCAAGTGACCGTCTGTGGATGATGCGGGTAATGGAAGAGCGAAAGGATATTCAGCCCGATGTCCTTGTTCGAATCGGGAATGACGCGCACCACCATGCCCACACCGCTTCGGTCAAACAATTCCATGATCCGGCCGATCTCCGTCGTGCAGGCGGGATCCATGGACTCCAACCGGCCAAAGTCCACCAGCAGGCGGAAGCCCGGCGGCAAATCAGCCAACAACGTTTTCATGTCCTCCAAGCCGCGCTTAAGCTCCTCCGGTTTTATGTGCTGGATGTAACTCAAGTGCAGCAACCGTTTCGCCTTGTTCGACGTGGCCAGAAACATGGGAATCATCCTAGCTGATCCTCAATGGGAACACGAGCGAATTACCGCCAGGACGCGAAGACAAAACTTTATTGTCCGCGAATTTTCGCCGATGAATGGGGTTTCGCGCGAAGAACGCGAAGCACACGAAAGGGACAAAACCTTGAAACCAAACGAAAGTTTCTTGTCACCTCTTTGGCTTCGCGAGGGACATCTTTAGCAGTATGATGACAAATGAAACCATGGCAGCAACGGAATATAGCGATGCGGAACTGGTCTCACGCACCCTGGGTGGCGACCGGGACGCCTTCAGCCGGATTGTCTCGCGCTATCAGATATTGATTTGTTCGCTGGCTTACAGCCGTATCGGCCATCTCGGCCAGAGCGAGGATGTGGCCCAGGAAACGTTTATCACCGCGTGGAAACACCTCCGGTTCCTGCGCGAACCGGAGAAACTTCGCGCCTGGTTGTGCGGCATCGTCCGCAACCGGATTCACAAAAGCCTGAAGCGGGAGGGCCGCGAGCCGGCGCATGATGCCGAGCCATTGGAAGCCGTGCACGATTTACCGGCGCAGGAAGCGCTGCCATCGGAACAAGCCATCAGCCGGGAGGAAGAGGCGATTTTGTGGCGGTCGCTGGAAAGAATGCCCGAAATCTATCGCGAACCGCTCATCCTGTTTTATCGCGAACACCAGTCCATCGAACACGTGGCGGTGGAACTGGAATTGTCCGAAGACGCCGTCAAGCAACGGCTGTCGCGCGGCCGCAAACTATTGCAGGAGGAAGTGCAGACGTTCGTGGAAAGCGCCCTGAGCCGGACGGCGCCGGGCCAGGCGTTTGCCAGCGCGGTGCTTGCGGCATTGCCTGCCGCCCCGGCGGCGGTTGGTGTCGGCTTGGCTGGCAAAGGCGCAGCGGCGGCCAAGTCGGGTTTGCTGGTCGCGTGGCTGGTGCCGATGATCGGGATCCTTTCTGGCATTGTGGCGGGTTGGCTGGTTGTTCGGTCCGCTCCGACCGCTCGCGAACGGCGGGCCAAAAAAATCGCACTTTGGAGTATATGGATTTTCGCACTGGCATGGTGTGTGCCGGGACAACTTGCTCTGGGGGCTTTGAGTAAACATTGGGAGTGGAGTCACTGGACGTTTTTTGTCGTGATGGCGGGTTTTTGGTGGTTCTACTTCATCATCATCACCACGCTGATCATCGTAATGTTTCGGCAGATTCTGGCCAGCCGCCGACAGAGCGAGGAAGAAGTCGGGATTTTGCAGACATCTGGAACGCCACTGACGTGGGGGACTCGCATTATCGTGGTTGCCGGCTTGTATCTGACGTTTTTTTTGTGGCTGATCACACTGGCGTGGCGGGCGCAAGATCTGTTATCGGTCGGAATTCTTACCGGGGCGATGGTGGTGTTCAGCGTTTGTCATTTCTTCCAGTTCCATGGCCGGAGTGCCGGAGTGGCGGCAATGCGGGGAGGTATAAAGTGCCTGACTTCGGCTTTTGGCGTGATTGTGCTGATGTTGAACTGGCGCCTGGATGTGTGGCTGGCGCCCCGGTATGAAGTCAGCGTTGCTGAAATGCACCGTCTGTATCCCATGTGGCTCATTCCCTCACTCACGCTGGCCTTATTGCTCTGGATCGGACTGGTCATCGCCAGCACCAAACCCAAGCACCGTATCTAGGCGTTTCACCTCTAAATTTTCACCACAAAGACACAAAGGCGCGGAGACAAGGTTTTTTTATCCGCAGATTTCGCAAATTTTCGCAGATTGATTTTTCTGCGTCATCTGCGCCCGTGCCCGTTTGCCCGACCCTCGCGGGCTTTTGCTTGCCGATGCGTGACCGCCGGCCTTTGAGCTGATAATACCGGGCGGTGAATCGAAAGTGCATTTTCTTTGTAAGAAAGGGCGGGGTTCGGTCACTATTTAACTGAATGCAGACCCATTCCATGAACGCCCAGGAACAGGAAACCACATTCCGGCGATGGCTGGATGAGCATCTGGGACTGATGTTGAAAGTGGTTCGTGGCTGTGCAATGGCGCCGCAAGACCAGGACGATTTGCTTCAGGATATCCTCCTGCAAATCTGGTCATCCATCCCGTCCTTTCGCGGAGAGGCAAAGGAAACCACCTGGATTTATCGTGTGGCTTTCAACACCGCGCTGGCCTGGCGACGTGGGGAGCGGCGGTGGCGAAAGAAGCATGAAATATTTTTAAAATTGGACACATTGCCCCAAGTGCAGCCGAGCCATGTGGATTCGCTGTCGGAACGGGAAATTGTGGAACGGCTTTACGCCGCCATCCGCCAACTGCCCAAAGTGGACGCCTCGTTGGCGCTCATGCACCTCGACGGCTTGAGCTATCAGGAAATGGCCGAGGTGCTCGGCATTTCCGAAAATTACATTGGCGTGAAACTGAATCGCATCCGCAAACAACTGGCGGATTTACTGAAAGGAGCAACCGATGAACTTTGAAGTATTGCAAAAGGCGTGGCAGTCCCAGGACGCCAGCGCGAAAATGACGATTGACGCCGACGTGCTGTTGAAGGAAGTCCGGCACAACCAGCAGCATTTCCGGGCGACTATATTCTGGCGCGATGTGCGGGAGGTGGGCGTGGCGGCCATCATGGCCTGCCTGTTTTTGCATTGGGCCATCCGCGACCGGGAATGGTCCCTGTATCTGCTGTCCCTCGGCTGTTTTGGCGTGGGCCTTTTCATGCTGGTGGACCGCTGGCTTCAGCGCAAGAAACAGCCCGTCACGAATGACCCGCTCCGCTCCTGCATCGAGGCATCGCTGCTTCAGGTCAACCACCAGATTCGGCTGCTGAAAAATGTGCTTTGGTGGTATTTGCTGCCGGTCATGGTTGGCTTGGCAGCGGTAATTGGTTCTCAAACCTGGGCGATACGCGATGGCGGGGCGCGCGTATTCATCTTCATGACGGGCTGCACGTTGTTCTGTGGGTTGGTTTTCTGGGGTGTTTACTGGTTGAACCAGTTCACCGTGCGGAAAGGTCTGGAACCGCGCCGGCAGGAACTCGAAACGCTGCTGGCCAGCCTTAAATAAAAATCACGTAAACACTTGGAATGCGGAACGGCTCATCCGCAGATTTCGCTGATGAATGGGAATTTTTAACCACAAAGGCACAAAGATTTTTCGTTTTAAAAGGTAGGGCTTGCTGTCCCCAGCGAGCCGCGGCGCGGTGTGGAGACCGCGCCCTACCAATCACGGCAAACGCCAAAGCGCACGACATCAATCCCCAATGCGCTCGACAATCCAGACCGCGGCGTTAAAAATAATCCGCCACGAGCATGACCATACAATTTGTAGCACTCTGCTGGTTAATCTTCGTTCTTTATTGGATTATTTCGGCCTTTTCACTCAAACCCGTCAAAGAACGCCCAAGCCGCGGCAGCCACCTGGCCACGATTTGCCTCTTGATAATATTTTTTTTGTTCCTTGTCGGCATCAACTCGCTCAAACCCGGCTTGCTCAGGCTGAACACACGCTTTTGGCCGGATACACTCGCGCTTCGCATCATCAGTGATGTCATTGTGTTGACTGGGTTAATCATCGCTCTCTGGGCGCGGACCGTTTTGGGAGGCAATTGGAGCGGGCTCCCCACCTTCAAGGAAAACCACGAGCTGATTGAACGCGGGCCGTATCGTTTCGTGCGCCACCCGATTTACACGGGCGTCCTCCTCATGATACTCGGCACGGCAATCATCAGTGGTCGGACCACCCCGTTTCTGGCCCTGATAATTTGTTTCCTTATTTACTGGCAAAGACTGCGTCAGGAAGAAGTCTTGCTCACCAAACACTTTCCCGAAACCTATCCCGCTTACAAATCACGCACCAAAGCCCTCATCCCATTTCTGTTTTAACGTGATTTCTTCATCCGCAGATTTCGCAAATTTTCGCTGATGAATGGGAATTTCGCGCGGAGAACGCGAAGAACGCAAAGCACACGAAAGGGAAAATCATCATTAAAACCCTTCGCAACCGGACGAAACCGGCGGCTCACTCAATCGGCACGTCCAAGGCTTTGGCGGCCGCCTGTATCGCCTGTTCTTTTTCGGTGTGCTCACGGTCGGACTTCTGTTGGCGCATCACATCAGCATGTTTCAAGTATGACTCTGCGCTGCTCAAAAGGCGTTCCACGTTTTCACGAAAACCGGGCGGGAAGGTTGAAGGACTAAAAACGAGCACCCCGTCCTTGGCAAAGGCTGGATGATAATGACCCAGTTGCTCGTCAGTCTCCAACATCTGCCGAAACTTCTCAAAGACCTGCCCGCTCAATTTCGGGTCTGTGGTCATGGCAATACTATGTTCACCACAGAGCTCCCTGTTGATGGATTTGATTTTCATGTGGTGGTGGTTGGTTTAGGATACGATTAACTGCCATATTTTCAGACCTGTCAAACCGAATCGGAACCCCGGCAACAATCAACTCACGTTGCAAGGCGTGCGGACGGATTTAACGCAAAGGCGCAAAGAGTCTGACGCTAATTACGCGAACCATCGCGAATTGAATTCGTGATAATTGGTGACCACGATTCGCGGGAGCGAACATCCGCGATTCTCATTTATATTTATCCAAAAGCTTTTCGAGTATTTGATCGTCGAGATATTGGGGCATGCCCTCGTAACGAACAATGCCTTTGGGATCAATCAAGATGCTATGGGGAATCCCCGTAATCGCCAGGGTGCGCATCATGCGTTTCTGGGTGTCAATGGCAACGGCATAATTGATTTGTGGCGAGGTCATTTTTCGAACGTCCCCTTCCGATTCGTCGCTCACCCCGATGACGGCCATGCGGTCGCCGTATTTGGCGTAAAACTTGTTGAGGTCGGGAATTGAACGGCGGCAGGGACCGCACCACGTGGCCCAAAAATCAATCAAAACGAATTTGCCTTTGGTATCTGGTGGCGCCGTCAGCCATTTTTCCACGACAAAGTAAGGTGCATGTTGGCCCCGAAATGAGCGGGCATAAAGCTTCGGCACCACAAAATCGTCTCCGCCCGCCGCTGCGGAAGGTCGTGGTTGATCGGCAAATTGTATAAGCGGTAAACCCAGCACGGCGATGGCCAAGCAGTGGAGCACTTTCATAGTGAAGGCAGGTTCGGACCGGCACTCAAACCGGTCAAGGACAAATGAAATTCACGGCAGACGCCAGTGACCACAAAGTGGTTGAAGGTTGAAGGTTGAGAGTTGAGGGTCATGGCAATCGCCATTCGCTACGGCCAATGTGCAAAAGCAAATTGCGGTCGCGGAGAACTTGAAGCT
Source organism: uncultured Verrucomicrobiae bacterium (assembly GCA_963835625.1). Lineage (GTDB taxonomy): Bacteria > Verrucomicrobiota > Verrucomicrobiia > Limisphaerales > UBA11358 > UBA11358. The sequence continues at coordinate 164,846 of CAWIGO010000011.1, forward strand.
GTTGGCGAATCTTAGCTTTGATATTTCGGTTTTGTGGATGCAACTGTTCCAACTCGCGGGTGAAGACGTAGGCGTCGGCGGTCGTGAATTCATTTTCTGTGGTAGGGGCATCTCGCCGAGATGCCCGTTGGTTTGGTAGGGACGGCTGGCCCAGCCGTCCGTGGACGCCTCGGCGAGGCGTCCCTACCTCCGACCTCTCCGAAACGAGACGACGGACAACATTCAGCACATCCAACATCCATCCACGTTTTTCAACTGGAATTTCCTTGAGTGGTTTGACGCGATGAAACGAAAACCGGCCATTGACCCCGGAATCAGTCAGGCGCAGGCTCCCCCCATGAAAACCGACGGGAAGCAATTCTCCGTCAACCGCGTAACGGCTGCAGACGGCTGCCGGCACGCGCCACCGAACCGCCTGAAAACGATGGGGACTTACCCGGAGCCGGGACCCCTTTCTGAAAAAGCGACCCGCTGATGCGTAGCAACCGACTACTTCAAGCCGCTTGTGCCGTGGCTGCCGTGGCATTGGCCCTGTGCACCACACCGCTGCGGGCCGGTGAAGTAACAGTCGTCCTGACCAAAGTGGATGACGGCGACGCCAAGCACGTCCAGAACGGCGTCCACCAGGATGACAACTTCACACTGTTTCGGCAGGGTTCCATCCCCTTGACGGCGGCGGACCCGGGCCGTCCGGTGAAGATCGCCGTGGATCGAACCACAACCTTCCAGACAATGTACGGCCATGGAGCGGCCATGACGGATTCGTCCGCCTGGGTACTCATGAATCTGAAGCAAAAGAACCCGCCACTATACGAGTACACCATGAAGAAGCTGTTCTCGCCGACCGAAGGCGCGGGCTTCAGCTTCCTGCGGTTGCCCATGGGCGCCTCTGACTACACGGCCAGCGCCACTTACTACACCTACTGCGATGAGCGATCGCCGGATCTAAGCCGCTTTTCGATCGCTCACGACCGGCAATACATCATTCCCGCGCTCAAGGAAGCGCTGCGGCTGAACCCCGATATTCGGATTCTCGGCTCGCCGTGGAGCGCCCCCGCTTGGATGAAGACCAATGGCAGGTTGGTGGGCATCTCGGAGGCGGACAAGGCCGCCGGCGCCACCTGCAAGCTCAAGTCCGACTGCTTCGAGGCGTATGCCGACTACTTCGTGAAATTCATCGAACAATACCGGGCTGAGGGCATCGAGATTTGGGGCGTCACGTTGCAGAACGAACCGCAGTTCGATGCCGCCAGCTACCCTTGCATGCGCATGAACGAGGACGATCAAATCCGGCTCGTCAGCCTTCTGGGTCCCAAACTGGCGGCCAAGGGGCTGAAAACGAAAATCTTCATCCACGACCACAACTGGGGATTGCACCCCGGCGACCGGAAGGTCATTGGCGGTGATGTTAAAATGGCCCCCCTGTTGAGCGTGACAAAAATCCTCTCGGATCCCACAGCCGGCAAATATATCGCCGGAACCGCCTGGCACTGTTACTACGGCGACGCCAACCTCATGAGCAAGATCTACAACGCACTCCATCAGAGATTTCCCGACAAGGAAATCCTGTGTACCGAGCATGGTGGCTGGGGCAAGAACCGGGGCGGCTGGTGGGGTGATGTGGACTGGGGCATGGCCAACAGTTGGATGGGCGGTCCGCAGAACTGGTGTCAGGCGTGCCTGGAATGGAACCTCGCGCTCAACGACAAGTTCGGGCCGACTCCACGCCCCGATTCCGCGGCCGCGGGATTGGCGGTGATTCAGACCGACAACTACCAGGAAGTGAAGTTCGAGCGCGAGTTCTATGGTCTGGCCCAGATGTCCCGCGCCGCCCGGCCCGGCTCGAAGCACATCGCGGCCTCCTTCAAAGGCGCCGACCCCGGCGGCATGGACATCGTCGCCTTCACCCTGCCCAACAGCCAGACCTCGCTGGTCGTTTTCAACAAGAACAAAACGGAACAGTCATTCCAAGTCGAGGCGGACGGTAAATTCTTCGATTACCTCGCGCCCGGACACAGCATCGTCACGTTCGTATGGTGATCTCCGGCTTCCGGCTTGCCTCCGGTCACGGCAGCCGCCAGCAACCGTCGCGGCCTCCGTGCAACCCAAACGTCTGCGGAAGATAAACCGGCTTCGTCGGTGCTTGACAGGGTCAGCCTTGGTTTGTTCACTGCCGGAAGGACAACAGCTATGACACGGGATGAGGAACATCTTCGGTTGCTTTCGATATTTCACTATGTGGTTGGCGGACTTGCTGCTTTGTTTGCCCTCTTCCCAATCATCCACCTCGTTTTAGGACTGTTCATGATCTTCGCCCCCGACAAGTTTGCCGGACATGGAAACCCACCACCGGCTTTCCTCGGCTGGTTTTTTGTGATTTTTGCCATCATGTTCATCACCGCCGGCTGGACTTTAGCAGCCTTCGTCGTGACGACGGGGCGTTTCCTGGCGCGGCGAAAGCATTACATGTTCTGCCTCGTTATGGCAGGCATAGAATGCATATTCATGCCTTTCGGAACAGTGCTCGGCGTGTTTACCATCATTGTGTTGATGCAAGAGCCGGTGAAGCAGCTATTTGGAGTCAATCCGCCAGCAATTCCGGTCAACATGCAAAAGTAGGTTGCGGTCGCGGAAAACTTGCAGTTGCTGGCGAATCTTATCTTTGACGTGGCGGACCTGCCCCGTGTCGTTTACGGAGTTATCGCTGGCATGACCCATTCGCCGTGGAAAAACCATTCTCATTCACGCGCCTTGTTGCTAATGTGACTGCAATGAAAGTTACCGAACAAAGAATCAAACTGGCGACCCTGGAACCCGAACAGGTGGCCGATGAAATTGGGGATTTCATCGTGCGCCAGGTGCTGGAGATGGATAAAACGGGCGGGGTGGTCGGGCTGTCTGGTGGCGTGGACAGCACTGCGGTTGCCGCGCTGGCCAAACGGGCATTTGACAAACACAAGGTGAAATTTCCGGACCAGCCCTTGGAACTGGTGGGATTCATTCTGCCCTCGAAAACCAATGATCCCAAGGACGTGGAAGACGGGCTGAAAGTCGCCACCCGGCTGGGCGTCCGGCATGAGGTCATCAGCATCGAGGCCATTGTGGAAGCCTTCAAGTCCACCAACCCCGAGGCGCTGGGCCGGAAATATCATCGGGGCAATCTGACCTCGGAAATTCGCGCGGTCGTTTTGCACACCAAAGCGGCCACGGAAAACAAACTGGTCATTGGCACTGGCAACAAGGATGAAGATTACGGGGTGGCGTATTATACGCTGTTTGGCGACGGGGCAGTCCACCTCAGCCCCATTGGGAACCTGCCCAAGCGGCTGGTCCGTGAAATGGCCGCCTACCTGGGATTTGATGATCTGGCCGGCCGGGTTTCCACGGCGGGTTTGGAGCCGGAGCAAACCTCATTCAAAGACCTGGGCTGCGATTATGAATTTGTCGAACTGGTTCTGGACGGTCTGGAGCAGGGCATCCCGGCGGACGCGCTTGCCGAAAACAGCCAGGTGGCGGCATACGGACGCCAGCAAATTGAGAAATACATTCAATGGCACAAAGCGCCCAAATTCACATCCGTTGCCGCACTGGTGGCCGAGATTCTCAAACGCCATCAAATTGCCCTGCGGAAAACCGAGATCGTCAACCCGGAAATCGCCCCCATCACACTGCGCTATGAATAGTTGAGAAGAGTTGGAGGGCACTGCTTCGTCGGCGCCCTAAAATGGGGAAGTGACGAAGCGCTTCCCTCCACGGCATTGCGTGAAATAAAAGTTCGGCGTCTCGTCGTGTCGAATCGCCTCCATCATCGCGGCGTAAGCGCCGTCGTTGATTTGATTGCCGATGCGCGATTGCTGGCCCTTGAATTGATATCCATTTGTGTCAATATCAAGAACCGGCCCGTTTTTTGGCGATTTGTGTCGCGAGCAGAGCAACCATCAACGAATGAAAGAACCGGTTTATGAAAACTGACCTGGAATTGAAAAAGGACATATTAGCTGAACTCGCATATGAGCCCAGCATCAACGCCGCGGACATTGGTGTCTTGGTGAAGCAAGGGGGTGTATTGCTCAATGGCTCGGTGAGCAGTTATGCCGCGAAAGAGGCGGCGGCGCACGCGGCCAAACGGGTTGCCGGGGTGAAGGGTGTGGCGAATGAAATTGCCGTTCATCTGCCTGCTTCCTCCCGCCGCACCGACGACGAGATAGCTGCTGCCGCAACCAAATTGATAGACTGGATTATCACGGTTCCGACCGGTGCCGTCACGGTAACGGTCCGCGATGGCTGGCTTACTTTGAAGGGCGTTGTCGAGTGGGCGCACCAGAAGTACGCTGCTGAAGAAGCGGTGCAGCGTTTGACAGGGGTCAGAGGGATAAACAATTTAATCATAATCAGACCGAAGCAACCGACCCCCTCGAACGTAAACACGGCAATTCAGGCGGCCTTTGAGCGGCACGCACTGCTCGACGCCGGGAAGATCACGGTGGAGACTTCCGGAAGCAAGGTGGTACTCCGCGGCACTCTTGGCAGTTGTTTAGAGCGTGAGGAAGCCGAGCGCGCTGCCCGGTCTGCACCCGGCGTGTCCGAAGTCGAGAATAACATTATTATTCATCTGTGGTGATCAGGCAGCCGCCAGACACCGCGAATTGAATTCGTGATCATTCGTGAAATCCGTGTCTAAAATCTGTTGGACAAGGAGGGGAGCGGGGAATAGCGTCGGTTGCGTAAATGAATCAAACCGCGCTTTTGCGGTTGAACAACCGACCGGGCATCACCAATGAAAATCCGCGGCACCGACTTCGTCATGTATCTGGTATCCGACCTGGTGCGGGCGGCAAAATTCTACCGCGAGGTTCTGGGTCTGCCGCAGGAGGTCTACAGTGAAGAGTGGCAATGGGCGGAGTTCAACTGCGGGACCCTCACGCTCTCCCTCAAGGGAGGAGAAAAGCTGCCCGAACCGGTTACCGGCGGGCGCATCGCCCTGGCGGTTGAGGATGTTCATGCGGCATACGAAGAGCTGAAGCGGCAGGGCGTTCGGATTGTGAAGGAACCTCAGGATTACGGGTGCTGCCAGGCCATCGAAATCCTCGACCCGGATGGGAACCACGTGATTCTGCACCGGCGGGCGGATGGAACCTTTGGACAGAACGCCCCCTGCACCTGAAGTTGCTGAGAAACTTTAACGCAAAGGCGCCAAAGAGCGAAGGCGTCAGGAAAACCTATGAAAACCAGAAGCGACATTGCCCTGCAGAAATTCCTGGCAGGGTACAACTGCGCCCAGGCGGTGCTCTTCTCATTCTGTGACGATCTTGGTTTCGACAAGAACACGGCACTCCGACTCGCCTGCGGGTTTGGAGCGGGAATGGCGAGGAAGCAGGAAGTCTGCGGAGCGGTCGCCGGGGGCATACTCACCATCGGGCTCAAGCACGGACGCGGCGAGGGGCAGGACCGGGTGCCCACGGAAACAACGTACGGGAAAGTGCGGGAGTTGATGTCCCGATTTGAATCCAAGCACGGCACGTGCCTCTGTCGCACACTGCTGCAGGGTTGCGACCTGAACACACCCGAAGGACAGCGCTATTTCAAGGAGAACGATCTTTTGAACAAGACCTGCACGGGTTGTGTAAGGACAGTGGTGGAGACACTGGAGACCATCCTTTAAACCCGAAGCCGCCTGACACCACACAGAAGACTTCACGGCAGACGCCAGCAATTCCGTTCAACATGCAAAAGTAAATTGCGGTCGCGGCTTGTCGCGTCGAAGCAGGGCGAAGACGGAAGAACTTGACGTTGCCGGCGGATTTGAAGTGAAGCTATTTCCTGCGCTTTACCAGCGAGAAGATGAGCAGGACCAGGAAGATTATAAACAAGACTTTCGCTATCGAACTGGCGATGCCCGCGATGCCCCAAAAGCCGAGCGCGCCGGCGACAATCGCCAGCAGCAGGAAAACGAGCGTGTAGTATAACATAAAAGTGATTCCTATTTGCCGGAACGCAGAAGCCCGAACAATCCCACGACCGCAGCGACAATTCCGCCGATTAACATCCAGATGGCCTTGTTTGTAGGCGCGCCGGTGAAAAACCGCGAGACATCCGAACTGAAAGCGTTCGTCGCGTTCACGCCAAAAATTATCAGCAGAATGCCGACCGCCAGAAATGCAATCGAAAGCGGCTTGTTCATAGCTCTATTGGTTTGTTGGGAGACAGCTTGTGTGACTGGTGACAACAATGGCTTTTATTCAGCCCAACACAACCTTTATTTCAATCGCCACTCGCCACGACCGGCATGCAAAAGCACAATTCCGTTGGGATTCTCATGGCAGACGCCAACAATTCCGGCCAATATGCAAAAGTAGATTGCGATTGCGGCTTGTCGCGTCGAAGCAGGGCGAAGACGGAAGAACTTGCAATTGCTGCCTGATTTTGTCGCGGACATGGCAGACCTGCCCCGATGCCGTTTATCGGGGTTGTCAGGATGAAGTTTTTCCAACTCGCGGGCAAAGGAGTAAACGTCTTCATTCGTGAATGTATTGGTAGGGACGGCTGGCCCAGCCGTCCGCGGACGCCTCGGCGAGGCGTCCCTACCTCGCAAATGCGCCGCACGATGTTCAAAACGTCCAGCGTCCAGCCGCGTTGGCCGCCCATTTTATGCGTGAGGATTGCTTGTTGCTTTTGTCAGATGGGAAACGGAAGATAAACCTATGAGAAAAAATATCCTTAGCTTCATTTCCATCGTGGCGCTGCTTTTGGCTACGGGCTGCTCCACGCTGCACAAATCAGATTTGGCCACACTCCAAGGAACATGGAAGGGTCAGGAAATTGGGGGCAATACGGAAGGTTCGCGTTACCTTATCATCTCCGGCAACACGTTGGAATTCCAAGGGGCCAATAATGACGATTGGTGCAGGGGAACCTTCACCGTCCGGGAAGACACGAATCCGCGTCAGATTGTTGGCACGATTACTCAATGTCACGTGCCCCAGTACATTGGCAAAACGGTCTACGGGATCTACCGGGTGGAGGGAGGCACGCTCACAGTCACGGGAAATGAGCCCGGTAATCCCGAAGTGCCGTCCGGTTTCGATGCGCCTGGCGCCCGACACTTTGTTCTCAACCGGGACTAGTGCCTGCCGTTCCCTCCTGTGAAATAAATCACGGCAAACGCCAGCAACCGCGCTCGATGTGCAGCAGCAATCCAGTGTCGCGCAGCACTTGAAGTTGCTGGCGGATTTTATCGCGAACGTGGCGATTGTCGGGATGAAGTTTTTCCAGTTCGCGGGTGAAGGCGTAGGCGTCAGCGGTCGTGAATGACGTTTTGCCGAAGCGGCGGATGGTGTTGAGCACGTCGTCGAAGAAAGTTACTCTCTTGCTCACGGCAGACGCCAGCAACCGCGTTCGATTGTAGGAGTCGAGGTCACAAGACTGGTTCCGAAAAGGAAATTTGAGACTCGTTTCTTAATCCAACGAACAATATACAACCAGCGAACAAGTAAGAGTCAAAAAACACCGGAAGTTTACTTGACGTCCGGAGTTGAAAGCAGAAAGGTTCCGTCATGCCTGCCTATTGGATGATTACGGATCGAGCCATCAAAAATGGCCTGCCCACCGACGACCAAGGGCCGTTGGAATATTTTGTAAGCGACAAGGCGCCGCTCGATAACTTTAAAAACTGGCAGCCCGTTTCCTCCGATGCCTTCACAAAGTTGCTCACCGCCGCCGCCGACCAATTTCCTGCTCTGAACCACGCCGAAAACGAGAAGCAAAATCACGTCACGTTTTTCATCCACGGCTACAACAACGGTTGGGACGAGGCCGCCCGCCGTTACCAACAACTCTGTACCGACCTTTACAACGGCCCGGACAGCCTCGGCCTTTGCATCAGCTTCGACTGGCCATCGCTCGGCAGCGTGCTCGGCTACTTGCCCGACCGCGACCACGCGCGGGATTGTGCGAACGACCTGGTTGATGTGCTTGGCCAGCTTTACGACTGGTTGCTGGACAAACAGCAGGCCGCCATGGATGACCCGGCGGATGCGTGCAAAGCCAAAATATCCGTGATTTCCCACAGCATGGGCAATTATGTCGTCCAGAAAGCCATGGCCGCCGCATGGACACGCAAGAACCAGCCGCTGCTCGTCAGCCTCATCAATCAACTCGTCATGATTGCCGCCGACGTGGACAACGACCTCTTTCAACCGGACGCCAGCGACGGCAGCGATGGCAATGCACTGGCGAATCTCACCTATCGCATCACGGCGCTTTACAGCGGACGGGACGCGGTGCTGGGCGCTTCCGCCGGTCTGAAACATTTCGGCACGCGCCGTTTGGGACGCACCGGGCTGGCCGTTCGTCCGCCCACCGGCAAGGACAATGTCTGGGACATTGATTGTTCGAGTTTTTTTCCGGACAGCGTGGGCGGCATGGACATCCACAGTGCCTATTTTGGCCAATATGGGACCCTGCCTTTAATTCGCGATTTATTGCGCGGGCTTGACCGTTCCATTCTCTACGCACTTGGCGAAACCCAAGGTCACGCCTGGCCGCCGGCTCCTAAATAGCCTCAGAACAAATCCAAACATTATTTAATCATTATGAATTCACTAACTGCGAAAATCCGCAGGCCGGTTTTGCACTTTAAACGAAAAACTAAAGATTTATGCCATTAACCGACGCTCAATCACTTTTGATGGCTTGTCAGGCAATGAGTCCATTTGTAAATGACGACTTGCTTGTCAAAGGCGCCAGCGGAAACGTCAGCCCAAAGCCCAATATTGACAGTTACCCAATTAACAAAGTTTTGGCCGACTTGCACCAAAACGATTTGGACTATGGGCTGCATGCAATTGACAACATCCTTGATTCCCTGCGTGGCTACTGCCGAGCCTTAGGGTATAGCCTGGCCATGGGACCAAACGAATTGTTGGATGCAACGCTTATCAAGACACTGAAAAGCCTTGCCACCTGGGTTCAAGGAGCTTGTTCGCCGTTGAAAGTGCTTGGAAATCCCGATTTATGAAAACCCGCCATTGGCGTTCATATTTTCTGTTCTCTTGCCTGATGTTGGGTTCATGCGTTTGCACTTTGGCGGCAGACCCACCCGTCAAACTGAAAGCCTTCTACACTTCCGAAGCTGAGAAAAATCGAATGATCATCATCATACGATTTCTCAACACAAACGACGTGCTCGTGAACTTTATTCTCGATCCGAAGCAAGGAGCACCATACGACTCACGCTCCTACGAGCTAGTTGACCAACAAGGAAACCCTGTCTCCTTTCAACCGATTGTTGACGACCTTGAGCCGGGCTATCTCGCCAGTAATGTGCGCCTCCTGCCAGCCAGCCAACTTGATACCGCGCAGACCTACAAGCTGACCATAAAGGAAGGAAAGCTCGTCTTTGTCCTGACTGCTGATGGCAAAACAAACATCGTACAAAATGCTGAAACCCAGTTTACGCTTGTGGGCAGCAACTTTGTTGAAAACGTAAATTATTTCGAACGCGAAAGCTCCGCCATCCGGCAAAATTCATTCCAGCTTTTGGGCGGGTCGGCGGGCGGGGTCGGCACCGCGAAGTTGACGTTAGACAAGTCGCGTTTCGTGGGTTTGGATTGGGTGAACGCGCGTTTCGAAGGCTCGGCTGATTTCTCACTGGATAACGCAGATAAAACAAAATATTTCGACAACATCTCTGGCGAGTTAAGCCTCTATTCGCCAGTTGAATTATTCAAAAACGACCCCATCAATCGCCGTTACTCTGAACTGTCCATTCATTTTAAGACCGATTCCGACCAGGATTTTAAAACCACGGACGGACTTCTTGGCATCCAATATGGCATTTACCCCAAGGACCCGCTCACCCGATGGTTGGGGACATTGTTTGTTCGCACCAACACCCATGCGGGGGCACTGATAGTTTTAGGATACGATTATGCGCACAATCTCGCTGGCGGCACCTCGACGAACGCGATTCCACTCGGCATCAATACGGATACAGCCGATCATCGCACAACCGCTCTCATGCGTTGGCGGGTGCCGGTCTTGCAGGACTTTGATTTCTCATTCCTTCCCACCCTCGGAGGGCGCTACGATTTAGACCTCGATTTGGAGTTGAAGGGTGTTTATGATATTAACGCCAGGCGATTTCTCGATCAAAGCCGAGTTTCGCTCGAATTCACTAGGAGCAACGATGTGCGGTTCAAACCGGTCTTTGTATTCACATGGGCGCGCGGAAAAGAAGGTCCGACGTGGAAGGAAGTAAACACGTTGCTCGCAGGCATGAAGATTTCATTCTGAACTAATCCAAACAACTTGCTTGCGACGATTATGTTTGGCCAAAGGATAATTAAAGCAATGAACGAGCAAATTTGAGATCGGCTTTAACAATACGGACCGCCATTAATTGTTCAAAAGCTAAACCCGATTTGTTAGCTTCGCTTTGTAGTGCTTCCAACTCCTGTGTGATTGATTCCGTCGTTGCCCCTCCAAAGGAAAACACTGAATGATAATGTCCCTTTAATTCTTGAGCCTTGCCGGAATACTTTTTGGTTAATTTCGCGGCAACACGCAGCTCCGCTTGGCTTTGCCGTTCCTTTTTCTTCTCACCAATCGCCACCAGAACAGCTTCACGATATTTGCCGACAAGAGATTCCACATCTGCCACTTTCACACTCGCGATCTTTAGAGTAAAACTTTGGAGAATGGTAACAGTACCAAGAGTTGCCAATACAACAATAAGGAGGGTGGCAAGCTCTGGGCGCCCAACCCAAGCGAGCGCCTTTGCACTAATTGCAACCTGAAGACTACCCCAAGCAATCAAACTTAGAACCACAAAAATAACCCATAAAAGCCAAAAACTTGGAGTCAGAAAAACCGCTAAAAAAGATTTAATCGCGGGATAAATATCAACTAAAAGATAGATAAATGTAGCTACCGCCAAGGCAATGTATGGGGTGGCCGGCATATTCCCTAGTTATAGCCCAAATTCATGTTTGTATTCGTTCAATTTGAAGCCCACACCGGAGAGTGTGAAGTTGCCATCCAACCGTACAGTGTCACTAGCGATTAGATTCTTTTCTTTAAGCGAGGTTAGCGCTTGTTCAACAACAGTCGGATTTTTGCCAAGTTGTCGTGCTATTCCATAGCCGGAAATGCCCAAATTCCTTGAAAGGACATTAAAGGTATCACGTGCAACAGGGTTTCCCTTGAGGAATACAACAGCCGAACTGAGATCTTCAAAATTCGTATCCATAAAACTATGCTCGAAATTAAGACCTTTTCGCCAGTTTTGCAAGAGTCATTTCCAAAATCTTACAAACGGTGCCGACCTTTAAGAACGAAGTGAACAATCATCTTATTTCAGCGCGATGACCCAGATGGGAACGGTGATGGTGCCGCGCAGCCTCACGGCAGACGCCAGACACCGCGCCTGACGTGCCGCAATACCCGTTTGTGTCAAAACTCAGGACTGACCCGTTTTCGTTTTCGCTTATTTTCGGATCAAGCCCAACAATGACAACACCGCACCCCCGATCAAAAGGAATCCGAGCACTCCCACCATGGCTGCCAAACTGCCCGGTGAGTGGGTGAGTGGTGCGCCAAAGGCGATGCGCGTGGCTCGCTTGCCGGATTTCTCCTCGTCATAAATGACGCGGAAGCTTTTCATCATGAGGGCCGCCGCCAGGAAGTTGGCCAGTCCGCACAGGATGGCCAACGCCGCAGGTCCGTCATCGATGAGCTTGAACCCCAGCACCGTCGCGCCGGCGGCGGCCAGGAGTCCCAGCAAGTAAGTCAGACAGCCAAGTTTCATGGCGGGAGTCTCAGCGGGTTAAACTGAGCTGATAGGAAATTGCTTTTTTTGCGCCCGCATATACTCAGCGCTGTGCGGGTGAGGGAGAATTGCTTTCGGGTCTCACCAAGCATGGCGCGATATTAGTGAGCGGGGCTGGGCCGGTCAACAACCGATCTTCGCGGGTTTTTGGCAGGCTTTGGGCAATGACATTGTGGCTGTCTTGAGCGCTGCCTTTCTTCGCATTTCCGCTTGTGTGGGTTGTTTTTTCATGAACACCTCGCTATATCATAATTGTTGTTCTTCGCCCGTGGGTAATCCAAGCCACGCCAGTGGCAACGAGTTGAATTTGTAGTGGCAGTTGACGCTTTGGATATAGTCCAGCATGTCTTTGTAGCGCGGGTCTTTGAACCAATCGCTCAAGACATAAACATATTCAACCTTCAGGCCGAGCGGCGTGACCAGCTTGAGATATTGCTTCCGCTTGAAATCGCACGTCTGCAATTTCTCGTCCACCGAACCGGCCACCTGCTGATATTTTACTTCGATGATGAATAGCGTCTCGCGGACGATGACCAGCAGTGCATCATCCGGCAGCAATTGCTTTGAGAGAATCGGTTTCCAATTAACGCCTTCCTCGTCGAGAAATTCGTAGAAGTCGTGCTTCCGAAAACAGCGAGCGACGAGTTTGCCTTTGAAGAAAACTCCTTTACCCGCTTTGCCGGGAATTGGCTTCACTTCGTAGCCCGGCTTGGCCGCGAGCAAGTCTTGGAAATCAACTTCGCGCTCAAAATGGAGACCGGTAAGTGTACTTTCGCCGCCGATGCCGCCTTCTTTCATTTGAACAATTCTCCTTCCTTGTTTTCCAACTCGGCCTTAACGCGCTTTTTGGCCATTTCGACATTGTGCAAATCTAATTCGATACCGACGCAGCCGCGTTTGATGTGGAGCGCGGCGATGGCGGTTGTTCCGCCGCCCAGAAACGGGTCGAGAACCAAATCGCCTTCGTTCGTCGAGGCCAACAGGCAGCGTTCAACCAGCGCAACCGGCTTCTGAGTAGGATGCTTTCCATATAACTTCTCATCATTACTGGGAGCAGCGAGTGTCCAAATTGATTCGAGCGAGGGATTGGAGTTTTGGGGAGGCGTGTCACGTGTCACGTGTCGCGTGTCATGGCCAGAGGTGTCAGGTGCGAGGTGTGACGTGTCATGTTCACCTGATACTTGGCACTCGGCACTTGATACGTCTCTCCACACGGTTTTCATCTGTTTGCCGGTCACCTTGCGCATTTCCTGATAGTTGAAGACGTGTTTGCTTTTCTCGTTTTTCGCCGCCCACAAAACGGTTTCGGTCGAATGCGTGAAATAGCGGCAACTCAAGTTCGGCGGCGGATTCGGCTTTTCCCAGGCGATGTCGTTAAGAATCTTATAGCCGAGTTGTTGCATGGCGTAGCCGATGCTGAAAATGACGTGATGCGTGCCGGTCACCCAAATCGTGCCGTTCGGCTTGAGCACATGCTGGCAGCGCTTGAGCCATTCGAGATTGAACTCGTGGTTCAGTTCCGGTCCGCGCGAGACGTCCCAATCGCCCTTATCCACCTTCACCATTTTGCCCGCGTGACAGGTGATACCGCCGTTGGAGAGGAAATACGGCGGGTCGGCAAAGATGGCGTCGAACCGGCCATCAGGATATTTGGCGGCGATGGCGTCGAGGAGTTCGAGACAGTTGCCGTGATATAAACGGAGGAAGGGGGATTCGGACTGATAAACCAAGGTAGGGACGGCTGGCCCAGCCGTCTGCGGACGCCTCGGCGACGCGTCCCTACCCGAATCAGAGCGGTCGTCTCGGCGAGACGACCCTACCTGAATCTGGCCATCTTCGCGGAGGACGAAGGGCGCGGGGGCAATGAAATGCGGATTTCGGAATTCGGATTGCGGAGTTGCGGCTCGCGGGGACGCTCGCCCCACCGTTTTTGATTTTGGCGGCCTTTGGCGGTAAAGGGGTCGGCGTTTTGAGGCTGTGGCTTTCTTCGGCACGCCCAGATCAATTGATCAGAAGCGCGGATCAGATCAAGCAATTTAGAAGGTGGAAGCGGCACGCCCAGATCAACTCCGATGAATCGCGAGCGCGCCCAAAGGGCTTGTTGACAGATCAGCGGATCAGATCAAGTCCAAACCGGGTCTAACCACAAAGACGCCAAGGCACCAAGTTTTTGTTTTCCTCTTTGTGGTAGGGACGCATGGCTCATGCGTCCGCTTGCAAGCAACCCGCCGGACGCCTCGGCGAGGCGTCCCTACCTAAACCATCAGTGATGATGCCAGCCACCACCGTGCTGCCAGCCGCCCCCACCGTGCTGCCCGCCACCACCACCGTGCTGCCAGCCACCACCGCCATGCCAGCCGCCACGATAGCCGCCGCCATAATAACCACCCCAGCCGAACGAGAACGACACCGCCGGATAAGGCCAGCCGTAGTAACCGTAGTAAGGATAGTAATACGGATAGTTGGCGTAGTAGTCATACGTCTGCGTATCGGGAATGACATAGACCGTCTGAGGCGGAGCCGTTTGGACATAAGAAACCGAGGGTTCCGCGACGACGGTTGCAGTTTGGGTGTTGTAAGTGTCCGTGCTAACCGGTTGTGATGTTGCGGTCTGCGCGGTGGTCTGCGCCGATTGCGTGCGCTGGTTGAGCATGGCGTTGATGACGTCGGAGGAAACGCCTTGCTGCTTCAGATAAATGATTTGGGCCGCGTCCAGGCCGTAGTTGTTCCCCGAATTTCGGATGTAAGCGATGATGGTATTGTCGGGGACTTTTGCGTGCGCGAGATCCATGACTTGCGTGACACCATAGGACAACAGGGGCACGGCCTGGCTGGCGGCTGCCGGTTGAGCGGCCGGAGTGGTGACTGCCGGTTGAGCAGCGGCGGGCGTGGACTGGCTGGCGGTTGTGGCAGTGGAGGAATCCTGCGCCACAGTGTTCCCTGCCAGAAATGAAACCGCTGCGACGGCGGTGATTGTCAGAACCAGACTTTGAAAGGTTCGAGTTTTCATAAAATCAATGCCTCTTTCAGTTCAACACCGGAAAGTCGCGCGAGTTGCCGGAACTGTCAAGTGCGACAGAACTTTTAGACGCGAATTTCGCTAATTGCCGCGAATTATTCTTTGGGAAATTCAATTCGTGTAAATTCGCGCAATTCGCGTCTGCTGTGCTGTTAACTATGCTCGATTTGCCGCTGCCTTGGTTTCTTTTCTCCGGAGTTCGCCCTCGCGCCTTTTGATTTCCGCGCACAGAAGTTCTTCCGCCGACCAGCCGTTGCGCTGCGCCAGTTCCGCCAGATCAAAAAGTTCCCGGCCCAAAGTCGCTTTCGTCGGTTTTTTTGGTAGGGACGCATGGCTCATGCGTCCGCGATTGATTTTGGCATGGTGGCTGTCTGCCAGGATTTTGCGCGCTTTTTTGACGAGCTTTTCGGCGCGGAGCAGCGCGGGTAGGTGTTTCGGGATTCCGTCGAACACGGAAGGCCGGGCATGTTTGGTTCCATGTTTTTCGGCGTGCTTGATTTTTTCCCAGTTCGCCCAGACTTCATCCACACTTTTGACTTTTGTTTTGTCGAAGACATGTGGATGGCGGCGCACCAGTTTTTCCACAATCAACCGGCAGACTTTTTCAAAATCGAATGCGCCGCGTTCGTTCGCCACCTGGCAATGGAAAACGATCTGCAGGAGCAAATCGCCAAGTTCCTCGGCCATTTCGTGATCGTCGCCGGCCTCGATGGCATCAATCAATTCATAGACCTCCTCGATGGCGTGGCGGCGCAGCGTCATGTGGCTTTGCTGGCGGTCCCACGGACAGCCGCGCGGTGAACGCAGCGTGGCCATGACCTTCAACAAATCTTCGATGGCGGATTTTTTCTTCATGAAATTTTTAGCCACAGAGGCGCTGAGGCGCGGAGATTTTTATTTTCATTGGTAGGGACGGCTGGCCCAGCCGTCCGTTCATCGCGGTCGTCTCGGCGAGACGACCCTACCTCTCTGCGTCTCCGCGTCTCGGCGGTTCATAAAATGACAAGGTCATCCCGGTGCACGATTTCGACGCGCGCCAGTTTTTTGCCGCGCACTTCGGCGGTGCCGAATTTGGCAATACCGCGCGCGAATTCCGTTCCGTCCAAATCGCAAATCCGCACGACATCGCCGGCGTCGAATTCGCCTTCGCAGCGCGCAACGCCCGGCGGCAGGAGGCTTTTGCCCGATTCGCGCAACGCCTTTTTCGCGCCGTCATCCACGAACAGCGCGCCTTTGGGATGATGGAAGAACGCAATCCAGCGTTTGCGTCCCTGCAATTTCGTCGGGTGCGCCACGAACAGCGTGCCTTCGTCCTCACCCGCGAGCACGCGCGCGAGGACGTCTTTCTTTTTGCCGGACGCGATGACGAGCGGGATGCCGGAGCGGACGACGATTTTCGCGGCCTCGATTTTCGATTTCATGCCGCCGACGGCGAGTTCGTCGTCGGTGCCGCGCGCGATTTTTTCCAGCGCGGAATCAATTTTTTCAATGACGGAAATGGTTTTCGGGTTCGCCCGGCCGAAATTTTCGATGACGCCGTCCACAGTCGTGAGAATGACGAGCAAATCGGCGGGCAGGAGCGACGCGACGAGCGCGGACAATTTATCATTGTCACCGAACTTGATTTCGGTGAACGACACGGCGTCGTTTTCGTTGATAATGGGCACGACGCCGTGGTTGAGCAATGTGACCAGCGTGTTGCGCGCGTTGAGATGGCGCTCGTGATGCTCGAGGTCGTCATGCGTGAGCAGCACCTGCGCGACACGCAAATCGTGCGCGGCGAAAAGTTTCTCGTAAACCCCGATTAATCGGGGCTGGCCGACGGCGGCGCAGGCCTGCAATTCGGCGAGGTCGGTCGGACGTTTTTCCAGGCCGAGCGCGCCCATGCCCGCGCCGACGGCGCCGGACGTGACGAGCACGATTTCCCTGCCGGCTTTTCGCAGCGCGGCGACCTGCGCGACGAGCTGTTCCAATTGCGCGTGGTCGGGCTGCTTGCGGCTGTCGGTGAGCACACCGGTGCCGAGTTTCACGACGACGCGGGCGGCGGCTTTGACGGATTCACGATGCACGCGGCGAGGTTAGGGAAAATTTCGCGCGCGGAAAATGCAAAAATGCAGTGGCGGGAACCCGGGTTTGCCCCCGCGACTATTGGTTCGTGCCCGGGCCGGGCTTCGGCGGGTTGACCGGCAAGCCGACCGTGTGGCCGCCGCGCAGCCAGATAAACGCCCCCAGACCGGCCAGGTCGGCTCGCGACTTCACGTTTTTGATTATGCAGTTTTCGATGCCGATTTTTTGTGCGCGGTTGAGTTGCTGATCTTTCAGGTCAATGAACTTCGCCGTGCCGATGGAAACGTTCAGCACGTCGATGCCAGTGAATTCAAGGCCGGTTTGCCGCAAAAACGCGTCTTCGCGGCGGTCGCCACCGGCCTTTTGCAACGATGCGATGCCGGCGATGGAAAAGATGTTCGTCTGGCCGGCCTGATTTTTCACGATGTCCAGTTCGGCCAGATTGAAACGGAGCAGCGTGATGTGCAAATCGTGTTTCCGCAGCGCATTGCGGTCGTATTCGGCGTGGATTTCCCGAATGTTGAGAAACGGCGCGCCGCCAAAGTCCGGCGGATTGTAAAGTTTGAAATTTTGAATCGTCACCGTCGGCTCGATGAGGCCGAGCGAAAATCTTCCAATCTCCGCCTCCATGCCGGTCGCGTTGCGAATGTATTTTTCAGTCAGTGCCTTGAGCAGCGGATTCACTGACAGCACCACAATGACGACCAGCACGACCGCCAGCAGGAGCAGCCGGAACAGCCATTTTAAAATCCACTTCATGGGAAATTTATACGGGGCGCAGCGATGCGGGACAACTGGATTCGTGCGAAAGCACGTTCAAAGGAAGAAGGAAGAATGCAAAATGCAGAAACAGTCAATGACGAACAGAGCGAAAGCCGTTTCTTCATTCTTCATTCTGCCTTCATCATTCCCGAAATCACACCGCCACGTCTTCCGGCCGCACCTCGAGGCATTCGTCCTGGTCCTCCCAAACGGCGGCGGGATAAAAATTCAGCAGCTTGGGCGCGAGTTCGCGACCGGCGCGCGCGAGCAAACGCTCGGCTTCCTGCGCGGCGTTTTCGCAGGCGCGGTCGTAATCGCCCGCGCTGCGGCGCTGGCGGTCGTCCCAATGCGCGACGGCGTGAATGGGTTCGTATTGTTGCGCCCAGGCATTGAGTTCGCCGCGCAACTCGGCGGGAATTTCATCGAACGGCATGAGTGTTTCGCTGCAATGCTGGCAGATGAGGCCGGACTCGCGCACGTCTCGTGTGAGCAGCGGCAGGAACGGCGCGCGGCAGCACGGCGATTCCGCATAAGCCGCCGGCGGCGTGGCCAGACGCTTGAACCAAATTTGCCGGTCATGCGCGAGCTGCGCCGCCAGCCGATACGCGCCGACGAGCGGATGCGACGATCGCCACACCTTGCCTTCGAGCTGGCCGAGCGTCTGCGCGAGCCAGCGCGCCAGCGTGAGGTCGTCCCAATCCTTGAACACCAGGCCATATTCCTGCCAGAGCGAATCCAGCGGCGAATCCGATTCAAATGCCATCGCCCGCAGCATGGCGCGGGAACGGGATTTTGTCGAGCGGGTTGCGGATTGGGTGGTGAGTTAATTTGGT
Organism: uncultured Verrucomicrobiae bacterium; assembly: GCA_963835625.1. Classification (GTDB taxonomy): domain Bacteria; phylum Verrucomicrobiota; class Verrucomicrobiia; order Limisphaerales; family UBA11358; genus UBA11358. Next base: position 183,354 of record CAWIGO010000011.1, read on the forward strand.
GGGGCGAGACTACTGTCCCGCAATGCGGGATGAAAGATAACTCTTGATTTCCGGCTCGCGAGGACGCTCGCCCCACCGGTTTCCGTCAAACTGACCCACTATCGCGGATTGAATTAACGCCACCGCAGCAGCCGCAGCGCGTTGCCAATCACAATCAGGTCCGACACGCCCATGGCCGCCGCGCACAAAATCGGGCTGATGAAGCCCAGCGCGGCCAGCGGCACGCCCAGCGCGTTGTAAAAAAACGCCCAGAACAGGTTTTGTTTGATGGTGCGCAACGTCGCGCGCGCCAGACCGAGCGCCTCCGGCACGGCCTCGATTTCCGATTTCAGCAAAATGATGTCCGCCGCCTCGCGCGCGATGTCGCTGGCGCGGCTGACGGCGATGCCGAGGTCGGCCTGCTCCAGCGCCGGCGCGTCGTTGATGCCGTCGCCCACAAACGCCACGCGCTCGCCCTGTGCCTGAAGTTTTTTCACGAACCCGGCCTTCTGCTCCGGCCGCACTTCGGCAAACACATTTTTGCCTTCGATGCCGGCCTGCCTGGCGATGCTCGCGGCAGTCAATGAATTGTCGCCGGTCACAAGAAAAGTTTTTAGTCCTTGCCGCCGGAGTTGCTCGACGACTTTCGCCGCGTTCGGTTTCAGCGTGTCGCGCACGGCGAACAAACCGAGCAAGGTTTTTTCGGATGCCAAACCGACAATGGTTGCGCCCTGTCCCGACCATTCGGCGATGAATTTTTCGCCCACCGCCAAATCCACGCCACATTCGCGCAACCAGCGCAATGAACCCAGCCGGACGGTTGGAGGTTGAGCGTTGAGAGTTGAGGGTTGGGCCTTTGCTTCGACACCGGCTCCGCGGATTTCCTGCCAATCTTTCAAGTCAGGGCGTCGTAGAACTCCACCCTCCGAAACTAATTTGGCAATGGCCTGACTGATGGGATGCGTCGAATGGCGCGCGAGCGCAACGGCAAGAAATTGCGGATTGCGGATTGCGGATTGCGGATTTTCCCAAACTTGCGCCACAACCGGTTTTCCAAACGTCAGCGTGCCGGTCTTGTCAAAAATAACGGCGGTGATTTTGCCCGCTTTCTCCAAAGCCACGCCGTCGCGAATCAAAATGCCACGTCGTGCAGCGGTATTGGCCCCGGCCATGATGGCGGCAGGCGTCGCCAGACCCATCGCGCATGGGCAGGCGACAATCAAAACCGCCGCGGCGATGATGAATCCCGCCGCCGCGCCGATGGGCGGATGCGCGATCCAGAAAAATGGCGCGAGCCAATCATGAATTTTGTTCGCTGATTCCGGCGCAAGTCCCCACCACAGTGCTGCGGCGATGGCGATGGCGACGACAACGGGCACGAACACGTTGCTGACACGGTCGCCGAGGCGCTGGATGTCGGCGCGGCTGGTTTGGGCGCGTTGCACGGCGGCGATGATGTGCGCGAGCGCGGTGCTTTCGCCGGTGGCCGTCACGCGCATCACGAGGCGGCCATTCAGATTCACCGTGCCGGCCAAAAGTTCACTGTCAGATTTCTTGTCCACGGGTGTGGATTCGCCGGTGAGCATGGCTTCATCCACGGTGGAATCGCCTTCAACGGTCACCCCGTCGGTCGGCACCCGGTCGCCGGGGCGCAAGACGACCCAGATCGCCGATTTTCAATTCGGCGACGGGGACTTCCGTTTCAATTGCGGATTGCGGATTGCGGATTGCGGAATTTGGAATTTTCCGCGCGGTTTGCGGGGCGAGGTTCAGCAGTTTTTCCAGCGCACCCGATGCGCGCATGCTCGCGCGGGCTTCAAGCCAGTGACCGATGCTGATGAGCGTGATGATGGCCGCGGCCTCCATGAAATAAACTTCACCGCCGCTTCCGCTCAATAACGCCCAGGCGCTATAACCGAATGCCGTCGTCGAGCCGAGCGCGACGAGCGTGTCCATGTTTGAGCTGCCGATTTTGAGTTGCGCCCACGCGCCGCGATAAAATTTTGCCCCGGCAAAAATCTGGACCGCGCCCGCCAGCGCGAATGAAAGCCATTGAAACCAGCGCGCCATGCCGAGGCCGAAAATCCATTCGCCGGCCATCAGCGCAATGGTGACGGTGACGCCGAGCCAGAGATTGATTTGCCAGCTTGCGAGTTTGGTTTCGCAGCAAGCGGAAGTGTCAGGTTGAAATTCCCTGGCTTCGTAGCCGGCTTTTTGGACGGCTTCAATGATGGCGGGAACGTTTTGCGATGCGCCGGGATTCCAGCGCACGGAAGCGCGTCCGACATCCAGAATTACCGATGCGCTACGGACGCCGGGCACGCTTTGAATGGCTTCGGTGACGTGCCGCGCGCAGTTTTGGCAAGTCATGCCTTTGACCAGCAATTCGGTGGCGATGGTTTGATGTGATTCCATTTTGGCCGCCTGCACATTGTATCGCGTGCAGGGGCTTTCGTCGAATTTCGTTTGAGGCGGTTGGATTCCAAACTGGCGGAAGGGGTGGGATTCGAACCCACGGTAGGGTTGCCCCTACGCCTGATTTCGAGTCAGGTGCCTTTAACCGCTCAGCCACCCTTCCGCGCGCGAATACAGGTCGCTACGAACCCCATTTTGCCCGGGTCAGCAGCATGGGCAAGTTCATTCGGCGGTTGCAAGTCAGGTTGGACTACGGCGCGCATTTCGCGCTTTTTTCGCGTTCAGCGGTTGTTTAGAGTCGGGACATGTCCTTTGTGTGCCGTTGGTTTTTGATTGCCTTCGCGCTGACGTTGGGCGTGGAACGGATTTCAGCCGCCACCACACGCGAGGAGCGCGCTTTCACCGCCGCCGCGAATGCATTTCGGGACGGGATGTGGAGTCGCGCGGAAGTGGAGTTCGCGCAATTCGCCGAGAAATATCCGAAATCCAGACGCGTCGCCGAAGCGGTGCTGATGCAGGCCGAGGCGGATTTCAACCAGGGAAAATTTTTACAAGCCGCCGAGTTGCTCGCCGTGCGCAAACCACAGGCCGGCGATCTGGCCGATCAATATGTCTATTGGCTCGGCGAAGCGCAGTTTCAAAACACGGATTACGCCGCGGCCGCTGAAACATTTTCACGGCTCGTGCGTGATTTTCAAGGTTCAAGCTGGCGGCTGAACGCGGCGGTGGATGAAGCCGCCGCGCGCGGGAAGCTCGGTCAATGGCCGCAGGTGGGCGCATTGTTGCGGGAGCCGGCCGGAATATTTCAGCAGGTGGCGAAAGCAAACCCCGCCGACGAACGGGTGGTGCGCGGTCAATTGCTGCTGGCCGAAGCGCTGCTCAAGCAAGACAAACTGGACGAGGCCGCGGCGGTTTTGAATTCGCTTGGTTCGCGGCAGCTCAAACCGGAATTGGGCTGGCAGCGGACGCTTTTGCTCTGCCACGTTCAGCTCGCGGGCGGAGACGCAAACGCGGCGCTGGCCTCAACGACAAATTTGGTCCGGCTGGCGGATTTGGCGGGACAGGACAATTTGCGCGCCGAGAGCAGTGGTTGAGCAGGCCGGCGTTTTGGAGCGTCTAGGAAGGACAGCCGAGGCGCTGGCTGTGTATCAGGAAAATCTTCACAAACGTGCCTGTTGAATGGCAGCGGCAGGCGATTTTGAAAATCGCGGAACTGGCCGCCGCGCAGGGGAAATTTTCGGAAGCCGAGCAATCACTGCAAAATTTTCTCGCACAATTTCCAAATTCACCCTCTGCGGACGTTGCGCTGTTGACACTGGGTGAATTGCATTTGAAGGATTACGTCGCGTCCCGCAATGCGGGAGTGGTGGCGACGAATGATTTGCAGGAAGCCCAAGCGCGATTCAACCAATTCCTCGGCGCGTTCACGAACAGCACGCTCACAGGCAAGACGTATTTGGATCGAGGCTGGTGTTTCTGGATTGTGGGGAAAATCCCCGAGAGTTTGGAGGCTTTCAGGGCCGCCGCGAAAAAGCTCCCGCCGTCGGTGGATTTGGCGGTGGCGCGATTCAAAACAGGCGATGCACTGTTCGCACAAAAGAAATACGCGGGAGCGCGGGACAATTACCGGATGGTGGTGAATGACTTCACGAATTTTCCCGTTGTTGGCGAGACACTCGGCGCGCAAGTGTCTTATCAAATGTTGCGCGTGTGCCTGGAGTTGAATGACGTGGCGGGCGCGAGCAACGCGCTGGCGCGAATTTTAAAGGTTTATCCGACGAGCGATCTGGCCGACAACAGCGTGTTACTCGTTGGCGAGGGACTGACGGACATGCAACAGCCGGCGGCGGCGCGCGCGCTGTTTCAAAAATTTGAGGAGCGTTTTCCCAGTTCGCCATTGCGACCGGAAGTGGAACTGGCGCTCGCCCGCACTTACGAGCAGGAGGACAATTGGCCTGTGGCAATCGGCGTGTATGACAATTGGGTGGAGCATTTTGCGACCAACGCGCTTCTGTTGCCGCAGGTGGAATACACCCGCGCGTGGGCAAATTTTCAGGCTGGACGCGAGACGAACGCCTTTCGGCTATTCACCAATTTCATCGCGCAATTTCCGTCAAACAGCCTCGCGCCCGTCGCGCAATGGTGGGTGGGTGACCATTTTTTCCACGCGGGCGAGTTTCGCAGATGCGGAAAGGAATTACAAACATGTCTTTCAAAACTGGCCCGAGTCCAGCCTCGCGTATCCGGCAAAAATGATGGCCGGGCGCGCGGCGATGGGCCGATTCGGCTACTCGGACGCGATTGATTATTTCACGAATTTGACGAGCGACACGAATTGCCCGCCTGACCTCGACGCGCAGGCGCTGTTCGCTTATGGCGGCGCGCTGATGCGCAAGGAATCGTCGGATACAAACAACCCGCTGGCCAATTTTGAGCAAGCCATCCGGGTGTTCAAAGCCATCTGCCAATCGTATCCGCAGACCGAACAAGCCGCGCTCGCTTTGGGCGAAATCGGCGACTGCGATTTGCAACTCGCCGGGCAACCGCAGGGCGCACATTTTTACGACGATGCGACGAATGCCTACGCGCAAGTCATCAGTTCGCCGTTGGCGGGTGCCGCCGCGCGCAGCCAGGCGCAAGTGGGCATCGGTCTCGTGTTTGAAAAACGCGCCGCGCAGGCGACAGGCCAGGACCAAACTGCATTGCTTCAGCTTGCGTTGCAGAATTATCTCGACGTGCTTTACGGGAAAAATCTGCGTGACGGCGAATCGGCGGATTCATTTTGGGTGAAAAGGGCCGGAGTCCAGGCGGCGAGCGTGGCCGAAACGCTGGGCGAATGGCCGCAGGCGGTGAATGTGTATCGGCGGCTGGAAGGGTTGCTGCCTCCCTTGCACGATTTGCTCGAAAAGAAAATTGCCAACGCGCAGGAACATTTCGCGCCGGGGAAAAATTGACGCGCCGTTTGACGCGCGCCAGGGCTGCGGCCGTGGAAAATCCTTTGAGGCTTGAACGGACCCGATCAAGCCGCGTAAGCCTGACAATGCCATCCCGTGTGATGCGGAACGGCTTTTTATTCGCCGACAATGGTGGTCAAATCCAGTTTTTACGAACCATCCAAGTTTTGATGAGTTGCGTCAGGCCGACGTAGCAAAGCAGGGTCACCAGCAAAATCGGCCAGAATTGCCACGGGAGAGGCACGAAGCCCAGCGGTTTGGCCAGCGGTGAAAATGGCAGATACGCGCCGATACCCATGATGAGGATCGTGGTCATCGTGAGTTGCCAGCTCGCGCGCGATTGGATAAAAGGAATCAGGTTCGTGCGGATGACGTGGATGATAAGCGTCTGCGTCATGATGGATTCAACGAACCAGCCGGTGTTGAAGAGCGCGGCGGCGTGGGTGTGGTTTGCGGCGTCCTCCCCAAAGCGCGTGACCAATTCCGGCGTCAGCCCCACTTGATTGCATTTGAAGAAAAACCACATTACAGAAAAAGTGGTGTAATCAAAAATAGAGCTGATGGGACCGATGAAAATAATAAACTTGGCGATTTCTCCGATGTTCCAGGGGCGCGGTTTGGCAATTTGCTGCTGCCCGACGTTGTCCGTCGGAATCGGCACCTGCGAAAAATCGTAAAGCAAATTATTCGTGAGTACCTGGAGGGGTTGCATTGGCAGGTAAGGCAGCCACGCGCTCGCGCCGAGCACGCTAAACATGTTTCCGAAATTGGAACTCGCACCCATGCGGATGTATTTGATGATGTTCGCAAATACTTTGCGGCCTTCGAGCACGCCCTCTTCGAGCACCATCAAACTTTTCTCTAGCAGAATCATGTCGGCGGATTCCTTGGCGATGTCCACCGCAGTGTCCACGGAAATACCCACATCGGCGGCACGGAGAGCCGGGGCGTCGTTGATGCCGTCGCCCATAAAGCCGACAACGTGCCCTTTTTTCTGGAGCGCCTGCACGACGCGCTTTTTATGCGATGGCGAAAGCCGCGCGTAAACATCGGTACCGTCAACCGCTTCGGCCAATTGCTCGTCGGCCATCTGCTCAACATCGCTGCCCAGGATGATTTTTTCGGCGTTGATGCCGACTTCAGTGCAGACCTTGCGTGTGACCAGATCGTTGTCACCGGTCAACACCTTGACCATGACGCCGTGCTGGCGAAGGGCGGTGATAGCCTTGGCGGCGGTGTCCTTGGGCGGATCGAGAAACGCGAGGTAACCGGTGAGAACCAGGTTTTCTTCATCGGCTTTGGAGTAAGCGGCTTGTCGCCCGACTTTTTTGTTGGCGACGGCCAGCACGCGGAAACCGTCCTCGCTCAGGTCATTGACCTGCTCAATGAGGTTTCCGACCAGGATGGGTTCCATCGGGAAAATTTCGCCCTCGCTTTCGAAATGCGTGCATTTGGCGAAGACCGCTTCCGGCGCGCCTTTGGTCAGCAATTGACGCTCACCATCCGGACCTTCGACAGCCACCGACATCATGCGACGCGAAAAGTCGAACGGAATTTCGTCCGCTTTGGTGTATTTATCAATCCCGAGTTCCTTGTGCAGTTCCGAATACTTCAGCACTGCGCGGTCCAAAACATTTTTCAAACCCATTTGAAAATGACTGATCAAATAAGCGTCGTGCAAAACCTCTTCGCTTTCATTTTTGAACACGTCGCAATGCAGTTCGAGGATAACGTGATCAATGGTCAACGTGCCCGTTTTGTCGGTACACAACACATCCATGGCGCCGAAGTTCTGAATCGAATTCAGGCGTTTGACGATGACCTTCTTTTTCGACATCGCCAGCGCGCCTTTGGACAGGCAGACCGAGACAATCATCGGCAGCATTTCCGGCGTCAGGCCGACGGCCACCGCCAGCGCGAAAAGAAAGGTGTCTTTTCCCCAGCTATGTTTGGTAAAGCCATTGATGAAAAACACCATCGGTGACATCACCACCATGAAACCAATCATCAGCCAGGTAAATTTCTTCACGCCCTTGTCAAATGCTGTTTCCACCTGCTGACCGACTATGCTGCTGGCCATTTTCCCAAAATACGTCTGTGCGCCGGTGGCGACGATGACGCCGGTGGCCGAACCGCTTTCCACACTGGTGCCAAGGAAGCAGATATTTGAATATTCAGTTGACGAAATGCCCTGACGCGAATCGAGCGCGTCATTTTTTTCAACCGGCAACGATTCGCCGGTCAGCGTGGCTTGAATGACGAACAAATCTTTTGCGGAAATAAGCCGCACGTCGCCGGGAATCATGTCGCCGGCGGAAAGTTTCACCACGTCGCCGGGAACGAGTTCTTTGAGCGGAATTTCCTTCGGCTCGCCATCACGCATGGCGGTGGCTGTGACCTTGATCATCGCCTTGAGTTTGGCCGCCGCGTTGTCCGCTTTCGTTTCCTGAATGAGGCGCAACGACAGTGCGAGCAGCACCATCGCCATCATCACGGAGCCGCTGATGTAGTCGCTCGAATCCTCCGCGGTCGCAAAGGTGATGATGGCAAGGATCGTCAGCAGGATGACCAACGGATTGCGCGAGGCAATCCAGAGCCGCCGCAACCAGCCGTGTTGTTTTTCCTGCGCGACTTCGTTGGGGCCGTATTCTTCCAAACGCGCAACTGCTTCCACTTCACTCAAACCCGAGGGTGACGTGCGCAGTTGTTGCAGCACAACGGAAATTTCCTGCATCGCGGCGTCGCGGACGGAATCGGATGCCTTGTGATTCGTGGAATTTTTGGGACTCGGCATAATTTTAATTGGTCACGGCAATCGCCAAACGCCGGAAGAAATACTACAAGCCGGACCGGTTTGGCCAGCTTTGGCTGCGTCACATTTTTGAAAATGGGAACCAACATTGTCGGCGTGTCGCACATATTGCGTTTGAACTTGTGCTTGTTATTGTGTCTGCGTGACGACGCTGCTCATTGCCACGCACAACCCGCACAAGGTCGGGGAAATCTGTGTCATTCTTGGCGGCCAATTTCGATTTTTGACGCTCAACGATTTTCCAGGCGCGCCGCGAATCGTCGAAGACGCGGACACGTTTGATGGCAATGCGACGAAAAAAGCCGGTGCGCTCGCCGATTGGCTCGCGCAAATTCGGAATTCGGAATTCGGAATTCAGAATGGATTTGTGTTGGCCGACGATTCCGGCCTCGAGGTGGACGCGTTGAACGGCGCGCCGGGAGTGCATTCCGCAAGGTTTGCGGCAATGGATTCAGCCAAAACTAAAAATTCTTCCGCTGTTGAAAACAACGCCAAGCTGCTGCGCCTGCTTAAAAATATTCCGCTGGAAAAACGCACGGCGCGTTTTCATTGCGTCATCGCTTTGGTTTCAGTTGCTGGTGGGGCGAGCGTCCCCGCGAGCCGGCTCGTCAGTAGCCTCGCCCCACCAATTTTGTTTAATGGCGTTTGCGAAGGCCGCATCGCCCTCGAACCGCGCGGACAAAGTGGTTTCGGTTATGATCCGCTTTTCGTGCCGGACGGTTTTGAACAGACGTTCGCGGAATTGGGCGAGGCTGTGAAAAACAAGTTAAGTCATCGCGCCAAAGCGCTGGAGAAATTGCGAATTTATTTAAGCAAAGTTCCGATCTGAAGTTTCCGGCGCAATAAACCGTTGTCGGCCACCATCCGGAATTTCCCGCCCGGCGCGGGTTGGGTGTAAAATTCCCCGCCGGAACATTCGACCATCAAGCCGCCCGCCGCAATGTCCCAAAGATTGATGGTGCGCTCGACATAAGCATCCAACCGGCCCGAGGCGACATAGGCGAGTTCGAGCGCGGCCGAGCCCATGATGCGGATTTTCAACGCGCGGCGCGCCAGCCGGTTCACGTGCGGCAGGCTTTTCTCCAGGTTCAGTTTGCTCTTGGAAAATCCCATGGCAATAACGGCCTCGTTCACGCGCGAACGCCGGCTGACGCGAACGACATGCCCGTTAAGCCGCGTGGACCCACCAAGTGTTGCCGTCCACAGTTCGTGTGTGAACGGGTCGTAAATAACGCCTAAAAGAGTTTTGAATTTTGAATTTTTAGTTTTGAGTTGAGACTGAAGCGCAATCGAAACCGCCGCATGCGGCATCCCAAAGAAGTAATTTACCGTCCCGTCAATCGGGTCAACAACCCAGCGGTAGTCGGCGTTCACGTCCCCGGAATCGCCCTCCTCGCCAAGCATGGGAATTTGTGGGAACGCAGCGCGCAGGATTTTCTCGATAAGCTTCTGGCAGCACACGTCTAGTTCCAGCTTGATGTCGTGCGCCTCGGCAACTTTGACGCGTTTGGGCAAATACCAGTTGTCGCGCATGAGTTTGCCGGCGGCGCGCGCAGCGCAGACGGCGGCTTTTTGTGCTGCTTGTAAATTCACAAATAGACTTGATGCCAGCAGAAAGACCCACGGTCGAGATTTTTCAAAAAATTGAAGTCAGACTTCTTTGAGGTAAATGTAAAGCTGTTTACCAATGGTCTAGGATATGTTCTGCTCCTTGGGCATCATACAAAACAAATTTCGATTGCCCATTGACCTCGCGAATTGTGTAATTTCCAGGAGAATCTTCCTCGTGGAGTGGACCCCCAAGATAATAATTTTGCACGTTTGTCCGACCAACAGTGCGTGACCAATCGCTCCAATATGGGGCATTCGTTTCACCAACTATTAAAAGGTTTCTGGCTATAAGGCGAACATCAGCGACCGATGAATGATAGATGCTAACTTCACTGTATGCTTCCTCGCCAAAAGAGATAAGTATATTTTCCATTTTTCCAAATGAAACTTTTACCAATCGCGCTTCTGTTTTTGGCAGGGCGAGATAAATCAGGCCGGTCAAACTGATGCAACAAACGGTGACAATGCCGACGGATTTGGACAGTTTCGATCTGCGTGTTTCATTGCTGAGACCGAAAATGCAAGCGGTAAACAAACTTGCAGCCCAGATTCCAGCACCCCAATTCAAAGCAATGGTTCGCGCGCCAGCGAAAGTGAACAAATTGTTTTTCTTTTCTGAAAACGGAGTCCAGTCAATCCAAACGTCCTGACGCATGTGGTTCGGCGAAAGCATGGCAGTGAGTTTGGTTGCGACAGGAGACCCTCCCACCCATTTGCGAAGAAGCGGATGGACAATGTCGGGTGTTTCAGGCGACCAGCGTCGCCAATCCAGTATATCTCTGGAAGGAAGTTCTGGATAATTCGGGCGTGCGCAACGCTCAACCCTGAAATACGAAGCCTTTGCGCGTGCGGGACCGAACACGTAGAGTTCAACACTCAACGACTGACTGTTCAGGCCGGTGAGACGCATTGGGTAAACCGGCCTGTCGGTTTTGAAAGTGAACGAGAGCGGATGCGGTGTGCTGGTTTCGCTGTCTGGCTTGTCGCGCTGGACTTTTGTGGCCACAAAAACCCAGCCATCCTTGACATAGCTGGCGATCACCGGTTCCACTTTAGTCGGCATAGTATATCCATTTTGAGACAGCCACGTTTGCAATGCTTTTGCATCGGGTGAAGCGATGGTCGTGGTCTCAAAGATGCCGACGATCTTTCGGTCAAGGATGGAAACAACCTGTTCAGAAGGTACTGATGTCAAACCCAGTGACGCTGATCTGCTTTTTCCACCGGCAAGCGCGGGAAGGAGCAGGGCCAGAAATATCATTAAAAGTATTGCGAGAATAAATCCGCTTATAAACGCCTTCAGGACAGTTTTTATCGATCGAACCCATAGCCATATCAGAAAAGTAATTCCCAGTGTGATTAGAATTCCGATGTAGTAATTATGAACTTCGTGAATAATCTGCGGCTGGAACAGATATTGCAGTGTCGGAAACAATCCTGTCGTTGCTTCTTCAATGACCGGCTTGCCGGGCAGCGGAACGACCCACGCGAAATTTGTTCCCGAACCCGTAAAGCGCGTTTCAATCACCAACCGTTCCGTGCCGTTGGTGTAACAAATCAGCGCGCGCTGGTCGGGAATCGTGATTTTGGCTGGGAATGCGATGGTGGGGACCACCATGCCGTCGGCCAACGCTGCGAGTGGCAGGAACAGAAGAAGCAAGAATGATAAAATTCGTTGCATTCTTGCCGTAGGCTTATCACTGGCTGATGAAAAAGCAAAACAAAAACTTCGCCGAAGCTTTGCGCCTTTGCGTGGGACTTAATTCAATGCTGCGAGCGCGGATTTCACATGGTCGCGCTTGGATTGCCACTCGGCGACGCGCTGCCGGTGCTCCTCCAAAACGTTCGCCGGAACTTTTTGCGCAAAGTTGGGATTGTCCAGCTTCGACTGGACCTTTCCAATCTCGGCCTCGATTTTTTCCAGTTCTTTTTTCAACCGCGCCTTTTCAGCCTCGATATCAATCAAACCTTCCAGCGGCAAAAACAAATCGCCCATTTCAGTTCGCACTGTCATCGTGTTTTTCGCTGGCCGATAATTCGCGCTCACCTTGACCGCCTCGGCATTGAGCAGCAATTTGAGCACCTCGATGTCGTGTGCTGCCAGTTCGCGCGCCGGCTTGAGGATGAACTTGATCTTTTTGTTCGCGGCGATGTTTGCGGCGCGACGCAAATTGCGGCCTTGGGTAACGAGTTCGTTCCGCACCTCAATGAATTTTTTGTCGCGCTCGCTCATGCCGTAATGCGTCTTGAAATCATCGTCGAGCGGCTTCGGCCACGGGGCGGTCATGATGGTCTTCCCGCCCTGGTCTCCCGGCATGTTCTCGGCGTAACCCATTCCGTGCCAGAGTTCCTCCGTGACGAATGGCAGAAACGGATGAAACAGGCGCAATGTGTGCGAAAGAACAAAATCAATCACGGCGAGGGTGTTGGCTTTTTGAGCCGTTGAATCGTTGAATGGTTGATTCGTTGAACCGGTCTCCGATTTAACGGTTTCACGATTTAGCAATTCAACGCCACGCGCCAGCGTGGCCTTGCTGGCTTCGACATACCAGTCGCAATACTCGCTCCAGAAAAAGCGGTAGAGCGTGGCGGTGGCATCGCTGAATTTGTATTCGGCGAACGCTGTGTCCATCTCGCGGATGGCCGCGTCGAGCTTGAGCAAAATCCATTTATCGTCGGACGTCAGAAGTCGTGGATCGATCTCCCCTTGAATTGGGACGTCGGCACTGCCGACCATTTGCCGGAACCGGCAGGCGTTCCAGAGCTTGTTGCAGAAATTGCGGCCCAGCTCGACGTTCTGTTCGTCGAACAAAATGTCCTGGCCGAGCGGCGCGCTGCGCATGGTGCCGAACCGGAGCGCGTCGGCGCCGTATTTGTTGATGAGATCGAGCGGGTCAGGCGAATTGCCAAGGCTCTTGGACATCTTGCGCCCCTGCTTGTCACGGATGATGCCGGTGAAATAAACATTCCCGAACGGCATCTCTCCCATGAATTCATAGCCCGCCATAATCATGCGCGCGACCCAGAAGAAAATGATGTCCGGCCCAGTGACGAGGTCGGTGGTCGGATAAAACTTCTTTAATGTCTCGGTCTGCTCCGGCCAGCCCATCGTGGCGAACGGCCAGAGCCATGAACTGAACCAGGTGTCCAGCACGTCGGGGTCTTGTGTCCATCCGCCGTCTTTTGGAGATTCGAGCCCGCAATAAACTTCACTGCCGCGATACCAAACCGGAATCCGATGTCCCCACCAGAGCTGGCGGCTGATGCACCAATCCTGCAGGCCACCCATCCAGTGGTCATAAACCTTCGCCCAACGCTGCGGATGGAATCGCATTTTTTGGTGGGGCGAGGCTACTGACGAACCGGCTCGCGAGGACGCTCGCCCCACCGAGTCATCTTCCTGCTCCACGCAATTCCGCGATTTCTCCACGCTCGGATATTTCAAGAACCATTGCTCGCTCAAATATGGTTCGATGGGCACGTGGCTGCGCTGGCTGTAACCGACATTGTGGACATAGTCCTCGGTTTTCAACAACAAACCCTGTTCGGTGAGTTTCTCGACCACGGCCTGGCGCGCTTTCGTGCGGTCCATACCCGCGAAATCCCTGCCAGCCTCCTTCGTCATGTGGCCGTCAAGGCCGATGACGACGGTGAACGGGAGTTTGTGCCGCGCGGCCATTTCATAGTCGGCCGGATCGTGGGCGGGCGTCACCTTCACGCAACCGGTGCCGAACTTCGGGTCCACCAGTTCGTCGGCAATGACCGGGATGGGCTTGTTCTGGAGCGGTAACAGCACCTTCCGCCCGACCAGCTTTGTGTAACGCGGGTCTTTCGGGTTCACCGCCACGGCTTCGTCGCCAAGCATCGTCTCGGGCCGCGTCGTGGCCACGACCACGAATTCATCGGCCTTGGGACGGCCTTTGGCATCGACGAGCGGGTATTTGATGTGCCAAAGGTGCCCTTTCTCCTCGAGCATTTCGACTTCCTCATCGGAGAGCGCGGTGCGGGCGGCGGGGTCCCAGTTCACCATCCGTTTGCCGCGATAGATGAGACCCTTTTTGTAAAGCTCGATGAAAACCTTCTGCACACAGCGCGAATAGGCTTCGTCCATCGTGAACCGCTCGCGCGTCCAATCGCATGATGCGCCGAGCTTTTTCAATTGTTGGATGATGATGCCGCCGTGTTTTTCCTTCCATTGCCAGACGCGTTCAAGGAATTTTTCGCGGCCCAAATCGTCGCGATGCCGGATTTCGCCGGATTTCTTCAGCGTTTTCTCCACGACCGTTTGCGTGGCGATGCCGGCGTGATCGGTGCCGGGCAGCCAGAGGACTTCCTTGCCGTCCATGCGCGCCTTGCGGGCGAGAATGTCCTGGATGGTATTATTGAGGACGTGCCCCATCGTGAGCACGCCGGTGACATTCGGCGGCGGGATGACGATGGAATAGGCCGGGCGTTTGGCAGACACACGCGCCGGGTCGGCGGTAAAGCAGCCCTGCTTCAGCCAGAAATCATACCACTTGTCCTCGACGGACTTCGGTTCATAGGCCTTGGAAATTTCGGACATGGTTTAGAACCGCAAAGACACTGAGGCGCGGAGGAAAAATTTCTGAATTAAATCAACTCTGCGTCTCTGCGCCTCTGCGGTGAGATTCATTTTCGTAAAAGCGCGTATTCCATGCTATCCACCAGTGCCTGCAGGCTGGCTTCGATGATGTTTTCGCTCACACCGACCGTGCCCCATTCGCGTTTGCCGTCGGTGGATTGGATCAGCACGCGCGTTTTGGCGGCCGTGCCGGTGACGCTGTCCAAGATGCGAACTTTGTAATCCGTGAGCGTCACTTTTTTGAGCTGTGGAAAAAATTTCACCAAAGCCAGACGCAACGCGCCGTCGAGGGCGTTCACCGGCCCGTCGCCTTCGGCGACACTGTGTGCATATTCATCCCCGACGCGCACCCTCACTGTTGCCTCGCAAATATGCTCCCGACCGTCGCGGCGCATGGAAACGTGATACGCATGCACGGTGAAAGGCAGTTTGCGGTGCTTGAGCGTCTTGCCGATGAGCAACGCGAGCGAGCCTTCCGCGGCTTCATATTCGTAGCCTTGGTTTTCCAATTCCTTGACGCGCGCCGTGATGGTTTTCACTTCCGGCATGTCCGGCTTGAGTTTGAAACCGAGTTCGGCGGCCTTCATCAAAATGTTCGTGCGCCCGGACATGTCGCTGACGAGCACGCGGCGGGAATTGCCGACGGCTTCCGGATTGATGTGCTCGTAACTGCGCGCGACGCGGTCAATGGCATGGGCGTGCATCCCGCCCTTGTGCGCGAACGCCGTCTGCCCCACCCACGGCTGGCGCGGATTGTGGCGCATGTTGGCGATTTCATCCACGAACTCGGAAAGTTCCTTCAACTTCGGCAACGACTTCGCAGGCACACCGAGCTTTTTCAACTTGAAATGCAGCAGTGGAATCACGCTGATCAAATTGCAGTTGCCCGTGCGTTCGCCGTAGCCGTTGATTGTGCCCTGCACTTGCGTCGCGCCGGCTTCGATGGCAGCAATCGCGTTTGCGACGCCGAGGCCGCAATCGTCATGCGTGTGAATGCCGATGTTGCAATTCAATTTACTCCTGGCAAATGACGTGATGCGCGTGATTTCGTCCGGCAAACAACCGCCGTTCGTTTCGCAAAGCACAATGCAATCCGCGCCCGCCTTTTCCGCCGCCCGCCATGTCGCCAGCGCATAGTCCGGTTCATCCTTGTAACCGTCGAAACTGTGCTCGGCGTCGTAAATGACTATTTTGCCGTGGTCCTTCAAAAAGCGGATGGTGTCACCAATCATTGCCAGATTTTCATCAGGCTTGGCGCGGAGCACTTCGGTCACGTGCAGCAGCCAGGTTTTGCCGACGATGGTGACAACCGGCGTTTCCGCTTCGAGAATCTGCCGCATCAACTCGTCCTTCTCTACGACCACACCCTTGCGGCGCGTCATGCTGAACGCCGCGATTTTGGCGTTGCGCCACTTGCGCCGCGCAGCCTGTTTAAAAAATTCCAAATCCTTTGGATTACTGCCGGGCCAGCCGCCCTCGATGTAATGCACCCCGAACGCGTCAAGCTTCTCGGCAATGCGGAGTTTGTCCGCAACCGAGAAATTGATGCCTTCACCCTGCGAACCGTCGCGCAGGGTCGTGTCATAGATTTCAACTTGGGGTTTCATAAAATGGCCCGTGAAAAAAAGCGGCGGACAGTATCTCCATACTTGGCGGGTCTGGCAAATCCCAAAACGGGAATCAATAGGCGGCTGGCAAAAGCGCGGGATCAGGTTGCCGGCTTCGGCGACAACCCGGCGGTTTGCCCGAAGTTTTAATATATTTTTTTATTTTCCAATAACTGCGTGACAAGCAATTCGGCGGTGGTTATTTATTCGCAGCAATTCTTTGGCAATATGAGCAAACAAATCAACTTCAGTCTTTCCGAAAAGGACATTCCCACGCAATGGTACAATCTTCTGGCGGATTTTCCCGAACCGCTGCCGCCGCCGTTGCATCCGGGCACCAAGCAGCCGCTGCCGCCGGAAGCGTTGCTGGCAATTTTTCCTGAGAACCTCGTCAAACAGGAAATGTGCCCCGACCGCTGGGTTCCGATTCCCGAGGAGATACGCGACATCTACGCGCTCTGGCGTCCGACGCCGCTGTTGCGCGCGGTGCGCTTCGAGAAGGCACTCCAGACGCCGGCGCACATTTATTACAAATACGAAGGCGCCAGCCCCGCCGGCAGCCACAAGCCCAACACCGCCGTTGCGCAGGCTTATTACAACAAAGTCGCCGGCACCAAACGGCTCGCCACTGAAACGGGTGCCGGACAGTGGGGTTCAGCCTTGGCGCTGGGGTGCAGGCTGTTTGGCCTGGAGTGCAACGTTTACATGGTCAAGGTCAGCTATGAGCAAAAACCCTATCGCCGGATGCTCATGCATACCTGGGGCGCCACGGTGCATCCCAGCCCCAGCAACCAGACCGAATACGGACGCAAAGTGCTTGCGGAGGACCCGAAGTGTCCCGGCAGCCTCGGCATCGCCATCAGCGAGGCGATTGAGGACACCGTCAAGCATCCGAACACGAAATACTCGCTCGGCAGCGTGCTCAATCACGTTTGCCTGCATCAAACCGTCATCGGCCAGGAATCCATCAAGCAGATGGCAATGGCGGGCGAGGAGCCGGACTCGATCATCGCCTGCTGCGGGGGCGGAAGCAATTTCGCCGGCATCGCGTTTCCGTTCATTCAGGAAAAAATCACCGGGAAAAAGAAATATCGCATTGTGGCCGTCGAACCAACGGCCTGTCCGTCGCTGACGAAGGGTGAACTGCGCTACGACTTCGGCGACACGGCGGAGATGACCCCGTTGCTGTTCATGTACACGCTCGGCCACAAATTCATGCCGCCGTCGATTCACGCGGGCGGGCTGCGTTATCACGGCATGGCGCCGATGGTCAGCCACGCGCTCAAGCTCGGGCTGATCGAAGCGGAGGCGTATCATCAGACGAAAGTGTTCGAGGCCGGGACACTTTTTGCACGGACGGAAGGCATCGTGCCCGCGCCGGAGTCCGCGCACGCCATTTGCGCCGTGGTGGAGGAGGCAAATCGCGCACGCGAAGTCGGCAAGAAGCGCGTGATCCTGTTCAATCTCTCCGGCCACGGCATGCTCGATTTGAGCGCCTACGAGACTTATCTCACTGGTAAATTGCAGGATGTTTAACCCTGATTTACAAACCCATAAATTACGACCTATGAAAACTCGGATTCAATTCTTCTTGCTTGTGCTGTTACTGATGGCGCTGCCCGGTCTTATTCAGGCGCTACCGCCGCCGGTGCCCATAGTGGCCGGTCATTATCCGGCTGGCGCAGAAGGCATCAAAGGCGCGTCCCTGCCACCGCCGGGGGTATATTTCCGCGACTACAACTTCTTTTACACCGCAGATCGTTTTGCAGATGGACCGCCTGATTTTGGCGTTTTTGCCTACGTTAACGCGCCGCGTATGATTTGGATGACCGATTGGAAAATTCTGGGCGCCAATTACGGCATGGATGCCATTGTGCCATTTGGCTACCTGGATTGGGAAGTGATGGGCGTCCACCACAGCTATTTCGGGCTTGGGGACATTCAGATTGAGCCGCTGCTGCTATCATGGCATTTCAAACAGTTTGACCTTTCGGGCGGTTACGCAGTGTTGGCGCCGACAGGCGACTACAGCACAGGCCGTCCCGATATGCTTGCGAAAGGGTTCTGGTCGCACATGCTCACACTGGGTGGCACCTGGTATCCTGATGCGGAAAAAACCTGGGCGCTGTCACTGCTGAATCGCTACGAGTTTTGTCAGGAACAGGAACAGACCCACACCGACCCGGGTCAGGTTTTCACGATTGAATGGGGACTCAGCAAAAGTCTTACCAAGACGGTGGACGTGGGTGCGATTGGGTTTTATCAGCAGCAGGTGACCAAAGACTCCGGCCTCATGGCCACAACCAAACTCGATCGCATAGTGGGTGTAGGTCCGGAAATCGATGCGGTCTGGCCCAAGCTGGGGTTGATCACCTCGTTGCGCTATGCGTATGAATTCGCGGCCACAGAACGCCCCGAAGGTCATCTGATAACACTGACTCTCACGAGACGGTTCTAGACCGGCTCTTTTTTGGAGTTTCGCCCTTTAGGCGGTTCATTCGAGAGCCAGCGGGTTGGCGTTTAATCATGGCCATTTTGATTCTAGCGGTGCGGGACATAAAATTCCATTGAGCCGGTGATGGAGAAGAACAGGCGCGCAAGACAAAATCGCCCGAAAATGTATTGCGCGCGTGAGGGTCGGCTCGTAAATTTCCCCTTTTGGGTGCACCCATAGCTCAATTGGATAGAGCGGCTGACTACGGATCAGCAGGTTTCAGGTTCAACTCCTGATGGGTGCGCCAGTTTGGATGAGCAACGCGCATTGACAATGTCGCGCGGACAGGTAGTTTTCCCTGAAAATACCGCAAACTTGTGAAGTAAGCACAGCAAACCGTGGCTGAAAAAGACGATTATCTGGCAGACGTGCTGGTGGACTTGGGGTTTGTGAAAGCAGATCAGGTCGCCAAAACGCGCCAAGAAGCTCAGGCCTCCGGCGTGGGTGTGGTGGATTTGTTGTTGGCCAACAAAATCATCCGCCAGGCGGATGTCACACAAGCCAAAGCGGCCCAATTCGGCGCGGAAGTCATTCAACTCAGCGGATTGAAGATCCCCGACGATGTCATTGCCATTATCCCGCGCCACATCGCCAAAAAATACCGCGTCGTTCCCGTTTTCAAAAGTGACGGTAAGGTGGCCGTGGCTATTGCCGACCCGTCCGATCTGAACACAATTGACACGCTGACGCATTTGCTCAACTCGGAAATTGAACTATGCGTCGCGTCCGAATCGGACGTCGAAGCCGCGCTCAACAAGTATTATGGTCGCACGGGCGAGACAGCCGTTGACAAGGTGATTCAGGAACTTACGGAAAGTGAAGTCGAGGTGCCCAAAGGTGCGCTTGAAGATGACAACACGACGGTTGATGCGGATGCGCCGCTCATCCGGCTCGTCAATCAGATCATCGTGGACGCTTTCAAGATGCGTGCGTCGGACATCCATTTGGAGCCGCTGGCGAAACGTTTCCGTTTGCGTTACCGCGTTGACGGCATGTTGCACGAGATGAAGGCCCCGCCGAAACGGTTGCAGGCGTCCATCATCACGCGGCTGAAAATTCAGTCGAACATGTCCATTTCCGAGCATCGCATTCCGCAAGACGGACGCATTCAGAGCAAAGTCGGCGACAAACTGATTGACTTGCGCGTGTCGTGCCTGCCGACGAACCACGGCGAAAGCATCGTCATGCGTATTCTCGACAAGGAAAGCCTGCGGCTCGGTTTGCCAGAGTTGGGGTTTTTCACGGACGACCAGCAGTCGTTCGAGCGCGTGATTGGTTTGCCCGACGGCATTTTGCTCGTGACGGGACCGACCGGTTCCGGCAAGACCACGACACTTTACTCCTGCCTGCACTTCATCAATCGCCCCGACCGAAAAATCATCACGGTCGAGGACCCGGTGGAGTATATTCTGTCCGGCATCAATCAGGTGCAAGTCAACGAAACCGTCGGCCTCACGTTCTCTGCCGCGCTACGCTCCATTTTGCGTCAGGCGCCGAATGTCTTGATGATTGGTGAAATTCGCGACCTTGAAACTGCGAGCATTGCCATCAATGCCTCGCTGACCGGCCACCTTGTTTTCTCCACGCTCCACACCAATGATGCTCCCAGCGCGGTAGCCCGTCTCATTGACATCGGCGTAAAGCCATTTTTGGTTGCGTCGTCCACGCGTTGTCTCATGGCGCAACGCCTCGTGCGCAAAGTCTGCCACAAATGCGCACAACCCTATCAGCCGACGGAGGCGGAGTTGCGCCTGTTGAATGTCACCGCCGACAATTTGAAGACCGCGACGATTCAAAAGGGCCGTGGTTGCAACGATTGTTCAAACACCGGCTGCCGCGGGCGCATGGGTATTTTTGAAATTTTCGTCATTGATGATGAGGCGCGGAAACTGATTTACGACAAGGCGCCGACGTCTGTTTTACGCACCCGCGCCCGTGAAATGGGCATGCGCACGTTGCGCGAGGACGGGATTCGCAAGGCGCTTGCTGGGTTGACAGCGCCCGAAGAAGTCATTCGGGCGACGATAGGCGACGAATCGTGATCGGATTTTTTTATGTCATACTCAATGTCAGATTTATTGCAGTTGGTTGTGGCCGAAGAGGCGTCCGACCTTCATGTCTGCGTGGGAACACCGCCGACCATCCGTGTGCACGGGATTCTGCACCGCGTCGAAGGGCCGGCGCTCAAACCGGAAGACACCGAGGAGTTGATGCGCAGCATCACGTCCGAGGAACGCATTCAGGCCACGCGCGAGCACGGCGGCGCGGACTTCGGTTTCGCGTTCGGCGACGTGGCGCGTTTCCGCGTCAGTGTGTTCAAGGAAAGGGGCAATTTCAGCGTAGCGCTCCGGCAACTTCCCACCAAGCTGCTCACGATGGAGGAGATCGGCATTCCAGCGGCCACAAAGGAACTGCTTTACAAACCGCGGGGGCTGGTTTTGGTGACCGGCCCAACGGGTTGCGGCAAAACAACCACGCTCGCCGCGATGATTGATGTTATCAACGAGGAGCGCGACGAAGTGCACATTATCACCATCGAAGACCCGATCGAATATTATCACCCCCACAAAAAGGCACTGGTCACGCAGCGCGAAATCGGCGTGGACGTGCCGAATTTTGCGGAAGGCCTGCGCCGCGGGTTGCGCCAAGATCCCGACGTGATGCTCGTCGGTGAAATGCGCGACCTGGAAACGATTGACGCCGCCATCACGGCAGCCGAAACGGGCCACCTGGTTTTCGCCTCGTTGCACACGACTGGCGCGGCCAAGACAGTTGACCGTATCGTCAACGCCTTTCCGACAAATCAGCAGGAGCAAATTCGCATTCAGCTTTCCACAGTGCTGGCGGCGGTGCTTTCGCAATTATTGATCCCACGCATTGACAAACCCGGACGCATCGCCGTTTTCGAAATGATGGTCAACACGCCGTCCATTGCCGCGCTGATTCGGGACAATAAAACATTCCGCATTCAATCGGACATTCAAACCGGCGCGAAATTCGGCATGGTAACGCTCGACGCACATTTGCTGGAGAGATATCAGCAGGGCATGATTGCGCGCGAGGAAGTGATCACCAAAGCGCAAGACCCGATGACGGTTCAGCAGAAATTGCAGGAATTGGAATTGGCTCAAGCCACCAGCACATCGGGTGCGCCAGCCAGACAACCCCAAAGGTGATAATGACATGGCCGAGGAGATTTCAAATCCTTTGTTGTCGCTCGTGGTGGAGCAGGGGCTGATTGACGACTTGCAGTACGAAGAAGTCGCCGCCGAATTCAAGCGCAGCGGCACATCGGTGGCCCAACTGTTGCAGGATTTCGGGATCATGAAGCTCGACGACATCCTGCACGCGATAGCGGGCTATCTTGGCACGACGGTGGTTTCGTTGCGTGACCGCGAATTTTCGCCCGATCTGTTGAAACTGATTCCGGTCAACGTCGTGCGGATATATCATTGCGTGCCGGTTGCCATGAACAATGCAACAGTGCAGGTGGCACTGGCCAATCCGCTCGACCCGGCGCAGGCGGATGGAATCCATTTCGCCATCAAGCGCGATGTGCAGGTGGTGGTGGCCGACCCGGCTGAAATCGAAAAGGTCATCGACCAGTATTACAGCCAGGAAGAAAATGAGGATTTTTCGAAAATTCTCAAGGAACTCGGCGCCGATGAGAATATCGCCCGCGAGGTGAGTGAAGCCAGCGCCACGGACAACGAACGGCTCATGGCGAATCTCGCCAATGAAGCACCCATCATCAAATTCGTTGATCTGGTTTTGTCTCAAGCCATTCAAGACCGCGCGAGCGACATTCATTTCGAACCGTTTGAAACCGAGTTTCGCATTCGCTACCGCGTGGACGGCGCGCTGTATGAAATGTCGCCACCGCCCCAGCACCTGGCGTTGCCGGTGATTTCGCGTCTGAAGATCATGTCCAATCTGAATATTTCCGAGCGGCGGCTGCCGCAGGACGGGCGCATTAGTTATGATATGGGCAATCGGCAGATTGATTTGCGCATTTCGACCTTGCCGACGCAATTTGGCGAATCGGTCGTGTTGCGCGTGCTCGACCGCGCGGCGGTGAGTCTGGAAATTGAATCGCTGGGCTTTCCGAAATTGGTGCATGACTTCATGACCGAGGCAATTCAACGGCCCAACGGCATCATTATTGTCACCGGGCCGACCGGCTGCGGCAAAACGACAACGCTTTACTCCTGTTTGCGGCGCATCAACGCCATTGATTCCAAACTGCTCACCGCCGAGGACCCGGTCGAATACGACATCGAAGGCATCATGCAGGTTGCCATCAACGAGGCGGCCGGCATGACGTTCGCCAAGGCGCTGCGGTCGTTTCTGCGCCAGGACCCGGACATCATCATGGTCGGTGAAATGCGCGATTTGGAAACGGCGCAAATCGCCGTGCAGGCGTCGCTGACCGGCCACATGGTGATGAGCACGCTGCACACCAACGACGCGACTGGCGCAGTGACGCGCCTGATTGACATGGGGATGGAGCCGTTCCTGATTTCCTCGACGTTGCTGGCGGTGCTGGCGCAGCGGCTGGTGCGAACCATTTGCAAAAATTGCAAAACACCGTTCGAGCCGACCGAGGATCAATTGGTGCTGTTGAATCTCTCACCGCTTGACCTGGGCGACAAGGTTTTTCATTACGGCCGCGGTTGCCCGATCTGCAACGACACCGGCTACAGGGGGCGCAAGGGCATTTTTGAGTTGCTCATCATCAGCGAGGCAATTCGCACACTGATCAACGAGCGTGCGCCGACGGTGGTATTGCACCAGAAAGCCGTCGAACTCGGCATGGTGACGTTGCGCGAAGACGGCTTGCGCACCATTTTTGAAGGTGATACCACTATCGAAGAAATTGTCAAATATACGTAACCCCGAACGCATTCGGGGCTGAATTAATCCGCTATTAATCCGCTATGCCGAGATACAATTACGTTGCGCTTGACGCTCACGGCAAGGAGACAAAAGGAACCATTGAGGTCGCCAGCCAGAACGAGGCCATCAGTCGTGTCAAGGAAATGGGCCTTTTCCCGACTAAAATCGTCGAGGCTGAAAAGCTTCAAGAAAAACCGTCCGGGAAGAAAGCCAAAGCCGCCGGTAAAAAGGGCTCCGGTCTCAACCTCAACATCAACCTCAACCTCAAAATTCCCGGCCTTAGTGGCCGGGTAAAACCAAAAGTGTTGACGACATTCACGCGCCAGCTGGCAACACTGGTGGACGCGGGTTTGCCGTTGCTTCGCGGATTGCGCGTGCTGGAAAAGCAGGAACGCAGCGCAGCGCTGAAGTCCATTCTCGGTGAACTGGCGCTGGCGATTGAGGGCGGCAGCACGTTTTCAGAGGCGCTGGCGCAGCATCCAAAGGTTTTCAACCGTTTGTTTGTGAACATGGTCAAGGCCGGCGAATTAGGCGGCGTGCTGGAAGTGGTGTTGAGGCGTCTGGCCGAGTTCTCTGAAAAGGCGCAGAAGATCAAGGGCAAGATCAAAGCTGCGATGTTTTACCCGGTGGCGGTGATGATTGTCGCGTCGGGGATACTGATTCTGCTGTTGACGTTTGTGATTCCGAGGTTCCAGTTGGTTTTTGCGGACATGTTGGGGACGGGGGCGAAATTGCCCGTGTTCACCCGGATAGTGATGGGAATCAGCAATGCCGTCAAAAGTCACTTTCTGGTGGTGGGAGCGGGTGTCGCGGTTTTTGTGGTCCTGTTTTTGTTGTTCATCAAAACCAAGCTTGGCCGGTGGCTTTGGGACAGTTTCAAATTGAAAGTCCCGGTCATCGGCCCGGTGGTCAGGAAAGTGGCGATTTCCCGTTTCGCGCGCACGCTCGGCACGCTCGTCAGCAGCGGCGTTCCCATTTTGCAGGCCCTCACCATTGTCAAGGAAACCGCCGGGAACATCATCGTCAGCAACGCCGTCGCCAGCGTTCATGAAAGCGTGAAGGAAGGCGAAACCATCACCGCGCCGTTGGAAAGTTCGGGCGTTTTCCCGCCCATGGTCGTCAGCATGGTGGACGTGGGCGAACAAACCGGCGCCCTGCCCGAAATGCTTTTGAAAATCGCCGACAACTATGACGAAGAAGTGGACAATGCGGTGGCCTCCATGACCGCCCTGTTGGAGCCTATCATGATTGTATTTCTGGCGGTGGTGGTGGGCAGCATTGTCATTGCCATGTTCCTGCCGTTGATTGCCATGATTAGCGGCCTCAGTGGCGGGGGTGGTGGTATGGGTGGTGAAGAGTGATTTGGATAAGAAATTGGGTTTCCTTGGCTGCCAGATCGAACGCTGTAACCTGTTTATCCTGAAAGCAGAAGACAAAAACTTGTTGACAAACAACAACCGCCATGCGTAAATACAATGTAAAGACATTGCTTGGGCGTTTTATTTGCAGTTAACTCGTTATGGAGTTTGAGTGGAATAATCCACTGTTTGAAATGGATGGTTCTTTGACTCAGCGGGAAATTGAAGAATCCTTTGAAGACCCGTTTGCCGTTCGGCTGTTGCCGGACTCGCCCCGATTCAGTGTCAAGATGCGTTTTTTCAACCTGGGCATGTCGGCCGGCGGAATTGGAATTTTCAGCGTGTATCGGACAAACGGGCGATTGGTTCGCGTGCTGCACGCCCGCCCGTTCGAAGCGGAAGAACGATTTTTTTATCAGCGGAAAGTGGATCAGACACTGGGCTAGAATTTTGAGTGTTGAGTGTTGAATTTTTAGTTAAAACATCCAATTCCCGGAAACTCAAAACTTAAAACTCAAAATCAAAAACTATAGAAGTGCGAACGTTTGCCAGTTGGGAAGAAGTGCCGCTCTTCGACAGCGAAGAGGCCGAAGCGGATTTTTGGGTGGAGAACCGGCCGGACCTGCGCCTGATGGAAGCGGCGGTGGCCGGCGGCGCCGAGGCGTCCGAGTCCGTGACCATCACGCTGCGCATCGACCCGCGGATGCTGGCGCGCATCAAACGCATGGCCCGGTCGCGATATTTGAATTATCAGAGCATGATCAAACAGTGGTTGAGCGAGCGAATGGAAAAGGAATTGAAATGACAGCTATGAAAAATGAATTGGCAGTTCCAAGTGTCAGGTTTCAAGTGTCACGCGAAGGCGGTTTGCAGTCACTCGAAACTGAAAACTCAAAACTTGAAACTCATTCCGCCTTCACGCTCGTCGAACTGCTCGTCGTCATCTCCATCATCGCCGTGCTTGCCGCGCTCCTCTTCCCCGTGGCGGGCGCGGTGAGAAAACAATCAATGATTCGCACCGCCCAGGCCGAAATGGCGCAGTTGGAAACTGCCATTGACCGCTACAAATCCGCCTACGGCTTTTATCCGCCGGACAGCCCGTCGCATGGTCCCCTGAGCAGCCAACTTTATTATGAACTCTTGGGAACGACCAATAATGGCGCGGCTTACGTTACTCTGGATGGCAGCGCGGTGCCAATTCCCGTCGGCTCGGTGAGCAACGCATTTGGCGTGAGCGGTTTTATGAATTGCAGCAAAACCAACGCCGATGAGTCTTCGCCGCAAGCCAGAAATTTTCTTCCAGACTTGAAACCCAATCGGATTGGAGCAGTGACGAACACCACCGTGCTTGTGACAATACTCATCACTTCCGTTGGCGGGCCGGATGCTACCTATAAGCCATTGAGCGTAATTGACCTGAATCCCTGGCGTTACAATTCGTCCAGCCCCACCAACAATCCCGGCTCGTATGATTTGTGGGTTCAGCTTTCGATGGGCGGGAAAACGAATCTCATCTGCAATTGGAGCAAACAGGTGCAAATCAACAGTCCATTGCCATGAGTTTTTTTGGGTTATGTCCATTGTTGAAAATATGAAAACGACTGTTATAAAAATCGGAAATCGGAAATCGGAAATCGGAAATTTCAAGGCCTTCACCATTGTGGAATTGCTGGTGGTGATTTCCATCATTGCCATTCTCGCGGCCTTGCTGTTGCCGGTGCTGTCGGCGGCCAAAACCGTTGCAAAAAAAAGACAGGCACAGCTTCAAATCAGTGACATCGTCACCGCCATTCAGCAATACGACTCCGCCTACAGCCGGTTCCCGGTTTCTGCCGGTGTGCAGACGGTAGCGGGTACCAATGATTTCACATATGGAGGCAGCTTGTTTGCCGCCAACATTTCTTCGCTTCCTGCTGGTTATTCCATTTACACGACTAACAATTCCGAAGTCATTGCCATTTTAATGGACATCACGACCAACAACGTGACCCACGAAGCGCCGAATTGGAATCATCAAAAGAACCCGCAACAAACCCTTTTTCTGAATGCAAAAATGGGCGATGCCTATAATACAAACGGTGTTGTCGGTCCGGATTTGGTTTATCGCGACCCGTGGGGCAATCCCTACGTCATCAGCATGGACTTGAACTATGACGAACAATTGCAAGGATGCGTTTTACTGCTTGAAAAATGTGTCTCAACAGAGCGGTCAAACCGGCTATAACGGGTTGTTCAATTCCGATCCGGGTGGCAACACTGACAATTTCCAATATCACGGCAAGGTCATGGTCTGGTCCGCCGGGCCGAATGGGAAAATTGATCCCATCGAACCCGCTAATGACCGTGAAAACAAAGACAACATTTTAAGCTGGCAGTAAAATGGAAATCTACGAGTCGAAAGTCGAGGGCCGAGAGTCGAGCGCCAGAACGCGCAGTTCGCGGATTTTCCGCCCTCAACCCTCAACCTTCAACCGCCTTCGCGCCTTCACGCTCGTCGAGTTGCTGGTGGTGATTTCCATTCTCGCCATTCTGGCGGCGCTGGTCGTGCCGGCGCTCAAAAATGTCGGCCACGCGGACGCCATGACTGCCGCCACGCAGCAATTGCTGGATGACGTGGCGCGCGCCCGCCAACTGGCCGTCAGCCAGCGCACGACGGTCTATATGGTTTTCGTGCCGGCGAATTTTTGGAATAATCCTGTTTACAACACTGCCGCTAATTCCACTGCATGGTGGAACAACCTGACTGCCGTGCAGCAAACCGCCGCCACCAATTTGTGCGACAAGCAATTGACCGGTTATACATTCATGGCTTACGGCGCAATGGGCGACCAGCCCGGACAACACCAATGGCATTATCTCGCGCCGTGGCAAAATTTGCCGGATGGAACGTTCATCGTAACCAATAAATTCGCTTCACCCGGCACGGCAGTATCATCCTCCAATCCTGCGTTTGCTCCGCCGGTTTTTAACCAATGGAATCAGGATTATCCCCATTCTTATAACAACACAATTTATGCTTTCACCAATATGGCAGTTCCATTTCCAACCGAGACCAACGCTAATTTTATTTTCATGCCTTGCATCGCTTTCAACTATCTTGGCCAATTGACGTTCGAACGGGTTGAACCCTGTCGGCCGGGATGAATACATCCCGCTGGCCCGCGGCAGCGTGTTGCCGGCGATTAATCTGACAACCAGGGCATTTGTGCTCAACCCCCCGCCGGCCGGTTCGCCCTCGGTTTCGGAATTGCCGCCCGGCAACAGCACAAACGCCTACAACATCATTGACATCGAGCCGCTGACGGGCCGCGCGACTTTGCAGCAGCCGAAAGTGCAATGAAAATTCCCCGTCCATTTTTAGGTAGGGTCGCACCGCCGGGGCGATCCCGCATTGCGGGACTCGGCGGGCCTCACGCCTTGTGCCTCCAAATCCGCAGTCCGCAATCCGCAATCCGCAATTTCCAATCCGCCTTCACGATGGTGGAGATTGCCATCTGTCTGGCCATCATCGGCATCGCGCTGGTGGCCATCATCGGCGTGCTGCCGCTGGGCATCAACGTGCAGAGGGACAATCGCGAGGAAACCATCATCAATCAGGACGCCACCGTTTTGATGGAAAATATCCGCAACGGCGCAAGCAGCCCCTACGGATTCGATCTAACCAATTACGTCTATGCGATCACAAATTTTCAGACGAAATATAGTCCTGGGCCAACCACAGTAGTTCCTACTCCAGGTTGCAGTGATTCAACAACACCTATCTTACCAACAACGCGCGCATCATCGGACTCTTGAGCACGCCGCTGTTTACATGGATCCCAATAACGGCGCTCCTCTCAACAATCTTTTTGGCGTCAACAACTATAACAGCAACCACATTGTTGCTTATGTCCGTTCCATCAGTGGGCCTGCATCGGAAAAACCGCCGCAGGACAATCGCCATCGTGACCGGCGGTTCTTTTGGTTATCGCGTCATTTGCGAAAACGTGCCGGTGGCGGTGGACACCCCTCTCCGGCTTCTTTCACCATCGCGTCCAATTACACCGCGAACTTGCACGGCCAACCTGCATGAATTGCGTCTGACGTTTCTCTGGCCGCAGTTGCCCAACGGCAATGTCGGCCCTAAACGCCAGACGTTCCGCACGATGGTCGCTGGCCAACTTGTTCGAGATACGCTCAACACCAATTTATATTTTTTCCAGCCGCAATCCTTTACAAACGTCAGCGCGCCATGAGCACGAAGTTCCAAGTTTCAAGTTTCCCAGGCTTCGCCAGAGGCTATGCCGAGGCGAGCAAGTTTCAAGTTCCGGACCGGAATTTGAGAACTGCTGTGCCGGGTAGGGCGGTCAGCCCGCTCGCGATTCATCGGAGTCCCTTGACCGCCGCCGACGGCGCGCACGGAGTGACGCGCCCTACCATCTCATTTCGCAATCCGCAATCCGCAATCCGCAATTCCATGGCTTTCACACTCGTCGAGGTTCTGGTTGTGATGACGTTGCTGTCGCTCATCGTGCTGTCGCTGATGACGGTCTTGAACAGCACGCAGACCGCGTTTCGCGCGGGAATCACCCAGGCCGGCGTGCTGGAATCCGGCCGCGCCGTGTCGGATTTGATCAAAAGCGATTTGGAGGGGATGACGCCGTCGCTTTGTTCAAGCAATTTCATTTGGCCTGACCCTTACAACGCGACCAACAACGTTAATTTTTATGCTGCGGTGACAACTTTTGCTTCACCGCCGTCGCCGCTGTTCCAGTCGTTGGTGGGTGTCAGCAATCCAAATATTCAACGCACAAATGTTCTGGAGAGTTTTTTCGTCTTGAGCAGCGCCAATGTAAATGGCAGTCCAAGCTGGATTGGCACCGGCTATGTGGTTAGCACGAATTTGCCGGACGGCACGTTGTATCCGCTCTACCGTTTTTACATGGCTACGAACGTGATGGCCGCAGAACCAGCATCACTTTACAACGCCTTTTACTCAATTCCATTAACCAATTCTCCTCCCTGGAGCCACTTGATGGACGGCGTGGTGGAATTGCGCGTGCGCGCCTTCGACATCAACGGCATGTGGATGAATAACATCTATACAAACGCGCTCAATTTCAAAACGAACTCAACGATGTGGGGCGAGACCGGATTTTACATGTTCAGCAACACGCTGCCGGCCTCGGTGGAAGTTGAACTCGGTGTGCTTGAAGACCGCACATTGCAGCGCGCCGAATCCTTGCCTCTCGCGGCGCAGACCAATTACCTCGCGCAGCACGCCGGCCAGGTGCACATTTTCCGCCAGCGCGCCTGGATTCGCAACGTTGACCCTTCGGCTTACCAATGAATTTGAATATTCCAACATTTAAAACTGGTAGGGACGGCTCGCCGAGCCGTCCGTCCGGGCATCTCGGCGAGATGCCCCTACCTCCATTGGGTTCGGGCGTAAGGAGGCTCACTTCAACCTTCAACCTTCAACCTTCCCAGAAGGGCGTCGCCCTCATCATCACGGTGATTTTGCTCTCCGTGTTGACGTTGATGATCCTTGCGTTTCTGATGTTGAGCCGGCGCGAACGCGGCGCGGTCACCACGACTACCGACACGACTTCCGCGCGGCTGGCCGCCGATGCCGCGCTCGCCAATGCCGAGGCGCAAATCATCGCCAACGTCCTCGCCACCACCAATCCCTACAACTTCAGCCTTATCGTCTCGACGAATTATCTCCCGCCCACCAACGGCAATTACCCGGCCGATCTCACCAACCTTTTTTACAGCCCGCGTCCGCCGGTGTTCATCCAGACCAATTCGACCGGGCCGCTTGATTTCCGCTTCTATCTCGATCTCAACCGCAACGGCGTGGACGACCCGAACGGCTGGGTGACGAACGTGAACAACTCTGGCGTTACCAATGGCACTATTTTTGAAGTGGGCGATCCGGAATGGATTGGCGTATTGCAGCGGCCCGACCAGCCTTATGGGCCGAACAACCCGTTTGTGGCGCGTTTCGCCTTCATCGCCCTGCCCATCGGCAACGCCGCGCTCGATTTGAATGCCATCCACAATCAGGTCTTTGACGAACGAAATGCCATTCCAACGGTTAGTCCGAACTTGTCGGATGCTTTCTTCCGCAACCAAGGTGTCGGTTCTTGGGAAATCAATCTAGCCGCGTTTTTGGCGGATTTGAATACGAACGAGTGGGGACAAGTTATCGGCACACCTGTCAACGGAAATGATATCTATTACTACTATCAGTATCAGCCCAACGTCAACCATGGTTTTGCTTTTTACGATGCCAGCGCCTTGCTGGCTTACCGCTACAATAACAATTACGGCACGCTCGCCAGCGTCGGCACCATGTTTGGCACCAACGGCGCGGTATTCCAAAATGACAACATTGACGGTTACAGCGACGGGCCATTGCAGACAACTCTTGCAAATATCAACGAAGCGATCCTGCCAGACCCAACCAATAAGCCGTGGGCCGGGGCGGACAACACGAATCATTTCTTCGACATGCGGGAGTTGTTTGACCCGACGAAAACGTTTTCTTTTAGCACCAATTTACTCAACGCCGGCACGAACCGATGGGGCGGCACCGTCATTTCCACCTACGACCGCTACACGTTTTACCGGTTGCTCTCGCAACTGGGCACGGATTCCGCGCCGGAATCCGGCAAGATGAATCTCAACTACTCGAACGCGGTCGCTTACTTCGATACCAATGGAATTGCCACAAACATCACCATCATACCGGGTGCGGAAACCAATTTCACTGCATGGACGCCATCCAATTTTTTCACAATCGCCGCCAACAGGATGCTGCGCGACTATTCGCAGGAATGGCTGGCCCGGGACCCGTCAAATTATGTGGCGACTTTCAATATAACCAACAGCTTCGGCATTACGAATATTCCCGTGCTGGTCAGCAATCAATTCGTTTATACACCTGCCGTCCAGCGCGTGCTGCAATTGGCAGCCAATATTTACGACGCGACGACAAATAACACTGCCGCGTTGGGTACTAATTTCCCGTCCGTTTTTCGCCCGACTTTTTGGGTCACCAACGAGTATGGCTACACCAATATTTATATCAACGGCTACTGGCAGGTTGTGTCGGTCACGGGTACTAGCGATTCGCAACTCAATCTACCGGTGAATGTCACCGATTTGCCTTTAGGCGCAAGTGTCAACAATTACCCCGATGGAGTGAATGTCTATGGCGCACCGTGGATTATTGGCGCGAAGAAGGGTTTCCCGAACTTCAACGAGTTTTCCATGCAAGGTATCGTACAGGTCACCCGCAAGCTGGAAATTCACAGACCAACTCTTACCGCGCTGCCAAGTGATTTGGGTTTTCAGACGAACCAAATGTATATTTTCAGCATCAGCAACGTGTTCGGCGTCGAGTGTTGGAACTCATATAGTTCCAATTATCTAGACTCCGTTCTCATTTGGGCGCGGGATACCAATTCAATGACGTTGACCAATGACAATGGAATGTTTCCTCTATCCGTCTCTCTTCTGACGGCCAATATTACCAATGTGCCCGTCCAGTGGCCGGGCACTTCTCAACCGTGGTCGCAAAATCCGAACCCCAACTTTCCGAGCACAAATTCTTTCGTCATTCCCTTGCTCACCAATGTCATTTTGTTCACAAACTGCATGTATGTTTACAACGGCAATGGTGCTTATCCACCCCATAGTTTTACTCCAGTTGAGACTAACAATGTCACTGATTACCCGGATGTCGGCATTCAGCCGCTGCCGCAGTTTGGTCTGCTGACGACCAATCGCTTGCAGGTAATCATGCTGGATTTGAACAACGGCATCTACCACGTCATTGATTATGTCCACTTTGCCGGGCCGGACAGCGCACGCAATTTGAACGCGGAACTTGCGGATGTGGATCCGAATGGCTTGGGTTTGTGGAATACCAACCTCTTAGGCACTGTGCCGAACGGTGTTAACAATCAAATCAATTACTCCGACAATCCAATACAAAATCGCGCCAGCACCCTCACCGCAAACGATGATAGCACTTGGGTTAACCCACAGGGTGGCGGAACGGCTGGCGATGCCATCGCCAGTTTCGACTCCTTCTTGAACCAGGTTATCAACGGGACTTTAAGGGGCATGGGCACGGATCCAAACACGCATAAAGTATCCTACGCAACCAATACGCTTTTGACCGTTCAAGTACCTTTCACGCCCACGCGGACGATATTTCAATACATCACCTGGCAGGCAAATGACCCGCTGGTGCATTACGTGGCGGGCGATTTGAATTATTCAGGGAATGACTATAACGGCATTCAAACCGGCACAAACCAATGGAATAAAACATCGTCGGCATTTCCCATATTGCCTGACCTCGGTCAGTTGAACAAGCGTTACCAGCCGTGGGGCGTGGGTTCCTATCCATACAGCTTCTCTCTCAAAGATTCGCTGATCTATTCGTCGGATGACTGGGATTTTCCGACGAACAAATTCCCGACCATTGGCTGGCTTGGCCGCGTCCATCGCGGCACGCCGTGGCAGACCGTTTATCTCAAGTCCCCGGACATTCTGGCCAACAACAACATCGGCACGTGGACGAAATGGACTGGGAATTTCAATCAATTCGACGCCACGAACACTGCGCCGGTACAAGACCGGCTGTTGTTCGACCTTTTCACCACGGCATTCAATGACAATGCCACGCGCGGCCAGCTTTCGGTGAACGTTGAAGCAGGATTGACAAATAATCCTTTGGCTGGACTCGCCGCGTGGTCGGCCTTGTTCAGCGGGGTGGAGGTGCTTACCAACACTACGAGCGATGGCAGCTTGTTGAATGGCGTGCTTTATTTCCCACGGCCATTACTGCAAATCACCAATTTCCCGATTAACCCCGCCGGACCGGTGAATCCCATCAATCCCCCGCCTTTGTGGGAAATCGTGACCAACATCAACGGAACGCGCACAAATTTTGTCAATGTGGACGGATTGAAAGGCGCTTTCGAGCATATCGGTGATATTCTTGCCGTTCCACAATTGAGCGTTCAATCGCCATTCCTGAACTGGAACGATTCAATCCAACAGGCGAATGGCATCAGCGATGAAATGTATGAATGGTTGCCGCAGCAGGTAATGTCGCTGTTGCGCGTCGGCGGCAGTCCGCAAACGCCGATGCGTTACGTGATTTACAGCTATGGACAGGCATTAAAGCCCGCGCCAAATTCAATTTACACCGGCAGCGGGCCGCTGTTCGGGATGGTCACGAATTATCAAATCGTTTCCGAGGCCGCCACGCGCGCGGTGGTGCGGTTTAACAGCGTTCTGACCAACAAGATTTACTTTATCAACTCACCGCCAACGGTGACGAACCAGGTGATCAACAACAATGCGGTGATTGAAAGATTTAATGTTTTGCCGCCGGATTAAACATGAAGGAAGAAGTAAGAATGATGAATGAAGAACTCGGAAAAATTTCGATGTTCCGATTTTGAAAAGAGACAATAATAGTGTAGTTTAGATAGATAAATAGATAACCATGCGGCAGTTGGTGTCTTAGTGGTTAAAAAAATATGCGTTCGCGCCGGTTAACATGGATTCTGGCCGGCCTGCTGTGTCTGGCGGGCGTGTGCCTGCTTTGGCAGGGTAGGGACGGCTGGCTCAGTCGTCCGCACCGTCCGCACGAAGCGGCCGCCCCGCCGATGGTGACGACAGTTCATTCCCTGTCAACTGCGCCGCAATTTCTCGTCGCTTCCACCAACGCCACGCCCGGCGGCACAATATCGGCGGCGACAAACAAATTCGCCTACCGCTTGAGCAACACGGCCAAGTCGCTTGATCAGTTGATGCGCGACGACAGGGCGATTTTGCTGGAGAACGCGCTGATTGACACGCGTAACCCGCTGAACCTTTCCATTCCGGCCAACTTGCGCGCGCAGGGCGATCCGGGCGCTTATATCGTCCAGTCGCGCGGGCCGGTGGACGCCGCCTTCCGCGCGATGTTGAAAGCCTCGGGCGCGACGATTGTTTCCTACATCCCGAACAATGCCTATCTCGTGCGCGCCCCGGCGGGCGTGGCGAATGGATTGGGGGCGAATCCGCTGGCGCAATCGGTGATTCCCTACGAGCCGTATTACAAAATATCCTCGTCAATGCCCGTGACGGTTGGACAAAGAACGTTTTCCGCAACACCAATGGGAACCAACCGGGCGGCGGGGCCTTCGTTGCTGACGCTGGCGGTGAAACAGGCGCCACTACCCGCGGGAACCTATTTGACGCTCGGCTTGTTCAGCGACAACGCGGCGGCGACGATTCAACAAATTGAAAAGCTCGGAGGCCAGATTGTGGCGCAGGACAGCTCGCCATTCGGCCCGATTGTGCGCGTGCAGCCGCCGCGAAATTGGACGGCGCTGGCCGCATTGCCCGGCGTGCAAATCGTCGAGCCGTATCACCAGCGTGTTCGCGTGAATGATCTCTCTCGCGTGACCGTCGGCGTTTCGACGAACACGCTTGTGTCCTCGAATTACATGAATTTAACCGGCAAGAACGTGATAGTGGAGGTGAACGACACTGGCATTGACGCGAATCATCCCGATTTCACCGCGACCGGAAATGCAGCTAATGGTCCCAGTGGTCTTACTCGCGTCATCGGTGACGCGCCGCAAAGTTTGGTGGACACCAACGGTCACGGGACGCACGTGGCGGGCATCATTGCGGGCAATGGCGCCATGAGCATCAACCCGGTGAACGTTGGCGCGGTGGCAAGCGGTTCAGTGACCAATGCCGATTTTCGTGGCAAAGCGCCGCTGGCGATGCTGTATTCGGTGGCGGCGATTGATAATACCTTCACCTTTATGAATGTCAGTGACCAGTATTTGCAGGAAGCTGCGGCGCTGACGAACGCACTGATTTCCAACAACAGTTGGGATTACGCCGGTAACGGTACCTACGATTTGGCGGCGGCGAGTTACGATGCGGCGGTGCGCGATGCATTGCCGGAAGTGACCGGTTCGCAGCCGGTGTTGTTTGTGTTTTCCGCAGGCAACGATGGCAATGGCGACAATGGTGGTTTTAATGGCAATCCTGACACAATCCTGTCACCGGCCACGGCCAAGAACGTCATCACCGTCGGCGCGCTTGAACAATTGCGCAACATTACCAACATAGTCACTGCGCTCGACGGCTCCTCGAATGCCGTGTGGCAGCCGATGACCGACTCGAGCAATCAGGTCGCCGGCTATTCGAGCCGTGGCAATGTGGGCATCGGGATTGAAGGCACGTATGGACGTTTCAAGCCGGACGTGGTGGCGCCGGGCACATTCGTCGTTTCCACCCGTTCCGAACAATGGGACACGAATGCGTATTATAACCCGACAAATTATAATCTGACCGGGTTCTCCGACGTGGTGGACCCTAGTTCGAAGAATTTTTATTCCCTCGTGATCCCACAAAACATCGTACAGCTCACCATCCAACTCGAGCCCAACATCGCTTCACCAAGCCCGTTTCCGAGCCTGCCCATTCTTGTTTGGAATGGAACCAGTCCCCGCACCTCTCCACCTTATCAGACCGGTGCGGGTTCCATTGCTCTGCCGCCGCTCGCGATCACTCCTGTCAAAGCGACCTGGGAATATGCCATTAGCAATAACACCAGCGAAAGTGTGAATTATGATGTGCTGGTTGACATCGTTACAACCAACGACCTCGGCAATTATTATCAGATTTTACAGGGAATGAACGATTCGCTCGGCACTTCGCCTGAGTACTACCGTTATGAAACCGGGACGAGCATGTCGGCGGCGGACGTGTCGGGAGTGCTGGCGTTGATGCAGGATTTCTTCACGAATCAATGGCAGACGCTGCCCAGTCCGGCCTTGCTCAAGGCGATGCTTATCAACGGCGCGCGTTCAGAGCCGGACTATGATTTACAGGTCAACAATTCCATTAATTTCCAAGGCTGGGGTTTGATTAATCTGACGAATGCCTTGCAGCCCGGAATCACCAATCAACTCAACGTGCCTTGTTCGGCCTACCTCCAGGACCAGAATCCAACCAATGCTTTGGCCACCGGCGACAGCCAGACGTTTTACGTCTCCGTGACCAATGTGCAGGCGCAACAACAACCGTTGCGTATCACGCTGGCGTGGACGGACCCGCCCGGCGACCCCGCCGCCGCCATCAAGCTCGTCAATGACCTTAATCTTGTTGTGACCAATCTTGATAATCCCACAAATCCCATCGTCTATTACGGCAATGACATCCCGACGGGCAACACGTTTAATAGTGCGAGGACCACAAATTCGCCGCCGAATTTTGATTCCATCAATAATGTTGAGAACGTCTATATCACGCCGTTGCTGGGCACGAATTATTCCGTCACCGTTATGGGCTACCGCGTCAACGTCAACGCCGTTACCGCGCAGACAAATAACTTCGCGGGCGCTTACGCGCCGAACGTGGTGCAGGATTATGCGCTGGTCATTTCCAGCGGCAACGGCTTGGTCACCAATGCGATGACGGTCACGACCAATTCAACTTCTTTTGTTTCCCATCCCACGTCTGACCAGCAAATCACCTATGTGACCGCCACCAATCAGCCGTTGCTCAACCAATTCGTCGGCGCGAACACGCCGTTGATGGGCACGAACGCGTTATTGCTGACGAATTCAATCAGCGTAAACGGCGAAACGAACGAGCAAATCACCATCGGCATGACGAACCAGTGGCATTTCTACGTGGTGACGAACACCACCGGCTTCACCAATGCCGCGTTCGTCACGTTCATTCCGGACACGCTTTCCATTTCGCGCATGGGCGTGTTTGCCGATTCCCAAGCCAACGCCACGCGTCCGCAGGCGGACATTGACCTTTATGTCACCACCGACTCGAATTTGTTGACTCTCAATCCAACAAGCATTTACGCCGCTGCCACCAATTATTTGGCATCAGTCAGTGGTCCCTCGCCGAACGTTTTCGCCACCATGCCTGCGGGAATCTTTGAAATGGCGTCGCTGGGCCGCGGCGGCACGGAATACGTCGTGGATACCAATTCCCAGCCGAATGAGGTCTATTACATCGGCGTGAAATCGGAAGACCAAATGGCGTCCGAATATGGGTTCATTCCCATATTCAGCGCGACGCCGTTCAGTCAGATGAATACAAACGGCAATGAAATTGTGACCGGCAATCCGGTGCCGGCGTTGATTCCCGACGGCAGTCCGGCCAATCCGAGTTACGCTTATGTGTTTGGTATCGCGATTTATCCGATTGATGTGCGGCGTGTTGTCGTCACCAACCAGGTTTGGCATCAAAATTTTGGCGATCTGATGGGCACTCTTACTCTCAATGGCGGAAATCTTGATGTGCTGAACAATCACGATTCACTGGGCAACACGGTCAATTGGGCGCCATTCGTTTATGATGACAGCGGGCAGGGGGACATTGTTGATCCGCTGCGGCCCAGCCCGCGATCCGATGGGCCGGGCAGCTTGAACGGTTTCATCGGACAGAAAGGCAACGGCGTGTGGATGTTGACGGAATCAGACAACTCGTTGACGCAAACCGGCGCCGTGGAGAATTTCAGCCTGACGATTCAACCGCATCTGGCAAACAATGGCGCAACCATTACTGCCACTGTTGCGGGAAACACATGGTTTTACGATTACATTGACGTGCCGCCCGGCGCGACAAATCTCACCATCACCGTCACGAATTTGACAGGGACGGCCAGTCCGCCACTGGAATTGTTTGTTAACGGGCCAAATGACGGGGAGCCGACACTGACGAGTTCCGACAAAGGGCCGGTGCCGATTGACACCGGCACTCCGTTCTTCACCAATTCCATTTCCATCGGCCCGCCGCTGACTGCGGGACGCTATTTCTATGGCGTGTTTAATCCCAGTGCTACGCCTCAAACGGTGTCCATCACCGCGACGTATTACACGGGTGCCGCGCCGGGGCAGTTTGATTACACTTCAACCGGGCCGGTGCCGATCAAGGATGATGCGGTGACGACTTCCACCATTCCCGTCCCAGACAACGCAACCATTTACTCGGTGGACGTGGGCTTGCGCGTGGATCATCCGCGCATTTCCGATCTGGTGTTCCATCTCATCAGCCCGGACGGCACGCGGGTGTTGCTCGTGGAGAATCGCGGCGGCACCAGTACCAACGGCTGCGGCTCGTCCTACAATGCCACGAACACAACGGCCTCGGCTGCTGGCGGGCCGGGGTCATACACCAATACCTTTAATACCGGATACACTTCCGGGACACTGGCAATTGATTACACTTTCTACAACGTCCAGAACGAGATGGAGGTTTATTATGAGGGCGCCCCCATTGGGGATACTGGCTTGGTCATCGGCAGCGGAGTGCTTAGCGTTTCCTATGGTCCCGGCACCAGTACGCAGGTCGAGATCGTGATAAACCCGGCAAACAATCTAGACCCTTCCATATCGTGGGCTTATGCCGCAAATGAAACAGTGTCCCAATACAGCTATCTCGTGCTGACGGAAAATACGAACCTGACCACGACGCCGATCAAATTTGCGCCGCCGCCGTTTATACCCACCAGTATATCCACCAATGCGGCCCCGCCAATCCCAACCAATGTGGTGGTGGTGGGAGGCCCGATTTTTAATCCGGCGAAGAATGGTTATGCCTACTATCTCCTGGGGACCAATACCTGGACTGGTTCGGAAGCTTGGGCTACAAACCTGGGTGGCCACTTGGTGACAATTCGTAATGCGGCTGAGCAGAACTGGGTCTATGACACGTTCTCCGCTTACGGTGGTATAGGCCACAATTTGTGGATTGGTTTATACGATACGAATCTAGACGCCAATTGTTCGCCATATACCGACTCATGCCATTCCAATAATTTTGGCTGGGTCAGCGGAGAACCTGTGACCTACACAGATTGGTCTCCCGGTCCTCCCAGTGAACCGAATAATTGTAACGGCAGTGAATATTACACGTTTATTTGGGGATGGGGAGTGGGCGGGGGTGCGGGAAATGCCGGCGATTGGAATGATGAGGATAATGCTGCCGAAGACTGTTCCGACACTTCCATCATATATCCAACGTACGGTGTTGTTGAAGTGACCAACCTCAACTCATCCATCATCAGTCCTGATCTTTATTATCTTCCCGAACAGTCGCTGGACACTTTCGCCCACAAAAACGCCTACGGCACATGGACATTGGAAATTCAAGACGACCGCGCCGGCGCGAGCAATAACGCGACACTCGTGAGCTGGCAGTTGCGATTCACCTACACCACCGCCAGCGGCACGCTCAACAATGTGCCGCCGCAAACCAACAACATTCCCGCTGGCGGCATCGTTTATTATTTGATCCGGGTGCCGCCCACCGCGGGTTTCCCCACGCCCGCGAATTCCGCCACGAACATGCTCTTCGCCACTGGACCGTTGAACCTGTGGTTCAATGAAACCACGCCGCCCAGCGGCACCGGCTCGCCGGGCGATTACCTGCTGCTCAATGGCGTGACCAACGGTTCCTCCGTGCTGAGCCGCAGTAGTTCGCCCACGAACATCGTGGACGGCGGCAGTTACTGGCTGGCCGTGCAAAACACGGGCACCTCCAACATCACCTACGGCATCGAGGTGGATTTTGACGTGCCGGGGGGCAGTACGCACAGTTCGTTCTCCATTTCCGCCGCCAATATCACGAGCAGTGGCGCTCAGCTTCAATGGGTCGCGCCGCCGGGTGACAGGTTCCAGGTGGAATGGGCGACAAACCTTTCGCAGCCGATGGTCTGGATGACCAATGACGTCATCCTCACTTCCACCAACGGGACGTTCACGTTTACCGACCCCGGCGCGACGAACTCACCCATGCGTTTCTACCGGCTCCTCCGGGTGCAGTAATATTTTAAGGTAGGGATGCATGGCCCCATGCGTCCGTTGGTTTGCGCGGTCGCCTCAGCTCGGACGAACTCCGCGAGTCCCTGTGTCTGCGTGGAAATTCTGGGAATCGGGGTCTCGTGTAACTCGGCCCTCCGATATAATTACCAATTCCCAATAACAATCGGTGCAAAGGTGGGGACGCCCCGCCGGGGGCCGTCTGTTTTCAAGTGCCGTAAAATCAATCTGTTACGCCGCGAAAATTCATGGGTTAAGATTCATTATTTTTTTCTCTTGACTAAATCTAAAAACAGGTGTAAACAAATTTTGTTCAACGCTAAACAATAAAAGGTTAACCACTAATTGGAGGTTTATCATGCAATTCATGTCTCGCATCTCATCATGCACCCGCAGTGCCGTTCGATTGGCTGCCCGATTGTTGGCGGCCACGTTGTTGGCAACCGTTGCCGGCCCCTTGGCGGTTCGTGCCCAACTGATTTATACTGGCGGCACGGGTCAAATTGCTTTTTCAGTTCAGCCCATCGTGACCTATGGCGGTGTGCCGCCGTTGTGGACGGGCGACACGTTCACAACGCTGAATGACATCATGTCCAGTCCGGGAGGCACTTTTAATTCATTTTATGGCGCATCCCCCAACCCGGCATTTTTTAACACGGGCGTGGTTCCCTTGGGAGCAGGGATTTGGGGGGCAGCCCCGCCCCAAAGCACCCTTTATGGGCCGTTTGGTGGCGGTTACATGGGCATTGCGCCAGGAGCCGCAAATTTCTCCATCAGCGATCCGGCGGCCGGTGGCACGGTATCCGTGGGAACCGAAGCCTCTTCGGCGAATTATACCGTGGGCGCGCTCGGTTTAAGCGGAAACTTCGGCACCTATCTTTCCGTGGGCGGATTTGTAAATCCTGATTCCGCCGTTGCGGCGTCACTGGTTACCTATGTCAATGTTTTTTCACCGGCCGATGTCTTTTTGCAAACCTATGGTTTTGACCAAATCCTGGCCGCGTCAGGCTCAACTTCCGGAAACAAGTTCGTGGTCTGGAGCGGGCAGTTCAGCAATATTCCCCAGACCGTCGGCGGCGTGGTCAATGGGTTTGTCATTTACACCGGAGCAGGCCCCACCCAGAATTTTACGGGTTTTGCAGCCGGCGCCACCGGCGTCAACCTTGCGGCGGGTGACCTTGTCAACATCACATCCGTTTTAACGGTGATTGCGGATCCCTACTCGGAGATCAACATTGGTGGCCTTCCGGATCCGAGCGTACTCGCCGCCAATGACGTGACCCTTCCCACGGATGGTGAGCTGTTTAACAGCGACCCCACACTCGTTCCTGAACCCGCGGTGCCGATGCTGGCGGGCGCGGGCCTGCTGGCCACGTTAATCGTCCGCGAAGTCCGGCGCCGCGCGGTGGTCTGATTTTTCATTACGAATTGGGGTGAGGACGGCGGTCTGCCCGCGCGGGCAGACCGCTTTTGTTTTCGACCAGGCAGTCCCCTAATTTGGTAGGGACACCGCGCCGCGGCGTCCGTTTGGGGAGGCGGAACTTCCGCCGGTCGCCTCGGCGAGGCGACCCTACCCCCTGCGGTTTCCGTGCTTTTCTTTTCCTGCCGTTTCTCCTAATCTGCCCGGTTGATCGAATCGAAAAATTCCAGGCCATGAGCAAGGCATTCATCCGCATCGGCGGCGCGCGTGAGCACAATCTCAAAAATCTCACGCTGGAAATCCCGCGCGACCGGCTGGTGGTCATCACCGGCTTGAGCGGGAGCGGCAAGTCGTCACTCGCGTTCGACACGATTTACGCCGAGGGCCAGCGCAAATACGTCGAAAGCCTCTCCGCCTATGCCCGGCAGTTCCTCGACCAGATGCAGAAGCCGGAGGTGGACTTCATCGAGGGCCTTTCACCCGCCATCGCCATCGAACAACGCAGTTCCGGCAGCAGCCCGCGTTCCATCATCGCCACCACGACGGAGATTTACGATTACCTCCGGCTGCTTTACGCGCACGTCGGCCAGCCGCATTGCCCGGACACGGGTGTGCCCATCGTCACGCAAACCACCAGCGACATCGTGGACAAAATCCTCGCGCTGCCATCCAAAACGCGTGTGATGCTGCTCGCGCCGGTCGTCCGCCGGCAAAAAGGCGAGTTCCGCGATGTCATCGAACGCCTTGCGCGTGAAGGGTTCGTGCGCGCCCGGGTGGACGGCGAATTCGTCGAACTCGCCGCCGACACGCGCGTCAAGCTCGACAAGAAGAAATTTCACAACATCGAGGCCGTCGTGGACCGGCTGGTGATCGACAACAAAATTCGCGTGCGGCTCGGCGATTCGGTCGAAACCGCGTTGCGCTGGGGTGAAGGCGTCATGTTCACGCTGCACCAAATGCCTGACGAGTCCAAAGACCCAAGAGAGTCCAAAGTCCAAAGTCCAAAGTCCAAAGCTGTCGAGCCGTCTGCCAATCCGCAATCCGCAATCCGAAATCCGAAATCCGAAATTTGGACGGAAACCCTCCATTCCAACAAGATGTGCAGCCCGGCCACGGGCAAAAGTTTTGATCCGCCCACGCCGAAACATTTCTCCTTCAACGCGCCGGCGGGCGCGTGCCCGGTTTGCCACGGTCTCGGCCAGAAGATGATTTTCGACGAAAGCCTTGTCGTGCCCGATCCCGAAAAATCGCTCGAAGACGGCGCGGTCCAGCCCTGGCGGCGCGCCGGCAAGCGGATGAACATTTATTACAAGGCGATGCTGCGGTCGGTCGCGGCGCATTTCGGCGTCAGCCTGGAGGCGCCTTTCAAGGATTTGCCGGAGGATTTCAAAAAGGTTTTGCTGCACGGTTCGGGCGAAGGCGAAATTGATTTTCGATTCTGGCGCACCGGCAGCCTGCACGTGATCAGCCGCCCGTTCGAGGGCGTGCTGCCGAATCTGGAACGCCTGTTCACTGAAAGCGAAAGTGAATTCGTCCGCAATCGCATCAAGCCTTACATGAGCCCGCAGTTTTGCGATACCTGCAAAGGCCGGCGCTTGAAGCCTGAAATTTTGGCGGTGACGCTGGGTGATGAAGCAGGTTTCAAGTCTCCAGTTTCAAGTGTTCAGCCGGAAAAACTGAAAACTGAAAACTCAAAACTCAAAACTCCCAAAATTCCAGGCTTGTCCATCATGGACGTTTGCGGGCTTTCGGTCGAACGTGCCGACGAATTTTTCGCCGGTCTCAAGCTCACGGAATTCGAGGAAAAAATCGCGCACGAAGTCATCAAGGAAATCCGCGCGCGGCTCGGTTTTTTGAAAAATGTCGGCCTCGGCTACCTGACGCTCGACCGGGAAAGCGGCACGCTCTCCGGCGGCGAAGCGCAGCGCATCCGGCTCGCCACGCAAATCGGCGCGGGACTCGTCGGCGTGCTTTATATTCTGGACGAGCCGAGCATCGGTCTGCATCAGCGCGACAATAAACGCCTGCTCGCCACGCTCAAGGGCCTGCGTGACCTCGGCAACACCGTGCTCGTCGTCGAGCACGACGCCGAGACGATCCGCAACGCGGATTTCATTGTTGACCTGGGTCCCGGCGCGGGCGTTCACGGCGGTGAACTGGTGGCAGCGGGCACGTTGCCGGAAATTTTGCAGAACAAACATTCGCTCACCGCGAAATATCTCACCGGCGAACTTTCAATTCCCATTCCGAAAAAACGCATCGCTCCGTCGAAAGAACGCAACTGGGTGGAAGTCCTCGGCGCGCGTGA
Organism: uncultured Verrucomicrobiae bacterium; assembly: GCA_963835625.1. Classification (GTDB taxonomy): domain Bacteria; phylum Verrucomicrobiota; class Verrucomicrobiia; order Limisphaerales; family UBA11358; genus UBA11358. The sequence goes on from CAWIGO010000011.1 coordinate 227,668, forward strand.
AAACAATTTGCAGAACATTGACGCGCGGATTCCGCTCGGCACGTTCACGTGCGTCACCGGCGTGAGCGGCTCCGGCAAAAGCACGCTGGTGGACGACATATTGCGCCGCGCATTGTTCCGCAAGTTTTACGGTTCCAAGGAAACGCCCGGCGCGCATCGGGCGTTGCGCGGGTTCGAAAACCTCGACAAGGTCATCGTGATTGACCAGACGCCGATTGGCCGGACGCCCCGCAGCAACCCCGCCACTTATACCGGAATGTTCAATGCCATCCGCGATTTGTTTGCCAGGCTGCCGGCCGCAAAGATTCGGGGCTACGCGCCGGGACGGTTCAGTTTCAATGTCAAGGGCGGCCGGTGCGAAAAGTGCGAGGGCGATGGGTTGATCAAAATCGAGATGAATTTTCTGCCGCCGGTTTATGTGACCTGCGAGGCGTGCGGCGGCAAACGTTACAATCGCGAGACGCTGGAAATCACCTACAAGGGCAAAAACATCGCGGACGTGCTGGCCATGACGGTGGACGAAGCGGTGGATTTCTTCCGCGTCGTGCCGCAAATTTACAGGCCGTTGCTGACATTGGCGGAGGTCGGTTTGGGTTACATCGGCCTGGGACAGGCGGCGACGACGTTGAGCGGCGGCGAGGCGCAGCGGGTGAAGCTCGCAACGGAACTGGGCCGCAAGGCGACCGGTCGCACGCTTTATATTTTGGACGAGCCGACAACCGGCCTGCATTTCCATGACGTGGCGAAATTGCTGGAAGTCCTTTTCAAATTGCGCGATGCGGGCAACACGCTCGTCGTCATCGAGCACAACCTCGAGGTGATCAAAACGGCGGATTGGATTATTGACCTCGGCCCGGAGGGCGGGGATGCCGGCGGCCGCATTGTCGCGCAAGGGCCGCCGGAGGAGGTGGCCCGCTGCGCTGGAAGTTTTACCGGGCAGTATTTGGGCCGCGTTCTACAGTCGCCGGTGAATTGACCTTTTATGAAAATAGCGTTGTTCGGTTTCACTGGAATAAAACCAGGCAAACACAACCTTAAAGATCCGCGTCTTGACCAGGCGGACGAACTGGTTGAGGCGCAAAAGAAAACCCACGCGCAGGTGGACGTGGTGGGAGAGGACCAGCTTCTGGACTCCGACGCGATCCTTGTGTCGGTGGAGGGCAGGGCGGATTTGATTTTGAAGGACCTGGAATTTGTGGAAACGCGTCTGGGCCGCGACCCGCAGGAAGCCGAGCGCCGGGCGCTGGAAAAAATAAAGACGCTCCTCGAACAGGAAAAATTCGTCTTCAATGCCGGCCTGGAACCGGCGGACCTGCAAGCCGTCGCCGCGCACAATTTTTTCACCGCCAAGCCGGTTGTGGTGGCCGGACCGCCGGAGTTGGAAAATCCCGACGCCCTGCTGCTGCGCGCGTTCCGCGAGGCCGGCTATATCTGTTTTCTGACCGTCGGCGGCAAGGAGAACCGCGCCTGGCCGATTCGGAAGGGTCTGACGGCCTGGGAAGCCGGCGGCACGATTCACACGGACATCCAGAAGGGTTTCATCCGCGCGGAAATCATCAGCTTTGTGGATTTCATCGGGGCGGGCGGCGAAACCCAAGCCAGGCGCGTCGGCAAAATGCGGCTGGAGATGAAGCAATACGTGATGCAGGACTGCGACATCACGAACTTCCGGTTCAACAAGTAAGTCTCCGCAACTCCAGTGTCGGATTGCGAATTGGAAAGTTGCCGCGGCGTGCCAGCCGAAAAATCACCATACGTGCCGCTGGATTTATACCAATTCCCGGAGACATTCGGCACATTCTCTTGCGTTGGTAGGGACGCGCGGCCCCGCGCGTCCGGCGGAAGTTCCGCCTCCCCACCCCGGTCGCCTCGGCCCGTCCTCCGTAGTCCCGCAATGCGGGACGGAGGGTGGACGATGCGACCCTGCCTTTACACCGATTATCACTGGGAATTGGTTTGAGGTCTGGAAGCCACTGTTCTCAATGGATGGCAAACTCCGCCGTTGAGGCTGACGCTCAGGCCAAGTATACCGGTAAGCTGCACCATATCGCTGCTGAGTCCGCCAAAGATAAACAGGAAAAACACGACATGCACGACAAAACTTGCCAGTAAAAATGTGTTTATCATTTGCAGTGATGGGTCACCGTAACGATGGTTGCGGTAAAGCACCCGGATCCCGGCGGCCAAAAACCAGACAAAGACGATGGCTCCCCAAATACCAAAGGGGAGGATCACTGACAGCGGACCATTATGATAATCTCCCGCCAACGCCGATCCCTGTTGACTGACATCCGCGGCCTGAAAGGGCGAATTCCATCCCATCATCTGATAATCTTCCATTGTAATGGCATAACCCTTGCCCACCAGCAGATGCCGGGGGATTTGCGGCAGCAGCGCTTTCCACATTTCAATGCGCCACCCCGAACTCATTTCCGCCGACATTTTTGCGGCCGGGTCCAATGGCAGCGGCAAAAAGGACAGGGTTCGTTGGAAGGTAAAAGGCAATCGGGAAGCCAGGGGAATCAACAGGGCCACCAGGCACACACCGATGATGGCCAATATGGGCAACAGTTTGGTCCGGTGCAGTCCCTCCAGAAAAAACAGAACCAAGAAAAGCAGCATTGCCCCCACCAGCGCGCCACGAAATCCCCCAAGAAAACTAACCATAAGAAACAGCACGGTCGCAACCAGCCGCCAGGGCTTGCCCCCCATGAAAATTCCGCGGATCCCAAATCGGGCCATCAGGTAATAATAGATGACTCCCGCCGCAGTAGATACGCCGATCAGCCTTGTCGTTCCAAGTTCGAACTCCCCCTCGTAACGCTGCGGTTGGAAGACCCAAAGGATGAAATGAAGCCCCGAGGGCATGATGGGGTAAAGATCGCCAATAAAACTGGCCACCCCGCCAAGTAGAAACAAGGCTACATATAGTCCCACCTTTTGCGGTGGAATCCGGCGCGCCGTCAGGGCGAAATATCCCAGTATGGCCACGATGAGGAAGACGTATTTGCTGCCGCCATAAACTTCCGAGCCAAAAGTCCGCAGACCGAAACCTCCCGTCATTTTGGCGGTAAAGAGCACCACGCCGACCAAAAACAGCAACGGCCACGTGATCTGCGGCACCCGGATGAATTGCTTCTCCGGCCTCAACATCCGTTCTGAAACCGATATACCCAGGCTCAAGGCGATCATTACCAGTGAAAAACCGGGCGATCCCTTCACAAAAAATGCGACGGCAGACATGTTCCAGCACAACAACATCCAGGGATAGTGCCAGCGCATCAGCAGGGGAAAAACCAGGGCCAAAAGCAAGACGCCTAAAATTGCCAGGGTTGAGTAATTCAGCGGCTTCGTCACCATGTAACCGACGACCACCGCGAGCGGTACAATCAATGCAAACGTAATGAGCGAACGCAAAATGGCGGGGGCATTATTCATTTACGTCATAAAATACATTCGTCCATGGCTTTGGCCAACTTAGCCCAACGCTGGATGAATCCGCAAGGATTGTTCTGAGCTGGAATCAATCAAAGTCACAACTTGACACTGCCCCGGTTCCCGCCGGCGCGCGGATTGTAGCAGCAGCTTTGCAAACTGCTGTTTCGCCGATTTATAATCGGCAGACGTTTGAGGTGTGACAGCCTGGCGGGTTGCAAACCCGCGATACAGCAGGTTCAAAACCTGCGCCACGGTGGCAGTGTCAAGATTTGCCCGTATATCAAACCGGGGAAATCTGTACCGGGGGCAACTGATAGGCTGGCCGGGTAAAATCAACCGTTTTGGCCCGGAGATCGTTGAGCGATTCGATGATCGTCCGGCAAACCTTCGCCGGTCTAGGCTGGCGGGTGTTGTTGGCGGCAACATAAATCGGCACGCGAAACGGATTCCAACGCAGGCTGTAATCAATCCGCCATTGGTCATTGGCCCAAAGGATGGTGGGACGACCGCAGAGATTCGCAAGATGGGTGGCGCCGCTGTTTTCGCCAGCCAGAATCCGGGCCGAGCAAATTGCGGCGACGCTTTCGCGCAAATTGGTGCGGCGCCAGTCTTCGCAGCCCTTCGCGCAATAGGCATAATCCGGATGACCCACGCAAATCACCGACAATCCCTGTTTGAGGCACAAACCGGCCAGTTCATCCGCCAGTGATGGATCATAATTTTTGGCATGATCGGGGCCTTCCTTTTGCACCGCCCGAAAATGAAAGGCGACGTCGCGGATTTCCGGCGTGACGGTCGGTTCCTCGAACAACCTGAATTCCTGCCGCCCAAAAAGCAGCTTATGATACCGGGTACAGAGCAGCGAAGTTTCGAAAATATCGTAGTCCCTTAGGCCAATCTCAGCGGCTTTGGCATGGGCCATCCGCCGCGCCTCCAGCGGATTCAGCCGGCCATACCAATAGCCGGCTTTCTTGAGGTCGATGTCATGACAATGGACCGTGCAGCCTTCGTAGAGATAATCGCGTCCCGGATAGGTGAGCACATGGACCTGCTCGTAATGCCGTCGCCTTGCCCGCACAAAGCCCTGCCATTGCATCAATTCGTAGCCAAATTCCCCCGTATAAGGCCCGGCAAACAGGTTTCGTTTCGGCCAGAGTCGTTGACGCAGGCATGGGAGAAAAAGCCGCAATTTTTCGCCCGCGCTGTAATTGTAGGCCGGATTCTGCTCAGTCGAAGAAATGGATGATCCGTCAGCCATGGAACGTCGTTGTTACGCGCCCCCCGCCCGAAAGGCACCGCGCCCAGCGGGCGGGCAAGAGATTCAACACCATAGCCTCCGTCAGCATCCGGCGCTCGGTTTCACTTAATTGCCCTTCGATTTTCGAGGATGGAGTTTCCATGGCAGCCTTAAACAACATCGGCACGGTCGATCATGCACCCAGCATAGAAACAAGCAAAGTCGTGAGGCAAGCCGGAACCACCCTCGGCACGGTGCCCGGAGACCACGCCTGATACTAGGCGATGGGTGGGAAACGCGGCCGTACCCGAAAACATGGCTTTCCGAAGCCGCGCCAACGTGCCTCTCACCGCTACCTGCCTCAAAGAATGATTGCGACCAGCGCACTTTATTGCTAAACAACCCCGCCAAAGAACCGCGCTCATGGCTCACCTGTTCAAGAAAGCATTCGGGCTGTTGCTCCGGGATCCGAAGGCCCTGCGTTGGCACCTTCGCATTCGTTTGCTTCGCGGATGCTGCGCGCTGTTTTCCCGTTCCGGTTTTTATCTCCAGGGCAAAATGGATCTGGATCCCAAGTCCTGGTGGCACAACCGGGATTTCGTTGCCGCCACCGGTGGCTTGATCATCCCCGGTGATCCGGTGAAACGCGCGGTGCTGGCGTTGGAACCATGGGACACCGTCCGGCGCGATATGATCATCCTGCTCTTGCGCAGTCTTGTCGAACGCGCCATTGAAGGCGATCTTGCCGAACTGGGCGTTTTCCGGGGAAACACTGCCCGGTTGATTCATCATTACCTGCCGGAAAGGAAATTTTACCTGTTCGACACCTTCGCCGGCTTCGATGAACGTGATGTACGGATTGAAGGCGCTCAAACCGGTCGCAAAACTCGGAGCACGGAGTTCTCGGAAACCAGCGTGGAAATGGCGCGCAGAAATATTGCCCCTCAAAATGACAATGTGCAGTTTTTCCCCGGATATTTTCCTCAAAGCGCCCCGGATTTTTTGCACCAGCGTAAATTCGCCCTGGTTCATCTTGACGCCGATCTCTATGAGCCGATGCTGGCCAGCTTGAACTATTTTTACGAGAAAGTTGTCCCCGGCGGATTCATCCTGGCGCACGATTTCAATTCCTGGCCGGGCGCGCGCAAGGCGGTTCAGGATTTTTTTAGAGACAAACCTGAGATCCCCGTCCCAATGCCGGACAAAAGCGGTTCGGCGCTCATCATCAAGCAGGGAATCATAGGTCAGACTGGCACGCCGCCGGCAAGAGGAGGCCGTGCTGCCCAAACTCTTTGAGCGGCTCGGCGCGGTCGCCACGACGTGGAATTCCAATTACGAAATTATCTGCGTGGACGACGGCTCCCGCGACCGCACCTGGGAAATTCTCAAGGGACAAAGTGTCTCCACGACGGCGAGGCAACTGGTGCCGTCTCCGTTGGAAGTTTTTTTCGATTTCGCATTCAATCTCACTGCCTAAGTCGAATGACAATGACGGCATCTCAGCTACCCTGCACCTGTTGAATGTCTAATCCAATTCCCATGCAAATTCGGCGTATAATCCTAGAACAATCTAAGCGGGCCAATGTCGGTCACATTGGATCAGCGTTGTCTGTAGCCGATATCATCGCCGTGCTTTATGGAGACCTTCTGCACGCGACCGAATCCGAGGACCCTGAATGAGAGAGGTTTGTGCTCTCCAAGGGCCACGCAATGCTTGCGGTATATGCGGCGCTCTTCCTGAAGCGTGTCTGGCATTGGGAACTGGCCCGGCTTGCCCGCAGGCAAAGCATTCCCTGCGGAACTTCTTGTCTTGCCGTGGCCGAACTCTCATCATCTGCCCATGCCTGATCCGGCCTGTCATCCGCTTCTCTCGGTGGTCATCCCGGTGTACAAAGCCAGGGATTGTCTGGCCGAACTTTATCGCCGGCTCGTGCAGGCGCTTGAGCCGATCACGCCCGACTTCGAACTGGTGCTCGTCGAAGATGGCAGCGAGGACGGTTCGTGGGAGGAAATCGCCACGCTGGCCGGGCGCGACCCGCGCGTGAAGGGCATCAAACTCAGCCGCAACTTTGGCCAGCACTACGCTATCACCGCCGGACTCGACCATGCCTCCGGTGACTGGGTGGTGGTCATGGATTGCGACCTCCAGGACCAACCGGAGGAAATCGGGAAGCTCTACCGCAAGGCCCAGGAAGGCTATGACTTGGTGTTCGCCCGGCGGCAGGAGCGCAACGATTCGATCTACCGCAAGCTCAGTTCCAGCCTGTTCAGCCTGCTCTACAACCATCTCGGCGACATCAAGGTGGACAACTCGATCGCCAACTTCTCCATCTCATCCTGCCGGGTCATCGCCTACGTGCGCCAGTTCCGTGAGCGCAACCGTTCCTTTCCGATCTTACTTAACTCGGCCGGCTTCCGCCGCGCCTATGTGGACGTGGTGCACGCGGCGCGGTATGCGGGCGGCAGTTCCTACACGTTCGGCAAGCTCCTGGACTTCGCCGTCCAGTGTATCGTCTCCCAGTCAAACAAACCCCTCCGGCTCTCCATCCGTTTCGGATTTGCGCTCGCATTCCTATCGGTCCTTTATGGTGTGATCATGGTGATCCGTTATCTGCACTCTGGCATCGTCGTGCCCGGGTGGACCACGCTGGTAGTGTTGGTTTGTTTCCTCGGCGGCCTCGGTTTTGCCAACCTTGGGATCCTCGGCCTCTACCTTGGCAAAGCCTTTGACGAAGTGAAGGGCCGGCCGTTGTACTGCGTGGAACAGGCCCTTAATGTGGAAGCGAAGATCGACCGCAATTCCGCCCGCTGACCAAAATGCAAATCAACATATTGGAATACTTCGAGCAAGGCGCCTTAGCGAAATACCCGAGCAAGGTCGGTTTTGCCGACCCGCAGGACACCTTTACCTTTGCCGACATCGAGCGACACGCCAAGAACATCGCGGCCCAAATCCTCCGCCGCACCGGCGCGGTTAATCGTCCGGTGGCCGTTTTCCTCTCCAAGTGCGCCAAGGCACTGGTGGCCGATCTCGGCATTCTCTACAGCGCCAACTTCTACATGAATCTGGACGACGCGGCTCCCGCTGCGCGGATCCAGCACATTCTCCGGAACATTGACCCGCTCTTTGTCATTACCCGGCGGGCGCAGGCCGATAAACTGGTGGAGCTGGGCTATCCACGGGAGCGCCTGCTGTTTGTGGAAGAGTTGTTCACCACCGCCACCGACTACGACAATGCCGCCTTGCAGAAGCGGCTTGACGAGCGCATTGACACCGACCCCGTCTGCATCATCAACACTTCCGGCTCCACCGGGATCCCCAAGAGCGTCGTGCTGAGCCATCGTGGCCTGATTGACTTCATCAATTGGTGGCAGCGCCGTTTCAACTTCACCGAGAGCGAGGTCGTCGGCAGCCTCTCGCCGTTCTTCTTCGACGGCTACATCGTCGGCTTTCTCATGACGCTGCTTAAGGGCGCCCGCCTCGAAGTGCTGCCGTCGGAATTCGCCACCTTCCCGGCCCAGCTCGTGCAATACATGGCCGAGAAAAAGGTGACCTTCATCTTCTGGGTGCCCTCCATCATGGTCACCATCGCCAACTTCAAGCTCTTCGACAAAATCCCGCTGCCGGACCTCACAATGGCGTGCTTTGCCGGGGAGGTTTTTCCGACGCGCCATCTGAACTACTGGCGCCGCCATCTGCCGCAGGCCACTTTCATCAACCTCTACGGCCCGATCGAGATTTCCGTCATCTGCACCTACTACATCGTGGACCGCGAGTTTCGCGACGACGAGCCGCTGCCCATCGGCTTCGCCTGTCGCAACACCGACATCCTTATCCTCAACGACCAAAACAAGGCGTGCGCGGTCAACGAACACGGCGAACTCTGCGTCCGCGGCGGTTCGCTGGCGCATGGCTACTGGAACAACCCGGAAGCCACGGCGCGCGCTTTCGTTCAGAATCCTCTCAACCCACACTACCCGGAATTGATCTACTGCACCGGCGACGTGGTTTACCGCAACGAGCGCGGCGAGATCATGTTCGTGGGGCGAAAAGATTTTCAGGTCAAACACATGGGGAACCGGTTTGACTTGGGTGAGATTGAGCACTTCGTCCTTCAGATCGCCGGCATCCAATACGCCTGCGTTTGCTATAACAGCGAGCGAAAGGAGATTCATCTCTTCTTCGAAGCCAAACGGCCCATCGCGCCCGCCGAGATTCGCGAGTCGCTGGCACCCCACATGCCCAAGTATATGTGGCCGACTCATTGCCACCAGATGGATGTGCTGCCCAAGAATCCGAACGGGAAGATTGACCGCAACCAGCTTGCGAAGACAATCGCCTGATGAAGACATCGTGAAAGAAGTCACCGACTACAAAGAAGTGCTCGAAGCGCTCCGCGAGGTAAAACAACACGCGAAGGGTTTCTGTGCGAACTTTTTTCCGATGCCCGACAGAGTGGGCGGCTGGATTGCCGGTCGGCGTCTTCGCATGGTCGGTTACCCCGGCGTCAGGGTGTTTCTCCGCGCGGCGGCCTCGTTTGACTATCTCTACTTTTTTGCCGAAGAACCGTTGCAACTGAGCATCGCCTTGCCCGGGTTAGTCTCAATTGCGCCTCGCACGCTGGTGGCCGAGCTGGTTGGCAAGAAAACCGGCTTGGATGATTTGCAGTCACGCTTCAACGAGGCCGGCTTCCAGCATCACAAGACTCTCCAGCGCATGGTCAGGCAATCGCGACCTGACGATGCTGCCATTCCCGCCCAACCGGTGGAGACAGCGTTGGATGGGGATGTGAAAGAGTTGTTGGAGTTATTGCAGCGGATTTTCGATCCCTATGCAGACAGTATCCCTAATGAGCTTGAACTGCGCGAGGCGTTGAGCAAAGGCTGCATCTCCATTGTCCGCCGGGATGACAATATCGCAGCCCTGATGTTCCTGGAAATTGCGGGCCAGTCGGCCACGGTGCGCTACTGGGCCGTGGACAGCCGCTATCGCAATTTGGGCCTGGGCGCCGTCGTGATGCGGCACGCGCTGCGGTTGACAGCGCCAAGGCGCATCAACCTTTGGGTTATCAGCGCCAACAAGGATGCCATTTCAAAATACCAACATTACGGCTTCATTGAGGACGGCATGGAAGATCGGATCATGTTAATGCAGAAGGAGGCGAAATGACATCTATTGAAACGCAAGTGTTTAACATCCTCAAGGAGGTTAGGCCGGAAAATGATTTCACCAAGTCCACCGATTTTATTTCGGACGGGCTGTTGGATTCGTTCGATATTGTGGCACTGGTGTCGGCGCTGGACCGGCACTTCAATATCTCGATAGACGGCGTTGAGATCCTGCCGGAAAACCTCAAAAGCCTTGAAGTCATCCAGAAACTTCTCACCCGATACGGAGTGCAGGCATGAACTTTCTCTTCCACGACAAAGCCATCACCGGCCAGTTGCTGGTCGTTCCCGCCAACGAGCGACTATTTGTGGACGACATGAAGGAGTTCAACTTCAGCCCGTCACGCTCGCTAAAGTTGAAGGAGGTCATGGGCTACGACCGGCACCGGCTCGTCACCGACGGCGTCTGCACGTCTGATCTGGTGGTGCATGGTTTCGAATATCTCTTCGCCAACAACCTGCTTGGTCGGGATGACTTCGACGCGCTGATCCTCGTCACGCAGACACCCGACTACATCGTGCCGCCGACCAGCAGCGTTATTCAGGGCCGGCTCAAGCTGAAGCGGGACATGTATTGTGTGGACATCAACCAAGGCTGCGCCGGTTATCTCATGGGGCTGATGCAGGCGTTTTGGCTGCTCGAACAGGAATCGGTCCGCCGCGTGGCAATGGTGAATGCTGACGTTCTCAGTCGCAAGGTCTCGCGCAAAGACCGGAACAGCTTCCCGCTGGTGGGCGATGCGGCGTCCATCACTCTCGTCGAACGCAAGCCGGGTGCTGGGACAATCCATGCCAACCTGAAAATGAATGGGGAAGGCCATAAAATGTTGATGATTCCCGCCGGGGGAATGCGCCAGCCTTGCACACCAGAAACCGCAGCCCTTGAAGATGTGGGGGACAACAACCTCCGGGCCAAGGATCATTTGCGGATGGACGGCTCGGAAGTGTTCAACTTCGTGATGGTGGAGGTGCCGCCCTTGATTGAAAGCCTGCTGCAAACAGCGGGCATCTCTCGCGAGGCGATTGACTACTGGCTTTTTCACCAGCCCAACCGATTCATGCTCCAAAAGCTGGCCGACAAATTGAAGGTGCCCTACGACAGGGTGCCGAGCAACCTGGTGGAGAAATACGGCAACAGCAACAGCGTCACCATCCCGGCGACGATTGCGCTGAACTTGGCCAAACAGGTGACCAGTCGCTCGCTTCGCGTCTGCCTCTCCGGCTTTGGCGTGGGGTTGACTTGGGCTTCAATGCTGCTAAACGTTGGCCCCTTGCAATTCTGTGTCACCATTGACTACCCTTCAAACAGTTAAGCAAAGAAACACACGCAACCCAAACAAAAAATCCAATATGGAAAAATTCTACCAACAACTGGCTGACATCCTCGAAGTGGATGAAGTCAAACCGGAAGCCGTTCTCCGCGACTTCGAATCATGGGACTCATTGAGTGTGCTTTCGATCCTCGCCTTCGCTGACAAAGAATTCGGCGCGAACATGGTCGCAACCGACCTCGTCCCCGCGAAAACCGCAGCGGAACTGCTGACGCTGATCCAAAGCAAAAAGAAAAACTGACATGGCAACCTGCCCAGACAACTATACCTTGGTGACGGGCGCTTCCGCCGGCATTGGCCGCGCCATTGCGATCCGGCTTTCCGTCGAGGGAAAACTCATCCTGCACGGCCGCGACACGGGCCGGTTGGAGGAAACCCGGCGGCTGTGCCACGGCGACGGCCACCTGCTTTGGCCTTACGATTTGAAACTCGTGGACGGCCTGGCCGATGCGCTCGCCCGGTTGCTTCAGGAGAACCAGATTACGGTGGGTTGCTTCATCCACAGCGCGGGCATGGTCACAATTCTGCCGGCGCGCAGCATCGGACACGCTGTCGTCGAAGAAATCATGGCCGTGAACTTCACCTCGGCAGTGGAAATCATTTCAATGCTCCTTAATAAAAAAGTGAACCCGCAGAAACCCCGGCACATCCTCTTCATCTCCAGCATCTGGAGTCAATTCGGAGCGCGCGGCCACAGTTTGTATTGCGCCAGCAAGGCCGCATTGGACGGCTACATGCGCGCCCTAGCGGTCGAACTCGCTCCCGACACCCGGGTGAATTCCCTCGTGCTGGGGGCCGTCAACACGCGCATGGCGGAAGGCGGCCTCTCCGACCCTGAAATCGTCGCCAATCTCCAGCGGCAATATCCGCTCGGCGTCGGGGCGCCTGAAGACCCGGCGGAGGTCGCCGCGTTCCTGGTTTCGGATAAGGCCCGCTGGATCACGGGTCAGCAATTCGTGGTGGACGGCGGACGAACCGCTAACATGTCACTAAAGTAGCCGCAACCTGTGCCTTCACCCGCCTTGAAAACTAAAAACCTGTTTAAGACCGGCGAAGGCCGATGGGCAACTGTCTCCGATCTGGCAGCGGCCCTGAGGTCCGTGGGCGCGCACGACTGCCAGGGACTCTACATGCACACCGGACTTTCCTTCGGCGCACCGAATCCGGATTTGCGCCGGACGGAATTGCTTGAGGCGATCTATGAAACGATCCGCGCGCTTGGCGTGCCGACGCTGTGCGTGCCCACGTTTACCTTCAGTTTCTGCAACGGCGAGGATTACGACGTAACCGAATCAAAAAGCCGCATGGGCGCGCTCAACGAATACATTCGCCGCAGGCCGGAGGCCGTCCGCTCCGTGGATCCGTTGATGTCCGTGGCGGTGGTGGGCGACGACCGCGACCTGGCGGAGAATCTGGGGCACGAGTCCATCGGGACGAACTCGACGTTCGACAAGTTGAGCCGGCGGCAGGGGGTCAAGTTCCTGTTCCTTGGCGTGAGACTTGGTGACTGTTTTACTTACATGCATTATCTGGAATGGGTTGCTGGCGTGCCCTACCGATATGACCGGGAGTTTACGGGGAAGATCACGCACGCGGGAAAAGCCTACGAAGACACCTACCGGCTGTTTGTTCGCTACCACAACGTGAAACCTAATGCGGCCAGCTACACCTACGAGCAGTTGCTGACCGACCGCGGACTGCTCCGCGTGGCAGCGCTAGGGAACAATTTCATCGGGTGCATCGGGGAACCGGAGGCGCGTGCGGTATATCACGAACTGCTGCGCAGGGACCCCAATTATTTCATCGAACGCCCATTCCGCGCGGAGGAGGCGGATCGGACGTTCGCGGCCCAGAACATGGTGGCGCTTTGAGAAGACCATGAAAGTCGAGCGAATCGAGGTGGACTCAGCAGTTTTTGGACGCAGTGTGCTCGCGTTGAAGGACGTGATGCCCGCGGACGACCTGGCTGCCGAGGAAGTCCGCTACTTGAAACAGTTTCATCCGGCCTATGTTTCCTGCCGCGTCCCGCTCGAAGATCTGGCCACGGTTCACCGGTTGGAACAGCACGGGTTCCAGTTCATCGAGTGTCAAATTCGCTCGACCATCCGCTTTGCGCGAGACTACGACGTGAGCCGTTATCCGTATGAGTATCAGCAGGTGACGACGCGCGAGGCGCTGGACGAGGTGTTGGACATTGCAAGCCGCACTGTCGTGCATGACCGGTTCACGATCGATCCAGCGGTGTCGCAGGGCATTTCCGGTGCCCGTTATCGGCGTTACGTGGAGAAGTCATTTGCGGCGCCTAATGAAGCGGTGTGGCGGTTGTATGATCCAGCCTCGAAACAGACCCTGAATTTCCGGACTCATCGTGTAACCGGTCCCAGGGAAGTCCTGCTTCTGTTGGGCGGTGTGCATCCGGAGTTCAAGCGCTTGGGGCTTGGCGTGATTGCATCATACTTTTGTTTCAACCAGATGCGCAGGGACGGTTTCCGCCGGGCGGTCACTCATATCTCGGCGATTAACTACCCCGTGTTCAACCTCGAAATTGGGAGCTTGGGTTTTCGGGTCAATGCCACGTTCGCCGTTTTGCGGAAGGTGTATTTATGACACGTCGGCCAGCCTTGCAGGTGGATCGTGTCGTCAATCAGCCATTTGGATCGAACACCTACCTCCTCACCTGGTTGGGCAGCCCGCACTGCGTCGTTATCGACCCCGGGGATGCGGCCGGTTCCCAGTTTGCTGACCGTGTCGGAAAACACGGCGGGCGCATCGAGTATGCCCTGCTCACCCACGAGCATTACGACCACATCTCCGGCTTGCCGGCGCTGAAGGAATCTTGGGGTTGCCAGGTGATTTGCTCGCGGGAATGTTCTGTGGCCATCACCGACCCCACCCGGAACTTTTCACGTTATCTAGTCCAACGGGACGTCGTCTGCGGGAAGGCCGATCTCGTGTGCGAAGACCTCGGTTGGAGCCTCGATTGGTGCGGCGGCCGGTTCCGGTTTATTCCCACCCCCGGCCATTCGCCGGGCAGCATCTGCATCGCCATCGAGAACCTGCTTTTCACCGGAGATTGTCTGCTACCGGACGTGAAGCGGGTTATAAACCTACCCGGCGGCAACAAGAAGGAGTTGGAAAAATCGTTGACTTTGCTCTTGGACACCTTCGATCCGGAGACTTTGGTTTATCCCGGACACGGCGAGCCTTTTAAGTTGCAGGACGCGCCGCGCGTTTCTTCTTCCGGCCACAAGAGCGCAACGAAGTGATCGGCACAACCATGAACCTTGTTTTCTCCTCGAAAGTTCCCCCAAAGTCGCGCGCTGCGCTGGAAGAACTGTTATATTTCAACCCGCGCCAGCACCGCGTGCGCGAAGGCATCATCAATTCGCTGGAACACTTCGGGCATCCGCGATTGGAAGAGAGCGCCGGCGGGATTTCCATCTGCGTGGGCGAGCATACCCCACAGACGCTCTTCGCGTTTGACCGCGACAAGCCCAGCGGTGACCTCGTGGGCGTGGTGGTGTTCATGCGGACCGCGCCAGCGGACATGGCCATCATGCACATCGCCGTGCATCCGGATTACGCGCTCAAAAAGTCCACATCGGGCGTCGGACTCGGTACCGTGTTGATCGAGAAAGTCAGGGAAATCGCCGCGCGAGTCGTCGGCGTGCAGCGAATCATATTTTTTTACCGCCAGGAAGTCGTGATTCGGTTATAAATTGGCGCATGAATTCACTGAAGAAATTCCTAGAAGGTTGTCCATCATGAAAATCCCCTTTAACCGATCCTCGCTGCGCGGGCGAGAGCTGGAATACATTTTCCAAACGATCACCATCGGCCAGATCGCGGGTGATCAGACGTTCTCCAAGAAGTGCCATACTCTTTTGGAGCAGGTGCTGGGCGTGCAAAAGGCGATGGTGACCACCTCATGCACGCATGCCTTGGAAATGGCGGCATTGTTGCTGAATGTACAGCCGGGCGATGAGGTAATCGTGCCGTCATTCACCTTTGTCTCGACGGTCAACGCTTTTGTGCTGCGCGGGGCAAGGCCGGTGTTTTGCGATGTTCGACCTGACACACTGAATCTGGATGAAGCAAAACTGGAGTCGCTCATCACCTTGAGAACCAAAGCCATCGTGCCAGTGCATTACGCGGGGGTGGGTTGCGAAATGGATGCCATCATGGAGATTGCGCGGCGGCACGGCGTCGCGGTGGTGGAGGACAACGCGCATGGCTTGTTCGGCAAATACAAGGGACGCTGGCTGGGAACCTTCGGCTGCCTGGCGACCCAGAGCTTTCACGAAACGAAGAACATCACCTGTGGCGAAGGCGGCGCGCTCTTGATCAACGACCCGGCCTATGTGGAGCGCGCGGAGATCATCCGCGAAAAAGGTACCAACCGCAGCCGCTTCTTTCGCGGTCAGGTGGACAAATACACCTGGGTGGATCTCGGCTCCAGCTACGTGATGAGCGACGTGCTGGCCTCCTTTCTGTATGCACAACTCGAGGTTTGGGAAAACATTCAATCCCGGCGCCGCAGTATCTGGCAACGCTACCATGGGGAACTCGCCGGCTGGTGTGCGGCGAACGGCGTGCGGCAACCGGTCGTCCCGGAACACTGCGAGCAGGCCTGGCATATGTATTACCTGCTGCTGCCCACACTCGACAGTCGTCAGCGGTTGATTGCACACCTGAAGGCCCACGGCATCCAAGCGGTGTTCCATTACTTGCCGTTGCATCTGTCGGACATGGGGCGGAAGTTTGGCGGCAAAGAAGGCGACTGCCCGGTGACGGAAGACGTGAGCGACCGTCTCGTTCGACTGCCGTTCTACAACGGTCTTGCGGAAGCGGATCAGGCCCGAGTGGTGTCCGCGATCAAGGAGTTCAAGGGAATTTGACTCGTATCCGCATTGCCGGGCGGATTGGACTTGACCAGCAGACTTTGGACTTCAATATGAGAACACCATAAAGTGAGTAGTTGCCATGCCTGACTTGAAAGACGCTCTAGTTGGATGCGTTGTTCCCGAGGCAAGCGGCAACAGAGCGGACCAACTCAAAATTCCGCTCAAGTCTTCGGCAGCCGGAGCCGGGTTCCATACCTTGACTCTCCTGACGGCGTTCCTTTTGGGGTCACATAAGTTCATGGTAAATCTCCATGATGCCGCCGCGCAATGACCAGCGGATTATACCGTTCCCGCATCGTCGTGCTGTCGGTGATTGCCAGCCGTGGACAGCCTGCTGCTGCCATCGAAGCCGCTTCTTGACTAGGGCATGGCACCGGTGTAGTCTCCGCACCCCAGTCTCATGTCGCCTAGGTCCATCAATGAATCCGTTCCCACTGAGGCCGTCGCGCATACCGGCCAGACGACCTTGCAACGGTTGAACGGATGGATTTCCTCGCGGGAAGCAGCACTGGCCGTGTTGGGTATTTGCCTTTTCTTTCTGCTGAATCTTTCCATTGCCTCTCGTTCCCCCTTTGGGGGCTGGATGGATGAAACCGGCTATGTGGATCCGGGTCTCAACCTGGCGGCAGGAAAGGGATGGACCAGCACCATGAACTCGTTTCAGACCGATCGCGAATTTTACGCAGGTTCACCGCTGTATCCGGCGGCACTTTCAGTTTGGGTGCGAGTGTTTGGCATTTCCATGGTTGCCTCGCGGGCTTATTGCTATTTTCTGGGGGCGGTGGGAACCTATTTCTTCTGGCTGGCCGCGTTTCGGTTCAAGTTCCTCGCATCGCCCGCCCGCCTTTTCTGGATTGTGTTGCTGTCAACAGAATACAGCACCAATTGGATGATGCGGAATCAACGTTACGACGTCTGGATTTTTGTCGGGTTGGGAGTCGCTTTGCTGGGGGCCAGCCTCAGACATCCGGCAGGCAGGTATGGGTTGATATTTCTGGGCTGCTTTCTGGGGCCGACCGCCGGCTTTGTATGTATTCCCTACATCGTCACCATGGCGGCGTTCCTGACCGTCGTTACCGGCTTTTCCCGCTGGAAAGAAGCGCTGATGGCGATGGCGGGAGCCGGCTGCGGCGTGATCGCCGTGTTTGCCTTCCTTATTCTGAACCATCAGTTGGGAACATATCTGCATGCACTGAAAAGCCTTAGTGCGGTTGGAGTGAAGCTTTCTTTCTCCACAGTACTGCAGATTTTTCTATACCCAAGCCAGGACTATGGCGTGATTTTAATGATGGTCGCCTTGCTGCTTTTGACGATGGTTTGGAAAAGAAACACTGCGGCCATTTACCGGCGCTGGCTTTTATTGGGCTGGGGAACCGTTGTTTTGGTGCCTTGCATCATGATGGCGCGCACCTCATTTGGGATGATGTATTTCTACATGGTGATTATCCCGCTGTCCCTCTCCGTTCTGGCACTGCTCACGCTTCAATTCCCAGCCCATGGCCGCCGCCTCATCATTCCGGCGGCGGCGGCGGCATTGCTGGGTCTGGCTTGTCTGACCGGGCTGCCCGGACGAATCTACACCAGCCTTCGAGAATGGAACTTCCGCGATCCCCGGCATATCCAGGATTTCGTTGACGCTCACACCGGTCCCGATGACTGCGTGCTGGCGGACTATAAATTTTATTTTGCCTTGCGCGACCGGGTGCGCCGTTGCGTGAACGAATTTTACATCCAGGCCATCCCGCCCGATGAAGCGGCGCAAATCAATGTCGTGTTGCTTCCGGTCGCCGACTTTCCCGATTTAACTCGTGATGCCTCGGAACTGAAAAGCATCGGGGGAGGCTGGAAAAAAGTCGCCGTCTTTCCAACCGAAGAAATGCGGGCAAAACTCCACGGTCGGTCTCTTTCCACGCCGACCTACATTCTCTACCGGAGATGATTGGCTGCTGACATTGTTTCCTGTATTCCGCCTCATCACCTTTTTCGTGCCCCTCTGGCTGAAAAAGCGGGGTTTTGGCTCTGTGGCATATCTGTGGTTGTGGGGGTGGCTTGCGTGATCGCTTCCGTCAGAAGACGGCGCTCGACCTCGTTCGATTGCCCTTCAATTTGTGTCACTTGCATGATTCAGGACAACCCGTTCGTCAGGCCGTCCCGGTAGTGTCAAGCCTTATCAAATCTGCATTCAAGGATCAAGAATGCCGGGCAGCGTCCTGATTTGAATTTCAAACCGGGGATGGGAGCGCGAGTTGTCTCAACTCGCAGCGCATCTGACCGATCCAGACGCTGCGGAGGATTGAGGACAATTCGCGCTCCGGCCCAATTAGGATACTGCCAAATGCCGGGCCAGCACCTCACGATAAACTTTGATATGCTGGCGGGCAATTTCGTCGGGATGAAAACGTTCGCGCATTACCCGCGCGGCGGTGTCTGGCCGCGGGAAACCGGACCGGATCCACATGACTATTGAAGATTTCAAGTCTGGCCAGTCACCATCTTCGAAAAGCTTCAACCTTTCGACGCCGGTGGCGATATCCAGCACGCCGCCTGATTTGGAACCGAAGAATTTTAGATTCCGCGAAAGTGCCCCGGCAACGACCACACCCTGGCAAGCTTCAACCAGATGAACCCGCCACTTCCCGGTAGATTTCCAGATGTCGCCGCGCGATTTCCACCGGGTGATGGTGTTCCCGGGCGCGTTTCCGGCCCGCGGCTGCCATTGAACTGGCGGCTTGGGAATCGGAAAGCAGCCGGAGCACGGCCGCACGCATCCCGTCGGCATCGTTGGGATCAAACAGCAGGCCGTTGACGCCGTCGTCAATCAGATCGGGAATTCCGCCAATGCGCGATGCCGCCACCGGCAATCCGGCGGCCATCGCCTCCAGCACCACCATGGGACAATTGTCCTCCCGGGTGGGCAACACGATCAGATGCGCAGCCCGAAAAGCCGCTCTGAGGGCTTCACCCTTCTTGAACCCTTCATAGACACACCACGGCCTGGCCTTTACCAGTTCCAGAAATTCGGCTCCATAGGGATCGGTCTGGCGAACGCGCCCGAGAAAAACCAGACGGAGGTTCCTTTCCGAAGTGATGGGATCGAGTGCGCGTATCAAACCGTTCTGGTTTTTGAGAGAGAGAACATCGGCCACACACAAGATCGTCGGTGGTTCCGCCGGTGCGCGTTCAATGGTAAAAAAGTCCTCGTCTACCGCATTGGGCACCAGCCACGTCCGGCGGGCCAGGGATTCGACTTGCCGCAACGCGTAATGCGTCAGACACACGACCCCTCCGGTCCGGCGGAGCGCCCAGGATTCCAAACGGGCCGTCAACCAATGGAACGAAAACGGCCTGGCACCCATCGCCCTGGCGACCTGTCGCATATTGCCGTGAATGGTGATTACATTGGGAAAGCCGGAATGTGCCGCCGCAAGGGCATAATAAGCTTCCGTCCCCTGGCCATGAACCATATCGGGCCGGAGCTCACGGAGTTTGTTGCGAATTTTGAAAACACATGGCAGATAAGCCGTCCGCAAAAACCCCCAGCGGGGCACCTGCAACGCATGATAAAAAATGTTCTCCGCGAGCTTTCCGGGCTCACGTACCGGCCGCCGGACACATGAAATGATATGCACTTCCACACCCGGCATCTGCTTCAGTCCAGCCAGAAGGGTGGATGGAGCGGATCCGAAATAAGGCTCGGGCAATTCATGACGGGCGTGCGTCTCCCGTTCGTCTCCAATAATAATGGCCACCTTCAATACGGACATTATTTCCCCTTCCCTTTGAAGAACCGGATGGTGGTCTGCAAGCCTCCATGAAAATCGCCCGGCGGGATGAAGCCGGCGGCACGGAGCTTGCCAATGTCCGCCAACGAATGTTTCACATCGCCGGGCCGTTCGGGGGCGTTTTTGATTTCAGAGGAGGAACCCGTGAGCCGGCGGATGGTCGAGGCCAGGTTATTGATGGTGATGCATCTTCCACAGGCGACGTTAAAGATTCCGGTGGCGGACGATTGAATTGCGAAAAAGGCGTTTGCAGCAGCGACGTCCTTTACATAGATGAAATCGCGCGTTTGTTCACCATCACCAAAGATGATCATTGGCTGGTTTTTCAGCGCGCGGTCTATGAAGGCTGGAATGGCGGCGGCATATTGGCTTTTGGGATCCTGGCGCGGCCCAAAGACATTGAAATAACGCAGGCATACCGTCTGCAGCCCGCCCTCGGCCGCAAACATCCGGCAATAAAATTCGCCGTCGAGTTTGCTGATGGCGTAGGGGCTTTTCGGGGCCGGTGGCATTTCTTCAATCTTTGGCACGACCGGATTGTCGCCATAGATCGCGGCGGAACTGCTCAAGACCAGCTTCTTCACCTTCGCGCGGGCCGCTTCTTCCAGCACGACCAACGTCCCGATGGTGTTGGTTTCCGCGCATTCAACCGGCTTTTGCATGGATTCCGCCACGCTGACCAAAGCGGCAAGATGGAAAACATAATCAACGCCTTGCATCGCCCGCCGCACGAGCTCGCGGTCAAGGATCGAGCCCTGGATAAACTCGCACTCCAAACCGCGCAGGTTGTGTTGGAAGCCGGAACGCAAGTTGTCGAGCACGCGCACCTCGGCCTTGCCTTGAAAATATTCGACGATGTGGCTGCCAATGAACCCCGCGCCGCCGGTGGCAAGTATTCTCATTTTGTTGATCTATTGTGTTTGATGATGTGTGGCTGTTGCCAGATTATGGCCGCCACGATAGGGACAATGACCGGAGCATCAAAGAAAATTTTCACTGCCGTCCCGTCCCAAGTCGTGCGGGTAAAAGCAGGACGGTGTCCATGACGGTTGTGATTTGTCTGGAAATCAAGCGAGTAACGGTGATCGCGGGATGTCAGACTGGTTTTCTGTCCTGACTACGCTCAAACATCAATCCTCCATCGCAAACTAAATCCTCGCATCCGCAATGATTCCCTTTTAGCTTGGCTCCCGCAAATTCAAATGAAGCTACATATCTCCATCAGCGCCTTGAGGTTTTTTTGCTTTGCGGTTGGAAGCATAATTCCACCCGTCAGTTGAATTTGTCCGCCATGGGCTCCTTTCCCAAAATCCTCTTTGTTCATGACTACCGGCCCGAGGCACGGGTGCTCACTGATTTGATCCGACAGCTTTTTCTGGGCTATCCCACCGAAAAAATCTATTGGTGGTATTGCCGCCGCACGGAACTCTACGCTCAGCCGGACCTGCGCGCCACCAGCCTACACGGCTTTTGCATGCCGGAAAAATTGGTGCCTCATGTGCGCTGGACCGGCTTGAAATCTTCGATCCTGGAATATCTCTGGGCGCCGCTCGCTGCCCGTCACCTGGAACGAACGATTGCTGCGGTCAAACCAGATTTGATCTGGTTGTTGCTGTTTGGCTGGACCATTCCCGTGGTGGAGCGGACCCGGTGGCCGGCGGGCGCGCGGATGCATGCCTCCCTCTGTGATTTCCCCGACCAAAACGACGCAAAGCGGCGGCTGGGCGAGGCGCGTTGCCAGCGGTTTGTGAACACTGCCATCCGGCTTGTCGGACAGGCGGAATCCTGTTCCGGCGGCGGGCATGGCATGGTGGCGGAGATGCATCTGCGGACCGGGCGCAAGGACGGACTGGTGGTTCACTCCGGTTTTGAACCGCACCATCTGCAAGCACTGGAAAACAGCCCCGCCACCCGGACGCCCGAGGATGTCATCCGGCTGGCTTTTGTCGGCACCATCATCTCCGAACAAGGTTTTCTGGAGATGCTCGCCGCCCTGAAAAAAGTCCGGTCGCTGGTTCCGCAAAAAGTCGTGCTGGAATTTTTTGGCGGCCGCAATTACCGGCACCGTCCGTGGTTCGAGCCGGACTGGATGACGGAGCATGGCCTATTCACCGACGAGGGCTTGGTCGAGGCGTTGTGGCGCTGCGTGTGGGGCATTGTGGTGATGGATCCGGCGGGGGAAGACCTCCAATACAGCCGCTTCAGTTTTCCGAACAAGGTGGGTACCTGTCTTTCCGCCGGGGTGCCGGTGCTGGGCTTCGGCCATCCGACCAGCAGCCTTGCCCACATCATGCAAGCACACCGGCTGGGCCGGTTCACCAGCGCCACCGTGCGCGGTGAACTGGAAAACTTTTTGCTCGAATCGCTGCGCCTGCCGTCGCCGCGCGCCGCGTTCCGCGACGACATTTTGCGTTGCGCCCGCACCGAGTTCAATGCCGCCGAAATGCGCGCCCGGCTCTGGCGGACTTGGGGCATGAAGTAAATTTTATTTACTGTCCGGAAGTGGTTCATTAACGCCGCTATATTTCAAGGCTTGCCTGATAGCCGTGTAATGTTTGTTCAATGAATCTCTGCCAGGAAAACAATTTTGATCGTTGGAGCGATTTTTTACTCAATTCTTTACGCAGAGCCGGTTGTCTGGATAGTTGCAGCATGGCTTGACACCAAACGTCAATGTCTTTTGGTGGCAACAGAATCCCGGCATCCCCGACGACTTCTGGGATTGACGAGGTATTTGACGCTAACACCGGAGTTCCGCATTGCATCGCCTCCAAGGGGGGAAGGCCAAAACCTTCAAAAAGCGATGGAAACAAAAAAGCTGTTGCCCCACTGTAAATGGCCGCCAGATGTTCATCCGGCAGGCGTCCGACAAGGATTACGCGGGACTTTATGCGTGGATATTTGGCGAGAGTCTCGCGGGCTTCCGGATTTCTTTGCGGATTGGGGCCTGCGATAACCAGATTGGTGTCCGTGAGTTCGCCGGATTCAACGAGGGCGCTGAAACAGTGCATGAGATGGGGAAAATTTTTATGGGGCGCATGAGCCGAGAGGGAAAGAAAATAGTCTCCTTGGGGGATGCCGTATTGAGCGCGAAGCGCAGTCAATGCATGGAGGTCGTTCTGGGGATAAAAATATTTTCATCTGCTGCCAGCGGGGTCACAAAAATGCGGTCGGCTGTAATCTTGGCGAAATTGAGGATGTCGTTGCGAACAGTTTCCGAGACGCAAAAGGCAAAGTTGTCCGGTGTCAGACAGCTCAAAAGGCCGCGCATAAAGGCTGCATCTCTGGGACCGAAATATTCGGGAAATTTAAGCGGGTTGAAATCATGCACCGTGATGAACCGGCGCAGGCCGGGTTGCCGGCGCACGATGGACGGAAAGGGTGTGAATGGGGTGTGGTAAATGTCGGCGTGGTGGATCATGTCCGGCGACAGACGGGATTCGCCAATCACGCAAGGATGGACAATTTTTGCCAGCATCCATCTGCCGGCGCGGGCGTATAGGCTGCGGTTTTCTATGGAACGCTGGATAACGCCCGATAATCGGAACTCCAGCCGACTGAACCGCAGTTGGGTTGGGCTAAATTTTAAATTATTTTCAGGCTGTCGGCCTTGCTCTTCCAGAAAATTGTATACCTCGGCAAGATGCGAAGTTGCAACATAAGACAATTCACATTGATTTGACCGATGCAACCCTTCAAACAAGTGAACGGCGACGCGTTCCATGCCACGGCGTACTGATTTCGCATGACCCAAGAGTGATATGTCTAATAAAACTTTTGGTTTCATTGGGGATTATTATTGCAGCCAAGTCTGGTTGATGCCGAGATGAAAGTTCCCGCAGAGAAATAGCGGGAGCGGATTTTGGCGGCGACATTTTTCAGGACACGACGGTTTAAATTTTTATATTGAAACAACACCATGTGCCGCCACACAGAACCAGAAAACTTTCAGCTTCACAAGGTTTGTCTATAGCACTGCTATCTGGACTTCGAGCGGTGTGCCGTAGCGGCCAATCTGGTCGGCGGTGGCGGCTATGACCTCTCCGACGTGAGCAGATCCGTGCGGCGCACAAATTTTTATTAACATCACGGAATGACTCCCGGTCGGCTTTATTCAAAGCCTTTGTTGGTCTCCTAAAATTCCGCCGCAGTGCAGGCGGACAACTCAAACCAATTGTTTTCGAGACTAGTTTCACCTTGCCCTCATTCAAAAATTAAACAAGACTGATTTCATTCTGCTGGATACGCCATTTGTTCAATTGCTGATCGTGTATTCAGGTAATCGGTGCTGACAAAAAATAAAAAAATCGTCCGATGAAATATCTCATTCTCGGTTCGGCTGGCCAGATTGGCGGCCATTTAAGCAGCTTCCTGCGGCAGCAGGGCGACACGGTTTTTGAATATGACCTGGTGACGTCCCCGGCGGAGGATTTGCGCAAGCCTTCCCAGTTGTTGCTGGACCGGATGCAACAGGCCGACTTTGTTGTGTTTCTGGCCTTTGATGTTGGCGGCGCGCGTTACCTCAAGACCTACCAGCACACCTTTGAGTTTGTCTCGAACAATGTTAAGATCATGGACAATGTGTTTGATGCGCTCAAGCTGACGCGCAAACCATTTATCTTTGCTTCCAGCCAGATGTCCAACATGAGTTATTCCAGCTACGGCATTTTGAAGGCTCTGGGAGAATACTACACGCGATCGCTCAACGGCTTGATTGTTAAAGCCTGGAATGTCTATGGCGTGGAAAGCAATCCCGAGAAGTGGCATGCCATCACCGACTTTATCCGCAAGGCCCAGTTGAAGGGAAAAGTTGAAATGATGACGGATGGGACAGAAATGCGACAATTTCTTTATGCGGATGACTGCTGTAAGGCGCTTCGCCTGCTGGCCCAGCCTGAGAGATATGCCTCCCTGCCTCGCGAAGCCAACCTCCACATCACCAGTTTCGAATGGATTACCATTCTCGATGTGGCTCGACTGGTCGGTGAGTTGATGCAGGTTCCCATTGTGCCTGGTCAGTCAGCGGATGTGGTCCAAAAAGACCTGCGGAACGAGCCCGATCGGTTTTTATTGCAATACTGGAAGCCGGAAACCTCCTTGCGCGAAGGTATTTCACATGTCATCGAAGCCATGACCGCCTCTTGATCTTCGACTGAAAATTATCTGACTGGTCTTGCCGGGAGATTATTTTTTTGTCCGCGTAATCAGGCAAGGTGTCGGTTTGCCGGAGACAATATTCCCCCCCAGTGGTTGTTTATTCCAAGATCTCAACCAACCCCATGCCAATCACGTTGTAAAAGCCGTGCCACAGAAGCCGGACTGGCCTTGCTTCGATTTGGTGAACTAAATTTGATGTGAGCATGTAATCTGCGGGAGGCGGGAAAGCTTGTTTCAGGTTTCAAATTCAGGTCTCTGGTGTTGATGAGCGGGGCGCTGTCCATGAAATCCAGGTTTTTGAGGTTCAACTTTTGCAGGGAACCAACCAGAGCAGGAGGCGGCCGGCCGGCTGGGGCAGGCGCCTTCCGGCTTCGTGGATCATTTCCATCGGGAAACCAACGCGGAGAAAAAGGATGCCGCCCACCGTGAGCGCCACCGAGGCATGGACGGCCAGCCGCCAGATGACCGGCAGCATGGGGGTGGCCAGCCAGACGAGGGGCACCAGCACAACATAAATCCCGGCCAGTTTCAGGCTGGGGCGCACCCAGTCCACCGCCAGTTCCTTGAGGGTGAGATGGAAATAATCACGGCTGCGTCGCAGTCCGTACTGGTAGGTGAAAACCAGGGTGCAGAGGATGGAGGTGGCCACCATGCCCGGCACACCCCAACGACAGCCGATCAGCATGGATAACACAAGGAAAGAAACCCCTTCGGCAAAGAAGATGTAACGCATCCCGCCGATTTGTTTGGTGACCGAGACAAAGCAACTGTGGGTGGTCTGCATGGACAGGATGAAAAGCCAGGCACCCAGCAACACATCGTTCAACGGCGACCAGGTGATTTTCCCGGCGGTCCAGACATGGACGAACAAGCTGTTGCACAACACGAACGAACTGCCCAGAAACGCTCCCAGACTGGCAGTGAGCAATACGATGGACCGGTAACGGTTTTTCAGCCGGTCAATCTCGCCCCGGGTGATCATCTCAAACAGGCCGGGCAGGGACGCACCGTAAGGCCGGCACATGAGCGGCACCATGAGGCTGAACGCCTTGGAGCCGATCGACCACACGGCCGCCTGTTCCAGACCGAAGGCACGGGACACCACGATGGTCTGGCTGGCCATCTGCAATTGCAACCCGAGGTTGAACAAAAAGATGTCCTTCCCGTAGCTGAACACCTCTTTGAAAACCTTCCAGGAAGCCGCCCCCCATTCGGCTGCCACCGGTAAAATCCGCAGCCGATAACATTGCCAGCTCAGGTTGCAGGGGGAGATCAACGCGGAGATGGCGTTGGCATAAATAAACGAAAAAATCCCGCAACCACTGGCCAGGAAAAGGATCAGCAGCCCAAGGGATGCCATCAATATCACGATTTCATTATAGGCCTGAAGGTCCATCCGTTGATGTGCGTACAGCATCAGGCCCAGGGGACGGATGAAATAATTAAAGGCGGCGATGACACCCTGCAAACGCATCAGAAAGACGAACGTGGCTGTATATTCCGGCGGAATTTTCATCAGCGACGCCAGCAAAGGCGAAGCCAATGCGACCACCGCGATGATGATCAAGCCTTGAATCAGGCTGACCAGAAAAGCGGTCTTGACGAACGAACCGTAACCGCCGTCGCTCCGCTTGTCCTTGTAATCAACCAGCAGCCGCGCCAGGGCCGAGGTCATGCCCAGGTCGATCAAAGAAACGTAGCCCATCAGCTGCACCAGCAACGCCCACAAACCAAACTCGGCCTTCGGCAGCCAGTGCAGAATCAACGGGATTGAAACCAGGGAGTAAACCACATTAACTCCCAACTGGAGGTAACTGGTCACGAGATTGCGGGAGAAATTTTTCAGCCGGCTCATGGTTTTACAACGTTGTGCCCGGTTATGCCACTGCGCTTTGTAAGCATATCAAGAACTCGTTTTTATCGGATAACATTCAAGGTGTTACCGCCGACAACACCTTGGGATGTTGCGCCACGACCGGAAGAACAATCCGCAATTCCGCCACAAGTCGGACCAGTAGGCACGCTCGGTTTTCCCAGCTTCAATGATGAGACAGCTCATGTCGCAACGGTGTCTTCCGGGCCATCATGCCAGCACTGAGCCGTGCGTCAAGGATTGGTCATGACCGCCGTGCAACCCGGGACATTCAATAAGACCAACGCATCAAACCCGGCGTGATTCCGGTCCATTCGCGGCAGCTTTTCCACGCCGAAAATCATCCGGCCTCCAGGTTCAAATACGCTTGCAGTCTTGCGTCACTCTGTTTCCATTACGCGCCTGCCTTTGCGGCAAAGAAAAATTATGCACTGTGTCATCGGTTCCGGTCCGGCGGGCGTCGCCTGCGCCAGGGCGCTGCTCGCTCGCGGCGCGAATGTGCTCATGCTGGACGCCGGACTTGATTTGGAGCCGGAGCGCGCCCAGATCGTCCGCCAACTGGCCGCCACCAGGCCATCGGAGTGGCAACCCGGGCAGATTGCCAGATTGAAGGAAGGCATGGTCGCCGGCGTCAAGGGCGTGCCGCTCAAATTTATTTTTGGCTCCGATTACCCATATCGCGAAACCGAAACGCAAACCCCGTGGCAGGGACACGGTGTGGGCATCCGCCCGTCACTCGCGCTCGGCGGGCTTAGCACGGTCTGGGGCGCGGTCATGCTGCCGTATCGGGACGCGGACATTGAGCACTGGCCCATCAAAAACGCGGATCTGGAAAACCATTATCGCGCCGTGGCTGAACTTGCCGGACTGGCCGCGCAACAGGATGATCTGGAGGAACTGTTTCCGTTGCATTGCGACCACCCGTCCGCCATCCAGCCCAGCCGCCAGGCGGATCTGCTTTTGAGGAATCTACAGCGGCACCGGGCCGAACTGCGTGAACGCGGCTGGCATTTCGGCCGCGCCCGCGTGGCCATCCGCGCCGCCGACACCGCGAAAGGCATCGGTTGCATCCGCTGCGGCTTCTGCCTGTACGGTTGCCCCTACGGTTGCATTTACAACAGCGCCGATACCGTGCAGGAATTGCGCGCGGAGAAAAATTTCACGTATCAACGCGATGTCATTGTCACCACGTTGCGCGAAGATTCCGGCAAAGTCATCCTCCAGGGCCATCATCGCCAGACGCGCGAGCCGCTTTCGTTTGAAATGAACCGCGTGTATCTGGCGGCGGGCGTGATTCCGACCGCGCAGATTTTATTGCGCTCGCAATCCGCCTATGACCAGCCGTTGCGCCTGCAGGACAGCCAGTATTTTCTCTTCCCGCTCGTGCTGGCCCGCCGGACGCGCAATGTTCAGACTGAATCGCTTTACACCTTGAGCCAGTTGTTCATCGAACTCTGCAACCCGCAGATCAGCCGTCACACCGTCCATTTGCAACTGTACACCTACAGTGAGATGATCGGGCAGGCGGTGCGAAAAACCTTCGGCCCACTGGCAAAACCGCTGGCCGGCCTGGCGCGGCAATTGGAGGAGCGGCTGCTGATCGTGCAGGGATTCCTGCACTCGGATGAATCGCCGTCCATGAGCATGACTTTGAAACACACCGGCATAAACGGGGGGGACTGCCTGCATGTGACCGTGCGACCGAATCCCGGCGGTCGCCGCACGGTCAGGCGCGTGATGCGCGAAATGCTCCGGCAAACGCGGCGGCTGGGCGGAGTGGTTTTGTTACCGATGTTGCAAATGGCGGAACCCGGCCGGAGTTTTCACTCCGGCGGCTCGTTTCCGATGCGTGAAAAGCCGGGCGCGTTTGAAAGCGATTGCCTCGGCCGGCCGCATGGCTGGACGCGCGTTCACGCCGTGGACGCGACGGTGTTGCCGAGCGTGCCCGCGACGACGATTACTTTTTCCGTCATGGCCAACGCGCATCGCATCGGCTGGGAGGCCGCCTCGCTGGATTGAATTTGGGAAACAATAAATTTTGCGTATTGGCAGGGCGGCGCAGCAGCGCCGCCCACCCTTGCCGGCTAATGATATGAGCAACTCAACAAACGAAAAATCATCGAAGCCCATTTGCGCGATCACCGGCACCGGCGGTTTCGTCGGCGGTTGCCTCAAGGATTATTTTGTCCGTCACGGCTGGGAAACGTTGGAACTGACCCGCCGGCCAAAACCCGGCACTCGGGCGGTTGCCTTTCAACTGGGCGCCGAAATTTCTCCGCTGTCGCTCGCGGGCGTGACCGCGCTCGTGCATTGCGCCTACGATTTCAAGCCGTTGCGCCGGGAGGAAATCCACGCGGTGAACGTGGAGGGCACGCGGAAAATTCTCTCGGCCGCGCGCGCGGCGGGCATCGGGAAAATCGTCTGCCTTTCGTCCATCAGCGCCTACGACGGCTGCCAGTCGCTTTACGGCCGGACTAAACTGGAAATTGAAAAAATTGCGCTGGACCAGGGCGCGCTGGTGATCCGGCCCGGATTGGTTTATGGCGGCGGGCAGGGCGGAATGTTTGGCAGACTTGTCGGGCAGGTCCGCAAGTCGTCCGTGCTGCCGATTTTTGGCGACGGTTCCCAAATTCAATTTCTCGTTCACAACGAAGACCTGGCCGCGTTCATCGAGCATTGTGCCGCCGGACAAGCGGCGGCGGTCCCGCGCCTATTAACGGCCGCGAATGAACAGTCCTGGAGGTTCCGGCAACTGCTTTTGGAAATCGCACGCGGGCTGGGCAAAAAAATAAGATTCATTCCGCTGCCGTGGCGGCTGGTGTGGGCCGGGTTGAAATCCGCCGAGACGTGCGGATTGCGATTGAACTTCCGCAGCGACAGTCTGGTAAGCCTGATGCATCAAAATCCGAACCCGGATTTTTCACCGAATGCACAAGCCGGGTTGGTTTGCCGTCCTTTTGAAATTGAGAAGTTGCGGCTTTAACCGCCCGGCGGCATCGGCGGTTTGCGCGGGGCAGTTTTCAATCCCGGGGCGCTCATGAAAAAGCCTGCTTCCCCTTGATGGAGAATTAATTCCCGTCCCTTTTTTTCACACAAAGGGTCTTTGAGCCAGGCCAGCATTGGATCACGATGGAGAGTGTCCGTCCGGCGCCGGTTGCCGGTCACGCTCTGAACTGAGCTGTTTCCCGACCAGCTTTTCCAATTCCAGAAGGCGCAAGTTCACGCTGTTGAGAATCAAGCCCAAGCCCAGGCTGAAAAAGGCCAGCATGATCAGGGAGGCGGCCAGCATCGCGCTCGGCACCGCATGGACGTATCGCTCGGTGATATATTCGTAAACCGGGCGGGAACCGACGGCGAGACCCAAAACCAGAAACACGAGGCTGCCGATTCCGAAAAAGGTCAGCGGCTTGTAGGATTTCATGACCAGGAAAAGCTTCAGGATGACGCGAAACCCGTCGGACACCGTGCTCAATTTGGAAAAGCTTCCCTTGGGCCGGGCGCGGTAGGGAGCCGGCAATTCTTTGATGACCAGCCGGCGGTAAAGCGCCTGCAACGTAAGTTCGGTTTCCACATCAAAACCCCAGGTGGTGATTGGAATCTGTGACACCGCCTCGCTAGTAAATGCGCGATAACCGGAAAAGATGTCCGTGATCTGCGACTTGAACATCCAGTTGACGATGGCGCAAACCAGTCTGTTTCCCAGCAAATGAAATTTCCTGAAAGATTTGTCCCCGTAGGCATGAAGGCGTGTGGCGACAGTCATGTCGGCATCGCCTTTTAATATGGGT
Source organism: uncultured Verrucomicrobiae bacterium (assembly GCA_963835625.1). Classification (GTDB taxonomy): domain Bacteria; phylum Verrucomicrobiota; class Verrucomicrobiia; order Limisphaerales; family UBA11358; genus UBA11358. The sequence goes on from CAWIGO010000011.1 coordinate 258,347, forward strand.
TCCAGAAGCGCGCCAACGATTCCAGCGTCATAAGTATCATCGCCGTCCACCATGACCAAAATGTCCTCCTTCACCTGGTCAAACATGCTCGCAACCACAAAGCCTTTGCCCTGTCTTTTTTCGCGGCGTACAATGGCCCCGGCCTTTTTCGCGTTGGCAGCCGTGGCATCAGTGCAGTTATTATCATACACATAAATGCGCGCCTCGGGCAGGGCGCGGCGAAAATCCTCCACCACTTTCCCGATCGTCAATTCCTCCTGATAACAGGGAATCAGGACGGCAATCGTCGGATTCTTTTGCGATAAATCATGCATAACGTTTACCGGGTGTGTGGCCCGCTCACGGGCGGTTTGATTCAACCATCACTGGCGCAGTCTGACCAGAAACCAGTCGGTGGGGCCACTGCGCGCCCGCAATTCCAAACTCAGGCGTTGAACCACCTCGGCGTTATTCCGGGCCAGCCATTCGTCCAAAGACATATTCCAACCTTGTGACAGAACAGATGAACTTACCAGCACGTAATTGATGCCGCGCCGCCGCGTTTCTTCAGGCGTATCGTCACGACAAACATGCAAAATGCGGCGCGAGCCAAATGGCCGCCAGAGCGACGCCTCCGGATCGTCAGAGGTGACCATCCCCAGCGGGTTGGCATCCGCAGGTAAAACCGCCCGGGCTTGCTCAAAGGCATCCCCGCGCGCGCCATAGACGGAATAGACCGTCCAAGCTCGTTTCACCAAGGGAAGCGAAGAATGATCCGCGCCAAGCGCGCGCAAGATGGTGACCGCAGGCCACAATGGACGCGGGGGGGTCAAGATCAGCAAAAAGGCCGCCAATAGAAACACCCCAACGCCTGCGCTGCGCCAAAAAACATTGCGAGTCATTCTGGAGGGAACACTGCCAGTCAACAATGGGGCCAGCAGCAGCGCATAAAAGGGGGCCATATACCGGGCGGGGCAATAAAGTCCTATCTGCACCATGTACACGATCATCGCCGCGTACGCCCCCAACGGAACAAGAAAGGTAAAATGCCACATGGACCGGATCAGATATCGTGGCGAAAATCCCGATAAACATCTGATTTTGTTGAACAATGTGAGCATCAACAAAAAGCTTAGCCCGAATCCCAAGCCGGCGCTTTCTTCCATCTGCATTTCTCCAATTTTCAGTCTGGCTCCATCTGACTCGAAATTCTGCTGCAGCCTGATCGCCAAAGTTGAAGGGATTAAATGATCCATGAGATGATTCCATGCGCTTGAAAAAGGAAAAACCGGCGGCGCAAAGTTGTGAAGTATTAGCAGGATGGCATTGACTACGAAATGCAACCCCGGTGCCCCCCTGTTAATGATCACGTGTTCCGCCACCGCCCCGGTCCAGTCGCCACAATATCGCCAATTTAACACGGCCGTGGGAAAGAGCGAAGCGCACACTGCCATGGCAAGAACCAGGGCCGAAGCAAGTGGGCGGAGCAACAGCAAACGCAACACGGGCAACGCAGCCAGAGCCCAGGGCAAAAGCAGCAGAATGTTGAATGCTTTTCCGGCGGTCATCAGCCCCGCAGCCAAAATTGCGGGCCACAGGTCTCCCATCTTTTTTCCCTGCCGCGCTCGCAAGGCAAAGTCAATCGCCGCCATTCCAAAGACAGCCCCAAATAAATCGTTGCCGATGCTTCCGGCTTGCAGCAGGAAACAATAACCCGTCGGCACAAGCCACATCCAGTGCCACGCCGTGCGCCGCCGCACGCCGAGCCGGGTAAAAAGGCTGAACACCAGTCCCGGCAGCAGCAGGAATGAAACGATGTTAATGAGAAACAGCGGCCGGTCGGTTTTCAGCAGTGCGATGAACGGCGCAGAAACCCATTCGATGCCGCACCCACGCACATTCAGGCGGCTAAAATCGGTGTGAATCCACTGCCATTGCCCCGCCGCGAGCCAATGCAGCACACGCGGAGTGCGATAGGCCAACGCGTCGTAATTGGTCGGCGCGTAGAGCGCGCCGCCCAGAAAAGCCATTGCCGCTAAAATCAGAAATGCGAGCGGGAATGGCCGGCCAAAGCGGTGTTTCAATTTCCTCCAGGAAATGTGAGGGAAAATTCGTCCGGAAGTTTGTTTCCACCAAGCCACGAACGCAACGCCTCCCAGCAGCAGCGCGACCGCGTAACCGGCGGCGTTCAATTGATGCAACGCCGACAGCGTCCAGCCGACGCAATTGAGATACGCACAAAACCAAACCCAGATTACAACGGCCGTTGGCATGATGGTTTGACTTTAGCTGGCTCCGGAACGGATTGTCATTGGAAATTATCGGGTTTGACCTATGACCGGGGCAAAAAATTATATTTTAAGATGCACCAAAAGGCGTGAACTCCGTCTTGCCAGCCGATTTTTTTGCCTTCCGCGTAAGTGCGCCCGTAATAGGAAATCGCCACTTCGTAGATGCGCACATTCAACCGGGCCATTTTGGCCACAATTTCCGGCTCAAAACCAAAACGGTCCTCTTCAATCCTGATCTTTTGAATAAGGTCGCGCCGGAAAACTTTGTAGCAGGCTTCCATGTCGGTCAGGTTGAGGTTGGTGGCCATGTTGGAAAAAGTGGTCAAAAAATTGTTTCCCACCGAGTGCCAGTAATACAATACGCGATGCGCCCCGGCGCCCAGAAACCGCGATCCAAACACCACGTCCGCCTTGCCCGTCAAAATCGGGACGAGCAGCCGGTGATATTCCGTCGGGTCATATTCCAAGTCGGCATCCTGAATCATCACAATGGCAGCAGTGGCCCGCTCCAACCCCGTGCGCAAAGCTGCGCCTTTGCCTTGGTTTTGATTGTGTCGCACCAATGTGACCCGCGCATCGCCGTTCGTGGCCGCCTGCAACTTTTCCCAAGTGCCGTCCGTGGAAGCGTCGTCCACAACGACCAGTTGCTGGACCGGACGCTGTAACAGCACAACCTTGATGACTTCGGCCACCGTCGCCACTTCGTTATAGACCGGCATGACGACCGAAAGACACGGCTCGATGTCGGCGTTGGATTTAATTTCGCTCATTTGACAATTTGACCAAAGTGGTTTGGTTTGAACTGAAACTGGCAAAAACCGCGGAGCGGTTCAACCCGCAAATTACACGGCGCTCCCAGAAGGAAATGTCATGGCCATAATCATTGGCAAATTCGCTTTTCTTTCCCGGTCACCCTTTTACGCTGGGGCCGTGCCTTCATTCGACATTGTTTCCCAGGTCAACTCGATGGAAATCGAAAACGCCGTCAATCAGGCCAACAAGGAACTGGCCAATCGCTTCGACTTCAAAGGCGCCAAGGCGGGAATCGTTCTCGAAAAAAACGAAATCAAGCTCTCCGCCGCGGACCAGTTCAAAATCAACGCGCTCTCGGAAATCGTCATGGGCTGGCTCGCCAAACGCAACATCAGCCTGAAGAGCGTTGAAAAGGCCGAACCGGACGTTTCTCCGCTCGGCCACGCGCGACAGGTCATCAAAATCAAACAGGGCATTGAAACGGCCGTCGCCAAGCAGATCGCTGGCTTCATCCGCGACGGCCAATTCAAGGTAACCACACAGATCCAGGGCGACGCCATCCGCGTGACCGGCAAGAGCCGGGACGAGTTGCAGACCATCATCGCCACCGTGCGCGCGCAGGATTTTCCCGTGCCCGTCCAGTTTGTGAATTTGAGGGATTGAACTAATTCAAGCCAATGGACATTCCGTTGAAAATTGAAAAGGCCGTAGCACCAAAAGTTGATCCGCTGGTATCGAATCTGACGTTGGCGCAGATTGAAAAAGATGCGCTTGAATTCACATCAATTCTCGATAGAAATGCACCCGAGGCTCGCGTCCACGAATTTTTGGCAACACGCAGTTATTTTTTTAATGGAATCTTGCGAATGTTCGGATGGTCGCCGTTATATTCCAAAATCAAACTCGGAAGTGATTACGAAGTTGATTTCGTTTTTGTTGACACTGGAAGTTTTGGCCCAGAATGGCATTTGATTGAAATTGAATCTCCAACTCGCAGTTTATTTACAAAATCCGGAAATCCGTCAGCTGCTTTGACCCACGCGATGCAACAAGTAAGGAATTGGCATGATTGGGTGCATGACCACCTTGAATATGCGAAAAAAATAATGCCGCAAATTGATTATCCACTTAGCCACATATTCATGGGGCGGCGAAATGCTCTAACTCTTTCATCAAAGAAGAAAATGCGGCGACTATTACATGACCATAGACAAATTTTTCGCATACATACTTTAGACTGGTTTGTAGATTCTGCTCGCAGCGTGACCGGAATCATGAAAAAGGGACGCGGTTGTTGGTTTGTGCCAATGCACGCTCTTAACCACAGTGATCTTGCTAAAGGGTTGCCAGACGAAACTCAAAGATGGTTGAGTTACCAAGCAGGAGACCAAGCCCGTCGGGATGCGGAAAGTCGTCGAGAGAATCGCGAGCAGAATTATCTCGCTTTCTCGGAGTTTGAAAACTAATCAAAATTCAAATCTCCACCGCTTGTTTATATTCCGGCACGATGACTTCGGCCTTCGGTTTCATCGTGCGCAACGTCTCGGCATGAGCGAGGCATTGCGATTCTTCGCCGTGGATGCAGCAGATTTTTTTGATGTCACCAGAGATTCTTTCGACATAACGCTTCAATTCATTTTTGTCCGCATGGCCGGAATAGGTGTCCAGCGAAACGATTTTGGCGCGCACCGGTTGCGGTTCACCGAAGATGTTGACCGGATTTTGTCCCGCCACAATTTGTGCGCCGAGTGTGTATTCCGCGCAATAGCCGATGAATAAAATCAGGTTCTTCGGATCGCTGATGTGGTTCTTGAGATGATGGCGGATGCGCCCGGCTTCGCACATGCCCGACGCGCTGATGATGATGGCGGGTTCCTTCAAATCATTCAGCTTCATCGAATTTGCGGCCTCACGGATGTAAGTCAGATTTTCCATGCCGAACGGATTTGCCTTTTCGTGCAGGAATTTGTTGATCGTGTCGTTGAAACATTCCGGGTGCAGACGGTAAATCTCCGTGGCGTTCACGCTCAACGGGCTGTCCACAAAAATCGGCACGCGCGGCAATTCCCCCGCGAGCGTGAGCTGGTGAAGCACATAAACAATCTGCTGCGTGCGCCCGACGGAAAACGCCGGGATGATGACCTTGCCGTTTTGTTTCAAGGTTTCAAGCACGAGCCGGCCAACAGTTTCGTCGGCGTCCGTGCGGAGGGAATGTTCGCGCCCTCCGTAAGTGGATTCGATTTGCAAATAATCCACGTTTTCCACCGGCTCCGGGTCGCGCAAAATTTCATCGTTGCCGCGGCCCACGTCGCCACTGAACAAATAACGGAATTGCCGCCCGCCTTCGCGCACGTCCAGCACGACCTGCGCCGAACCGAGAATGTGTCCGGCATCGCGGAACGTGACAGCCACGCCATCCATGACCTGGAACGGACGCTCATAGCTGACAGCGACGAATTGATGCAATGTTTTCTCGGCGTCGGCGATGATGTATAGCGGTTCGACCGACGGCAGATGTTTTTTCGCGCGCTGTTTCGAGACGAATGCGGCATCGTCCATCTGGATATGTGCGGAATCCACGAGCATGATGCTGCAAAGGTCGCGCGTGGCGAAGGTGCAATGGATGTTGCCCGTGTAGCCTTGCTTGACGAGGTTCGGCAGGTTGCCCGCGTGATCCATGTGCGCGTGACTCAACACCACCGCATCAATCTGCTTCGGGTCGAAGGGAAAGCAGCAGTTGCGCTGGATGGATTCCTCGCGTCGGCCCTGGAACAGGCCGCATTCGAGCAACAGCCGTTTGCCGTTGATCTCGAACAGATACATCGAGCCGGTGGTCGTGCGCGTCGCGCCGAAGAACTGGATTCGCATGGCGCAAGGATGCCGCGCTTCCGGTGAAAGTCGAGAGATGAAGAAACTCGCTCCTCTCCCCGCCAGGCAGGAAGAGGGTGTCCGCAGGACGGATGGGGGAAAACACTTCGTGGCCTTCGCGCAAAATCAGTTTTTTACGCTGCGAAAATACATTGGACATGCCCCCGCCGATTCGTTAAACTTGCCAAACTCATTATGAAATACGAAATAACAAACACGGTTTTAACTTTTATCCTGGGTGCGCTCGTGCTCCTGGGCGTAATTTTTGCGCTGAAAACAATTAATCGCACGCGCGAACTGCGCTTGCTTACGAGTCAGGCCGTGACTGCCAACACGGGACTTATTCGTGAACAGGCCTTTTTCAACGATTGCCTCGAATACGGCAAGACGCATCCAGACATCAATCACATCCTTCAACCCTTTGAGGCAAAATCCGCCATCCATTGATTGCCATGAATAAATCTGAAATGAATTCTCTCCCATCGACCGAACTGACGGATCAAGTCACGGCATTGCGTCGCCAAATGATCACGCTGCTGCTGGCGCTCATCGTCGTAAGCGGCACACTCGCGGTTTATTTGTGGTATCAGTCCCGCATTGTCGGAAAGGAAATTAATGTCATCCGACCGCAGGCGATGCAGATTGTACAAGTGTTCAATCAAAGAAAACCCGTTGTGGAAAAACTTGTCACGCAAGTCGTTGATTACGGGCGGACGCATCCGGACTTCCAGCCCATTCTGAAAAAATACGGAATCCCGTTGACCAATTCCGTCGCTGCCAAACCAGCGGCTAAGAAGTAGTCGCTGACAATTTTGCGCCGCAGTTCGGGCAGAAATTGGATTGCGGCGGGCAGCTTTTTCCACAGCCGGAACAAGCCATGTGCGCCTCTTTGTGCCGCCGGTGAATGATGAGATTCCGGATATACGGAATCCATGTGAAGATGTAGGCAAAGATAAACACGGAATCCTGCTGGTGCAGTGAATAGGTCAGCAACAAGAGGGAGCCCGTCAGGCTCAACCACCAAAATGCCGTTGGCACGACGACGCGTTTTTTCTTTTCGGTGGCATACCACTGGACGAAAAAGCGCGTGAAGAAGACCGCGTTGCCCAGCCAGCCGACGACTTTCCAGACGCTCCACGCCACGCCAAACAATTCGCCGTTGTGCCAGATCAGATTAATCAGCCAGTCCATGACGGCCACAGCTTAAACCCGCGCGCTGAAATCGAAAGCGCAAACTCCGCACCTTGGCATCCTGGCGGTTAAAACAGCTCAGCCGCCCGCGACAATCTTTACGATTTCCAATTTGTCGCCCGCGTTCAACTGCCGCCGGGAAAATTCCGACGGTGCGACCGCCTCGCCGTTGTGCTCCACAACAACGCTGCGCGGCGGAAGTTGTTGCGCGGCCAAAAATTTCTCAATCGAACATGGCAATTGCGCCTCGATTTGCTTCCCGTTGGCGATGACAAACATAAATTTCATCACGCCGTCAACGCCGCGTCCCAATCCTTCCACACTGGTTCATAACCGAGGCGGCGGATCAAATCCGCCACTTCCTGCGGCGGGCGCTCATCCGCGATGTCAAATTGCCCGGTCGCGTGCCGGCCGTTTCCGCCGGACACCCATTCACTCGCACCGGACGCCAGCTCCACAATCCGCCCGCGCACGGTTTGATGCAATTTTTCCCTGCCCGCGCCCGTGTAACCGCCCGGTTCGGTGTGGCTGCCCGCGCTCATCAGGGTGATGCCGAGCGGAATCAAGGCGTCACGCAATCCCGGCGATTCGCGCGTCGAGAGTACCAGTCCCACGTCCGGAAACAGGATGCGAAATGCGCAAACCAGTTGCGCCAGGTCGCGATCGCTCATGCGCGTGAGCGGCTGGAATTCGCCGGCGCACGGGCGCAACCGCGGCAACGAAATGGTCAGCGCCGCTTTCCAGCAATTCCGCAGCAAATAATCCGCATGCGCCGCGGCGCAAATCGCCTCGTAACGCCAGTCCGCCAATCCGTAAAGCGGGCTGATGCCGAGCCGCCGAAAACCGGCGGCATAGGCGCGTTCGGGCGTTTCGAGCCGCCAGTCAAAATTTCGTTTCGGGCCGGCGGTGTGCATTTTCGCATAAACGCCGCGGTCGTAGGTCTCCTGATAAACGATCAGGCCGTCCGCGCCCGCCGTCACGAGCGGACGATAATCCGCCGTTTCCAGCGGTCCGACTTCGAGCGAAATGCCCGGCCAGTCTGGATGGAGCGCGGCGATGCAATCGCGCAGATAATCATTGGAAACAAATTTCGGATGTTCGCCTGCGACGAGCAGGATGTTGCGAAAGCCCTGTTCGCGCAGCGCGTCCGCCTCCTGTTTCACTTCGTCGAGCGAGAGCGTCACGCGCAGGATGGGGTTGTCGCGCGAAAAGCCGCAGTATAGGCAGTTATTGACGCACTCGTTGGAAAGGTACAGCGGCGCGAAAAGGCGAATGACCCTGCCGAAACGCTGCTGCGTCAATTGTCGCGACCGCCGCGAAAATGTTTCAAGAAATTCCGAAGCCGCCGGGGAAATCAAGTGCGCGAAATCCGTCAGTGACAATTTCGATTTCGCCAGACTTTTGCGGACGGCATCGGCAGTGATGTCGGGCGACCGCCGCAAAAGAGTTTGCACAGGCAGTGAATTGAATTCAGCGACAAAACCCACGACTCAAATGTAACAAACCGATGGGCAAAGTCGAGTGAACGAAGTGCGAGTGAACTTGTCTGTCGGGTATAAATCATGGTGGGCTATGGCAGTTTTTAGTGGTGTCCAGGAATGTTACATCCTACGTCGAAGCCGGACATACTGGCTGCCATTGCCGATAAATACGGGAAAAAGCCGTAAAATTACCGACGGCAACCCAAAAAAGGAAGCCGGTGCTTGTGTTTTACTTTCTGGCATTGGGGCTGCTACTTCTTAGCAGTGCGGTTGCAGCAGGCAATAAGTGAACAGGGCTGAAATCATAAATAACCCGCCTGTTGCGCGGTTCACGCCGCGAAACAAAAGAAAGAAAAATAGAGTTATGAAAACAAAAACCTCCCGGAAAGCGGGTTTCACACTGGTGGAAATCATGATTGTGGTGGCCATTATCGGTCTCCTGGCTGCAATCGCGATTCCCAACTTCGTCAAGGCCCGGTCCACTGCACAAATGAATGCTTGCATCAACAATCTGCGTCAGATTGACAGTGCCAAGCAGCAATGGGCCTTGGAAAAAGGGCAAGTGGGCACGGCTACACCCGCTGAAGCTGATATTGCCCCTTACATCGGCCGTGCCGGCACTGCAGCCGCTGTAGAGGCCAGCGTCTATTGTCCGATTGCCACCACCAAAACATTCGACGCCAGCTACGTAATCGGTGCGTGCAACGTGGCACCAACGTGCAATTTCACTACTGTCGCTTACCCTCACGTGTTGCCGAACTAAGCGTGTTGGGTTGACAGTGTAAATTCAAAGGGCCTGAAACCACTGGTTTCAGGCCTTTTTTGGTTTTGGCGGCCCGATGGTTGAGATTTTGAATGATTGTTTTTCTGGCATTGGGGCTGCTACCCTTTAACAGTGCGGTTGCAGCAGGCAATAAGTGAACAGGGCTGAAATCATAAATAACCCGCCTGCTGCGCGGTTCACGCCGCGAAACAAAAGAAAGAAAAGCAGTATTATGAAAACAAAAACCTCCCGCAAAGCGGGTTTCACACTGGTGGAAATCATGATTGTGGTGGCCATTATCGGTCTCCTGGCTGCAATCGCGATTCCCAACTTCGTCAAGGCCCGATCCACTGCACAAATGAATGCTTGCATCAACAATCTGCGTCAGATTGACAGTGCCAAGCAACAGTGGGCCTTGGAAAAAGGGCAAGCGAGTACGGCTACACCCGCTGAAGCTGATATTGCCCCTTACATCGGCCGTGCCGGCACTGCAGCCGCTGTAGAGGCCAGCGTCTATTGTCCTGTTGCCACCACCAAAACATTCGACGCCAGCTACACGATCAATGCGTGCAACGTGGCACCGGTCTGCCAAGTTATGGGAGCTGATCCCAATTATGCTCACGTGTTGCCGAACTAAGCATGTTGGGTTGACAGTGTAAATTCAGAAGGCCTGAAACCAGTGGTTTCAGGCCTTTTTTGGTTTTGGCGGTCCAACAGTTGAGATTTTGAATGATTATTTTTCTGGCCTATCGAATTAACTTTGGTATTTGGATGATGATAATCCGCTTGTTGTGTGGTTCGCGCCGCGAAAGAAGAGAAGGGAAAATAGTGTTATGAAAATAAAAACCTCCCACAGAGCAGGTTTCACACTGATAGAAGTCATGACTGTGGTGGCCATCATTGGCCTCTTGGCTGCAATCGCGATCCCCAACATCATCAGGGCCCGGTCCACTTCACAAATGAACGTCTGCATCAACAACCTGCGCCAGATTGATGCGGCCAAGCAACAATGGGCATTGCAAAATGGTAAAGCAGGAACCGATTCGCCGGCAGCCGCTGATATTGCGCCTTTTTTAGGTCGTGTCACCGGCGGCAGCCTGACCAGCGTCTTTTGTCCGATTGATCCGGCAGAGACATTCGCCACCAGCTACACGATCAACTCGTGCAATGTGGCGCCGACGTGCAATATCCAGGGAACAGGACATGGGGATGGTAATTATCCTCACGTACTGCAGAACTGAACGCGTTGGGTTGACAGTGTAAATTCAGAAGACTCGGAGCCTCCCCGGCTTCGGGCATTTTTGATTTTATGCGGCCCGGCGGTTGAAACTTTGAATGATTATTTTTCTGGCCTGTCGAACCAGTTTTGGTATTTGGGGGACACATGGATGCAATTCTGCGGACGGAAAACCTTTGTGTTGAATACCGCACGCGCGGTTTAAGGCTGGAAATCACGCCTGCCTTAAAGGAGTTGAATCTGTCCGTTCGCGCCGGCGAAGTCTTCGGTTTTCTCGGTCCCAATGGCGCCGGCAAGACCACGGCCATCAACGTGTTGCTCGGTTTCATTCCGCCAACGAGCGGCACGGCGTATCTTTTTGGCATTGATGTGCGCCAGCCCATTGCGCGCCAGCGCATTGGTTATCTGCCGGAGATGACGTATTACTACAAATTTCTCACCGCCGAGGAACTGCTGCGCTTTTACGCAAAAATTTTCGGCCTGCCACGATTGGAAGCGGACAAACGGATTGATGAATTGCTGAAGCTGGTCGAATTGGAACAGGCGCGCAAACATCTCATCAAAACCTATTCCAAGGGAATGCAACAACGCATCGGTCTCGCGCAGGCGCTCATCAACGATCCCAACCTGCTGATTCTGGACGAACCCACCAGCGGTCTTGATCCGCTGGGGCGCATGAAAGTGCGTGAAATCATTCAGCGGCTGAAGAATGAGGGTAAAACCGTTTTCTTTTCGTCGCACGAATTGGGCGAAGTCGAAACGGTTTGCGACCGCGTGGCCATCATCGACCGGGGCGGGTTGAAGGCCGTTGGGCGCGTCAGTGATTTGGTGGCGCGGCATGGGACAAATCTGGAGAAAGCTTTTTTGGACATCATTGGTTACCAACCACAATCCACACCATGAACACCATCTGGGCATTGGCCGGCGTCGTTATCAAAGAGCTTTACCGCCGCAAGGATTTTTATGTGCTGTTTGTTCTTACGGCGGTGATCACCATTGCCGCGGGCATGGTTCATTTTTTCAACGACCCTCAAATAGTGAATTACCTGAAAGCCATTTGCGTGTTGCTGATTTCAATTTCGGCGTTGATTATCGCAATCGTAATGGCGGCGCGGCAACTTCCCGCCGAGCGCGAAAGCCGGACGATTTTCCCGTTGCTGGCCAAACCGGTCACCCGCGCGCAGGTGATTCTCGGAAAATTTTTCGGCTGCTGGCTTGCCTCCGGCATCGCACTGCTGTTTTTTTATTTTTTCTTCGCGGTTGTCATCGGCACGCATGAGCAAAGCTGGCCGGTGCTGAATTACCTGCAATCCTTCTGGCTTCAATGGGCGTTGCTGGGCGTGGTGACGGCGATGGTTTTGCTGGGTTCCGTTATCTTCACCGCGCCGTCGTCCAATGTGACAATTTGTTTCATTACCATCGTCGGCATTTTATTATTGGGGCGGCATTTGAACGTCGTCGCGCTGCATCATTCCGAGCCGTTGCGCAGCGTTATTTACACGATTTACTTTTTGATTCCGCACTTGGAATGGTTCGACGTTCGCGACCGGCTGACTTACAACTGGCCGTTGGCGCCTTGGATGGATTGCATGCTGGCCACGCTTTACGCGGCGGCGTATGCCGGATTGTTTCTGCTGCTGACCTGGCTGGGTTTCCGGCGCAAAAGTTTGTAAGAATGCGTTTAAAGACTTCGCCATATTGGATTCTGGCTTTGTTGCTGGCGGTTTGTTTCACACTGGCGACCGCGCTCCAGTTGCGGGTGGCGAAATGGAACAATCCCAGCCGATCCAACAACGTTTTCAAATTGCTGCTGGGAGAAGGCCGGCGGCTGTTCGCGCATGAATTTTATGTGATGGCCGACGTGTATTTTCACAGCGGCTATTATCCGTCCATCTTTGACAAACAGGAGAACCAACCGGCTGTCATGGCCGCCGTTCGTGGGGAAAGTGACAATGACGAGGACACGACGAACGTTGATTTTTTTGGAGCGCCAAAAGATTGGATTGACACCTTTGGCTGGAAATTCCGCCTCGACCAGCACACGCATTTGTCGAACGGCAAAGAGCGGGAGATTTTGCCGTGGTTGCAACTCGCGGCGGACATGGATCCGCAAATGGTTCAGACCTACACCGTCGCCGCCTATTGGCTGCGGACCGGCCTTCACAATCCAAAGGAGGCTGAGGCTTTTTTGCGGGAGGGCTTGCGCAACAATCCGGACAATTGCGAAATCCTGTTCGAGTTGGGCCGGCTTTACAACGAAGACTACCATGATACCAATCGCGCCCGGAACATCTGGTTGGCAGCTCTTCGATACTGGCGGGCACAGGGCGATGACGCCAAAAAGAGCGTGGAGAACAAGCGGCTTTGCGATGCAATATTGGTAAACCTTGCCTATTTGGAGGAAAACGCCGGGAATTGGCCGCAGGCCATCGAATATTTTAAAATGGCCAAACCAATGTCGCCCAGCCCGGACGCCATTCAAAAGCGGATTGACGAAGCCCGGCAGAAACTCGCAGAGCGGCCTCCTGCTCTAAACACTCCGCCTCGTTGACTGCGTGATTGAGCTTTGTTTTTTGCAGGCTGCTTTGGTTTAATGGCCGTAATGAAACCTCGTCAGGCAAAAATCGTGCGGAACACAAAAGAAACCCGCATTGCCGTCAGCCTTAAACTCGACGGCAAGGGAAAATCTTCGGTTAAAACTGGCATTCCTTTTTTCGATCATATGCTCGCGCTGTTCGCCAAACACGCGATTGTGGATTTGCGCCTGCGCTGTCGCGGCGATTTAGAAGTGGACGCGCACCACACGATCGAGGATTGCGGCATCGCGCTCGGCCAGGCCTTTGCGTCCGCGCTTGGTGACAAACGCGGCATCCGTCGTTATGGGTGGTCCGAATCGCGGGCGCCGGGCGGGAAAAAGGTGGCCTGCGCGGCTCGCGCCGAAGCCTATGTGCCGATGGACGAGTGTCTCGCCCGTTGCGTCATTGATTTCGGCGGACGGCCGCATCTCGTCTGGCGCGGGCTAAATGCCTTTTCCCAAAAGCGTCTCGCCAAGTCTGAAAAAAATCAGGATATGTCGAGCGCGTTTCGTTTCGGCCTTGCGCGCGAGTTCTTCCAGGCCTTCGCCAACGAAGCCCGCTGCAATTTGCACTTGGAACTGCTTTACGGCGACGAACCGCACCACATCGTCGAGGCGCTGTTCAAGGCGTTCGCGCGCGCCGTGGATACGGCCTGCCGGCATGATCCGCGCATCGCCGGTCGTCTGCCGTCCACAAAAGGAAAACTGTAAACTGGAATCTCGCGCGAAGTCCGCGAGGAAAATTTTAGCCACAGATCCCGCAATGCGGGACAGATTGAACACGGGAAAAACTACACCGCTCGGTGCGGTCGAATAACAGGTTAGGCCGACTATGCGCCCTTTTATTCGCAATCACTATTTGCCGCAGTGGTTACACCGGATTGCTTCTGGTGGTTTCGGCGCGGTGGTGTTGGCACTCCTCGGCTTGAATTGGTTGAGCCAGCCTTCGGGTTCATGGCGGCATTTTCTTTCACTATGTCTTCTCACCTTGAGCATTCCTGTTGGCGTTGTCTTGGCGTGTGTGGCACATCGTTTTTCCATCGTCGAGGGATTAGCCGGAGATGCCGGTTATGAGGATTTGGATGAGAAGCATAATGATAAATCGTCAGCTTAACACCGCGCTGGAGCCAGCACAGGCTCAAGCAAAGGAATAGTCTCCCTTTTAAGGCAAACCGCCCCGCGATTTCTCACGGGGCGTTTTTTTTGGTAGGGCGCGATGTCCCCATCGCGCCGCGGCCCGCTCGGAGAGCGGGCCCTACCTTTTATGAATCTACGTTCTCCACTTCCTCGCCATTCTCGACGTTCACGATTTTGAATTGCTCGGCGTGCATGGCCGGATCGGCGCGAAACGACAGCTTGCCGAAGTAACGCTTTTCCATCTCAATCAGATGTTTTTCGTCCTCGGTACGAAGCCGTTCCAGCACGGTCGGATGCACGACAATGCGCAGTTGAAAATCCGATTCATCGCGCGTGCGTTTTTTAAGAATTTCCTGAAGCTTGCGCTGAATTTCCACGCTCATCGTCAGGACGCTTTTCACCTTGCCGCGGCCTTTGCAATACGGGCAGTCGTCATAAACCGCCGCGTGCACGCTCTCGGTGTGGCGCTGGCGCGTCATTTCCATGAGGCCGAGTTGCGAAATCGGCAGGATATGCGTCTTGGCTTTGTCGCGACGCAGCCCTTCCTTCATGCGTTGATAAACCTGCTGTTGGTCGCGGCGGGATTTCATGTCAATGAAGTCGAGCACGATCAGCCCGCCCATGTTGCGGAGGCGAAGCTGGCGGCAAATTTCCTCGGCGGCTTCGAGGTTCACTTTCCGAATCGTGGACTCCTGATCGCGATTGCCTTTGTGCCGGCCGGTGTTCACGTCAATCGCCACCAGCGCCTCGGTCTCGTCAACGACAATGTAGCCGCCGCTCTTCAAATGCGCCTGGCGCGAGAACGTGTTCGCCAGTTGCTTGGAGATGTTAAATCGATCAAAAACCGGCTGCGCGTCGGCGTATAATTTCACCTTGTTCGCCGAGCGCCTGGAGATTTTTGAAATCATGTCGCGCATCCGGTCGCAGGCCTTTTGATTGTCCACAACGATGCGTTCGACGTCTTCGGTGAGAAAATCACGCACGGTGCGCTCAATCAAATCCGGCTCCTGAAAAATGCAGGTTGCCATCGGCTGTGATTTCATGCGTTCCTGCACACCGCGCCATTCTTCGAGCAGCAACGCGAGGTCGCGCACGAAGTAGCGCTTTTGCTGGCCTTCGCCGGCGGTGCGCATGATAACGCCCATGCCGTCCGGGATGGACAATTCGCGCAGGATTTTTTTGAGCCGTTTGCGTTCCTCCTGATTTTCGATTTTTCGTGAGATGCCGGATTGATCCGAATTCGGCAACAGCACGAGGTAACGTCCTGGCAAAACGAGGTTCGTTGTGATACGCGGGCCTTTCGTGCCAATCGGGCCTTTGGTGACTTGCACAAAGATTTCGCTGCCGGGCGGATACAAACGCGGGATGTCCCTTTGCGTGATTTTGGGCTTGTCGCGTTTGCGACCGTCGCGTTCGACAATTTCCACGCCGCTGTCGAATTGGTTGGGCACAATGTCCCAGTAATGCAGAAACGCATTTTTCTCGAAGCCGATGTCCACGAACGCGGCCTTGAGACCATCTTCGAGGTTGCGGACTCTTCCCTTGAAAATGCTGCCGACAAGGCGTTCCTCGGTCGTGCGCTCGATGTTGAATTCCTCGAGCTTGCCGTCTTCGATCACGGCCACGCGCGTTTCGAGCGTCTCGGCGTTGATGACAACTTCCTTGTGAATCTTTTGCTCCGGACGGATGAGCCGCTGGACTTTTTTTACAAGATTCGTCGCGGCAAGTTTGATGGTGTCCATGACCCCTTTGGGCTGTTCCGGCAATGCCACCGGTTCGAAAAGTTTTTCCTCCTCAACTTGCGCGGGGGTATCGAGATGCGGCTCGCGAAAACCTTTTTTGCCTGCGCCCTCGTTCGGTTCGACGTGTTCCGTCACTCCGGACGGGGGCAAACCCGCAGCCAGATTTTCGGCGCGTTCAATTTCGTGCGCGTGGCGTTTTTCAAACACGTGTTCCACGCCGCCTTGTTCGCTCACCACATCGGCACGCGCCTGAATGGCTTCCTGGTCCGGCTTTTGTGTTGTTTGACCGAGACCGCCTTTGGGGCGGAAATGCATTCCACGCCGGCGCCGCGAAAATTTTTTATTGCTCATATTCAGTATCCTCTTCGATGAATGTAAACGTTTTGCATCAGGCCCACGGCGATCAACGAGCAGAGCACTGAAGATCCGCCGTAACTTAACAGCGGCAGTGGCACGCCCGTCACGGGCATGATGCGGATATTCATGCCGATATTGATGAACACGTGGCTGAAGAAGAGCGTCACGATGCCCATCACCACGAGTTTGCCCAGGCGATCGCGCGCCTGGCCGGCGATTCTCAATCCGGTGAAAAGAACCACCACATACAGCGTGAGCACAATCACGCTGCCGACAAATCCTT
>CAWIGO010000012.1:0-115801 GCA_963835625.1 uncultured Verrucomicrobiae bacterium
TGAGAAAAACTAAGCTTACGCGCCGCTTTAGTCTGAAACCGCTGGAAACCGGGCAGCTCTGGCGCGTGGCGGAACTGAATCTCCGTGTGGGACTCATTGGCAAATGGCTGGTGCATTATAAACTGGCCAAGCCCGACGCCGTCAGAATTCCCAACTCTGTCACCGGCAGGGCGACCATGGAAAAATATCTGAAAAAGAACAAGGCGGTCTTGATTCAAGAATAGGCCAAAATCGGCTTGCCGCTTTCTGTCGGCAAATTTCTTTTCTTCAACCGCATTGTGATGTCTGCGCTGATAGCCGCTCCAGCGGCCAATTTTACATTGGCCGATGAGGATTAGCGGGCCGGATTCGTTCCGGTGATTTGCTGGAGAAGTTCCTCGGCTTGTGCGCGCATTTTGGCTTCAACCGTGGGCAGGAGCAGCGTAGTCAACGTGTGGCGCGCAGCTTCCGGATCCTTGTTTCTTGCCTGCGCGTCCGCCAGCGCCAGCAGATAATACGGATTTTCCGGTTCCAATTGGACGGCCAGTTGCAGGTGCTGCACCGCCAGCGCGAGATTTTCGCCCTGCGCCATTTCCAGGATGCCAAACAGTTCGTGCGACGGCCCGAAATTCGGCATCAGCACGATGGATTTCAGGAGTTCATCGTGGATTTCCGCCGCCGTTTTCCTGGGAAGCGAACCTCGCTCGCCTTGGGCGTCGGCGGCCAGCCGGAACTTTTCCCAGGCGTAAAGGTAATGCGCGAGGAAACTGCTCGAACCGCGCTGCAACGCTTCCTTGAATTCGCGCAAGGCGTTATCGGTTTGTTCGCGCCGGACGGCGAGCAGGCCAAGTCCTTCGTAGGGCAGGGGACTGGCGGGCGCAAGTTTCTGTGCGTCGGTGAAATATTTTTCCGCGTCGTCGAGGCGGTCAATGCGGAGCAGTTCGTCGCCCAGGCGGAAATAATTTTCCACCGGCGTGAGGTTGCGCGTGATGAAGGTTTTGGCCCCGGCAACATTTTCCGGAAAGGTGAATTGAATCGGCGCGAACTGGCCGCGCGCCAGATAACGGCGCAATTCGGATTCCACCGCCGGGAGGGTGGTTTGCAGCGCGTTGGTGAAGGCCTGCACGGGAGTTTGTCCTTCGCGCAGGAGCGCGGTGAAATTTCCGAAGCGCGATTTGTAATCGGGATTGTCGCCGGCCACGAGGAAATGCGTGAGCAGCCACGATTCGGCGTAGAAAATTCCCTGGCGCTCGCGTTCGTTGTATTGCGGCGAATCGTGGGTGACGGCGAACAGTTCGGTCAGTGGCATCAGCGGTTGGTGCGCGAGCAATTGCAGGTGATGGTCAATCGGCTGGGCGATGAGGGCGCTGTAGCCGGTCGTCGCGAACGTGGAATAGACCTCGGCCATGCCTTCCTTGAGCCAGAGCGGCCAGATGCGGTCGTTGCGCCGGAACAGCAGATGCGTGTATTCGTGGAAAACGACCGACATGTCCATCGAAGCCGCGCCGGCTTCCGGCAGGGAAAGCACGATGAGATTTTCGTCGTTGCCGTGTTGGAAGAAGCCGGCGAGGTTTTCGGGCTGGCCGTGGTAGAGCGGCAGAAACGGTTTCATCGCTTCGTGGTCGGGAAAGGCCATGACCACAATCGGCGGCGAGGCGACCGCCTGCGCCCCGGCCAGCAGCGAATAAGCCTCGCAAAATTCCTCCAGTTGGCCGGCGACCTTGATGACCTTGTCCGGCGCGCCGCAACTGTAGATGTTGAAATGCGCGGTGCGCGTCCCGAACCATTGCCGTTGCACGAGCGGAACGTCGCGCGATTGGGCGTGGACCGGGAAAATTCCCAGAGCCAGCAGCGCGGTCAAAATCCAAAACAACGGACGGTTCATGAACAATCTGACTTTAAGCGACTGCCGGCCGAATGTCACTGGCGATAGTTGCAGAGGAATGCGACGGCAAATTTCCTTTCTTCAATCGCGTTGCGACTGATTATTTCAGCGATGCCATGTCAATTACGAAGCGGTATTTCACGTCGTTCTTGAGCAGGCGTTCGTAGGCTTCATTGATTTTCTGGATGGGGATGAGCTCGATGTCGCAGGTGATGTTGTGTTTTCCGCAAAAATCGAGCATCTCCTGGGTTTCGCGAATGCCGCCAATGAGCGAGCCGGCGAATTGACGCCGCCCGAAGATAAGATTGAAGACCTGGACAGGCAGCGGGTCAGCGGGAGCGCCCACCTGCGTGAGTGTGCCATTGCGTTTCAGTAACTCCAGATAGGCGTTGATATCGTGTTGCGCCGAAACAGCGTCGAGAATGAAATGAAAGCTGTTGGCGTGTTTCTTCATCTCATCCTGATTTTTGGAGACAACGACTTCGTGAGCGCCGAGCCGCAGGGCGTCCTGCGTTTTGCCCGGTGAAGTGGTAAAGACGACCACGTGCGCTCCGAAAGCGTTGGCGAGCTTCACACCCATGTGCCCAAGCCCGCCCAAACCGACGATGCCTACCTTTTGTCCTTTGCCCACTTTCCAGTGGCGCAAGGGCGAATAGGTGGTGATGCCGGCGCAAAGCAACGGTGCAGCGGCGGCCAAATCAAGGTTTTTGGGCACACGCAGCACAAAGGCTTCATCCACGACAACGCTTTCGGAATAACCACCATAGGTCATGCCACCGAGGTGTTTGTCCGGGCTGTTATAGGTGAAAATGATGCCGTTCGCGCAAAATTGTTCGAGGTCGTCCTTGCAATTCTCGCAAGTGTGGCCGAGATCCACCATGCAACCGACTGCGGCAATGTCGCCTTCCTTGAATTTTTTGACCTGCGCGCCGGTTTTGATGACGCGACCAATGATTTCATGGCCGGGCACACATGGGTAAGTGGTGCCGTGCCACTCGTTGCGGACGGTGTGCAAATCCGAATGGCAGACGCCGCAGAAAAGAATCTTGATTTGGATGTTGAGCGGACCGGGATCGCGACGTTGAATAGAAGCAGTCGCCTGCAGCGTGGTTTGTGTCTGAACAGAATAAGCTTTGGCCTCTTGACATAGATGTCATATTTAGCACGGGTGCCGAATCATTCCATAAGGAAGTTTAGAAAAGGATGAGGACCGTAATGCGGCGATAAAGGAACAGGTACAGCACTTCTATTGGCAAATTTCCTTTTCTTCACCTGCTTTCCGGTTATCTTTCCGACCTGTTGAATTCGTAATTTGAAATTCGACATTCGAGATTTATAAATGGACGCAGCGCATATCCGCAATTTCAGCATCATCGCCCATATTGACCATGGGAAGACGACGCTTTCCGACCGGCTGCTGCATCGCACCGGCACGATTTCGACGCGCGACATGGAGGACCAGTTGCTCGACTCGATGGATCTCGAAAAGGAGCGCGGCATCACCATCAAGGCGCATCCGGTCACGATGCTTTACAAGGCCAAGAACGGCGAGACGTACGAGCTGAACCTGATTGATACGCCGGGGCACGTGGATTTTTCCTACGAAGTGTCGCGCAGCTTGAGCGCGTGCGAAGGCGCGTTGCTGGTGGTGGACGCGGCCCAGGGCGTCGAGGCGCAAACGGTCGCCAACGTTCATCTGGCGATGAAGCAAAACCTCGCAATCATCCCCATCATCAACAAGATTGACCTGCCGCACGCGAACGTCCCGCAAGCCAGGCAGCAACTTGAGGATATTCTGGCCATTCCCGGCGACACGGCGATTCCGGCCAGCGCGAAGGAGGGGATTGGCATTGACGAAATTCTGGAGGCGATTGTGGCGCGCATCCCGGCGCCGAAGCCGACGGGCGCGCCGTCGTTGCAGGCGCTGGGCTTCGATTCGTATTTCGACACTTACAAAGGCGTGGTCACGCACGTCCGCGTGTTCAACGGCGAGTTGAAGGCCGGGCAGCAGGTGAAGCTGTTGCATTCGGGCAAAAAGGTCGAGGTGAAGGAAGTCGGCAGCTTCAATCCCAAGCCTTACGTGCGCGAAAAGCTCGAAGTGGGCGAGACCGGTTACATCACGGCCAACATCAAAAGCCCGCAGGAAGTGAAGATGGGCGACACCATCACGGACGCGCGGAATCCATCGCCGGCGCTGCCGGGGTTCAAGGAAATCCATCCGATGGTGTTCAGCGGGATTTATCCGATCAACACGGCGGATTACGAGCATCTCAAGGCGAACCTGGCAAATTGCAGCTCAACGACTCGGCGTTTGTGTATCAGGCGGAAACGTCGGTGGCGCTGGGGTTCGGTTTTCGCTGCGGGTTCCTCGGTTTGTTGCACCTGGAAATCGTGCAGGAACGGTTGCGGCGCGAATACAACATGGACATCATCGCGACGTATCCGAGCGTGATTTACGCGTGACGCTCACGGACGGCACGGTGAAGGAGATTGACAACCCGGCGTTTTTGCCCGAACCGAATTACATCCAGAAAATCGAGGAGCCGATGGTCAAGGCGTTCATCATTTGCCCGAACGAAAACATCGGCGACATGATGGCGTTGATTTCCGAAAAGCGCGGCGCGCTGGACCACACGGAAACGCTGGACGCGCGCCGGGTGATGCTGACGGCGTTGATGCCGCTGAACGAAATCCTGATTGATTTCCACGACCGCATCAAAAGCATGACGCGCGGCTACGGCTCGATGGATTACGAGCACGCGGGTTGCAGGAAGCGACATGGTGAAGCTGGACATGCTGGTGAACGGCGAGTCGGTGGACGCATTTTCGTGCATCGTGCATCGCGACAAGGCGGAGGGCAGGGGACGCGCGCTGGCGGCAAAGCTCAAGGAAGTCATCCCGCGCCAGCAGTACTCAGGTGGCAATCCAGGCGGCCATCGGCGGCAAAATCATCGCGCGCGAAAACGTGAGCGCGTTGCGCAAGGACGTGACGGCGAAATGTTACGGCGGCGACATCACGCGCAAACGCAAGTTGCTTGAAAAGCAGAAGGAAGGTAAAAAGCGCATGAAATCGATCGGGAGCGTGAACATCCCGCAGGAAGCGTTCATCGAAGTGCTGAAGGCATGATTAATTGCGAATGAAGAATTTCGAATTGCGAATGAACTGCGCGCCTATAATTGTTGTCTTTAATTCGCCATTCGAAATTCACAACTCGAAATTATGATGATTTTACGCTGGTTTTTTTCCAAAACGGTTCGCGAGGCCTGCGCGATGCGCAAACACGTCCGCCACTGGATGTCCGCGCAGCGCGACCTGCTTTCGCCGCAGGCGATTGCCGCGGTGACGATCGCGATGAACGAGGTGCGAACGGCGATTCAGGAGGGCGCGAACAAGGGCAAAATCCGGATCAAGACGGAGGAGCTTGAATTTGCCGCCAACAAATGGCTCAAGCCGTATCCGCACGCCATGTGGCGCGAGAACGTCGAAGTGTTGCTCGTGGCGATGGCGGTGGCGATGGGCATCCGCACGTTTTTCCTGCAACCATTCAAGATTCCCACCGGCTCGATGCAGCCGACGCTTTACGGCGTTACGTCTCAAAATTTGATTGGCAATCCGAATTTCAAAGTGCCGACCGGCTGGGAGCGCGTCAAGGAATGGTTTGAAGGCGTCTCGTATGTTCATGTCGTCGCCGAATCGGATGGCGTAATTGACCGAATCAGTCCAGTGGAGCGGTTTTTGATTTTCAACATCAAACAGACGATTTGGATAGATAACGTGCCGCACACGATTTGGTTTCCACCGGATTTTGGCGAAGCGCCACCTGGCGAAGCTCCGCTGGCCTATCGGGCAGGATGGACAGTGGGACATTTGTATCACAAGGGCGACGAAGTCGTGAATCTCCGCGTCAGCGCAGGCGACCATTTGTTTGTGGATCGGTTCACTTACAATTTCCGTCTGCCGGAGCGCGGCGAAATCATCGTCTTTGAAACCACTGGAATTGCGGGACTGCCGCAGGATGAATTTTACATCAAACGGCTGGTGGGGCTTGGAGGCGAAACGATTGTCCATCAAACAGGATTATGAAGTCGGGAACGTGCCCAGATTCGGCGCGGTTCCCGTGGGGTATCTGGTCGTGGACGGGCAGCCGTTGTCAGCTTCAACTCCGCATTTCGAAAATCTGTATGGGTTTGCGGGAGTTTGTCCGGGTGAAAAAAAATTGGAATACCGGGAAAATCATTATTATGGTCATGCCATGTTGGAAGCATTGGCTCCGGGAAACAGCTTTCTAGTGGAAACAAACCATTATTTTGCCATGGGCGACAATACTTTCAACAGCTCTGATTCGCGCTACTGGGGAGATTTCCCAAGCGACCGTGTCATCGGCAAATCCTCTTTTGTCTATTGGCCTATCACAAAACGATTTGGGTGGGGAAATCAATAAGCTGCCGCCGCGAAAATGAATGCCGCAACCAATGAGACGGTTTTAATCACCGGCGCTTCATCGGGAATTGGCCTGGAATTGGCAAAGTGTTTCGCGGCGGACGGTTGCCGGTTGGTGCTTGTAGCCCGCAACACAAAGGCGCTTCAGTCTCTCGCTGCGGAATTACAACAAACGCACAAAATCGAAACGTTTGTTTTGACCGCTGATCTTTCCCTGCCGGAAACTCCGGCGCGCATTTTTAAAGAATTGCAGGGCAGGGGAATCATGGTGGACGTTTTGGTCAACAACGCCGGATTTGGCGCGCTTGGTGCTTTCGCCGAGTTGCCGCTTCAGTGGCAACTCGAAATGCTTCAGGTGAATATCACCGCGTTGACGGAACTTACCGGGTTGTTTCTCTCCGGCATGATTCAACGTCGGCGCGGCGGAATACTCAATGTCAGTTCAGTCGCGGGTTTTGAGCCCGGCCCCGGCATGGCGATTTATCACGCGACAAAAGCCTACGTGCTTTCATTTACGGAGGCGCTTGCCGAAGAACTTACCGGCACAAAGGTGACCGTCACGGCATTGTGTCCCGGCCCAACCACGACCAATTTTGGCAATGTCGCAAATTCTCAAAGAGAGCGGCGGCTAAAAAAGATACCCAAGATGTCCGCCGAAAAGGTCGCGCAATACGGCCACCACGCTTTCCGCAAGAGCAGGGTTTTGGCGATTCCAGGCTTGCGAAATTATCTCCTCGTTTTTTTGGTTAAAATTCTGCCACGCCGATATGTGAGGAAAATCGCCAAATCATTCAACAGCACAAAGAATCCGGCATAAAACCGCCTGTCAGCCTGTATTTCCAAGGAATCACAAAGAGTATTAATTAATGTGGCACAATGTTTGTTATATTCAATTGGTTTATCTTCTCCGCTGGTGAGATATATGGCTTGTGACACGCCAGTTTCGATGAAAGTACCAGAGCTTGAGCGGTCGGTTCCGCCTGCCGGTCACTCGTTCATAGGTGCGCAGTGTTTGACCGTCCATCGCGCACCTTCTCTCGGATTGTCGGAGTTCGTTCTACAGTGGCCAGAAACGGGCTTCGGTTGCTTGCCAGGGCTTGCGGGGGCTATGTGGGTTGGGGCATGGATTAAGCTCCTGACGCTTCCTGTGTCGTTTTATGAATGAAAAAACCGTAATGATTTTGTCGCATGACAGTGCTTGGTTTCAGTGTCCTGGCAAAACTGGTCGTGTTCGCACATTCTTCCTCGGTCACTGTGATTGTTTCAAGGGACTGGCGGACTTTTGTCGTGACGCCGGAATTCCTCTGAGGGTGTTTTCGCGCCAAGCGTCCTCCAACGCGAAGCGTCCTGCGGCGCGCGCCACTAGAGCGCAGAGGCACGGGAAACCCACGCTAGCTACTGTGTGATGTGACAGAGCCACGGGAGCCCGCGACAGTTTGACGTGGCCAGCCATTTGACCTCATCCTCGAAGCTCTTTTCGCCGTGTGACTTGCGCTTTACTGTTCGCAGGACATACAAAGATATATTCAATTCGTTATGCTCTTGGCGTGTGAGCCGAAATGCATTGCCCCATCCGGGCTAAGAACTCGCTCTTCCCTTTCCTGCCGGCAGTGGTGGGTTAATTTTGGTGGGGTGAGCATTCCCGTGAGCCAAAATCCATGAAATTTGCTCTCGAATCAACTCACCAAGTTGGGCCTATGCCTATTTCACAAAGGCAGTGCGTTATAATGGTAAAAAATCATGCCCACGATGATCAACACGGCAGTGGCCGCGGCAGCCAGCAACAACATTGACGCTCGCTCCTGCTGCGGCATGACGGTGATTCTTGAGGAAGCTGTTACAATCATCGGCAGGGTAGGACTGACTCTGGTCTCCATGCCCTGCAAAATCAGCTTCGTGGCCGCCGTTCTGGTTGATTTTGGGACAACGATTGTCTTCCAACAGCTTGGACACTCAATCTGCGTCCCAGCCGTGTCTGAATCGTATAAAATATGCTGATGGCATATCGGGCAAGCGAATTTGAATTCTTCGGTTGTATTCATGGCTCTGGATGTAGAAGATTCCGTGCCAAAGTTGAAGGGAACTTGATTTGGTTGCAAAATCACCCGGACTCGCCCGTCCCGGCAACCCTTTCTTCAAGGATAGCCTCGGATGTTTCCTGGAATTTTTGAGCCGATTCATAGGCTCTCAAATATTCACACACGGTCTGCTCCCATGGAAAATCGGCCTTCATGGCATTGTGGCGAAAGCGGCGCAACAAATCGGGTTGTTGGTAAAGCGCCAGCGCCTTGCGAATCGCTTTTGCAAGAGCGCGGGCTGAATAATCCCGGAACTTAATCCCGTTGGCGCGCTTCGCGTCTTCCGTGAAGTCAACCACGCTGTCGTCAAGGCCGCCGGTGGCGCGCACAATGGGAATCACGCCATAACGAAGGCTATACATTTGATTTAAACCGCTTGGCTCAAAACGCGACGGCATTACATAAAAGTCGCATGCCGCCTCAATGCGGTGCGCCAAGCCTTCATCGTAACTCACCCGCGCCACGACTTTGGACGGGAAACGCCGTGCGAGCCTTTGATAACCACGCTCGTATGCCGGCGAACCGCTCCCGAGCAAAACGAATTGCATGTCTGTGCTCAACATTTCTTCGAGCGCGCCGAGTTGGATGTCCACGCCTTTCTGTTCCGCGAGGCGTGAAATCGTGCCAAACAACGGCACATCCGCCGCCACCGGCAGGCCTAATTCCTTTTGCAAAGCGAGTTTGTTGAGCTTTTTTTTCGCCGGTTGCCTGACAGAATAAGGGTGCGGCAGAAACGGATCGTGCGCCGGGTCCCATTCGTCATGATCCACGCCGTTAAGAATTCCAAACAGGCGATCCTGTCGCTTGCGCAACAAATCATCCAAACCACAGCCAAATTCTTCAGTTGTGATTTCGCGCGCGTAACGCGGACTGACCGTCGTAATGACATCGGCCAGGACTATTCCAGCCTTTAAGCAGTTCAGTTGACCATAAAATTCCGCGATTTCGATTGTAAAGAACGATGCCGGCAAATTTGTCAGCGCGAATGCGGCTGCCGGAAAAGTCCCCTGGTAAGCAAGATTGTGAATCGTCAGGCACGTCGGCGGCGGATTCCCCCACCCTTCCGCCCGCCGCTGGTGCAACATCAACGCCGGCACCAGCGCGGTTTGCCAGTCGTGAATGTGGACGATGTCCGGCCGCCACGGCAGATAACGCGCCAGATTCGCGACGCACTTCGAAAAGAAAATAAATCGTTCGGCGTTGTCGCTGTAGCTGACGTCGTCTTCCTGATACAACGCGGCGCGGTGATAAAATTCCGGCTGATGAATGAAGTAAACCGTCAGTCCCTTTTCAATTTCCAGCGACCACAATTCCGCCTGAACGCGACGCTGACCCAATGGCAAATCAAACTGCCAGTCCACACGCCGCATTCCGGGAAATTGCTCGCGAATGCCGAGATACAGCGGCATGACAATTCGCGCCTCGTGACCCGCACGCGCCAGCGCCTTGCCCAGCGCGCCCACCATGTCAGCCAGCCCGCCAGTTTTGGAGAACGGATGAACTTCGCTGCCGGCCAGTAGAATTTTCATGCGTTGGATTTTATCCGCGAATTATCGCGAATTGTTGTGTCAGGCGTGAATGCACTCCGCTTTCAAATAAGGTTGCAGCATTTTTGGAATCAGCACGCTGCCGTCCGGCTGTTGATGCGTTTCAATCAGCGCGACAAACAGTCTTGCCAGCGCCGTGCCGCTGCCATTGAGAATGTGCGGAAATTTATTTTCGCCCGATTCCGTTTTGAACCGCATATTCATCCGGCGCGCCTGGAAATCCTCGCAGTTTGAACAGCTCGAAACTTCGAGATAACTCCCCTGCCCCGGCGCCCAGACTTCGATGTCATAAGTCTTCGCGCTCGCAAATCCCATGTCGCCCGTGCATAACAATAGCACGCGATAATGCAAGCCGAGCAATTGCAACACGCGCTCGGCATTCGTGACCATTTTTTCCAATTCGTCGTAGCTGTGTTCCGGCTTGACGATTTTGATCAATTCGACCTTGTCGAATTGATGCACGCGAATCATGCCGCGCGTGCCGACACCCGCCGCGCCCGCTTCGCCGCGAAAGCACGGCGTGTAAGCGCAATAACGAATCGGAAGCTGGCGCTCGGCCAATATTTCCTCCCGATGAATGTTTGCAACCGGCGTCTCGGCAGTCGGAACCAAATACAATTTGCCGAGTTTCTCTTTGTCGTCGCCCTCGGCCACGCCGTAATACTGATCCCTGAACTTCGGAAATTGTCCGACGCCCTCGAAACATTGCGGCCCGACCATGAACGGCGGCGACACTTCCATGTAACCGTGCTCGATGATGTGCAGATCCAGTAAAAATTGAATCAGCGCCCGTTCCAGCCGGGCGCCCCAGTTCGTGTAGAGAATAAAACCGCTGCCGGAAAGTTTCGCCGCGCGCGCGAAATCCGCGAGCTTGAGCGACTCGCAAAGTTCAATGTGCGACTTCGGCTTGAAGGTGAAAACCGCCTTCTCACCATAAACCCGAACCACAGGATTATCTTCCGCACTTTTCCCAATCTTCACCGATTCATGCGGCAGATTCGGCAGTCGCAACATGAGCGCATCGCGCGCTGACTCCGCCTCCGCCGCCTGTTTGTCCAGCGCAGCGATACGGTCACCCAACCCGCGCATCTCCGCCTTCTTCGCCTCGGCCTCGGCGATTTTCTTTTGCGCCATGAGCGCGCCAATTTCCTTCGACACGCGATTGCGCTGCGCCTTAAGCGATTCGACCTCCGCCAGAATTTTTCGGCGTTGCTCATCAAGCTTGAGCAACTCATTAATGTGAGTTTCATCCCCCGCCCCACGCGTGGCGAGACGCTGACGCACAAAATCCGGTTGATCGCGAATTAATTTAATATCGAGCACTGACGCAATTATAGAAATTTAACCGTCGGCGGCAAGGTTGAAGCTTCCATGAGCGTTTGAATTCTGATTGAAAACCGCTTCATCACCACGCACATTTCCCCCATGCAATCTGTTTTTACCGGACCGGTTTACGTGGTGCGCGACAACATTGACACCGATCAAATCATTCCCGCGCGGTATCTGACGCTCGTCCCGACGATTCCCGACGAATACGAGAAGCTCGGCGGCTATGCGCTTGCCGGCCTGCCCGAATCGCTCTACCCAACGCGCTTCGTCAAAGATGGCAAGCTCGACAGCGAATATCCGATTGTCGTAGCAGGAAAAAATTTCGGCTGCGGCAGTTCGCGCGAACACGCGCCCATCGCGCTTGGTTCGGCTGGATGCAAAATTGTGCTCGCCGAAAGTTTCGCCCGCATTTTCTTCCGCAACAGCGTCGCCACCGGCGAGCTTTATCCGTGCGAACTCACCAAACGCCTCTGCGACACGCTGAAAACCGGCGACGTCGTGACCGTTGACCTCGACGCGGCCACAGTCACGGTCAAAGCGACGGGCAAAGTTTTCAAATTCCAAGCGCTCGGTGACGTGCGCCCGGTCGTGGACGCCGGCGGCCTGTTCAATTACGCGCGGAAAACGGGAATGATTTCGAAGTGATTTCTAGTTTTAGTGGCCAGTTGTAAGTTGAACTGAGAACTTAAAATTCAAAACTGAAAACTTGAACCTGCTCCCCTGCCCTCGCTCGCTGAAACTCCGTCCCGGCACGTTCACGCTGCCGAAAAAGGCAGGGACGCCACGCCGAGGCGTCCCTTCTGTTTTGAAAATTATTCGGACATCGCGGCGCGACGTTCCTGCCCATCCCGAAGGTTACGTACTGACGATTTCCAAAAGTGGAATTGAAATTTCGTTCCGCGAAACGCCGGGCTTGCGCGCCGCCACCGCCACGTTGCGACAATTGCTGCGTCAATACGGTCGCTGTCTGCCCTGCCTGAAAATCCGCGACTGGCCGGATTTCCCGCGTCGTGGCGTGATGCTCGACATTTCGCGCGGGCGCGTGCCCAAACTCGAAACACTGCTCGAACTCGTCGAACACCTTGCCGATTTCAAAATCAACGAACTGCAACTTTACACCGAACACACGTTCGCCTATCGCCACTACAAATCCGTCTGGCGAAGCTGGGGCGCATTGACCGGCAAAGAAATCCGCAAGCTTGACGCGCGCTGCCGCGAACTCGGCATTGACCTCGTGCCGAACCAGAATTCCTTCGGCCACCTGCGCTATTTTCTGGAACATCCACCACTCAAAAAACTGGCCGAAGTTTCCGCGCCTTACGAAGATGATTCAGGCGGATTCGTCCGCCGTCCGACGACGCTCGCGCCGAATCATCCCGGCACCCTGCCCTTCCTGCGCGGGCTTTACGACGAATTGCTGCCAAACTTTTCGAGCCGGTTTTTCAATGTCGGCTGCGACGAGACATTGGATCTTGGCCGTGGCCAGAGCAAAAAACTTTGCGAGCGGATTGGCAAAGGCCGCGTTTACCTCGATTTTTTGGAAAAAATCCATCACGAAGTTTCCCGGCGCGGCAAACGCATGATGTTCTGGGGCGACATCATTTTGAAATATCCGAAGCTCATCAAAGAATTGCCACGAGACGTCGTCGCGCTGAACTGGGGTTACGAAGCCAATCACCCATTTGCAAGAGAAGCAGCGAAGTTTGCAAAGGCAAAAATCCCGTTTTACGTCTGTCCCGGCACTTCGACCTGGCAGACGTTGATTGGTCGGCACGACAACGCGCTGGCAAATTTGCGTGCCGCGGCGAAAGCCGGAAAAAAATTCGGCGCGATTGGCTATCTCATCACGGATTGGGGCGACGGCGGCCATCCGCAACCGCTGGCGGTGAGCTATTTGCCGTTTCTCGCGGGCGCATCGCTGGCGTGGAACACAAACAGCTTTGACGAACAAAAACTCGTTTCAGTTTTAAGCCGCGATGTGTTTCCCGGTTCAACCGGCACAATTGCCGGCGCCGCGTTCAAACTTGGTTTGGCGCATCGGGAACTGGGCGTGAAAGCACCGAACGAAACCCCACTGGGCACGGTCATTGCCGCACCGCCGCCCGAACAGCACGAATTATTTTGCCGAAACGGATTGAAATGGTTTGCAAAAATTCGATCAAAGAACATTCGCGCCGCGCTGAAAGCAATTGAAAAACAGCGCGCGATTTTATTGCGGGCAAAGCCGAAGTCGGATTCAGGAAAAACCTTGGCGCGCGAACTGGATTTGGCCGCGCGCATGGCGGTGCAATCGTGTCAGTTCATGCTTTGGCAGCAGGCAAAGGCAGCTGGAAAGACTTTAGAAGCGAATCAGCTGGCGCGGATCGGCGTTCGTGAATTGCAAAAACTGGGAAAAGATTTCAAAGCTTATTGGCCGACGCGCAACAAGGCGACGCCGCGGCATTGCTCGGAGTTTTTGAAATGGCGAATCCGGGATTATTCAAAACCCACCGTGTGCGCGGATTGATACGCCTTTCCCTGTTCACCTGGCGGAATTGCGAAGACGGGGGTGGCAAACACAGGGCAGGATGGATTCCCGATTTCATGAATCCGCAGCCAGTGCGGATGCTTGTGCCATGTTCTTCCTTTACTCGGTGCCTGCTTGGTTTCAGATTCGTCCTGCACAATGACAGCGAATTACATTTCAAGACAGGCACATGGCTGATACTCCGCAAGCCCCCACAAGTTTTATCGGCAAATTCACTGTCCTGAAAGGCGCAGCGCGGGAGTTGTGGCTGGTGTTTGTGGTCAAGTTTCTGGTCATCGCGGCTTACGCTGTGACGAACTCGACCCTTGTCCTGTGGCTTTCATCTGATTTGGGATTCAGCGACGAGAAAGCCCTGGGCTTGGTGGCCATCTGGTCCGGAATGATGACCGTGGTGATTGTGCTTGTCGGCTCGCTCACGGATGCCCTCGGCTTGCGCCGGACTTTTTTCCTGGGCGTCTGGATCTGCATTATCGCTCGAGCCGTGATGGCCTTTACGCATCTCAAATGGCTGGCACTCATTGGCGGACTGGCTGTTCTGGCGGTCGGCGAGGCGTTAAGCGCCCCTGTTTCGGTTGCAGCCATCCGCCGTTTCTCCAACACAAAGCAGCGGTCCATCTCGTTCTCAATCTTCTACACAATGATGAACGTCGGTTTCGTTATCTCCGCCTATATCTTCGATTTTGCGCGGCAGCACCTGGGAGAACACGGCCATCTTGCGCTGTTCGGCATCAGGATGACCACCTACCAAACCCTGTTTCTGGCGAGTTTGGTGATTGAGATTTTGCTGTTGCCGGTTCTGTGGTTCCTGCGCGATGGAGTCGAGGCAACCGACAAAGGCGTTAAAATTGTCCCCCGGGAAGCTAGGTATCAGCGGGAAAACCTTTGGAACTCGATGTGTCTGACCGTGCGCGACAGTCTGCGCGAGACGGTCCGACTCTGCACATCGCTTTTGCGCCAGACGGGATTCTACCGGCTCCTGCTCTTTCTTGCGTTGATTGCGTTCCTGAAACTGATCTACATGCAGATGTATTACGTTTATCCGAAGTTCGGCATTCGCGAATTAGGAGAAGGCGCCCCCATCGGCAAGCTTTTTTGGGGAATCAACGGCATCATCGTCATCTTACTCACCCCGCTGGTCGGCGCCCTTACCCAAAGGTTTTCCGCCTATAAGATGGTGACACTTGGCGCCATCATTTCTGCCGCGTCGGTGTTCATCATGGCCTTGCCTGTGGTGTGGTTCCAACCACTGACGACCGGCTTCGTCGGCCGCTGGCTGGGTCATGGTTACCTTGGGTTGGAGGGCGCGGTTCATCCCTATTATGTTATGATCGCCCTGTTTGTTGCTCTCCTTTCAGTCGGGGAGGCTTTCTGCGCGCCGCGCGTCTATGAATATGCTGCAGCCATCGCCCCCAAAGGCCAGGAAGCTTCCTACAGCGCCCTCTCATACGTGCCTTTCCTGCTCGCGAAACTTCTGTTTGGGACTTTTGCGGGCGTGCTGCTGGCAAGGTATTGCCCGGAGGTCGGGGTGAGACACTCGGAAACCCTCTGGTTGATAGTGGCCCTCACCGTCACCGTTGCACCGGTCGGCTTGATCGTCCTTCGCAAGTACGTCCGCGTCCATGAAGCGGGGCGCGAGGACTGAGGAACGGCGAAAGTATCCCACAGGGCTAAAAATAAAAACGCGCCCGTGAAAAAATCTGTCGGGCACGTTTGGAAATGACCATCGCGTTATTTCGATTGGGTCGGCCCGGCAGGCATGTTTGTCGGCGCAGGCACCGGCGTACCGGTTGGTGACGTCAAGGACATCGACAGCAAGTTGTTCGTTGGCGCTGCCGCGGGTTGCGAAGGGGGCGGCGGCTGTGTAATGGGCGTCTGCATTTGTCTTTGTTGCAACTGCTTTTCGAACTCCGAAGCGCTGCTGGATTGATGCAGCCGGCTTTCCAAATGGCCGAGAACCAAGGCCATTGCGAAGAAAATTATCGTGGCGTATTTTGTGATTTTGGTCAACGCATTGCCTGAACCCGCACCAAACAATGCATCAGCCGCCCCGCCACCAAAAGCCATGCCGACACCCGCGTCTTTTTTTGGCAATTGAATCAGCACCAGCAAAATCAACAACAGGCAGTTCAACACCAGCAAAACTGTGAGGATTCCAACGATAAAACTCATAACCCGCCTTATATAGAATTTTTGATGATGTCGACAAAACTTCGGGTTTCGAGTGATGCGCCGCCGACAAGTGCACCATCCACATCCGGCTGGCTCATCAACTCGCGCGCGTTCGCCGGTTTCACGCTCCCGCCATATTGAATGCGGACTTTTTTGGCAACGGCGTCATCGAACATTTTTGCCAGCAACGCGCGAATAAACGCGTGCGCTTGCTGCACCTGCGCTGAAGTTGCCGTTTTACCGGTGCCGATCGCCCAAACTGGTTCGTATGCAATGATGGTTTCAATCATTTGTTCTTTTGTCAAACCGGCAAGGGAACCACGCACTTGTGTTTCCAAAACCTTTTCCGTTTGTCCGGCTTCACGTTCGGCAAGCGTTTCGCCGACACAGACTATCGGCTTGAGCGAAGCTGCGTGGGCCGCCGCCGCTTTTTTGGCAACGAGCGCGTTGGATTCCTTCTGATATTGACGGCGTTCGGAATGGCCGAGGATGACGTAGCGCACGGAAAATTCCTTGAGCATTCCGGCGCAAATCTCACCGGTGAACGCGCCGAAATTGTTTTCGCTCATGTTCTGCGCACCGAGCCGGATGTTCGGGTCGCCAATCACAGCCTTTGACACCGATTCCAGCGCGGTGAATGGCGGACAGACGACGATGTCCACTTCCTTGATGTTGGCCAAATCCAGTTTGAAGTCCTCGACCAACGCCAGTGCTTCGGCAACGGTTTTGTTCATCTTCCAGTTGCCCGCAATAATCAATTTACGTTCCTTATTCATTTGGAAAATCTATTTGTTGCTTAAAGCCGCCACGCCCGGCAAAACTGCGCCCTCCAAAAATTCCAAACTCGCGCCGCCGCCGGTGCTCATAAATGTGACTTTCCCGCCGAGCTTGGCCTTGTTCAGAGCCTTCACGCTGTCGCCGCCGCCAATGATGCTCTTCGCGCCGTTCTTCTGTGTTGCGTCCGCCACGGCCTGTGCAATGGCATTGGTGCCAGCGGCGAACTGTTTGTTCTCAAACAGTCCCATCGGGCCATTCCACAAAATTGTCTTCGCTTTCGCTATCACGTCGGCGTACGCCTTGACCGTCGCCGGACCGATGTCGAGACCCGCGGCGTCATCCGGACAATTCATGTCCGGGTTGGTGCGCGGATTCTGCCATTCGATGACCGGTTTGCCCTTTTTATCGAGTTTGTCCGTCTTCACCGGCACGGCCACCACGTCGTCCACGGGCAGAAGAAACTGCACTTTTTGGGCATTGGCCTTCGCCAACGCGGCTTTGGCCACGTCCACCTTATCCGCTTCAACGAGTGATTTGCCGGTTTTGTAACCTTGAGCCAGCCGGAACGTATAAGCCATCGCGCCGCCAATCAAAATCGCGTCGGCCTTTTCAATCAAACGGTCAACCACCTTGATTTTGTCCGAAACCTTCGCTCCGCCAAGAATGACAACAAATGGGCGGGCTGGATTTTCCAGTTCATCGCCCAAAAACTTCAGCTCGCGCTCCATGAGCAGACCGGCGGCGCACCTGCCTCCGCGCTTGGCCACCACGCGGGCGACGCCTTCGGTTGAGGCGTGCGCACGATGCGCTGCGCCGAAGGCGTCGTTGACATAAACATCGGCGACCTTGGCGAGTTTTTCGGAAAATGCCGGGTCGTTGGCTTCCTCTTCATTGTAATAACGGACATTCTCGAGCAAAAGCACATCGCCATCTTTCATGGCGGCAACAGCTTTCTCGACTTTCCCGCCGATACAATCATCCACGAACGCAACCGGCTTTCCGAGCAGTTCGGACAACTTCACCGCAACCGGCTGAAGTGACATTGTTGGTTCCCTCCTCCCTTTTGGCCGACCCAAATGCGCGGTTAGAACCAGCTTGCCGCCCTTTTCAATCAAAAGTTTGAGCGTCGGCAATGTTGCAACGATGCGTGTGGCATCAGTGATAACCACCCGCCCGTTTTTTTCCTCCAGCGGCACATTGTAGTCCACACGCAGAAAAATGCGTTTGCCACGAACGTCCAGATCTCGAACCGTTAGTTTTGCCATAAGCCCGTCCTGATTTTGAAAAGAAACGGAAGCGGAAAAATAGCAGAGACGCGCGTCGAGTAAAGTGAATTCCCGGGCTCAAAGATAGAGCACGCTTTGCAAGTCGTGCACGAGCACACTCATGAAGGGATAACGCTTGTCGGGTTCACGCTCGATGCACTTGAGGATGACTTTTTCGAGTGCTGGAAGAATGTCGGGATTGTATTCACGCAGCGGTGTCGGCCCCGACAGGTCGAGCTGACGAGCCAGAATTTCAGCAGGAGTTTCACCGGGGAAAGGTTTGCGATTCGTCACCAATTCGTAAGCCGCAACGCCGTAGGCGAAAATATCCGTGCGCGGGTCGATCGGTTGCCGCTGCAATTGCTCCGGCGCCATATAAGCGGGCGTCCCGGGATTCTTCGACATTTTTTTTGGCTTTTCAGAAATGGGTTGCGCGAGGTCAAAGTCAATAATTTGCACATTGCCGTTGCGCGTGATGAGGATGTTTTCCGGTTTGAAATCAAGGTGCATAAACCCGCTTTCATGCACGTGACTCAAGCCAATGGCCATATCAATGAGAATTTGCGCCACATTTTCGACCAGCACCGGGTCGTATCGGGCGAACAACTGCTTCAAATTCTCCGCTTCCACGTAATCCATGAGAAGATAAGGGATCCCATCCGCCTTGCCGTGCTCGACGTAACCAACGATGAAATCGCTTTCGTTGAGTTGCGATAGAACCCGGCAACCGTGCATAAAACGTCTTCGGGCCAAAAAATTGAAACGCAAATTATTGCGCAATTTTCGCAATGCATAAGGCTTGCTGCGCTCGTCTGTGACCAACCAAATATCAGCCATCCCACCATTGTTTAGCAACTCTTGAAGATAAAATCGCCCGAACTTTGCCTGCCCTGGTTCGGTCTCTATTGCAGTTTCCAAGTTTTTCGCCATTCCGCTTATTCAATAGCACGTCGCGCCCACGTGCGCGAGTAAAATTTGTCAGTCTCCACCGATTCAGATGGAATTCGATTGTTCCAGGCAGCAAGAATTTACAAGGGGCATTAAATTTGAGCTTGGCTTGAATCACTCAAAGATTTATCACTGCATTATGCGGCCTCTCTGGGCGCTGGTCATCTACATTGCGGTGGTGTTTATCGGCGGCGCTTTGCTCGCACCGTGGCTTTATTGGCTTGCACAGGCCTTCGCACACGCATTTCCTCATATCGCCGCTGCGCCGTTTCACCGTTTTGTGGACCGTTCATTGCTCATTTTCGCACTTGTTGGTTTGTGGCCGCTTTTGCGTGCCCTTGGAGTAACTTCTTGTCGTGAAGCTGGTTTAGTGCGTCCCCGCGGTCAGTTCAATAAACTGTTTGGTGGTCTGCTGCTCGGTTTCATTTCACTGGCCGTCGTCGCCGGAATGGCTGTCGCCAGCGGCAACCGTGTTTTCATCCAACCCGCAGCTGCTCAGAAAGTTGTGGCCGTCATTTTCAACGCCATTGGCGCGGCTGTGGTCGTTGCTGTGCTCGAAGAAATTTTGTTTCGTGGCGGTGTGTTTGGGGGGTTGCGAAAAATTTTTTACTGGCCGGTTGCCTTGATTGCAAGCAGCGCAATTTACGCGCTGGTGCATTTTCTTCATCGAGCGGAATTTACAGGCGCAATCGCCTGGAATTCCGGACTTGTTCTTCTCCCGCGAATGCTGGGCGGCTTCGCGGATTTTTATGCATTCGTGCCGGCCTTTTTCAACCTTATCCTTGTTGGCGCACTGCTCGGCCTTGCATATCAACGCACCGGCAATCTTTATTTTTCCATCGGGCAGCATGCAGGCTGGATTTTCTGGTTGAAAACTTATGGCGCGTTCACCGCAAGCGCGCCTCGTGCAGCGACGTGGTTTTGGGGGACGGGGAAAATGATTGATGGCTGGCTGGCGTTTATCGTGCTTGCTGCCACACTTGCCGTTTTTAAATTTTTGCCGCTCGGAAAGAAAAGTGAACCGTTCACAATTCCGCGATGACTGCGCCCGCTGAATCATTTCAAAACGGGTTCAGCGCCGCCCTTGCCTTTATCTACCCCGAAATCTGCCAGCTTTGTAAAACAGAACGAGCGACAGCCAAAGACGGCTTCGTCTGCTCGCACTGCCGGTCCCAAGTTCGTTTCATCAAACCGCCGTTCTGCAAACGCTGCGGTCTCCCCTACCCCGGCGATTTTACAACCCTGTTTGAATGCACAAACTGCCGTGAAATGGAACTGCACTTCGGCTCCGCGCGTTCAGCCACAGTTGCGCGCAGCGTCGTGCGCGAAGTGGTTCATCGTTACAAATATCAGCGCGCAATGTGGTTTGAACCCTTTCTTGCCGATTTGCTCATTCGCGAAGCAAAACCGGCATTGTGTGAACAGAAATGGGATTTCATCGTGCCTGTCCCCCTTCATTCAATGAAACAACGTGAGCGCGAATTTAATCAAGCCGAGCGCCTCGCCGCGCACCTGAGTGCCGCCGCTCAAATTCCATTGAACAAAAATCTGCTCCGGCGCATCACGCCCACAGCCACCCAGACATTGTTGACGCGCCAGCAACGCATAGCGAATATGCGCGGCGCCTTTGCAGTTTGTCCCGGCACGCGCTTGAATGGCGAACGCATGATTTTGGTGGACGACATCTTTACAACCGGCGCCACGACCAGTGCGTGCGCGCAGGCGCTTCAAACCGCCGGTGCGGGCGATGTTTGCGTCTGGACAGTTGCGCGTGGGCTTTAGTATTATTCAAGCGTTAATGGCCACGACTGCTTTCACCAAAAAATCGCTCGGTCTCAAAACAGCCGAGCCAGCGTTGACCCCAACGCCGGCCAATAACACGCAAACTAACTTTGCCAAAAAGCCCAAACTCGGCACAAACAAATCCAAAAAGCGGGACATCCCGGAGGGACTTTGGACGAAGTGCCCGAAGTGCGAGACAATGGTTTTCGACAAGGAGTTGGACGAAAATTTGAAGGTTTGCCCGCATTGTGAATTTCACTTTCCCATCGGTGCGCGCGAACGCATTCATTCACTCGTCGAGACATGCACGTTTGAAGAAATGGATGCTGACATGGTGAGTGTTGATCCGCTCGAGTTCGTTGACAAAATTTCCTACCCCAAACGGATTCAAGATCATCAGGCGGCAACCGGGCTGAAAGACGCCGTACTGACCGGTATTTGCAAAATCGGCGAACACCGCGTTGCGCTTGGTGTGATGGATTTTAATTTCATCGCCGCGTCTCTCGGTTCCGTGGTCGGTGAAAAAATTACGCGCTTAATTGAACGCGCGACGGAAAAAGAATTGCCGCTCATTATCATCTCCACCAGCGGCGGCGCGCGCATGCAGGAGGGAATGCTCAGTCTCATGCAGATGGCCAAAACTTCCGCTGCGCTTGCTTATCACGCGCAACGCCGCCTGCCTTACATCAGCGTGCTTACCCATCCGACGACCGCGGGTGTGATGGCCAGCTACGCGAGTTTGGGCGATCTCATTCTGGCCGAACCGCGCGCGATGATCGGCTTCGCCGGACCTCGTGTCATCAAAGACACAACACAGGCCGAATTGCCGCCGGGTTTTCAAACCGCCGAATTTCTCCTCGATCATGGCCTTGTTGATGCCATTGTGCCGCGGAAGGAAATGAAACAGCAATTGATCGAGTATCTGAATTTTCTCACCGCCCGGCAAAAGGCCACCGCCGCATCGTCATAAAATTTTCACTGCCTGTCGTCTCATACCACAAAGTGCATGACTCGCGGCTGGTCAGGACGCGGCGGCGCGACAAACCAAATGCCTTCCCCCCATCGGATGGGAGGAAGGCAGAAGTGCGCGTCAATCGGAAATCAATTTTGGCAATCGGTATAATACCGTCGCTTTTTGATTCCTACCACGAATAGCTCAATCCACCGGAGATGGCGTGGGAACTCATCCGCGTATTCAGGTGGGCGTCATAGTTCACAAACCCCTGTATCGCTTTGTTGAACGCCACGGTCAGGCTGGCGCCCAATACCCCGCTGTCAGCGCCCAACTCCACACCGCGAACAACAAAGTCGCCGCTCCCGCCAATGAAGCTCGCATTCACATCGGCGGTCTTGTCCATGAATTCATGTTCCCAAGCCGCGCGCAACGCAGGAATGAATTGCACTCCATCATTCTTGCCGAACTGCGCGGCCAGCCGCACGCCCAGGACGGAGCGCAAACTGTCCATAGCCACACTGCTCACGTTCAAGCCATCTGGCCCGGCGCCAGTTTCCTGGAAACCATCCTGCGACACGCGCGCGTAGTCCAGCCCCACTGTGGGTTCAACCGTCACCGGGTCGAACTTAAAGGCGTAACCGCCTTCGGTGGACAATGAAAATACATTGCCACTATAATTGCCATCGGCCTCCTCATGGATAGAGCCCACGTTGATCAGCCGCTTCGTGTCCGTCTGGAGGTAGCCGTAACTGAAGATGCCGTCCAGATGCCACGGGCCATTGACATATCCACCGTAGCCGGCGAACTGGATGGCGTCCACGTTCCCGGATGCGCCAGGCCCGCCTACTTCCGCGTTATCGTGCGAGTAGCCCACCGCCAAACCAACC
Organism: uncultured Verrucomicrobiae bacterium; assembly: GCA_963835625.1. Classification (GTDB taxonomy): domain Bacteria; phylum Verrucomicrobiota; class Verrucomicrobiia; order Limisphaerales; family UBA11358; genus UBA11358. The sequence goes on from CAWIGO010000012.1 coordinate 22,570, forward strand.
AGCACTTCAGGACACAGGTGATAGTCAAATCCGCCGCTGACGCCGCTGATGTTGAAGTCGCCGCCGGAGGCGTTGCCGTCGCCATTCAAATGCCCGAACGTGCCGAAGCCCTGAAGCCAAGCGTTGTCCAAAAGCTGGTCCGCCACTGTTTGCTTGGGGAGCGGCGTCAAACCGGCGCTGGCCAGCTGGATGGGCTTCGCCGAAGCATATCCACCGCTCTCACCACCGGCACTCATGCGTCCCGTGCGCAGCGCAATTGAATTATTGAACGCATCCTGTTGCTGCACATCGAGCATTCCGAGACTGCCATGAATCTCACCGCTCATGCTGTCCAGCGCTGCACGCGCTGCGGCGGCCGAGCCAAGCCCGTAAAACTGGCTGACCAGGTTGTACATGGCGTTGGTTGGCGAGAAGCCTACTGTGACTACGCCGTCCAATGCGCCCGCCACGGAATGCTGGTTATACGTGTTGGCCACGCTAACGAAGGGAGTCCGATCCAGAGTCAGTGTAACCGTGTTCGAGTCGGGATATTGCAGCGATGACCCGGTGAGAGGAATGAGAGGAAACAACCCCGACTGCGGCGTGATGTTGCTGGCGCCGGCAAACGTCCCGATGACTCCGCCCGTGGCCGTAAGATTCGTATAGATTGTTTGGACGGCGTAAATCCCAGAGGCGGACTGCACGACGACCGTGGCGTTGCTGATGATCGCCGTGCCCGGCGAACCGCTCACGTTAATTAAATCGGACTGCCCCGCTGCATTCACTTGCTCATTGTAGACCGAATTGGTCATGTTCAGCGAGCCCACGATGTTCAACGTGCCGATGGAATTGCCCGGGCTGATGGTGCCATAGCTGTTCACTATGCCGGTGATGGTGCCCGAGCCGCCCAAGACCGCGTCGTTGGACACGGTCACCAACGAGCTGGTCAGGATGCCGTTGATCAGCAGCAAGCTGTTTGATGACACGATGGTGCTGGAAGAGAATGTGTTGGTGCCAGTCAGATTCCAGCCGTTCGTGGTCGAATCCCCCTGCACGGTCAGGGTTTCAAAATTGAGGAAGTTGTTACCGTAGCTGCCATCCCCCTGGAGATACGCCGCGTCGGTACTGGTGCCGCCTACAATGTTGCCTTGAACGTCCGAGCCGGTTTGAAGCGTCACCGTGTTATTATAATTCCCCAGACTGATGGCTACCCCGTTGCTGCCGATGATCGTCCCGGAATTGATGATAGTACCTGAGCCGCCGGTGATTTTCACGCCATTACCGGCCCCCGTAATGGTCCCGCTGTTGTCCACGCTGCCGCCGGCAGTCAGGTGAACACCAGCGCCGGTTTGACCAACGATGATCGAGCCGTCGTCATTGTGCACGTGACCCACTCTGCCAGTGATCAGCACGCCATCGGTATATCCCGTAATGGTTCCGGTGGCCAAAGATGAATCATTGTCCACGCTGCCGCCGTCAGTCAGGTGAACACCAGCGCCGGTTTGACCCACGATCAAGCCGTCGGAATTGTGCACGTGGCCCCAGTTGTGGTCGATAAGCACGCCATCGGTATATCCTGTAATGGTCGCGCCCGACTCGTTGTGCACGCTGCCGCCGTCACCCAGGTAAACACCGGCGTTGGTGGTGCCCGTGATGATCGAGCCGTCGGAATTGTGCACGTGACCCCAGTCGCCGGTAATATACACGCCATTGTTATGTCCCGTAATGGTCGCGCCCGATTCGTTGGTCACGGTGCCACCGTCTGTCATCTCAACACCGTTGCGGGTTTGACCAATGATCGAGCTGCCGGAATCGTAATTGTCCACTTCACCTTCGCCGGTGGTGATCAGCACGCCATCCGAACCTCCCGTAATGGTCCCGCCCGATTCGTTGGTCACGGTGCCGCCGTCAGTCATGTGAACACCGGCGCCGTTGGTGCCCGTGATCGAGCCGTCGTAATTGTACACTTCACCTCCGCTGCCGGTGATCAGCACGCCATCCGAACCTCCCGTAATGGTCCCGGCCGACTCGTTGTCCACGGTGCCGCCGTCAGTCATGTGAACACCGGCGTTGGTGGTGCCCGTGATCGAGCCATCGTAATTGTACACTTCACCTCCGCTGCCGGTGATCAGCACGCCATCCCAACCTCCCGTAATGGTCCCGGCCGACTCGTTGTCCACGGTACCGTCGTTGGCAGTCAGGTAAACACCAGCACCGGTTTGACCTACGATCGAGCCGTCGGAATTGTGCACGTGACCCACTCTGCCGGTGATATACACGCCATCGGTATGTCCCGTAATGGTCCCGGCCGACTCGTTGTGCACGCTGCCGCCTTGGCCCAGGTAAACGCCAGCGCCGTTGGTGCCCGTGATGATCGAGCCGTCGGAATTGTGCACGTGACCCCAGTTGCCGGTGATATGCACGCCATCGGTATGTCCTGTAATGATTCCGTTAGTCAGGTTATCTACGCGACCGCCGCTACCCAGGTAAACACCGTCGCCGGTGGTGCCCGTGATGATCGAGCCGCCGTCGGAATTTGTCACGTGACCCCAGTTGCCGGTGATATCCACACCATCGGTATATCCCACGATGGTCCCGTCCGAGTCGTTGTTCACGGTACCGCCGTCAGTCAGGTGGACACCAGCGCCGGTTTGACCCACGATCAAGCCGCCGGAATTGTACACGCGACTCCTGTTGGTGTTGTTGATAAGCACGCCATCGGTATATCCCGTAATGGTCGCGCCCGACTCGTTGTGCACGCTGCCGCCATAATCCAACTCAACACCGGCACCGTTGGTGCCCGTGATGCTCGAGCCGACGCCGGAATTGTACACGTGACCCCAAGTGACGCCGACAAGCACGCCGTTCGTACCTCCCGTAATGGTCCCGCCCAAATCGTTGTGTACGGTGCCACCGTCCAGGTAAACACCGTAGAGGTTGGTGCCGATGATCGTGCCGCCCTCATTATACACGTGACCCCAGAAGCCGGTAATCTTTACACCATCATTGCCTCCCGTAATGGTTCCGATTGCCTCGTTGGTTACGGTGCCGCCAGCATGCAAACGAACGCCATTCAGCCAGCCGTTGAGCGTGGCGTTATTGTCCAGATACCAAGGATAGCCGTAGCCATAGATGGCGCTGTATCCGCCGGTGCTGTTGTTTAAGATATAGCCCGGGTCCACGATCACGGAATTATCGGGCGCCCAATTGAAATTCAAATCGTAGCCACTGGTGTAATTCCCGCTAATATGGTCCTGGCTGAGCCCTGTCAGAGGGGTGGCTGCCCAGCACAACGTCAACAATAACAAGCCCACCGCGCTTTGATACCACAGGCTCCGTCCGTCACGCCGTTCCATCTTTGCATTCGTTTTCATATTCAAGTTTCCTTTTGCTCTGGGTTAAACCGATGTCGTTTTCAAGTTCACATAATTTGTCGCACAATAATCTTGGCGCCAGAATTAATTTCCAAGCGGGGTGGTGTCAAGTAGTATTTTGGCGAAATTGGGAGGCCCGTTTTACACGCGCCCCGATGGCGAGAGATTGTCCCATTTGCGAATCACGGGGCGCAGAAAACAAGCCATGACTTTCTGTTCCGTTGGGCGAAAAGAAAGGATGACGTGAGGGTATCATCTCCGCCCGTCATACCACAGAGAGCATGACTCGCGGTGGTTGAGGGCGCTGCGGCTGAACGTGACGCGCGCCAGCAACTTGAGATGGTCCCACATCGTGTAAAGCCGCATCTTGCGCGCAGAAGTCACCAGCGGATGCCCGTGCAAAATCACGATTCCCCTGCCTGTCTCTCGCGCGAGTTGCTTCAGCCGCTTGCTCAAATCCAGTTCTTCTCCCGCAAACAATTTGCCGCTGAACCCGCCGATTTTCCGGAACGCCGCCGCCTCTACAAAAATGAATGAACCGGCGAGCCAGCAGCCCATCCGGCTGGACCAGTTCCAGAGCCAGGTGAAGAATTCGGCCAGCAAATACTTTTCATCCATTCGGACCGTCGTGCCGCCCGCCAGACAACGGCCCGCACTGATTTGCTCTGCGACTTCAGTGAACAACTCCGCGCTGGGACGCGAATCCGCGTCTATAAAAATCAGCCAATCACCGGACGCCGCTGCTGCGCCGCGATTGCGGGCGCGGGCGATTTGATTGACCGGCTCGAACACGACGGTGGCGCCCGCTGCGCGCGCTATTTCCGCCGTGCGATCGGTGGAATTGTTGTCGCACACAATCATTTCAAAGTCCCAGCCGCGCTGTGCAAACGCATTCGCCGCTGATTTTATCTGTGTGAGCGATTGACCGAGTAATCGTTCTTCGTTGAAAGCGGGAACAACGATGGAAATTTTCACTGCGAGCAACTTAGACCATCCCCTGCCCTGTTTCAACGCGCGATTCATTCGGAGGGACGAGTTGCACGAGTCCCGAGTTTGGGATGGAAATGGGATTCGCATAGTTCCTCCCTCCAAACAATGCCGAATTTTCCACGTGCTTTTTAAAACGGATGTTTTTATCGTGCGGCATGACTATTTGGATCCTTGCCCTTATCTTGCTGGCATCGACAGCCGGCCTCGGTCTTCGTCAAGGCGTTATCCGCGCGGCGTTTTCGTTTGTTGGCATCGTCGTCGCCATGTTATTCGCCGGGTCATTGGGAAAACTACTTAAGCCGCAGTTCCAACACGTGGGAATTGAAAATCCCGTTTTGATCTGGCTGATCGCGCCGTTCGCAGTATTCGTCATTATTCTTATCCTGTTCAAGGTAGCCGGCTTTTTCGTTCAGTGGAATGTGGATCTCTTTTACAAATACAAAGCCGGAGACTTGCGACGGGCGTTGTGGGAGCGATTAAATTCGCGGCTCGGCTTGTGCGTTGGTTTGGCCAATGGCACTGCCTACCTCATGTTGGTTTCATTTGTCCTCTATAACTTCAGTTATATGACGGTGCAAATCGCCCCGTCCGATAATGAAACCAGAACGATCAAGCTCATCAATCGTTTGGGACGCGATCTGGAAACCACCGGTCTGGCCAAAACCGCGCGCTCTGTTTTCGTGATGCCGGACATGTATTACAAATCGGCTGATTTAGCCGGATTACTTCGCCAAAATCCGCAGTTGAGTAGCCGGCTGGCAACTTATCCGGCGTTTCTTTCGTTGGCCGAACGCGACGATTTCAAACAACTCGGTCAGGACAACGACTTTCAGAACGCGTGGAAAAATCTCGCGCCCATCACTCAATTGCTGAACAACCCCCGGGTCAAGGCGATGTTAAAAAATAACGATTTGACCGCGATGATTTTCAGCATCGTGCAGAGGGATTGGGACGACTTGAACGGATATCTCAAAACCGGCAAATCGCCAAAATACGATTCAGAAAAAATTCTCGGTCATTGGGATTTCAATGTCAGTGTGACCATCACCATGCTTCGTCAGGCGCGACCGAACATCCAACCAGATGCACTACGCGCCGCGCGGGCGTGGATGACGGAGGCGTATGCAGATACGACATTCGTCGCCGGAGCAGACAGACAGGCATTCCTGAAGAACCTGCCGCATCTCAAAATCCAGCCCAACAACCAGCCACCAACCATAGAAAAGACCGAATGGCAGGGCCAATGGAAAAACAACGGCATCAACTATGATTTGTCACTCGGCAACAATGGCCAGAGCAAACTCATGACAGCCCACACCGACGGCATGCGGCTGACGATCAAATCCGACAAGGATCCGGCGCTGGTATTCGATCGCGAAGATTGACAGTTGAAAATCCGAGGTTTTGGCGGAATAATTTTCCCAAGCTTCCCTAGCACAGTTCACAGTGCAAAAATGGCCTGATACTTGGCACCCGGAAGACTGAAAATTGGTTGCGGGGGCTGGATTTGAACCAGCGATCCCGCACTGCGGGATTATGAGCCTGGTCCCGCATTGCGGGACAGTCCTGTTAGAAATCTAAAACCCATCCCGCCCTTTTGTCGTTTTAAGCGGTTTTCCAATTTGCGCGCGGTCGAGAGCGTTAGTGGTTCACTGGTCCAAATCAATGACCATGGACCGCGATATCGCGTCCGTCGGGAAACATTTTGATTATGTTGTTGTAATCGGACTTGAACGTTTTCACTTAGACCGGTGTAAAACTTCCCGGCGGCGTTCCTGATTACATAAACCTGATAGACGTTGGTCTCGGACATAAAAACCCCCGCACTAGGCGGGGTTGAAATTGGTTGCGGGGGCTGGATTTGAACCAGCGACCTTCAGGTTATGAGCCTGACGAGCTACCGGGCTGCTCCACCCCGCGATCAAAAAGTCGCGCTCTCAAATTGCGGAACTGGATTTGAACCAGCGATCCCGCACTGCGGGAGGCTGCTTCACCCCGCGATTAGGAATAAATAATATGGCCAGCGCCTGTGGCCAGCACAAGAAGTTTCGGCTCCTATTCAGAACGGACATACTCCATAGCAAATCCAGTAGCCAAGCAGTTTCGCGTATTCCAGACGGACGCGATTGCCGATGCGATTGTGCGCCCAATCGGCATGGGCAGAGGCAAAATAAGATGGACGCGAGTAAAATTGGATGTCCGGCGCATAATGGCGGAAACACGCCAGCGCCCGCCGCGAATGATACCATGAAGTAACAATAATGACGCGCTTCGCATGAAGTAAATTCGGTTTGCGGAGTAATTGGATCGTAAACTGTGCGTTTTCTTTTGTCGTGCGGGACTGGTTCTCCATTTCAATCACGCCCGATGGCACACCGGCTTCAATCAATAGCCGGCGGTTTATTTCGTAATCGCCCAGCCCGCTGATGATGATGCGCGGCGCGGCGTGTTCCTTGAAAAGTTCCGCCGCGCGCCCGGGCCGTTCGTGCGAACCGCCACCCAAAATGACAATGACATCGGCCTTCACCGGCCCGCTATCCACGCACAAAAACCATTGCGGAAAAAGAATTGCGGTGGCGGCGAGCAATAAAAAAAACGCGGAAAACGCGAGCCCCATTTTCAAAAACCGTTTTCGCGCCCGAGTCATGACTGGTGAACATGGCAGTTTTGCCGCCCTATCGCAACCGGCAGCGAGCGTTAATCCCGCGCTGGCCAAACCCCACGCTGGTTTGATACTCTGCGCGTGATGATGTTTTCTTCCGCCAACAAACGCGTGACCGAATCTCTCGCGGGGCTGGGGCAAATCACTTTGCTGGCCAAGGAGGCTGTGACTTCGCTGTTCACGTTCAAAATCGCCTGGCGCGATTTGCTTTATCAAATTTATTTCGTGGGCGTCAAATCGCAGGCAGTTGTGCTCATTACCGGCGCGTTCACCGGAATGGTGCTGGGGGCGCAAACTTATTTCCAATTCCACAAGGTCAAAATGGACACAGCCACTCTTGCAGTCGTCGGTGTTTCCATGTGCAGTGAACTCGGCCCCGTGCTGACAGCGCTCATGGTCGCAGGCCGGGTCGGTGCGGCCATCGCCGCCGAAATCGGCACGATGCGTGTGACGGAACAAATTGACGCGCTCCGCACGCTGGCGACGCATCCGGTGGATTACCTCGTGGTTCCGCGGATTTTAGCCGGATTCATTGCGCTGCCGCTGTTAACAGCGGAATCCATTTCCATCGGCATCGCAGCGGGTTATTTTGTTGGCGTCAAATTGCTGGATATTGACCCGACCTATTCCTGGGCGCACCTGCTCAAATACACAGGCGACACGGACGTGGTGATTGGGTTGATCAAGGCTTTCATTTACGGCGGCATTTTGACGCTGATCGGCTGTTACAAAGGCATGACGTGCGGGTTGGGCGCTGAAGGCGTCGGACGGGCAACCACCGAAGCGGTTGTCTATTCTTCCATTGCCATTCTCATTTCCAATTTCTTTTTGACGATGTTGTTGGAAAGGGTGTTGAACGCAGTATGATTGAAGTGCGTCATTTGGAAAAACGTTTTGGCGAACAGACCGTTTTGGATGATGTAAGCTTTCAGATTGAAAACGGCGAATCGGTCGCCATCATCGGGCGCAGCGGCATCGGCAAAAGCGTTCTGCTCAAGCACCTCATCGGCCTGCTGAAGCCGGATGAGGGTGAGGTGCTGATTGACGGCGAAAACATCGTGCCGATGGACGAACGCCAGTTGCTGCACGTGCGTCGAAAATTCGGCATGCTGTTTCAAGGCGCGGCGTTGTTTGATTCGATGACCGTCGCGGAAAATGTGGCGTTCGCGCTCCGGCACCACAATGTCCATTGGACCGAAGCGGAAATCACCCGGCGTGTTGCCGATGCTCTGGCCGTTGTGGATTTGTCGGGCACGGAAAACAGAAACCCGGCTGAATTGTCCGGTGGCATGAGAAAACGCGTCGGTTTGGCGCGCGCGATTATTTATGAACCACAAATCGTGCTTTACGACGAGCCGACGACCGGCCTCGACCCGATTGTGGCCGACAGCATTGATAAATTGATTATGCACGTGCGTGACCAGTTAAAAGTGACTACGGTTGTTGTCACACACGATATGCGCACGGCGCGGCGTGTCGGCCAACGCGTGTTGATGATGCATGATAATAAAATTTACACGAGCGGCACGCCGGATGAGTTTTTTGCGTCGCAGGACCCGATTGTGCGCCAATTCATTGATGGCGTTGCGGACGCCAGAAAAAATTAGGCCATGGAAAAGTCGCATTTTGAAACCAAAGTTGGCTTGTTCGTGCTCGTCGGGATCGCACTGCTGGCCGTGCTGCTGATTCAATTCAGCAAGGGCACGAGCTTGTTTCGCGGCACTTACGAATTGCGCCTGCATGCCGATAATGTCGGCGGCCTCAAGCCGCGCTCGGCTGTCCTGCTCGCCGGAGTGCAAGTCGGCAGCGTTTCGGACATCAAACTTGCCGAAAACGGCAAAAGCGTCACCATTTTTCTGCGCATTTACCAAAACTACAAAATTTACCACGACGTGCGGTTTGTCATTGAACAATCCGGTTTCCTCGGCGACCAATATGTCTCCATCATCCCGACGGCCAATCAATTACCCCTGCTCCAAAACGGAGCAGACGTGCCGTGTGAACAGCCGTTCAACCTGCAGGAAGTCGCGCGCTCGGCATCCGGCTTTATTCTGCGTATTGACGAAACGGCAAAGAAACTCGATACCGCCGTCAGCGATCTCAACGCGTTCGTCGCGACAAACGGTTCGCAGATTGACCTCGCCGTCAGCAACGCGGTTTTCTTTTCACAAGAGCTTACCAGACTGGCCGGCAGCGCCCGTAGCGTCATTTCGACGAACAGCGAGGGAATTTCTGCTTCTGTAAAAAACATCGAATCTTCGACCGAAGTTCTAAAAAAATTGATGAACGATTTGCAATCCGGTAAAGGGCTGGCTGGAACCATGCTGAAAAACGAACAATTGGCGACTAACGTGCAGGAAATTGCAGACAACCTCGCGATCGCGACAAGCAATCTGAACCGGCTCGGTCTGTGGCATTTTCTCTGGCATCGCGAGCCGCCGCATACAAACGAGATGACACAAAAACCATGACTCCGCTTTGGATTATTCGCGTTTTATTTTTGAGCCTGTGCACGACGGCGGGTTATGCCGTCAGCCAGGTGAACCCCGAATTCACCGGTGTGAATTACAGCGGCGTGTTCGGCATGCTCCTCGGTTTTGGTTTTGGTGGATTGATGATTGCCGTGGATGAAATGCTCAAGGGGTTTTCACTGCGCGCATTCTCGGCCATTACGTTCGGCCTGTTGCTCGGCACGGTTGTCGCGCTTCTCATTGACCGCGGTTCGGGCCTGTTTGAAAATGCCGAGGAAAAAGTCCGCTGGCTCATCCGGCTCGGACTCTTTCTGGGTTTTAGTTATATCGGCATTGTTCTTGCCATGCGCAGCAACAAGGAAGATTTCTCGCTTATCATCCCCTATGTCCGGTTTAGACAACAAAGTCAGCAGGATAATTTACTTTTGCTCGACACCAGCGTCATCATTGACGGTCGAATCGCGGATTTGATTGAAGCCCGTATTTTTGAAGGCCTGATTGTCGTGCCGCGATTCGTGCTCAATGAAATTCAGCAAATTGCCGATTCGAGTGATCCCATCAAGCGCGAGCGTGGCCGGCGCGGACTCGAAATGCTCAACCGCATCCAACGCAATACCAACATCGAAGTCCGCATTCACGAAAGCGATTTCCCCGACGAAAAGGAGGTGGACGCCAAGCTCGTCCGCCTGGCGCACAGCCTCAACGCCCGGCTTTTCACCAACGACTACAACCTCGCCAAAGTCGCTGAGCTTCTAAAGGTCAACTGTGTGAACCTCCATGAAGTCGCCAAACACCTCAAAACCATTTTGATCCCCGGCGAAATTTTGCGCTTGAAGATTGTTCGCGAGGGCAAGGACAAAGGCCAGGGCGTTGGCTACATGCCAGACGGCACGATGGTCGTCATCAACAATGGCCAAGCGCACATCGGCCAGCAGGTCGAAGTGGAAGTCAAGAGCCTGCTCCAAACCGGCGCTGGTGTCATCATCTTCGCCGACATAAAAACGCCGGTGGCTGCTTGAAATCACGCGGCTCCGGGCGACTTTGAATCATGCAACTCGTTACTATTTCCAGCGAACTGAACGCAACCGAAGCGCAGATGAAGCGCGCCCGGCTCGAAGCGGCTGGATTCCACGCCGTCGTCATGAACGAAGCTTCTTCCTTTTGGATGGGCACCGCCATCGCCACCGGCGGCATCCTCGTTCAAGTGCCTGAATCCGAAGCCGCCGATGCCAGGGAATTTCTCAGCGCGCCCGTCGAATGACTCCTGAAAAATTAAAATCGCTCCGCCGGCTCAAAAAGATTCTGCCCTCTGGCGAAATCATCTTCGATCCGCGAACGCTTGAAAAATATGCCGGGGACAAATGGTTTGCTTCGCATCAGCCGGACGCCGTCGCCCTGCCCCGCTCCACCCAATCCGTCTCTGCTCTGCTCCGCTTTGCCAATCGCCACGGTATTCCCGTGACACCGCGCGGCGCGGGCCATGGCTACGTTGGCGGCTGCGTGCCCGTGCGCGGGGGCATCGTGCTCTCGCTGGAACGCATGAATCGCATCAAGGAAATCAACGCCGCCGATTTCATTGCCGTCGTCCAGCCGGGCGTCAACACGCAAACGCTTCAGAAAATCGTTGAAAGGCGCGGCCTCTTTTACCCGCCCGACCCTGCCAGCCGCGCGGATAACTTCATCGGCGGCAACATTGCCACCAACGCCGGCGGCCCGCGCTGTTTGAAATATGGCGTCACCCGCGATTATGTCCTCGGCCTTGAAGTCGTCCTCGCCGATGGAACTGTCGTCCGGCTCGGCGGTCGCACGCACAAAAACAAAACCGGTTTTGAGTTGCACCGGTTGTTCATCGGCTCGGAAGGTTTGCTCGGCGTCGTCACTGAAGCCACAATCAAACTGATTCCGCTGCCGCCATTTCGCGCAACGCTTGCCGCCGGTTTCCATTCGATGAAAGATGCGGTGCGCGCGCTTCAAGGAATTTTGGCCGCTGGATTTCTGCCCAGCGCGCTCGAATTGGCCGACGAATTCACGCTCGCTGCCGCCGCCGAATACACAAAAAACAATCGTCTTGGAATTTGCCGCGCGCATCTGATTGTTGAACTCGACGGCCAGAAAAATTCCGTGCGCAGCGAATTGCCCGCCGTCGAGCGCGTGATTCGCAGGCATCAACCGCGATTCGTCGAACGTGGATGGGGCGATATCGAGTGCGAAAAAATCTGGCAAATCCGCCGCGAATTTTCCGCCGCGCTCAAAGACACTGGCCTTACAAAACTCAACGAGGACATCGTCGTGCCACGCGGAAAACTTGAAGCGCTTTTCAAATTCACGGCGAAGTTGCAAAAGAAACACGATCTGCCGATTGCCTGTTTCGGTCATGCCGGCGACGGCAATATCCACACCAATGTAATGGTGGATTATACACAGCCCGGTGCCAAACACCGCGCCGAAGCCGCGCTGGATGAACTCTTTGCTCAAATTATCGCCTGGGGTGGTGCCATCAGTGGCGAACACGGCGTCGGCCTTGCCAAAAAACGCTGGTGGCCGCTGGCGGTTTCAAAGGAAGTTCGCGAACTCCATCGTGCTGTAAAGCACGCGCTCGACCCGAAAGGCATTTTGAATCCGGGCAAGTTTGTTTGACCCTGCCACGTCCACCTTTCCATTTTGGGGGCGAATCACGCTTCCCCAACCACTGCAAATTTAATGCTTGGAATTCCGGAAACAAACTTTTACAATGGCCTCACAATGAACATGAAAGGACTCCTTAATCTTTCGGTCGCCAAGCTGAAACGCATGGCGGTTTTGAAAGCACGAATCGAACGCATGCAATCACGGCTGGAAGCCTTGGCAGCAAGCGCTTCGCCGTCCCCAACTGGAAAAGCAGTTCGCAAGCGGCGGAAAATGAGCGCCGCCGCCCGCCGGAAAATTTCCCGGGCCGCCAAGGCGCGCTGGGCAAAAGTCCGGGCCGCAAAATCGAAATAATCCAATTCCAACCGGAATGGTGGCGGTGAGGAGGCTTTAATCCGCCGGAGTGCCGGGAAAAAGTTTGGCCGGCGCGCTCGGAGAGCGCGCCCTACCCGACCGCTTCAACCATCACAACAAACTCGCCTTTCAAACTCCGCTTCTTCGCAATCTCCAGCAGTTCCGCCGGTTTGCCGCGCAGAAATTCCTCGAACTTCTTCGTCAACTCACGCGCCAGCACAACTTCGCGTTCGGGAAAAACCTCGTTGAGTTCGCCCAGCAATTTCCCGATTCGAAACGGTGATTCATAAAATACCAGCGTGCCAGCAATTGTTTTGAGCGATTCCAATTTATTCCGTCGCTGACCGGATTTGTGCGGCAGAAAACCGACGAAATGGAATTCGCTTGTCGGCAGACCGCTAGCGGTGAGCGCGGCTACCAACGCGCACGCGCCGGGAACGGACTCAACACGGAAACCGGCGGCGATGGCAGCTTTGACCACGCGTTCACCGGGATCGCTGATGCCGGGACTGCCCGCATCCGTGACCAGCGCGACTTTTTCGCCGCGCCGGAGGCGTTCGATGATTTCCTCGCTGCGCTTGGCTTCGTTGAACTGGAAATAGCTCAAGAGCGGTTTGGAGATTCCGAAATGCTTCAGCAGTTGCCCGGAATGCCGCGTGTCCTCGGCGGCGACGACGTCGCACTCGCGCAACACGCGTAGCGCGCGCAGCGTGATGTCTTCGAGATTGCCAATGGGCGTGGCCACGAGATAAAGCGTACCCGGAATCAACGGCGGCAATGCGGCGTCCATGCCTTGACTAAAGCAGAAATTGGGCGTCAAATAAACCGGATTCAGCAAATGAAAATCATTGGAACAACTTGCAGCCTTTGTCCGACAATAAAATTTAGCAATTCACAGGCGAACTATTTGTGGGTGAAAGGCTTTTGCAGAATCGAAATCAAAACGATGAAAAAGGATAGGCTGCAAACAACGCCCCCTACTCACTGTTAGGTCATTTATGTTCTACGACGACGAACCAGAATCATATCACGACGTTGCCTTGATTTGTTTGAACGGGCATGTGGTTAACGATAGTTCTCGCACAAGCCCACAATTCAACGCGAAGCATTGCGATAAGTGTGGAGAGCCTACCATTGACACATGCCCAGCTTGTAAGAAGCCCATCAAGGGGGATTACAAGTCTCCGGGTGTTTTGGTGCTTGGCATGGGACAATCGCCCGCACCGAGTTTTTGTCAGGAGTGTGGCAAGTCGTTTCCTTGGACTGAGCGGCGGCTCGCCGCTGCCAAAGAGTTGGCAGACGAGTTAGATGGTTTGACGGATGATGACAAATTGAAGTTGCGGGGAGCCCTCGACGACCTAGTTAAGGAGGGGCCGAAAGTTGAGCCTGCAAAGTTGCGATTCAAGCAGATTATGAAAAAGGTTAGTCGAGAAGGCTACGATATGATGAAGTCGGTAGTCACTGATCTTGTCAGTGAGTCCGTTCGTAAGGCAATTTATGGTTCGTGAGCAATGGCCTAACAAATCGCTGCAGGCAACTCCGATAAATCGCGAGCAGGCGCGGGCTGGCGTACAGTCAGCCTGCCCCGAAAGCTTTCGCGGTTGACATCACACATCAGGCGTGGCTCAGTTCTCGTCGCTAGGCAGCATTACATTTATGACCACACCAACACCAGTATCACCCACACCTAAGTCCAAACTCCTGCCGATTGGCATTTTATTTATCGTAGTTGGTTTACTTGGACGACAACCACTCGCCAAAGTAGTCGTGGCTATGCAGCCCAGCCTACTGCGGGGGATTTTATATGTGATCGCCACCGATGGTCTCACGTTATTATTTTTTGCAGGCGTGACCTGTGCTTTGCTTGGATGGTTGAGAAACAGGAAGGCAAAACGACCTCCGAAAAGCTGATATGGATGGCACACGCCTGCTGCTTAACAAGTCGCCGGAGCTAATCACCGTTGGCACGGTCAGTTCCGCTTTCGCGGTTCGCGTCGCGAGTCGGCGGTGGCTCTCATCTTCGCTCTTGGCGAGCTACGCTGAGGCAGTCAGCTTTCCACGTTAGGCCACGGAGCGCGCTATGAGATATTCGTTGCCCATATCACCAAGTTATCGCAGCCCGATTTTTGAGGCGGTTGCCCTTCAGGTGATTCTCGGCATTCTGAGTCTGCTGATTCTCGACGGTGGCACGACAGCACGCATTTGCGGCATCGCGTTGGTTGCTTTTTGGGGCGGAGCGACAGTTCTGATTTGGCGGCGACCACAATCACCAACCAAGATAGACATAGAGTTGATTCGGTTCGGTTACTTGCCACTTGCCGTGCTGGCGTTCTTTTTGGTTCACTTCATTTGGACTTTGAGAGGTGTTGAGTGAAGACGTGGTCTAACAAATCGCTGCAGGCAACGCGGGGTGGCGTCTCCAGTTCCGCTATCGCGGAGGTCATCATCCGCTCCGCGTGCCTGAGCTCTGGACGTTAGGCGGCATGACACCACGCTGGATACATATAGCTTTCGGGCTTGTTTGGCTTTTCACGGCATTGAGTTTTGGATTTCTCGCCCAAGACGCATACAAAGCTGAATCAACCAGTCTGCTAAAGATTGGTGGACAGGTTCCAGAACATTTAATCGCATTCAACGATTTAGATATTGGAAAGGCGTTCAACATCATTTTAATGGTAAACAACAAGAATGTGAGATTGTTGGAAGCTTCCATACGGCAGTCAGCGACTCTTAATTTCCGACTTAATTTGCTTTCGTTTTTCATGGCCATTATTGGACTTGCGGCGCAGACAGGTCAGTATTTGCACGAGCAGCGCAAGCACACCAGGCGGAAGAGCTATGCAGCCCACCATAAGAGCAGCAGTGGGGTGCTTGATACGAAGCTCCAAGAGGGAGATACAAAGCATGACAATCCCAATGCCGCCTAACACCTAGACAGGCCGCAAATTTCTCATCCCCGACAAAATGAAACCCGCCACAACATTCGCCGTTGTTCTGGTCACCGCGCCTGATTTGAAAATTGCCCGGGCGCTCGCGCGTGCGGCGCTGCAAGCGCGCCTGATTGCGTGTGCGAATCTGGTTACCAAAATCGAGTCGCATTATTGGTGGCATGGAAAAATTGAATCCAGCAGGGAGATTTTACTGGTTTTGAAAACGCAGAAATCAAAACTCGCTGCATTGGAGAAGCTGATTCTCGCCAAACATCCCTACGACACGCCGGAGTTTATCGTGTTGCCGTTGAGTTCCGGCAACAAAAAATATCTCGATTGGCTGGCGCAAATTTAGGTGGGGTCGTCTCAAAAGTATCGGAGGGGCGAGTTACACGAGCCCCTGACTCAATCGAATACCTTTTAAAATGGGGGCTCGTGTAACTCGCCCCTCCGACGAGAAATTGTTTTGAAACAAAAAGCCCGCTCTCATCGAGCGGGCTGTGCAAAATTTCAGCCAATTTACTTCTTCCCGGCTTTGGCTTCTGCGGGCTTTTTCTCCGCCGGTTTGGCTTCTGCGGGTTTCGTTTCTTCGGCGGGTTCGGCTTCGGTTGGAGCCGGAACCTCGAACGCGTAATCCACCCACTCCAAAATGGCGCGTTGCGCGGCGTCGCCCTGGCGCTGTTCCATCCTGATGATGCGCGTGTAACCGCCGTTGCGTTCCTTGAACGCGGGCGCGATTTCCGCAAAAAGAATGCGCACAACGTCTTCCTCATCGCGCCACTTGCGGCGCTCGTCCTTGGTAAGCTGGACCGTTGAGCCGCGCGTGCGCAAACGCGCGGCGACGAGGCGGCGCGCCTGAATCGTATTACGCTTGCCGAGCGTGACCATTTTTTCCGCAACGGGACGCACGGCTTTCGCCTTCGCGAGCGTCGTGGTCACGCGCTTGTGTTTGATGAGGCTGCAAACGAGATTCGCCAGCATCGCATTGCGATGCTCGGATGTCCGGCCCAGTTTGGCCGTTCGCTTCAAATGTCGCATAAACCGCCTTAATTATTCTCCGGATTTTCAACCGGCGCCGGCGCTTCCAGCAGACCCGGTTCGAAGTTCATGCCCAAATGCATCTCGACTTCGTTTTGTTTGCCAAGCTGATCAAGCTTGTCCTTGATTTCGTTGAGCGACTTTTTGCCGAAGTTGCGATACTTGAGCATTTCCTGCTCGGTCTTCATCGCAAGCTGGCCGACGGTGGTAATGTTCGCATTGTTCAGGCAGTTTGCCGCGCGGACACTCAACTCGATTTCGTTGACGCTCATATTGAGGAGCTTCTTGATCTTCGATTTCTCCTCGTCCTGCTTGTCGGCTGCCTCCTCGAATTCAATCGCGTTCTTGTCGTAACCAACGAACACATCGAGGTGATGCTGCAAAATCGCCGAAGCCTGCGTGAGCGCGTCATCGGGGGAAAGGCGTCCATCCGTCCAGATTTCCAAAATCAGGCGGTCGTAATCCGTGCGGTTGCCGACGCGCGCGGCTTCGACGGAATAACGCACACGCGTGACCGGCGAAAACAACGAGTCAATCGCAATGACGCCAATGGGCTGGCCCGGCTTTTTGTTTTCGTCGCCCGGACAAAAACCGCGGCCAATCTTGAGTTCCAACTCCATCTCGAATTTTTTCTTTTTGTCGAGCGTGCAAATGATCTGGTCGGGATTGACCAATTCAACATTTTGATTGAGCTGGATGTCGGCAGCGGTCACCGGACCTTCCTTGTTCACCGACAGCAAAAGCATTTGCGGATCGCGTGTGTGCGCTTTGAATTTGATTTTTTTCAAATTCAATACGATGTCGGTCACGTCCTCGACCACCCCGTCAATGGTGGTGAACTCGTGCATCGCACCATCCACCTTCACCGAAGTGATGGCCGCGCCTTCCAGCGACGACAACAACACGCGGCGCAGCGAGTTGCCGATGGTGTGACTGTAACCGGTTTCAAACGGGTCGGCGATGAATTTCGCGTAGGTGGCGGTGGCGGTTGCTTCGTCTTTTTGCAACCGTTTGGGCATTTCGAAACGTCCAAGTCTGACTGGCATATTTTCCTTTCAACAATTTTAATCTGGCTTTCCCGGCGGTTTATTCCCGCAGGCCGGTCAAGCCCGTATAATTGTTTTTGTTTTTACTTTTTTAACGGGAATAAAATTCCACAACGGCCTGTTCGTTGGCAATCGGCTGAATTTCGTCACGCGTCGGAATCCGCATGACCGTGCCTTTGAATCCCTCTTTGTTCAGCGACAGCCAATCCGGCACAGCGCGGCTCATGGCGATTTCCAGATTCTTCGTGGCCAATTGACGCGACACGTTTGAATTTTTCACTTCAATCACGTCGTTCACCTTGAGGCTGTATGACGGAATGTTCACCTTGCGACCATTGACCACGATATGGCCGTGCGAGGTCATCTGACGCGCGGCAGCCCGGGTGTTCGCAAACCCGAGGTGATAAACCACATTGTCGAGGCGCGTCTCCAAAATTTGCAGCATCTGTTCGCCAGTAACGCCACGGCGCTTGAGCGCCTTTTCATAAACACCGCGAAATTGGCGTTCCATCAGGCCGTAGTAGTAACGGAGCTTTTGCTTTTCAATCAGGCCGAGGCCGTAATCGGTGTGCTTGTGGCGCGACTTCGGGCCGTGAACGCCCGGACCGTAGTTGCGGCGCTCAAGGTATTTCGTCGGGCCGAAAATCGGAATGCCGAACCGGCGACTGATGCGAACGCGAGGACCTGTGTAACGAGCCATTGCTAAAGTTGATGGTTGAGGGTTGAGGGTTGAAAGTTATACGCGTCGTTTCTTGCGCGGACGGCAGCCATTGTGCGGAACAGGTGTCACGTCCTTGATGGTCGTGATTTCCAAACCGATGGCCTGGAGCGCGCGAATGGCGGATTCACGACCGGAGCCGGGGCCTTTGACGCGAATTTCCACTTCCTTCATGCCGTGAGACATTGCCTGGCGTGCGGCATCCTGTGCAACCTGCTGCGCGGCGTAAGCCGTGCTCTTGCGCGAGCCTTTGAACCCGACACGACCGGCACTCGACCAACCGATGATGTTGCCGTGCATATCTGTGATGCTGACCAGGGTGTTGTTGAACGTCGCCAGAATGTTTGCAAGGCCGGACACAATGTTCTTGGCGTGCTTGGCCTTAATGATCTTTTTTGCGCCGGCGTCCTCGCCCAAAAGCTCGGCCGCAGTCGGCGCCACCGGAATGACTTGCGCATCCGCCGGCTTGGGCGCCTCGATGGCAGGAGCTTCCGCAGCAGGCATGGTCTTCTTCGCGGGCTTTTTTTCAGCGGACTTGGGCGCGGCTTTTTCGGCCGGTTTGGACGCAGCCTTTTCGACCGGCCCGGCGGCGGCTTCCGGTTTGGTTTCCTTCTTCTTGGGAGCGGGTTTCTTTTTTTCTTCAGCCATACAAAATCTTAGTGGATGCCGGTCTTGGCATTGGGATTACGCTGCACGCCGACGGTCTTGCGCGGACCTTTGCGTGTGCGGGCGTTGGTCTGCGTGCGCTGGCCGCGCACGGGCAATCCGCGCATGTGCCGGATGCCGCGATAGCATTTGATGCCTTGCAGGCGTTTGAGGTTCATGCCGATTTCACGGCGCAAATCGCCTTCGATGATGTATTTGCCTTCCTGAATCGCGTGGACGATTTTGGAAAGCTGCTGCTCGGTCAAATCCTTCGCGCGAATGCCGGGTTCAATGTTTGCGCGCTCCAAAATCTCCTTCGAGTTGGATGGACCAATGCCGTAAATGTAGCGCAGCGCAATGTCTATGCGTTTGTTCGGCGGAACTTCCACTCCAATGATGCGTGCCATAAATCAAATCAACCCTGCCGTTGCTTGTGTCGTTTGTTCGTGCAAATCACACGAATGACGCCACGACGGCGCACAATCTTGCAGTGCTCACACAATTTTTTCACTGATGCGCGAACTTTCATGTTTAAATCGTTTTTGTTTCAACCAAAATCCGCCCCACAGACAAATCGTAAGGTGTCAATTGTAATTTCACTTTGTCGCCCGGCGTGAAGCCGGCAAAGCGCTGTTTCGCCCTGCCCGCCACAAACGCCAGAAGCCGGTGTCCGTTGGCCAATTCCACGCGATACGTGTGGTTTGGCCGCGCCTCAATCACGACACCTTCAACGGTGAAGGCATCTTTTCCGGCCATGTCAAAATCTCCGGTTCGCTTTCGGTGACCAGCACCGTCTGCTCAAAATGAGCGGACAGTGAACCATCTTGCGTGACGACTGTCCAGCCGTCTTTCAAAATTTTTACGCCCGGTTGACCCGCGTTGACCATCGGCTCAATCGCCAGGGTCATGCCCGGCTGGAGCTTCTGATTGCTCTTCGGATCAACAAAATTCGGCACCTGCGGCTCTTCGTGCATTGAACGACCGACGCCGTGCCCGACAAATTCCCGCACGACGCTGAACCCGTTGCCTTCGACGTAATTTTGAACCGCGCGCGAAATGTCCGTCACGCGATTTCCCGGCAACGCCGCCGCGATGCCTTCATAAAGCGCGCGCTCCGTCACGTCCATCAACCGTTGCGCCAGCACGCCGCAACCGCCGACGGCCACCGTCCGCGCCGTGTCGCCCACAAAGCCCTTGTAAATCACGCCCACGTCCAGGCTCACAATATCGCCAAAGCACAATTCGCGGTTGCCGGCCAATCCGTGAACGACTTCCTCGTTCACCGAGATGCACGTGTGGCACGGATATTTGCGATAGCCCAAAAACGCGCTCTTCGCACCGTGCGATTTTATGCGCGCCGCGGCGAACTCATCCACCTGCCGCGTCGTCACGCCGGGCTTGATGAACGCAGCGATTTCATCCAGCACCCTGCCCGCCACCGCACACGCCGGACGCATCAGTGCCAGATCGTGTTCGCTTTTCAAAATAATCATTTTCCAAATCTTGATCGCAATCTCAATCCCGCTCTTAATCTCTCTGGACTACGATTAAGACTAGGAATGGGATTAAAACCGTCCGTGCAACCGGCCTTTCTTCAGGAAGCCGTCGTAGTGGCGCATCATCAAATGCGATTCGACCTGGCGCATCGTATCGAGCAAAACGCCAACGGTGATCAAAAGGCTTGTGCCGCCGAAGAAATTGGACACAGCGGGCGGGATGCTCATTTCCTTGGACAAAATAATCGGGATTGTCGCAATGATCATAAGAAAAATCGCCCCCGCCAATGTGATGCGGCTCATGGACTTGTGCAGATAGTCGCTCGTGCCCTGCCCCGGACGCACGCCGGGAATGTAACCGCCGTTCTTTTTCAAATCGTCGGCGATTTGCAATTCATTGAACTGCGTCGCCACCCAAAAATAAGCGAAGAACAAAATCATCAGCGCATAAATCGTTATGTAAAGCGTCGAACCGTAGCCGAGCATTTGCATCAGCCCCTGGAAAAAATCCTGCAAAAACGGCACCTTCATATAATCCGCCATATCCCTTAGCTTGGAACAAATGGGCTGCGGAAACATCAGAATGGATTGGGCAAAAATAATCGGCATGACGCCGGAGTAATTGACACGCAACGGCATGAACGACGTGCCGCCGGAATAAAGCTTGCGCCCCACGGCGCGCTGCGCGTATTGGACGGGAATTTTCCGCTGCGCCTGCGTCACGGCAATGACGCCGCCAATCACCAAAGCCAGCAGGAGCACCAGCATCACCCCCGTGCCCATGAAGTGATAATTCGATTCAACCCCCTTGGCAGGGAAAAACATGTCATGCAACGCCGTAAAAGCATTTGGCAGCCGCGCCACAATGCCGATGGTAATGATCAGCGAGACACCGTTGCCGATGCCACGCTCCGTGATTTGCTCGCCCAACCACACCAGCAACATCGCGCCAGTGGTCATAATGAGCACCGTTTGAATGCGATACCAAATGTGATTGTTAGTCAGCACGAGTTTGCCCTGGAATCCGTGGAAAACAGTCTCGGGATTTTCCCAGTTGCCGGCAAAATACAATCCCTGCCCGAGACACAACAGCACTGTCAGATACCGGCCGTATTTAATGATCTGCGCCCGGCCACCCTCTTCACGCGCCAGTTTGCTCAACCGGGGGATGACTGCCGTCATCAATTGAATGATGATCGTCGCACTGATGTAAGGCATGATGCCCAGCGCGCCAATGGCGCAATTCCCATACGCGCCACCGGCGAACGTGTTATACATGCCCAGCAACCCGCCGCCCTGGGAATTTTCGTTGAAAAACTTGCTCAGCGCCGCTCCGTCCAAACCCGGAATGACGATGAAAGCCATCAAACGGCAAACCGCCAGCATGAACAGCGTGAACAGAATCCGGGACTTCAGCTCCGGTATTTTGAAGCAATTGGTAAAGGTGTTGGCGATGGAGCGGAACATGTGTCAAACGAGGCGCTCAGGCCTTGGCCGGTGCGGCGGGCTTGCGGCCGACAACTTCGCACACGCCGCCTTTGGCCTCAATCTTCGTGCGGGCCGACGCACTGAACGCGTGCGCGCTCACCGTGAGTTTTTTGGACAACTCGCCGTCGCCGAGAATTTTGATTCCGTCAGCGCGGCCATTGGCCAGACCCACGGCGCGCAATGCCGTTTCGTCCACGCGCGCACCGTTGTCGAATTGATCCAACTCGCCGACATTCACCGCGACGAACCGCGTTGCAAACCGCGCGTTGTTGAAACCGCGCTTGGGAATGCGGCGGATGAGCGGCATCTGGCCGCCTTCAAAACCGATGCGAATCGAACTGCCGGAACGCGCTGTCTGGCCTTTGCCGCCGCGACCGCTCGTTTTGCCGTGACCGCTGGATTCGCCCTGGCCGAGCCGCTTGGTGCGATGTTTCGCACCCGGACGAGGTTTAAGATTGTGCAGTCGCATAAAAATCAAGCCGTTGCCGGAGCCGCTTCAGGCGCTTTTGGCGTTTCCACTTTTCTGATTTCCAAACCGCGGCCCTTGTAAATGTCTTCCCGCAATCGGAGGCTCAACAGCGCCTTGAGCGTGGCTTTGACGACGTTGGCCGCGTTTTTCGAGCCGAGTGATTTGCTCAAAACATCCTTGATACCGGCGGCTTCCAAAACTGCGCGAACCGCCCGGCCCGCGATAATTCCAGTTCCCGGCGAGGCGGGACGCAATAAAACCCTCCCGCCGCCATATGCGGAGAAAACCTCGTGAGGAATCGTTACGTCTTTGAGCGCGACGGAAACCATTTGATTGCGGGCGAGTTCGCCACCGCGACGAATCGCATCAGCCACTTCGCCGGCCTTGCCGAGCCCAACACCGACGCGGCCCCGCTTGTCGCCGACGACGATGAGCGCGCTGAAATTGAAACGGCGTCCGCCTTTGACAACCTTTGAGGAGCGATTGATGAACACGACCTTCTCGGTCAGTTCATGGGAATCCTGCCCATCGAATCCGAGTTCGGGTATTTCGGAAATAGGTTTGTTGCGACGCCCGCGTCCGCCGCGCGGCATTCGCTGCCCTCCGCCTTCAGTTTTGGTGATGTCTGCCACAGTTTCTATCTCCGTTATGTGTTAGAATTTCAAACCCGCCTCGCGCGCAGCCCCGGCCAGCGCCGCCAGCTTGCCGAGCACCGTCACCGGCTTGCCATCCTTGCCCTTGCCGACGCTCCGGTGATAGCGGGCGCCGCCGCGATCAAAAACCACAGCCTTGATGCCCTTGGCGAGCGCGGCTTCCGCCGCCAGCTTGCCGATAATTCTGGCACTGGCCACATTGGCCGCGAGCTTGTCGCGATCCGGCGCGTTTTTGCTTAGCGACGATGCCGCGGCAAGCGTCCTGCCCGCCGTGTCATCAATGAACTGAACGTGGATGTTTTTGTTCGTAAAGCAAACGCTCATCCGCGGCCGGTCTTTCGTGCCGCAGACCTTGCTGCGCACGCGCCAGTGGCGGAGCTGCTTCTGCCGGTGTTTTTTTTCCGTTCTCATCTCAATGCGTCACCCCGACATCGGATGTCGGGATGAACTAAAATTCACTTTACTGGACGGTCTTGCCTTCCTTGCGCTGGACATGTTCGCCCACATAGCGCACGCCCTTGCCCTTGTATGGTTCAGGCGGATAGAAGCTGCGAATCTCGGCGGCGACTTCGCCCACCACCTGTTTGTCCGGGCCTTCGATGGTCAGCTTGGTGTTTTCCTCGACGGTCACTTTGATTTGCTCGGGAATCTGGTAATTGATCGGATGTGAATAGCCGAGGTTCAGGTTCACGCTCTTGCCCTGAACGGCGGCTTTGAAGCCGACGCCCTGGATCTCGAGCTTTTTGACAAAACCTTCGGCCACACCCTTGACCATGTTGTTGACGAGCGCGCGGCTCAGGCCATGCAACGCCTTGGCCTGCGCGTCATCGCCCTCGCGGCTCACGACAATTTTGCCGTCCTGCACCTTGAGGCTGGTGCGGCGCGGCAATTCCCAGTCGAGCTTGCCCTTCGGGCCTTCGACAAAAACTTTCTGCCCCTTCACTTCCACCTTCACTGTTGGAGGAATGGCAATCGGTTGTTTTCCAATTCGCGACATGATTGTGTTCAATTGTTAAATCGTCACCAAATATAGCAAAGCAATTCGCCGCCCAGGTTTTTCTTGCGCGCCTGCGTGCCGGTCATCACGCCTTCCGGCGTGGAAATCACCGACACACCCATACCGCCGAGCACGCGCGGGATTTCCGTCGCGCCGACATAGTGGCGCAGACCCGGCTTGCTGATGCGGCGCAATCCTTCGATCACGCTCTTTTTGCCCTGATACTTGAGTTGAATTTTCAGCTTTTTAATCGTTTTACCATCAACGGACACATCCGCGACGTAGCCTTCCTTCTTCAAGATGTTCGCAAGACTTTCCTTCATCCGCGAGTGCGGCATTTCCACCGTCGGCAGCAACGCGCGACCGGCGTTGCGGATGCGGGTCAACATGTCAGAAATTGGATCGGTCATATCAAAATCGTAATCGTAATCGTAATCTTAATCCGCTTACCAACTGGCCTTTACAACACCCGGAATCAAACCGTTCAACGCGGCCTCACGAAACGTGAGACGCGAAACGCCAAACTTGCGGAGGTAACCATGACGGCGCCCGCTGGCCGAGCAACGGTTCACCAGACGCACGGGGCTGGCGTCGCGCGGCAACTTCGCAAGCCCGGCGTAGTCGCGCCTGGCCTTCAATTCCGCGCGAATCGCGGCGTATTTTTTTACCGTTTCAGCTCTTGCGCTTGTTGCGCTCAATCCATGCTTTCTTGGCCATAATTTCTTTTTGTTCTCGTCCTGCGATCACGAGACCGACTAAATTTTTGCATTTGCGCTTCCAGTTTTGCCTCAGTGGCTTTTGCCGGCGTTTCCTTCGCTTCCGCCAGTGGAAAACCCATCAGCTTCAACAAATCCAGCGCCTCCGCATCGTTGCGCGCGCTGGTCACAACCGTGATGTCCATACCCTGCTGGCGTTTGATTTTGTCCAGTTCAATTTCCGGGAAAATCGTCTGGTCCGCGACCCCGAACGTGTAATTGCCGCGCCCATCAAACTTGCGCGGTGACAATCCGCGAAAGTCGCGAATGCGCGGCAACGCAGTGGCGATGAGCCGGTCAAAAAATTCATACATCGCGTCTCGACGCAGCGTGACCCGGCAGCCGATGGGCTGGCCTTCGCGCAACTTGAAATTCGCGATGCTGTGGCGCGACTTGCTGATGACCGCTTTGCGGCCGGTGATCAACGCGAGTTCCCTGGCGGCGTCTTCAATCGCGTTCTTTTCCAGCGACGCGCTCACGCCCATGTTCACCACGATTTTCTCCAGGCGCGGAATCTGGTGCACGTTCCCGTATTTATGCTTGGCCTTGAGGGCGGGCACCACGTCGCTGACATATTTGTTGTAAAGTCTGGCTTTCATCACTCTGCGTCACAATTTCATCTTCTTCATCTTAATTGTAATCTCAAGCTGGTGCTGGCGCCGCCGTACCGCGTTTGGCCACGCGCGCATCGAACAAATCGGCCTTCATCAAGTTTGAGAGGTGAATCGTGCCTTCACGTTCCACAATCGCGCCTTGCGGGTGGTCCTGGCTCTTGCGTGTATGGCGCTTGATCATTTTCAGGCCCTCGACAATCGCCCGGTTTTTTTTCGGACTGACGGCAATGATCTTGCCGCGCTTGCCTTTTTCCGCGCCGGCCAGCACGACCACTACCTCGCCTTTTTTCACATGACACTTCATATTTTGAAATCCGTTACATCGTTACATCGTTAAATTGTCAAATCGGCTCAAACGATTCACGATTCAACGATTTAACACTTCAACGCTCTGCTTCATATCACTTCCGGTGCGAGCGAAATAATTTTCATGAATTTTTTGTCGCGCAACTCGCGCGCCACCGGCCCGAAAATGCGCGTGCCCTTCGGGTTCTGTTCCTCGTCAATGATGACGCAGGCGTTGCTGTCAAAGCGCAGATACGAACCGTCGCTGCGGCGGATCGCCTGGCGCGTGCGGACGATCACCGCGTTGTGCACTTCGCCCTTTTTGACCTGCCCATCCGGCGCGGCGACCTTGATATGCACCTTGATAAGATCGCCGATCCGCGCATAACGCTGGTTGCGGCCCAACACGCCGATCGCCCAGGCGACTTTCGCGCCTGTGTTGTCCGCCACATCCAAATGGGAACGAATTTGCAACATAAAATCCGCTCAAGCCTCCGCGGACGTTTCCGCCGTATTCCGCTCGACTATTTCAATCAGCCGCCAGCATTTGGTTTTCGACAATGGCCGCGTTTCTTCAATGCGCACGCGGTCGCCCGGCTTCGCCTCGCCTTTTTCATCATGGGCGTAAAATTTTTTGTAAGCGGTCACCACTTTATGATACCGCAGATGCGGAAAACGGCGCTCGACGCGCACGACAATGGTCTTGGCCATCTTGTTCGAGATAACCTCGCCGACGCGCTGTTTGCGATATCCGCGCGCCATTTCCGTTGAATTCACAGTGCCAGCCATACTCAATTTCAAGCCGTTTTGTTTGGCAGCTCCGCTCCGCGCGAGCGGAGTTGCGAGACGCGCGTTTCCAGCCGCGCGATGTCCCGGCGCAGCGTCCGCAGGCGCGCCGACTTTTCCAGTTGGGCGCTCGCCTGCTGTAAACGCAGGTTGAACATTTCATGGCGCAGGTCCCGGCTCTTGGCCGACAACTCCACCAGCGTCATGTCTTTCATTTCCGAAAATTTCATAAGATTCCCGCCTACCTCGCGCGATAATGCCGCGAGACGAATTTGGTCCGGATCGGCAACTTCGTGGCCGCCAGACGCAACGACTCGCGTGCTTCCGCCTCCGTCACGCCATCCACTTCAAACAGCACGTTCGCCGGGCGGATCACCGCCACCCACGATTCCAGCGGGCCTTTGCCCTTGCCCATGCGCGTCTCCAGCGGTTTTTTTGTGAACGATTTTTGCGGGAAAATGCGAATCCACATTTTCCCGTGCCGCTTCATATTGCGGGCAACTGCCACGCGCGCCGCCTCGATTTGCTTCGTGTCGAGCCAGCAACGCTCCAGCGACATCAATCCATACTCGCCAAACGCCACCGTGTTTCCCCTGTAAGCCATGCCGGCGCGACTGCCGCGGTGCATCTTGCGGTATTTCACTCTTTCAGGCATCAACGGCATAATAAAAAAATCCTTTCAAAAAAATCAGTTCGCGGGGGCCTCAACCGGCGCCGACATGGCGGCTTTCTCCTTCTCCGGCTTGTTTTCGCCTTTGCAAATCCAGCATTTGATGCCGAGCTTGCCGTAAAGCGTGTGCGCCTCGGCAAATCCATAATCAATGTTCGCGCGCAGCGTGTGCAACGGCACGCGGCCCCAGTGATACATTTCCACGCGCGCGAGTTCCGCGCCGCCCAGACGGCCCGCGCAACGTAACTTGATTCCCTCCGCGCCAAAATCCTTCGCTGTTTGCAAAGCCTTTTTCATCGCGCGACGGAACGACACGCGGCGTTCGAGTTGCAACGCGATGTTTTCCGCGACCAGTTGAGCTTCAATCTCGGGGGATTTCACCTCGATGATGTCCACATAAACTTCCTTGCCGGTCATGTGGCTCAACTCTTCCTTGAGCTTGTCAATTTCCGAGCCTTTGCGGCCGATGACCACGCCCGGACGGGCCGTCAAAATCGTCACGCGGCAACGGTTCGCCGCACGCTCAATCAAAACTCTCGGCACGGCGGCCGCTTCGAGTTTTTTCTTCAGCAACTTGCGGATTTCGCGGTCCTCGCTCAACAGCTTGCCGAATTCCTTCTTCTCGGCATACCACTTCGAGCGCCAGTCCTTGTTGACGGCGAGACGCAGACCGATTGGATTTGTTTTTTGTCCCATACCAATTATTCGTCCGACAAAGTGATTTTGATGTGGCACCGGCGCTTGAGAATCGGTCCCGCTGAACCGCGCGCTTTGGGAGTGAAACGTTTGATGATCATGGCCGAGCCGGCCACGGCTTCCTTCACGCGCAACGATTCCGGCTTGAGGCTTTTGTTGTTTTCCGCGTTGGCGATGGCGGATTTCAAGGTCTTGGCCACGAGACGCGCGCCTTTGCGCGGGACGAATTGCAGCACTGCCTGCGCCCGCAGCGCCGGCAAACCCTGAATCTGCCGCACGACCTCGCGCATTTTTTGCGGGGACATCGGCACGTTTTTCAAAATCGCGTGAACTTCCATGTTTATTTCCCCTTCGCCTCCACCTTGGCCGTGTGTGCGCCGTGTTTCCTGAATATGCGCGTCGGCGAAAACTCGCCAAGCTTGTGGCCAACCATGTTTTCCGTCACAAACACCGGATTGAAAACCTTGCCGTTGTGCACGGTGAACGTCAGTCCGACGAAATCCGGCGTGATGGTCGAACGCCGCGACCACGTCTTGATCGGCGTCTTGGACTTCGTGTCCTTCGCCTCCTGGATTTTATCCAGCAGTTGAAAATCAACAAACGGACCTTTTTTAATCGAACGTCCCATAAAATTACCTGATCTTCATCGGCAAACCATTCCGGCGAACAACGATAAACCGGTTCGAAGCCTTGTATTTTGGGCGCGTCTTGCCGCCCTTGGCAATCTTGCCCCACGGCGACATCAATTGCTGCCAGCCGCCGCCGGATTTCGACTTGCCCGCGCCACCACCGTTCGGGTGGTCAACCGGGTTGCGCGCCACACCGCGGCTGATGCCGCGAATGCCGCGATGCCGCGAACGACCCGCCTTGCCGAGAATCACATTTTCGTGCTCCGCGTTGCCGACCTGGCCGATGGTCGCATAGCAATCTCCATTCACCTTGCGGATTTCGCCCGAAGGCAGACGAATTTGTGCGTAACTTTCGTCGCGCGACATCAACGTCGCCGCGCCGCCCGCCGAGCGCACCACCTGGCCGCCACGACCCGGCGTCAGTTCGATGTTATGGATTGCGATGCCGACCGGAATGGACTTGAGCGGAAGTGCGTTGCCGATTTCAGGAGGAGCCGTCGGACCGCTGGAAATAGTTCCACCCACCTTGATGCCCGCCGGCGCAATGATGTAACGCTTCTCGCCGTCCTTGTATTGCAGCAACGCCAGACGCGCCGAACGCATCGGATCATATTCAATCGCCGCGACCGTCGCCTCCACGCCGTGCTTGTTGCGCTTGAAATCCACAAGGCGGATTTTCTGCTTGTGCCCGCCGCCGAGGCCGCGCACGGTCACGCGACCGTAGTGGTTGCGTCCGCCGGTCTTCTTTCGCGTGACGACCAGCCCCTTTTCCGGACGCATCTTCGTAATGTCTCCGAAATCTGCGAACGTGATGTAGCGCAGAGACGGCGTTAGCGGTCTAAATGTCTTGACTGGCATAAAAACAAAAGTTTCAGCAACAACTCAGGGAGTCGGCAGGCCATTATTCCTGTCCCTGCTGGGAATCAGTTATCGGCCCGCAACCGTGCTGACCATTAAGCTTTTCAGGCGAAACGGAGTGGGGAAAATATCAAATACACGCCCTGTTGCAAGGGGTTTTTTGAAGAATTTTGGGACTCGCTATCGCAAAAAAATGAGCTTGTGCACTTGATTCTCTTGGAAATCGAAGGTTTCAATGCTGAAACTGTAGCTGTTTGCTGACTTTGGACAGACGTTTTTCCCATTCGCCCTTGTGCGCCAACGGGCCTTCGTCGCGCAGGAGCAACTTCGTCCCCGCAAGTGGATCAGCGTCCGTGCCCCAAAGTTTTTTGACCATCTCCCGTTGCGGCACAAATGGGCATTTCGCCTTCGGATTTTTGAAAGCGTCCTCCATCTCGCGCAACGCCAGTTGCGCGCCGGTCATTATTGCCGTTGGACCGAACCGCCTGTTGAGCGCATGCGCCGCGTCGTCGAGCGCACCCCAGCGTTCGGCGTCGGTGCGCCCCCAAAGCGTTGGTTGCGTGTCCAATCGCGCGAGGTTCCAGAATGCGATGCGGATTTGCCGCACGGGTTTGGCTTGATCGCTCATGATGTCACGGAAAATTTGTTCAAGCACGGCATTAATGACGGAATTTTGAAACTGCGACTCGCGGAAACGATGTGTACCACCGACCTCGCTAAAATCGTTGAACCGAACCGTCAACGCCAGTTCACGCGCCTGCAATTGCTCGCGGCGCAACTGGCCGACCAGCCGCGTCGCTTCACTGAAAATGAAAGTGAGGGCTGCTTCGTAGTCCGGCTCGTCGTAAGGCAGCGTTGTGTTGCTGGAAATCGTCGTACGATCCTTGACTTCGAGCAGCAGCGGCTCGCTCCAAAGGCCGTTGGCGAACAGCCAGAGTTGCTGCCCCCAAATGCCGAACTTTTGCCGGAGCAGGGTCGAAGGCAATTTTGCAACTTCGCCAAATTTTTGCGCGCCGAGCGCCGCCAGTGCGCGTTGCCGGTTTTTGCCAATGCCGGAAAGCTCGCGCACGGAACGGTCCTTCAAAAATTCCTTTTCCGAACCGATGGGAATTTCGATGAATCCAGGCTTGGCCGCGTCGGTCGCCAGCTTGGCCAGCCG
The DNA here is from genome assembly GCA_963835625.1 of uncultured Verrucomicrobiae bacterium. Classification (GTDB taxonomy): domain Bacteria; phylum Verrucomicrobiota; class Verrucomicrobiia; order Limisphaerales; family UBA11358; genus UBA11358. The sequence continues at coordinate 52,957 of CAWIGO010000012.1, forward strand.
CGATGAGTTGGCCAGGCCGGCGGACACGGGCAACCGCACTTCGCGCAGAATCCGCTGGCAGATTTCCTTCGCGTATTTTTCCGGCGAAGTGTTCCGCCAGACATGGCGGTTCATCGTCGTGAAATCGAGAAAGCCCTCATCAATCGAGATGGGCACAAGTGTGGGCGAGTATTCTTCGAGAATGTGGAACATGCGCCGCGAGAGCTCCCGATAATCGTCGTAGTGCGGCTTGCAAAGCACACCACGTGGACACAGTGATTTCGCCTTGAAGCACGCCATACCGGTTTTGACACCGAATTTTTTGGCCGCGCGATTGGCGGCGATGACGATGCCGTCCCCTCGCCTGCCGCCACCCACCCACACCGGACGGCCCTGCAACTTGGGATTCAAGGCAATCTCGCAACTGGCGAAGAAGCTGTCACCGTCCACGTGCAGGATGCGGATGGGTGTTTTTGTATTCACGGGCAAACTTTAATTGAACCCAAAATCATGTCGTGTCAAATCCTCGCATAGCAGGATGGACAAAAACAGTCCAACCCCAAAAGCAAAAGGCGCGGAGTGAATTTCCACTCCGCGCCTTGCTAAATTTAAAAGATTTTCAGGCCAAAACAATCTTGTCGCCTTTCTTCAGCGTCACGATGGCCTTCTTCCAATCGGGCGCTTTGCCGGCCTGCGTCGTGCGCTGGCGTCGGGACTTGCCGCGAACGTTCAGCGTGTTGACCTTCGTGACTTTGACCTTGAACAGTTCCTGCACGGCCTGGCGGATTTCCGCCTTGTTCGCACGGCGGTCGGCAACGACGGTGTATTGGTTATACTTCTCGCCCTGGCGCGTGCCCTTCTCCGTCAAGCGGACGGTCTTGATGACTTCAAAAGTGTTCATGTTATTCCTTCGTCAAACGGGCTTCGACTTTCTCAAACGCGCTCTTGGTAAAGAGTAATTTGTCAGGCCGCAAAATGTCGTAGGTGTTCAGCGAATCGCTCGTGGCCAGCATGATGTTTTCAATGTTGCGTGAGGCGAGCGTGAGGTTTTTGTCCGTTGGTGCAACGATCAACGTCGTGCCTTTCAACTCCAGCGTGGACATCAGGCCGATGAAATCCTTTGTCTTCGGCGAAGCAAGTTTCAAATCGTCCACCAACATCACGTCGCCTGCCTTGAGCCGTTCACTCAACGCCTTGCGCAATGCGAGGGCGCGGGTCTTCTTGGAAACTTTTTTGCCGAAATCGCGTGGCTTCGGACCGAAGACCACACCGCCGCCAACCCACAATGGCGATTGATTGGAACCGGCGCGCGCGCGGCCCGTGCCTTTTTGTCTCCACGGCTTTTTGTTCGAGCCGGAGACTTCGCCGACGTTTTTGGTGCAGGCCGTGCCCATGCGTTGCGCCGCCTGGTGCGCCACGACGACATCATGCACCGCTTGCGTGCCTTTTCCGTCTTCAATCAGTGGAAACTTCACTTCGAGTTCGCCCTGCTGTTTCCCTTCGATATTTTTGATGGCAATCTTCATCTGTGCCTTTGTCCGATTCAACGGTTCAACGATTTAACGATTCAACGCTTGATTAAATTACTTTTTGGCTGGCGCTGCAGCAGCAGCGGCAGGCTTGGGTTCGGCCTTCGCAGCAGCGGCAGGCTTGGGTTCGGCCTTCGCAGCAGCGGCAGGCTTGGGTTCGGCCTTCGCGGCAGCGCCGCCCTTCCTCTTCATCGGCGCGGTGCTGACCGGCGGTTTCCAGCCCTTGGGCCGTTTCTTGGATTCGCGGATGATGACATAATCGCCTTCCGCGCCGGGAATCGCGCCTTTGATGAGCAAAAGATTATCGGCCTCGCGCACTTGAATGACTTCAAGATTCTGCGTCGTGCGCTGAACCTGCCCCATGTGGCCGGGCATTTTCAGACCGCGCATGACCGTGCCGGGAAACAAACGCTGGCCAATGGCGCCGATGCGCCGATGCCAGCCTTTCGCGCCGTGCGTTGAATCGCCGCCGCGAAAACTGTGACGGGCAACCACACCTTCAAATCCGCGCCCTTTCGTGACACCAATCGCATCCACAAAATCGCCGGGCGCGAAAAGGGTCGGGCCGACAATGTCGCCGGGTTTTACTTCCTTGGAAAAATTGCGAAATTCCTTGATCTTCGCCACCCCCGCCAGCGCGGTCTTGTCGCCCTTCTCACGCGCCTTTTCCGCCGCCGCCTTGTCGAGCGCGCCGTGCTTGACGAGGTGTCCCAGCGCGGGCTTCGCAATGCGCTGCGGCTTCTGACTGCCAAAGCCGAGCTGCACGGCATTGTAGCCATCCTTCCCGGCCTGGGTTTTGACCTGAAGCACGCGATTGGGACCCGCGAGCACGACCGTGACCGGGACGACGCCGCGTGAATCATACACGCGCGTGCTTCCGAGTTTTTTCCCTAAAAGTCCGAGGGGCATAAATTCGTCGAATCGTTAAATCGTTAAATCGTTACAGCGATTAAATTTTGATGGTGATGTCCACGCCGGCGGGCAAATTGAGCTTTTTCAATTCGTCCACGGTCTTGGCGGTCGGGTCGAGAATGTCAATCAGCCGCTTGTGGGTGCGTTGCTCGAAAGTTTCCTGCGACTTTTTGTCCGCGTGCGGCGAGCGTTGCACGGTAAACCGCTCAATGCGGGTGGGAAGCGGGATTGGCCCGGCGACGCGCGCGCCGGTGCGTTTGACGGTGTCCGCAATTTCACGCGCGGACTGGTCTATGACGCGATGGTCATAGGCCTTGAGACGGATTCGAATGTTTTGTCCAGCCATACAAAGAACAATTGTCTGTTAATGGTTTAATTACATTGGCCGCTTCACTTCTTGAAAGCGGACGGGGAGTGTAACAATTGAACGCCGCCGTGCAATATTTTTTTTTAGGAAATTTGGTTGTCACCCGATGGCCGCCCTCTGCTTATACCCTCAACGTCCCACAGCCGATGACACGGAGACAGGCAGGAAATTGCCTGTCACTGCTTGACCTGCAGAAAACTGTTATTCGTATCGCAATGCTTCAATGGGGTCCAGCCGTGAGGCTTTCCAAGCCGGATAAAAGCCAAAAACGATTCCGACGGTTACCGACACCGCAACGGCGGTGATGACGGCGGGCAGTGATGGCAAAGTCGGCCAGTGTAGGAGCGCTGTGACAGCTATTGATACCCCGCGACCCAGCAAAATCCCGGCAATGCCGCCGGCCAGACAAAGCACCACCGCCTCCACCAGAAACTGCCGCAGAATGTCTCCCGGTCGCGCGCCCACCGCCATTCGCAGCCCGATTTCCCGCGTTCGTTCGGTCACGGACACCAGCATGATGTTCATGATTCCGACGCCGCCGACGACCAGCGAAATCAGCGCAACGATGAGAAGGAGCTTGGTCATCACGCCGCTGGTGGAGGCGAGCGCCTGCGAGATTTCGGTCAGATTGTGAACGCGGAAATCGTCCAGCGTGCCGGGTTGATTGTCCAGCTCACTGGCTTGAATATGATGTCGTTCGCGCATCAGGACGGTGATCTGGCGGACGGCCTTCGGGATGTTCTGCGGTGAGTCGGCGGACATCCAGATGTCGTCAATATCCGAGAACCGTGTCACCTGCGGCGTGTCGGCGGCCTGGGTGGCGGATAGCTGCGGATAAAGCTGCACGGATTGATTTGGATAAAGCTGGTTGAGGGAATTGACCCCGCTGGAAGCAGTCGTGGCCGCGCCCGCTGACTGGGCAGTTTGCCGGACGCCGGTCACGCGGAACTTGATGGTGGTCCAAGGCGCTGCGAGAAAGTCGTCCTGATCCTGCCCCATCATGTTCGGCCCTTTCCGGCTTAAGACGCCGACGATTTTCATCCCGACGTCCTTGACGCGGATTTCCTTGCCGAGTGGGGATTCGCCTCCGAACAACTGTTTGGTGATGGTCTGCCCGATGATGCAGACGGCCGCCGCGCTTCGCACATTTTCTTCCGTGAAACATTCTCCTTCGGACAGCGGCCAATTCCGAACCACCAGGTAATCCGGCGTTGTGCCGAGGATGCGGCCCGGATTCCAGTTGCGATTGCCATAAATGATCTGGGCGCGGCAATCCACGCTGGGGGCGACGCAACTGATGGCGCTGCAATTCTGGCGGATGGCATCAGCGTCCATGGGCGTGAGGGTCGGCCGCCCGCCGGCGCCGGAATTGATACCGGCAATGGTCATGTGTGCAGGGTCTATCTGGATGACATTAGCGCCCAGGCTGGCGATGGTCTTCTCAATGGAATAGGAAGAGCCGCGACCTATTTCCATCATGGCGATGACGGCGGCGATGCCGATGATGATACCCAGGCAAGTCAGCAGCGAACGCATGACATTACGGCGCAAGGCACGCAAAGCCATCCGCAGAGTTCCATGAAAAGTATTCACGTTCGTTTAGTGCCTGATAAAGTGGGGCACGAACGGGTTTTGGGTTCCACCCTGCTCCGGTCCCGTGGTTTCACCCGTGACGACTTCTTCACCCTCTTTCAAGTTATCGGCTGTAACCGCGGTGACCACGCCGTCCGAAGTTCCAATCTTCACCGTCATCGGCCGGACATGTTCACCGTCCTTCAACCAGATGAGGCCCTGCTTTCCTTTTGCGCCTTTGGCGCCGGACGGATTGTTGCCTGCCGATGGATCAATTAAATTTTGCGAACGCGCGTCGGCCGCTATTTCGCTGGGTGACGATGGCGACCAGCGCAATGCCGCGTTGGGGACCAGCAGGGCATTGGATTGTTTGGCCACGGTGAAATCCACGTTGGCGGTCAGGTAAGGCAGCAAAACATTGTCCGGATTTTCCGTGTTCACCACCACCGTGTACATCACCACGTTTTGCGTCATCGTGGCATTCAGGCGCACCTTGCCGACCGTGCCCTCGAACTGCCGGCCGGGAAAGGCGTCGCAGGTGAAAGTGACGGGCGCGCCGGGCTTGATCCGCGCGACGTCCGCCTCGTTCATCGCCACCCAGATTTGCATCTTCGTTAAATCCTCGGCGATGAGGAACAGGCTCGGCGCGTTGAGGCTGGACACCACGGTCTGGCCGATGTTCACCCGCCGGTCAATGATGACGCCCATGACCGGCGAGGTGATGATGCAGAAATCCAAGTTCCGCTGCGCCTTGTCCAAATCGGCTTGCGCCTGTGCGATACCCGACCTGGCGACGGAGACATTGGCCTTGGCGACTTCATAATTCGCCTTGGCGGTGTCATAATCCACCTGCGCCAGCAGCTTGGAACCGTATAACGCCTGCGCCCGTTTCCACTCTGCGGTGGTCTGGTCGAGCTTTGCGTTCATCTGTTCGAGATTCGCGGCTGCGGTCAATACACCCGCCTTGGCGACCAAGAGGTCGGCGGCATAAACCGAGTCGTCAATCTTTGCCAGCACGGCCCCCTTCTCTACCACCGAGTTATAGTCAATCGTCTGGCCGTTGATGTCCGTGCCGAAAGTCGTGATGCGCCCGGCAACTTGTGCGCCTACGTCCACCGTTTCACTCGGTTCAATGGTGCCGCTGGCGCTGATGGTGGCGGCAACGTCACCGCGCTTCACGGCGGCTATACGGAATGATAATTGTGAGTGATTCCGAGCGTGCCACCACCAGACTCCGACTCCGCCAACCAAGGCCAGGATTGCAATTGCTATGATTGGTTTTTTTAGAAAGCGTTGCATCATTCAATAGAGTTTTGTTGCCAAAATTCTGCGATTGTTTTCAAACCCGGAACTTCGACTTTTGTCTGACGGGAATGTCGGAATGCTCATTTCATGATTTTGGTTTGTCCTCGTCCTTATTGTCCTTGCCCTTTTCTCCCTTCTTATCATCGTTGTCATCCCACTTGTTAATCGCACAGTCGGGGAGCCAAGATGCGCATGGGTCCGAGACTGACAGACGCGGGCACCCTGTCGCAACCTGAATGGACATAAATGGCCGCGTTCTGGTTGGAGATAGCAACATTTAGCGGATTCACACATAACCACGACGCGCTTTCAGATATTTGTAATCCCGCCATATCAGGACAAGTGTGATGAGATCGAGAAGGCTGATCAATCCCAGCCCAAGCGAATGATTGTGACTGAATTGATATGCTTGGTAACACAGGAAAAGGCCGAGGACGGCCAATGCTGCGGGATAAGCCCATAATTTCCCGAGCAAAAGACCGGTCACCAGCCCCACCTTGGCAATCCCGTAGGTCAAAAGATAAATGGAAGCAAAATGTTTTGTGCTGACGGAAAGATCGTGAAAAAAATTGACGAGATGGTTGGCGACAAAATCAGTCGGTTCTTCCTGCAGTTCCCCTTGGGTCAGCCAGTCAACCACATTGCGGAGTGATGCCGGCGTGGTGAAAGAAAGAGTAAAGCCAGCCATCGCCTCCAAAACGCCATTAATACCCTTGATCACGACCACAATTTTGAAAAGGAGATGGATCTGTTCTTCTTTCAGTTTCAATTTCATATTGGACGATACCCCAGCACAAGCAATGAGCGCGTCTGCCATGTGCGGCGACGCTGGAAAACTGAAATGGGATTTATGTTGGTCTTCATAATGAAGCTTTGTTTTCCTGCGCTAGTGGCAGGCGAATGGTGACCGTGGTCATTTGGGACGGTACGGATTCAATTTTTATGGTTCCGTGGTGTGCGGAAACAATCCATTGCACAATGCTCAAGCCGAGACCGCAGCCATCCACAACATTGCTGTGCGCCGCATCACCGCGATAGAACCGGTCGAAAACCCGCGGCAAAACTTCCGGCGGAATCCCCGGCCCGGTGTTCGCAATGGTGAATTCGGCCGTGTCGCCAGTGCGACGCAAACTTATCATCACCTGGCCACTCGGCTGATTGTATTTGACGGCGTTGTCGGCGAGGTTCAGCAACAATTGACGCAAACGATGCCGGTCGCCCCGCACGGTGACTTCTTCGCAGCCAGCCAATTCCACCTGAATGCCCTGCGGCCCGGCGAGAATCTGCGCGTCGCCAAAATTGTCACGCACGAGTTCGTCGAATTGCACCAGCTCCGACGTCAGCGTGACTTGTCCCGCGTCGGCTTTGGCCAGTAGTGTGAGGCCGTCCACGATGCGCGCGAGGCGGCGCAACTCATCGTGCAGGCTGGCGGCGCGTTCGCGCTCGGCGGCAGAAAGCGATTCGTCGCGTAGGGCGGTCTCCGCCTCACCGCACAAGACCGTCAGCGGCGTTTTGAGTTCATGCGAGGCGTGCAGGGTAAATTCGCGGGTGCGATTAAACGAATCGTCGAGCCGCGCCAGCATCCCGTTGAACACTTCCGTGAGCCGGTCCAGTTCATCGCCGCTGCCGGTGCGGGGCAACCGTTTATTTAAGTTACAAGCGCTGATTTTTTCCGCGGCTAGGGTAAGGCTGGCCACCGGCGCGAGGGATTTTTTCATAAGCCACCAGCCGCCGGCTACTACTAACAAAGCCGCCGGCACGCCGCACCACATCATGATGCTGGTCACGTCTTCAAACGTGTCTTGTTCGGTGGCCTGTTCCGTGTGGTGACGTTCGGGATGTCTCCGCGCGTGTTGACGGGGTTCGATGACAAGTTGGTAATACAGCAGGACGCCCATGACCGTTAGGGAGACGAACATAACCGCCGCATACCACAAACTGAGCCGCGTGCGGATGGTCATGGCGATTCCTTTAGCACGTAGCCCGCGCCGCGGACGGTGTGGAGCAGCTTGGGCTCAAAATTGGCGTCAATTTTTTCACGCAGCCGGCGGATGTAAACATCCACGAGATTCGTGCCGGGATCGAAATCGTAGTCCCAGACTTTTTCGAGAATCATCATGCGCCCGCACAATCGGCCGACCGATTGCATGAGAAATTCCAGCAGCCGGTATTCGCGCGCGGTCAGTTCAATCTCCGTGCCGCCGCGTTGCGCCAAGTGCATGACCGTGTCCAGCGTGAGGTCGGCCACGCGCAGGACGGTGGATTTGTTTTCCCCACTGCGCCGGCATAGCGCGCGGACCCGCGCGACCAGCTCCGCCAGTTCAAACGGCTTGGGCAGATAATCGTCCGCGCCGGCATCCAAGCCTTCGATGCGTTCGTTGACCTCGCCGCGTGCGGAAAGGAGCAGGACCGGCGTGGCATTTTTGCTCTCGCGCAACTGACGCAGCACACTCAGGCCGTCGCGGCCCGGCAGCATGATGTCGAGCACGATGCCGTCGAAGGGCGTGGCCCGTGCCGCGGCCAGGGCGTCATCGCCGTTGTGACAGACATCCACGGCAAAGCCTTCGGCCTGGAGCGCCTTGCGGACAAACGACGCCGTCTTTTTTTCGTCTTCAACGACCAGCACGCGCATGCGCCGACTTTGCGAAAGTGTTACCGAACCGTCAAGGACCGCGGTCAGGTGAACGGTTGATCAGGTTATTTCTCCATCCCATACACTAGGATCTTGAAACTGTCCGGGACCATCTTCCCGCGCCGCTGGCCTTCCGCAGGCGCCTCGAATTTGGCCGCGGCCAGATAAATTTTGTGCGTTTTCGGATCAAGCGCCATTGTCCGTGAGCCGCGCTGGGTTTCCAGCGTCTGCACCACCGTCAACTTGTCCGGCGATTCTTCCTTCGCAATCGTTGTGGTTCCATCACCGCACGAGGCAAAGGCGAATCCAGTTCCCGGATCAAACGCATTAGCATCCACACCCTGCCCGATGGGCACCGAGGCAAGCACTTTCCCCTTCGCGCTGTCCATCATCACCATTGTCTTGCTGCCGCCGCAACCAAGGAACAGTCGGTGGTTTTTCAAATCAATCGCCATCCCGGAAGCTCCCTCGCCCGGCGCGATCGGCCAGTTGGTGACGACTTGGTGTGCCTTTGTGTCAATCACGGCAACTTCATTTTTGTCTTCGATGTTGTTGTAAACGCGCCCCGCCGCTGGATCGGCCTCCGCGAATTCCGGTTTGCCACCGAGCGGAATGGTGACCACAACCTTGCCGGCCTTCACGTCAATCACCGTCGCCGACTGGCCGCGACCATTGAACAGGTAGGCTTCCTTCCGCCCCGGTTCGTAAAGCATCGCGTCGGGATTTGTGCCGGTGTCCACTTTCGAAAGCGTTTGCAGCGTCTTCAGATCCACAATCCCGGCCTTGTCCTCGCGGCCGTTGCTGGTGACGCCCAGCCCGAGGTCATGGGCAATGGCGATGCCGTGGACGCCCGGCGTGTTCGTGATTTCGCCGGTGACTTGGTCCTTGGCGAGATTAATGACCACGACCTTGGTTCCATGCGAGACGTAGAGGCGTTGCGCCGCCGAATCTACCGTCAGGTAATCCCAGCCACCTTCGCCGCCAATGGGGATTCCCTTGATGAAATGATAAGGCCCGTCGGCGCGGCAGACTGCGACGGCGATGCTAAACAAGACTGGCAACAGAATTTTTTTCATAATGTGACTTCTTTTGGTTGGATTTATTACAACAACTTTTGCTCATCGGCGTTTCCGGCGTCAACATCCAAAGGCCGGGGTGTTGACATCTGTCTTTGGCCGTTGGTTGATGTCAACAGATTGCCAACCTCCTACTGGGCGGGCTGGCCGGCGGGATCGAACGTCGCCTCGACGGTCTTTCCGTTCTTCAGGCCTCCGATCTCATAGGTTGTCTCGCCGTATTCCACGCCTTTCATGGCTTGCAGACCGGAGGCGGTGTCAAAGAATTTCTCCGCCGCCGTGCGAACAGCCTCCGGCAATTCTTCATACGCGATGGGAACTTCCGTGCCCAACACCGCTCCATCCGTGTCGGCAATCAGGAATTCCAAATGTTTGCCGTCCATTTCGGCCTCAATGTCATAAACGGTCTTTCCTTTTTCGATTTCTTTTGTCATCTGCTCAATTTTCCCGCCAGCGGTCACTTTCTCCACCGTGGCCCGCGCGGGTTCCGACAACTGCGCCAGCGATACAGTTACTTCTTTGTCCTTGCCTTCTTCCCCGGCCGCTTCCCTGGCTTTGCTTTTCGCCGCTTCCTTCTCCACGGAAACCACGTCGCCGGTGATGGCGTCCACGTTCACTTCGGTGATGTCCTTGGTGTCCGGCGTGGTAACATCAAACGACCAGATTAACTTGCCCTTTTCCTTTTCCAATTCACCTTCCTTGATTGCGCCGCTGGGGACTTTTGCCAGCGCGGTCTTCTCGGCGTCGGCACGGGTGATCTTGGCTTCGGCCATGAGCTTGGCTTGTTTGGCTTCCTTGTTGTGGCACGCCTGTTTTTCGCATTTTTCTGAAACGCAGCCAGTCAGCGCGCAGGCGGCGAGGATGGAGATTAGAGAATGGAGGATGTTTTTTTTCATGACTTGGTTTTGATTTGATTCTTGTGGTTTGAAAAATCCAGACGTCGCCATGAAACCTCATAAAAATGAACGCCCGCTGAACGGTGTATGACAATTTTGTCACCTCAGACCTTCGTTGAAACGGCGCGGCTTACGTTCTTGCCGCCGGTTTCTTGGCAGACGCGTCCAAAATCTTGTTCAAGACACTGCTCGGAACCTGCTCGAAGGTTAATGGCTCCATGGAATACGACGCGCGGCCTTTCGAGAGTGAACGAATCGCCGTGGCATAACCGAACATTTCGGCCAGCGGCACCTGCGCGTTGAGAAGCATCTGGCCGCTCTTGGCCTCGATATTGAGGATGTGACCGCGACGGCGGTTGATGTCGCCGAGCAAATCGCCCTGATATTCGTCGGGCGTGGCGACTTCGACCTTCATGATCGGCTCGAGTAAAATCGGATGCGCTTTTTTGAAGGCGTCCTTGAGCGCGAAAATGCCGGCCATCTTGAACGCCAATTCGCTGGAGTCCACTTCGTGGAACGTGCCGTCCACAATCTGCACCTTTACATCAATGACCTGATAACCGGCATAAACGCCGCCTTTGATGGCTTCTTCAATGCCGTCAACGACCGCCGGGATGTATTCCTTGGGAATCGCGCCGCCGACAATCTTATTTTCAATTTCGATGCCCTTGCCCTTTCCGTTCGGCTGAACCTTGACGCAGGCGTGGCCGTATTGACCGCGACCGCCGGATTGGCGGATGAATTTGCCTTCGCCATCGGCGGACTTGGTGATGGTTTCGCGGTAGGCGATTTGCGGCTCGCCGGTGTTGGCATCCACTTTGAATTCGCGTTTCAGGCGGTCGCAAATGATTTCCAGATGCAACTCGCCCATGCCTGCAATGATGAGCTGGCTGGTTTCCTCGTTTGTAAAACAACGGAACGTCGGGTCTTCCTCGGCCAGCCGCTGCAGGCCTTCGGACATTTTGTCGCGGTCGGCCTTCGTCTTCGGTTCGACAGCCATGCTGATGACGGGTTCGGGGAATGTCGGCGGTTCGAGCGCCACGTCGTAATCTTCGTCACATAACGTGTCGCCGGTGGTGATGTTCCGCAAGCCGACCAGCGCGGCGATATCGCCGGCGTAAGCCCGCTCAATATCCTTGCGCTCGCTGCCTTGAATGATCATCAGGCGGCTGACGCGATCGCGTTTGCGCGTGCGCGGATTGTAAATCATGTCGCCTTTCTTGACCGTGCCGGAATAGACGCGGAAAAAGACCAGCTTGCCCGCGTAAACGTCAGTCCAGAGCTTGAACGCCAACGAACAGAATTTGTTGCTGTCGCTCGTTTCGATCTGTACGACATCCTCCGTGCCGGGCACCAGGCCCTGCGCGCCGGGAACATCCAGCGGACCCGGCAAATAATCCACGATGGCGTCAATCAACGGCTGCACGCCCTTCTTTTTGAAAGCCGAACCGCACAGGACGGGAATCAATTCGATTTTGCACGTCAACCGGCGGATGGCCGCCTTGAGCACGAGAGGCTCAATTGGCTTGTCCTTGATCACCAGCTCGGCAATCGCATCGTCCTTGTTGGAAACGGCGTCAATCAATTCCGCAAGCGCAGCCCTGGCTTTTTTCCTGAGGCGCTCGGGAATTTCCTTCACCTCGTATTTCAAACCTTCGTTGACAACTTCGCCGACGCCCCAAGTGATTGCCTTCTGGCTGACCACGTCAATGACGCCTTCGAACTTGTCCTCCGCGCCAATCGGCAGATAAATCGGATACGCATACGCGCCGAGTTTTTTCCGCATGTCTTTCAGCGCGTTCTCAAAATTCGCGCCGGTGCGGTCCATTTTGTTCACGAACGCGATGCGCGGCACCTTGTATTTCGTCGCCTGACGCCAGACCGTCTCGGATTGCGGCTGAACGCCCGCCACGCCGCAGAACACCGCGACTGCGCCGTCCAAAACGCGCATGGAGCGCTCAACTTCGGCGGTGAAATCCACATGGCCGGGTGTGTCAATGATGTTGACGCGATGCGGCACGCCCATAAAGGACTTGATCAGGCCCTCTTCTTTTTTCTGCGTCCAAAAGCACGTCACCGCGGCGGACGTGATGGTGATGCCGCGTTCGCGTTCCTGCTCCATCCAGTCGGTGACGGTGTTGCCGTCGTCCACATCGCCGATTTTGTGGATGAGACCGGCGTAAAAGAGGATGCGCTCGGTCGTGGTCGTTTTGCCCGCGTCAATGTGCGCGGCGATGCCAATGTTGCGCGTGCGCTCCAGCGTGTATTCACGCTTGGGCGAATTGACCGGTTTCGTTTTTTCCACGGTTTTATGCACTGGATTCTGAGAATAAAAAAAGCCCCGGTATTTCACCATCGGGGCATGTCAAAATTGTTGTATTACCAGCGGAAATGGGCAAAAGCCTTGTTCGCTTGCGCCATCTTGTGGACGTCGTCGCGTTTGCGAATGGCGTTGCCTTGTCCCTGATACGCTTCCAGAATTTCCGCCGCGAGCGCGTCGCGCATGGGCATGCCCTTGCGCGCGTCCGCAAAATCCACGATCCACCGCAAGGCCAGCGAAGCCTGCCGGTCGGACGGCACCTCCAGCGGCACCTGATACGTGGCGCCGCCGACGCGGCGCGGCTTGGTCTCGATGCGCGGCTTGGCGTTGTCCACCGCGCGCTGCAAAATTTCCACCGGATTGCTCGCCGGGTTTTTTTGCGAAATGCTGTCGAACGCGCCATAGACAATCCGCTGCGCCGTGCTTTTCTTGCCGCACGTCATCACGGTGTTGACCAGCCGCGAAACCAAAGCGCTTTGAAACTTTCCGTCTTTGGCAATCTTCCGTCTGGTGGCTTGTCGTCTGCGGGACATGGGATTCGTTAAATCGTTAAATCGTTGAACCGTGAATTGGGTTAGGCGGCGGGTGCTTCCGCCGGAGCCGCGCTGCGGCCGCGGGGGCGGCGGGTTTGGAACCCGGTTTCGGACGTTTCACGCCGTATTTCGAGCGGCTGACCCTGCGTTTTTCCACACCGGCGGCGTCGAGCCGGCCGCGAACGATGTGATAACGCACACCGGGCAAATCCTTCACGCGTCCGCCGCGCACCATCACAATCGAGTGTTCCTGCAAATTATGGCCTTCGTCCGGGATATAGGCGATGACCTCGTAGCCGTTCGTCAGGCGAACCTTGGCAACCTTGCGCATGGCCGAGTTCGGCTTCTTGGGCGTGCGCGTCATGACCTGGATGCACACACCGCGGCGAAACGGCGAACCTCCCAAGGCTGGCGACTTGGACTTGTATTTTACTTTACGCCGGCCCTTGTGGACCAATTGATTGATAGTCGGCATTGCGTCTTAAAAATGGAACGCGGAATATAGCAAATAAGCCTTCGGTTGCAACAACAATTTCGGCCATTTTGGGATGAAACCGCGAAATACGCGGAACACACAAAATTTATTGGCCGCAAGAGAACACAGAGAATGCAAAGCGCTTTCGGAGAGCGGAAAAAACGCTTTGACACGAATTAACACGAATTCCGTTTGCCGCAAAAAGGCGCATAAGACGCGAAAATTTGTGCTTCTTGTGCCTCTTTGTGGCTATTTCATCAGCCCAACACTGACTGAATCCGCCGAATCAGCCGCGCCTGATTCTTTCGCACGAGTTCATGCTCCCAAATCCGCAATACTCTCCAGCCTCGCTTGCGAAGCTCTTCGCTTATGCCAGCAGCGGATTCTCCGCTTCCGCCGGCTCCGGTTTATCCTCAATTTCGACCAACGGCTTGAGACGCGCCCTGCGATGCAGATCAAAACCGGTGCCCGCCGGAATGAGGTGTCCCATGATGACGTTTTCCTTGAAACCGCGCAGGCTATCCACCTTGGAACGCGTGGCGGCTTCGGTAAGCACGCGCGTCGTGTCTTGAAATGACGCAGCGCTTAAGAAGCTGTCGGTTTCGAGCGACGCCTTCGTGATGCCGAGCAACACGGGCGAGGCTTCGGCGGGTTTGCCGCCCTTTTTTTCGACACGTTCATTTTCTTCCTCAAACTCCAGCTTGTCAATTTGTTCGCCCCAAAGGAACTGTGTGTCACCCGGTTCGGTGATACGAACCTTGCGGAGCATCTGGCGCACAATGATTTCGACATGCTTGTCGTTGATGGTAACACCTTGAAGGCGATAGACTTCCTGCACTTCGCTGACGAGGTGTTCCTGCAATTCCTGCGGCCCGCACACTTCGAGAATTTCGTGCGGGTCCATCGGACCTTCGGTCAACTGCTGTCCTTTCTTCACGTAGTCGCCCTTGAAAACGATGACGTGCTTGCCAATCGGAATAAGATGTTCCTCTTCCGAAGCGGTCTGAGCGTCTTTGATGAGAATGCAGCGTTTGCCACGCACGCTCGGACCGAAATCCACCATGCCGTCAATTTTGGAAATTTCCGACGCGTCCTTCGGCCGGCGCGCTTCAAACAATTCAGCCACGCGCGGCAGACCGCCGGTGATGTCTTTGGTCTTCGAAGTTTTGCGCGGCGTTTTGGCCATCAGGGTTCCAGCAATAATCTTTTCACCTTCGTTCACGACAATGTGCGCGCCGGACGGAATCGGATAATTGGCCACGACTTCGCCCTTGTCATCGCTGATGATGACTTGCGGGTGCAAATCTTCCTTGTGCTCGATGACGACCATGGCTTCCTGGCTGGTCGTCTCGTCCGTTTCCTGCTTCATCGTCACGCCTTCAATGATGTCGTGGAACTTCACCTTGCCGGCCTTTTCAGAAAGAATCGGCACGTTATATGGATCCCATTGCACGAAGGTCTCGCCCTTCTTCACCTTGGAGCCGTCCTTGAATGAAATAACCGCGCCGATGACGATGTTATGGTTTTCCAATTCGCGGCCGTCGTCGGCAAGAATGGAAACGGAACCGTTTTTGTTCAGCACGATGTTGTTGCCATCCTCCAGTTGAACGACGCGGAGTTCGTTGTAACGGATTGTGCCGTCGTGCTTGGACTTGATTTGCGGAATCTTGAACACCTGCGCCGCCGTGCCGCCGATGTGGAACGTCCGCATCGTCAACTGTGTGCCCGGCTCGCCGATGGACTGCGCAGCGATAATGCCCACGGCTTCGCCGAGTTTCACGAGACTGCCGGTCGCGAGATTGCGCCCGTAACAATTGACGCAAACGCCCTGTTTGCTTTCGCATGTAAGCACCGAGCGGATGCGCACGCGTTCAACACCCGCAGCTTCAATGTGTCTGGCTTTTTCCTCGTCAATTTCCTCGTTAACGTGAATGAGCAACTCCTTCGGGTTGGTCGGATTCGCAATATCATCACACGCGAAACGGCCCACAAGACGATCGCCGAGTTTAACGACTTCGTCTTCACCCTCATAAACCGTCGAGACCCAAATGCCGTTCGTCGTGCCGCAATCCGCTTCCCGGGTGATCACGTCCTGCGCCACGTCCACAAGCTTGCGGGTCATGTAACCGGAGTCGGCGGTCTTGAGCGCCGTGTCGGCCAGACCTTTGCGCGCGCCGTGCGTGGAAATGAAGTATTCGAGCACGGTGAGACCTTCGCGAAAGTTCGCGAGAATCGGTTTCTCGATGATGTCGCCGCTGGGCTTGGCCATGAGGCCGCGCACGCCGGCGAGCTGGCGCACCTGCTGGCGGTTGCCGCGCGCGCCGGAATCCACCATGAGATAAACGGGGTTGAATTCCTCCTTGCCATTATTCGCTTCGAGCGTGCGGAACATGACGTTGGAAATCTGGTCGGTGCAATGCGTCCAGATGTCCACGATTTTGTTGTAACGTTCGCCGGGCGTGATGACGCCTTTGCGATATTGTTTCTCGACTTCCTTGATCTGCTTTTGCGCGGCGTCAATTTCCTGACCCTTCTCCTTTGGAATAATCATGTCGTCAATGCCGATGGAGCAGCCGGACTTCGTCGCCTCGCGGAAACCAAGTTCCTTGAGTTTGTCGAGCATCGCGACGGTTTTGTCGTGGCCGGCAGATTTGTAACACTTCCAAATCAAATCACCGAGCTGGCTTTTGCCGGCGGCTTTGTTGTAAAAGCCGAGTTCCGACGGCCAAATTTCGCTGAAGATGACGCGGCCGACGGTTGTTTCGATGATTTTCTTGTTCGCATCGCCGAAAACAGTTTGCCTGCCAAAATCGGGATTCGCCAGGCGAACACGGTCATGCGTCTTCAACGCGCCATCGTCATAGGCAAACAACACTTCTTCCTTTGAACCAAACAACGGCAGCTTGCGCGAATCGGCCAGCACAGGTGTGCGCGGTTCGGCGGTGAGATAATAACAGCCGAGCGTGATGTCCTGCGTCGGCGTGATGATGGGCCTGCCGGACGACGGGCTGAAGATGTTGTTCGACGCCATCATCAACAAACGCGCCTCCATTTGCGCCTCGACCGACAATGGCACGTGCACGGCCATTTGGTCGCCATCGAAGTCCGCGTTGTAAGCCGTGCAAACCAGCGGATGAATGCGAATGGCTTCGCCTTCGATCAATAGCGGCTCGAACGCCTGCACGGACAAACGGTGCAACGTCGGCGCGCGATTGAGCAGCACCGGATGGCCTTTCGTGACTTCTTCCAAAACGTCCCAGACTTCCTTTGTCTGGCGCTCGATCATTTTCTTCGCGCTGCGAACGGTGTGGACGTAGCCGAGTTCCTTCAAGCGGCGGATGATGAACGGCTCGAATAAAACCAGCGCCATTTTCTTCGGCAGACCGCACTGGTGCAATTTCAGTTCCGGCCCGATGACGATGACTGAGCGGCCTGAATAATCCACGCGTTTGCCGAGCAGGTTTTGGCGGAAGCGGCCGCTCTTGCCTTTGAGCATGTCGGAGAGCGATTTCAACGGGCGATTGCCAGCGCTGGTCACGGGACGGCCATGGCGACCGTTATCGAACAGCGCGTCCACGGCTTCCTGCAACATCCGCTTTTCGTTGCGGATGATGACTTCGGGCGTCTTGAGCTGGAGCAGCGTCTTGAGACGGTTGTTCCGGTTGATGACGCGGCGGTAAAGGTCGTTGAGGTCGGACGTGGCAAATCGTCCGCCTTCGAGCGGCACCAGCGGACGCAAGTCCGGCGGAATCACCGGCAGCACCGTCAAAATCATCCATTCCGGCCGGCTTTTGGAAACCATGAGTCCCTGCAACAACTTGATCCGCTTTGCGAGTTTCTTGCGGATTTGTTTGCTCTTGGTTTCGGTCATGGCCTCTTGCAATAGATCCGTCTGCTTGGCCAGATCCACTTTCGCCAGCGCGTCGCGCACGGCTTCCGCGCCTACTTTGGCGACGAATGCGTCGGCACCGTAGGTCTCGCGCGCCTCGCGATATTCGTGCTCGGTGAGCAATGAATTTTGCTTCAACGGCGTGTTGCCCGGATCAATCACGAGATAATCCTCGTAATAAATCACGCGTTCCAGATTGCGCGCCGTCATGTCGAGCACGAGGCCGATGCGCGACGGCATGCACTTGAAAAACCAGATGTGGCAGACCGGCACGGCCAGTTCGATATGCCCCATGCGCTCGCGGCGGACGCGCGCCAGTGTCACCTCGACGCCGCAACGATCGCAGACAACACCGCGATGCTTGATGCGCTTGTATTTGCCGCAGGAACATTCCCAGTCCTTGACCGGACCGAAAATACGCTCGCAGAACAAGCCGCCCTTTTCCGGCTTGAACGTGCGGTAGTTGATGGTTTCGGGATTCTTGACCTCGCCCTTGCTCCACGACCGGATGGCGTCAGGCGACGCGACAGCAATCGCGACGTAATCCACCTGGTTGACCTTTTCGAGGCCGAGCAATTCGCGGGCGCTTTCCTTGGTGCTAATCATACGCTGGTTTGTTTCACCAATAATTTTAGATTAAATTTTTCAACCAATCCTTGTCAGTTCCGCAACGTTTTCCGCGGGCTGATCGACCGGATTCGAGTAACCGACCTTCACGTCGAGGCAGAGCGACTGCATTTCCTTCACGAGCACGTTGAAGGATTCGGGAATACCCGCTTCGAGCGAGTTGTCACCCTTGACAATGCTTTCGTAAATGTGCGTGCGGCCCTGAACATCGTCGGACTTGACCGTAAGCAATTCCTGCAACGTGTAAGCCGCGCCGTAGGCTTCCATCGCCCACACTTCCATTTCGCCAAAGCGCTGGCCGCCGTATTGCGCCTTGCCGCCAAGCGGCTGTTGCGTGACGAGTGAATACGGCCCGACCGCGCGGGCGTGGATTTTGTCCGCGACGAGGTGGCCGAGTTTCATCATGTAAATGTAGCCAACGACGATTTCCTGGTCGAACGGCTCGCCGGTGCGACCGTCGTAAAGAATCGTTTTGCCGTGCTCCGGTAATTTCGCCTCTTTCAAATAATTACGAATGTCCTTTTCCTTGATGCCGTCGAACACCGGCGTGGCGATTCTCAAGCCGAGAATCTTTGCCGACCAACCCAGGTGCGTTTCGAGCACCTGTCCGACATTCATGCGTGACGGCACGCCCAGCGGATTCAACACGATGTCCACCGGCGTTCCGTCTGCAAGGAACGGCATGTCCTCTTCCTTGACGATGCGCGCGACGACGCCCTTGTTGCCGTGACGTCCGGCCATTTTGTCACCGACGGAAAGTTTGCGCTTCGAGGCGACATAAACCTTTACCGATTTCACGATGCCGGCCTCAACGCCTTCACCCGCCTCGGCGCGCTCCATTTCCTCGTCGTATTGCATCTGCAAATCGTCGAACCTCTTTTTGAAACTGCCGATGATTTCGTTGATCTTGTTGCGAATCGGCGACGGATCAATTTCGATGCGGTCGTAGACCGTCGCGAGTTTGCGCAGCAGCGTTTTTGTGATCTTGCGGTTCGCCGGAATGATGATCTCGCCGGTTTCAGAATTGACCACGTCGAGCGGGATTTTTTCGCCGAGCAGAATGTTGCTCAACGCCTCGGTCAATTGATCGCGCAATTCGTCGGTCTTTTTCCTGTGATCCTCTTCAATCTGCTTCGCATGGCGCTTTTCCTCGCCGGCGGAAGGTTTGCTGCTCTTCTCGCTGTCCTTTTTGGACGACACTTTCACGTCCATCACAATGCCGTAGGTGCCGGAAGGAACTTTGAGCGAAGTATCCTTCACATCGGCGGCTTTCTCACCGAAAATGGCGCGGAGCAATCGCTCCTCCGGTGCAAGCTCGGTCTCGGATTTCGGCGTGATTTTGCCGACCAAAATGTCGCCGGGCTTCACTTCTGCGCCGATGCGAATGACGCCGTCGGGGCTGAGATTTTTGAGCGCCTCGTCGCCGAGGTTCGGAATGTCGCGAGTGATTTCCTCGGGGCCGAGCTTTGTGTCGCGCGCGCTGACTTCAAATTCGTCAATGTGAATGCTCGTGAAAACGTCGTCCTTCACAATGCGCTCACTGATGAGAATCGCATCCTCGAAGTTATAGCCATTCCACGGCATGAATGAGACGAGCACGTTGCGGCCGAGCGCGAGTTCGCCGTTGCGCGTGCACGGGCCGTCGGCGATGACCTGCCCTTTTTTCACATGGTCGCCTTTGTTGACCAAAATTTTCTGATTGATACACGTTGCCGCGTTCGAACGCATGAATTTGCGGATTGGATAAACCCAAATACCTTTTCCCGGATCATGCTTGATCTTCTTTTTGCCTTCGGGCAATTCGCCATCGTCAGTGACGATGACCTGATTGCCATTGACAGACGCGATCTTGCCACTCTCCTCCGCAACCACAACAGCGCGCGAGTCACGAGCGACCTGGTATTCGAGGCCGGTTGCCACGAGTGGCGCTTCGGTCACGAGCAGCGGCACGGCCTGGCGTTGCATGTTTGAACCCATCAACGCGCGGTTTGCATCGTCGTGCTCCAAAAATGGAATCAGCGACGCGGCGACCGAGACAAGCTGCTTCGGCGACACGTCCATGTAATTCACGCGCGACGGCTCGGCGTCAATAAAGTCCGTCCGGGCGCGGCAAACGACACGGTCGGTTATGAAGTTGCCCTTGTTGTCCATCAGCGAGTTTGCCTGCGCGATGATGTATTGTTCCTCGCGATCGGCGGTCAGATAATCAATGTGATTGGTGACGCGTCCGTTTTCGACCTTGCGATAAGGCGTTTCGAGGAAACCAAAATCATTGATGCGCGCGAACGTCGCCAGCGAAGCGATCAAACCAATGTTGGGACCTTCCGGCGTTTCAATCGGGCAAATGCGGCCATAATGTGACGGATGCACGTCGCGAACTTCAAAGCCCGCACGGTCGCGACTCAAGCCGCCCGGCCCAAGCGCGCTGAGGCGCCGCTTGTGTGTCAACTCAGCCAGCGGGTTGATTTGATCCATGAACTGGCTTAATTGCGAACGACCGAAGAAATCCCGAATAACCGCCGACAGCGCTTTCGGATTGATGAGCTTTTGCGGCGTCATTTGCTCGACGGTCTGGTCAAAGATTGTCATGCGTTCCTTGACGAGACGTTCCGTGCGCGCAAGACCGACGCGGCACTGGTTGGAGAGTAATTCGCCGACCGTGCGAATGCGGCGGCTGCCGAGATGGTCAATGTCGTCCAGCGAGCCTTCGCCTTGTTTGAGGCGGAGCAAATACTTTGTCGCGGCGACCAAATCTTCCTTGGCCAAAATGCGTGATTCTTCCTTGTCCTTGAGACCGAGCTTTTGATTGATTTTGTAACGGCCCACGCGGCCCAAATCGTAACGTTTCGGGTCGAAGAACAATCGTCTGAGCAACGACTCCGCATTTTGGGCGGTCGGCGGATCACCCGGGCGCAAACGACGGTAAATGTCCTTGAGCGCTTCTTCTTCGTTTTTGGCCGGATCTTTCTTCAGACATTTAATTATGATACCTTCGTCAACAGAGGTATCCACGACCTTGATTTTGGTCACACCAAGCTCGGCAACTTGTTTCACGACTGCTTTTGAAAGCGGCTCAAAGGCGCGCGCAACAACGAGGCCTTTTTCCTCGTCCACTACATCCTGAATCAAAACGTGATTCGGCAAAGCTTCAAGTTTCTCGGCTTCCTTGACCGTGAGTTCTTCGATTTCGTAAAACAGCTTGAGAATTTCTTCGTCCTTGCCAGTGGTGAGCCTGACATTTTCCTTTGGCTTGGGAACTGTTTTGTCTTTTGGCCGATCGAGAAAACTCAACGCGCGGAAAAATGTCGTCGTCAAAAACTTCCGGCGGCGTTTCTTGCGGTCGAGATAAATGTAAAGCAAATCGCTCGTGTCGAATTGTGCTTCATACCACGAACCGCGGTCGGGAATGACGCGGAAGCTGTGCAGCATTTTCCCGTTAGGATGCTGCGTGGCCTCGAACGCGATGCCGGGCGAGCGATGGAGCTGGCTGACAACAACGCGCTCGGCGCCGTTGATGACGAACGTGCCCTGAGGCGTCATCAGCGGCAGTTCGCCCATGAAAACTTTTTCTTCCTTGGCGCCTTTGCCTTCCTCCATCAGTTTGAAAGTGACATAAAGCGGCGCGCCATAGGTCAGTCCTTCGCGCAGACATTCGAGCCAGTCCAGTCTCGGTTCACCGACCTCATAGGAATCGTAAGTAAGCTTGCATTTGCCATCGTAGCTCTCGATGGGAAATACCTCTTGAAAAACTGCCTCAAGGCCGGCGTTTTTGTCGCGCCTTTTGGGCGCCGCATCCACTTGCAGAAATTCCTTGTAGGAATTGGTCTGCAATTCGATCATGTTCGGCGGCACGACAATCTCTTTAATCTTGCCGAAGTTGATTCGTTCTGTAACTCGCAATGGCATTTGAACTTTCTGGTTTGGCCGACAATGACGCCAGCCGGTAATTTTTAATCAACGACACAAGGCAAGCACGCTGCGTTTAACAGTGAACTTGCCTGAACTCAGACCGCTACCGGCGGCTGTTTGTTGCTGCTGTTTGTAACTAATAAAAATTCTGTTCCACATTGCGAAAATGGGGTGACGGTCCCGGCTCGCGGGACCGCCGCCCCAAAAGTTCGCCAGTTACTTGACCTCCACTTTGGCGCCCGCTTCTTCGAGCTTCTTCTTGGCCGCGTCGGCATCGGCTTTCGGTGCACCTTCCAGCACCGGTTTGGGCGCGCCTTCGACCAGCGCCTTGGCTTCCGCCAGACCAAGGCCGGCTTTCACTTCGCGAACAGCCTTGATGGCGGCAATTTTCTTCTCTGCCGGGACTGACACGAGAATCACGTCGAACATGGTCTTTGCTTCAGCGGCAGGCGCAGCAGCACCCGCAGCCGGAGCAGCCGCGACCGCGACCGGCGCAGCGGCAGTCACGCCCCATTTGGTTTCCAATTGTTTCACCAAGTCAGCGGCTTCGAGAACCGTCAATTTGCTCAATTCCTCTACAATGTTTGCGATGTTAGCCATGTTACCTTTCCTGTCGTCTCGTCGTCTGCCGCGGTCCGCCTTCTCCCGCATTGCGGGATTCGGCGCGACACGCCACGGCTTTTTTAAGTTCGTTCGTGAACCGACGATTTACGTTGTTGTTGTTTGTTTGTCCGACCCGCTGTCCAGCGGACGGAAATCGTTCTAACTTTTCTCGGCCTTCGCTTTGACCACACGCGCGAGTTGCGTCGCGGGTGTGTTAATCAAAACGACCAGCTTCGTCGCCGGCGCGTTTAACAAGCCCAGCAGTGTGGCGCGCAATACGTCCAGACTCGGCAGATCGGCCAAGGCCACAATCGCCGCCTGTTCAAGGCGCTGATTGTTCAGATAACCAAACTGCACTTTTAGCCTGTCAAACTCCGCGCCGAAATTCTTGACCGTCTTGGCAGCGGCGGAAATGTCCTTTTGCCCGGTGACAACGGCGAGCTGGCCGCCGAGCGAGCCGTTCAATTCGCCGACGCCGGCTTCCTTGGCCGCGATTTGGAACAGGGAGTTCTTGACTATATGAATCTCCGCGCCGGCCTTTTGCAGGCGTTTCCGCAGCTCGGTCATATGGGACACCTTGAGTCCCTTGTAATTCACCACGATGAAGAACGGCGAGGCATTCAGCCGCGCAGCATATTCTTTTGTCAAAATTTGTTTTTCAGCACGCATGAATCAAAAATGGTTTCTGGTTAATGGATCGTGAATTCGCGCAAATCCAGGCGCACCGGCGGACTCATCGTCGCCGAAATCGTGCAGGAATGAATGTAGGTGCCTTTGACGCTGTTCGGGCGCGCCTTCGCCACCGCTTCAATCACCGCACGCACGTTTTCCTCAATTTGATTCGCCGCAAACGACGCTTTGCCAACAGCCACATGAACGTTGCCCGCCTTGTCCACCTTGAACTCGACGCGACCCGCTTTTACTTCCTTGATCGCCTTGGCTGTGTCGTCTGTCACGGTGCCGGTCTTTGGGTTCGGCATCAGGCCGCGTGGTCCGAGCACCTTGCCGAGCTTGCGCACTTCGACCATCGCTTCCGGCGTGGCAACGGCGACATCAAAATCAGCCCAGCCGCTTTGACATTTTGCAATCATGTCCTCAAATCCGATGTATTCCGCACCGGCGGCTTTGGCCGCATCCGCCGCCGCGCCGCTTTTGGCGAAAACGAGCACGCGCACGGTCTTGCCGCTGCCATGCGGAAGCGGGACCGTGCCGCGAACCATCTGGTCGGATTGCTTCGGGTCCACGCCGAGGCGGAATGCGAGATCAATCGTCTCGTTGAATTTCGCTTTCGGAAATTTTGCCAGGACGCCAACGGCATCCTTAAGTGGGTACATTTTCTTGGCGTCCACCACTTCCAGTGCTTTTTTGTATCGTTTACTGGGCATTTGTTTGGTTACGGTGCAAGCGAATGCCGCAATGCGGCATTCTCCCGCAATTGATTTTGTTTATCCGACGACTTCAATTCCCATGCTGCGCGCCGTGCCAGCGATGACACGGAATGCAGCCTCCTCCGAAGTCGCATTTAAATCCTTCGACTTCATTTTCACGATATCCAAGACCTGTTTGCGCGTCACCTTGCCGACTTTTTCCTTGTTCGGCTCTTTGGACCCGGCGGTGACCCCGGCGGCCTTCTTCAGCAGCACGGACGCGGGCGGCGATTTGGTGATGAACGTGAATGACTTGTCCTGGTAAACCGTGATGACCACGGGAATCACCATGCCAGCCTGGTCTTTGGTCTTGGTGTTAAACTCCTTGCAAAAGCCCATGATATTGACGCCGTGCTGACCGAGTGCCGGACCGACCGGCGGCGCGGGATTCGCCTGGCCCGCCGGAATCTGCAACTTAATCTGTGCTGTGACTTTCTTCGCCATGTTATTTGTTGAATTTGTTAAACAAGTGATTGGTTAAACGGGTTAAACAAGCGCCACACCGGGCGACTCATTTGACTGATTTAACTCATTCAACTATTTTAACCATTCACTTTCATTACGCTTTTTCCACCTGCCAATATTCAAGTTCCACCGGCGTGTTGCGTCCGAAAATATTGACGGTGACCTTTAATTTACCGCGTTCAGGATCAATTTCCTCAATCACGCCGCTGAAATTGAGGAACGGCCCGTTGTTGATCTTGATCGTTTCGCCGACTTCAAAATTGACTTTTGGTTTCTCCGTCTCTTCTGACGCGGAAATCTGCGCTTTGATTTGCTCAACTTCCTCGGTCGGCGTTGGCACCGGCGGTTCGCCACCAACAAAACCAATCACGCCCTGTGTTTCTTTTATAAAATACCACGGCTTTTCGATGATGCGGTTGTTTTCATCCAGCAACACCATGTCCACAAAAACGTAGCCCGGCCACAATTTGCGGCTGGACACGGTTTTCTTCTGATTGCGCACCTCGACAACTTTCTCCATCGGGACGAGGACTTCACGGACACAGTCTTGCATCTCGTCGGTCTTGATGCGTTTCTCAATGCTTTCCTTGACCTTCTGTTCCTGGCCTGAAAGTGTATGGATGACAAACCATTGGCTGCGCATGGCACTTAAAGCTTAAAGAAAATATAATTGAACACCAAATCCACCACGATGGTGAACCCGCCGAGCAAAGCAATTGTAATCACGATGACCACCGTCGAGCCTTTTAATTCATCCCACGTCGGCCATGAACATTTCTTCAATTCCTCGCGCGTTTCCTGCACATAAGCAGCCAGCCGCTTAATCTGTCCCTGCCACCACAAATAGGCAAAGACCGCACCCACGACGACCGCCCAAATCAAAATTTTACCCCAATCACTCACAATTCCTTTGGCGGAGAGGGAGGGATTCGAACCCCCGTCGGGTGTTAACCCGAAGCGGTTTTCAAGACCGCCGCGATAGACCGCTCTGCCACCTCTCCACAAACTGGCAGGGCGTGAGGGACTCGAACCCCCAACCAACGGTTTTGGAGACCGCTACTCTACCAATTGAGCTAACGCCCTAAGCCGTCGAGTCATGTTCATTTATTCAGACAGGAAAGGAGCCGGGGAATTCATCCCCGTGCTCCAATTTTGAAAACCGCCTTAGGCAATGACTTCCGTCACGCGGCCCGCGCCAATCGTGCGGCCACCTTCGCGGATCGCAAAACGCTGGCCCTTTTCCATGGCCACCGGCGCGATAACCTTTACCTCCACCGAAACGTTGTCACCCGGCATGACCATTTCCACCCCCTGCGGGAGTGTCACCGTGCCGGTTACGTCGGTGGTACGAAAATAAAATTGCGGACGATAGTTCGTAAAGAACGGCGTATGCCGGCCGCCTTCCTCCTTGGACAACACATAAACCTCCGACTTGAAGTGCGTATGCGGCGTGATCGTTCCCGGCTTGGCCAGCACCATGCCGCGTTCGACTTCTTCCTTCTTGATGCCGCGTAACAGCACGCCGACATTGTCGCCGCACTGCGCCGAGTCCAGCAGCTTGCGGAACATCTCGATGTCGGTCGCCACAGTCTTGCGCGTTTCGCCCAAACCAACGATTGCCACTTCCTCCATGCGCTTGAGCTGCCCGCGCTCCACACGTCCGGTGACAACCGTGCCACGACCTTCAATGTTGAACACGTCCTCGATGCACATCAGGAACGGCTTGTCAATCTCGCGCGTCGGCAGCGGAATGAACGCATCAATGGCTTCCATCAATTTCTGAATGGAGTCCGCGTGCTCCTTTTCGCCCGCCAACGCCAGTTTGGCGCTGCCGCGAATAATCGGTGTCTTGTCGCCCGGGAATTCATATTTGGTCAGCAGATCGCGGACTTCCATTTCCACCAAGTCGAGCAGTTCCTTGTCGTCCACGAGGTCAACCTTGTTCAGGTAAACTACGATGGCGGGCACCCCAACCTGGCGTGCCAGCAGCACGTGCTCCTTGGTTTGAGGCATCGGACCTTCCGAAGCATCCACAACGAGGATGGCGCCGTCCATCTGGGCCGCCCCGGTAATCATGTTCTTGATGAAGTCGGCATGACCCGGACAGTCAATGTGGGCGTAATGACGCTTGTCGCTCTGGTACTCCGTGTGGGACACGGCAATGGTCAGGGTCTTGGTCTCGTCGCGAATCGTGCCGCCCTTCGTAATCTCCGCGTAAGACTTGATCTGTGCCAGGCCCTTTCCAGCCTGCACCTTGACAATTGCAGCCGTCAAAGTGGATTTGCCATGGTCAATGTGCCCGATGGTGCCGACGTTGACGTGCGGCTTCGTTCGTTGAAATTGTTCTTTAGCCATTGTTGTCTCCTGCGTTTGGTTTTCGTTCGTTAAACTGGAGCCCATGATCAGGATTGAACTGATGACCTCATCCTTACCAAGGATGCGCTCTACCAACTGAGCTACATGGGCGCATTCAAATCATTAGTCCGACCCGACATGCAAAACGACAAAAAACCATTTCCCCTCGTTCTTTTCTTTCGAAAACCCGAGGGGCTAAACGGCTTTTTGACTTTTTACGGCTCTGACGGACTGCAAACTATGCAATACACCCAACCCTGTCAACAGCTTTTTTAGCCCATTTTACTTGCTGATTCCCCGTTCACTTGCCCGCACAAATTGAATCAAATATCGAATCTCGGGCAACGGCGGCAATTTCTTTTCAACCTTCACCACCGCGTTGGAAACGGCAAGTCCTTCGCGAAACAGAATCTTGTAAGCCTGCCGCAATGCAATCTGCGCCTTTTCAGAAATACCGTTCCGTTCCATGCCGATTTTGTTGATGGTTCGTGTTTCCGCAGGGTTGCCATCAGCCATCATGAATGGCGGCACGTCCTGCACGACTTTTGAGCAACCGCCTATCATCGCCATTTTGCCGATGCGACAAAACTGATGAATTGCCGCCAATCCACCAATCACCGCGTAATCCTCCACCACGACATGCCCCGCAAGTGTGGCGACATTTGACATGATAACGTGGTCGCCGAGCGTCACATTGTGAGCGATGTGGCAATAAGCAAGGATGTGATTGTGCGATCCAACGCGCGTGACCTCGCCATCACCGGTCGCGCTGTGAATGGTGACGTATTCGCGGAATGTGTTGTGGTCGCCGATTTCCGTGCGCGTGACACCACCGTTCCATTTCAAGTCCTGCGTCTTCAGCCCGATGCTCGCGAACGGGAAAATTTCATTCTCCTTTCCCAATTTCGTGTGTCCGTCAATGACAACGTGCGAATACAGTTTGCAACCGCTCCCGAGCACGACGTATTCGCCAATGACACAGTAAGGACCGATTCCGCAGCCGGAACCGATTTTGGCTTTTGAATGAATGATGGCCGTGGGATGAATCATGGGAATTTCGCAATTTGAAATTCGTCATTCGCCACGCAACATGAAAGTGACTTCCGCTTCGCTCACCATTTCGCCGCCGACCTTGCAAATTCCTTTGGCCTTGCAGATTTTGCCGCGCGTTTTCATGAGCTCAACTTCAATGACCAGTATGTCACCGGGCACAACCAGTTTGCGCCATTTGACATTTTCAGCGGACATGAAGTAAGCGAGCTGCCGTCCGGTTTCGGCGTGTTTCATCATCAAAAGGCCGGCAACCTGCGCGATGGCTTCGAGTTGCAAAACGCCCGGCATGATCGGATGCCCCGGGAAATGTCCCTGAAAATACCATTCGTTCATCGTGACGTTTTTGACGCCGATGATTTTGTTGCCGTCCATTTTCAGAATCCGGTCCACCATCAAAAACGGCGGGCGATGCGGCAGCAGTTTCATGATTTGCTCAATGTCCATCGCGACGTCTTCGGAAATCATCGATTCAGGCGCGGCAACTTTCGCCGGCGGCGGCGCGAACGTTTGCGCGGCGCGCAATGGCTTTTGCATCTGTGCGATGATTTGCCGGACAAATTCGCAATTGGCCGCGTGACTCGGTTTCACTGCAACCAGGTGCCCGCGAATCGGCCGTCCGAGCAGCGACAAATCGCCGACGATGTCGAGCATCTTGTGCCGCACGAACTCCTCGGGATACCGCATCGGCTCGGTCGTCAGCACCGCGTCGTCGCGAATGACAATGGCGTTCTCCAAACTGCCGCCCTTGATCAAATTATTTTTGATGAGGTGCTCGATTTCCTCGTAAAAACAAAACGTCCGCGCGTGCGCCAATTCTTTTTCCCAGGTCTTCGGCGTGATTTCCGTGCTGTAAAATTGGGTGAACCGGCCTTTTTTGTCGGCACTCGTGCAGGTGATTCTGAAACCGTCGCCGGGAAACAGCGTCATTACCGTTTCGCCCGCTTCCAGTTCAATCGGCTCGGTGGGCGTGAAGGACTCGCGCTTTTCGGCCTGCGGCGCGATGCCCGCGGCCTGAATGATTTTGCAAAACTCGCGCGAACTGCCGTCGGCAATCGGGGGCTCGCTCCCGTCCAATTCAATGATGGCATTATCAATTCCATAACCCGCCAGCGTCGCGAGCACGTGCTCGACGGTGTGGATTTTCACGTTGCCCTTGACGAGCGTCGTTGAACGGTTTGTCTCGACGACATTTTCCACGCGCGCCTCGATTTCGGGTTTGCCGTCGAGGTCAACGCGGCGGAAACGAACGCCGCTGTTGGCGGGCGCGGGCAGAATCGTCATGTTCACCCGGTTGCCGCTGTGCAGGCCGACGCCGGAAAAACTCGCGGCGCGATTGAGAGTTTGCTGATTCAGCACGGACGGATTAAACAAAACGCAGGCGCGGTTGGCAAGGTTGCACTTGCTGCTCCAGCAGTGCTCTTTGAACACCGTTTCGGTGGGTCACAGACCGCAGAAACAACCAAAATTCCCATTGAAAATAATTCTTACAGGAATAAAGTCCCAACCATGAAACTAAAGAGGCTGCATACAGCGCGCTGCCTGCTCACTGTTAGGCCATAAGACGCATTATGAAAACCGCGCACACATTGATATTGATTTCGATCATGATTCTTGCTGGCTGCACAACCGCTCCAAAAACCAATCGTTTAAGCCTTGGCATCACCAAGCAGCAGGTTATTGCCGTCATGGGGGCACCAAACAGCACGGCAGCGCATATTGCAGGCGTTGAGATACTCCGTTACCGACTCTCGGCCACGAGCCACGATGTTTTTCACCACCGCACTGAAGAATATTTTGTGAGGTTGGTTGGCGGCAAAGTGGATAGTTACGGAAAGATGGGAGATTTTGATTCCGAGAAAGATTTGACCAAAAAATTAAACAGCGGAAACAGATGACACAGTGGCCTAACAAGTCGCCGGAGCCAACTCCGATAAATCGCGAGCGGGCGCGGGATGGCGCAAGCAGCCTGCCCCGAAAGCTTTCGGGGTTCCGGAAGTCGCGGTTCACGTCATTTGATCCCGCGTGCCTGAGCTCTGGACGTTCGGGCGGAGGTGAAAGATGAGCAATGCACCAGATCCAAGACCGTTAAGCCCTATTTCTGCGTTCGCCTGGCTCGCGCTGCAGAATGACACTGCCTTTCTTGCATCGCTTGCCATCATTCCGCTGGCGATTGACCTTGCCACGCGCTTCATCTGGAGGATTAACCCGCCCCACGGTTGGTTCCTTGTTGGTGCCACATTGGTTCTCCTCAGCGTGATGTCGGTAATTGTCGTGGGGAAACGCGTCCCGTTGCTGTTTGGTCTCGCCGCCCTTTACCTGGGGGCGATGCTCCTGTTCGAGTCATGGCAGGAGGTTAGGATCGTTTCAGCCCTCGCAGAATTTGCATTTCCCTCAAACGAGAGTATGAACGCGTTCAGGATTCTCCTACCATTAACAATGCTCTTATCTTTCTCCGTCGCGGTTAGCGCCGTCGTGGCCATCGTCCGTTGGGATACGGGATGCGTCCTTCTCCTATGGACACTTCCGCCGCTCGTGTTCCTTCGCTACGCGCTCTGGTTTGCCATGCGCGACGCACCAATTACCGTCATCGGCGAGTATGCTCTCGGCACATCGCTCTTCCTTTCTCTTTACAACACCCTTTTCTTGGCAGACTACGACAAGAACACAGACCCGGCCTATGTCCCCGGAACTTCATACATGCGCTCTTCACGTCGCTTGTGCCGATGTTGGCGTGGCCTTATTCTCGTTCTCTATCTCTGGTTTGCGCTACTCGCCGTCTTCGCCGCAAACACATACGTGGGGGACATCTTCTGCCAAAGCAGCGCCCGCCGAGTGCCTCAGTTCTTCTACGCTGTCACGCGCCTTCTTTCTCCTTTGCTCAGAGCATCTGTGAATCTCGTACCGATCGTTTTTGTTCTGTGTCTACTTGTCGGCATTTTGAGGATGATTCAGAGAGGGGCTGAAGCAGCCCGAACCAGAAGCTCCAGACTACCTCGCGTTCGGCCAAGAAAGGAGTATCAAATGTGGAACATCTTTCGATCAAAGATCAGTGATGCAGACCGGGATGCCGCGACGCGCTACCTACGCGCACTCTGCAAACTCGTCGCCGTTTTAGATAAGGACGCCGAAGCCTTCAATGACGTGTTTAATCGTTTCGACAGCAGTGATTCGTCAAACGAGGTCAATGGCTACCAAGTCAAGGCCGCCGCCGAAAAGTCGCTACAAGTAGCTTCTGAATTATCCTTACGTCATACAACCATAGGGAACGTCCCCGCTGTAGCCAACAAGACTTTTCAAGCATGGACGGAAGCATTCGAAGAGTACTCGATGTTCACCGGGCACCGCATGCTCAACGCGGGTTTCCTTGCACGGCACGGACGCGCTCCATTGGATCAGACACTGCACATACAACATTACCATAAGTTCGGAATTGCTCTTTCAAAGGCTCAACGACAATTGAAAAGACTCGCATCTCATTTGGGTGTAAGCGACCAGCAGATGGCCGAATGGTTGTTCGGGGAAGGAGCGACGGAAACACAACCGCACAATCAAAGTTGAGACATGGTCGAAGGCGCTGCAGGCAACAGCCGCCGCGCCGGGCAGTTGACCGGTTTATGAAACTCGAACATCATCATTGAAGGCCATGTCCCGCTCAGCGGCTGTGCCTGAGCTTTGGACGTTAGGCATCGCGAGCGGGCTTGCCACCGCCCCTTCCGCCTCCATCGGATTTCGGCGCGACAGGCTACGGTTCAATTTCACTTCTAATACCAATTCCCAGTGTAAAGGTAGGGACGTTTCGCCGAAACGTCCGCACAAATGAACGGACGCATGAGGCCATGCGTCCCTACCCAATATTTTAAACCGTTGCACACCCGAATAATCCAACTGAAACCGATAGGGTCGCGCGTCCCTACCAACAAATTGGATGAATTGCCGTGCTAAATTATATCCGCCGCCAGCACGCGAAGCATTTCCTCCAATGAGGTTTCTCCGGCAACAACGCGTTGAAGTCCGTTTTGCAAGAGTGTTCTCATGCCTTGCTGGATGGCAATTTCCTCCAGCGCGGACGTGGGCATTTTTTTCAAGATCGCCTCGCGGAAGGGTTCATCCACGACCAGCAATTCCGTCACGGGCATGCGACCGGAGAAACCGGTGTTGTGGCACCCGTCGCAACCTCTGCTGCGACAGAATTGCGCCTCTGGCAGCAATGCTTCAGGAACAATTTTGAGCTGGCTTGGTTCCGGATCATACGATCGTAAACAATCCTGACAATTGCGCCGTATCAGCCGCATTCCCATCACGCCAAGAACGCTCGACGCCAGCATGAACGGCTCGATCTCCATGTTGATCAACCGTGTGAACGCGCCCGCCGAAACGCCGGAGTGAATTGTGCTGAGGACCAAATGTCCCGTCAGGCCGGCCTGCACCGCGATGGCGGCGGTCTCCGGGTCGCGAATCTCGCCCACCATGACCACCTGCGGGTCCTGCCGCAGGATGCTCCGAAGGGCGACGGCGTAAGTGAACTCCTGCGCAGGATTGATCTGTGTCTGGCTGACCATCGGCAGATTGAATTCCACCGGGTCCTCCACCGTGCTAATGCTGATGCTCGTGCCATCGCGCTGCATGATGTGGCAAAGCGACGAATACATCGTGCTCGTCTTGCCGGAACCAACCGGTCCGGTGAACAGCATCAGACCGCTCGGCCGTTTGAGCAGGCGCAACAGCCCTTGCTGCGTCGAATCGTCAAAACCGAGCGTGTTCAAATCAAACCGCCGGTCACGCGGGTCAAAAAGCCGCACAACAATTTTTTCGCCGCGCGTCGTGGGAAAAATCGAGATGCGCAATTGCACGTCGTCCAATTCCGGCCCGCCCATCGCCGTGCCATCCTGCGGTATTCCTGACTGGTAGGTCACCAGGTTGGACATGACTTTGAAGCGCGCGGAAATCTTGTCCAACAACTCCAGCTGCAGGTTCGCCACTTCGAGCAGCACGCCGTTGACGCGCGCGCGCACCGCGATGGCGTCTTCCCACGGCTCAATGTGCAGATCGCTCGCGCTGAGTTTGATGGCGTCCTGCACCATGCAGTTGACCAGCACGATGACCTCAGGCCCTTGTGAGGCGACGCTTTCGGATTGGAGATAATCAACAGTGTAACCCATGTCGCATGATGCGTGTTTGCCAGAGAATAAAAGTGCTGCCTTTGAATTACAAGGACTGGATTCAGTTTTACTTGCCGCTTGCACCGTCTGTTTTCGCATTTAACCTGTCAAAGTGACTTGGTTCACTGACCGGCATTTCTTTTTGATCGCCGTCGCCATTTACGGCTTGAGCACGGTGTATTCGGTTTTCCTCTGGCGAATGGGCTTTCGCAAGGATGACCGCGTGAATTATTTGCTGCTGCTCGCTGCATTCGCACTGCACACGATCGCCATGCTCCAGCGCGGCTTTTCCATCGCCCACTGCCCCGTCAACAATCTTTACGAAGCCACCACGTTCATCGCGTGGACTATTGTCGCCGCCTACCTCGTCATCGGATTGCTGTCGCGACTGCGATTTCTCGGCGCGTTTGCGTCGCCAGTTCTGTTCGCCATCGGCGTTTTTGCGCTCATGCCCGCGCTCGATCCGCCGCACGAATTTAAACCGCAATTTTCCAGCGTGCTGACGAGTTTGCATGCCGCCTTGATTCTCCTGGCATACGGCGCGTTCGGATTGAGCGCCGTCGCCGCCTTGATGTTTTTAACCGAAGAACACGATTTGAAATTTCACAAACTACGCGCGTTTTTTTCACTGCTCCCGCCGATTCAACGGCTCGAACGCGTGATGAGCGGGCTTGTGATCGGCGGCCTTTTTTTGCTCGCGACCGGGCTCGCAATCGGTTTGAAGCTGATTGAAATTAAACAAAAAAATGGCGCATATGCGCCGTTCAATTTCAAAAATGATCCGTTCTATTTTCACAGGGAACCGCTTGTGACTTATCTGATTTTTATTTGGGCATTTTACTTCGGCCTGCTGATGGCGCGTTGGCGGTTTGGTCAAGGCGGCCGGCGATTCGCATGGGGCACGGTCGCCGGTTTTGTTTTCGTTCTGCTCACGTTTTGGGGATTTCTGCTGCTCTCACCCATTCACCAGCCATGAACATCGTCATCATCGGCTTGAGCCACCGTTCGTCGCCTGTCAAATTGCGGGAGCGGTTCGCCTTTGCCGAGGCGAAAATTCCCGACGCACTCAAGTCGCTGCGCGAATCCGGCGTCGCTGGTGAAGCAGTCATTCTTTCAACGTGCAATCGCGTGGAAATTTACGCCGCGACCTCGCTTGAACCCGCCAAAGCGTTCGCCAAATTAAAACAACTTTTCTTAAGATGGGGCGAGACTGCCGGCGAGCCGCTTGGAACGCAAAATCCCGGCTTGCGAGGACGCTCGCCCCACCAAGATGAAATCGGAGATGAAATTTACACGCTCGCCGAACCGCAAAGCCTGCAGCACCTGTTCAAAGTCGCGTGCGGCCTCGACTCGATGGTGCTCGGTGAAACGGAAATCCTCGGCCAGCTCAAGCAGGCTTACGCGCTCGCGCATCGCCACGGCCACACCGGCGCGTGGTTGAACAGGGCATTTCAATGCGCGTTTCACGTCGCCAAGCTCATTCGCAGTCAGACGAACATCCAGCGCGGCAGTGTTTCCGTGGCGTCCGTCGCGGTTGAACTCGCGGAGAAAATTTTTGGTTTGCTGCATGATCGTGAAGTGCTCGTTGTCGGCGCCGGCGACACGAGCGAAAAAACCGCCCGCGCCCTGCTCTCCCGCGGTGCGCGCAGCATTATCGTGGCAAATCGTTCACACGACCGCGCGGTGGCATTGGCGAACGAACTCGGCGGACGCGCCGTGCAGTTCGATGATTGGGCGGCGGAATTTGAAAAAATTGACATCGCCATCAGCAGCACATCCGCGCCGCATCACATTCTCAACCGCGCAAAACTCGAACCGTTGATGAAGGCGCGCAAGCATCGTCCGCTGCTGCTCATTGATATCGCCGTGCCGCGTGACATTGATCCCGAAGTGAATTTCCTGGAGAACGTTTACCTTTACAATATTGACGATCTCCAAGCCATCGCCGCCGGCTATTTGAAACAGCGCAAGGAGGAAATCGCGCGGTGTGAACAAATCATCGCTGAAAAGGTGAATGCTTTGCTTGAAACGAAAAACATTCAGCCACAGACAAGCACAGATGGGCGTGGATTGAAAACGACGCCCGCAAAACTCTGACAGAATTTGGTGGTCGTACATTTTGCAGCTTCGGTGGGGCGAGCATCCTCGCGAGCCGGCTCGTCAGTAGCCTCGCCCCACCAAACCATACCACTACCCAGAATTGTTATTCTTCTCATTTGTGTTTATCTGTGTTTATCTGTGGCTGAAAAAATGCCAGCGGAACGCCCTATCATGATCGCCACGCGCGGCAGCGCGCTGGCGCTTGCGCAGGCGAATTTGATCGCGTCAAACGGCCGCTTCATGTTTCCAAAACTGCGGTTTGAACTAAAAATCATTCAAACCACCGGAGACAAGATGCAGGCCTCGCTGCTGGCTAAAAAATCCGGCGTAAGCCTGCCGAAAGGCCTGTTCACGAAAGAACTCGAAGTCGCCCTGCTCAAAAACCAGGCCGACCTCGCGGTGCATAGTTTGAAGGATTTGCCGACCGATCTGCCCGCCGGACTGAAACTCGTCGCGACGCCGAAACGCGCCGATGTCCGTGACGTACTGATTTACCGCGACGCCAAATATTTCTCTCAACTTTCAACCCTCAACCCTCAACCAGCCGAATGGACTCCGGGCCAATCGGCGTTGCGCGGCCTTAAACCGCACATGACGCTGAAAGATTTGCCGGCAAAAGCGACCGTCGCCACGAACAGCACGCGGCGCAAAGCGCAACTGCTGGCGGCACGGCCCGATTTAAACGTGGTCGAGATTCACGGCAACCTGCCGACGCGCCTGCGGAAAATCGCCGAGCGCGGCGAGCTGGACGCAACGGTGCTTGCGCTGGCCGGTCTGATACGGCTGAATTTCTGTGTCACGCCCGAAGGCAAACTCGAAGGCGACGCGGTTCCGGACGGTTTGCTGGCAACAGTTTTGGATTTGGACATGATGCTGCCGTGCGTTGGCCAGGGCGCGATTGGCATCGAGATTCGCGCGGACGACGAACGCGTAGGCGCGATTTGCGAGCGGCTGAATCATTTCAACACGTTCCAGTGTGTGACGGCGGAGCGCGCGTTTCTGCGCGCAATGGGCGGTGGCTGCCAGAGTCCCGTGGCCGCCTACGCCGAAATTGACGGTAGCCGGATGGAAATGCGCGCGGTGTCATTCCGCGACGGGTCGGCTAGGCGCAGCAAAGGGAAACGTCCGATTGCTGAAGCGGCGGCGTTGGGCGAGGAATTGGCAGAGCAGTTGAAATAAATTGGTAGGGACGCGCGGCCCGCGCGTCCGACGGAAGTTCCGCCTCGTACTCCGGTCGCCTCGGCGAGGCGACCCTACCTTTGCATTGATTATCACTTGGAATTGGCCAAATCGTTCTCGACAAAAGAGAAAGTCGGAAATACAACGGCCTTATGACAATCAAGCTTAACCGCAAACTGCGCCCTAATATCTGTTAGCCAAAGAAACGAACATTACCCTAGGAAAATATGAACACACAAAACATGAAACTCACCGCAGAGGAACAATTGATGGTTGCCCGCCTCCGCAAATCGGTACTTTGGTGGCGTAGTTGGGGAAGATGGGTGACATTGATTGCTTGGATTCTGATCACGATTGCAAGTATTGTTAACCTTTGTAGGCTTAGCTTTATTGCTGGCCGGCTGGGAGAGCTGGGAGAGTCCGACAGGTCGTTTCGCGTGCTAAGGCCAATCCTTATAGGTCTTACAAGTTTCGACGTTGGAATAATTCTAATTGCCGCTGCGATGATTGTGGTTGTCATTCAGTATTGGCATGGCAACCCAACTCGGACTCTTTTGCTCAAGCTGATAGACCATTGCAATCAAGAAAAGGTTTCAGAGGCGCAGCCGCATTCTTAACTTCTAAATCCGGCGCGGTTCTGCTTTGAATCGTTGGACAGAGATGAAGCACATCCACATATACAGTGTGGCGATCACGCTGACGGTAGTCGCCCTTGTCCTAGTAATTGTTCGTTGGGACTTGTTTTTTCAGTATATCGGCAATACCACAGGAGTCTTGCTTGGTTTTGTGCTTTACACGTGGTGGCAAGAAGAAGAGAAAAAGCGATCCCAGAAAGAGAAGGTTGAACTGTTTTGGAAGGAGTTCAAAGCTTTTCTACCAGTTCTCGAAGTCAAGGTTCGTCTCCAAAAGGAAACCTCGGCTCATCATGTTTTTGAAAATATATTCGAGTATCGCCTGCCACTTCCCGAAGTGGTCCACTTTTGCAAGCAGGCGAACGAACTTGGGCTCGATTCCGAGTTTCGCCGCAAGCTTTCGGAGATAGTCAGCCACACGACGGTTCTCGAAGAATATGTGGATCTTGGAGCCGATAAAATTATGAAGTGGCACACTAATTTTCAGTCGTGGCAAGGGTTTCTTTACCAGCTAGTGCTTGATGTGAAGAAGCAGTACGCCTAAAACCATTTGGTCGCAGGCAGTCTAACCCAAGCATCCGAGTGGGATGCTGCTAAAGGGTTGGGCGGTTTTCCATTCACTGCGGCACAACGATCCACGGCTGACATCACAGGCCCGGCGTGGCTTGAGCTCTGTCGTCGACAGGCTAAAAATTTTCTTCGCGCCCTTCGCGCGACCATTTCCTGAAATAAAAACGGCGCGGGTTTTCGCCCGCGCCGTTGCTCCCCATTCCTCCGGAGCGTGTTTTACACGTCGTAATACATGAAGAATTCGTAAGGATGCGGACGCAGCCGGATGGCGTCATGTTCCTTGCGCTTGGCGCTGATCCACATCTCAATGAAGTCTTCGGTGAAGACGTCGCCCTTGAGCAGGAATTGATGATCCTTTTCGAGAGCGTCAATGGCTGCATTAAGACTGCCGAGTATCTGCGGAATCTTGGCGTGTTCCTCCGGCGGCAATTCATACATGTTTTTGTCAATGGGTTCGCCGGGATCAATCTTGTTCAGAACGCCGTCCAGACCGGCCATGAGCAGCGCGGCAAAGCAGAGATACGGATTCGCCGCCGGGTCCGGCGGACGATATTCCAATCGCTTGGCTTTGGGATTGTCGCTGTAGGTCGGAATGCGGATGGCCGCCGAGCGGTTGCGTGAGCTGTAAGCCAGGTTCACGGGCGCTTCGAAACCCGGCACCAGCCGCTTGTAACTGTTGGTGGTGGGACTGCAAAAGGCGCACAGGGCATGAGCGTGCTTGAGGAGGCCGCCGGCATAGTAGAGGGCCATTTTGCTCAGGCCGGCGTATTCGTTGCCGGCAAACAGCGGCTTGCCCTTCTTCCACAAGCTCTGGTGCGTGTGCATACCGGAGCCGTTGTCGCCGAACAGAGGCTTGGGCATCAGGGTCACCGTCTTGCCATGTTTCTTGGCCACGTTCTTCAACACATACTTATACACCATCATGTGGTCGGCCATTTTTAAGAGCGTGTCGAAACGAATGTCAATTTCCGCCTGGCCCGCCGTGGCCACCTCGTGATGTTGCTTCTCAATCTGAAGCCCCAATTCCTCCATCGTCAGCACCATCTCGGTGCG
The DNA here is from genome assembly GCA_963835625.1 of uncultured Verrucomicrobiae bacterium. Lineage (GTDB taxonomy): Bacteria > Verrucomicrobiota > Verrucomicrobiia > Limisphaerales > UBA11358 > UBA11358. Next base: position 91,574 of record CAWIGO010000012.1, read on the forward strand.
GATGTCCTGCTGCGTGTCCAGCGGAGCCACAGGGAAATAACCTTCCTTGTGACGGATTTTGTTGCCGAGGTTTGGCATCTCGTCGCGGCCGGTGTTCCAAATGCCTTCCTCGCTGTCAATGGAGTAGAACGTGCCGTTGCACTTGGAATCGAATTGCACGTTGTCAAAGATAAAAAATTCGGCTTCGGGGCCGAAGAAGGCCTGATCGCCAATGCCGGTGGAGATGAGGTATTTTTCAGCCTTCTGCGCAATGCCGCGCGGGTCGCGGCTGTAAGGCTCCAACGTGCCGGTTTCGGCAATGGTGCAGGTGAGTGAAAGTGTCGGCACGGCCATGAACGGATCTATGAACGCCGTCTCCGGGTCGGGCATGGCCAGCATGTCGCTGGCTTCAATGCTCTTCCAGCCGCGAATGGAAGAACCATCGAAACCGATGCCTTCGGTGAAGGTTTCCTCGGCCAGTTCCGCGATGGAACAACTGAAGTGCTGCCAGGTACCGAAGGTGTCCACGAACTTGATGTCCACCATTTTCGCCCCCGCCTTTTTTGCCATTTCAATAACGCTATTGGGTGTTGCCATATTTTAGGATGCGAAGTTGTTGATTGTTAAGATTGTTGATTTTGTTCGTTTGTTTGTTAGTGCAGCCGAAACCAAAAGCTGCGCCGGCCATGACTTTGGCCAAGAACCGGCACAGCGTCGAGTATTTTTTAAGTTAACTATGATAGCCCTCCTCGCCGTGTTCGCTGATGTCAAGACCGGAGATTTCAACTTCCTCGGTCGGACGGAGACCTACCAGCGCCTTGGTGATATACGCGATGACGATGGTGCCCACGATGGTCAACACCAACGTGATGCCAATCGCTTTGAGCTGCTCCCAGACCAGCGGTTGGAACCAACTGTCCGTAACATAGGTTTTAAGATTGGTCGCGAGGTTCGGATTGACGGCATTGCGCGCGAGCATGCCGGTCATCAATGCCCCGGTCAATCCACCGATGCCGTGAACGCCGAATGTGTCCAAGGCATCGTCATAGCCAAACCAACTCTTGACCTTGTAGCAGAAGAACCACGGGATGGAGCCGGCGGCAATGCCGATCCAGATCGAGCCCTGCGGAGTGACGAAACCGCATGCAGGAGTAATGACCACCAGACCCGCAACGGCGCCGGAACAGAAACCCAGCACGCTCGGCCTGCCTTTGACAATCCACTCCCACATCGGCCAGACGAATGAAGCCACCGCTGTGGCAATCGTCGTGGTAGTGAAAGCATTGGCCGCCACCACGTCAGCCGCAAGCGCACTGCCGGAGTTGAACCCGTACCAGCCCACCCACAACATGCCCGTGCCGATGTAGGTAAGCACCATGCTGTGCGGCGCGAAGTTTTCTCTGCCGAAGCCCGCGCGTTTGCCGAGAATCAAACACAGAACCAGGGCGGACCAACCGGAGGTCATGTGCACGACCGTGCCGCCGGCAAAGTCAATCGCTTTAATTCCTGCGTGCGGATTCCAGACGCCATTCATCACGCCGTTGATGCCCCAAACCATGTGGCCCTGGGTGAAATAGACGAGGAGCATCCACAACGTCATGAAGATGAAGATGGCCTTGAACTTCATGCGTTCGGCAATGGAACCGATGATCAACGCCGGGGTGATGACGGCGAACATCAATTGGAACATGCTAAACACGTTTTCCGAAACCCAGTAGGAGTAGTTGCTGTTGGGCGCGGAAGTAACGCCGCCCAGCATCCAGTTAATCAGCGGGCTGCCGACGATGCCTTTGATAAGGTCTTCTTTGACGGCATTGCCCGTTCCGCCGAAAACCATGCCGTAGCCGACAAACACCCAAAGGATGGTCACCAAGCCGGTGATCAGGAAGCATTGGGCCAGCACGGAAAGCACGTTCTTTCTGCGAACGAGACCGCCGTAGAACAACGCAAGACCCGGCAGCGTCATGAAAAGCACCAGCGCCGTGCTGGTCAGCAGCCACGCATTGTGGCCGGGACCGGGATTGCCAATGATCGTTGTATTGGCGACCACTTGATTGCCATTAGTGTCCTTCAATGGCGCAGTCGGATCGGTGTTGGCAATGTAGGCCTCGAGCACCGCAATGCGCTGGTCAAGTGAGGCTGCTGGCAGTGGCGCATTCGTTGCTGTGTCTGCGCGCAATGGCAAAATGCCGAGCGCAGTGGTTGAGATCAAAGCAAGGACTGTTAAGTATCGTCTCATAATTTGTTTTTAAATGGGGTTTAAATTGTTTGGGTTCTTCAAATGGCCAACTCGCCTTTCTCCTCGGTCCGAATGCGAACGGCTTGTTCGATGCCGGACACGAACACCTTGCCGTCGCCGATTTTGCCGGTCCTGGCTGATTTAATAATCGCGCCAACGGCCGCGTCGGTTTGATTATCTGCCACAACAAGTTCAATTTTAATTTTTGGCAGGAAATCCACGGTGTATTCACTGCCGCGATAGATTTCGGTATGGCCCTTCTGGCGGCCAAACCCCTTGACCTCGCTCACAGTCATGCCTTCGATGTTGATTTCGCCGAGGGCGTCCTTCACCTCCTCGAGCTTGAACGGTTTGATGATCGCTTCAATTTTCTTCATATTTTTTGACAGTGTAATCAGGCCGCGTTTGGCCTAAGCCAGTCCGCATCCGCGTTCAGGCACGTTAAGCAACGACAATGCCAAGTGGAATTTTGCCGTGGCTGAACGCACAAAAATGCCTGATTTTATTGGGAAAAAATAAATTCCATTCAAAACGCCGTGGAAGAAAAGCCTGTTGCAATTTGCGCAGCGAAGGAAAAATTCGCCAGCAGTGCGGAAGGGTGATGTCCTGCCAGATTGTTGGTCGAAACGGAATTGTCCCCCTCGCATACGTAAAGGCAAGTTTGACAGTTTTAGGGCTTTTGAGGATGCTTTGATTTCATGGACTACTGGAAAGCAAATCTTTCTCAGTCTTTGCAAGACACTTGGTATGCCATCGGGACTGCGCCACTTGTCACGGTTCTTTTCACATTGGTGGTGCTTGTGATTACTTTCAAAATTCTGAAAGGGTTGCTACCCGCAGACTCCATGAGCGAGAGGTTAATTGAAACTATTGTTGGTTTATTTGTGCTATCGTTTTGCGCCGTTTTGTTGTTTCTGTTTTGTATTTTTTCCCTTTCTCCAAGCCAAATCTATCACGGTCAAAATGTCACCATCATTGGTCAATTAAAGACAATATCCAAACTAACAAGGAAATTACAGCAGTCGCCCCAATGGACGGAGGCCGAACTGAACGAGTTGGACAACGGAGGTGCAGCTTTTGAAAGGGGTAAGTTTTATCGAGACACAAAGAGAAGACTGGAAAAGTGCCGCCAAAAGTTTTGAGGAAGCTTATGTGTCTGACTATCAAATCGCGCTTAAACATCCTGAATACTGGGGATGGACAGCCCATATCGCAGGTGATATTGCTGAAATGTATAACAAGGAATATCGCACGAATGAAGCTGACCAGATAATGGAGGTGGTTATTGCGATTCATGATGCTAATCCCACAAAAAAAGCAGCTGAATTATACAACAAATTAAAAGGGCAACCTTAATAATATGCACCTTAAAGAAGAATTATAGCGCATTAGATTGCGCTGCCATGCACTGGCTCCCCGCTATCTCGATTATTTTTTGCTTCAAAAAGTAAATCGCTCTCTGCGTGTCGCCATTTTGAAGTTCCAACTCCGCAAGTGCGTTAGCGTGGGCTTCATTTGCTTTCTCAAGCTTCGCAACTCGGTTACAAAATTCCGCTACTGTTTCTTGGTCTTCATTCATAATGTCGCTTCAGCCTTTTACCAGCAAAAATGATGCCGCCCCAAACCCGTCAGCAACAATCTAATGCACCATTACCGTGCGGAAGGAAAAATAAATGGTCGGAGCGACAGGATTTGAACCCGCTATAAGGCCCTTCTCCGCGTTGCTGGTATCGTATGCGTCTGAGCGGCCACATCTAGGTTCTCGCGCCGGGTTATGAAACCATGTTGGCATGGATTCTTCAGAATACTGGATTAAGTAATCGGCGTTGGACCGAAAGCGGGGAAAAGTTCAAGCACAGAGGCGGGAAAAAATCAAAACCCTAGCCTGCATTGACATTTTTTACTCGTCTCACTGCGTGGGTTTCTTTAACCATGTGTTCAAACCCATGAGTCGAAGATTGAAGAAAAAAGCCCCTGCCGTGCCTTCGAGCGCGCCCGTTTCGCCGACCGGTGAAATGTCGGGAGTGGCAGACTCCCGCTCGCCGGAATCCGAAAGCCGTCCGGCTGGTTTGAATGGCCGCTGGACGGTTATTGGGATTTGCATTTTTCTGGCGGTGATCACGTTTGTAGTTTTCGGCCAGACGCTGGGGCACGACTTTGTCAATTACGACGACGACGATTATGTGTATCAGAATCCTATCATCCAGAAGGGACTGACACTCCGGGGGATCGTCTGGGCATTTACACACAGGCATGAGCGTCACTGGGTCCCGCTGACCGATATCTCCCACATGCTGGACTGCCAGCTTTATGGGTTGAATGCCGGTGGCCATCATCTGACGAACCTGCTGCTCCACACCGCCTCGGTGATCCTCCTGTTTCTGGTTCTGCGGTTGATGACTGGCGCGCTTTGGCGGAGCGCCTTCGTGGCGGCGGTGTTTGCAGTTCACCCGTTGCATGTGGAATCGGTGGCCTGGGTGACGGAACGCAAGGACGTGTTGAGCGGATTATTCTTCATGTTGACGCTTTGGGCGTATGTCCGTTATGCACAGTGCAAAATTAAAAATGCAAAATGCAAAATGCAAAATTATTGTCTGGCATTGTTGTTCTTCGCCTGCGGCCTGATGTCCAAGGCGATGATTGCGACGCTGCCGCTGGTGTTGTTGCTGCTGGATTACTGGCCGTTGCAAAGAGTTTCGGATTTCTCCCAGGAGTCAAGCTCTCTGGGCCAAGACGCAAAACCCGCAACTCGAAACTTCCGGCAGTTGGTTCTTGAAAAAATCCCATTTCTTGGGTTGATCCTCGCGATAAGCATGGGGGCGCTTTTTGCCCCAAAAGAGCCCATTGTTGATTTGAACCTGATGGTGCGGAGTGGCCATGCTTTATTGACGCCCCTTGTTTATTTGGGGCAGATGTTCTACCCGGCAGGGTTGGCCGTGTATTCCCCGCCGCCAAACAGTTTCCCGCTTGGGGAAATTGCACTGGCGATAACCCTGTTGGCCGCCAGTTTCGTGGGGGTTTTCGTTTTGCGGCGGAAGCGTCCCTATTTTCTGGTTGGCTGGTTGTGGTATCTGGTCATGCTCGCGCCGGTGCTGGTGCTGATCCAGCAGGGAATGGAAATACGGTGTGATCGCTATACCTACCTGCCCCAGATCGGGGTCTATCTCCTTTTGACATGGGCGGCGGCTGATCTGTGCGCCGGCTGGCGTCACCGCCGCGTGGTGCTGGGCGGCGGCTCCACGATCATCCTCGTTGCTTTGATTTTCTGTGCGCGCGTGCAGACTTCTTATTGGCGAAATAGCGAATCGCTGTGGACCCACACGCTCGCCTGCACGTCTGACAACTTCATTGGCCACTACAACCTCGGCTGCGCTCTGCTCCAAAAGGGCAATGTGGACGAAGCGATCGCCCAGTACCAAAAGGCGCTGCAAATCAAACCCGACTACGCGGAAGCCTGCTACAACCTCGGCTGCGCTCTGCTCCAAAAGGGCAATGTGGACGAAGCGATCGCCCAGTACCAAAAGGCGCTGCAAATCAAACCCGACTACGCGAAAGCCTGCTACAACCTCGGCTGCGCTCTGCTCCAAAAGGGCAGCGTGGATGAAGCGATCGCCCAGTACCAAAAGGCGCTGCAAATCACACTCGACTACGCGGAAGCCCACAACAACCTCGGCAGCGCTCTGTTCCAAGAGAGCAATGTGGATGAAGCGATCGCCCATTACCAAAAGGCGTTGCAAATCAAACCCGACTTCGCGGAAGCCTGCTACAACCTCGGCTGCGCTCTGCTCCAAAAGGGCAATGTGGACGAAGCGATCGCGCATTTCCAAAAGGCGCTGCAAATCAAACCCGACTACGCGGAAGCCTGCTACAACCTCGGCTGCGCTCTGCTCCAAAAGGGCAGCGTGGACGAAGCGATAGTTTATTACCAAAAGGCGCTGCAAATCACACCCGACTACGCGGAAGCCCACTACAACCTCGGCAACACTCTGCTCCAAAAGGGCGATGTGGACGAAGCGATCGCGCATTTCCAAAAGGCGTTGCAAATCAAACCCGACTTCGCGGAGGCCCAGAATAACCTGGCATGGGTGCTTGCAACCTGTCCGCAGGCTTCGCTGCGCAACGGCAACAAAGCGGTGGAACTGGCCCAACGGGCGAATCAGCTTACGGGTGATGGAAATCCGGTTGTTCTTGGCACCTTGGCCGCCGCTTACGCCGAGGCCGGGCGATTTCCCGAAGCGGTGGAAACCGCGCAGCGCGCTCTGCAACTGGCCGAGAGACAGTCCAACACCGCACTGGCCGATGCCATTCGATCACAGCTGAAGCTCTATCAAGCAGGCCTCCCATTCCATTCACACTGAACAAAGCGCGTCAGCAACTGTTGCCGTTGCCCGGCGTTCCAGTGCTTGCGACCTGATCCAGTTTTTGAAGAATCCATGCCGCTATGGTTTCACAATCTGACATCGGAACCTGGACGTGGCCCGTCAGACGGATAGGACTTCCTTTTGCCGTAGATTGTGACCTCGGCCTTGCGATACCGGATGACCTTGGGGAACTTCACTTTTCGACTCTCAGATTCCGCCAAAATCTGTGCGAAATCTGTGCGGTAAACTACCTGACCCTCGTTTTCCCTAGGAAAACTGGTCGGAGCGACAGGATTTGAACCTGCGACAGCCAGCTCCCAAAGCTGGTGCTCTACCAAGCTGAGCTACGCTCCGACTTCGACAAATCATCCCACGAATTTTCCGCCGCGCAATGAAATTCCCTTCATCCACCCGCGGAAGTTCTGCTGGACGCTTCGCGCGTTCGGGTCTAGTTTTTCATCATGTCAATGGAAGCATCCGCGACGCGGAAGAAAATCAACCTTCGCCGGCCCGACATCATGGAAGCGGTGCAAGCGCAGGTGCTTTCGCATTATCGCAGCGAACTCGTCGAGCGCATCCGCTCCAGCGGCAACGTGATTTCCGCCGGTGATCTGACCGTCAAACTCGCGAAGGAATTCGGTTTTTGCTATGGCGTCGAGCGCGCGATTGATCTCGCCTATGCCGCGCGAAATTACTTTTCCGAGGTGTCGCCCAGCACGCCGATCTATCTGCTCGGCGAAATCATTCACAACCCGGAAGTCAATGATCAGATTCGCAACATGGGCATCCAAATCATTTCGCCCAATCCGACCGACGAGGAAATGTCGCAGCTGCAATCGGGCGACGCCGTCATCATTCCCGCGTTCGGCACGGAAGTCGGCACGCGAAAGAAGCTCGAAGCCAAAGGCTGTATTCTCGTGGACACGACCTGTGGCGACGTGATGAGTGTCTGGAAACGCGTGCGACAATACTCGAAGGAAAACGTGACCAGCATCATTCACGGCAAGGCGAAACACGAGGAAACCAAGGCCACGACTTCACAAGCGCGCGCCTATGGCAGCGGCCACTATCTCGTTGTCCTCAACCTCGCGGAAACCGATTGCGTTTGTAACTACATTTTGAATGGCGGCGTCAAACGCGAATTCCTGGAAAAATTCAAAGGCGCCTATTCGCAAGGTTTTGACCCCGACATTCACCTGCATGCCGTCGGCGTCGCAAATCAAACCACGATGCTACGCGGCGAAACCGAGGAAGTTCAACGCCGCATCAAGAGCGCGATGGAGAAAAAATTCGGCGTGGCGGAAATTGACAAACATTTCCGTTTTTTCGACACGATTTGCGGCGCGACGCAGGAACGTCAGGACGCGCTCGAAAAAATGCTGCTCGATCCGCCGAACCTGCTCATCGTCATCGGCGGCTACAATTCATCAAACACTTCGCACCTTGCTGAAATGGGTGAAGCCAAATTGCCGACTTATTTCATCAAGAACGCAGCCAAAATGGAATCGGACAAACTCATTCGCCATTACGATCAGCATCGCAGGGAGGAAATCGAAACGCGCGATTGGCTGCCGCCCGGCAAAATCACCGTCGGTGTCACCGCCGGCGCGTCCTGTCCGAACAATTTGATCGAAGACACGATTCGCCGGCTTTTTGAATTGCGCGGAATTTCGGTTCAAGAGCCGTTGACCGATTGATTTTAATTCTTCATCCAACATTTTTCATTCTGCATTTGAAATATGCCCCGCACACGACAGGAATTGGAGCAAATCGAGCGGCAAACTCTCGCGCCTTACGCCCAATTCTGCGGCGACACCCGTGGACGCAAATATCCCGAACCGCCGCCGCTATGGCGCACGCATTACCAGCGTGACCGCGACCGCGTCATCCACTCCCGCGCGTTCCGCCGCCTTGAATACAAAACACAGGTTTTCCTCAACGGCACCGGCGACCATCTTCGCACCCGCCTTACCCACACCATCGAGGTCGCCGCCGTCTCGCGCAACGTCGCCACCGCGTTGAAACTGAATTCCGATTTGGCGGAGACCATTGCGCTCGCGCACGACATCGGTCATTCGCCGTTTGGCCACAAAGGTGAGACCGTGTTGAACCGGTTGATGGCCGGCCACGGCGGTTTCGAGCACAACCGCCAGAGCCTGCGCATTGTCGAGGAACTGGAACAAAAATATCCGGATTTCCCCGGCCTAAATCTGACATGGGAAGTTCGCGAGGGCCTGGTGAAACATTACACCGCCTACGATCATCCCGGCAGGCGAAGAGGATTTGATGCCAAAAATTCATCGCTCGAAGCGCAAGTCGCCAATCTCGCCGACGAAATCACTTATTACAGCCACGACCTTGACGACGGACTCGATTCCGGATTGTTTTCCGAAAAAAATCTCGCCCGCGACGTTCGCGTTTGGGCGCGGGCTGCGCGACTTGTGAAAAAGGAGCATGGTGATTTGCCCGATGAATGCCGCCGTTATTTCATCATTCGGACGATTATCGACATGCAGATTCGAGACGTCGTTGAGACCAGCGAACGGCTTATCCTCGCCGCCGGTGTGAAGTCAGCCGATGAAGTCCGGCTTTTTCCGAAGGCCCTGGTGCAACACAGCCTCGAACGCCGTGAGTTGAACCACGAATTGCGCGATTATCTTTACAAAAATCTCTACTACAACAAAGCCCTCCATGCGCCAAACCAACGCGCCTTGCGGCTCCTTGAAACGCTGTTTCATTTCTATCTCAAGCACCCGAAGGAAATCGGCGAGCAATCCCATCGCCGCATCCACAAGGCCGGCCTGCACCGCGCAGTCTGTGACTATCTCGCCGGCATGACCGACCGCTACGTCAGACTCGAACACGAGCGGATTTTTGGAAAAACACTCAAAGCCGGATGACGGTTTCCTCACCCACAAGTTCAGCCAGTAATTGCAAAACGGTTTTGCATTGCCCTGGCAAAATTAATTCCGGCGCGATTTCGCTTAACGGCTGAAGCACAAATCGCCGAAAATGCGCCCGCGGATGCGGCAAAACCAAATCCGGCGCGTTGCGTGTTTCCGTGCCGAACGCAATCAAATCCAAATCCAGCGGACGAGGTTCATTCAAAATCCTTCCGGGTTGACGGCCAAATTCCTCTTCCAGCTTGCGAAGTTTTTCAAGCAGCGATTCCGGCGTCTCCCCTGCCCTTGTAGTCAGACCAACAACCGCATTCACAAACGGCGGCGAATCCGGCGGGCAATTTACAGGCGACGTCCGCCAGAGCGATGATTTGAGAATTGGCCGGTCGGAAAAATGTTGCAACCGCGCCATCGCGTCTGAAATTATCCGGCGCGAATCACCAAGATTTGAACCGAGCGCTACAATGGCAAGTTTTGAGCTTTGAGTTTTGAGTTTTGAGTTCACAGAGTGGGTTTACCGGCCAACTCAAAATTCAAAATTAAGAATTCAAAACTACTTTAGTCCCAGCACGTCCTGCATATCGTAAAGGCCGGGTTTTTGTTTGACGACCCAAAGCGCCGCGCGCAACGCACCGTTGGCAAACGCCTCGCGGCTCGAAGCTTTGTGCGTCAATTCAAGCCGCTCTCCGGTATTCGCAAAAATGACCGTGTGATCACCCACGACATCGCCGCCGCGAATGGAATGAATGCCGATCTCCAAAGCCGTCCGTTCGCCGACGATGCCGACGCGACCATGTCGCGCCGCTTTTTCGAGCTGCAGGTTGCGCACGCCGGCCAGAATTTCCGCCAGCGATTTCGCCGTGCCGCTCGGCGCGTCCTTTTTCAAGCGATGATGCATTTCGACAATTTCCAAATCGAAGTCCGGCCCCAAGATTTCCGCCACTTTGCGCGTGAGCCAGAACAGAGCGTTCACACCGGTGGAATAGTTCGACGACCACACCATTGGAATTGCGGATTTCAGATTTCGGATTGCGGATTGTTCGGATTCAGAATGGCCGGTTGTTCCGATGACAATGGCTTTTTTGCGCCTTGCGCAAAGCCCCGCGATTTCCGCCGTTGCCGTATGCGAACTGAAATCAACGACAACGTCCCCCTGCGCAATGGCGGCGGATAGATCATCGCCGCAATCAATTTGCGCGACGATTCGCAGGTCGCGAAAATTTTTCGCGCACGAAACAAGCGCCTGACCCATCCGGCCTTTCGCTCCGGTAATGATGATTCGTGTCATGTGGCGTTAAATTATTTCAAAACTCCGCATTGTTTCATCGTCGCGCGCAATTTTGCGCGATTTGCCACGCTCATCGGCACCAGCGGCAGACGATATTCCTCGGCAATCAATCCCATCATCGCCAGCGCGGCTTTGACGGGAATCGGGTTTGTCTCAATAAACAAATCCTTGAACAGCGGGTAAAGTTCCGCATGCAACTGCGACGCCTTCCGGATTTGGCCGCGCGTGAACGCATCCACCATTTGCACGACTTCGCGCGGGATGACGTTGGACGCCACGCTGATGACGCCCTGCGCGCCGACGGCCATGAACGGCAGCGTCAACGAATCGTCACCGGACAAAATCGTGAATTTCGGACCGAGCGCCGCGCGCAACTGCGAAACGCGGTCGCAACTGCCGCCCGCTTCCTTTATACCGATGATGTTTTTGCATTCACGCGCCAAACGCCGGACGGTCTCGACGCCGATTTCAATGCCGCAACGGCCCGGAATGCTGTAAAGCACGATGGGCAGCCTTGTAGCGCGTGCGATTGCGCGGAAATGCTGGAACAAACCTTCCTGCGTCGGTTTGTTGTAATAGGGCGCAACCTGGAGCGAGCCGTCCGCGCCGACATTCCCGGCCTGTTGCGTCAGATGAATCGCCTCGCTCGTCGAATTCGCGCCGGTGCCGGCGATGACTTTGATTTTGCCGCGTGCAAATATCACCGAACGTTCAATGATGCGAATGTGCTCTTCGTAATCCACCGTTGGCGATTCACCAGTGGTGCCAACGGGCACGATGCCGTCCACACCGCCCCTGATTTGAAATTGAATCAGGCGGTTGAGTGCGATTTCGTCCACCCTGCCGTTTTTGAACGGGGTGACAATTGCGGTATAAGTGCCGGTGAACATAATTTTAATTCGCCTTAGAATCGGGGAAAACAGCATGATTGGCGAGCAGGAAATTACCCAACGTGAACCCGGCCTTTGAGCTTCAAAAACGCATTGCTCTGTTCAGAAATGATGGAATGACCGTCTGAAATTGCTGAACCGTCAAACCGCCTGCAAAGTTTTCTTCGACTTCCGGGTTTTCTTTTCCGGCTTTGGACTGGCGGTTTGTTCCGCAGCTTCCATTTTCACCGCAGGCGGCAGGTAAAGATACCGGCCGCAGTTCTCACAGAGCTGAATGTCCTGCGCGTGCATGAGCGTCATAATCACACCGAGGGGCAGATGCATGTGACAGCCGGTGCAGACCTGGTTGCGAACAATCGCAACGCCCTTTTTCTTGTGGGCGACCAGACGGTCATAGTGGCCGAGAATTTGCGATGGAATTTTGGTGCGCAGTTCCGCCGTGGTCGCCTCGGTGTTCTTATCTTTGACTTCGCCAAATTGGATGGATTGGAGTTTGATCAAGTTTTGAAGTAATGCATTCATAAAAAACCGCGCATGTATAGTCATCGCAAAATTAGCGAAACTCGGCAAGTCGAATCCATTCGGTGCCAACAGGCGCAACAGTCACTGCGGTATCCTGCGGGTCGTCTGGCCGTTTTGTTGCCAGAATGAAAAAACGCCATTCCACCAGTCGGGGGATTGTTCAGCGACATCATTGTGGTGAGCGCCGGGAATGATTTGAAGGGTTTTCGGCCCTTTGTATCCCTTGAACAACCGGAGTCCGGACGTCGCAGGAATGATTTCGTCGGCGCCGGCGAGAACGATTTTTACCGGCCCACGGTAATCTTTCAGGTCTTCGGCTGGATTGAAACGATCCAACAAAAACAAATAAGCCGGGAGAAAGAACATTTTGCGTTGCGCCACGGAAGCTAGATCGTGGTATGGCATGAAAAGCAGCAGTCCGGCGACTTTCGTGGAATGGGCTTTGGCCAAATGGCAGGCCACTCCCGCGCCGATGGATTCACTCACCACATACCTGGGCAAGCCATTCGGCAATGATTCAAACGCCTCCTCCCCGGCGGCGATGAAGCTCCGTTTGCCCGGTGAGCCGACGCGCGCGCCATAGCCGGGATATTCGAGAACATAAACATCAACAGAGGCCGCGTCATGGATTGGCCCTGCAAGATATTCACGATCAATTGCACAACCGGCATTGCCGTGAACAATCAAAACATTTCCCGTCGGCAGTGAACGGGCGGGCAATTTCCATCCGATGATTTGGCCCGCCTTGTTTCGCCATGGCACGAAGCCATTTTCGGCAGCGGCCCGCTCCGCAAGCCCGGCTGGAATTGTTCTTGGAAAATAAATCAGCCGGCGCTGAAAAATTGCCGCCACCAGGACAACCAAAACGTAAACTATGATTAACGTTTGCAAAACACGAAGGGCAGACCGCCAAAAAAGAGAAATCATTTTGGGCTCATATCTCCATCATCCCGGCCTTCTCCCCAAGGAGAATCATTTCCCGTCGTCTTAAAATTCCTGCGACTGGATTGGCACGGACGTTTATCCACAAAATCAGAGACGGACTAAGGATGTTTCCTCTCCTGGGGGAGAGGATAAAAGGTGAGGGCGAGTTATTCATTCCTTTTTCGTCACTTTCAATTCCAGATGCAGGTCGCGCAGTTGTTTCGGCTCCACGGCAGCGGGTGAATCGGTCATCAAATCAGTGCCTTTGGCGGTCTTTGGGAACGCAATCACGTCGCGGATGGTCGGTGTGTCACAAAGAATTGCGACGAGACGGTCGAAGCCAAGCGCAATCCCTCCATGCGGCGGCGCGCCGTATTTGAACGCCTCCAGCATGTAACCGAACCGCGCCTTCACCATGTCCGGCGGGATTTGCAGCACTTCTTCGAACACCATTTTCTGCACGTCGGGCCGATGAATACGAATCGAACCGCCACCAAGCTCCACACCATTCACCACAATGTCATAATGCTGGCCGCGCACCTTCTTCGGATCGGTCTTGAGCAACGGAATGTCCTCCGCCATCGGCGCGGTGAACGGATGATGGCTCGAATACCACCGGTTTTGTTCCTTGTCGAAGCTCAACAGCGGAAAATCCGCAATCCACAGAAAATCAAACCGGCCGGCGGGAATCGTCAGTTTCCCCTGCTCTTTCAAAACGTCCGCGCAGTAAAGCCGGATTTTGCCGAGGACTTCGCACGCGTTCAGCCATTGATCGGCAGCGAACAAAATCAAGTCTCCCTCTTCGATGGCCAGTTTCTTCGTGAGCGCGGCCTTCTCGGCGTCGCTGAAAAATTTCACAATCGGCGATTTCCATTCGACGGTAGCACCGTCTGCCCCCTTTTCGACCTTGATATAAGCCAGCCCCTTCGCGCCAAAGCTTTTGGCATACTCCGTCATGGTGTCAATCTGCCCCTGCGTGACGCCGGCGAGACCTTTGGCGTTGAGCGCCTTCACCACGCCGCCGTTGGCGACCGCGCCGCCGAACACCTTGAATTTGCTGCCGCGGAATTCCTCGGTGAAATCCACGAGCTCCATGCCCAAACGCGTGTCAGGCTTGTCAATGCCGTAGCGGTTCAGCGCTTCCTCGAAAGAAATCCGCTTGAACGGCGTCGGTACATCAACATTGAGCGCGACTTTCCAGATGCGTTTCAACAAACCTTCAATCAGCGTGTAAATGTCTTCGCGTTCGATGAATGACATCTCAATGTCAATCTGCGTGAATTCCGGCTGGCGGTCGGCGCGCAAATCTTCATCGCGATAACAGCGCGCGAGCTGAAAATATTTTTCAACGCCGGCGACCATGAGGATTTGTTTGAACTGCTGCGGCGACTGCGGCAGCGCGTAAAATTGTCCGGGACTCACGCGGCTCGGCACGAGAAATTCGCGCGCGCCTTCCGGGGTGGACTTGAACAGCGTCGGCGTTTCCACATCCAGGAATCCCTGTTCCTCCATGAACATGCGTGTGGCGGTGGCCACTTTGCTGCGCAGACGGAGATTGCGCGCCATTTCGGGCCGGCGCAAATCCAGGTAGCGATACTGCAGGCGCAACTCCTCGTTCACTTTGCTGGCGATTTCCGGGTCGTCCACAGGAAACGGCAGGACCTCGGCCATATTCAGCACTTCCAGCTTGGTGGCCAATACTTCGATTTCGCCGGTGGGAATTTTTGGATTATTCGTTCCTTCCGGGCGATGGCGGACGCGACCAGTGATGCTGACGACACATTCGCTGCGGAGCGAAGCGGCCTGCTCAAAAAGCTCCTTTGACATCAGTGAAGGGTCAAAGACGGTTTGCGTGCGGCCTTCGCGGTCGCGGATATCGATGAAAATGAGTCCGCCGAGGTCACGCCGGGAATGGACCCAGCCCGACAACGTCACGGTTTGTTTGATATGCGCCGGGCGCAATTCGTTGCAATGATGCGTGCGTTTCATGCAAATGCAGAATGCAGAATTCGGAATGCAGAATTCAGCATCCAAAGCAAGTGTGCATGGTGGCGGGAAATCCGGCGGTTTTCAAAGAGATTTTTGATTTAACCAGAAAAGGGAGCGCGACCGCATAAGAAACAACTCCGCGCCGCCGCGGAGAAAATCCCATCACTCCGCTGATTATCGGGCTTGAAGGTCGAAGTAGCCAAGTGTAGAAGGGGCGCATGGCAAACCCCGAACATTTGGCAAAACTGATGGAAGGTGTTGAGGCTTGGAACAATTGGCGGAAAGGAAAGGAAATGGCAAGCGTTGACCTGAGCCAGTTGAATTTGAGCGGCGCAGACTTCAGTGGTGCAAATTTCACTATGGCAAATTTCTACGGTTCAATCCTTATCAACACAAATTTACAAGGTGCGGACTTCCATCATGCAGACCTCAGTTTGACAATTTTCGCCGGCGCAAATCTTGTCGGCGCTGATTTCTTCGGCGCAAAATTTCACTGCTCGGACATCCGTGATGCTAATTTTGCAAATGCTTTCTTTGGATTTACCACACTTTCAAATGTTAATCTCGAATCGGTTAAGGGGCTGGATTCTGTTCACCATAAAGTTGAATCCACAATTGGCATAGACACGATTTTCATATCTAAAGGCAAAATCCCGGAAAGCTTCTTGCGGGGTTGTGGTGTGCCGCAGGTATTCATCGGCTATATCCCGGCACTGGTTGGAGCAATCCAGCCGATTGAATTCTATTCTGTTTTTATCAGCTACTCTTCCAAAGATCAGGCATTTGCGGAGCGGTTGCACGCAGATTTGCAAAGTAAGAAGGTGCGCTGTTGGTTTGCACCGGAGGACTTGAAGATAGGCGACAAGTTTCGCATGAAGATAGATGAGTGCATCCGTCTCTATGACAAATTGCTGCTGGTATTATCGGATTATTCAGTTGGCAGCGATTGGGTGGAAAAAGAAGTTGAAACGGCACTGGAAAAGGAACGGCAACAGAAACGCACGATGCTTTTCCCAATTCGGTTAGACGATTCAGTAATGAAAATTGAAGCAGGTTGGCCAGCGGATGTGCGGCGCACCCGGCACATTGGCGACTTTAATAACTGGAAAGATCACGACCAATATCAGAAGGCGTTCAACCGCCTGATACGCGACCTGAAGGCGGACGATAAGATAAGGGCGTAAAGGTTATAGACTAGGGCGCGGAAGTTTGTTTTCTCCCAACATCCCTCACTGGTCTGCGACCACCCTCTCCCACACCTGCGGGCGAGGGAATTTTATCCGGCAAAAATCCCCGCTCGCCTTGTGCCCTGACCTGAATTAACTTCCAACCGTCATGACGCCGCTGCCAAAACCGGAAGTGATTATCACGCACGAAAGCGATCTCGACGGATTGCCCTTCGCGTCTATTTGCCGCGGAGGAATTTTTTGATGAAGAGGAGATAGCCCAGGAACGGCAGCACGCAAAGCGCCATCAGCCAGCTCATGCGGTTCCCAACCAGCAAGCCGGATTTTTGTATCTGTTCGATTTGCGCCTCGGGATAGCCCATCAGGCGATACATTTCCATCACATCATGCCGCGCATATGTCAGGAGGCCGGACGCCATAAACACACACAAAGCGATTAAGATCAGCCACCATCCCCGCACATCAAGTTTATACAGCAGCCAAGCGGCATAACCCCAGATGGCGGCAATGGCCAGACATAACATCGTGCCCGGCACACCCGTGAGAAAAATTCCAAAAAATGGCATCACGCCATGGCCGGCAATGGGCATGATAAGCATCATCGGCACGGAAACCGCCAACCACAAACAAAGACCCAGCACCGGCAATGGACAAGCATCGGTCCAACGCGTTACGGGGTCGCGCGTTTCACACGTGGCCTTCACATGCCGGCTGTTATAGAAAAACGTCCAGACCGCCGGCAAAATGAAGAAAAGGACGCCGAACACCAGGAACATGCCGACCATCACCCCAGCTATCGCTGCCGAAGACACCGCCGGCTGGCCGGCCGTTTCGCTGGAGGGCAAGTTCGCCAGCATTTTGGGCATGAAGAATGCCATGAAAAGCAAAGCCAACAGTCCAATGATGAGCCAGCTCCAGGAAAAGATGAGTAACAACGCCCTTGCCCAGCGTCGGGCCATGATGGAGCCAATTCCCAGCCACACCAATGCCACCGCCAAAACACCGTAGATGGATATGGCGGGCAGGATGATCGAAAAGGGGATCGGCGCACCCGTGGTTTTGGCAGACGCCGCTTGCCCGACTAGCATCAAGAGGACAAGTAGCCCGGCCAGACAGCCCAACAATATCGTCAAAATGCCGAAGACGATCAGACCCGTCGAACGGTCTTTGTAAGACATGGGCAATGGAGTTGATTCAACCGGTGCGGCTCCTGGATTTTGTTCGTTCATAGGCATGGAATCAATTGCGTTTGATGCTCCCCGATAGTCTTGGGCTTGTCCATACCGGAAGTTGGAAGGCAAAACGGGGAAAGATGGAATTTCTCGTTGGGCCGAAAATCCCCGCTCGCCTTGTGTCCCGACCTGAATTAAATTCCAGCCGTCATGACGCCGCTGCCAAAACCGGAAGTTATCATCACGCACGAAAGCGATCTCGACGGATTGCTCGCAGGCGCGTTGTTGCAACGGCTCGCCAAAAAACTTTTCAACTCGGACGTTCCATTGGAGGCGTATCATTACAACTTTTGGAGACAACGCGAGCTGCGCGAAAAATCCGCATGGGTCACGGACTTTACATTTGAGCCGCGCCTTGACAGGCCGGATTGGGTTGTCATTGACCATCATGTCACTGACACCGCGGCGAAAAACGCATGGCTCATTCACGACGTGAACAAATCCGCCGGTTTGCTTTGTTACGAGCTTTGCCAGCAAAACGAGATTGAATCGCCTGCTCTCGTCCGGCTTGTTCACTTGAACGACGTCGCCGATTTGTTTCTAGAAGATGATCCCGACTTCGAGCTGGCTTGTGATTACGCGAACCTCGTCAAAATTTACCAGTTTTGGAACCTATACACGCTCATCGAGGGCAATATCGAGAAGTTGCTCGACCATCCGTTGCTCGAAGTCATGGCGGTCAAACGCCGAATTGAAAATCCGATCGGCTTTGAATGGAGCAAGGGCAACATCACGGAAATCAGCCCGACCGTCGGCTACGTGGACACCGTTGTCGGCAACAACAATCTGGTCGTCCACCAGTTGCTGGAGCAGCAGGCCACGAAATATCCGGTGCTGGTCACGTTGTTCCGGCGCGGGAACATTGTTTTTGCCAGCTTTCGCAGCCGGGCTGGCGAAGCGCTCAAGGTGGCCGAAAAATTCCAAGGCGGCGGCCATGTCAATGCCGCCGGCGCGATGCTGCCCAAATCCATCCGGAACATTCCCGACGGCGTCGAATATCTCCGCCAAATTTTGAACCCGAAAAGGGACACGCCGCTGAATAGTCTGGAAAATTTGTTTGCGCAGATTGAGGCGGAGAAGAAAGGCTGACGCGAATTTCGCCAATTTTCGCAAATGCGTTTTCAATTCGCGGCAATTCGCCTGCCTCGGCGTAGCCTGGCGAAGCCGGGTGAAATTCGTGTCCGTCAGGGTTAGTTTGGTGGGGCGAGACTACTGGTCCCGCAATGCGGGATGAAAGATAACTCTTGATTTCCGGCTCGCGGGGACGCTCGCCCCACCGGTTTCCATCAAACCGACCCTTTACCCGATGCAACGAACATTTGCGATTCAACGCAACGCAAGCTAACATCGCCGCCGTTTATGGCTGATTCATCCATTCGCACCGACGGTCGTTCCGCAAATCAACTTCGCCCGCTGCGTTTTCAAAATCATATTGCGCCGCACGCCACCGGTTCGACGCTCATCGAATGGGGCAACACGCGGGTCATTTGCGGCGTGACTGTCGAGGAAACCGTGCCGCGCTGGATGAAGGATCAAGGGGGCAAAGGCGGCTGGATTACCGCCGAATACTCGATGCTCCCCTACTCCACTTTGCAGCGAAAGCAACGCGACAGCGTGAAGGGAAAAATTGACGGGCGCTCGCAGGAAATCCAGCGGCTCATTGGCCGCGCCATGCGCGCCGCGCTCGACCTCGGAAAAATTGGCGAACGCACGATCTGGGTGGATTGCGACGTGCTCCAAGCTGACGGCGGCACGCGCACCGCGGCCATTACCGGCGCGTTCGTCGCCCTGTCGCTCGCGGTAAAAAAATTGCTCGATGAAAAAAAACTGACGGAAAACCCGATTTTGAATGCCGTCGCCGGTGTCAGCGTCGGCATCGTCAACGGCCGGCCGCTGCTGGATTTGTGTTACGCCGAGGATGTGGCCGCGGCGGTGGACATGAATCTGGTGATGAATTCAGCCGGTGAATTCATCGAGGTTCAGAGCACCGGTGAGGAGGCCACGTTCACCGAATCGCAGCTCGCCGATTTGCTCGCGCTCGGCAAGGCTGGCATTCACGATCTGCTCGCCGCGCAGGGAAAAGCCATTGCTCAAGGTTGATTTTTCGTGGGTAAGCCATCCTCCAAAATTTCGCGGCGAAAAATCCAATCCCCGCCGCCAACGCGATTGCTGCTGGTCCGCCACGCGGAAATCGAACTGCGTTATCAGCACAAGTTCGGAGGCCGGATCGACATGGGCCTATCGGCGCGCGGCCATGAGCAGGCCAAAACACTTGCCGATTATCTGCGCGGCAAAAAAATCGCCGCCATTTACTCCAGTCCGATGAAACGGGTGCAGCAAACCGTCGCACCGTTGCTTAAAAACGGCGCACCCGCACAGACGATTCTGCCCGGCTTGCGCGAGGTGGATTTCGGTGACTGGACGGGATTCACATGGAAAGAGGTTGGGGAAAAATTCGGTGTCCATCCCTACGACTGGCTCCACGAAATCGAGCTGGGCGCGGTGCCCAACGGCGAAAATGGCATCCAATTCCGCGCCCGCATCGAGCCGTGCCTGTTTAAAATCATCCGCCGTCATCAAGGCAAAACCGCCGCCATTTTTTGTCACGGCGGCGTCATTCGCATGATGCTCTCAATTTTGCTCGATCTGCCGCTGCCGAAAACCAATGCATTCGGCATTGAATACACCAGCGTCACGCAAGTCGCATTGCATCCATACCTGACCGAGATTGAACTCCTCAATTTCACGCCTTGGCGCGATTGACCGGATTTCAGGCAAAAGCCAAAGAAAGCGGTGTTCCAGGTCATTTCGCTTCGTTCAGAAAAAATCTTTTTGAACAAAATTTTGACATGGAAGTCCAATTTTTGGGAATAAAAGTAAATTAATGGAATCTTTCAGCATCACTTTCACTGCAATTCTGGAGAAAGGAAAGGTGTTATGACAAAATCCTTGGAAACGATCAGCGAAGCAATTCATAACCCAAGGCATCTATTTCTCAAAACACAACATCAACCGAAGAAGGCGCGGAAACACCGCTACGAACGCCGGAAAATCAAGGAATACCTCCATCTGGAAGATTGGCTGTCTGAAAAAATGGCTTAAAGCCACCATCCGACTGTCTGCGTGGAAAATCAGGGCGTCGTGGAACTCCGCCCTCCGAAGGAAAATCACCGCTGGCAATCAGGGCAGATTCCAAAAAATTCCAGCTTGTGGGTCACGGCTTTGAAGCCGTTTGCAGCGGCGATGCGCGATTCGATTTTGCGCGGAAAACATTCGTCAATTTCAATCACTTCCGCACAGCGCGTGCAGACCAAATGATGGTGATGCCCGTCATCGCCTTCGCGGACGAGCTCGAATCGCGCCGCGCCGTCGCCAAAGTCAAACCGCTTCACCATGCCCATTTTCTCAAGCAGGTGCATTGCACGGTAAATGGTGGCCAAATCGCATTGGCCTTTGGGTATGGCGGTGAAAATTTCCCTGTTCGTCAGCGGATGGGCGTGCCGGCGCAGAATTTCCAGGATCGCCTGGCGCGGGCTGGTGATTTTGCGCAATTGCCCGCGCAAACGACCCGTCAACGCGGACAATTTCTGCCGCTTGTGCGAATGGGAACGGGTGCGGGCTTTCATTACCATCCCAAAATCACACTGGCAATTCCCAAAAGCAAGTTCAAATGCAAATCGCTTGCAACCCATTCCCGCAAAAAAAAGCCGCCCGACTGCAAATGCAATCGAACGGCGGAAAACAGGCTACTTCATCAGCAGCATCTGGCGCGCGCGCTTGATGGCGCGGGTCAGCTGGCGCTGATAATGCGCGGGCATCCCGGTGTATTTGCGCGGCAGGATACGGCCCTGGTCGGTCACATATTGCCGGAGCAAATTGGTGTTCTTGAAATCGAGCGCGTCAACGGTGAAGTCAATCTTCGGCTTCGGCCGCTGTATGCGATTTTCCGTACGGCGACGCGATCCGCGGCGATCTGATTTATCAGTATTGGTTTTGCGTGGCATGGCTATTTAATCTCGCGGTGAAGCGTGTGGCGGCGCAGGAACGGATTGTATTTTTTGAGTTCGAGCTTTTCCGTCTTGGTTTTTTTGTTGCGGGTGGTGGTGTAGCGCGAAGGTGTTTTGCCCTGCTTGCGCGCCTCAGTGCATTCGATGGTGATGATTTCACGCGGCATGAATTATTCCTTCTCCTTGGCCTTTGGCTCGTCCGACTCCTCGGTTTCATCCTCCACTTCCGCGATGCCGGCGGTGTCAATCGAGCCCAACTGTCCAAGCCGGCGCGATTTTAATGCGCCATCGCGCTCAAGCTGCGCCTGCGCCACAACGGTGAAGCGCGTCCACGGGATTGCCTCGAGGCGCGCCCTGGGAATCGTTTTGCCCGTCAATTCACAAACGCCGTAGGTCTTTTTCTCGATGCGGTTGAGCGCCTCTTCAATTTCATAAACGGCGTCTTGATCGGAGGATAACAGGCTCAACGCAAAGTCGCGGTCAAAATTGTCCGTGCCCGAATCCGCCATGTGCAAGCTGTAGCCCGGCATCTCCTCCGCGGATTCCTTGGCCAGCCCGTTCATCTGCCGGAGCAACTGCTCGCGCAATTCGAGCAGCCGGTTGTAATACTTCTGCCATTCGGGTTTGATCTTCTTCATCGCGACGGGGGCCCTGGATTTCGACGCTGGCCGGCCGAGAATCGCAGCTGTCGCGGCGGAGGTTTGCAGCTTGCCGTGCGACATTTTCATATTTTTTCCTTATTCTTTATTGTCACAATTTCAAATCCGTTTCCGCTGTTAGAGCAGGTTTCAGACCATTAAAAGCGCGGGAATGTAACAAAGGAGATTAAATACGCCATAAAAATCTTCAGGAATTCTGGGGCGGAAAAATCAGCCCTTTTCAATGCACGCATAGGCGTTGTGATTGTGGATGCTCTCGAAGTTTTCCGCTTCGACCTTGTACCACCGCACCCGCGCGTCGGCATTCAGCTTCAGCGCCACAGCGCGCACCAAATCCTCGACGAACACCGGGTTCTTATACGCGCGCTCCGTCACCGCCTTTTCGTCCTGCCGCTTGAGCAGCGCAAACAGCTCCGAACTCGCCGAGCTTTCGACCATTGCAATCAAATCTTCAATCCAGACTGATTTGTTCATGCGAATCGCCACCGTGACTTCGCCGCGCTGATTGTGCGCGCCGTATTTGGCAATCGCTTTGGAGCACGGGCACAGCGTCGTGACGTTCGCCTTCACCGTCAGGACGAAATCAATGTCCGGCCCGCACGCCGTGGCATCGAACCGCGCGGTGTAATCCATCACGCTTTCCATGCGCGACACCGGCGCTTTTTTGACCATGAAATAGGGGAACTCGACTTCCAGATGCGATATGGCCGCATGAAATTTTTTCTGCAGTGCGTGAAGGATTTCGCGGATGTTCTCCACGTGAATAACGCTGCCGTGCGCGTTCAGCACCTCGATGAACCGGCTCATGTGCGTGCCTTTGAACTCCTTCGGCAAATCCACAAACATTCCGATGGTGGCCACCGTGTTTTGCACGCTGCGCGCCTTGTCGCGCACCTGGATCGGAAAACGCAGCCCGCGCACGCCCACCTTGTCAACCCGCAAATCACGGTGGTCGCACTCGCTCTGCTTGTCATACAATCTTCCCGACGCGACCTTTCGCCTGGCCGCGCGGAACGCGATTCTGTTCTGGCTGATTTTCAGCACGGGGGGACAGTAGCAGCGCGGGCGAAATTTGCAAACGCTACATCTCATCGAAAAAGTTTTTTTGACCCGTCTTAACGTCCCGTTTATCCTGCCGCCCGTGCCAAAACGTTTTTTGCTTCAGTTTATCCTGCTTCAGTTTGCGTTGTTTTGTTCGATTGCCTTCGGGGCGGACACATTTCGCGTGGCCACTTACAACGTGGAAAATTATCTCGACCAGCCGACGGAATCGCGTCCGCAGGCCAAACCCGTTGAGGCGCGCGCCAAAGTCCGCGAAAGCATCCGCGCGCTGAACCCCGACGTGCTCGCCCTCGAAGAAATGGGCGGCACCAACGCGCTCATGGAACTGCGCGCCTCGCTAAAAGCCGAGGGCGCGGATTATCCGTATTGGGAATTTATCAGCGGGATGGACACGAACATCCACGTGGCCGTTTTGAGCAAGCTGCCCATCGTCGCCTGTTATCCGCACACGAACGACGTTTTTCTGCTCGACGGACGCCAGTTCCGCGTCAGCCGTGGTTTTGCCGAGGTGGACATTCGTGCCGCTCCAAATTTCACATTCACGCTCATCGCCGCGCATTTGAAATCACGCCGACCCGTGCCCGACGCCGACCAAGCCGAGGAACGCTTCGAAGAAGCCAAGGTTCTGCGCGGCATTATTGACGAACATTTCAAGGCGAACCCGAATGCAAAACTGATTGTCCTCGGCGATTTCAACGATTTGAGAAGCTCGGATTCGATTAAAAAAATCATCGGTCATGGAAGATTCGAACTCATCGACACACGGCCTGCCGAGCGGAACGGGGACAACACACCCGCTGAAAAACCATGGTTTGCCCCGCGCGACATCACGTGGACGTATTACTACGGCAAGGAAGACACTTACAGCCGCATGGATTACATATTGTTGAGTCCCGCGATGGCGCACGACTGGGTCAAGAACGAGACTTATGTGCTGACAATGCCGAACTGGGGAGTTGGTTCAGACCATCGGCCAATCGTCGCGACGT
>CAWIGO010000013.1:0-20778 GCA_963835625.1 uncultured Verrucomicrobiae bacterium
TCGCCCCAGAGGTCTCGGATGTGATCCAGATCGGAATTGCCATAGGATGAAAGGCCTTCCTGTGCTGTGCGCAGTGCCGTTTGAAACGCGGCAGACTGTAATTCGGTTGGTGCGCTGACCGCCCGTCGGGTTCCGCAAAATTCCTCAACCCATGCGGGGTGAAAGAAATCTTCTACGATGTCTGAATGGTTCTTTAGTTCATCGGAAAGGCCCTGAATGTCTAGCGTCTTAAGAAAGAGTTTAAACTTTCGAAGCCGTTTACTGAGGCGCTCGATTTCGTTGGCTACGCTCGTTTCAGAAAGGTCTGCCGTAACCGCCAAAATCAGTCCGTCTGCATCCCTTATTGGAATTCCCGCTTCACCTGTCCGGAATTCTTTTAAGAATCTGCGAATTGCCTTCTGCATATCTGTTTTGCCAAATTCTTGATACCGCTTGCATTGCCATACCACATAACGACCGTTTGAACGCTTGCGGAGATATAAATCAATCCCCTCCTGTGCTTGTCCGCGCATGCCATAAGCCTGAACGAATTCGGCGTCGGGGTCTTTTCCCGCCAATCGAACGCATAACCGCTCAAAATTCTCCCATGTCAAGCGAGCCAATGGAAGCTGTTGCAACCGTGTCGCTACGGGCAGGTCGATCACGAGTTCGCTCGGTGAAGACGGAATGTCCGCCAAATTCACGCGGTTTCTCATTCGATGAGCCTCCAAACATGCCCTTGTTTCAGTGATGTCGGAACGTGGGGATTATTTGGCAAATGAGCCCGCAACAAACTTTTGAAAAGCCTTCCGTGATTCGGCACTTTAAGGTGTAGGAGTTCATGCACGATCACATAGTGACGAAAACTTCGCGCCTGTGAGAGGAGGTCTGTGCTGAAGGTAACGTTGCGGCGAGTCGAGCAAGAGGCCCATTTCTTCTTCATGGCCTGCACTCGAATGCGAAAATTCTTCGTGCGAAGCTTTTCCGCCAAATCCTCCACTTCGCGGACAAAGCTCGGTCTATCCACAACAAACGATTTTCTGTTGCTTCCCATGATTAGCGTCCTCGCGCTTTTAGCAATTTGTCGCTCAATGCGACCATCATTGCCCCCTGTCGCACGGTGAGCAAAATTTTGTAAAGTTCCGCTTTTAGCTGCCGCAATTCCTCCGGGTTGACCGCAAAGTTTGGAAAACGTGTGAACACCGCTTCGAGCAACACGGCCAATTCTTTGGGATTGGATACACCTTCACGCTTCAACTCCCAATACAGCGAGAATGTTGTATCATTCAAACCCGACCGCTTCTTTTCGTCGTCTGCTTCAATTTGCTCGCGTGCCAACTGTTCGAGTTTTTCGAGAGCATCGCGCGTCGAAAGTTGGTGGTCCTTGAAATCTTCCTGAATCGCATCGGCGCGTTCAGCGATTGAAAGAAGGTGCGGAGTTGAAGCACCTTTCCGCGCGACGGTTGATTGGATGGCCTTGATCAAATTGATGACTTTATTATTGTCGGAAGCGTCGCTTTGTTGAATGGTCGCGAGTGATCTTTCGTTAATCTCGAATTCTTTCGTCGTCCTCGTCAGTCCTGTGTATGAGGCGTTCTCTCGAATCAAATTCTCAGTCTTCTTCGCCAAGTCAGACAGGAAGGCCGTCTGTTTGGCAAAAGCATTCCGCACGATTTCGTAAAGTGTCGCCAATTGGCGATAATCTTGAATATAATCCGCAAGTTCTTTTGATGGTGACAAAATCTCGTACAGGGTTTGCAGTTCCTTGAAAAAGGTAAAAAAGTCTTCGCGCTTCTGCTTATCGGTGAAAGCATCAATCGCTCGTTCGACGGCCTTGTCGTCGATTTTGCCCTGCGTTAGCGCAAGATAATTCTTGGCCGATCCAGCCATCAACTCGCGAAAACTCACAAGCAAAACGTCAAGGCTTTCCACAACCTCGCTGATTTCGCTTACGTCTTTTGCTTCGAAAGCCAGCGCCTTTTTCAGCCGGCTTAATATGCCGACAAAATCCACAACCAGGCCGCAGGGCTTTTTGACATCGCGCTCCTCTTCCTCATAAGGCCGGTTAACGCGAGCGATGGCCTGCAACAGCACATGATCCCGCATCGGCTTGTCCAGATACATACAGTAGAGGATTGGCGCGTCAAAACCCGTCAGCAGCTTGTCTGTGACGATGAAAATCTTCGGCCCGACATCACGCTTCGGGAAAATCTTTCGGGCCTGCTTTTCCGTGTCGGCCGCAACCTGATATTTGGCTACCAATGGCAGCTTCTCACTGTCGTTCTGCGCTTCCGTGTAGATCGGCACGACCCATTCCGGCGACAACAATTCATCGAGCGCCTGCTTGTAGAGAGCGCAGGCTTCCCGATCCACACCCACGAGGAACGCCTTGTAGCCGAGTGGCAGCACATTCGTTTGAAAATGGTCGGCCACAAATTTTGCGACACCCTGCACACGTTCCTCGTTTTTCAGAAACGCCTTTAGCTTGACCGCCTTGTCGAGAACCTTGTTCAAGTCCTCGATGTCCGTTACGCCTTCGGCTTCCGCCAGATTTAGAAACTCCTCTTCCAGCAATTCCGCCGGCAGGCAAATTTCATTGGGCGCGTGCAGGTACTTCAGCTTCAACGTCGTCTTGTCTTTGATGGACTCGGCGATGGAATACTTGTCGAGATAGCCGTGGTCATCCTCAGCGCCAAAAATCTTGAACGTGCCTTTACCATAAGCGGTGAGATCAATCGGCGTTCCGGTAAATCCAATCAGAGTTGCGTTTGGCAGCGCGGCCATCAGGTGATTGCCCAAGTCGCCGCCAGTGGAACGGTGCGCTTCGTCAATTAACACAAACACATTCTCTCGCGTGCAAAGATTCTTGGGCATCCCGTCAAATTTATGAACCATCGTCACGATAAGGCCGCGAAAATCTGCCGCAAGCAGTTCGCGCAGCCGCGCTTTGCTGTTCGCGTGCTCAATGCGAATGTCGTGACTTTCCAACTCACCAAGCAATCGCTCCACCCAGCCCATTAACTGTCCTTCCAGTTCATTGCGATCAATGACCAGCAGGACCGTCGCCTTGGCAAAACGCTCCTTCATCTCCAAGAGTAACCGTGCGGCGGTGATCATCGTGAAGGTTTTGCCCGAACCTTGCGTGTGCCAGACCAGCCCTGTTTTCTTTTGGGCATCTTCACAGCGACCCAGCACTTTCTCGACGGCGCGTGTTTGGTGCTGGCGAAGAATGCTTTTCTGCAACTCGTCATCCTTGATGTAGAAAAGAATCCATTCTTTCAGCATTGTGAGGAAACGCTGGCGGTCGAAGAACGCTTTGACTTTTCGCTCAAAACTTCCCCCGACTTCATCCTTCCAGTTGAAGATGTCCTTTTTCTCGCGAAACCAGGTGACGCTGTAGAAAAACTCGATGATGTGACTGATGTCGAAAACCTGTGGCGTGGTCAGCATTTCAGGCGTCTCACGGTGATAGCGGCGAATCTGCACGAGCGCTTCTTCCATTGCTTCCTGTTTCTTCGCGCTCTTGGTTTCCACCAAGGCTACAGGCACGCCGTTGATGAGAAACATCACGTCAGCGCGATTCGTTTTCAGGCCGTTTGTGAACTGCCATTCGGCGGTTACTTGAAAGACGTTTGGTTTCGGATCATCAAAGCGCACCAATGTGACGTTGCGGGCTCGCTTCTCGCTTGGCACATACACCGTGCGCTCCCCGCGCAACCAAGCCAATACTTCGGAGTTTCCTTCAATGGAGTTGCGGGCCGACTCAATTTTGCGGATGACTTCCTGAACATTTTCCGGCGTAACGATGCCTGGGTTGAACTCCAACAATTTCTGCTCCAACAATGGATAGAACAACAACCCGCTTTCCCCGCGCCGCAACGTCAACGCCGTCGCTTGCGACACAACTTCCCAACCAATCTCGCCCGCATATTTCACGACCGGGTTTTGGACGGTGACGGATTCAGTTCCAAGATTTGCTGGCATAAAAATGAATCACGAATATTGCTCACACACGCCATGTGCGATTGCTTCGGCGACCATTTCGTCAGCTTTGGCGTTCATGCTGACTTGATGGCGAGGACGGACGATATTGTTTATCCAATCGAAAATGAATGGGTTTTTGGTGCGACCGTCGAAGATGGAATCTTGAATCTCTCTTGCCGCTCCATCCAGTTCATTGCGACTCAACTGCCCCTTCAACGCCATCGCCCACACCCGCTCGACGTGACCGCGTAATTTGTCCAAGGCTTCTGCCGCATCATGCTGACGACGCACTTCACGCACCGTCCACAAGATTGCGGGGGCAATGGGCGCATAGACTGTCAGAATCATTTGTTCCACCGACTGCCCTCCCGCCAAAGCGATGACGAACACCGCAACCACAACGAAAACTAAAATGCCGAGAAGTGCATTTGCATACTTCTTGCGCAAACTTGAATCCCACCAGCAATTGGTTCGCTGGCAAATCAAGCGGGCCAATGACAGCGGCAGTTTTTCCACTGCGGGCGGATACCAGTCCTTCAGATTCTCTATCCCTGGCTTCTTCTTTTTGAATTTATCGGCGGCATGCAGCACATCGCCAACTTCAGGCTTCTCCCCGACTCGGAGCGTCCGCCAATCCAGACCAAATAAGTCGCAATCGAACTGTTCCTGTGTTCTAGCCGCCAGCTTTTTGAAATAGGTTTGAATTCGCTCCAAAATCAACGCATCCACAAGCGCAACGGTGAGCGCGAAGAATGTCGTCCAGACTTTTGTTTTTGGTTCAAAGGCGATGATGCCCGCCGATACGACCGCCATTGGCACGGTAAGCGTGAACTGGATGGCAGCAACCACCTTGGCACGCTGATAAAAGATGCTGAACGCTGCGAGGCGTCCGAGGTGCGGTTCGGCGTTCTGAAGTTTGGGAATGTCGCAGGAATTGCTCATGGTTGTTTTACCAAGGGAAATCACCTCTAAAGACGAGGTCCCAAAGCCGGCGGGCTTCGTTAATGTCGCCTCGCGCATCCGCTGCCAAGGCGTCCAGAGCTTTGTCGCGTGAGTAGCGCACGGATTGCAGGACGTTTTCACGCTGGCTCTCGGACTTGACCGCAGGGACGTAGCCCGAAACTCCCATTGGATCTTTCACGCCGCGACATTCCTGGCGGGCCAGAAGTTGGAGTGTTTCGGTGACGCAATTAGCGTAGCTCTTCACACCTTTGCAGATGCCCGTGGAGGCAAGGAGCAGTTCGATGTGAAATGAGGAAATCGGTCGGCCATCGCGCCAGTATTTCAGCAGTCGGGCTGTGCCGCGAATCTTTCCCGCCGCCGGCTTGTCTTCCTGGGCGATGTAAGCGTTATGCAGCGCCGGGCTTGCTTCCATCCAGCCGCCTGAGCCATTCGGGATGGAATAGAGCGGCCAGTTCTGTTCTGTAACGCCCTTAAAGAAGGCCGGAACAACGTCCACCTGACAATCGGTAAATTCGACAACAATCGCATGGACATCCCGATAGACGTTAGTGTTCCTGAAGCGGCCTTCCAGTTCCTCCTTAATGCGGCCGAGCGCGGTGTCAGACGTAATGTAGCCTCTTCCCCACCGCATGTCGTCACGCGACAGGACGGCGAACACGTCCAAATCGCTGGAGTCTTTATTGAACGTGCCCCGGCTGAAACTTCCGGTCTTCAGAAAACTCTTCAAAGTAAAAGCCGAGCTCAACCGAGTCTTGATTGTAGCGAGATGTTGTTCGGCGGCGTCAATCTGCGCTTGTGTTGGCTCGATACGCGAAAGCAGTAATTTGAATGAATCATTGATGGTCATGCTTCAACCTCACGGGTGTCTATTTCCAAATCATTCACGCGGATTTGGGCAGTCATCAATTTATGGAGCATCGTTTTGAAGAAATCCTGCCAGGCGCGTTGCTTGGCATCGTGGACGGCAATTTTGCGGTCGAGGGTATCAAGTATCTCAGTGATTTCTTTCTGCTCATCGAGTTCAGGAATGAGCACTGGAAACGCCCGCAACTTGGTGGTGTTGATGCAAGCCAGATTCGTGGTCTTGTGTGCGACGCTCAAAAAATAAGCCCGGCCATAAGGACTTTGAGCGAGATAGGCGAAAAAACGTGGCAACAACTTTTCGCGATCCACTCGTACGGCAAAAATGTGATTCTGGTGGACGCACGGATCAATTTGCCCTTCCCAAATGAACCCGCGACCGAGTTTGTCGAAATCGCCGCCTTCGGTCAGAACCACGTCATCGGGGCGCAGAAGCAATCCGTTCAATTCGCTTTTGCGAATGCGAATCGTTTTCATTTCGCTCAAATCCAGGTGGCCGTCTTGCACGTTCGCAACTCGCAAGTATGGAACATCAAGCGCCTGTTCATTGGGAATCTCCCTCCCTTTTGTCGCGCCGGTTTGGACGTAAGCACATGAATTCAAGACTTCGATCTTCCAAGCTTCTGGTATTTCACCGAACTGCGTCGTCTTTTGTGCATCACTGTGTAGGCCGGTTGTGAAGAGTTGGCGCATTGTGGCTTTCTTCAAATCGCGGGTGTTACGCACCAAACCCGCCTCAACTTCAACTGCCTGCTGAATCTTCCGCAGCACCGCCGCGATTTTATTCTGCTCAGGCAACGTTGGCATTATCACCTGTAGTTTGGAGAGGATTGATCCGTTGATGCCGCCTTTTAAGGTCGCGAACTTGTTCGCATTTACTTGTGACCAATATAATGCGGAGTTGAAGAAGAAAAAAAGGAAGTCTGGCGACACCGCCTTTATCGTGCGCAGGCGAATCAGGTAAGAGGCAAAAACGGCCTCCGGAGGATTCTTGACGATGAAACTTTTTCCCGTCGTTGCGCCGATTCGGGCAAAAAGAATGTCATTGTTCGCAAGCCGGTAGCGAGGAAAATCATCGTCTGGACACCTGCAAAACGGGACTGAAGGCCAATTTACCTGGCCTTCGTCAATATCGGTAATTCGCAAGAACCGAGGCCCGATTGGCTGTGCTGAGGCACTCTCGGTCCAACCATATTGAGGTTTTTCACAAATGGCCTCGATTGGGCTAAAGCTCCAATCGCTCGGCAACGCCAATTGTTCGTTGTCCTCTGTCATAGACCGAACTTTCGTATAAGCTGCACCAGTTCTTGGTCGAGAGATTGAGATTTGGCCGAGAGCGTTTTGAGTTCGCTTAAAATGTCCGGTATCTCCCGATAATCATCGTCGGCTTTGCCCGCGACATAGCGCGATGGCGCAAGGTTGAAATCATTTTGGGCTGCGTCCTCATTCGTGATGACTTTAACGAATTGCGCAGCGTCAACTCCGGCAACAAACGCGTCCGCAATTTTCCGAATGCTTTCCTGCGTCAGATAATTCTTGGGCTGCCCTTTCTTAAATTCCCGCCCCGCGTTCATGAGCACAATTTTTCCCACCCTCGCCTTGGGCTTGTTTTTGTTGATGACGATGATGATTCCCGGCGCAGTGGTATTGTAGAACAGGTTGTCCGGCAATAAAATCACACCTTCAACGAGGTCGTGTTCAACAAACCATTTGCGGATGTTACGCTCCTTATCGTCGTTCTTTTTACCGCTCCCGCGTGAGGCCGCGCCGGTGTCCAAGACAACCGCTGCACGCCCCGTGGGCTTGAGCGATGCGAGCGTGTGTTGCAGCCATGCCCAATCGCCTTTGCCAGTGGTTAGACCTCCTGCTTCCTCAAATCGCCCGAAGGGATCGCTTTCAAAAACCTTTTCATCAAACGGCTGATTCCACATCGGGTTGGCAACCACGATGTCGAATTTTTTCAAGCTCGTGTCGGACTCGCGGAACTTTGGGTTGCTCATGGAATTGCCGCGCACGATTTCACCTTCCATGTCGTGAATCACCATGTTCATCCGGGCGATGGCGTAGCTTGAGCCGGTGAGTTCCTGCCCGTAGAGCTTCAGCGGGCGGGTGACCTTGAGTTCGCGCTGAATCAAAGCGAGTTCGCATTTGATGAGCAGTCCAGCCGAACCGCACGCGTAGTCATAGACCTCCTCGCCCTGACGCGGGCGCACAACGTAAGCCATCAGCCAGCCAACTTCCTGGGGAGTGAAAAATTCGCCCGCACTTTGTCCCTGACCTTCGGCAAATTTCCGCAGCAGGTATTCGTAAGCGCGGCCGAGAAAATCCGGTTCAACATCCTGCAAGCCGAGCCGATAGCGCGGATCGGACAGGGTTTCGATGACACCCGCCAAAGCCTGATCGCTGATTTCGCGTTCACCATTGCGGGTTTCGTTGAAGTCAATGATGTCAATGACGCCTTCCAGCTTCCGGTCGGGATTCGCTTTTACAATCATTCGGACGCTTGTAGTAAGTTGTTCGCCCAGTGTTTTGGGCTTTAATTTGACCGGCCAATCAAAAGATTGGCGCCCGCTGACAACCGGCCAGCGTGCCTCCGGCGGCAAATAAAAGCGCACAAGTGAATGGTCGGCTTCGAGGATCGAGAGGGCGGTTTCCTCATCACCGTAAGTTTCCACCAGCCGTTTCACTTCATCCTCAAAAACGTCGGAGAGTCGTTTGATGAAAATAAGCGGGAGGATGTAGTCCTTGAATTTCGGTGCGTCCTTTTCGCCCCGGATGGAACAGGCCGCATCCCAAAGCATCTGCTCCATAGATTTTGTGCTCAACATCCCGCGCCCAGGGCCGGAGCGTTTCAGTGTCAATCCGGCCTGTCGTTCCTGCACCTGATCAAAGACTTCCGGCTGGCTCTCCCGAAGTTGTTCGAGAACGGCGAGGAAATCTCGGCGCTGCTTGCCGCGGGGAAAGCTCCGGCTGTTCATCCAGCAATTCATGGTTGGGAGAGAGACACTCAGTTTCTCCGCCAACTGCGCCTGGGTGAGCTTTAGTCGGACACACAACTGTTCGAGGATTTCGACTATTTGTCGATCATCTGGACCTTTAGAGCTTGACATTTCTACAAAACAATAATATGATGCATCATGTAGGTCAAGTTATTTATGGTTAAGATTCATTTTATGAACGTTGGACATGGCGATTGCTCGATAATCGAGCATGCCAACGGCAATCTCACGATGGTTGACATCAACAACGGTGCAGAGCTCGGCGAAGCGGATGCAGCCCCTATTTTGGAGAGTTTGGCGAAGAGCCGGGTAGATTATCTCGCTAAGATGATGGCTGGGCAGAATCGCTGGCAATCGTGGGGAGCGTTGCTCGCTGAGGCTGGTTACGACATCGAGCTTACAAATCCAGTCGAGTTTTTCAAAAACGAATTTCCGGGTAAGAGCATCTTCAGATACATCCAAACGCACCCGGATTTCGACCACATGCGTGGTCTCGTAGCGCTTCGCGAGGAAGGCATCGGCATCACAAATTTTTGGGACACACAGCACACGAAGTCGCCGAATCCAGAGGAGACTTCCGATGAGGACATGGCTGAATGGGCGGAATACCAGCGCTTGAGAAAGGGCGATGCCTGCACAGTGTTGCGCCTGAAGCGCGGAGACAAGGGAATTTACTACAACCAGAATCCGGCTGGCGTAGATGGCGGGAATGGGTTGCAGATTCTTTCCCCAACGCCGGAACTGATGAAAGAGTTTGACCAGGATGGGATGCGAAACGAATTGAGCTACGTCATCCAATATCGCTTCGCGGGACGGACGGTCATTTTTGGTAGTGATGCTGAACAGGCGGCGTGGCAATCCATGTATGATTTTTACGGCGACAAACTAAAGTGCGACGTGTTGAAGGCAAGTCATCACGGCCGCGACAGTGGATACCATCAAGAAGCCGTAAAAGCTATGAGCCCGACCTACACCATCGTCTCGGTTGGCAAGAAACCAGAAATCGATGCGAGCAACAAGTATCGTCAATACAGCGATGTTGTTTGGTCAACACGCTGGTATGGCAATATGACGCTGATGATTGAAGACGACGGAAAAATGTCGTGGGTGGCAGAGAAAGTGCGTAATGAGAATTGATACTTACACCATCAAGGCGCGGCTGATGCCCGCGTTTCTTGTCCTATTGCCAATCGGCCTCGCACTCGCGTCGTGGTTTCCGACTGAACTTTTTACAGGCTGGCGATCGGCCATGACGATTGCCGGTTACTGTGGCGTCTTGGTTTTGCTGGCTGAACTTGGTCGAGACCAAGGGAAAAAGAAGGAAGCAGCTCTGTTCAAATTGTGGGGAGGCAAACCAACAACGCGCATGTTGCGTCACCGCCATAGCTCGTTGGATCCGGTCACCCTTGCCCGCTACCATTCTGTGATTTCACGGCTTATTGGCAAGACGCTGCCAGCTCGGGAAAGTGAAAAGGCCGACCCAAAATCCGCCGATGCTCTTTACGAGTCTGGCGTGAAGCTGCTGCTTGAGAGAACACGAGACGCCGTGAAGTTTCCCCTGCTGTTAAAAGAAAACACCAGCTACGGGTTTCGCCGCAATCTTTGGGGCATGAAACCAGCAGCCATTTGTATTTGCGGTCTTAGCTTGGCTGCGAGTCTTGTCCCCGTCTGTGCGGCGTTGTTCAAAGAAACGGCTTTGCCACCTTTGCCAGTCGGATTGGCAGTCGGCATCGTCGTGTTGCTCGTGTGGTGGGTTCTGCGCGTTAACCCTGATTGGATTCGCATTCCTGGTGATGGTTACGCCCAGCGACTTTTGGCTGCATGTGACTTAATTTCGGAAGGAGAAACCAAATAATAATATGACCAAAGTAACATTCTACCCGCTTGGAAACGCTGATTGCTGCCTGATGCAGCTGAACAATGAAATGACGTTCGTGTTTGATTACGCGGACATGAACGATGCTGAAGACCCCGCGGACAAACGCCTACCCTTGGCAAAGCATTTCGAGGAGGACATTGGCTGGCCGAAACGAGATTACGTGGATGTGCTCGCGTTCACACACGGCGACAACGACCACGTGAAGCGGACATCCGAATTGTTCTGGTTGGAACACGCCGTCAAATACCAGGGTGAAGACCGGGTCAAATTCAACCAGATGTGGGTGCCGGCTGCATTGATCGTTGAGGAGGGTTCCGAGGATGACACGAGAATCATCCGGGCGGAGGCGCGGCACCGGTTTCTAAACAAGGAAGGCATCCTGGTGTTCGCACGACCCGAACACCTCAAGGACTGGCTTGAAGGCCAAGGAAAGAACCTTGCAGATTATCAGCACCTCATTGTAGATGCTGGGAAAATGGTGCCGGGCTACACGTTGGAGGCGCACGGCATTGAGTTTTTTGTTCATTCGCCGTTTGCCAAGCGAACTGACGATGGGGTTTTGGATCGGAATGACAATTGCCTGGTCATGCAAGCTACGCTCAACACCGGAAACCGGTTGACTCGGTTCCTGATCACAGCCGATTCCACCTGGGATTGCTGGGAAGACATGGTGAACGCGACACGTCGGCACGGTAACGACCAGCGACTCGCCTGGGACATTCTGAAAATTCCCCACCACTGCAGCTACCTTTCGATGTCTGAAGAAAAAGGGGATCGCATTACCAAGCCGATTCCGCAGTTTGAATGGATGCTGCAACAGGGCGCCCAACGGGCTGTCATGGTGTCCACAAGCTGGCCCATCCCTTCCACCACCGAGGATCAACCACCGCACGTTGAAACGTATCGCCGCTACAAGGAAACCTCCGATTCCCTGGACGCGGACTTGGTTGTCACCATGGAACATCCGAGCAAGAACAGCCCACACCGAACCGTCATCACCATCGATGACAACGGACCAACGCTTAAGAGGACGATCACCACCGCATCGATTGCCGTCACCTCCACAAAATCGCCCCGTGTAGGATGAAATCGAAGCGCAACCTGATTGATGCTCCCGGCGAGATCATTACCACCGACAAACTCTGCATTCGTAAGGCGCAACAGTTTGCTGCTTACATCCGCGAAGTCGGCCGGCAGACGTTCACCAGATTGCACCAGGTCCGGCGCGTCAAGGAATCCAAAAGCGAAACGGTCGTTTTTTCCGTTTTGGTTGAGCGTCCTCAGCATCTGGTCCACCCCATTGAACGTGAGGAGCAATTGGCTGCCGTTTTCACGGAAGCCGATGATACCGCGCCGGAGGTGATCAGCCTTCGGCCTGATTTCCCATGTGTTCCCCACACCAATCTCCGGGAAAAGGGACATCCCATCAGTCTTTGCCTCTATGACCAGCCTTACGATGTCGTCAGGCTGACCTGGACACCTGCTGAATTTCTGCAGCGAATCCATTTCTGGCTCGCACGCACAGCTACGGGAACCCTGCACGGTGAAGATCAGCCATTGGAACCGCTTTTGGCAACGTCTCCTTTCCGGTTGATACTTCCTGCAGGTTTCAACACGACGGATCCATCCCTGAAGCCGAAGCCATTCAATTTGTTCCGCGTTGAGAGCACAGCCGGCCAATTCACATTCCGAGCCATTTGCGGCAAGAATCTGCAGCATCAAACCACCTCGATCGCGGCCGTCTACTGGTGCCAGCCGCAAACCCACGGCGTCATCCGGCATGAGCCATTGAACTTGCAAGAACTGCAGGATTTATGCGTACCCGCCGGACTTGATATTGTGGCTCAAATCCAGGCGACCATTCGGGAATGGTTTCTCGAAAAGCCGGTGCCTGAAATGTTGGCTGCTCAATTTGTAATAATTCTCGTCCTCCCCAAAACGAGGCGGGGTGTGACCGAAATCGAGTCCATTGAAACACGCGCCTTTTTGTCGGGTGTCTCCGTCGAGGACCTGGGCCGCAAACTTGGCTGCCTGGACAAACATGGAAAAACAGCCGGAATGATCATCGGGGAGGTCGAGGTCCCAAAAGGCAATCTCGAAAAAATTAACCTTTTGCTACTCCAGGTTCTTCACGCCTTGTCACCTGAATCGGCGGCCCGGATGAACGGGACCAAACCCTGTGAATCGAAAATCGTCGCGGTGGGGATGGGTGCGCTCGGTTCGCAAGTATATAATAATCTGGCCAGGGCCGGATATGGACGTTGGACGCTGATCGATAATGACATTCTGCTTCCGCATAATTGTGCCCGTCACTTCCTGGGCGATTGGGCTGTTGGGACAAACAAGGCTCGAACCATGGCGGAGTTCGGCAAATTGATCCTGAACGATCCCTCATTTGCTGAAGCCATCCCGGCCGACTTTCTGCGACCGGGAGAACAGACCAAAAATGTCCACGCTGCACTAAAGTCCGCCGAGGTCGTTCTGGATTTCTCCGCGTCAGTGGCGGTCTCCCGGCATCTTGCAAAATCCGAGAACTGTCCACGCTCAATATCGGTGTTCATGACGCCGAAGGGAAATGGCTTGGTTGTTGCCGCCGAGGACGAGGAGCGGAAGATCAGGCTCGACTGGCTGGAGATGCTACATTACCGGGCCGTGCTCAACGAACCGGCCTTGAAGCAAAGTTTGCAGTCGAATGATTCGCATCTGCGTTACGGTAATTCGTGCCGGGATGTGAGCGTCGAACTCGCCCAGGACGATACTGCCATATGGGCAGAAATCGCTGGCAAGGCCATCAAACAACTTCGCGAAGAAAAAGCGCCGTCACTCCGCGTCTATGTCTTGGAACCAAACGGTGAGACAAGACTGTTTGAACCGCCGCTTTCTGTTCCTCGAATGCTCCGACTGGATGATTGGACCACCCTCATCGACGAATGGTTGCTGCTGAAGCTCTCACAATTCAGATCGGCCCGACTTCCAAATGAAACCGGGGGCGTATTGCTGGGAGCCTTCGACACCCACAGCCGGACTTGCCTAATCATCGACGCGCTCCCATCCCCGCCCGACAGCACCGAGTGGCCGACCTCCTATATCAGAGGTTGTGAAGGTTTGGTAGCACAGGTGACGGAGACGAAGAACCTCACGCTGGGCCAAGTAAGCTATGTTGGAGAGTGGCATTCCCATCCAAAGGGCGCTTCCACGCGGCCGAGCAACGATGACTTGCAAGCTTATGCATGGCTGGTTGGCCACATGCACATTGAGTCCTTGCCAGGATTGATGCTAATAATCGGGGATCGTAAGAAGATATGTCTGGTATGTTCAGAATAGTTTTCTCCACCAAGGAAACCACTTTGCCACAACTCCGTCCGATTCCAATGGCGGGAGCGTGACACGCCGAAAACCGCGCTCACAGTGAACAAGAACGCACTCGTGGTCGCGGAGATTGCGGAGTTTGTGCGGCTTGATTTTGTGCTCCTCGGTTTCGGAGAAATTCACGTTGCGTTTTCCGGCACTTGAACCCCACGAGCGTTTTACCACGCGCTTCTTGCCGAGAAAATCGGCAGCTTGAACGGCATCCGCTTCGTCAGCAGAGCGGAAAATCATCCGATTGCGAAGATTCAACGTCAGCACTTTTGACTTGTCGTTGCCAAGCGGTGGGATATTGGGTGAATTCGTCATTGTATACGGCTACTGATTCACGGCTGCGGGCAATGGCACAATTTTCCGTTCGTATTCCTCAAGGCTGGGCAGCTTCACCTTGGCCTTTTTCGCGTAGGCTCGGTGCACGGCGATGGAATTGTGCCCCAATGCTTCTTGGGCGAATCGTTCGGGATAACCACACGTCTTGGCTCGTTCCGCCCAAGCGTAGCGATAGCTGTGAAGTGAAACGCCCTCAATTCCAAGCCGCCGGCAACGCTGTTTGAATTCGGTTGCCCGGTCGCCGGCACGCACCCGCGACAAATAGGGGAATAGCAAGCCCTCGCCCGGCAAATCTTTGAGCGTATTCAGCGCTTCTTCCCCCAAATGGAGAATCACCGGAACGCCTGTCTTTTTCCGGGTAAAGCTGATGGTCCGGTTTTCCCAATCCACGTCATCGGCCTTCAAACTGGCGATGTCTCCCTGACTGGCGCCAAGATGCCAGCCCAATTCGTAAAATTTTTTGCGCTCCATGTTTTTCTCCCGGCTGATGATGGCCTGATGTTCGGCGAAGGTGATGGCACGCTTCTCCTTAAATTTAACCGCTGGCCACTGGCGCTTCGGAATGATCGGCCATGGCAGCCAGTTCATATCCAAACAGAAATTGTGCAATTTTCGCAAATGGACATTGGTGGACACCGTTCCCCGTTCCATGGCGGCCAGCAAAAGTTCCGCCTGTGTTTCCAGCAGCACCAATTCCCGGATGGTGTCGAAAGCTTTGTCTTTGATGGCGGTCTCCCAGCGGACACGCGTCGGGCCCTGTTTGGTTTTCACAATTTCGTCCATGACGTGCTGCCAGGTGCGTTTTACAATCAGGGGATCACTGACCATCAAATACGCACGGGCAATTTGCAGATTGATGGCGGGCTGTTGATAGGCCTCGTTTTTCGCGTGCAGAATGCGAATGGCGGCCTCCCTGATTCTGGTGCGCAACGATTCCTGTTGCTTCGTCGCGCGGTCTTCAAGAAAGAAGATGCCGCTGTTACGCCGGAACAGCCGGTAGCGAAGTTTCATACATATCCTCACAGTCTTTGAGGATACCAAATGTGGCCGGCACCACGTATTTACTTCTGGGAGCCTGATAGCATCCTACTGCCATCCTAGTAGTCTCCTAGTGATTTCACTGGAGATTTTACTGGAGGTCATCCCAGTTGCATTTCATAACTCTTTCCTGCCCAAGCAGTAAGAGTTGGAGGCGAGGGTCGGAATCGAACCGACGAATGAGGCTTTTGCAGAGCCCTGCCTTACCACTTGGCTACCCCGCCACACGAGTCTTCAACACTAAATTCGATTCCCATGCGGAGCAAGTTCAATCGACAAATCCCAATCTGCGCCGTTGCAGCCAAAGCTCCTTCGGTTTGAAAATTCCCGCTGGTGTGATGATGCCCGTGATCAATTCCGGCGGCGTCACGTCAAATCCCGGATTCCGTGCGCCGCTGGTCGGA
Organism: uncultured Verrucomicrobiae bacterium; assembly: GCA_963835625.1. Classification (GTDB taxonomy): domain Bacteria; phylum Verrucomicrobiota; class Verrucomicrobiia; order Limisphaerales; family UBA11358; genus UBA11358. The sequence goes on from CAWIGO010000013.1 coordinate 15,804, forward strand.
CTGGCCACGCGAACATAGGTTCGCTTCACCGACTTTGGACTTCGGACTTTGGACTTCGGACTGGTTAATGCTCCCCACGCGCCGAGGACTTCGCTTTCGTGCCGTTCCTCAATCGGAATGTCGAAGCCGCGTTTCAAATTCCAGTCAATCGTCGAAAGCGGAATCGCCACGTAAAACGGAATCCCATGCCGTTTCGCCAAAACCGCCTTGGTGTAGGTGCCGATTTTATTCGCAACTTCGCCGGTGCGCCCGAGCGTGCGGTCGCTGCCGACAATGACCAGATCAATTTCGCCGCGCTGCATCAAATGTCCAGCGGCGTTGTCGGCGATGACTTGGTGGGAAACTTTTTGCTGCGCGAGTTCCCAAGCCGTCAGCGTCGCGCCCTGCGAACGCGGACGGGTTTCGTCGCAGAAAACGTGGAACCTTTTCCCCTGCGCCTGGGCGGCATACATCGGCCCGGTGGCGGTGCCGATGTCCACGCATGCCAGCCAGCCGGCATTGCAATGGGTCAAAACGTTCATGCCGTTGCGGATCAACCGGGCGCCGTGCCGCCCGATTTCCTCGCAGTGCCGCACGTCTTCGTTGGCAAATTCCTCGGCGGCGGCGAGCGCGAGTGATTGCTGTTCGGCAACGGTTTTCCCGGCGCGCATCACGGCGCGGACGCCGTTCATGGCGTTGACCGGATCCACCGCCGTGGGGCGCACGGATTTGAGCGTTTGATAAACGGTTTCGATGTGCCGGGAAAATGTTCGCCGGTCGCGCCCGCGAAAGGCGAGTGCGCCCTGTGCCAGGCCATAAGCGGCGGTGGCGGCGATGGCCGGCGCGCCGCGCACAATCATGTCCCGGATGGCAGCGGCGGTTTCGCGGAAGTTTTTCGTGGCGACGATTTTGAACTCATGCGGGAGCAGCCGTTGTTCGATGAGCAGGACGGTGTTGCGCGCGCGGTCGAAGGCGACGGTGCGGTAAGATTGCTTGCGGCCGTGGACGGTGACGTTCATGGGACAGAGATTGTTTTAGACACGGATGGCACGGATTCCCACGGATTTGGCTTTGAATTTTATTCGTGAAAATTCGTGTAATTCGTGTCTCAGCCGACTTTGACTTTCATCCGTTGGATTTTTGCCTCGAGGTCGCGGTAAATGGGTTGCTGGCGGAGCTGGTGGAGGTCGGGGTCCCTGGCCAGCCAGCGGAAGTCGCGGTAGCCGAGTTGCAACGCCTTTTCCAGCGCGAGCGCGGCGCGGTCGAATTGCTCCATGAGCGAGCAACTGCACGCGAGATTGTAAAAAACCAGCGGGCTGCGCGGTTCAAGTCGCGCGAGATGTTCATCCACCTTGAGGCCCTCGGCGTAGCGACCGCGTTGCGTGTAGTGGTCGCCCAACAATTGCAGCGCGTCCACGTAATCGGGATCGCGGCGGACCAGCCCCTCCATGAATTCGATTGTGACGTCAAGGTTGCGCTGGCTGGCACGACTCAATTTTTTTCTGGCACTGCTTTTGACCGGCATACAACACAGGCAGTTTTTCCAAGCCGCCGCCTCAAGTCAAGCGGGGGCGCGAAATTTTTTATGGAATCTTCCGGTGTATTGTTGTAAAAATGTGTCAGAATCTCCTGCGGTATTATGAAAGCTTTTGTCACCGGCGCTTCCGGCTTCATCGGCTCGAACCTCGTTCACGAGCTGGTTGCGCGGGGGCATCGCGTGAAGGCGCTGCTGCGGCCGAACAGCGATAAACGCGGGCTGGCCGGAGTCGAGTTCGAGCGCGTGACCGGCGACGTGCTCGACGGGAAATTGTTGGAGCGCGAAATCGAAGGCTGTGATTGGTGTTTTCACGTGGCGGCCAGTTATCATTTGTGGATGCGCGACTATGCGCCGATGTATGCGGTCAATGTAGAGGGTACCCGCAATGTCCTCGAAGCCGCCGGCAAGGTCGGCTGCCGGCGCATCGTTTACACCAGCACCGTCGGCTGCGTCGGCCTGCCCAAAATGGTGAATGGGCAATTCACCCCGACAACGGAACTGGACACGATTGCCAACGAGCAACTGACGAATCACTACAAATGCTCCAAATGGCAGGCGGAATGTCTGGCCGTGAAGCTGGTGAAAAACGGGCTGCCCATCGTCATCGTCAATCCCACCGCGCCCATCGGTCCGCGCGATGTGAAACCGACGCCGACCGGCCAGGTGATTGTGGATTTTCTGAACCGCAAACTGCCGGCGTATCTCGACACCGGATTGAACTGGGTCCACGTCCGCGATGTGGCCGCCGGGCACATCCTCGCGGCGGGAAAGGGGGAGATTGGCGAACGCTACATTCTGGGCAACGAAGAGGGCAACTGGACCATGCGGGAAACATTGGCCGTGCTGGAGGAAATCACCGGCATTCCTGCGCCAAAAATTCAAATTCCATATTGGGTTGCACTTGCGGCGGCGCATGTCAACGAGTGCGCCGCCTTTTTCACCGGCAAACCGCCCCGGGCGCCGCTGGCGGGCGTGCGCATGGCCAGATACAAAATGTGGTTCAATCCGGCCAGGGCGATTCGGGTGCTCAAGCTGCCGCAGACACCGCCGAAACAAGCGCTCGCCGACGCCGTCGAATGGTTCCGGGCGAATAGGTATGTGAAATAAAAATGCGTCGCTTCGGCGACGGATGCAAATAATGCGGTGAGTTTGGCAAAACATGGCTTGCCAACCCCTCAACCTTGTGAAAAATTTCACCCATAATTTATGGCACACGTCAAACTACACATACCGGGGCCGATCGAAGTAAGCGAAAAAACGCTCAAGGCGTTTCGCTCGCCGATGATCGGCCATCGCGGACAGGGTTTCAAAGACCTGTACGCGAAAATCCAACCACCACTCCAGCAACTGCTTTACACGAAGCAGCAGGTTTACATTTCCACCTCGTCCGCCTGGGGCGTGATGGAAGGCGCGATCCGCAATCTGGTTTCCAAAAAAGTCCTGAACTGCATGAACGGCGCGTTCTCGGACAAATGGCTCGACGTGTCCAAGCGTTGCGGCAAAAACGCCGAGGGACTCCAGGTGCCGTGGGGTTCGCCCATCCGCGCCGAGGCCGTGGACAAAAAACTTGCCACCGGCCAGTTTGACGCGCTCACGGTGATTCACAACGAAACTTCGACGGGGGTGATGAGCCCGATCGCCGAGATCGCCGCGCTCAAGAAAAAATATCCCGATGTCATGTTCATCGTGGACACCGTCAGTTCGATGTCAGCGGTTAAACTGGAGTTTGACGCGATGGGTATTGACGTGATGCTGGCCGGCACGCAAAAGGCGCTGGCCCTGCCGCCCGGCACGGCCCTGTTCACCTGCTCCCCGGCGGCGCTGGCCAAGGCCGCGACGATCAATGACCGCGGATATTATTTCGACTTTGTCGAATTCCAGAAAAACGCGGAGAAAAGCATGACGCCGAGCACACCGAGCATCGGCCACATTTTCGCCCTCGAATCCAAGCTCGAGGACATTTTTGCCGAGGGACTTGAGGCGCGTTACGCGCGTCATCGCAAAACAAGCCAGATGTCCCGTGACTGGGCAACCAAGCATGGCTTTACGCTGTATCCGGACAAGGGCTTTGACTCGCTCACCCTGACGTGCGTGAACAACGGCGCCAAACCCGGCGGCCGTACCGTGGACGTGGAGAAACTGGTGAAGCTCGTCAAAGGCCAGGGCTTCCTGATTAACAGCGGTTATGGAAAAATCAAGGGCACCACGTTCCGCTTCTCGAACATGGGCGATGAAACCGAAGCCACGATGGGCCAGCTTTTCGCCGCGATGGACAAGGCGATGGCGCAACTCTAAACGGCGTCTAAAAGTATCTGCGCTGACAAAAAAATTTGGGGAGCTTCGACCTCCAACATTGGACGCGCATCGGGGTCATGAACCGTGGCGCATTTCCTGGGAGCGCTGGCGTCTCGCCGGCGAGTTCCGGTTTTGGGCTACCAACTGGCCGGCGAGACGCCGGCGCTCCCAGGAGGTTCAGGGAAAGGCAGTTAAACGACGCAGCATTCTCGCCGGCAATCCGCACCAGCGGGTTGCCGGTTTTTCTTTTCGTTCGCTGCCAGTATTGCAAGATTCTGCCGTGCAAACCAGCTACCGTCTTGTCCGCCTGCACAACGGCGCGTGTTCCGTCCGTTCGCTGGCCGAAGACGAGACGTTTCATCCCGGCATCGGGCCGGCGGCGGAAGCGGAAGCGCTTTACGTCCGGCAATTGCACCTGCCGGAACGCGTGCAGGCGACGCCCGGTGAATTTGTGATTTGGGATGTCGGCCTCGGTGCGGCGGCCAACGCGCTGACGGCCATCCGGCTCATTCGTGAAAGTTTGAAAGGAAAACCGGCGCAGCTCCGTCTCGTTAGCTTCGACCACACCAGCGCCGCGGCGGCGTTCGCGCTCAAACACGGCGCGGGACTGGGTTATGTCGCCGGATACGAATCCGCGCTGGCTGAACTGGTAAAAAATCATTCCGTGAAATTCAGCGATGATTCGCTTCAGGTCGAATGGACGTTGGAACCCGGAGATTTCCCGGCGCTGCTGGCGCAAAATTTGGAACGCCGGCTTCCAGCATGGCACGAATCTGTTTTGTCATGCGAGCACGCCGTACCGGAGGCCGGCGTTCCACCGCCTCACGCCATTTTGTTCGACCCGCATTCGCCAAAGAAAAATCCCGCGATGTGGACGATACCGTTGTTTGCCGGTTTGTTTCGCCGGCTGGACCCGCAGCGTCCGTGCGCGCTGGCCACGTTCACGCGCAGCACCATGGCCCGGGCGGCGCTGCTGCTGGGCGGATTTTTCGTGGGCGTGGGACATCCGTCGGGTTTGAAGGAGGAAACCACCGTGGCGGCAAACCAGCCCGGCTTGCTTGACGAGCTGCTCGACCGCCGCTGGCTGGAACGCGCGAGCCGTTCCCACAGCGCCGAGCCGTTGAGCCGGCCGGTTTACCGGCAGGCGCCGTTATCGCCCGAATC
>CAWIGO010000014.1:0-45132 GCA_963835625.1 uncultured Verrucomicrobiae bacterium
GGGATCGGCCAACGGACCCAACTGGGAGCGCTTGTTGCAGGATCTCGAAGTGAAAACACCCGCACCGGATATGGATTACCAGAAGGCGGCACCGGAACTCCGGCCCTCCTTCGTCCGTTTCATGGACAGCACGAATGTTCTCATCGAGGGAATACACTTTATCGGCTCCTCCATGTGGACGATTCACCTGCTGTACACGGACAACGCGGTCGTTCAAAACGTCATCATCGAAACCTATCCGGGCGTGCATACCGACGGCATCGCTGTTGACTCCAGCCGCAACGTGCGGATTGCCGGTTGTTACATTGACACCGGCGACGACGGCATCGTCATCAAATCCGGCAAGGATGCCGACGGACGGCGGGTCAACCGGCCGACGGAGAACGTGTCCATCGTGAATTGCACTGTGCACCACGCGCATGGCGCGGTCGCGCTGGGCAGTGAAATTTCGGGCGGCATTCACAACCTCGTGGCCGACAACATCACCTGTCAGGGAACCGCCATCGGCGTGCGCATCAAGAGCCGGCGCGGTCGCGGCGGCACGGTGGAGGACGTCCGGTTCAACCACTGGACGATGGAAGACGTCGGCGAAGCCATCAATGTGACCACCGACTACCAGATGGAAGGCGAGGTGAAAACTTCGGAGGAACCGGTCTCTGAGCGGACGCCGGTGTTTCGAAACATTGCCATCAGCGGCATGACCATCAAACGGGCGAAGCTGGCGATCGACATCAAAGGATTGCCGGAAATGCCGATCTCCGGACTGCGGATCAGCGACGTCATCGCGTCGGCCAAGACCGGCATGCGCGGCTCATTCACCGACGCGCTGGAACTGCACCACGTGCAGGTGAACGCGGACAGCGGGCCGGCCTTCCTGGTGCAGGATTCGAAGGAACTGGAACTGGACGGCGTGGCGACGCGCAAGCCGCTGGCGGATGCACCCGTGATTCGTCTGGAACGCTGCCCAAGCGCCATCGTGCGGAACAGCCGGGCGTTCGACGGCACCGGCACGTTTCTTTCCGTTCCAGCCGGCGAGTTGAAGAATCTCGTGTTGGAAGGCAACGTGCTCGATGGGGCAGAGAAACCAGCGGAAGAAGCGGAGTTGATTTTAAACAGCGACACCCGCAACCAGGATAGAGTTATTCCCTAGCCCGCTGAAAAAGCCGCCGGCGTTCCCATTTTGCTGCATATCTCCGTGAAATGGTGTATTCATTTCGCGTGACGGATGCTGCAATAACCAAGCCGACTGTAGACGACCGGTGGATCCGGAAATTTCTCACGCATCTGGCCACGGACCGCGGGGCGTCGGTTTACACGCAGCGAAATTACCGGCAGGCGTTGACGGAATTTGTTCACTGGCATCACGAGGAGCGGCAACAGCCACCGGCATGGGACAAGCTGCAACGCGATGATTTCCGCGGTTATTTGCGGTTTCTTGGCCGGCAGAATTTGAGCCGTGCGGCGATTCAACTGCGGTTCTGCGCGCTGCGGACTTTCTACAAGTTTCTGATCCGGCACAGCATCGTTGAAACATCGCCAATCAAAAATCTCTCGTTGCCGAAACAAGGCTTGCGATTGCCGAAATATCTGACTAAACAGCAAATCCTCGATTTGCTCGCTGCGCCGAAAAAACTGCTCGCCATGCAAAAACAGAAGAAAGGTCCGGGCCGGCCGATTTCGACAAGCGTGTGTTTGCGCGATGTCGCCGTGCTGGAAACGATTTATTCGTGCGGACTGCGCGTGAGCGAGCTGTGCGGGTTGCGCGCCGAGGATATTGATTGGAATGAACAGCTCGTCCGCGTGCGCGGCAAGGGGAGGAAAGAGCGGCTCGTGCCGATTGGCGAACCAGCAGTGAAGGCCATTCAAAATTATTGGCGGGCGCTGAAACAGCCGCCGTCCGGCCATTCGCTGGTTTTTTTTGCAGAGACCAGGAAATCCGCGCCGCTCCAACCAGTTCAGATTTCGCGGCGATTGAAACAGTATTTGGCCATCGCGGGACTGGATCCGGGTTTGACGCCGCACAAGCTTCGGCACAGTTACGCGACGCACATGCTCGATGCGGGCGCGGATTTACGAAGCGTGCAGGAATTGCTCGGCCACGCCCATCTTGTGACGACGCAGGTTTACACGCACGTGACGACGGAGCGGTTGAAAAAGGCCTACGATGCAGCACATCCCCGGGCCTGATGCTGGCGTTGATGCGTTTGTGTGCCGGATAGAAATTTCTTGAATGTGTGGCAGTATTGGGTGTCTAATTACTCGAACACTTGCAAAATATGAAAACATACACTTTGACTTTGGCAGTGGCGGCTTCGGCGATGTTGCTGACGAGCTGTGAGTCGCCGAACGGCACACCGGACAATACGGCATCAGGGGCTTTGATGGGTGGGGCTGTTGGCGCCATTTCAGGCGCTGTGATTGGCGGTTCCCGGCATGGCGGCGCGGGCGCTTTGATTGGCGCTGCGGCAGGCGCGCTTGCCGGCGGCACCATCGGACATTCAATGGATCTGGATCAGCAGGAACGGCTGCGCGCACAGGCACCGCAGACTTATGTCCGTGTTGAGCAAGGACAGCCATTGTCCACTGCTGACGTCAAAGCTTTGGCAAAAGCCGGACTGAGCGACGATGTGATTATCAGCCAGATTCGGAATTCCCATACAATCTTTCATCTCAGCACGTCCGACATCATTGATTTGCATAATTCCGGCGTGAACGAGAGGGTCATTGATTTCATGATTAACACACCAAGTTTGGTTGGAACATCTTCAGGAACTGCGCCGGAGTCGCAGACAACGACGTATGTGACAGTAGCACCGCCTCCTCCGCCGGTGGAAAGGGTGGTTATCGCGCCCGCACCGGGCTATGTGTGGGTTGATGGCGAATGGATATGGGACGGCAGATGGGTTTGGATGGGTGGTTATTGGGGTGTGCCGCCATATCCTCATGCAAGGTGGGTCCGGAGCAATTGGGAGAGAGGACCTCGCGGTTGGCATGGAACGCGGGGGCATTGGCGGTAGTTTTAATTTACCGGACGGATTTCAGCGATTATCTTCGCTTTTCCAAGTGGCGAGAAGGAGGCATTCCGCCGCTCCGCGCTGTTTTTGCGCGATCATCTTCCAACAATCGCCGCTGTTCAATTGGACGGGGTAAATATTCACTCTCTGGCGTTCACTTGATGAATTCCGCCTTGCCAATCAGACGCGGGGCAAGTTGAATATGCGCCACCGCCGGAGGCTGGGTAGCTCAGTCGGTAGAGCAGAGGACTGAAAAAACGAACAAGGCCAAAATCTACATTTCGAGTCTGCAAACCTCCCCTGTCGTCTTGTGCTATCAAGTGTCTGATTTTATTGGCGATTATCACTGTTTTAGCATCAGCGGTTTGTCATCCTGAAAAATCCAGCGTCGTCTGATTTTGACGCATGGGGATACAAAACAGGGATACAAAATTTTCGGGGTGAATTTTCAGACGTTTTCGGCATTAGATGTTCGGACGGTTTATCCGACAGCAAACGGAGAAAATAAAATCAGCTTTTATTCTGGATAGCGTCCATCTACAATTATTTTGTCGCTGGTGTTTAGAGTAGCGCAGCAGATACGCTCGGACGATGGGTTGCCAGCGATCCTCAATTGCCCGTCGTCCCCTTCTGAGCGCCGTGGTGGCTGGCGTTTTGTCTGTGGCCACCATCTTTTCCAAAGCAAAACACCGGGTTCTTTTTCTGTAATAATGACGTTATCCGCCGGGACGAAAAAAATCAGCCAGTATAAATTTATTCCGGCACTGTCAATTTTATCAGATCGTAGCTATCGCTTTTAATTTCAATTGAGTCTCCAGAAGCAAATCCACGCACAAACCAAACTTTTCCGCCGTCTATAACTTGGGCAAGACTTTTATTTAAGGCTGTCGCCACGACCTCGACTCTCAAAGACGCTCTGGAAACGTTGCGAATTTGCAACATATAACCAGCGCCGTATGATTTCCTAAATTCAGTCGTAACAGGCATCTGTCGCGCTTTATTGGCCAACGGTTGTAATTGAGCAATTTGGCTTTCATCCTGTGCCAATTGCGACTGCAACTGTTCTGACTCTGTTTTGGATTGTTGCAATTGTAACTTCAAATTGTTGGCTTGTAAGAAAAACAGAAGCGCGACGATTGCCGCAGCAACGAAGCCAACACCTAGAATGAGTTTTGTCTTCATAAAGTTTGAGACTGTTTATCAATGTATTGGTAAAAAGCAAGTGTAATAAATTGTTAAATTACTATGCGGGTTCATGGGACGAAAACCTAAAGAACGCCGCGATTCTTATGGAGCTTGGCTCTGCCATCTCCGTAAAGAAAAAGGATTGTCACAAGACGAAATTTCAAAATTAACGGGCGTTCCCCAGTCAACACTGGCTCATTGGGAAAAGACGGGGAAATTCGCAGGACGTGGAATTATTATCAAGGTGGCAAAAGTTCTTGGTGTTTCAGTTCAAAAACTACTGCGGGTTGACAAGCAGAAAAAATAAATTGGCGCGGTCATAATGTTCGTCAACGAACGGCGAGATTTATCTCTGGCTCCTCCTCATGGAAAAATCAGCCGCCCATAATAGTTTCCCAAAAACCTTTAGGCTTTTCTGCGACGTTAAGTTTTGGGCGATACTCTGCGATCATGGCGTTTTGCAGGTCGAGGGCGCGGGGGGCAGGACAACGCACTACCGCAACTTCCACTTTTGACGCCGGGAATGTCGGCCCCGCCGTCTTGCCTGTCCAATGTTGGAAGTGACGAAGCAAGGTTGAATAAAGCCTGTCCGAGTGGGACTCGCCACAATACAACACTTCACCCAAGAAGCCAGATTCGCGGATGAGATACACGCCGGACTTACCCTTCAACGCCTTCACCCATTCGGCGACAGCGCGGCCTTCCTTTACAGGTCGAAATTCAAGGCTCATGGCTTTGGCGAGTTGGTTTTGTTCCGGTCGGTTGGGACTTCGGCAAAGCGCGTCAACTCGGCGAGCGAATAGAGCGGGCGGCGCGTGTGGCGTGAAGGCTTGAGCAAACCACGTTGCGCCAAGCGGTCAATTGTGACCACTGACAAACCGAGGGCTTGCGCGGTCTCTTTGCGAGTAAAGGTCAGTCTTGGGATATTGCTAGGCGTATTTTTCATACTACGCCTACATCTTACGCCTGATCTTTTACGAAGTGCTACGAGTCATATATTTTCGGAATTAAAAACTCACTCGGACTGATCCATCGTGTCAGAATCGTCCGTTTCTCCAATGTTGAAAGCAGGATTCGGGTTATTGTGCCACTGGTCTAATGCGTGTTTGTATTCGATAAAGTATTTTTCTGCCCGCCGTTGCGCGACGCTGGCCGTATGACGTTCGCTGTCGTCGAGCTTGCCAATGCCATTTTGTTTGCGGTCTAAAATTTCAATGAGGTTCCAAGAGACACCGCGATACTTTTTGCCTTTGAGGGGATGCGGAGCGGGGATTTTTTGAAATTTACGCAACAACCTGATTTCTCTTATGAATTCATCTGTCAATTCTTTATCTGAAAGCCGCAAATTCCATTGCCGATGCTGGTATTGAGAAACAACCGGCGTCCAACCAATTTCATTAAACTGACTTGGATTAGTAACGGGTCTGTAAGCCCCTTGCGCCCAATTTGCCCATAATCCGTGAATGACGATCCTTTCATCTGGAACCAATTGCAAATAGGTTTTTACAAACTGTTTTCCCTTTGAAGAACGGCGTAATAATTCATAATTGCGTGCTGCTTCTTCAACCACAGGCCAGTCAACGCCCCTCACTCCGTCCCGGCGGATTTCTTTTCGGTTCCACCACCAGCTTTTAACAAGCTCTTCAAGGGTGAGTGATTTCTTTTTCATGCGATGGATTTTGACCGAGTTTGACGAGGTTCGCAATGGCGGCGGCAATCCCAGAACACCGGAACCGAAAAGTTCGGCGGAGACCGGGACGCCCGAACTAGAAAAGTCCGGCGGAAACCGGACGCCCGAACCGAAAAGTCCGGCGAAGACCGGACACCCGAACCGAAAAGTCCGGCGGAGACCGGGACGCCCGAACTAGAAAAGTCCGGCGGAGACCGGACACCCGAACCGAAAGTCCGGCGGGAACCGGGACATCCGAACCGAAAAGTCCGGCGGAGACCCGACGCCGGAACCGAGAAGTCTCGCGGAGACCGGACGCCGGAATTGAGGAGTTTCGCGAAACCCGACGCCCGAACCGAGAAGTCCGGCGGAGACCGGACACCCGAACCGAAAAGTCTCGCGGAGACCCGACGCCGAAATTGAGGAGTTTCGCAGAAACCCGACGCCTGAACCGAGAAGTCCGGCGGAGACCGGACACCCGAACCGAAAAGTTTCGCGGAGACCGGACGCCGGAATTGAGGAGTTTCGCGGAAAACCGAATGGAAACACCGGACATCGGCGTTTTAAGGGTAAAATTGGTGGGAATTTTAGGCGGAAGTTCGGAAGCGGATTCTCGGTTGTTTCAGCGGTTGACTTCCCAATGATTTGCGAAACGAGACCGGCGAGCCTGTGGGAAATTTCCCGAAACAGTTATTGTTCGGCGCGGGTGGGGAAAATTGCCAGTTTCCCGCCGGATTGGAATTGCGAGCCGATTTTGCTTAACGGCAGATTCTTGGGAAACAAATCTTCGAGCCGGACACCCAAAACACGAGCCAGATAAAGTATCTCGCAGTCCGGCACTCTACGCCGCTGCAATTCCAAACTTGCCAGCGAATCCCGGCTTATGCTCCAGCCGCGCAATTGGAGTTTTGCGGCCAAGACTTCCTGCGACCAGTCTTTCTTTATGCGTAATTTTCGCACCTGCAAGCCGATCAAATTTTTCGGGGTCTTCGTCACCGTCAATGACGGTAGGGCGGGAGAGGCGAAAAACCGTGTTCACACGCACACAAATAGCGCAAAGATTTTACATTTTTACGCTTGCGTTCTATGAGGGGACATTTAGAACCTTGCCTGGTATGGATCGGAAGGCGAATAACGCGAAAAACTCCTCGCCGAAAGCGCATACTGAACAGCGATCAAAGATCGTCCATCAAATCGCGCACCTTTACGCCGGGAGCTTTGGCAATTCGCACGATGGATTAAAACCACAAATCGGAAGGAGACCGCTTAATTTATGAAAACGCTTTCAAGAGTTTTATTGGCGGGGATTGTTATTTTAGGCGTGGCGTGCCAATCGGCTTACGCCGGGGGAACCTCGATGCCGGTTCAGTCCAGTCCCATTTCGTTGGGAGTGACAAACATCACGACGCTTGGATCGCTCACCGACGCGCAACTGGCACAGTTGATCAGAGTGCTGGCGGCGACGCCGACGATAACGCCGGGGGTTTTGCCGGGCGGAGGGATGGGCGGGACTTTTTATTCATTGCAGAATCCCGAATGGCCGCCGCTGCCCGGCGACATGCGACAGCTTCCGGTTTGGAATTTTGGGAACTATTTCTATTTACTCGACGACCTTGATGTGAACTATGCAACGCCTCTAGTCACAAGTGGAGGCGGGATGCAGGCAATGGCTGACATAGAACCACCTGGGGGAGGCGGTGGAGGTGGAGGTAACATACAACCCCAAGGTTTAGCAGCACCCACCACCAACGACCTATGGTTGCAGGAGCAGATGACCAACACGACGGCATATTTGGTGATCAATCCGCCTTGGAATGTGACCAACGGTGTCTATGATTTGTTCTACACAACCAACCTCACGCCGCCGAGCACATGGGTTTGGGTGATGCGCTGTGCGCCGGGGCAGACCAATCTGACCGTGACGGTGGGCGACCCCCAGGGATTTTTCATTCTCGGATTGACCAATGATGCTGACGGCGACGGGTTGACGGATGCTTACGAAAAACTGGTCAGCCACACCGATCCGAACAATCCCGACACTAGCGGCGACGGAATATCAGACGGCTGGGAAGTGGCGCTGGGGTTGAATCCTCTGTTAAACAACCTGGCGCAACCCGGTGAGCGGTCGAATTATTCCTATGATTTGGCGGACTGGCTGGAAGGAATATCGGGCGTGCGCGGCGGCACGGTGAGTTTGGACGCCGAGGGCAACGTGCTTTCCGTTTCACAATAATCAGGAGGAACTAAAATGAAAACACTGCGATTTTTGATTTTGGGGTTGCTGGCAACCGTGACCATTGTTTGCCGGGCGCAAATTACCGAGCCAGGCTGGTTCGCGGTTTCGGACAGCAACAATTTGGTTTCAGTGGTGTCGGACAATTCGGTGCAGGCAGCTTCACTGTCTGGTTCGGGCTATCAGCCGCTTTTGGTGCAGGCGGGCAGCGCCGAAACGATCACGCCGGAGATTCAGGCGTTGGCGGACGGATTGCAGGATAATCCGACAAACATCTTCAACTACGTTCACGACCATATCCGTCATGTGTTTTATTTCGGCTCGAAGAAAGGGGCGCAACTGACGCTGCTGGAAAAAAGCGGCAACGATTTCGACCAGTGCGCGCTGCTGCTGGCATTACTGCACGCGGCGGGTTACAACAACGCCTATTATTATTTTGCGTGGATGGGCATTCCATTTGACGCCAAGGACGGGACGCAGAACGACCTGCATCATTGGCTTGGGTTGGGTTTTTCCAACACCAATTGGTGGGGTTCCACCTCCAATTATTTGAGCCAGCTATTGGGGGCCAGAGGTTATCCCGGCACGGCTTTTGTCGCGCCAAGTGATCCCACCAACACGATTATTTTCCAAAGGGTGGGGGTCTTCCTGCCGATGGGAGGGGTGAATTATCTTCTCGACCCGGCGTTCAAACTGACTACGTCGGTGGCGGGCGTCAACCTGACCAATGCCATGGGATTCAGCAGCAATGCGCTCATGAGCGCCGCCGCCGGCACGGACACGGGCAATTACGTGACGAACCTGAACGAGACGGCCCTGCGGAACACCCTGACCATTTACACCACCAATCTTCTGAATTATCTGCAAACCAACTGTCCCAACGCCGGAATGGACCAAGTGTTGGGCGGGCAGCACATCATCCCGGCGACCGGAGGGTTAAGCCAGTCGCTGCTGTTCAATGTCTATACTGTGCCCAGCCTAGGGGCTGCCGGAGGCATCATCTATTGGAACAACGAGCCGACAAATTTGATGTCCATTTTAACTGTGACGTTTGCCGGCACCAACTATCAATGCGGGATGCCGCAACTGGGCGGCAAGCGGTTGAGCCTGACTTTCGACACCAGCGGTCTGGCGCAGCTTTGGCAGGACGACACGTTGTTGGCACAACAAACCACGACCGGATCGAATGCGCGGACAAATGTGGTGCTGTATGTCAGTCATCCATTCGGGAGTTGGAACACTAATAGTGGCCTCATCCAACGGAGCGGTATCTACGATCAAATCGTCACCAATTCCTATCAACGCACCAATGCCACCTACGCCTTGGTTTACGCCTTTGAGCCGGATTGGGGCTGGCTGCGGGAACGGGAAAATCAACTGGACAATTATCGTCTGCAAGGATTGGGTGACACTTCGCGGCAAGTTGTCAGCGAGACGTTGAACGTGATGGGGCTTAACTGGATGTTGCAAACGGCGGGAGCCGAGCAATTTCTCGCGGCGCAATTGGGCATCCTGCCCCAATATCATTGTCGCTTGGGGCGCATGGCACAGGAAAGCAGCAATGGTTATTACGTGGATGTTTACATGCAGCTCTCAAGCGCCATATCCAGCGCCGGAGCCGATGCTGCCAACACGGATCGACGACAGAAACACATTGATATCTTCAGCTATCTTTTCAGCGCGTTGGAGAATGGAATCATCGAGCAATTGCAATCCACCAATCTGACAGCGGCCTCGACGGTGAAGATGCTGCAATTGGCCAACACGAACGGCCAGGCCATTTATCTGGCCAGCAGCACCAACTGGTCGAGTGTTCAAGGCCATCTGGCCAACTATGACTTGAACTATTTGGCCACTAACTACATCAACAAGGGTTATTACCTTTTGTTGCCGCAAAACGGTTCCAACCACATTGCCGGGGCGGGAAGTTGGGCGGGTTACGGATATGAAGCGCGATTGGTAACCAGTTCCAATTTTACCACCGCGATGATGATCGGCGGGGGCTATAATGGCGGTTACGCGTCTTATCCCACTTTGACCATAGACATTCCCGTGGTGGTTGATACCGGCCAAAACCAGCCGACGGCTTATTCGCTTCCAGGCGCGTCAACTCAGGGCGCGAGCCCTATTGGTGATCCAGTGGATACAGCCGATGGCACATTTCAAGTCGAGCACACGGATTTGTCATTGGGCCAGGCCGAGCCGCGCGGCATCACTTTGTCCCGTTATTACAACGGCACGCGCCGTTACAGCAATCCAGCAGGTATGGCAGGCGGCTGGATTCACAATTATTCCGTGACTGCTAACAACGTCGCCGCGCCGCAAGCCGGTTTGGGCGGGACAACGCCCGCGCAAGCCGCTCCCATGTTCGTGGCAACCTGTGCGGCCATTGGACTTTACAACACCACTCCAGACCCTAAAAACTGGATGGTCACGGCGCTGACAGCCAAGTGGGGCGTTGATCAACTCACCAAGAACGGCGTGTCCGTGATGCTGGGCAAGGACACGGTGCAATTTGTCCAACAACCCAATGGCATTTTCACCCCGCCTGCCAATTGCACCATGACGCTCGCGACAAACGGTTCGGGATACAGTTTGCAGCAGCGTCACGGCAATAAGTTCAACTTCGATTCACTCGGGCGGTTGAGCACCATTGTTGACCAATACAGCCAGCCATTAACAGTCTCGTATCTGAACAGCACCAGCAGTCTGCCGTATCAGGTTGCCGACTGGAAAAGCCGCACACTCACGTTTAATTACACCGGCAGCCAACTGACTTCCGTTTCCGACGGCACGCGCACTGTCAGTTATGGCTATTCCACAACTTACAACCCACAGGGCGACCTGACTTCGGTCACCGACCCGGAAAGCAAGACTAGCACTTACATTTACGACACGAACCATCAAATTACCGCAACGCTGGATGCGCAAAACCGGCTGGTGGTCAGTAATATCTATGACAGTCTCGGCCACGTCACTTTTCAATACACGCAGGGCGACCCGAACAAGACGTGGCGAATCTTTTGGTCTGGCTGGCAAACTGTCGAGCAAGACCCGGCTGGCAGTCAACGCGTATTTTTCTACGATGACCAATCCCGCGTCATTGATTTCCATGATCAATTGGGCAACCTGTCCCAAACTTTTTACGATGGACAAAATCATGTCGTGATGACCATCTCGCCATTGAACGAGACCAACCAGTTCATTTACGATGGGAACCACAATCTTCTTTACGCAGTTGACCCGCTGGGTTTCACCAACCAATTTGTTTATGACAACAACAATAATTTGATTAAGACGATTGACCAGCGTGGCAATCCCAGCACGTTCGGTTATAACACTCAATTTTCCCTGACCGGCCAGACCAACGGTGCGGGTGATTGGGTGAATCATACCTATAACTCCGATGGCACGCTTTACCAGCGCATGGATTCCGGCGGCCAGACCACCTATGATACTTATGATAGTTACGGCCAGTTGACCCACATCACTTACCCCGGCAGTCTCGGTGGTGAGAGTTTTGTGAATAACGCACTCGGTGACGTAACCAGCCACACCGATGCGCGCGGATTTTCAACTTCTTTCGGCTACAACAACCGCCGCCAGTTGACCAGTTCCGTTGCCCCGACAAATCTTGTCACTCAGATTGCCTATGACGCTGTGGGCAACCAAGCGAGCATGACCGATCCGCGCGGCAATACAGCCAGCAACGCTTGGAGCGCCACCCGCCACTTGCTCGCCACCGTCTTGCCGGCCATGCCGCAAGGCACGCCGGTCGTCACGAACATTTACGATAACCGTGACTGGTTGATTCGCACGCTCGACCCGCTCCAAAATCCAACACAGTTCACCAATGACGCTGCCGGGAGATTGATAGCCGCAGCCGATCCACTGCTGCGGACAACCACGTTTGGTTACGATGCGGACAGCCACAAGATTGCCACAACAAACGCGGCATCTGAGATTACATCCCAAACATGGGATGCGCGCGGCGAATTGATTCAACTCACCGACGGCGCAGGGCATACTGTGTTGCGCGCCTACGATGGTGCGGGCAATCAAATCATCCTAACCAATCGCAATGGCAATAAGTGGCAGTTCCAGTTTGATGGGGCAAATCGGTTGACAAATACCATCACGCCGCTTGGCCGCTCCACCACTGTCGCATTTAATCATCAAGGTTTGCTGGCGTCCGCGAAAGACCCCGCCGGACAGCCCACGACTTACAGTTACGATGCCAAAGGGCGTTTAACCAGTCGCGCCGATAATGTCGGCACAACAACCTATAATTACGATGCGAATAACAACGTGACGAATGTTTCCGAAAATGGTTTGACCGATGCGTGGACTTACGACGCCTACAACCGGGTTTCGAGTTTCCGCGACGTTTATGGAAATTTGATTCAATACAAATACGACGCCAACGGAAATGTGACCAACCTCGTTTATCCGGGTGGCAAAAACGTTTATTACACCTTCGACAGCAACAATCACATGACGCGCGTTGTGGATTGGAGCGGGCGTGTCACGACCCTGACTTATGATTTGGACGGACGGTTGACCAGCATCACGCGCCCGAACGGAACCGAACGGATCATTAGTTACGATGTTGCCGGACAGTCAACGAACATTGTTGAAATGACAGCAGCCAACCTGCCGATTGCGTTGTTCCGGTTCAATTGGAACAGCGCGGCAGAAGTGCAGTGGGAATTTGCCGCGCCCCTGCCGCACGCCGTGACCGTGCCGACACGGACGATGACCTATGATGCCGACAACCGGCTTTACCAATTCCAAGGGCCGAGCATGGGCAGTCTCCAAACTGTCGGCGTTGATCCGGACGGTAACCTTACCAACGCACCGCTCACTAATGACACATTTGCGACTTACAGCTATGATGCGCGGAATCGGCTCATTCAGGTAGGGCCCGCTGGCCCTAGCGGGCCGGTCACAAACGTCTATGACGCAGTCAACAATCGGATTGGGCAGCTTTATGGGACAAATTCCGTAAGCTATGTTGTCAATCCGAATGCAAAACTGCCCCAAGTCTTGGAACGCATCAAAAACGGCGTGACGAATTACTACATTTATGGAGCGGGCTTGCTGTATCAGGTAACGGAGACCGCAACGGCGACGAACACGCTCACGTATCACTACGATTATCGCGGCAGCACGATTGCGCTGTCGGATGACAATGGGAATGTGACCGACCGGATTGAATACAGCGCCTACGCAACAACTACTTATCGGGCGGGCACGAATGACACACCGTTTTTATTCAACGGACGTTATGGCGTCATGACCGACCCGAACGGTTTGCTCTACATGAGAGCGCGGTATTATAACCCCTATCTCTGCCGATTCCTCAATCCCGACCCAAGCGGGTTTGCGGGCGGGTTGAATTTCTATGCTTATGCCAACGGTAATCCAGTAAGCTATCTTGATCCGTTTGGACTAAGTATACAGGCAACGGGTGATACAATTGTCACTTGGCTGCCAAGTGTAAGCATGACGCCGGTGGGTTCGAGCAGCACTGCAAATTATGATGTTCCATCCCTTTCACAAAATAACAATCCCAATGCACAGGCTTATTCATCCTCAGATAACTCTTTATCCTATCAAGCGTTTAGTGATCTTACGGGATATCAACTAACCCCAAATCAAGCGGCGGTGGTCGCCGCACCTATTTCTTTTGCCCTTTCTTTGCCAGCCGAAAGCGCGGCGGGGATGCTTGCCGCAGAAACGGGAGATCAGACATTTCAAATACTAGACGGGGTTAGAAGAGCAACAGCGGCTAATCTTAATGGAGCGACTACTATCCAAGCAGAGATACTCGATGCTAATATGGTATCTCAAGGTGTTCAGCAGGTGCCTATCAATTCGCTGCTTTCCCCGTATGAAACGATTAACTTAAATGGAAGTGGGCTTGTCCGCTGGAATAGCGTGTTAGAAGGAACGCGGTCAGGCGCAACATTTCCACCAATTACAATAACACCGGGAAGCTCCGGCATACCGATAGGAAGCGTAGGCGTAGGAACACCATGATCACAACTAAAAAACAAAAGCAAGCACTCAAGGCTATCCATAGGATTCTTATCTTGGCCAGATTTATGGCCTATCAGAATGAGTCAACGGCAAAAATTGCAAAAGTGTTGGATTATGCAGAGATTCTACCGACATTGATTTCCGCAGATCAGGATCGAACCGAAGAGTTTCGGACGCATCTTCAAGGTCTTGCTTCCGAGTTTTCACAGGGGGTTGGCATATTGCAAGAATTCGACCAAGACACAACAACTTGAAATGTTTAATGATGTTTGTGTTGTCGTGGAAGGATTTGAAAACACTGCCGGAGGCGGTCTTTATTGGACAGAATTTTCAGTGGAATTATGGCATGAATATGACCAAGGCAAAATATATTTACAGCGAAACATTCCCGAAAGGTTCGGAAGTAAAAATAGCGAGCCGTTCTTCTCTTGAAAATTTTCTCAAAACATGGAAGCTTCACAACAAACTAAAACCAGAACAACTGGACTTTGCGGATCGAATTGCGGAAGTTGAATCAGTCGGATTTTATCACGGCGGGGATCAGTTGTATAAACTCAAAGGTATTCCGGGAATCTGGCATGAACAATGTTTATCCGGTCACTCTTAAAAACCCACTTGATTATTTATCCATAAATGTCAGAGCACCGAGTCAAAATGCCATACCTATTTGGAGCGTCGGAGTGCAGACACCTTTGGAATCAGTAGGATTGGCAGATGAAGGGATTAGTTCGTCCAACGCTTGCCCTCTCTATTACGAGAGCGATTTTTTCGGCGTGGTCGCCCCGAATGTAATTTTCTTCATGGCTTCTTGGCTGTGTTCTTGTCGCAAGTGCGCGTAGGTTTTCATTAACAGCGCGCCGCCGTCCTTGTGCCCAAGCCAACGGGCAATAGTGGGAATATCCACGCCGGACTCAATACAGGTTGTAGCGAAAAAGTCGCGGAAATTGTGCGGCGTGAATTCGGGAAAGACAAGTTTCCGGCAAGCAGTCAAAATACATTTTCGCGGATTCTCTATGCGGGTCACGTTATCAGTTGGTGCGGGCTTGGCTTCGGATCGAAGTCGCAAAAGCAATTTACGTAAATCATCATTAAGCGGAACCGTGCGAGTCTCGTAATTTTTCGTGCGGTTCTCTCCGCCTGTAACAGTCAATTGGTTCTTATCGAAATCCACGTCCTGCCATTTAAGCGCGGTGGCCTCGGCCTTCCTCATGCCGGAATACGCGATAAGTTCAACGAAGTCCGCGCCGTTTTTCGCGTCGGGCTTTCCATTTTTCGAGCGGATGGCCGCAATCAATTGTGGGAACTGTTTGCGGGTTGGAACATTCTTTTTACGTGTGGCGATCATGCGCGGACGTTTGATACCGCGAGCACGATTGCTATAAATAATGCCATGCTCTATGGCATACTCAAAAATTGTTTTCAATGTGCGTAATTCGTGCCTGATAGTCGCGGGAGCGCATTCGGTAATACGCCGGTTGCGCCATGACTCGCAATCGGCAGTGTTGATGCCTGACAATGTTTTCGTGCGAAAATAGGGTTCAAGGTTGTCAACGCACGTCTGGTCACGGGTTAAAGTGCTTTGCTTCACTGTGCCGCGTCTGCTGTCAATCCAACGGGCGGCGATGGTCTCGAACGTAACGCGGGCGGCGTCTGCGGACGTGACGTTTTCAACCGAGTTTCGCAAATCTCGAAGCAAGCGGATGGCGTGCTTTTTGTCCGATGTTCGTAGTGATTTGTGATACTGCTTGCCAGCGTGTTTGAACCAAGCATAATAGACGCTCGATGACACGAGACGCCGCAAACCTTCGCCAGAACGTTCAAAGACGCTCTGCGGTGATTTCCTATTGCGTTCCGTCATATTCCGGTATTATAGGGATACAAAGACGGGATACAAGAAAAAAGTGTGACTCGTTAAAAGCCAATTAAATCAACGGTTGGCTGGGTAGCTCAGTCGGTAGAGCAGAGGACTGAAAATCCTTGTGTCGGCGGTTCAATTCCGCCCCCAGCCACCATCTTCGATTTATCTCCAAAATGCTTGCGCGCAAAACTCACGTTTCCACCTTGGATAAAGCCGCAATCAAACCATCCGTCGTGTGTGTTTTCGCCTCGAGTGCCGGCTCAATTTTCAAAGCGTGGATGGCTTTGCTCGTTTCCGGGCCGATGGACGCCAGCTTCATTTGCGGGAATTTTTTCAACAGCTTTGCCAGATCAAAACGCGCGTGGAAATGCTCCACCGCCGAGCCGCTTGTGAATGTGATCCAATCCGCGCCATTTTCCAAAAGTGCGGCGCCCGCGCCTGCCGGGTCTTCGGTTTCGGCCACGGTTTTATAAACCGCGATGTCGTCCACAATCGCGCCGAGTTCTTCCAACGCGCGCGGCAAATCCGGGTTCGCGTCTTCGGCGCGCAGCAGACAGATTTTCAAATTCTCGACGCTCTCGAATTTGGCGAGCGCCCCGGCGATTTTTTCTCCGGTAAATTCATCCGGCGTCAAATCCACCTGCAAATGCAGTTCGCGCAATCTGGCCGCTGTCGCCGGTCCGACCGCTGCAATGCGCACGCCGCCGATGTCGCGCAAATCCTGGAACCGCTTGAAGAAAAAGTCGAAAAAGGCCATGACGCCGTTCGCGCTCGTAAATACGAGCCAATCGTAAGCGTTCAATCCCAGCAACGCGTCCACAATGTCCCGTTTACGCGTCGGCTGAACGATTTTAATCGTTGGAATTTCCAAGACGTCCGCGCCGAGTTCAGTGAGCTTTTGCGAAAAGTCGCCAGCCTGTTCACTCGCCCGGGTGACGACAATGCGCTGGCCGGACAGCAGCCGATTCTCAAACCGATTCTGCGGGCATTTCTCGAAAGCTGGATTTTGGTTCGACATTCTCTTTTTCGACGATTCACTCATATTTAGGGCCGGGATAGTAGTAATTCATCGGTTGCAAGACAATACGCATGGACTTTGCGCTTTGAACTCGCGCCGTTGCCGTTTATAAATCCCGCGTGCCTGAACCGGTCCAACCCGTCATCAATGCCGCCACGCGCTGTTGCGCGGTCTATGGCTTTCCCATCCGCCATTCCGCGTCGCCCGCGATGCACAACGCCGCGTTCGCCGCGCTCGGCCTGAACTGGCGTTACCTCGCGTTTGAGGTCCATCCCGACCATCTGCGCGCCGCCATCGCCGGAGCCAGGGCGATGCAATTCGCCGGCCTGAATTTGACGGCGCCGCACAAATTGCTCGCGATGGAAATGCTCGATGAGCTTGATGAATCGGCAAAAATGTGGGGCGCGGTCAACACCATCCGATTTGAAGGCCGCAACGCCAGTGGCAAGTGGCTGCCGCTCCGTGAATTTGACGGAGGAACACAAAGCGAAAAATACAACGCAGGCGTCCCGCCGGCGAAGTCAGTTCACACAGTCCAGGGGCCTGTGCCACAGGAAATCCGCGCGCACGGTTTTAATACGGACGCCGATGGGATTGTCACTGCGTTGCGCGAGGATTTGAAATTGAAATTGCGCGGCGCAAAAGTGCTTTTGCTCGGCACGGGCGGGGCGGGGCAGGTGGCGGCTTTAAGGCTGGCAGCGGAAAACGTGTCCGAGTTATTTCTGGTGGATTACGTGGCTGCCAAGGCCGGGGCGGTGGCGCAGGAAATCCGCAAGCGGCATCCGCAGATGAAGGTGACGACCGGCTTTCCCAAGGATCCGGTGGATTTATTGTTGAATGCCACGCCGATCGGCTTGAAGGAAAACGATCCATCACCGCTGGATGAAAAACAATTTTCGCTGCGTCAAGCCTGCGCGGTTTATGACATGATTTACAAGCCGGCCGAGACGAAGTTGCTTGCCGCCGCGAAAGCGGCGGGCTGCAAAACGGCAAACGGCCTTGGCATGTTGCTGCATCAGGGCGCGCAGGCGTTTGAAATCTGGACGGGTAAACCCGCGCCGCTCGGCGTGATGCGCCGCGCGCTCGAACAAAGCATTTATGGGCATTGATGCGATTTTCGACGCTAGGAATTGGATGGCGGTGCCGTTTCATTTCTGGTCGCTGGTGTTTTTCGTGTTCGGCTGCATTGTCGGCAGTTTTTTGAACGTGTGCATTTACCGGCTGCCACTGGACATGAGTATCGTCACGCCGAAGTCGCATTGCCCGCACTGCGAGTATTTCATCCCGTGGTATCTGAACATCCCGCTGGTGACTTGGCTCGCGTTGCACGGTCGCTGTAAAAATTGCGGCGCGCCGATTTTACCGCGCTATTTCACCGTGGAATTGTTGAGCGGCGTGGCGTTTTTGGGTTGCTGGCTGAAATTCGGCGATCCGAATCATCCGTTTCAATCCATGCCAATCGCTCTCGTTTACGCGGTTTTTCTGGCGGGATTGATTGTGGCAACATTCATTGACTTCGAGCATTTCATCATCCCCGATGAAATCACGCTGGGCGGCATGATTGTCGGTTTTATCGCATCGTTTTTGCTGCCATCACTGCATGACGTGAAAACATTGACCGCCGGCATGTGGCAGAGTCTGATTGGCATGGGCGCCGGTGCGGGAATCGTTTATGCGATTTTGCGGATGGGAAAATTACTGTTTGGCCGGCAACGGGTGAAATGGCCGAGGGACGCGAAAATCATTTTCGCCGAAACGTCGGTGCACCTGCCGGACAGGGAAATCCCCTACGGCGAATTGTTTTACCGCAAGTCGGACGTGATTGTAGCAAAGGCAAAAAGAGTTGAAATGATTGACCGAAGCTATTTTGACGCGGTTATCAGGCTGTCTCAGTCGTTATTAAAAATTGATCAGGATAAATTTGAAACTGAAGAATTTGATCCAGAAAATGTTCATCACATGGAAATTGTTGGTTCGGAAATTATTTTACCGCGTGAAGCAATGGGTCCGGGTGATGTAAAGTTCATGGGCGCGATTGGCGCGTTCATCGGCTGGCAGGGAGTGATTTTTTCGCTGATGATCAGCTCGATGATTGGCGCGGCGGTGGGCGTCACGCTCATCGCGATGCGCCGGCGCGAATGGTCGTCGCGGATGCCTTACGGGCCTTACATCGCGCTGGCGGCGGCGATCTGGATTTTCGGCGGGAAGAAATTTTTCCTCGGGTTTTTTCACTAGAAAAGATGGCCGTATTTCCTAACCACCGGAATAATTTTTATAACTGTAACTTGGCTTGGAGCGTCCTATACTGGTCGTGAAGTCCTGATTTTAGCATGAAAACTTTGATTGCCATTATTTTGGCCCTCGGTGTCGGGTTTGCCGCGGCTTACGTCGTGGTCTCAAAACAGAAAGACGCGCTGCTTGAACAATTAAAAGCGCAACAGACACAACCCCAAACCAATTCCACGCCTGCTCCGGTGGAAAAGGTGATTATGGCCGCTGTGTCTGCTCCGGCGGAAGAATCGCCGCAGGACATTCTCAATGATTTGCTCAACGCGAAACTTGGAACGGGAAGCGAACGCAACACTGGTTTGCGGATGATTGTTTTCAAATTGGAAAGTCTTGTGCAGCGCGGCAAGGCGGCTGTGCCGGCCATCCGCGCGTTTCTGGGACGTAACGTGGACGTGGAATACAGTGAGCAAAGCAATACTAACAACCAGACGAATGCCGGGGGTTCAACCAACCAGTTCAATAACACCGGCGGATTTATCGGCGGACCCGGCGGTCGTGGTGGCCGGGGCGGACGTCTTCGCCGCATTCAAAATCTGCAAACCGACTGGGTGGTGCCGCCATCGCTGCGTCTGGGATTGGTCGGCACGTTGAAGGAAATCGGCGGCCCCGAGGGGGAAGAGGCGCTGGCGGAAATGTTGAGCAGCACGGGGCGCGGCGTCGAGATTGCCTATCTGGCGCGGGTGCTCGAGGAAATCGCGCCTGGCAAATATCGCGATGCCGCCATCGCCGCCGCGAAGGAGTTGCTGATGAGCCCGCCGTCGATTGACAATCCCAACCGGCTTGATGACTTGTCCCGGGCCTATCTTTTTGGCGTGCTTGAATTTTTCCACGACACGTCGTTCGCGGTGAATGCGCAGCAGATGCTCGTCGGCACGGATGGCCGGCTGGACATGGACGCGATGAGTTACCTCACGGAAGTCTTGAAAGATCAATCTGCTTCCGCGCTCTATCAGGCCTACGAGAATCCGAATCTGACCAATCAGTTCGACAAAGTGTCGCTGGGCCGGGAGGTGCTGAATTACGTTGGCCAGAATCCACAAGCCAACGCGCTGTTTGTGGAAACGTTGAACAATACCGACCTGGATTCCCGGGCGAAGGCCTTTATCGTCGCGCAACTGGCTGGGGGCGGCTTTGGCCCGTTCAGTTCCCCCAGTCCCACCGATCCGCAGGTCATTAACAGCCGGATCAACCTTTTGAATCAATTGCTGTCACAACCAGCATACGCCAGCGACGAGACCATGGTGCAGGCAATCAACGCGACCGTTAACGCGCTTCAAAACGGCACGTCGGTGGACATGCGGCAATTCTTCGGCGGCGGTCGTGGTGGACGCGGTTTTGGCGGCGGTGGCGGAGGTAATGGCGGCAATCAATAATTTCAAGTCGCTGGAGCGAATCGTTGAAGTCCCAGCGTCGCGCCGAACAGGATTAAAAATATGACGCTTAATTCGCGCGGGCATTCCGGAGCGACCGCCAGCCAGTCCACAAAAACGATTCCCGCGAGCAGGCCGGATACGGTTCGTGCAATGCTGCCTTCACCCGCCTGAAAAATTGGCTGCACACAACGCGTGACCCACAGCGCGAGAATGAGCGACAGCCAGATTGCCGGAGCGCGATTTTCTCCGGTGTCCATCAGCATTGCCCAAAAAATCGGTGTGGCCAGAGCTGCCAGTGGCCAGTAAGAAACGGGTCCGCATAAACTTTCCCGCCGCGCCATGTAACTCAACCCGGCCACATAAAACGCCAGCGCCGCGCCGCACCAAATGGCCCAGCCGTTGACACCCCGCATGCTCACCGACGCAGCGATGACGTAAACCCAGAACCGGCACATACCCATCAGCCACGGCGAGGCGGTGATGACTTTGTGCGTCGCGTCGTAGATGATGATGCACACCAGCAGCGCCAGCGCCAGCACACCGGTCGTTTTGCTCACGGCAATCAAACTCACCGCGCCCAAACCGAGCCAGGCCAGTCCCCAGCGCCAGACCGCTTGCAGCGAAATGACGTCGGATGGAATCGGCCGTTCCGCGCGGCGCTGGCGGTCGAAGTCGGCATCGAATGCGTCGTTCAAAAACATTCCACCCAAGTAGAGTGAGCTGACGCCAAAGAACAGCAGGGGCAATTTCGGGAAATTTCCGCCGCCGCCCAGCCACCAGCCGGCGAGACAATTCGACCAAACCGTCGGCAAATTTGAAATGCGGCCCAAAACGAACAGTGTGCGAAGTTGGCGGACGAAATCCCGGTTCATCACAAATAGGAAATCAGAAAAATTTCCGGTTGGCCAGCCCGCGTTCAGCGAATCGCGCGAGTGTCCATTCGTGTTCCACTGCGGCAGACAGCCACGGCAACCACGATGCCGGTGAGGGCAAAAATTGTCCACGAAGCGTGCTGCGACCGCAGTTTGGCATCCGGCCGGAACTGCAAACACTTGAATTGTTCAGTATCCATGCCCAAAAGATGAGGTGAAATTGAGGTTTGGCAATGTGCAAACCGGCATTGACATACTCGGGGCAAAAGTCTAATGTGACGGAAAGTTGCAACTGATTAAACCATGCTGATTCGCATTAGTCTGATTGTGGCAATCGTCGCGGCGCTAGCCGTTGGCGGGCTGAACATCTCCAAAGTTCGGGACGAAATCAACACGTTGATTACCCAGCGCAACGACGAGCGCAGCCAGAAACAAAAAGCCTTGGGCGATCTTGCCAGCAGCCGCCAGGAATTGGCCAAAACAAAAGATACTTTGACGCAGACGCAACAGGAATTGACTGACACAAAATCCCAGCGTGACAAAGCCGTGGCCGACGACAAGGAACAGATCAAGCGTGCCAGTGAAATGGCCGACAAACTGGCCAAAGAGACGCAGGAACTCAACGATACACAGGCGCAGTTGGGTGCTTACACGGCAACAACTCTTTCACCCGACCAGGTGATGACATTGAACAAGATGCTAAAAAATACGCAGAGCGCGCTCGAAGCCGTCAAAGAAGAAAATATTGTTTTGCAACGCGCCGTCAGCCGTTTGAACAATCAACTCGCCGGATTCGTGGGAACAAACTATGTTGTCAAGTTGCGCGCCAATCTCGAAGGCAAAATTGTCGCCGTGGATCCCAAGTGGAACTTTGTTGTGTTGAACATTGGCGAAGATCAAGGCGTGCTGGAGGACGGCGAAATGCTCGTCAGCCGCGGCGGCAAGCTCGTCGCCAAAGTCATCGTCCGCAGCGTTCAAAAAAATCGCAGCATCGCCAACATCGTGCCGAATTGGCGTCTCGGTGACGTGATCGAAGGCGACGAAGTTACTCCGGCCCATCCTGCTTCTTGAGATGAGACGCCGGGCTGTCAAATGGCTTTTGCTGCTCGTCCTTGGTGCCATCCTCACCGGCGTCAGCGGTTGTGCAACGAATGAGCCCGAGAATGCTTCAGTTCGTCCGTGGAACGCGCCTCAAAGCTGGGAAAATGGCATACCCGGGATGAGCCAGCAGCATGAATAAATTGTCGCCGCGGGTCATTCTTCAACTTTCACGCAGCGGGTTGCCGTTAAAATAAAGTTCACCTGAACGTCCAGCCTTCCAGCTGGAACTTCACTTGCAAGTTGCTCGTCAAAGGCCACGCCGCATTTGACTCCACGCACTTCAGCCAGCAATCGATCATAGAATCCTCTGCCGCGACCGAGTCTGTAGCCGCGCAAATCAAAAGCTACGCCGGGAACAAGAACCAAATCAAATTTGCTGAGGGGAATTTCCACGCATTTCGCCGCCGGTTCACGGATGCCGAATTCTCCCGTCACAATCTCGCTCCGCAAATTTTGAACGCGGCACGCAACGTAACTTCGATCGGCTGAATCAAAGCGTGGCAGGGCGGCGGTTTTCCCCGCGTTGAGGGCTTCTTCCAGCAGCGGCCATACATCCACTTCATTTAACGCCGGTGCGAAAAACAGAATCGATCCTGCGTTTTTCCAAATTACCTGTTCCTTGAGCCGGTCGCGAATTTGTGCCGACGCTGCTTCGCGCGCCGCCGGGGAAATTTTTTGCAATATGCCGCGAATTTGTTTTCGCAGCGCGGCTTTTTGAAAGTTCAAATCAGCAGTCATTTCTTCTTCTTTCGCGCTTCAACCAATGCCTTGCGCCACTGCTCGATGCGTTCTTTGATTTTCTTTTCCACACCTTGCTCGGTCGGTTCGTAATAACGCCTGTCTGCGCCGAGATAATCCTGCGCCACGAAATGTCCGGGATGATCGTGCGCGTATTCGTAACCTTTGCCATGACCGAGCCGTTCGGCGCCTTTGTAATGCGTGTCGCGCAAATGCTCCGGCACCGGCAGCGTGCGGCCGGAACGCACATCTTCGAGCGCGGCGTCAATCGCCAGGTAAGCGCTGTTGCTTTTGTTGGCTGTGGCAATATAAACCGTCGTCTCGGCCAGCGGAATGCGCGCCTCCGGCCAGCCGACAAATTCTGCAACTTGTAATGCCGCATTTGCCAGCACCAAAGCCATCGGATCGGCGAGCCCGACATCTTCCGCCGCGCAAATGACGATTCGTCGCGCGATAAATCGCGGGTCTTCACCGGCGTGAATCATCTTCGCCAGCCAGTAAAGCGCCGCGTCCGGGTCGCTGCCGCGCATGGATTTGATGAAAGCCGAAATCGTATCGTAATGCGCGTCTTCGTCGTCATAGACGACGGCCTTTTTTTGAATGCTTTGCTCGGCGGCGGCGAGGTCAATATGAATGACGCCGTTTTTCCCCGGCGCAGTCGTGAGCGCGGCAATTTCCAGCGCGTTGAGTGCTTTGCGCGCGTCGCCGTCGGCGATTTTTGCAAGATGGCGCAAGGCATTTTCGGCTGCGCGAATTTTCATGTGGCCGAGACCGCGTTCGGCGTCAACCAGGGCGTGTTGCAGCAGCGAAAAAAGTTCATCCTCGGCCAGCGGGCGCAGTTCAAAGATTTGCGAACGCGAGACCAGCGGCGAGTTGACAAAGAAAAATGGATTGTGCGTCGTCGCGCCGATGAGCCGGACGACGCCGTTTTCGACGTCCGGCAGCAGCACATCCTGCTGCGCCTTGTTGAACCGATGGATTTCGTCGATGAACAGAATCGTGGGCTGGCCGGTATTTTCAAGGCGGTTCGCAGCGGCGGACAGGACGCAGCGCATGTCGGCAACATTGGATTCCGCACCGCTCAAACGCTCGAATTTGCTTTTGGTCTGGCGAGCGATGATTTGCGCGAGCGACGTTTTGCCCGTGCCGGGTGGCCCGAAGAAAATCAGCGACTGGATCCGGTCGGCTTCGATGGCGCGGCGCAGCAATTGGCCGGGGCCGAGGATGTGTGTCTGCCCGGCGAACTCGTCAAGATTACGCGGGCGCATTCGCGCGGCCAGCGGCTGATGGCGGGAAGGCTCCGGCGTGGTCGGAGCGCGCGGCTTTGATTCAGCCGGAGTTGTAAACAAATCATCGCGCGCCATGAATTGAGATTAACACCAGGCGAAAAATTTGCCCAAAACAAAAAAGCCCGCCGACCGGCGGGCCTTGATTCCCCATTCTGAATTCGACATTCCGCATTAAAATAAAACCCCACCCTTGCCGTGTGAGACATGATCCTTTGAACATGTTTTTACAACATGCGGAGCCCGCCGGGCTGCTTTCGACTTCCAGTGAAGGCATGTCGGCCACAGTCACAGGTTGGCTCCATTGATCGTTTTACTACGGTTCAAGGATTTGTCTGCCAATCACGAACAGGGCAGGGTAAATCTGTTTTTCAATTCCAAAGAACATTGCCACCGGCTTCTGTCTAACTAATCGCCCTGAATGCGGAGTTTCTCAAGAAAAATTTCGGGAAATCTTTTGCGGCGCAAAAAAACTTATGCTCGCTTGCGCTTCAGGCTTCGCATATATTTAATGCTTAGCCGCAGTTCGTAGGCTTCTTTGCGGCTGCGATTTAACGTGTTAATGATGACGTCCGCGCAGATCCGCCAGTCGTTCCTCGACTTCTTCAAGTCGAAGCAGCACACCATTGTGCTGTCTTCGAGTCTGATGCCCGACTCGCCGAACCTGCTGTTCACAAACGCCGGCATGAACCAGTTCGTTCCGATTTTCCTCGCGCAGGTGAAATGCCCTTACGTGCCAGGTCGCGCTGCCGATACGCAAAAGTGCATCCGTGCCGGCGGCAAGCACAACGACCTTGAAGATGTCGGCCTCGATACCTATCACCACACGTTTTTTGAAATGCTGGGAAACTGGAGCTTCGGCGATTACTTCAAAAAGGAATCGCTTGAATGGGGCTGGGAACTTTTAACGAAAGTCTGGAAATTTCCGGCGAATCGCCTCTACGCCACCGTCTATAAACCCGGCAAAGGCGAACCGTCCGAGTTCGATCAGGAAACCTATGATATTTGGGCGGAAATTTTTAAGCGCGAAGGGCTTGACCCGAAAAAGCACATTGTCTTCGGTGGCAAGAAAGACAGTTTCTGGATGATGGGCGACACCGGCCCGTGCGGCCCGTGTTCGGAGATTCATATTGACCTCACGCCTGCGGGCGACACGAAAGGCAGCCTCGTCAACAAGAACGACGGCCGTTGCATCGAAATCTGGAATCACGTCTTCATCCAGTTCAACGCGAACCCAGATGGCACGTTTTCGCCGCTGCCTGCCCGACACGTGGATACCGGCATGGGATTTGAGCGTGCCACGAGCGTCATCCAGTGCACAAAAGGCTTCAAGGATTTCGCCAAAGCCAAAATCTCAAATTACGAGACCGATATTTTCCGCCCGATTTTTGACAAGCTCGAAAAGTTGAGCGGTAAAAAATACGGCAGCACGCTGCCGAATTCCGACTCTCAACTCTCAACTCTCAACTCTCAACTCTCCGTTGACATCGCCTTCCGCGTCGTTGCCGACCATATCCGCACGCTGGGCTTTGCGATTGCTGACGGCATCCAGCCGTCGAACGAAAGACGCGGTTACGTTTTGCGCCGCATCCTGCGCCGCGCTGTGCGTTATGGCCGCACGCTTGGCTTCCACGAACCCTTCTTTTACAAACTTGTAGATGTGCTCGCCGACATGATGGGCGACGTCTTCCCCGAAGTCCGCGCCAAGAAAAAGCACGTGCAGGAAGTCATCCGCACCGAGGAAGAGGCGTTTAACAAGACGTTGGACACTGGAATTCAAATTTTTGAGACCGACACACTTTGGAAAGCATGGCTGAATACTGCTCGTGAAGAAGGCTGGCAGAAATTGGAATACGGACAACGCTTTTATGAAAACGATTTGGACGCACTTCGTGGGAAACCACCTATTGCCGAGGTTAAAGTTACTGTTTCATTTTCAAAAGGTAATCAACGCAAAGGACCTTTTTCGGTAAGTCAAATAGCTGCCGGTGTATGTCGTGATTTCCTTACAACCACACCGATTATTTTAGGCGAAGACGCATTCAAACTTTACGACACCTACGGTTTCCCGCTTGACCTTACCGAGTTGATGGCACGCGAACGCGGTTTGACCGTGGATAAAGAAGGTTTTGAAAAGTTGATGGAAGAGCAGCGCACCCGCGCCCGCGCCGCGCAGAAGAAGGAAGTCATTGAGGTTCGAGACTCGCTTGATATTCCAACGACTTTTGTTGGTGACAAAACGCTTCACTGCCAAGCGCGAATGAAGCGATCAATAAAATGGCCAAAGGGAGAAGGTGCAGTCGGTCTGGTTACAGATAAATCACCATTTTATTCTGAAATGGGTGGTCAAGTGGGAGATTCAGGTTGGCTTATCGAAGGGGGAAGACGCTACGCAATTTTAAATACAAAACAGATTGGTTCATCCATTTATCATGTTCTCAGTTCTGATTTCGACGAGATCAGACCTGTTGATAGTGTCGTTGAACTTGAAGTTGACGTTCCGCGCCGCCGCGCCATTGAGCGCCATCATACCGTCACCCATTTGCTGCATTGGGCATTGCACGAAGTCGTGAGCAAGGAAGCTTCGCAGAAAGGCTCATACGTCGGCCCGGACAAGCTGACCTTCGATTTCAACAGTGCGCCACTCACACCGAAGCAAATCGCGGAAATCGAGGAACTTGTTAATAAACGCATCGTCGAAAATGCACCGGTGTATGCCAATCCAGATGTGGCATATTCCGACATCAAAAGCCGCAAGGACATAAGGCAATTTTTCGGCGAGAAATACGGTGACACCGTTCGGGTGCTGCAAATTGGCGGAGAACGGGGCAAGTTGAATGGTTATTCCATGGAACTTTGCGGTGGCACGCATGTGCGGGCGACGGGTGAGATTGGTTTGTTCCGCATCGTCGGTGAGGGCGCGATTGCGGCGGGTGTCCGGCGCATTGAAGCCATCGCCGGTTTGGAGGCCTATCGCCAAGCCGCTGACGAGTTGCAGCTCATCAGATCACTTGCGGGCAAGGTCAATTCACCTGTCGGCGAGCTGGAAAAGAAAATCGAGTCGTTGGTTGAAAACCAGAAAGCGATGGGGAAACAGCTTGAGGCCGCGCAACAACGCGAAGCGTCGAATGCCGCCAGCCGTTTGCTCGAGGAAATCAAAACCATCAACGGCGTGCCGTCCATCATTCACAATCTCGGCGCCGTGGACGCAGACTTCTTGCAGGCGGTCGCTGACTCCTTGAAAAGCCGCTTCAAAGGCGTCATTGTTCTTGGAGGGGGTCCGCATCGTGGAAGTGTTGCGCTGGTTGCCGCGGTCACGCCTGATTTCACCGCCAAAGTGCAAGCGGGCAA
Source organism: uncultured Verrucomicrobiae bacterium (assembly GCA_963835625.1). Classification (GTDB taxonomy): domain Bacteria; phylum Verrucomicrobiota; class Verrucomicrobiia; order Limisphaerales; family UBA11358; genus UBA11358. The sequence goes on from CAWIGO010000014.1 coordinate 28,030, forward strand.
AATCATTCAGCAGATCGCGCCGATTGTGGGCGGCAAAGGCGGCGGCAAGCCGGATAACGCGCGCGGCGGTGGCAAGGACGCGTCCAAACTGGACGAAGCGCTGGCAAGGGCAAAAATGCTGCTCGGAAGTTAACCGAGTCGCTTGCGTAAATCTTCAAGTTGGTCGGTCAACGCATTTGGCAGTTTGCCGCCGAACTTCGCATAGTTCTCGGCTATGTCCTCGGCTTCCTTCTTCCAACCTTCGATGTCCACCGCGAGCAATTGGTTGAGGTCTTCGGCGGGCAGATCCAGCCCGGATAAATCAAGCGCGTCCGGCGTCGGTAAATTTCCGATCGGCGTTTTTTGCGCCTTGCCGGTGCCTTCGACACGCTCACAAATCCATTTGAGCGCGCGGCTGTTTTCGCAATAGCCGGGCCAGAGCCACTCGCCGATGTCGTTCTTGCGAAACCAGTTTACGAAATAAACCTTCGGCAGCTTGTTGCGGTCGGTGCGCTGCGCGAAGGAAAGCCAGTGCGCGAAATAATCGCCCATGTGATAGCCGCAAAATGGCAGCATGGCGAAAGGGTCCCGGCGCAACACACCGGGTTTTCCGAGCGCGGCGTTGGTGGTTTCCGAACCGCAAGCCGAACCCATGAAAACGCCGTGTTCCCAATCGAACGCTTCGTTCACGAGCGGAATCGTGTTTGGACGGCGTCCGCCAAACAGGATTGCCGAAAGCGGCACGCCTTCGGGGTTCTGCCAGTCGGGATCAATGACCGGACATTGCGCCGCCGGCGAGGTGAAACGGGAATTTGGATGCGCGCCCTTTTTGCCGCTGGCCGGCATCCATTCGTGGCCGTGCCAGTCAATCCCTTTTTCCGGCGCGGGCACGCCCATATCTTCCCACCACACGTCGTTGTCGTGCGTCAGCACGACGTTGGTGAAAATGCTGTTCCTGGCAAAGGTGGCAAAGGCATTCGGATTCGACTTCATCGAGGTGCCCGGAGCAACGCCGAAAAATCCGGACTCCGGATTCATGGCATAGAGACGTCCATCCCTGCCAATCCGAATCCAGGCAATGTCATCACCAATACAAGTCACTTTCCAACCCGGCAGCGTCGGCTGCATGATGGCGAGATTGGTTTTGCCGCAGGCGCTGGGGAAGGCGGCGGCGATGTAATATTTTTTCCCCTTTGGCGAGGTCAGGCAAAGGATGAGCATGTGTTCCGCCATCCAGCCTTCGCGTTTGGCAACCACCGACGCGATGCGGAGCGCGAGGCATTTTTTGCCAAGCAGCGCATTCCCGCCATAGCCGGAACCGTAAGACCAGATCGAAGGTTCGTCCGGGAAATGAACGATGTATCTCTTTTTCGGGTCCGGCTCGCAGGGCCAGGGAACATCTTGCTGGCCGGGTTGCAACGGCGCGCCGACCGAGTGCATACAGGGGATGAAAGTTCCCTCAGCGCCGAGTTTGTCGAGCGCAACCTTGCCCATGCGCGTTACGATACGCATGTTGACGACGACATAAGGCGAATCGGTGATCTCGATGCCAATTTTGCAAATCGGCGAGTCAGGCGGCCCCATTGCGAACGGGACCACATACATCGTCCGGCCTTTCATGCTGCCTTTAAAAAGGCCGAGCAATTTTTGCTTCATCTTGGCGGGGTCGGCCCAATTGTTCGTAGGCCCGGCTTCTTCCTTGATTGTCGAGCAGATGAACGTCCGGTCTTCGACGCGCGCCACATCGCTGGGATGCGAGCGGGCAAGATAACAGCCCGGACGTTTTTTGGCGTCGAGTTTGATGAAGGTGCCGTTCTTGACCATCAAATCGCACAGCGCCTGATTTTCCGCGTCCGAGCCGTCGCACCAATGAATGAGTTCCGGCTGGCAGAGGTCGGCCATCTGTTGGACCCACGTCAGAACTTTTTGGTTCGAAGTCGGAAAATTTGTTTTGTCCATCATGTTTTGCGTCACTTTTCTCAAAAGAAATCGGGGCACACTGCCAGATGAGCATCGGTTTGAACAGTCCAAATTGAATTTTTGTGCATTCCTTTTGCGTCGCGCCGCGCCCGGTAATGTACTAAAAATGAATTGGCCGTGAATTCATCGTCTGCCAACCGCACTGCGGGCCACGAGGCCAATCCGTGCCTCGCGCGTTCAGTCGTGGACACGCTGGCTGAAGAGCCGACGCTCGAAGCGGTGACGATTGACCGCGCGCACCGGAAAATTTCCGTCGCGACCCTCGGCCGCGCCGACGTGGCCGGGCTGACGGAACGCATTACGACGCAATTTCAAGCGGCCCAAGCCGCTGATTCCGGCCGCATTTGTTCGTTGCTGAGCGGCGCGGGCGATTGCCTCACGTGTGAAGCGCCATTGTCCGAAGAGGAACGGGGAAAAATCACCATCCAAAGCGACGGACAAACAACGACCATCGCGCGAGCCACGTGTCCGACCGCACCCAAATTCTGGCGCTGGCGCGACATTCCATTCCCGAAAGTCGTCCAACGCGACGTCGAATTTCTTGAACATGTCGGGGAAATTGACGAATGGAAACCGCAACTGGCCGTTGCCATTTTGTGCGGTGTTTTTGGGCTGACCGGGTTTTTTTCACCCGCGCCGTTAAAGGTTTTTGCTTATGCAGCGGCGTATCTCGCAGGTGGTTTTTATCCGGCTAGGGAAGTTTGGAAACGGCTGCGAAAACGGACGATTGACGTGCATTTTCTCATGCTTGCCGTGGCCGCCGGTGCCGCCACCATCGGCGCATGGGGCGAAGGCGCGACGCTGCTGTTTTTGTTTTCGCTTGCCGGCGCGCTTGAACATTTCGCGCTCGGTCGCACGCAAAAGGAAATTCGCTCGCTCTTCCGCGACGCGCCGAAAGTCGCCACCGCACTGGATGCCCGGGGCAACGAGCGCGAAGTCAAAGTCGGGCAGCTCAAACCCGGAATGCGCCTTTTAATCAAGCCCGGCGCGCAATTTCCAGTGGACGCCGAAATCGCCAAAGGCAGCACCGCCGCGGACGAATCGAATCTCACCGGCGAAGCCACGCCCCTCGGGAAAAACGTCGGCGACACCACGCTCGCCGGCACGATCAATCTTTGGGGTGCGGTCGAAGTCATCGTTACGCGGCCAGCCGCTGAGAGCGCGTTGCAGAAAATCATCACGCTTATCAAGGACGCGCAGCAGCAAAAAGCGCCCGCGCAACAGTTCACCGATAAATTCGGCACAGTCTATACCTACCTCGTGATCGGCCTTTCGTTCGCAATGTTTTTCGTCTGGTGGCTTGGTTTTGGGCTTGAGCCGTTCAAGTCTGCCGTTGAATCGCAAAGTGCGTTTTATCGTGCGATGACGCTGCTCGTGGTGGCGTCGCCGTGCGCGCTGGTGCTTTCCATTCCATCGGCGGTGCTCGCGGCCATTGCCTGGGGCGCGCGGCACGGCATTCTGTTTCGCGGCGGCGCGGCGGTGGAAAAACTTGCCGAGGTCAACACCGTTGCGCTCGACAAAACCGGCACGCTCACGACCGGCGAATTGCGCGTTGAAAAAGTCGAAAGTTTTCCGACCGGCCGCGAAGCCGAAATTGCGCGGCTGGCTTACTCGCTCGAAAAACTTTCCACGCATCCGCTCGCCCGCGCCATCACGCGGCATGGCAAACAGCAGCAGCTTGAATCGGTTGCCTTCGAGCAATTTGAATCTGTCACCGGTGAAGGATTACGCGCGAAACATAACGGCAGGATGTGTCAGCTCGGCGGACGCGGCTGGATTGCGCAAGGCCGTCACGCCGGCACGATTGCGCATGTGACTGCGACCGAAGCCGGTTTTTCCGAAATCTGGATCGAGGAAAATGAATTGCTGGGCCGCGTCATCTTGCGCGATGACATTCGTCCGCAAGCCGCATCGGTCGTGGAAGAGTTGCGCCGTGAAGGCCTGCGCACCGTGGTTTTGACCGGCGACCGCAAGGCGACCGCCGAACATTTGCGCGATAAATTGAAACTGGACGACGTGCGCGCCGAATTGAAGCCGGAACAAAAAGTCGAGGCGGTTCGAGCGTTGAGCGGGCAGGGGAGGAAGGTTGCCATGATCGGCGACGGCGTGAACGACGCGCCGAGTCTGGCCGCTGCGCACATTGGCGTGGCGATGGGCGCGCGCGGGGCGGACGCGGCTTTGGAGCAGGCGGATGTGGTGCTGATGCACGACAGGTTGGAAAATTTTCTCGCTGCGTTTCGCCTGAGCCAGCGTGCGCGCCGTATCATTCGCCAAAATCTTGTCATTTCACTCGGCACGGTCGTTGTGCTGGTGACGTTTGCGATGCTTGGGAAAATTCCCCTGCCGGTCGGCGTGGTCGGTCACGAAGGCAGCACGGTCGTCGTCGTGATGAACAGTTTGCGATTGCTTTTCGGCGGCACAGCGGTGGAACAAAAATAATTTTCACCACGGATTCACACTGATGAACACGGATAAAAACAATCGCGCCCTTTCCCATGAACCGTTCGAGCTTCCGCAAGGTTTTGGACTGCGCCAGTCCTCTGGCGCTTTGGGCGACGCTTGCACTTGCAAAAGCGGTGGAGGACCAACCGCAGTCCAGGACGCTGCCGCGCCGGCGCCAGCCCGTCTCAGCGACGGGTAGGGGAATCTTTTCTGTTCATCTGTGTTTTGACCGTGTTTAATCAGCGCCAGTTGAATTTGTGAACCCGTTTCAAAAATTTGTTTCTGAACACGTCCGGCTTTTCCAAAGCGGAAAAAAGCTGCCGACGGGTCGTCCGCGAAAATTCCCACATCATCGAAAGGTGCCGGACCACGTGCCGAAAGCATTGGTTTTCTCGCCGCATCCGGATGACGAATGCATCGTTGGCGGGCTCGCGCTGCGGCTGTTGCGGGAGGCGAAGTGGAACATCATCAATGTCGCCGTGACGCTCGGTGGCAAAAAGGAACGGCGCAAAGAGCGTTTGCGCGAACTGCAAAATGCCTGCGGTTTCCTTGGTTTCGGTTTGATTCCGCTTGGTTTGGAGAAAATCAATTCAACCACCTGCAAAAAGAATCGCGGACGTTGGCTGGCGTCGGTTAAGCAAATCAAAAATGTTTTGAAGACGAACAAGCCGCGCGTGATTTTCTTTCCGCACGAGCGCGACGGCCACGACGCGCACATCGGCGCACATTTTTTGATTTTGGACGCGCTGAAGAAAATGCCGCGCAGTTTTGAATGTTTTGTCGTCGAAACGGAATTTTGGGGGCAAATGACGGATCCCAATCTGCTCGTCGAATTGAATGAGGAAGACGCAAGCGATCTTGTCGCGGCGCTGGCGTGTCATGCCGGCGAGGTGCGGCGCAATCTGTATCACGCCCGGCTGCCGGCGTGGATGCTCGACAACGTGCGGCGCGGCGCGGAACTCGTCGGCGGACAGGGCGGGGCGGCGCCGGATTTCACGTTCGCCACGATTTACCGGCTCCGCAAATGGACGCGTGGCCGGCTGACAAATGCGTTGAAACGCGGGAAATTTTTACCCACCGCAAAAAATCCTGCCGGACTTTTTTGATGAAAACAAAATTCATGCGCGAGGCCATCCGTCTCTCGCTCCAAAAAATGCGCGGTAATCATGGCGGGCCGTTCGGCGCGGTCGTGGTGCGTCGCGGCAAAATCGTCGGGCGCGGATGGAATCAGGTCACTTCAGCCAACGACCCGACGGCGCACGCGGAAATCATGGCCATCCGTGAAGCGTGCCGCCGTCTCAAGACGTTCCGGCTGGACGATTGCGAGCTTTACGCGAGTTGCGAGCCTTGTCCGATGTGTCTGGCGGCGGGTTATTGGGCGCGGCTGCGGAAGATTTATTACGCCAACACGCGGCGCGACGCGGCGGCGATTGGTTTCGATGACGATTTTTTTTACCGCGAAGCCGCCCTGCCGGTTTCACGACGCAAAATTCCCATGAAACAACTGTTCCGCAACGAAGCGCTGAAAGTTTTTGTGGAATGGAAAAACAAGCCGGACAAAATTCAGTATTGATATATCATACCAATTCCCAATGATAATCGGCGCAGAGGTAGGGACGTTTCGCCGAAACGTCCGCACAAATGAACGGACGCATGAGGCCATGCGTCCCTACCCAATGTAAGAGATGTGCTGAATGTCTCCGGGAATGGGTATCAGTTGCCACCTACCGATAGTTCTTGTCGTCCACCTGGCTAAGATCAATTCCGTCCTTGAAGACCCCAACCGTCACAGCCGCGAAGGTGAACACGCTGGTCCCGGACTCCAGATGCCCGCCGAACGCCTTGTCGGGATCGGACATCGTGATGTGGGCATGAACGCGGCCGTTAATCACGTAGCCATTCATGCTTACGATATCGGCCGGGCCATTGGGGTTCTTTACAAAGATGTTCCGGGACGGAAAAGTGCCATTGCTAACTGTGTGGTAACAATAACTTCGGACCGAGCCGATGCCGGACAGGATCACGGCGTTGCGGATTTTGTTCTCCTTGACCATGCGCTCCAGACCGGCCAGCAGGTCGGCTTGATATTTGAAACGCAGCACCAGAATCCGATCGAATTGCCCGCTAAGCGCATACACGTCCGGCACCGTGTCGCTGTTCGGTTTGGAATCCACGGCGGGGGTGGTGACGTTGGTCACCTCGGTGCGGATCGGCTGGGCCGCTGCCAGATTGATGATCGCCAGAAAACCCAGAATCTGAATCAGTTTACGCATGAGATGTCTCCTTGTTTGGTGGATGATGGTTGAGTTGTATTAAAGGTAAACAACAACAAGCTCCAGCGCCAGTCCCGATGCCGTTTGCTCGCGACACAAGTCGGAGTTGGCTCCAGCCTGCTTGGACATAGCCAATTCGTCTCGGCGAAGGCCAGCGCGGTGTTAGACAGGCGTGGTCGAAGTGTCACCTGTTGGAGGCTGAACGCGTGCCAATAACCACCCGAGGAGAAATGTGAGAAAACCCGCTACGCTGTACCACCACTGCCAGTGCAAGTACGTTGGCAACGCCGGTGGGGGATAGACCAGTGTCCACAATGAGATAACTAACATGTGTCGAAAGAGAATTTTCTCTGCACTCAACTTTAGCACCCTACGCCCAAAAGCCGAGTCATCTTTCCAGGGCTTCTCACCCGCGAGGGCCAAGCTGTTATGAAGCCGTTCTAACTTGTTATAAAGCCATTTTGACCACTCGTCCTTGGCCCTTTTCAAACCCCGGCGGAAAAACTTGAGAAGAAGAAGAGGTAAAGTAAACGTGATGATTTCTAATATTACACCGACTAGCCACGCTGATGCCGCTAAACAGATAAGCGCAAGTATGGCTTGTTCGTGAGACCCACTTACTGCGGCTTTGACTCGCGAGCCAAAGTATAGAAAAATGACGATACTTCCTGGAATAACGCGGGAAATGACGTCGGTAAAAAAATGTTGTATGAGTTCCATAAGTTGTTCCGTAGTTCCTGATTCGTGAAAAATCTGCCTAACGTCCAAAGCTCAGGCACGCGGGACCGGTGACATACGCCAACCAGCGACTTCTCGACAAACTGAAGGCGCCATCCCGCGTTGCCTGCAGCGATTTGTTAGGCAAAAATTCCATCTCGCTGTCGTTTACTTTACTTTGGACAATTAATGCTTATCTCTTGTCGTCCCTAAAGACCCAATAAATATCAGTAGTCCAGCCAGATTGCCTCTTCGTATCAACAAGACTGCCAGTTTCAATATCCCATATTCCTACCCATGTGTAACCACCCTCATGCCCATAATGATAAGCTGCGGCAATTTTTTTTGAATCTGGACTAAAAAGCCCGGCCTTCACGTCATTTAGCGTCTCATACTGAGCATGTGTGGTCATTACTATACGTCCAGTCCCAATTTCCTTTACTTGGTAATGTTCACCATTTTCTAATGCTACCTGATCAGCTTGATATTTTCCGTCTGGTGAGCGTGGCCAAGATGGATATCTTTCTTGTTGTGACTTACCCGATATCGTTTGTTGAGAACTGCCTCTAAGCTGATCAACAATACCTTCCAGTTTTGAAATCCTTCCTTGTAGGACGAAAAAAGTTCCTGCCATACCAAGAATGACACCAACGATAACCATAGGTATATCTTTTTTCCAATTCATATCTTATCTCCATTTTTGAATTTTGCCTAACGACCCAAATCTGCCTGCCGCAGCGTAGCTCGGCAAGAGCGAAGATGGGAGCCACGGCCACCGGCGACCAACTCAGCAATGGAATGATGACAATCAAATTTCATGGCTCAATCCAAAACTCAAGGGACAGTGGCCGTTGGCTCCAGCGCGGTGTTAGGCTACGAAATCGTCATAAACCTCTATTTGTATGTTCCCGTCAACGCAGGAACAATAGCCAAAACAACCTGCGACAATGCGATAGCAAAACAACAAAATGCTAAATATCGGCGCTGCCGAAAAATAAAAAATCCTCGGACAAAACAAACAAGAGTGGTCAGCATCCAAAGAATAAAAAACGGTAGTGCCAACGCCTCACCGTGATGAAGAACAAACAAAAATCCAAAAAACATCACCACAGGCAAAAGTAAAATGAGCACGGTAAGTCTCATAAGCATTCGTGGCCTAACAATGAGTCGAGCGCATTATTGCGGTCTAACATTGTTGTTTTGGTTTGACTATGAATCCGTTTATTGTGCTGTCAACGCTGATGTTTGATGGAATTTCAGGTCGTCCAAAGTCGGCGGGAAATATCGCAAGGCTGGCGGCGGTGCGGAAGGAGATGCGGTTCTGCCCCGACCTTTGAAAAAACCGGATGGTCTTGGACTGCGGCAGTCCTCTGCCGCTTTGGGGACATGACTGGCCAACGAAAGCGCCCCCGATGTATCGGGGGCGCACTCCAAGACGCTATCGCGCCATTTCCCGCCAACCCATATCGAAAAACATTTAACGCGGAAAGAAGCGTTGCTGACACGCGATTTCGGCGATAAAGTGCCGCCATGCTGCAGACGGTGTCCGACACCAAACCAGTGAGCGTTCGCGCCGGCGAGCGTGAAGTGCATCTCGTCGCCTATCGTTTCATGCTGCTGGCGCGCATCTTGGACGATAAATTCGCCTCGCTTTGGCGCGCCGGAAGAATCCACGGCGGCGTTTTTCTTGGTCGCGGGCAGGAAGCGTTGAGCGCGGCGATCGGCGTTTCGCTCAAGAAAGGCGACGTGTTCGCTCCGCTGATTCGCGACGCGGCGGGGCGATTGGCGTTCGGCGAATCCGTGCTGGACGCCGCACGCACGTATCTTGGCTCGGCGCTCGGCCCCATGCGCGGGCGCGATGGGAACGTTCATCGCGGCAAACCGAGGGAAGGTTATCTGCCGATGATCAGCCATCTCGGCGCGATGATTTCCGTCGTCAACGGCGTGTTGTTCGCGCGCCGCATGAAAGGCATCGGCGGCATGGTCGGCGTCGCCAGCATCGGCGACGGCGCCACGTCCACCGGCTCGTTTCACGAGGCGCTCAACCAGGCCGCCATTGAAAAATTGCCGCTGGTTCTGGTTGTGGCTGATAATCACTACGCCTATTCAACGCCGACCTCCCGCCAGTTCGCCTGTGAAAATCTTGCAGACAAAGCCGTTGGTTATGGCGTTGAAGCCCAATCGGTGGACGGAACGGATTTGAACGCGTGCCTGAAAGTTGTCGGCGCCGCCGTCGCGCGCGCCCGCGCCGGTCATGGCCCGCAACTGGTTGTTGCCACATTGCTCCGGCTTTGCGGCCACGGCGAACACGATGATGCGGGTTACGTTGACCCGAAATTAAAGGCGTCGCCGGTCGGACGCGATTGCCTGAAGGTCGCCGAGGAATTTTTGCTCCGCCAAAAATGGGCGGACGCCGCATCGTTGAAAACGATGCGCGATGAAATCGTCCGCGAAGTCGAAGAAGCCGTTGCCCAGGCGCAACGCGAACCCGCGCCCGATCCATTTGCGGAAGATTGGCGCGCAATTTCAACCGGACATTTGAACGAAGGGGTTGAACAGAGTTAAATAAGTAATTGGTTATCCGCCCATGAGCATCACGTATCTTGAAGCCATCCGCGAAGCACAGGCTCATGCGTTGCGCGATGATCCGCGCGTGTTCATTTACGGGCAGGACGTCGGCGCGTTTGGCGGCGCATTCAAGGCCACGAAAAATCTGGCGAAGGAATTTCCCGGTCGCGTTCTCGATTCACCCATCAGCGAGGACGCCATGATGGGTCTGGCCGTCGGCGCGGCGATTGAAGGCATGAGGCCGATCATCGAAATGCAGTTCGCGGATTTTTCCACCACCGGTTTCAACCAGATTGTCAATCAAGCCGCGACGCTTTTCTGGCGCACCAACGTGCCGTGTCCGATCACCGTGCGATTGCCTTTCGGTGGCACGTCGGGCGGCGGGCCGTTTCACAGCCAGTGCATGGAAACCGTGTATGCGCATTATCCGGGACTGATCGTGCTGACGCCCGCAACGGTCGAGGACGCTTACAGCATGTTGCTTGAAGCGGTGGCGATTGACGACCCGGTGATTTTTTGCGAGCACAAATTTCTTTATTACCATCTCAAAGCCGAAAAACTGCCGAGCGAAGCCCTGCCTGTTGGCAAGGCGCGAATCGCGCGCGTCGGCCGCGACATGACCATCGTTGCCTACAGCGCCATGGTGCACGAGGCGCTTGAAGCGGCGAAGGAGCTTTCGCCCGAAGGCTGGGAAGTTGAAGTGGTTGACTTGCGCTCCATCAAACCGCTTGACACCGACACCGTCATGGCCAGCGTCGCGCGAACGGGACGATTGCTCTGCGTCGGTGAAGCGTGGCCGTGGGGCGGGGTGACGGCGGAAGTCATCGCCCGTGTCACGAGTGAAGGATTTGGTTTGCTCGACGTGCCGCCGCAACGGCTCAATGCCAAGGACACACCCGTGCCGTATCATCCCAATTTGTGGACCGCGCACCGTCCCACGGCACACGCCGTCGCCGCCGCCGCGAGAAAACTTTTAAGACTTTAAAAAGTTATGCCGCAAATTCCCATCATCATGCCGCAGCTCGGCGAGTCCATCGCCGAGGCCAACATCATCAACTTTCTTGTCAAGCCCGGCGACACCGTTGAAGCCGGCCAGGATTTGATTGAAGTCGAAACGAACAAGGCCAGCATGACCGTCACGTCGCCTTGTCGCGGGCGCATTGAAAAGTTCACCGTGCAACTGAACGAAAGCTACGCCGTCGGCGCGGCGCTCGGCCACATTGAAGCCACAAACGAAGAAGCGGCACGGCTCGGTCTGGCGATTTGCACTCCAGCCAAAGCGGGTGACACCGGGCACGTTTCAAAGCCGGATGCGAACGGCGGCAGGAATCGTGTTGTGCGGCCGACCGTGCGCGGATTGCCCGTGCCGGCGAACGCGGCGGGTGCAAGCTATCTTTCGCCGCGGCTCAAGGCGCGCATGATGGAACTGGGTTTGAGCGCCGCCGATCTCGCGGGCGTCGCGGGCAGCGGCGCGGCAGGCCGCGTGACCGTTGAGGATTTTGAAAAGTTCATCGCGCATCTTGAAAAACAAAAAATAAGCCAGGCTTCGACGATGCGCGTGGCTGTGGCCGACGCCATGCGCCGCAGTTGGACGCGCCCGCTGGCAACCGTCGGACTTCCGGTCCAACTCGATGCGCTGCTGGCGCATCGCAAAGCGTCGGACCCAAAGCCCGGCCCGGCGCTTTACGCGCTGCGCGCGCTGGCCATTGCGCTTTCGGAAAACAGCGCCCCGGCCGGCCGGCTCGTCGGCAGCAAAATCGTCCATCCATCGGCGATTGACGTGGGGGTTGCTGTTGAAGCCGAGGACGGCGTGCTCGTGCCGGTGATTCGTAACGCGGATAAAAAGCCATTGAAAGAATTGGTGCCGCATTACAACAAACTCATCGAGCTTGCGCGCGCGCAGAAACTTCCGGCGGAAGCCACCGGCGGTTCGATTGCAACGGTGACAAACTACGGCACGTTCGGTCTGATTTGGGCGACGCCGATTCCGTTGCCGGAGCAGACGCTCGTGCTCGGCATGGGCGCGGGCCGGAGAATGCCGCATTGGGACGAAGCCAAAGACCGGTTCGTGCCCGTCATGGAAGGTTACCTCACGTTGAGCTTCGACCACCGGGTGCTCGATGGTGGCGCGGCGGGGCGGTTGCTCCAGCGCATCGTGGATTTGATGTCGAAGCCGGAAAAATTATGAAAATAAAAATCTTTTCGATTTTAATTTTTGCTGTGCTTTTCGGTTTAGTTGGTTGCAAACCAAAAGAAACAATGCTTTCAGGCCAAGTGTTCATCGTCACTAAAGGCGCGGAAAATATTAAACTTGGCGACGTTGCAATTCTTCTGATCGAAAAATCACAAGTCACTGATTTTCTACAAAAGAAAGAGTCAGCGGTTAAGGTAGAAGCAGCGTCTCGATTCGAAGCATATACGAACGCTGTTCAACAATATACAGAAGCCCAAACTCGTTTTAATTGGTTCACGACCAACAAACCTTACGAGACTAACGCCGATTGGATTAAAATGAAGACTCATGTGGACGATCTTAATAGACAATATATCCAGCAAACCAACGAAGCGAACCATTTACAGGCTTATATTGATAAAGTAAACGATGCTTGGACTGCTAGTAATTATAGGGACGAAAATCTTAGCATGGCTAGGAATAATGCCCTAAGTGCTCAGACAACTGTGCTTGAAAAAAGCGTGAAAACAATAGAAAAATGGGCTTCATTACGTAAAGAGTTATGGGACTTTGAAACCGCTGCAAATGCGGAGGCATCTAACAAACTAGAAGCCGCAAAGTCCGATATAATAAAGGCTGATAAGGCATTGGAAAGCTACCCGACAGCGGAAGGCTACTTGGTAGATTTTTTGCCTGTTGTCGTTCAAAAAACACTTTCCGATGCCGATGGAAAATTCTCATTTACCTATCCTCGCAACAAATCATTTACGATTTTTGCAAGCACTCAGCGCATGGTGTTAAACAAAACAGAAAAATATTACTGGTTAGTTAATGCGCCGACGAATGTAGAAAGTGTTCAGCTATTTTTAAGCAACAACAATTTAGTTGAAGTTGATCCCGACCGCTATTTTGTTTTGAAACCAAAAGAAGCATCTCAAGAATCATCCGCGCAATAGCACCCAATATCTATGGAATGGTTCATACCTATCGCCGCCGCCTCTATCACTACTCTTCTTGGCGTCTGGCTCGGATTCAGGCTCGGCAAAATTTCTAAGCGGGATAATGACCTTCGAGAAGACCAATTGCAGTTTATTCCCATGCTCAACCAAATGATTAAAGATGCCGGAAACCATTCAGCACCGATTTCGGTTTGGAATTTTCACAAGACTGCGCTCGAAAAAAGTGTTTGGAGATTCAGACTGCATCTTACCGGAAGACGCAAACGGAGGTTTTTGAAAGCATGGGAAAAATTGAATAAAACAACAGAGGCAGAATTGATTGGCAATTCCAGAAACGGAGTTTTTGGCGACAATGAGGAGGTGGAGCTTAAAAAGGTTCAGCAAATTCTTATAGCACGATTTAATGAACTGCTTAGATCTGTTGAGAACGCTTAAATTCCCATGCTATTTATTTTCCACCTTGAACGTCGCGACGATTGGCCGATGGTCTGAACCAACTCCCCAGTTCGGCATTGTCAGCACATAAGTCTCGTTCTTGACCCAGTCGTGCGCCATCGCCGGACTCAACAATATGTAATCCATGCGGCTGTAAGTGTCTTCCTTGCCGTAGTAATACGTCCACGTGATGTCGCGCAGGGCAAACCATGGTTTTTCAGCGGGTGTATTGTCCCCGTTCCGCTCGGCAGGCCGTGTGTCGGTGAGTTCGAATCTTCCATGACCGATGATTTTTTTAATCGAATCCGAGCTTCTCAAATCGTTGAAATCGCCGAGGACAATCAGTTTTGCATTCGGGTTCGCCTTGAAATGTTCGTCAATAATGCCGCGCAGAACCTTGGCTTCTTCGAAGCGTTCCTCGGCTTGGTCGGCGTCGGGCACGGGTCGGCGTGATTTCAAATGCGCGGCGATGAGCGTGAATGTGAAATTTGGAGCGGCACGAATGTCCACCTCGGCAAAACCACGGCTGACGCGGAACTGGCGTCCGTCGAGCAGAAAAACGTCGTTCGTGTGCGGATGACAGGCGACGATGGGCAGCTTGCTCAAAACGGCCACGTGGATGTTCGTGTCCATCCCGCTGATAAATTCCCAATACGGATAATCCGCGCCCTCGGCTTTTAGCGAGGCGCGCAGTTCCATGAGCGCGTTGGTGCCGCCCATTTCTTCGAGGGCGAGCACGTCGGGGTTCAGCGCGCGGATGCTTTCGCGGACTTTGGCGCGCGCCTCAACGGGTTTGGCCTGCGGACGCGATTCCGTCGGCTGGTCGAGATAATTTTCCACGTTGTAAGTGGCCACGCGAAATGTGTCCGCCCCGAAGGCAATCGAACAAAACAACGCAAACTGAAGCAGGATAAACTGAAGCAAAAAACGTTTTGGCACGGGCGGCAGGATAAACGGGACGTTAAGACGGGTCAAAAAAACTTTTTCGATGAGATGTAGCGTTTGCAAATTTCGCCCGCGCTGCTACTGTCCCCCCGTGCTGAAAATCAGCCAGAACAGAATCGCGTTCCGCGCGGCCAGGCGAAAGGTCGCGTCGGGAAGATTGTATGACAAGCAGAGCGAGTGCGACCACCGTGATTTGCGGGTTGACAAGGTGGGCGTGCGCGGGCTGCGTTTTCCGATCCAGGTGCGCGACAAGGCGCGCAGCGTGCAAAACACGGTGGCCACCATCGGAATGTTTGTGGATTTGCCGAAGGAGTTCAAAGGCACGCACATGAGCCGGTTCATCGAGGTGCTGAACGCGCACGGCAGCGTTATTCACGTGGAGAACATCCGCGAAATCCTTCACGCACTGCAGAAAAAATTTCATGCGGCCATATCGCATCTGGAAGTCGAGTTCCCCTATTTCATGGTCAAAAAAGCGCCGGTGTCGCGCATGGAAAGCGTGATGGATTACACCGCGCGGTTCGATGCCACGGCGTGCGGGCCGGACATTGATTTCGTCCTGACGGTGAAGGCGAACGTCACGACGCTGTGCCCGTGCTCCAAAGCGATTGCCAAATACGGCGCGCACAATCAGCGCGGCGAAGTCACGGTGGCGATTCGCATGAACAAATCAGTCTGGATTGAAGATTTGATTGCAATGGTCGAAAGCTCGGCGAGTTCGGAGCTGTTTGCGCTGCTCAAGCGGCAGGACGAAAAGGCGGTGACGGAGCGCGCGTATAAGAACCCGGTGTTCGTCGAGGATTTGGTGCGCGCTGTGGCGCTGAAGCTGAATGCCGACGCGCGGGTGCGGTGGTACAAGGTCGAAGCGGAAAACTTCGAGAGCATCCACAATCACAACGCCTATGCGTGCATTGAAAAGGGCTGATTTTTCCGCCCCAGAATTCCTGAAGATTTTTATGGCGTATTTAATCTCCTTTGTTACATTCCCGCGCTTTTAATGGTCTGAAACCTGCTCTAACAGCGGAAACGGATTTGAAATTGTGACAATAAAGAATAAGGAAAAAATATGAAAATGTCGCACGGCAAGCTGCAAACCTCCGCCGCGACAGCTGCGATTCTCGGCCGGCCAGCGTCGAAATCCAGGGCCCCCGTCGCGATGAAGAAGATCAAACCCGAATGGCAGAAGTATTACAACCGGCTGCTCGAATTGCGCGAGCAGTTGCTCCGGCAGATGAACGGGCTGGCCAAGGAATCCGCGGAGGAGATGCCGGGCTACAGCTTGCACATGGCGGATTCGGGCACGGACAATTTTGACCGCGACTTTGCGTTGAGCCTGTTATCCTCCGATCAAGACGCCGTTTATGAAATTGAAGAGGCGCTCAACCGCATCGAGAAAAAGACCTACGGCGTTTGTGAATTGACGGGCAAAACGATTCCCAGGGCGCGCCTCGAGGCAATCCCGTGGACGCGCTTCACCGTTGTGGCGCAGGCGCAGCTTGAGCGCGATGGCGCATTAAAATCGCGCCGGCTTGGACAGTTGGGCTCGATTGACACCGCCGGCATCGCGGAAGTGGAGGATGAAACCGAGGAGTCGGACGAGCCAAAGGCCAAGGAGAAGGAATAATTCATGCCGCGTGAAATCATCACCATCGAATGCACTGAGGCGCGCAAGCAGGGCAAAACACCTTCGCGCTACACCACCACCCGCAACAAAAAAACCAAGACGGAAAAGCTCGAACTCAAAAAATACAATCCGTTCCTGCGCCGCCACACGCTTCACCGCGAGATTAAATAGCCATGCCACGCAAAACCAATACTGATAAATCAGATCGCCGCGGATCGCGTCGCCGTACGGAAAATCGCATACAGCGGCCGAAGCCGAAGATTGACTTCACCGTTGACGCGCTCGATTTCAAGAACACCAATTTGCTCCGGCAATATGTGACCGACCAGGGCCGTATCCTGCCGCGCAAATACACCGGGATGCCCGCGCATTATCAGCGCCAGCTGACCCGCGCCATCAAGCGCGCGCGCCAGATGCTGCTGATGAAGTAGCCTGTTTTCCGCCGTTCGATTGCATTTGCAGTCGGGCGGCTTTTTTTTGCGGGAATGGGTTGCAAGCGATTTGCATTTGAACTTGCTTTTGGGAATTGCCAGTGTGATTTTGGGATGGTAATGAAAGCCCGCACCCGTTCCCATTCGCACAAGCGGCAGAAATTGTCCGCGTTGACGGGTCGTTTGCGCGGGCAATTGCGCAAAATCACCAGCCCGCGCCAGGCGATCCTGGAAATTCTGCGCCGGCACGCCCATCCGCTGACGAACAGGGAAATTTTCACCGCCATACCCAAAGGCCGATGCGATTTGGCCACCATTTACCGTGCAATGCACCTGCTTGAGAAAATGGGCATGGTGAAGCGGTTTGACTTTGGCGACGGCGCGGCGCGATTCGAGCTCGTCCGCGAAGGCGATGACGGGCATCACCATCATTTGGTCTGCACGCGCTGTGCGGAAGTGATTGAAATTGACGAATGTTTTCCGCGCAAAATCGAATCGCGCATCGCCGCTGCAAACGGCTTCAAAGCCGTGACCCACAAGCTGGAATTTTTTGGAATCTGCCCTGATTGCCAGCGGT
>CAWIGO010000015.1:0-237411 GCA_963835625.1 uncultured Verrucomicrobiae bacterium
TCAGAAGACTCGGAGCCTCCCTGGCTTCGGGCATTTTTGATTTTATGCGGCCCGGCGGTTGAAACTTTGAATGATTATTTTTCTGGCCTGTCGAACCAATTTTGGTATTTGGGGAACACATGGATGCGATTCTGCGGACGGAAAACCTTTGTGTTGAATACCGCACGCGCGGTTTAAGGCTGGAAATCAAGCCTGCCTTAAAGGAGTTGAATCTGTCCGTTCGCGCCGGCGAAATCTTCGGTTTCCTCGGTCCCAATGGCGCCGGCAAGACCACGACCATCAACGTGTTGCTCGGTTTCATTCCGCCAACGAGCGGCACGGCCTATCTTTTTGGCATTGACGTGCGCCAGCCCATTGCGCGCCAGCGCATCGGTTATCTGCCGGAGATGACGTATTACTACAAATTTCTCACCGCCGAGGAACTGCTGCGCTTTTACGCAAAAATTTTCGGCCTGCCACGATTGGAAGCGGACAAACGGATTGATCAATTGCTGAAGCTGGTCGAATTGGAACAGGCGCGCAAACATCTCATCAAAACCTATTCCAAGGGAATGCAACAACGCATCGGTCTCGCGCAGGCGCTCATCAACGATCCCGACCTGCTGATTCTGGACGAACCCACCAGCGGCCTTGATCCGCTGGGGCGCATGAAAGTGCGTGAAATCATTCAGCGGCTGAAGAATGAGGGTAAAACCGTTTTCTTTTCGTCGCACGAATTGGGCGAAGTCGAAACGGTTTGCGACCGCGTGGCCATCATCGACCAGGGCGGGTTGAAGGCCGTTGGGCGCGTCAGTGATTTGGTGGCGCGGCATGGGACAAATCTGGAGAAAGCTTTTTTGGACATCATTGGTTACCAACCACAATCCACACCATGAACACCATCTGGGCATTGGCCGGCGTCGTCATCAAAGAGCTTTACCGCCGCAAGGATTTTTATGTGCTGTTTGTTCTTACGGCGGTGATCACCATTGCCGCGGGCATGGTTCATTTTTTCAACGACCCTCAAATAGTGAATTACCTGAAAGCCATTTGCGTGTTGCTGATTTCAATTTCGGCGTTGATTATCGCAATCGTAATGGCGGCGCGGCAACTTCCCGCCGAGCGCGAAAGCCGGACGATTTTCCCGTTGCTGGCCAAACCGGTCACCCGCGCGCAGGTGATTCTCGGAAAATTTTTCGGCTGCTGGCTTGCCTCCGGCATCGCACTGCTGTTTTTTTATTTTTTCTTCGCGGTTGTCATCGGCACGCATGAGCAAAGCTGGCCGGTGCTGAATTACCTGCAATCCTTCTGGCTTCAATGGGCGTTGCTGGGCGTGGTGACGGCGATGGTTTTGCTGGGTTCCGTTATCTTCACCGCGCCGTCGTCCAATGTGACAATTTGTTTCATTACCATCGTCGGCATTTTATTATTGGGGCGGCATTTGAACGTCGTCGCGCTGCATCATTCCGAGCCGTTGCGCAGCGTTATTTACACGATTTACTTTTTGATTCCGCACTTGGAATGGTTCGACGTTCGCGACCGGCTGACTTACAACTGGCCGTTGGCGCCTTGGATGGATTGCATGCTGGCCACGCTTTACGCGGCGGCGTATGCCGGATTGTTTCTGCTGCTGACCTGGCTGGGTTTCCGGCGCAAAAGTTTGTAAGAATGCGTTTAAAGACTTCGCCATATTGGATTCTGGCTTTGTTGCTGGCGGTTTGTTTCACACTGGCGACCGCGCTCCAGTTGCGGGTGGCGAAATGGAACAATCCCAGCCGATCCAACAACGTTTTCAAATTGCTGCTGGGAGAAGGCCGGCGGCTGTTCGCGCATGAATTTTATGTGATGGCCGACGTGTATTTTCACAGCGGCTATTATCCGTCCATCTTTGACAAACAGGAGAACCAACCGGCTGTCATGGCCGCCGTTCGTGGGGAAAGTGACAATGACGAGGACACGACGAACGTTGATTTTTTTGGAGCGCCAAAAGATTGGATTGACACCTTTGGCTGGAAATTCCGCCTCGACCAGCACACGCATTTGTCGAACGGCAAAGAGCGGGAGATTTTGCCGTGGTTGCAACTCGCGGCGGACATGGATCCGCAAATGGTTCAGACCTACACCGTCGCCGCCTATTGGCTGCGGACCGGCCTTCACAATCCAAAGGAGGCTGAGGCTTTTTTGCGGGAGGGCTTGCGCAACAATCCGGACAATTGCGAAATCCTGTTCGAGTTGGGCCGGCTTTACAACGAAGACTACCATGATACCAATCGCGCCCGGAACATCTGGTTGGCAGCTCTTCGATACTGGCGGGCACAGGGCGATGACGCCAAAAAGAGCGTGGAGAACAAGCGGCTTTGCGATGCAATATTGGTAAACCTTGCCTATTTGGAGGAAAACGCCGGGAATTGGCCGCAGGCCATCGAATATTTTAAAATGGCCAAACCAATGTCGCCCAGCCCGGACGCCATTCAAAAGCGGATTGACGAAGCCCGGCAGAAACTCGCAGAGCGGCCTCCTGCTCTAAACACTCCGCCTCGTTGACTGCGTGATTGAGCTTTGTTTTTTGCAGGCTGCTTTGGTTTAATGGCCGTAATGAAACCTCGTCAGGCAAAAATCGTGCGGAACACAAAAGAAACCCGCATTGCCGTCAGCCTTAAACTCGACGGCAAGGGAAAATCTTCGGTTAAAACTGGCATTCCTTTTTTCGATCATATGCTCGCGCTGTTCGCCAAACACGCGATTGTGGATTTGCGCCTGCGCTGTCGCGGCGATTTAGAAGTGGACGCGCACCACACGATCGAGGATTGCGGCATCGCGCTCGGCCAGGCCTTTGCGTCCGCGCTTGGTGACAAACGCGGCATCCGTCGTTATGGGTGGTCCGAATCGCGGGCGCCGGGCGGGAAAAAGGTGGCCTGCGCGGCTCGCGCCGAAGCCTATGTGCCGATGGACGAGTGTCTCGCCCGTTGCGTCATTGATTTCGGCGGACGGCCGCATCTCGTCTGGCGCGGGCTAAATGCCTTTTCCCAAAAGCGTCTCGCCAAGTCTGAAAAAAATCAGGATATGTCGAGCGCGTTTCGTTTCGGCCTTGCGCGCGAGTTCTTCCAGGCCTTCGCCAACGAAGCCCGCTGCAATTTGCACTTGGAACTGCTTTACGGCGACGAACCGCACCACATCGTCGAGGCGCTGTTCAAGGCGTTCGCGCGCGCCGTGGATACGGCCTGCCGGCATGATCCGCGCATCGCCGGTCGTCTGCCGTCCACAAAAGGAAAACTGTAAACTGGAATCTCGCGCGAAGTCCGCGAGGAAAATTTTAGCCACAGATCCCGCAATGCGGGACAGATTGAACACGGGAAAAACTACACCGCTCGGTGCGGTCGAATAACAGGTTAGGCCGACTATGCGCCCTTTTATTCGCAATCACTATTTGCCGCAGTGGTTACACCGGATTGCTTCTGGTGGTTTCGGCGCGGTGGTGTTGGCACTCCTCGGCTTGAATTGGTTGAGCCAGCCTTCGGGTTCATGGCGGCATTTTCTTTCACTATGTCTTCTCACCTTGAGCATTCCTGTTGGCGTTGTCTTGGCGTGTGTGGCACATCGTTTTTCCATCGTCGAGGGATTAGCCGGAGATGCCGGTTATGAGGATTTGGATGAGAAGCATAATGATAAATCGTCAGCTTAACACCGCGCTGGAGCCAGCACAGGCTCAAGCAAAGGAATAGTCTCCCTTTTAAGGCAAACCGCCCCGCGATTTCTCACGGGGCGTTTTTTTTGGTAGGGCGCGATGTCCCCATCGCGCCGCGGCCCGCTCGGAGAGCGGGCCCTACCTTTTATGAATCTACGTTCTCCACTTCCTCGCCATTCTCGACGTTCACGATTTTGAATTGCTCGGCGTGCATGGCCGGATCGGCGCGAAACGACAGCTTGCCGAAGTAACGCTTTTCCATCTCAATCAGGTGTTTTTCGTCCTCGGTACGAAGCCGTTCCAGCACGGTCGGATGCACGACAATGCGCAGTTGAAAATCCGATTCATCGCGCGTGCGTTTTTTAAGAATTTCCTGAAGCTTGCGCTGAATTTCCACGCTCATCGTCAGGACGCTTTTCACCTTGCCGCGGCCTTTGCAATACGGGCAGTCGTCATAAACCGCCGCGTGCACGCTCTCGGTGTGGCGCTGGCGCGTCATTTCCATGAGGCCGAGTTGCGAAATCGGCAGGATATGCGTCTTGGCTTTGTCGCGACGCAGCCCTTCCTTCATGCGTTGATAAACCTGCTGTTGGTCGCGGCGGGATTTCATGTCAATGAAGTCGAGCACGATCAGCCCGCCCATGTTGCGGAGGCGAAGCTGGCGGCAAATTTCCTCGGCGGCTTCGAGGTTCACTTTCCGAATCGTGGACTCCTGATCGCGATTGCCTTTGTGCCGGCCGGTGTTCACGTCAATCGCCACCAGCGCCTCGGTCTCGTCAACGACAATGTAGCCGCCGCTCTTCAAATGCGCCTGGCGCGAGAACGTGTTCGCCAGTTGCTTGGAGATGTTAAATCGATCAAAAACCGGCTGCGCGTCGGTGTATAATTTCACCTTGTTCGCCGAGCGCCTGGAGATTTTTGAAATCATGTCGCGCATCCGGTCGCAGGCCTTTTGATTGTCCACAACGATGCGTTCGACGTCCTCGGTGAGAAAATCACGCACGGTGCGCTCAATCAAATCCGGCTCCTGAAAAATGCAGGTTGCCATCGGCTGTGATTTCATGCGTTCCTGCACACCGCGCCATTCTTCGAGCAGCAACGCGAGGTCGCGCACGAAGTAGCGCTTTTGCTGGCCTTCGCCGGCGGTGCGCATGATAACGCCCATGCTGTCCGGGATGGACAATTCGCGCAGGATTTTTTTGAGCCGTTTGCGTTCCTCCTGATTTTCGATTTTTCGTGAGATGCCGGATTGATCCGAATTCGGCAACAGCACGAGGTAACGTCCTGGCAAAACGAGGTTCGTTGTGATACGCGGGCCTTTCGTGCCAATCGGGCCTTTGGTGACTTGCACAAAGATTTCGCTGCCGGGCGGATACAAACGCGGAATGTCCCTTTGCGTGATTTTAGGCCTGTCGCGTTTGCGACCGTCGCGTTCGACAATTTCCACGCCGCTGTCGAATTGGTTGGGCACAATGTCCCAGTAATGCAGAAACGCATTTTTCTCGAAGCCGATGTCCACGAACGCGGCCTTGAGACCATCTTCGAGGTTGCGGACTCTTCCCTTAAAAATGCTGCCGACCAGGCGTTCCTCGGTCGTGCGCTCGATGTTGAATTCCTCGAGCTTGCCGTCTTCGATCACGGCCACGCGCGTTTCGAGCGTCTCGGCGTTGATGACAACTTCCTTGTGAGTCTTTTGCCCCGGACGGATGAGCCGCTGGACTTTTTTTACAAGATTCGTCGCGGCAAGTTTGATGGTGTCCATGACCCCTTTGGGCTGTTCCGGCAATGCCACCGGTTCGAAAAGTTTTTCCTCCTCAACTTGCGCGGGGGTATCGAGATGCGGCTCGCGAAAACCTTTTTTGCCTGCGCCCTCGTTCGGTTCGACGTGTTCCGTCACTCCGGACGGGGGCAAACCCGCAGCCAGATTTTCGGCGCGTTCAATTTCGTGCGCGTGGCGTTTTTCAAACACGTGTTCCACGCCGCCTTGTTCGCTCACCACATCGGCACGCGCCTGAATGGCTTCCTGGTCCGGCTTTTGTGTTGTTTGACCGAGACCGCCTTTGGGGCGGAAATGCATTCCACGCCGGCGCCGCGAAAATTTTTTATTGCTCATATTCAGTATCCTCTTCGATGAATGTAAACGTTTTGCATCAGGCCCACGGCGATCAACGAGCAGAGCACTGAAGACCCGCCGTAACTTAACAGCGGCAGTGGCACGCCCGTCACGGGCATGATGCGGATATTCATGCCGATATTGATGAACACGTGGCTGAAGAAGAGCGTCACGATGCCCATCACCACGAGTTTGCCCAGGCGATCGCGCGCCTGGCCGGCGATTCTCAATCCGGTGAAAAGAACCACCACATACAGCGTGAGCACAATCACGCTGCCGACAAATCCTTCCTCCTCGGCAATCACGGAGAAAATAAAATCGTTGTGCGCCACGGCTCGCGGCAAATAACCCAGGGCATTCTGCGTGCCCTGCCGCCAGCCTTTGCCTGTCAGCCCGCCTGAGCCAACGGAGATCAACGCCTGCCGGACGTTGTATTCGTCATCCAGTTGCTGTTGGCGGAGGCGTTGCAACTCCGCCGGTGTGGCGTTCGGCGGGGCGAAATCCGTGTAATCCCGTCCAAAATAAACCAGCAACCGGCCGCGCTGATAGGGTTCCATTGTAATCTGCCACCAGCCCGGCGGCACGAACAGCACATCCACCAAAAACAGTGCGGCAAGCAACCCCATCGCGCCGATGAGACGCAGCAGATATTTTTTGGGCGTGCCGGCGACGAACATCATCACCAGGCCGGTTGGCAGTAATACGAGCGCCGAACCCAAATCCGGCTCCTTCAAAATCAATACAAACGGCAACAACAAAAGCCCGATGCTTTTCCAGAAGTTCAGCGGTCGCCTCAATTCATCCGCTGGACGGCTGAGAAAATGTGCTGCCGCCAGAATGAACGCGAGTTTTGCAAATTCCGACGGTTGGAATTGAAATGGCCCGAGGTTCATCCATCGCTGCGCCCCGAAACGCATTGAGCCGATGTGCGGCACCAGCACGGCGGTTAAAAAGAAAATGGTCGCCCAATAAGCCACGAACGACCACCG
Organism: uncultured Verrucomicrobiae bacterium; assembly: GCA_963835625.1. Lineage (GTDB taxonomy): Bacteria > Verrucomicrobiota > Verrucomicrobiia > Limisphaerales > UBA11358 > UBA11358. Next base: position 6,767 of record CAWIGO010000015.1, read on the forward strand.
CGCCAGCGTGTGATATTCCACCATGCAAATCGCGGCGCCCGCGCCAATGCCGAGCGCATACCAGATGATTTGCCGCACCCAGCTTTGGTCATACCACGGCAGGGTCGTCGCCGATGCGTTGGACATCGTGGCGCTATAAACAAACATTGTGCCGATAAACATCAGTCCGGCCAGTGCCACCAGTTGCGGCCGGTCAAGTTTTCCGTGGCGTTCGTTGATGGATGGGTCGACCATTTTAATTTGCCTGTTCGCCGCGTTGCAGCGTGGCGAAAGAGGGCGTTTTTTCGCCTTTCAAAATTGCTTCGTAAACGTCGTGCGCAATGGGCGCGCACGTGGAACCACCGGAGCCGCCGTATTCGGCCATGACCACGACGGCATAGCGCGGATTTTCATACGGCGCGAACGACGCAAACCAGGCTGTGTGATCCACCACATGATTTTGTTCGTCCATGACCTGCGCGGTGCCGGTCTTGCCGCAAATGCGCAAACCGGGCACCACGGCCGCGCGCCCGGTGCCCTCCGGGTCCTCGGTTTCCGCAAGCATCGCGTCGTGAAGAATTTTTAAATTGCGCGCCTGCACGCCCAATTCGCCCCGCACCACGCCCGAAGGAAAAACCGCCGGTGCTTCGCCGGACACAGGATCTTGCGGTTCGATGCGCTCGACGAGCCGCGGCCAGAGCACTTTGCCGCCGTTGGCTATGGCTGAAACCACGACGGCCATTTGCATCGGCGTAACGGCAATGTCGCCCTGTCCGATGCAAAGGTTGGCCGTATCGCCGTCATGCCAGTTGGAATGCACGCGGGCGAGCGTCGGGAAAACACCTTTTGTTTCCTGCCGCGTTGGCAAATCCGTGAGCTCGCCCAAATAAAATTTTTCCCCCATCCGAACGATGTTTTCAATGCCCGCCCGCAGACCGTTGGTGATGAAATAAGTGTTGCAGGAACGGAGGATGGCACGGCGAAAATCATATTTGCCCGGCGGCGCGGTGTCTTGAATCATCCGCCGCCCGACCATGGTGTAACCGTGATTCGGATTTTCCGGAGACGGTGGATTATAGATTGTTGCGTTGGGGTTAAGCCCGTTTTCCAAACACGCCAGTGCGACGACCATTTTGAAAATGGATCCGGGCGCATAATTTTCCTGTGTTGCCCGGTTGATTTGCGGGCGCAATTTCAGATCGTCCAAATGCGCCAGCTCATTTGGAGGAAAACCTTCGGCAAAATAGTTTAGGTTGATCGTCGGCGACGAAACCATGGCCAGCACATCGCCCGTGTGCACGTCCATGACCACCACCGCGGCCCGTGCGTCCGTGCCAACGTGACGTGCAAGCGAGCGTTCCGCCGTTTCTTCAATGTTGATATCCAACGTGAGCACGACATTGTGTCCCGGTTCCGGCGAACTCCACACATTTTCCGTCTGGCGATAACCGAGATTATTTACAAGCACCGCCTCCGCGCCCGCCCGCCCGCGCAACTCCGCATCGAAGCCGGCTTCGACGCCGACGGCGCCGCGATAATCCGGCAAACGGTAAGAGAAAAATGCGTCCTCGCCCTGGACCGAACTGTCGTCGCGCTGGAGATAGCCCAACACATGACCGGCGGTTGTGCCGAATGGGTAAGTGCGCACGGACTGCATCTCCAAATCCACGCCGAGTCCGCCGGAGTATTTCTCCTCAAACCGCGCGATTTGCGCCGTGTCGAGGTTTCTGAGTACTGGATATGGCAAGGCCCGCTGAACTTCATAGTGACGGCTGAATTTCGCCCGATCGAGGGTTAGCGATTGGCCGAGCCGTTCTCCGACTTGCATGACAATGCCGCTGGCCACGCCGAAACGGGCCTGCTCGCGGAGTTGTGCGCGCTCAGCCTTTGTGAGTGCGAATTGTTCCCGCTCGGCCTTCGTCAATGGGCGTCCAAGTTTTTTCTTCTGAGCGGCGATGAGTTGCGCGTGTTCGGCCAGTGCATTCGCAAGCATCTGCTTGTCGGCCGCCTCGAATTGTTTCCCCAAATCGTCAAGATAAAGGCTGAGGTTGTAGCGCGGACGATTTTCAGCCAGCACGCGGCCATTGCGGTCGAGAATTTTTCCACGCATGGCTGGAATGCGCACCGTGCGGTAGGATTGTGTTTGCAAATGGCTTTCATATTCGCGCACGGAAACAATCTGCACCCACCACAGGCCCGTGAGCAGAATGAAGAGCCCCGCTGCAAGCACCACCGCCACAAGGCGGAGCTGCTGGTCGTTCTTTTTTAATTCATCAAAAATGAGCATCGTTTTAATTGTGACCGCGACGGATTTCGCGGTCGGGGCGAAAACTCGTTTCCACTCTCGGCTGATAACCCAGCGTGCGCTGGCACCAGCCGAAAAACTCGAATACAATGGGCGTAGCGACCGCGCCGCCCGCCGTCATCACGAACCATTGCCAAATCGAACCCCAGCCGAACAACGGTTCCTGGCCGCCGGTGAGCAGCAGCAAAATGGACAGCGCGGGCGTAGCGGCGCTGGCGATGGCGCCGAGGACGAATTGCGCGAACGGCAATTCGCGCAAAATCAATTCGCGCTGCAAATAAATCACAAACCCAACGGCAAAGAGCGGCATGATGCTGATGCCGAGGGGATTCGCCGACAGAGAGTCAAACCACAGCCCGCCGGACACAGCGAGCAGCGAAACGGTCACGATATCCGTGTTCAATGCCGAATAAACCATCAGCGCTGGCAGCAAATCCACCTGTGCGCCGAGCCAATGGCGCAGCACGGGAAAGGCCGCTTCGCCGAATACTGCGAGAAAAGCGGCAGCCAAAATCAAAATTGTGTTCAACGCGTTCATGGGAACAGCACCCAGACTTGCTCGAGCCCACCCAGGTTCGCCGACAGTTTTACACGCGCCTCGGTGTAAAGGCCGAATTCAACGGGACGCGAATCCACAATCTGGCCGATGGGAATTCCCGGGGGATAAATTCCACCCTGGCCGCTGGTCACCACGTTTTCACCGGGTTTCAGGTTTGCACCGCCGGCAAGATAGGTCAATTCGACCAATGAATTGTCCAGCGGCCCACTGGCACTGACAATGCCCATGTCGTGCGCCTGGTTTTCAACGCGCGCCGAAACACGGCAGTTCGGATCACCGAGCAAAACGACTTGGGAACGCGTGACACCGACGGACGAAACGCGCCCGACCAGGCCGTCAGTCGTCAGCACGGGCAAATTCTCACGGAGTCCGTCACGGCTGCCGAGGTCAATCTGGACGGTGCGCCACCAATTCGCGGGGTCTCGCAGGACGACGTTGGCGAGCTTGAGTTTCCACGGCATTTGCCGCTGCCGATTGAGGAGCGCGCGCAACTGGTTGTTTTCACGCGCGATGGCGGCGGCTTGCAACTCCTGAACGCGAAGCTGCTGGTTTTCGCGGTGAAGGTTTTCGAGTTCCTTTAGTAATTCGCGCCGGGGCAGAACGGCAGTGGCGGCGTCGCCGGGCAGTTGTTGCGTGGCGTTGAGCAGACCGAACAGCGGCAAAAATAAACCGCCGACAGCAAGTTTGAAGCGGGAAATCTCACGCTGTGGCAGGCTGAAAACCAGCAGTGCCACCAACGTCACCGCGCCAAGCGCGAGATAATGTTTTTTTCTAAACATCCTGCAACCGCGACTTTTTCAACCGTGTGCAGGTGAACGCGGCGAACCTTCGCCCCGTCAAACGGGGCTTCGGCCGCGCAAGGCGGGAAATCAATACTTGGCGTTTGTCGCGACGCGTTTGAGGAATTCGATTTCCTGCAAAACGCGTCCAGTGCCTTCGGCAACAGCGCTCATGGGATCATCCGCCAAGTGAACCGGCAAGCCGGTTTCCTCGGCGACAAGCCGGTCAATGCCGCGCAACAGCGAGCTGCCGCCAGCCATGACCAGGCCGCGATCCACAAGATCGGCGGCGAGTTCAGGCGGACAGCGTTCCAGCGTGAGGCGGATGGACTCCAAGATGCTCGAAAGCGGTTCCTGCAACGTTTCGCGAATTTCCTCGGAACGAATGGTCAAGGTTTTTGGCAGGCCGGAACCCAGGTCGCGGCCTTTGACGTCCATGGTTAATTCCTGTTCCAACGGAAATGCCGAACCGATGCGTATTTTGACTTCTTCCGCGGTGCGTTCACCTATCATCATGTTGTAGGTGCGTTTCATGTGCGCAATAATCGCTTCATCAAATTCGTCTCCGCCCACCCTCAGGCTGCGGCTGAAGACGATGCCGGCGAGGGAGATGATTGCGATTTCGCAAGTCCCGCCGCCGATGTCCACGATCATGTTGCCCGCCGGTTCATGCACCGGCAAACCGACGCCGATGGCACAGGCCATCGGTTGCTCGATAAGATACACTTCGCGCGCGCCGGCATGAGTGGCAGAATCTTTGACGGCCCGTTTTTCCACTTCTGTGATGCCCGAAGGCACTGCGACCACGACTCGTGGCGCAATCAATTTACGGTGATGAACCTTCTGGATGAAGTGGCGGAGCATGGCCTCGGTGATTTCGAAGTCGGCGATGACGCCGTCTTTCATCGGGCGGATGGCCACGATGTTGCCGGGCGTGCGACCCAGCATTCTTTTGGCTTCTTCACCGACGGCCAGTACATTCGTTGTGCCCGCCTGAATGGCTACCACAGAGGGTTCGCGCAGGACGATTCCTCGATCCCGCACATAGACAAGGGAATTAGCTGTACCCAAGTCTATTCCAATGTCGTTGGAAAACAGGCTTTTAAGTTGCGCTAACATGAATATGCCCTAACGACGGCGTATTTAATCCTTTGCGCCCAAAAAGGTCAAGCAGTGAATAAATGGCCTGCCAAGTCGAAGCTCGAAGCGCATCACGGAACGACAGTTTCAGCCCGCCTTCGTCCCGCTTGGCCGGGACTACGGCGCGGCAGCCCCGAAAGCTTTCGGGACTGGTGCCAGCGACTGGAATCGAACCAGTGACCTCGGGCTTATGAGTCCCACGCTCTAACCAACTGAGCTACGCTGGCAACCGAAGACGGCACTGCATTCTGCGGACAATTCGCACGCTGTCAAACGGAGAATCATTTCGTCCGCAGGACTGGTCGTGGTGGCCTCGCAACGAGTGGTGCGAGGGCTGAGGAATCAATGTGTGTCGTGATTCTCATGGACGGACGCTTAAGCTCGTGAGCTTTTGGTTTGTTTCCGGCGAATGCAGTCATAAACTCTCTGACAGCAGGAAGACCATGAAAACCTCAACAGAATTGGAAAGGCAGGCGGCCTTGCAAGTCGCAGCATTAATGGTGGCGGCGGCGCGGACGGCGCCCAAAACGCGCGGTATTGACAACATCAAGACCGCCGCGATTGACGACGAGCCGGCGAAGCAAAAAGTCACCGCCAAAATGCGCGAAATCGCTGCAAAAGAAAACCGGCCCAGCTTCGCGCGCGACGCCGGCAACATCGAGAACTCGCCGGCCATGGTGGTCATCGGTGTCGAATCCAACACGGCTGGATTGAACTGCGGATTCTGTGGCAAACCAACCTGTGAAGTGTTGGAAGCCGCCGGTGGCGTCTGCGCGTTTAACTCCATTGACCTCGGCATCGCCACCGCCTCGGCGGCGGAAGTGGCTGGCCGGTTTCACATTGACAACCGAATCATGTATTCCATTGGCCGGGCGTGCCTGGACTTGGAAATGTTCGGGCCGAAGGTCAAACAAGCACTTGGGATTCCATTGAGCGTGACCGGGAAAAATCCGTTCTTCGACCGCAATGCATAGGCGGCTTGAAAACACGTCGTTGCATTCGGCCGCGTTGAGACGCGCCAGTCCCATGCGGACGACAGGGTGGATATTTCACAACAGCGCTTCCCATCCACCGGCAACTGGCTTATAACACTACCAGCGTCGGTTTCCGACGGACTCCCGCCAGGTGTTCCAGTGACGCCTTTTTGGAGATTCCTGACTTTCCTGCCGCGAACTTTTCTCCTGGAAGAGGGAAGTGCTGGAAATCTGTTCACTTATTATGTCGCAGCCAAAAATTATTCAGGGCGGGATGGGTGTGGCGGTGTCCGGTTGGACACTGGCACGCACGGTCTCGAGGTTGGGACAGCTCGGTGTTGTTTCCGGGACGGGACTGGCCATCGTTCTGGCCCGCAGCCTTCAGTTGGGTGATCCGAGCGGCCAACTGCGTCACGCCTTGCAGCAGTTTCCCATTCCCGAAGTCGCCGCGCGCGTGCTGGCGGAATACTTTGTTCCCGGTGGAAAATCTCCCACTGCACCATTCAAACCCGCTCCCATGCCCACGCTCCGCTTCAGCGCGGCGCTCACCGAATTGACAGCGGTGGCCAATTTCGTGGAGGTGTTTTTGGCCAAGGAAGGCCACAGCGGATTGGTCGGAATTAATTATCTCGAAAAAATCCAATTACCCACCTTGCCCTCGCTTTACGGCGCGATGCTCGCCAACGTGGATTACGTGCTCATGGGCGCGGGGATACCGCGCGCCATCCCCGGCGCGCTGGATCGTCTGGCGAAAGGCGAACCGGCTCAACTAAAAATTGATGTCATCGATGCGTTGCACGGCGAGGAATTCCTTTCCACGTTTGACCCGCGCGCCTTCTGCCACGGCCAGCTTCCGACTGTGAAACGTCCGCAGTTCCTCGGCATTGTTGCCTCGGTGACCCTTGCCATGGCTCTAGCCAAAAAGGCCAGCGGACATGTGGACGGCTTCGTCATCGAAGGCGACACCGCCGGCGGACACAACGCCCCGCCGCGCGGCACACTGCAACTCAATGCTATCGGCGAACCGGTGTATGGCGAGCGCGATATTGTTGATCTTGAAAAAATCCACGAGCTGGGCCGGCCATTCTGGCTGGCTGGGTCGTATGGGCGCCCTGGCCAGTTGGCCGAAGCCTTGCGCCTCGGCGCCGCCGGCGTTCAGGTGGGAACGGCATTTGCGTTTTGCAATGAATCCAGCCTGCGCTCGGAACTCAAGCGGAAGGCTTTGCAAATGAGCCGTGCCGGCGTCGCGCGCGTTTTCACCGATCCGGTCGCTTCGCCCACCGGCTTTCCGTTCAAGGTGGTTCAGATGCCTGGCACGCTTTCACAAGCCGATCAGTATGAGGCCCGGACGCGCACCTGCGACTTGGGTTATCTCCGGCATGTCTACCGCAAACCGGACGGGACACTGGGTTACCGTTGCCCTGCCGAGCCGGTGAATGACTTCGTCAAAAAAGGCGGGGCGCTTGCGGACACACAAGGTCGTAAATGCCTTTGCAATGGACTCGTTGCCAACATCGGCCTCAATCAGGTGCGCTCCGAAACGGAACAGGAATTGGCGTTTATGACCGCCGGCGACGATGTCGTGCAAGTCGCGCAGTTTCTCAAGCCCGGTTGCGACTCCTACACTGCGGTGGATGTTCTGCGCTGCCTGCTTGCCGATCAGGACACCGAAAGGGTTGCTTTGGAAGAAGCGGCTCTGGCTGTCCCGGCCTAGCCACACCGTGCGAAAGGCCGGACCTGCCGAATAAAAAGGCGGGACCTGGTTTTACCCAAGCCCCGCCGTGAAATCTCAAGCGCGATTAGTAGCGATTGCGACTACCGCCGTATTCACGGCGACCGCCACCACCGCCGCCTGTGCGCTCTTCGCGCGGTTTGGCGACATTGACCGTGAGGGCGCGTCCGCCCAGTTGCGAGCCGTTAAGCGCCGCAATGGCCTTCTGCGCCTCTTCGGGCGTGCCCATGGTGATGAAACCAAAACCACGGGGACGGCCGGTGGTCCGATCCGTCATCAGGTTGGTTTCGGTGACCGTGCCGTGCGCCGCAAAGGCGTCCTGCAGGTCGTTTTCCGTGGTTTCGAAGGATAGATTTCCTACAAACAATTTATTACTCATGTGATGTTTTACTGTCCTAGACTGAACTTTGCTTTAACCAGACTGTTCCCGTTAATCGGATTTCAAATCATCACTGAACTGAGTTCACCTGAAGATTCACCATGCCGTGGAAGCTCTGTGCTATCTAACAGACAGGCGAAGTGTCGCACCTTTCCGGGCAATAGCAAGGGTTATTCGGAAATATCTTTTGGCCAACCATCGTGTCACCGGCACCCGCACCGGTTCAGCTTTTGCTAATCCACCACCACGCGGTAGAACCGCTGTTGGGCGGTGGCCCCGCCCGTGTGGGTCAGGGTGATGGGCACATCGGCTCCCGCAACGGGCAATCCGATGTTTTGCCACGTCCCATCCAACAGACTGTCCCGATATTGTAGCTGGTAGTTGTGGCCCGTATAACCCTGGATCGTCACCTGGATATCCGGCCCGTTCGCCGTGGCCGAAGTCACCCGGATGACACTGCTATCCAGCACTGTGCCGTTGTTCACGAACCCCGCCGGCAGCGTGCCGGTCCACGTCATGATGTCCAGCAGGCCATTGTTGGTGAAACTTCCTGGTACATTGAGTGAGGCCGTGCCGGTCAGCCGAAGCGTGCCGTCGTTGACGAGGTTGGTGTCCACTTCCAGGGTGCCGGTGAGTATCACGGCCGCAGTGCAGTTGGTCCCAATCTCAAGTTGGTCAGCGATCTTGAGCCAGCCGTTGGTGATGTTCAGCGTGGCATTGTTGGTGAGGCAGAGGGTGCCCGCATGCTGGCCGACCGCATCCACCACGACGGTGGCGTTGCTGATGACCGCCGTGTCGAAGCGGCTCGGCTTCCACTGGGACGAGGTCGTGACATTGCTCCCGCCGATGTTGACCACCACACCGCTCACCTGCCAGTTGAAGATTTCCGCGTAGCGGTTGTTGTTGGCACCGGTGAAGGCGATGACACCCGGCGCCGGCCAAGCGGCAATCTCCTGGAGGTATTTCTCAAGATTGCTGTAGCCACTGTTGTCGAAATCGCCGTTGTTGTCGGGAACATTCGGATTAAGCCCGTGTTCGATTTCCCACCAGTCGGGCATGCCGTCTCCATCGGTGTCCCAATTGGCCGGGCGATTGAACGGTGCCGCGCCCGTGACCGGGTCGGCGCGCAGCGCGAGGAGACTCCGCCATTCGACGCCTTCGTTGGGGTCATCGTTGAACGGGTCATCCGCCCACGCCATGATTTTGCCCGTGCCCGTAATGGTCTCGTGAATGAGGCGCTCATCAACATAGGCAGCGATGTTGTTGGTGGTGATATCGTTCGTGTTACCGAGCGTGAAAACGTAAGGCCGCTCCCACCACCGGGAACCGACATACCGCAGGACGTTGGTAAACGCGTCTGGGGCGCTCAGGGTCAAACCGATGTTCACGTCGTAGGCCGTCGTTTGCGCCGCGAGATTGATATAATTACCGTCGGCGGAGGTGCTGAATAGCGGGACGCCGTCCTTGTCGGTGTCCTTGAGATTGCCCGACACGTAGGCGCACGTCAGGGTTGAATCCGAACCGTTGAAGATGCCCGTGCCACCAGCCTTGTAGACGATGGCGTAATTGGTGCCGCCGACCGGATTGTCGCCACCCGGGCCGGCAAGGTAGAAGTTGTTGATGAAATTGTCGCAGCTTGGCTGCCCGCTGGAGCCGGTCCCGGCGGTGTCGAACCAGTTGTAAAAAACGTTATTGCGAAAATCATTGATGGCGCCGACACCGGGGATGGTCAAGGCGCTCGCTTCGGTACCCACGCGGGGCAGACGGCCTTTTTGGTGGGCATATAAATTGTTCAGGACGCTGATTTTGGCGTTGGAGCCGGCCTGCAACAGATGTGCCAAGGCATGCCCCACATAGCTTAACGAACTCGCTTCGGCGTCCGCCTGCGGATAGTTCTGGCCTTGGGAGATATTGCAGTTCTCGACGGTGAAATTGTTGGCCATTTCATTGCACGAAATCGCCTCGTCCGTCGCGTATATAGTGGTGAGGTGGTCCAAAATGACATTATTATTTTGGACGTCAACCGCATCATAAGCGTAAGAATCAGGAAAAGTGCCGGGGGTCGGCGGGGTGGGCGGCGAATGAAAACCCTGCATGCCATAGCCCGGGGCGAACATGATATTGCGGACGATCGTGTTGGCGCTGTTGCAGTGGACGGTTCCGCCCATGATGATGACGGAGCCGGGCGCCGTCTCGCCGGCGATGGTGGCGTTGCCGGGGAAATCGTACCGTGATTGGCCGGCATTCCAGCCGTTGTCGTAATTGCTTTCCGCCCCGTACAGGCCCAACCAGAAAACACCGGCCACGTCAAAGACGATTGTGCGCGGCACGCCAGCCGGGAAATTGGAATTGGCCAAACCGTAGCGCAAAGTGCCGGGCCGATTGTCATTGAAGTTTTTATCCAGGAGCGTCACGTGATAAACAATTCCGCCCCGGCCGCCAGTCGCATATTTCCCCGCACCATCTGCGCCTGAAAAGGAGGGCAAAAAGGGAGGACTCCCCGGGGTGACGGTCAGCACGGCGACCGCGCTGGTGACGGACCCAAAGCGATTGGTGACAATCACAGAATAGCCGCCGGCGTCATTCGTCGAGGCAATGGTGAAATTCAGCAGAGCATTGGTCTGATTCGCCAGCGGGGTGCTGGTGTTGAAATACCATTGATAATGGAGCGGCGGCGAACCGCCGGCGCCCACAGAAAATGTGGCGACAAACCCCACGACGTTGGTCCAATCCTGAGGTTCAGTCGTGATGTACGGCGCAACCGGCAGGAGAACGGTGAGGTTGGCCACAAGACTGGTGACGGATCCGTTGTTGTTGCTGACGACCACGGAATAGCCGCCGGCGTCATTCGTTTGCACGTTCGGGATGGTCAATGACGCATTGGTCTGGTCCATCAATGGCGTGTTTGTATTGAAATACCATTGATAGCTGTACGGCAGGTCACCGGTGACGCTCACGGAAAACATCGCGGTATCGCCGACCGTGACGGTCGTATCGGCGGGTTGGGAGGTGATGGACGGTGGCTGTGGGACCGATGCCAGGGGCGTTACATCGGCGAAGGTGGTCCCGAAGCGGAATTCATCGAAGCGGATGACAGTATTGGTGCCCGACGCATTTTGATTGTTCGCATCAAGCCGGATGTTGTTCATGCCTGTCAAATTGGCGATGGTATTGGTCGCATTGGCCGTGGAAATTGACGGTTCGACTGTAAGGTTCGTCCAATTGACCCATAGGTAAGCGGTGTCGGGCGTGGACGTGCTGCCGTCCACATCGAGGCGCATCAGAATAAACGTAGCACTGGTCAGCGGGTTGGTTGTCGCCACCCCGGATGCGGCTGCGCCGCCGTCACCGCCGGACCAGAGCGTCCAGGTGTCAATGGGTGTAAATGGGAACTGATTGGCATTGGGGCGGCCAGCGGCCACCAATTCGGCGCCGGTGCTGTTGGCGTTGGTAAGGGAGCCGGAACGGAAGACAATGTCTCCCTTGCGCCAATAGAGATTTGAGGTGCTCATGCTGCTCGGATATCCGATCCATTGCATCGTGAAGCTGACCCAATACGTTCCACTCGGCAGGCCGCTATAAGTGCTCCCGTTTAACGTGCCGATGGCGAGGCTGCGGCTGGGCTGGGCGTTGATGGTACTGCCGGCAAGATTTCCTACGACCACACTTCCGCCATCCGTCGCAAGGGAATTGCCCTGAGGATCGGTGTAACCCAAGCTGCCCGTAACATTGGTGGCAATAGGCACATTGGCTCCCGCCCAACGCCAGGCCCAGCCAAAGCTGTCTCCGGCGGACGCATCTGACGCGTTGGTCAGTCCGGCGCCGGCGGGGTAATTAAACCCTTCGTAAACCAGGAGCGTGGCTTTGGCCGTATTTGTCGTGTAAAGCACCAGAGCGATCAGGATGACCGCGAAAATGCCGGTTCGGCGGGGAGTCCCAAAGTGAAAGGATGAGCGCGTGATTTTATTGCGTGCTGCCGGAATCCTGGCAACCAAGGTTGTTCGTTTGCACATATGAATTTTACTTCTGAAGGCTTTACGACTCTGCTCGTGGGCCATGGCACGAAAGCGGTCGCCTTCCCGACCACATCCAGTTCCATGGCTTTGTGTAATTTTACACATATCACGCCGCAAAATCCAGAAAATTTTGGCTGAAGCAGATGGACGATTGTTCGGCACTCCCGGCTCTTTTCCGGTCACGCAAGCGTCGCTGCGGCAATTGCGACACCCTTGACTCTCCGGTTACCATCGCCATCCCGGCAAAGCCGGTCGGTTTCCTGAATGACTAAATCACGCCGAGTTCGCGCAATGCCGCGCCGGCGCCGGACAGGTTCTCGGGCTTCATCTCGATGTAATTACGCGAGAGAATGATGCCTTGCGCGCCGCCCTTGAACACCGCCTTCACCGCCCGCCCGACGCTTTCCGGTGTGCAATGACCTGCGCCACTGTCCGCGGGCACGTCAATATCCACCCCCGGCCAGATTTGGGTCGGGTGCCCGGCCACACCTTCCACTGCGCGGCGCGTCTCGCGCTCCACGTAATCGGCCGAGAGTCCTGTTTCGAGGAGTTTGTCGGAGGGCGCCTCGTCGTAATTCAATTCCCGGTACAGCATGTCGAGCGTCAGCTCGGACGACAGATCGCCAAAGACGGCGCTGCGCGCGCCTTTGACGAAACTCAGAAACCGCCCGCCCGCGGCATTGTTGTAAAGCGCTGGTCGAAGAAAGTCGGAGAATCCGGTCATGCCGGCGAAGTCTTCCTCGGCCCGCTGGAACGGGCTGAACGACACGTTTTGCCAGACATGCCAGCCGACCGGCAGCGCCGGATTGATGGACTTCACCTTGCGGTAGAGTGCGGCCTGGAATTCATGGCGGCTGCCGACCCAGAGGTTTTCCCAGGCGAGCAGTTCGGGATAATTCAGAAGCAGACGCCAAAATGTGGTGAAATCACCGTCGCGCGGACGCTGACCGGCGCGGCCGTTGAGTACGAACTTCTCCACCTCGTCGAAACCGCGGCGTGCGCGTTCGACATCAATGCCGCGGTCGCACCCTTTTTTTTGGCAGAATTCGCAAAAGCACGTGGTGCGGCCGGGATCCTGCCCGCTGCTCTGGGAAAGGCTGAGGGTGTTGAGCAGGCCGCTCTGGCGTTCCGAACCCCACATGATGCCGCCGATGTCGTAGGAGCGCGTGTAATCTTCGACGAGTCCCAGCGTGAAATTTTGGTAGAGGGGATTATTAAAGCACGGTCCGCCCGGGTGGCCCTTTGTGCGGCGGTCGTGATGGTCAACTTCATAAAGCGCTTCCCAATGCGGCACGGCGGCCGGCAGGGTATTGTCCTCGAGCAGAAAACAGAAGGTCCGGATACCGTGCTTGCGCGCGACGGGGATGACGCGGGCCAGCACGTCAATGCCGCCGAACTCCGGTGCGCGCATATCCTGGAAAGTGAGGGGCGTGTCCTTGTAATACTGCATGTGCGGCATCGCATAATTCCCGCCGTGAAAGCCCGCCATCGACACTCCGGCGCGATGCAGTTCGTGGGAGTAGATGAACGGAAACAGCGCGTTCACACCGGCGCGCTCCCGCATGTCGTCGAACATCGTATCGAGGTCCCGTTGTGCGAGCGGGGCCACGCAGATAGGCATGCCGACCATGGTGACGGCCGATTTGGACGAAGTCGGAGTCGGAGTATCTTTGCCCTGCAACGGTTTCATGCCAGCCAACGCTGCTCCGGCACCCACGACACCGAGTTTGATGAAATTTCGGCGATTCATGCGGTGAGTATCCCGCGCATTCGACCGGTTTCAAGACCAAAGCCCCGGCGCGGGCGGCCAGGTTTTTTGTTTGCTTGAGCAATGACAGCCAAAGTGCCGGTGTCGGAATCAAAACGGAGTTCAAATATCCAGTTGCAGAGATGACAAACAGGGGCATCTTGTCCGGAGGAGGTGGATATGATGACCATTCGAAGAGCTGCCGAAAGAGGCCACGCCAGTCATGGCTGGTTGAACAGTTATCACACGTTTTCCTTTGCGGATTACTACGACTCCCAATGGATGGGGTTCCGTGATTTGCGTGTGATCAACGACGACACCGTCGCCGCCGGCGAGGGCTTCGGTCAGCACCCGCATCGCGACATGGAGATCATCAGTTATGTCCTCGCCGGCGAGTTGGAGCACCGCGACTCAATGGGCAACGGGCGCGTCATCAGGCCGGGTGAATTTCAATACATGGCGGCGGGCACCGGTGTGGTGCATAGCGAATACAATCCCTCGAAGAAAAACGCGGTCCACTTTCTGCAAATCTGGATACAGCCGGACAAAATTGGACTGAAACCCGCCTATGCGGAAAAGGCATGTTCAAATGCCGCGCCCGGGCGGTTGCATCTGGTCGCCGGCAAATCGGGACGCGATGGCAGCATCCGCATCAATCAGGACGCCGACCTGTGGCTCGTGAAGTTCAACGACGGCGAGACAGTGACGCATAAGCTCAAGCCGGAGCGCCATGCCTGGGTTCATGTCGCCGAAGGCAACGTTGAACTCAACGGCAAGCTGTTGGCCGCCGGTGATGGTGTGGCCGTGAGCAGCGAATCGAAACTGGAACTTGCTGGAAAGGGGAAGGCGCAAGTGTTGTTGTTCGATCTGAACTAAAACAAACAAAAACACATGAAAGGAAAACATTATGACTGCAATACCTGAATCGATTGTTAAGACCATAGTTCTCGTCCACGGCGGCTTCGTGGACGGCTCTGGTTGGGGAGACGTCTACAAAATCCTCAAGAGGGACGGCTACAACGTCAGCATCGTCCAAAATCCAACAATATCGCTCGCAGATGACGTTGCTGTGACCAAGCGCGTTCTGGCGACGCACAGCGGTCCGGTGATTCTCGTTGGACATTCTTACGGCGGCGCAGTGATTACAGAGGCTGGCAATGACCCAAAAGTCGCGGGGTTGGTTTACATCGCCGCCTTTGCTTTGGATGACAGTGAATCGGTATCGTCGCTGATCAAAGATCCACCGCCCGGCGCACCTATGCCGCCGATTTTGCCCCCGCAGGATGGCTTCCTGTTCCTCGACAAAGCGAAGTTCGCAGCTTCATTCGCTGCCGACGTGAACGCTGAACGCGCCGCGTTCATGGCAGACTCTCAAATGCCTTGGGGCGTCGCCGCGCTCTCTGGCGCGGTCAACAAGGCAGCGTGGAAGACCAAGCCGAGTTGGTATTTGGTCGCCACTGAGGACAAGATGATTCCACCGCCGGCTCAACATTTCATGTCGAAGCGCGCGGGTTCGACGGTCACAGAGGTCGCCGGCAGTCACGCCATTTACGAATCGCAACCGAGCGCCGTAGCAAAGCTAATTGAACGGGCTGCTGAAGGAGTAAACAAAAAGACCAGTCACTGAAAGCACGAGAGCTATTTGCAATTTTGATGTCAATTAAACAAACCACAACACAAAAAACGGAAAACACATGAACCAATACCACAAACTCTACACACCGCAGGACAGCGCTGTCGTATTCATTGACCAACAGCCGCAGATGACCTTTGGCGTGGCAAACATTGATCGTGCGACACTCATCAACAACGTCACGCTCCTCGCCCGCGTGGCGAAGGAATTCAACGTGCCCACCGTGCTGACCGCCGTCGAGACGGAGAGTTTCAGCGGCTACATCTGGCCGCAGTTGCTCGACGTGTTCCCCGGCCAACCGGTGGTTGAACGCACCTCCATGAACTCGTGGGACGATCCGGGTTTTCGCAAAGCCATTGAAGCCACGGGGCGCAAGAACATCATCATGACCGGGTTGTGGACGGAAGTTTGCATTACGTGGCCGACGATCGAAATGCTCGGTGCGGGCTACAACATGTATGTCGTGGAAGATTGTTGTGGTGCGACGTCGCTCGCAGCCCAGGAAGCCGCGCTCTCGCGCATGGTACAGGCCGGCGCGGTGCGGTTGACCACCATTGCGGCTCTGCTCGAATGGCAACGGGATTGGAAAAACAAAGAACATTACAACGCGCTCATGGGCATTCTGAAACAACAGGGGGGTGCTTACGGCAGCGGCGTCGAATACGCCTATACGATGGTTCATCACGCGCCTCAATCCGCCCAGAAACCGCAGATAGTCCCAAAGAAAGGGGCGCACTAAACAAGGCTGAAGCACGGGGGCGCACGGATGACCCACTGTCGTCGGTGCGATATTTCCGTGCGTCCTGACATTCGATTATGCCCATCCACATCGCCATCACTCGTCGTGTGCGCCCCGGGCGCGAAGCCGAGTTTCAGGAGGCGCTCCGCGAATTCTTTCAGTCCTCATTCACCCACGGCGGTGTGCTGGGGGCAAGCATGCTCATGCCGCCGCCCGGTTCGGGTACGCACGAATACGGCATTTTGCGAACTTTTCGCAACGAGAAGGAGCGTGATGACTTCTATGGATCGGCGATGTTCAAATCTTGGGAAGAACGGATTAAACCGCTGACTGAAGGCGAACCAGTGCATCGCCAATTGCACGGACTTGAAGCCTGGTTTCGTTCCCCGCAGAATCCGCCGCCACGCTGGAAGATGGCGGTAGCGACTTTTCTGGGAGTCTTGCCGACCGCGATGGTTTTGAACCTAACTCTCGGCCCGCTAATTCAATCTTGGAATTTCATCCTCAACAGCCTGGTTTTCAACGCCTGCATCGTGGCACTTTTGACCTGGGTCGTCATGCCGGTCATCACGCGCGCACTGCATAGGTGGCTAAACACTAAAGAAGGGAAGACATTATTATGAATTCGAAAACTTCTCCCGATCTGATTCTTCATAACGGACGAATCACAACGCTCGACGCGAAATATCCCGAGGCAAACAATCTTGCCATCAAGGATGGTCGCATCGCCGGCGTGGACGACGCGGAAACCTACGTGCGCGGCCCGGATACGAAGGTGATTGATCTTAAAGGGCGACGGGTTATTCCCGGCCTGAACGACTCGCATCTGCATGTCATTCGCGGTGGCTTGAATTATAATATGGAGCTGCGCTGGGATGGTGTGCCGTCGCTGGCTGATGGATTGCGAATGCTCAAGGAGCAGGCACAACGTACGCCGCCCGGTCAATGGGTACGGGTGGTCGGTGGATGGACTGAATTTCAATTTGCTGAACGCCGAATGCCGACACTGGAGGAAATCAATGCCGCAGTACCCGACACGCCCGTTTTTATTTTGCATCTTTATTGCCGCGCGTTGTTGAACAAGGCGGCGCTTCGCGCCTGTGGCTACACAAAAGACACGCCCAATCCACCGGGTGGTGAAATCCAACGCGACAGCAAAGGTAATCCCACCGGCCTGCTCATCGCCCGACCAAATGCCGCAATTCTTTACGCCACGCTCGCCAAAGGACCCAAGCTGCCACCGGAGCATCAGTTGAATTCCACACGGCATTTCATGCGTGAACTCAACCGGCTCGGTTTGACGAGCATCATTGATGCGGGGGGCGGATTTCAGAATTACCCGGAGGATTATGCGGTCATTGAGGAACTACACAAACGTGGTGAAATGACGCTCCGCATCGCCTACAACCTGTTCACGCAAAAACCAAAACAGGAAAAGGAAGATTTCGCCCGCTGGATCAAAATGACCGGGCCGGGCAAAGGCGACGACTTCTTCCGCTGCAATGGCGCAGGCGAAATGCTGGTGTTTTCGGCGGCGGATTTTGAAGATTTTCTCGAACCGCGCCCCGACCTTCCGTCCTCGCTCGAAGGCGAATTGAAGGATGTCGTGTCGTTGTTGGCTGCGAACAAATGGCCATTCCGTCTGCACGCCACCTACGATGAAAGCATCGCGCGGTTTCTAAACGTATTTGAGGAAGTGAATCGGGATGTGCCATTCGATGGATTGAACTGGTTCTTCGATCACTGTGAGACGATTTCCGACCGCAACCTGGAACGCGTGAAAGCGCTGGGCGGCGGCATCGCGATCCAGCACCGGATGGCCTATCAGGGCGAATATTTCATGGAACGCTATGGCAAAAAAGCTGCCGAGCGGACTCCCCCAGTACGAAAAATGTTGGAACTCGGCATTCCTGTCGGCGCGGGCACGGACGCGACGCGCGTGGCAAGTTACAACCCGTGGGTTTCGCTCTACTGGATGGTTACCGGAAAAACCGTCGGTGGTGTCTCGATGTATCCCGGCAACAACCGGCTTACTCGTGAAGAAGCGCTGCGGCTTTACACGCAAGGCAGCAGTTGGTTTTCAAGCGAGAACGGAAAGAAAGGCGCAATTGCTCCCGGTCAGTTGGCTGACTTCGTCGCATTAACCGATGATTATTTTTCCGTACCGGAGGAGCAAATCAAAGGCATCGAATCGGTTCTTACCGTTGTCGGCGGAAAGATCGTCCACGCGACCCAAGAATTCGTTTCCCAGGCGCCGCCGCCAATACCGGTGTTGCCTGAATGGTCGCCGGTCAGAGTATTTGGCGGTTACGGCGCGCCAGTGGACGTTCGCAAGGCCGCCCGCGCAGGTGTGCCGGTCGCGCAAACCCACGGGCATGGCGCCGACTCTCATCAACATGGTTGCACACATGCCGCGCATCCACTTCTGGCCGGCATCGAAGCTGCCCGCAATCACTGCGCCGGATTTTTTGGATTGGGCTGCGACTGTTTTGCGTTTTGAACACACCAATGTGGAAGTCCTCAAAAAGCTTTACGCTTTCGCATACATTTCCGCACCTTTTTCCATAAATCAACTCGCGCCTGTGACAAACCAGACTTTGCCCGTGATTGGCTTTCTTTCATTCGGCTGTTTAGTCACGCTTTGTATTGTTCGTCGCTGACCTTTTCCATCCAGTCAACCATTTTGCCGTCGAGCTGTTCTTGAATAGCGATGTGCGTCATGGCCGTGTTCGGCGCGGCGCCGTGCCAATGTTTCTCGCCCGGTAGAATCCAGACCACGTCACCCGGACGAATTTCTTCGATTGGACCTCCCCAGCACTGCACGCGCCCGCAGCCGGCGGTCACGATCAGGGTCTGACCCAGCGGATGGGTGTGCCACGCTGTTCGGGCGCCGGGCTCGAATGTGACACTGGCACCGAACGCGCGTGCCGGTTCCTTTGGCTGAAATAGAGGGTCAATGCGCACCGTGCCGGTAAACCAATCGGCCGGTCCTTTGTTGGAAGGCTGTGAGCCACTTCGTTTGATTTCCATATTTTGAATTCCTTTATTTGATGGCTGCAGTTGTTTGTCTCGCTCAACGACCGGTCATTTGCTCCAGCCTTTCCGGATAGCGAGCACCATGCACCGTGATCTTCACGGCGGCGCTTTCGATGTCATGGAGGTCGTCCGGCGTCAGTTCGACTGCAACTGCTCCGATGTTCTCGTCCAGGCGATGCAGCTTCGTTGTGCCCGGGATGGGAACAATCCACGGCTTCTGCGCCAGCAACCACGCCAGCGCAATTTGAGCCGGCGTCGCCTTCTTCCGTTTTCCAATAGTGCCAAGCAGATCGATCAATGCCTGATTCGCCTTGAGCGCCTCCGGCGTGAAGCGCGGGAGGGTGCTGCGGAAGTCGGAGCTGTCGAACTTCGCGTTTTCGTCAATCTTGCCCGTGAGAAAACCCTTACCCAGGGGGCTGTAGGGAACGAAACCGATACCGAGTTCTTCGAGAGTCGGTATCACTTCCTTCTCCGGTGTTCTCGTCCACAGCGAGTATTCGCTCTGGAGGGCAGTGAGCGGCTGAACGGCGTGGGTGCGACGGATTGTTTGCACGCCTGCTTCAGACAGGCCGAAGTGCTTCACCTTGCCTTGCTGAATCAATTCTTTCACCGCGCCCGCCACGTCTTCGATGGGGACGTCCGGGTCAACCCGGTGCTGATAGAGCAAATCAATGGTCTCGACCTTGAGCCGCCTGAGCGAGCCTTCGACGGCCTGCTTGATGTGCTCTGGCCGGCTGTTCAGACCCGCCGCTCCCGGTCGATGGTCGCTGCCACTCAGGTCGAACCCGAACTTCGTTGCAATCACCACTCGCCCGCGGAACGGAGCGAGGGCTTCGCCGACGAGTTCCTCGTTGATGTATGGGCCGTAAACTTCAGCGGTATCAAAGAACGTGACCCCGCGTTCCACAGCTACCCGAAGCAAAGACGTCATCTCCTTCTTATCTTTGGGTGGACCGTAGGAAAAGCTCATTCCCATGCAGCCCAGCCCGACAGCCGAGACTTCCAATTTGCTGTTTCCAAGTTTGCGCTTTTGCATTTTTGAATCCTTTTTTTCAGTTATCCGTCTATCGCTTCCATTGAATCACTCATAACTCATCAAGCCATGGCCGACAAGGTCAGCTTGTGGCGGGCGCAAACGCGCCTCAGCCCGGTTTTATCCGAGGGATCCATCCTTTGGGTGGTGTGATTCGTTTCAAGATAATTGAATCCAAAAGTCGCATTTTGTCAGCATATCGTCCCTTTTCCAAATTGTGGGAAATCTGATTGGTCCGATATCCAACCATATCAGCCGCCTGAATAGGCAATGCTTCAGTTTTGTTTTTAAAGTAGAGGTACTTTATCCTAAAGCCTTTAAGCCGATAAGCAGCAACGACAATCTCAATCCTTTGCCTCCATTTATCATCACCCGTGTCGTCAAAAACGAATGTGACGTCTTCGTTCGGCCCCCATCTCTTGAGTAATTGAGATAAGCAGCGTTTAAAAAAATCATGTATCAAATAGTTATACGGATCGCTTACAAACATTGACGCGATTGGATGGGTAATTTTCGCCTTGTCTCTATGGAAAGCCTTTTTTTCAAAAATTGAGCAGGCCAATTCGAGGCTTGGTTCATCAAGCATTCTCGCGCAATCATCGAAGAAGTTATCCAATTCCGATAATTCCAAGTTCTTGTATGGATTCTTTGCGTAATTGGATTGAATCGACTTCTGAGGATTGCGCTTTATCGCGGAAGCAATAGAAAATTCAGCAAAATGAAAATACGGAACATTATATTTCGACAAAATTTTCTGCCACCCACCATTGAATTTTTCCCAGATGTCATCATAGGCCGCCCATCCGGCAATCAATGCGAAAGACCCACCGGGAGACAATCCTGTTTCATCATGCGTTCCGGACTCGTCTGCGTAGACAGTTATAGGCACATGCTAATTTTAGGTTTGAGACAGTTCGCTAATCATCAAGACATAACCGCAAGCTGAACTACCCCACGCATCAAACATGTGAAAAAGGATGAAATGATTACGCCTTCGCGTAAACCTCCGCGCCTTTTTCCACGAACTCCTTTGACTTGGCTTCCATGCCCTTTTTGATGGCCTCTTCCTCGCTCACGCCTTGTTCGGCGGCGTATTTGCGGACGTCTTCGGTGATTTTCATCGCACAAAAATACGGGCCGCACATTGAACAAAAATGCGCGGTCTTCGCGCCTTCCTGCGGCAGCGTTTCGTCGTGGAATTCGCGCGCGGTCTCGGGGTCGAGACTCAAGTTGAATTGATCTTCCCAGCGGAATTCGAACCGCGCCTTGCTCAACGCGTTGTCGCGGTATTGCGCGCTGGGATGGCCTTTCGCCAAATCCGCTGCGTGCGCGGCAATCTTGTAGGCGATGACGCCGTCTTTCACGTCTTTCTTGTCCGGCAGGCCGAGGTGTTCCTTGGGCGTGACGTAGCAAAGCAGCGCGCAGCCATACCAGCCGATCATCGCCGCGCCGATGCCGCTGGTGATGTGGTCATAGCCAGGGCCGATGTCGGTAATGAGCGGGCCGAGCGTGTAGAACGGCGCTTCGTGGCACCACTCGAGTTCTTTGTGCATGTTTTCCTCGATCATGTGCATCGGCACGTGGCCGGGGCCTTCGTTCATCACCTGTACACCGTGTTTCCAGGCGCGGTCGGTGAGTTCGCCCTGCACCTTGAGCTCGGCGAATTGCGCTTCGTCGTTGGCGTCGGCAATCGAGCCGGGGCGCAAGCCGTCGCCGATGGAGAATGAAACGTCGTAAGCAGCCATGATTTCGCAAATGTCGTCCCAATGCGTATAAAGGAAACTCTCTTGGTGATGCGCCAGGCACCACTTGGCCATGATGCTGCCGCCGCGGCTGACAATACCGGTCATGCGATTGGCGGTGAGCGGGATGAAGCGCAACAACACACCGGCGTGGACGGTGAAATAATCCACGCCTTGCTCGCACTGTTCGATGAGCGTGTCGCGGTAGATTTCCCAGGTGAGTTCCTCGGCCTTGCCGCCGACTTTTTCCAGCGCCTGATAAATCGGCACCGTGCCGATGGGCACGGGCGAGTTGCGCAGAATCCATTCGCGCGTGGCGTGGATATTTTTGCCGGTGGAAAGGTCCATGACGGTGTCCGCGCCCCACTTGGTGGCCCAGCGCATCTTCTCAACTTCCTCCTCGATGCTGGACGCGAGGGCGCTATTGCCGATGTTGGCGTTGATTTTTACGAGGAAGTTGCGGCCAATGATCATCGGCTCGGACTCGGGATGATTGATGTTGGCTGGGATGATGGCGCGGCCAGCGGCAACCTCACTTCTGACGAACTCCGGAGTGATTTCTTTCGGGATACGTTGGGGGAAACGGCGGAAGACGCTTGGGGTGGTTGAGAGTTGAGAGTTGAGAGTTGAGAGTTGGGCGCTGCCGGCGTGTTGCTTCAATAAATCATTGCGCGCGTTATCGCCTGACAAATCCGCAATCCGCAATCCACAATCCGCAATTTTCATGTTCTCCCGTATGGCAATAAATTCCATTTCCGGCGTGATGATGCCGGCGCGGGCGTAATGCAGTTGCGTGACAATTTTGCCGGATTTGGCGCGGAGCGAATTTCGAGTTGCGAATTTCGAATTTCGAATCCCCATTTTTAGAGTTTGGACTTTGGACTTTGGACTTTTGGCATCACATTCCTCCATGTCGCCGCGTTTCAAAATCCAATTGCGACGCAGGGCGGGCAAGCCTTCCTTGATTGTGCCGTTGAAATCCGGATCGCCCCACGGACCGGAGCAGTCGTAAACACGCACCGGCTCGTTGACCTCGATTGAGCCGTTGAAGGATTTCGTTGGGGTCAGTTCGATTTCGCGCATGGGCACGCGGATGTCGGGATGGATTTTGCCGGCGACATAAACACGTTTGCTCTTTGGTCCCGCTTTGCGGGATTCGCCGCTGCGCGGCTTGAGCGACTTTTTGGTTGCGATCATAAACAATTCCAGTTTTCAGCGAACACAGGAGAATGCTTTTGAAGGAAGGCGGCCCCGGTGGTCCTCCGCAAGGAGCTTCCTACGCCGGCATTATCCGGATCAGGTTCAACGGGTCTCCTCCGAAAGCATTCGAAGGACTCTCAGCCGCGTTTCATATGAAACGCTCGGCTCCCCGATGTTTGAAAGCTAGGACGAACAGGCGATGGCGTCAAGTCACACTCGGACGCAGCAGATTCCACCGTCATGGACGGGGAATCAACCCGGACGTTGACCCCCGCTTTCCAAAACGTTATCAAGAATCCCGTTATGGACGTTTTGATGCTATCGCGCATTCAGTTTGGGGCGACTATTGCGTTCCACTACATTTATCCGCCGTTGAGCATCGGCCTTGCCGTCCTGCTCGTCATCATGGAGGGGGCCTGGCTTAAAACCAAGAACCCGGTTTATCACCAGATGGCGCGATTTTGGACGAAGGTGTTCGCGCTCACGTTCGCCATCGGCGTGGCGACGGGCATTGTGATGGAGTTTGAATTTGGCACGAACTGGGCGACGTATTCGCGTTACGTGGGCGACGTGTTCGGGAGTGCGCTGGCGGCGGAAGGCATCTTCGCGTTTTTCCTCGAATCCGGTTTTCTCGCTGTGCTGATGTTCGGCTGGGAAAAAGTAAGCCGCAAAATGCACTTTTTCTCAACGTGCATGGTTTGCCTTGGCGCGCATTTGAGTGCGGTGTGGATTATCATCGCCAATTCGTGGATGCAAACACCTGCGGGCTACCACATCGTCGGCCAGGGCATGCACGCACGCGCCGAAATCACGGACTTCTGGCAGGTGGTGTTCAATCCGTCCTCGATGGACCGCTTGTTTCACACGCTTTGTGGTGCGTGGCAGGCGGGTGCATTTCTCGTTATCGGCGTGGGCGCGTGGTATGTGCTGAAAAATAAATTCACTGATTTTGCGCGGGCGTCGCTACGCATCGGTTTGATCGTTGCGCTGATTGCTTCGCTATTGCAACTATACAGCGGCGACAGCAGCGCGCGCGGCGTGGCGAAAAATCAACCCGCCAAACTCGCGGCGTTTGAAGGGCTTTACAATACAACCTCGAACGCGCCGTTGACGCTCGTCGGCTGGGTGGACGAGAAAAATGAAAAAGTCATCGGCTTGCGATGGCCGGGACTGTTGAGCCTTCTGGTTTATGGAAACCTGCACACGCCGGTAACCGGCCTGAATGATTTTCCACCAACAGACCGTCCGCCGGTGGAAGCGTCATTTTTGTTTTTCCATGGCATGGCGGCGATTGGTTTCGCGCTCATTGGCATTGCCGCGCTGGGCTGTTTTTATTTATGGCGCAAGGTGTTGTTTCAAAAGCGCTGGATGCTCTGGGTTCTCGTTTTCTCCGCGCTCGGCCCGCAAATCGGCAATCAACTCGGCTGGTTCGCGGCGGAGGTTGGGCGGCAACCGTGGATTGTTTATGGCTTGCTGCGCACGCCGGAAGGCCTGTCGGCAGTGGTGAAGGCGGATGTTGTTCTCACGTCGCTGATTTTATTCACGGTGATTTATTTTCTGTTGTTCACCGTTTTCATTTATTTGCTCAACGACAAAATCCGGCACGGCCCGGACGAAGCCGATTTGACACCTGCCGGCAAACTGGCTCTGCCAACACGCCCCAACACATGAATTTAGGCCATCTCGATCTCAACACGGTCTGGTTCGTTCTCGTCGGTGTGCTGTTTACCGGCTACGTGATGCTTGATGGTTTCGATCTCGGCATCGGCGCATTGCACTTGTTCACCAAAGACGACGCTGAACGCCGCACGCTGCTCAACGCCATCGGCCCGGTCTGGGACGGCAATGAAGTCTGGCTCATTACCGGCGGCGGCGCGTTGTTCGCCGCGTTTCCGAACGCGTATGCGACCGTATTCTCCGGTTTTTACCTCGCGTTCATCCTGTTGCTCATGGCGTTGATTTTCCGCGCCGTCTCCATTGAATTTCGCGGCAAGCAACCGATGCGCTGGTGGCGGCGGACGTGGGACATCGGCTTTTCCGCCGGCAGTTTGGTGGCGAGCCTGCTCATTGGCGTGGGGTTCGGCAACATCGCGTGGGGCATTCCGATTGATGAGCGCGGCGAATTTGCGGGGACATTCCTCGGCTTGCTGAAACCGTATCCGCTGCTGCTGGGCGTCACGACTGTGGCGCTGTTCATGATGCACGGCGCGATTTATGGCGCGTTGAAAACCGAGGATGCGTTGCATGACAAACTGCGCAGATGGGCCATGCGAAGCATTCTCATCTTTGTGATTTGCGCAGCGACCACGACGGTGGCCACGCTGTTTTGCGTGCCGCACATGACCGAACGCGTGCGTGCAAATCCGTGGCTCTTTACCCTCGTGCTGGCGAATATGCTGGCCATTGCCAACATCCCGCGTGAATTTCATCATGGACGTGACTGGCGGGCCTTTCTGTCGTCGTGCGCCGCCATGATTACCTTGATGGCGCTGTTCGGCCTCAACATGTATCCCAACCTCGTTTACAGCCTGCCGAATCCTGAAAACAGCCTGACGATTTACAACGCCGCCTCGTCGCCGAAGACGCTGGGCATCATGCTCATCATCGCGTGCATTGGCATGCCTCTCGTGATCGCCTATACTGTGAGCATCTACTGGATTTTTCGCGGCAAGGTGAAACTGGACCGGACGAGCTACTAGGAATTTACGATTTCCGATTGGCGATTGACGAGTTTCCACACAAATCCGTACTTGGCGTAAATCATATATCGTAAATCGAAAACAGAGAGCCTCTTCAGGTCAGCCGCTATGATTTGTGGAGACGATCAGACCACCCGCGCCTTGCCTTTGCCTTTGACAACTTCACCAATCAACCATGCCTTGTGTTTCCGGGCGCGGATGAATTTCAAAATCGTGTCCACCTTGTCCGCCGACACGATGGCCACCATGCCGATGCCCATGTTGAACACCTGGTAAAGCTCCGCATCCGGCACGCCGCCTTTGGCTTTGATCATTTTGAAGATCGGCAGCATGTCCCATGAATCTTTGCGGATGACGACATCACAGTTCCTTGGCAGCGCGCGTGGGATATTGTCCACAAACCCGCCACCCGTGATGTGGGCGAAAGCCTTCACGATTGCGGATTGCGGATTGCGGATTGCGGATTTGTTAAATTTGTTCAGCAATGCCTGCACCAGCGGGCCGTAGCTGATGTGGACTTTCAATAATTCGGCACCGATGGTGTTTTTCAACGCCGGGATGTAGCTCCTCGGCTTGAGCTTCAGTCGCTTGAAGAAAATTTTTCGCGCGAGTGAATAGCCGTTCGTGTGCAGGCCGCTCGATGCAATACCGATGACTGCATCGCCGCATTTCACAGTTTTTGGGCTGAGCATCCGCGATTTTTCGACAACACCAACAATCATGCCGCTCACGTCATATTCACCCTTTTGGTAAAAGCCCGGCATCTGCGCCGTCTCGCCGCCGATGAGCGCGCAATGATTTTCCGCGCAGGCCTTCGCAAAGCCTTTGATGATTTCGGTGAAAACGCGCGGCTCCAGTTTTCCCGTACCGAGGTAATCGAGAAAGAAGAGCGGCTCGGCGCCCAGCACGGCGATGTCATTGACGCAATGGTTCACGAGGTCTGCGCCGATGGTGTCGTGCTTGTCCATCGCGAAGGCGATCTTGAGCTTGGTGCCGACGCCATCCACGGACGACACGAGGACCGGCTCCCGGTATTTTTTCACGGCGAGCGCGAACAGGCCGCCGAAACCGCCGACCTTGCCGAGCACTTCGGAGCGATTCGTGGCCGCGAGCAATTGCGGCAGCGTCGTCTTGACCTTGTTGCCCAAATCAATGTCCACGCCCGCGCGGGCGTAAGCTTTTTGTTTCATGCGCACAGACATTAACCGCCAAGACGCGAAGCACGCCAAGTTAAAAAATTACGGAACAACGCCAAACTCGGAATCGCATTGCGCTTCAGCGCGCTTGTTGCAGAATGCGCGGATGAATTTGGACGCGCTTTATTCCGAACTGACACTCAAGCCAAACGCCAAGCTCGCGCTCGTCGTGCTCGACGGCTTGGGCGACATCGCCACCAAGGAACAAAATTATCTGACGCCGCTCGAGGCCGCACACACGCCGAACCTCGATGCGCTGGCAAAAGACTCGGCGCAAGGCCGCATGATTCCCGTCGCGCCCGGCATCACGCCCGGCAGCGGACCGGGACATCTTGGTTTGTTCGGCTATGACCCGCTGGAATTCCAGGTTGGACGCGGTGTGATTGAAGCGCTCGGTTTGGGATTGGAGCTTAAACACGGCGACGTCTGCGCCCGCGCCAACTTCGCCACGCTCGATGCGAGGGGCATCGTCACCGACCGTCGCGCCGGCCGCATTCCCACCGAAACGTGCGAGAAACTGTGCGCCATGCTTTCCGCGAAAGTGAAACGGCTTGGCGACACGGAAATCCTCATCAAGGCCGGCAAGGAGCATCGCTTCGTCGTCGTGTTCCGCGGCAGGGGACTTGAAGGTCCGCTGACCGACGCCGACCCAAACCGCGAAGGATTCCCAATTCCGACCGTGAAGCCGCGCGATGAGAACAACGCCGGCCAGAAAAAAATGGCCGCGCTCATCGCCGATTTTTACAAGGCGGCGATGCCCATCATCACGAAGGAAAAACCGGCAAACGGTTTTCTCATGCGCGGCATCGCGCACCAGCCGCACATACCGCTGTTCGAGGAACGCTACAAGCTGAAGCCCGCCTGTCTTGCGGTTTATCCGATGTACAAGGGTCTCGCGCAGCTCGTTGGCATGAAAAAAATCGAAGGTCCGGCGACCATTACGGAACAATTCGGGCGATATCTCAAGGAATACGACAACTTCGATTTCTTTTTCATCCACTACAAATATACGGACAAATACGGCGAAGACGGCAATTTTGCGGCGAAGAAAAAGGCGATTGAAGATTTCGACGCCGCGCTGCCGATTTTGCTGAGGAAAAAGCCGGACGTGCTCGCCATCACCGGCGACCATTCAACCCCCTGCGCGGTCAAGGGCCATTCCTGGCATCCGCAGCCGGTGCTGCTGACCTCGGCGGTGAGCGGTTCGGACAAACTGGAACGCTTCACGGAAACCGGCGCCAACAGCGGCTCGCTCGGCGTGTTCAAGGCGAAGTATTTGATTCGTCTCATGCAGGCCAACGCGAGGATGTTCGACAAATTCGGCGCGTAAACTTTTTGGCAGCCATGAATTTGCCGAACAAGCTGACGGTGTTGCGGTTCGCGCTGACGGCGCTTTTTCTGTGGGCGCTGTTCTCGCCGATTCCATTTAATAATACACTGGCGCTGGTTTTTTTCTGCGCGGCGGGTTTCACCGATTTTCTCGACGGCTGGCTCGCCCGCCATCGCAGTCTCATCACCAACTTCGGCATTTTGATGGACCCGCTCGCGGACAAAATTTTGACGTGCTCGGCGTTCATCGCTTTTGTTGAGAGCAGTCACCTGAATCCAAGCGCGCCGGTCAAGGTTGCGGCGTGGATGGTCATCATCATCGTCGCGCGCGAACTGGCGATCACCGGCTTGCGACTGCTGGCGGCGTCCAAAAACGTCGTGCTGGCCGCGGAAAACTTCGGCAAGCACAAGACCGTCTCGCAAATCGTGACCATCAATGCGTTGCTGGTCATGGACGCCAGCAATGAATGGTGGCCGTGGCTGCGCGATGCGTTTCACCCGTGGGTGGGGCTGTTTGCGCAAATCATGCTTTGGGTGACGGTCGTGTTGACGGCGGCGTCCGGCTTGATTTATTTATGGCGCAACCGCGCGATTTATTTAAGCGACGTCTAAGGGCAAATGGAGAAGGAAGAAGGAAGAATGCAGAAATAAAACCTGAAGTTGAACGCAATGCGCTTCTTCACTCTTCATTCCGCCTTCTACATTCAATGGTGCGACGGCAATGGCAGCGTTTCGCTGGAGCTCGCGGGCTGATAAACCGCCGGCGGCAAACCAGCCAGCGGATTACTGTGCTTGTGGTGCCGCCACGCAAAACCGGCAAGTGCGACGATCAAAACAATTCCCAACGCCACGCCGCCAGCCAGCCCGATTTTCCAATTCAGTCTTGCGAGTAAAAACATCAACCGGTCAACCACGGTGTTGGATTCCTCGGTGAACGGCGGCGGCTCCTTGAATTTTTCCGTTTGCCCCAACTCAACGTTCAGCGCGGCCATGACGGCCGGCACATCGAGTTTCAGCAACGTGGCGCAATTTTTCACCGAGCCGCGGATGTAAATCGGCGCGGAAAACATCTCGTAATTTCCTTCTTCAAGCGCGCGGATGTGGTCGGTGCGGATTTTGGTGATTTCCGCGACTTGATAGACCGTCAGTTTCCTGGCTTCGCGAGCGGAGCGGAGTTGTTCGGCGACCGTTGGCATTTCGCCCTATTTAGCGCGTTTGACGCGCGATTGGCAATCATGGAAATTAACCACCAAAGTCCAGGGAACACCAAGTAGGTTCTGGTGGTATCCGCAGAAGTGAAACCACCAAGACACAAAGTCACAAAGATTTTTTGCACTTCGAGTCTTTGTGCCTTCGTGGTGAAAAATCAGACAGCGGATTGGCCGCCGCCGTCCATTCCCGTGCCGTCCAGATCAATCAAGATGTCCCGCGGCTCGGCGCCTTTGCCGGGGCCGACGATGCCGCGGTTTTCCAGTTCGTCCATGATGCGCGCGGCGCGGGTGTAGCCGAGGCGCAAACGCCGTTGCAGCAGCGACACGCTCGCCTTTTGTTCGCTGCGGATGACTTCGATGCACTGCTGAATCAATCCCTCATCCTCGTCTATGCCGCTTTCGTTTTCAAAGCTGCTGGCGGGCTGGAAGAGTTGCTGGTGGATTTCCATTTCGTAACTCGGCTTGGCCTGCCTGGCGATGAACCCGACGATGCCGTTGATTTCCTGGTCGGTGATGAGCGCCCCCTGCGCGCGAATCAATTTCGCCGAGCCGGGCGGCAGGTAAAGCATGTCGCCTTTGCCGAGCAATTTGTCCGCGCCCATCGCATCGAGAATCGTGCGCGAGTCCACCTTCGCCGCGCACTGAAACGCGATGCGCGCGGTGATGTTCGCCTTGATGACGCCGGTGATGACGTCCACGCTCGGGCGCTGCGTCGCCACGATGCAATGAATGCCCGCCGCGCGCGCCATCTGCGTGATGCGCGCGATGGCCATTTCCACGTCGGCGGGCGCGACGAGCATCAGGTCGGACAATTCATCAATGATGACGACGATGTAGCTCAATTTTTCGGGAATGACGATGTCCCCCTCGCGCGGGACGACGATTTCCTCGTCCACTTCGACGGCGAAACCTTCCACGCCCGGCTCGACTTTTTCCTTTTTGGCCTTGAGCGGCAATTCGGGTTCGGTCTCCAACAACGGCTTGTTTTTGGGGCGCGAATTGAACGAGTTGATGTTGCGCACGCCGACCCGCGCAAAAATCTGGTAGCGCTTTTCCATTTCGTTGATAACCCAGTGCAGGGCGAGAATGACCTTTTTCGGGTCGGTAATGACCGGAACGACAAGATGCGGCAGCCTGTTGTAATGCTGCAATTCGACGACCTTCGGGTCAATCATCACGAAGCGGAGCTGATCCGGCGAGAAGCGGTAGAGCAGGGACGTGATGATGGCATTGATGCAAACCGATTTGCCGGAACCGGTGCTGCCGGCGATGAGCAGGTGCGGCATTTCGGAAAGGTCCGCCACGATGGGATGGCCATAAACGTCCTTGCCGAGCGCAATGGGAATTTTTGCCTTGCTGTTGCGCCACTCTTCGGACTCGAACATGTCGCGCACGATGACATTGGAGGTGAACGGGTTCGGCACTTCGATGCCGACGGAACTTTTGCCGGGCACGGGCGCAAGGATGTGGACGCGCTCGGCTTTGACTGCGGCGGCGATGTTGTTGGAGAGCGCGCTGATTTTTTCAAGCTTCACGCCCGGCGCCGGATGAAATTCGTAGCGCGTGATGGTCGGGCCTTTGGTGATATCGCCGAGCGAAACCTCGATGTCGAACTGTGCAAGCGTCTGCTGCATGAGCCGCGCGTTGGCCATCAATTCCTCCTTCGACTCGGTCGGTTTGACGGTCGTGTCCGGATATTGCAGGAGATCCAGCGGCGGCAACTGGTAATTGCCGATGACAGGCGTTGAAGCAACCGTAATCGGCTTGGATTTCCTCACCCTGGACTTGGCGCCGGAAACCGGCGCAATGTAAACCGTCGGCTCCGATTTTTCATCTTCAATTTTCCCGGGAGCGGGTGTTTCACTCTTTTCTTCAGTGATTTTTTCCGCCGCCGGTTTTTTGCCAGGGATGTCTTCCGTCATTGCGGCTGCAACTTCCTGGCCGGAAACCGCCTCACTTTCATCGGTGGGCCCGGGTTCTTTGAACACTCCGCCGGGCATGGCGGTTTTGCGAATGCGGGCGGATTTGGCCTGCGACACACTCAAATCGCGGACAGTCGGTTCGGGAACAGGTTGCATATCCGCACCAAGGCCGGTGCGTGCGACTTCCTCCTGCAATCTTTTCGCCTGTCTTTCCAGTTCGCGCGCGCGATGTTCAAGCGCGCCTTCGTCGGCGGATTCCGGTTCGGCTTCGTCGGATTCCTTTTCAAAGAAACCGCGAATCCATTCGCCGAGACGGAAATTCGTCAGGAACAGCAGGCTGATGAGGCACAGCGCCAGGTAAACAATGACCGCACCGACGATGCCCAGCAGGCAAAAACCGTATTCGTGATGCGGTGTCTGCCCGTAAGTTGCCCATCCCAGCCATCCCCCCGCGCTTTGCGAGCCGATGGTTTCGCGAATTTTTCCGAGCCATCCGGCGCTGTCAATGATGTAAGACAGGCCGGTAAGCGACACCAGCAACACGACTGACCAGACCAAAGACCAACGCAAACGCTCGCGCAAGTGACCCGGAAAATTCAACAGATAAGACAGGCCAAAGGCTGCGAGCAGCAGGGGGGCAAAGTAGCCGGCCAGACCGAGGAGGAGAAACGAACCCCATGCCAGATAAGCCCCGGGCACCCCAATCCAATTGCGGGTGGGGTTGCTGAGTTGGGTGGTCAGGAACGAAATGTCATTGCGGTCGAATGACCATTGCGCGACCAGCAGCAACAGCGCGGCGGCGAGCAGCGCAACGCCGATAATGTCGCCAAAGCCGCGCGCAGAATCCGATGGCGTCTTCCGTGACATGGCCGCAGAGTATCAATTTGGCGCGAAGACTTCAAAGCGGGAAATTGTCCTCACCCGGCCAAGGACACAATTCAACACCATCGTCAACAAAGGTAGGGCAAACCTGCTGGTTTGCCCCGATCTCACTGCCAGTGGACTTAGGCGGCGCGGCAGCGCCGCCCTACCATTGGTAATGATGTCCAACAGCATCGCCTTGACATGGCGAAAACCACCAGTTTGAATCCAGTATGAATTTTCACATGAAACGAATCATTTGTTCGATACCCACTGCGCTGTCCATAGTGTTATGGGCGTTGGCCATTCTGGTCCTGATCCCGGGTTGCCGGTCGGCTGCGCCAAACCCATCAGCGGTCAAACCAATCAATATCGTCGTTGCCGGCGACGGCAGCGGCCAGTTCACAAATGTGCAGGCCGCCATCATGTCCGTGCCTTCCGGCAGCCGCACCAATCCGGTGGTCATTCACCTCAAACCGGGCACTTACAAGGAATTGATTTACGTCCAGCGCGAGAAACGCTTTTTCCGGCTGGTGGGCGAAGACCCGGCCACCACCGTGATCACCTATGATTTGTATGCCAAGCTCACCAATTTTGATGGCAAACCCCTCGGCACGTTCCATACCCCCACGACAACGATTGATGCGGATGATTTCACGGCGGAAAACATCACGTTTGAAAATTCCGCGGGCGCGGTCGGGCAGGCGCTGGCCATCCGCGTGGATGGCGACCGCGCCCTGTTTCGCAACTGCCGCTTTCTCGGCTGGCAGGACACCATTCTTCTCAATCGTGGCCGGCAGTATTTTGATAACTGCACCATTGCGGGCCACGTGGATTTCATTTTTGGCGCGGCGACGGCGTGGTTTGAGAAGTGCCACATTCAATGTTTGGGGGATGGTTACATTACCGCCGCTTCCACGCCGGTTGACCAGCCGTTTGGATTTGTTTTCTCAAACTGCACCATCACCGGCGACAAGCCCGAAACACAAACCTATCTGGGCCGGCCCTGGCGGATTTATGCGGGCACGATTTTCCTGAACACGGAAATGTCCAGGGTCATCCGCCCGGAAGGCTGGTCTGATTGGAAAAAATCCGAGGCGCACCAGACCGCGCGCTACGCGGAATTCAACAGCACGGGTCCCGGCGCGGCTCCACAGGCACGCGTCCCTTGGGCACGGCCACTGACCCAAAGCGAAGCCGCGGCCATCACACCGGGAAAGGTTCTTGGCGGTTCAGACAGCTGGAATCCAGTGACGAGCCGCTGATTCCGGCGATTTGAGGAGCCGTGGATGTCGAGACAAAGGCGGCTTCGGGTTAAAACTGTTTGAGCCGGGTCAGTTCGCGCTTGCTAACACACATCGGAAATTTGAAACTAGCAGCCTGCTTGAGATGCGCGGTTAGCTCAGTTGGCAGAGCACTACCTCGACACGGTAGGGGTCACAAGTTCAAGTCTTGTACCGCGCACCATCCTTCGCTCGGAACCTCCAAACGTCGGTTCCGAGCTACGGATGGCAAGCCAGCCTTTTTATTCGTTTGTTACTGCGCTCCGAGCTGCGGCCCGGCAGGCCCTGGCGGATTTGCGCAGGCACGATCTTCCTGAACACGGAAATGTCCGAGGTCGTCCGCCCGGAAGGCTGGAACGATTGGAAAAAACCCGGGACGCACCAGACCGCGCGCTACGCCGGGTTCAACGGCGCCGGTTCCGGCGGCAGCCCAAAGCAGCGCGTGGCTTGGGCGAAGCAATTGACGAAGGCCGAAGCCACGGCCATTACGCCGGGAAAGGTCCTCGGCGGCGCGGACAGTTGGAATCCGGAAGCCGGGCCAATAAATCAAAAGACAATTGTGGAGTACGTTCGCACTCTCCAGTGGGTTTTCGCCCCGGTGATACGCCCTATATATTGAGCTTGGTGATTTTTATGGCATGTTATTCACATCTATTCACAATCCTTATCGTCAATTCACTATGTATTTCATTCAGAAGAGGTGCAAAAGGGTGTGGACTTATGCACAAATTTTTCACTATTTTGATGGGACAAAAACGCAGAAAATTCAATCAGAACATCAGCCAAAGTGCCCAAACTTCAAATGTATTTGCAAAAAAAAGATGGTGACAAATCCGGGAAACGGGGTAAGATTACGCAAGCCGGTAGAATAATAATATACAAAGTAACAATAAACAAAGTAACAAGCCCCACCAGAACCCTAACAGAAAGTTGTAATATTATGAAACGTTTATCTCTGATTGCATTGACCTTTGCCATGCCGTGGGCCGTTATGGCCCAGACGACTGTGTTCAACGACACTTTCACCGTTCCCGGTAGCGACACGCTGAATACGACTACCATCACTGCCCCCGGTACTTCTTACACCACTTGGGAAATGGATTCGACAAAAAACGCATTCTCAAGTAGTATCACCAGCGGGAATTTGCGGTTAACGTTAGCAGCAGCAACATGCAGCCAATTTACCGAAATGCAGGCCCTGTTTACATCCTCGCCAGTAACACTGGCTACAACGGGTGATTACATTGACTTGGAGGTGGTGTTCGTGGATACCAGCGGCACCCTTCTGACCGGTACCGGGTCATTCCTGTATGATGGTCTATATAATGCCAATCAGGTTGCTCCCCTAGCCCAGACTGGTGCCGGACTCGGGATGGCCAATGGTGGTCTGGCTACCACCACTACTTATTCCGCCGGTGGTGCTAAAAATTGGCAGGGTTTTGTGGGGCGCCTAGGTTCAACCTCTACTACAGCCGCAACCGCTAATAATATCTCGGCCCGTCGGCCGCAGACCGGGACAACCTCGGGAAACCAGTCTGTGCTTGCAAACAATGCAAGCAACGGGCTTGGCAATACTCCTTCGAATGACCCCGTTGGCGGTTCAGCCGCAGGCGTAAATCAAATTCTAGCTTCAGGGCAAACTTACACCTTGTACTTGCAGGTGCTGCTTACTGCAACCGGCGAAACGATGACCAGTTCCCTTTACAGCGGTACTGGAATCGGTGGCACGCTTCTTGGCGGCACGACTGGGAGTGTTTTATCTTCTTCCACGGCGGATTACGAGACTACATTTGATGCCTTGGGCATTGGTATGCGTCACGCTAATCCTAGCGTTACTGAAATCCCACTCATGGACATCAGTCAGGTGGAAGTTATCACCGATATTTCTCCTGTTCCGGAACCGGTTTCAGTGGTGCTTTTGGGGTTTGGCGCGCTGACCCTGGCATTGAGTCGTCGGCGTATGCGCCGTTAAAACAGCGGTTCACGTTTCTCTGCAACAGGCGCTGGTAATTCCCGGCGCCTGTTTGGTTTTTACCGGCAACATGGCCACCAGCAAATTACAGAACTGTTCATCATGCCCGGATGGCAAGGGCGCGGTTACGGGCGTGTGCCTGTTGCTGGCAATCGCCGTGTTTCTGGTCTTCGGCCAGACGCTCCGTTATGGGTTCATCAATTTCGATGACGATGTGTACGTGTATGGGAATCCGCAGGTGGCCCAAGGCCTGACGTTGCATGGAATCGGCTGGGCGTTCACTCACAGCCATAATGCAAACTGGCATCCGTTAATCATGATGTCCCTCATGCTGGACGCCCAGGCTTACGGATTGAAGGCCGGGGGCTATCACCTGACGAATATTTTGCTCCATGGGGTGACGGCCATTCTGCTGTTTCTGGTGTTGCGACGGATGATGGGGCTTCGCACCGATAAAAGCGCCGGAGCCACGGCCACACCGGCCGGCGCGCTGTGGCCCAGCGCCTTCGTGGCGGCGGTGTTTGCCATCCATCCACTGCGGGTGGAATCGGTGGCGTGGGTGACCGAGCGCAAGAGCGTGTTGAGCGGACTGTTCTTCATGCTCACGCTCTGGGCGTATGTGCGATACGTTGAAAAGTCCAGAGTTCATCCACCCTCCGTCCCGATCCAATCGGGACTGCGGAGGACGGGAAGTCCAAAATCCAGGGTTTGGTATGGATTGATGTTGTTGTTTTTCACGCTGGGGCTGATGAGCAAGCCCACGTTGGTGACGGTGCCGTTCGTGTTGTTGCTCCTGGATTACTGGCCGCTCGGGCGGTTTTCATTTTCAGGAAAACCCTCAACTTTCAACTCCGATGAATCGCGAGCAGGCCCTCAACTTTCAACCTGGCCAGCCAGCCGGCTGGTGTTCGAAAAGTTTCCGCTGCTTCTGCTGGCTGCGGTTTTCAGCCTGCTCACGTTCATCACCCAAAAGAACGCCGGGGCTTTGGCGGTACTGGAAAGGCAGCCCCTGACTTTGCGTCTGGAAAATGTCCTGGTGAATTATGCGACATATATCTACAAGATGTTATGGCCGGAAAATCTGGCCGCTCTTTACCCCCGCCAAGCCGGGGCGCCGGCCTGGGAGATTGTGGCTGCCGGCGGACTGCTGTTGTTCGTAACGGTTCTGGTTGTGACGTTCGCCCGGCGATTCCCTTACCTCGTCACCGGTTGGTTGTGGTATCTGGGAATGCTGGTGCCAATGATCGGAATCGTTCAGGCCGGTTTCGTTACGCGGGCGGATCGTTTCACCTATCTGCCGCAGATTGGGCTGTATCTCATCATTGCCTGGACAATCAAAGACTTGACCGCTTCCTGGCGATACCGCCGTCAGATACTGGGTGTGGCAGCATTGACTGTGATTGCGGCATTGATGGTTGGGGCCTGGAAACAGACCTCGTATTGGCGTGACAGTGAATCGCTGTGGAATCACACACTCGACTGCACATCGGACAATGCCATTGCGCATCTCAATTTGGGACTCGCGCTCGGCACCGAAGGCCGGTTTGATGAAGCCATTGGGCATTTTCAAAGGGCCGCCGAGATCAGCCCCAATCAGCCCCAAGCTTATAATAACCTGGGCATCGTGCTGGTTTGGAAAGGCCGGCCGGATGATGCGATTGCAAATTTCGCGCGCGCAATCCAAATCCAGCCTGACTATGCCGAAGCCCGCCTCAATTGGGGTGCGGTTCTCACTTCGCAGGGGAAAACGCCCGAAGCCATCGCACTCTTTGAGCGGGCCATTGAACTCAAACCCGATTATGCGGATGCCCATTACAACCTTGGGCGCGCACTTGCCTTGCAGGGCAAAATGGCCGAAGCCATTGGGCATTATCGGCAGGCCATTCAATTGCAACCGGACTCTCCCGAAGCTTTTTATTACCTGGGCAATGCTCTGGTGGCAGAGGGAAAACTGGCCGAATCCGCCGGGCAGTATCGGAAAGCCATTCAACTCAAACCCGACTATGCCGATGCCCACGGCAACCTGGCCAATGTGCTGGCTGCGCAAGGCAAGCTTGATGAAGCCGTCAAGGAGTATCGACGGACACTCGAACTGGTGCCGAATTCGGCCCAGGCCCATTTTCGATTTGGCCAGGCGCTGCAAACGCTGCACAACTTTGCCGCGGCAAAGGCCGAATATCAGAAGGTTCTGGAACTGGAGCCGAAGCATTTGGCGGCTCACCTCAGTCTGGCATGGGTGCTGGCGACGAGTTCGGAGGCATCGTTGCGGGACGGGGACCGGGCGGTGGCACTGACGCAACAGGCGGAGCGGTTGGGCGGGGGCGAATCGCCGCAAATTTTGGACACACTGGCGGCGGCGTATGCTGAGGCCGGACGATATCCGGAAGCGGTCGAAACGGCCAAACGGGCACTGAATCTCACCGCCACGCAAAACAACAAACCTTTGGCCGAAGCCATCCAATCCCGGCTCAAGCTCTATGAAGCACGTTCCCCATACCGCGAGAAACCGTAGCGTTCCCTGCGTTTTTGTTTGCAACAAGGGAGGGAGCGATGGGTTTGCATCCGACCGGGGCCAGAGCCAAAAAATACCAGGCATTTTCAGTTGCATATGATTTAATCGGGCCGTGAACCAAACCACAAAATCCGCATCCGCTTCATGGAATCGGGATTGGCTCTTCAGCCTCCTGCTGATTCCCGCCAAATAATGGGCGTGCTAAAGTTCCCGCCCTGCTGGTAATTTGAGGGAGTCCTATGTGCCGGCCAGAGACGAAATTCAATCCTGCACCAACGATGACATCTGACCCGGTCATGGCCCGGTCGCGTTTTCCGGTGTGGCTGATGGCGGCATTGCTGGCGGTGGTGACGATTGCCCTATACTGGCCGGCGATGAGCCATGACTTCGTCAACTACGATGACAATCTTTTCGTCACCTCGAATGTTCACGTCCAAAACGGATTGACCTTGAAAAACATAAAATGGGCATTCTGCAACCCTGTGGCCGCCAATTGGCATCCGTTGACGGTGTTGTCCCACATGTTGGACTGTCAACTATTCGGTCTGAATCCCTGGGGACATCACCTGACCAGCGTGCTGTTGCATGCCGCCAACACCGTTCTGGTTTTTCTGCTGCTTCGCAACCTGACCGGAGCGATCTGGCGGAGCGTGTTGGTGGCGGCGTTGTTTGGGTTGCATCCGCTGCGGGTGGAGTCGGTGGCGTGGGTGGCGGAGCGGAAGGACGTGTTAAGCACCTGCTTCGGTCTTCTGGCGCTTATTTTTTACGTCCGCTACGCGCGGCGTGTGACCAGTGACACGTGTCAAGTGACACGAACGAACTCCACCTTGTCACCCGTCACCCGCCACCCGTCACTTTTCTACTGGCTGGCCTTGTTCTTGTTCGCCCTGGGATTGATGAGCAAGCCGATGCTGGTGACGTGGCCGTTCGTCATGTTGCTGCTGGACTACTGGCCCTTGGAGCGGTTCAAACATAGCAGCGTATGGCGATTGGTAACGGAGAAGATACCGTTCTTTGTCCTCGCGGCGGGGACGAGCATCGTGACCTTCGTAGTGCAGAAGCAGACAAGCGCTTTGGTGATGGTTGAAGACCTGCCGCTGGGTGCGCGCAGCGGGAACGCCCTGATATCGTACTGCCGCTATCTGGGGGAGCTGTTTTGGCCGAGGGATCTGGCCGTTTTCTATCCGCACCCGGGGCATTGGGCGGTGGGGCAGGTGGTGCTGGCGGGCGGGTTGATTTTGGGCATGACGGTGTTTTTTATTATGGGGCGCGGGCGGTATCCGTTTTTGCTGATGGGATGGCTGTGGTATTGTGGGACGCTGGTGCCGGTGATTGGGATGGTGCAGGTGGGCGAACAGGCGATGGCGGATCGGTACACTTACATACCATCGCTGGGGGTGCTGGTCGTCGTGATCTGGGGTGCATACGAACTGACCCGCCGCTGGCGGTATCAGGTGATGGCGTTGTCGGTGGCGGGTTGTGCAGCGATCATCCTGTGCCTCGGGTTGACGCGGCAACAGCTCGGGTATTGGAAGGACAGTGAAACCCTATACCGGCATGCGCTTGAAGTCACGGAGAACAATTACATCGTGCACAACAATCTCGGCAACACCCTCCTCGAGAAAGACCAGATCGACGAGGCGATGGTTCATTACCAAAAGGCCATTCAACTCAAGCCTGGCTATGCTGATGCCCACAACAACTTGGCCAATATGCTGGCTAAAAAAGGTCAGTTTGCCGAAGCCATCGAGCATTATCAGAAAGCCCTTGAAATCGATCCCGATTACCCGGACGCCCACTACAACCTCGGCATCGCCCTTGGGGAGAAAGGCCAACTGGACGAGGCGATGGTGCATTACCAAAAGGCCATTCAACTCAAGCCAGACTATGCTGATGCCTACAACAACCTGGCCAATATGCTGGCCCAAAAAGGTCAGTTTGCCGAAGCCATCGTGCATTATCAGAAAGCCATTCAGCTCAACCCTGATTACGCCAAGGCGCACTATAATTGGGGTCTGGCGCTTGGATTGCAGGGGAAATTGGATGAGGCCGTCGAACAGTACCGGAAAGCCATTCAACTCAAGCCCGACTACGCCAACGCTCACGGTAACCTGGCCAATGTTCTTGCCGCTCAAGGCAAGCTTGATGAAGCTGTCAAGGAGTATCAGCGGACACTGGAATTGGCGCCCAATTCTGCCCAAGCCCATTTTCGATTTGGCCAGGCGCTGCAAACGCTGCACAACTTTGCCGCGGCGAAGACCGAATATCAGAAGGTTCTTGAACTGGAGCCGAAGCATTTGGCGGCCCACCTCAGCCTAGCCTGGCTGCTTGCGACCTGTCCGGAGGCATCGTTGCGGGACGGGGGTCGGGCGGTGGCACTGACGCAACAGGCGGAACAGCTTGCCGGAGGCGAATCACCGCAACTGCTGGACACATTGGCGGCAGCTTATGCCGAGGCGGGACGGTTTGGTGACGCGGTCGAGACGGCCAAACGGATGCTGAATCTCACCGCCACGCAAAACAACAAACCTTTGGCCCAAGCCATTCAATCCCGGCTCAAGCTCTACGAAGCCGGTTCCTCTTACCACGAAAAACCATAGTGTTCTCTGCATTGTTCATCTGGGGCGTCCCCGCTGAGAGGATGCGGCGGCGAATCAGCACCGGACAGGTGCAAACCAAGAATTGCCGGACATTTGAAATCGCATGTGGTTTAATCAGACTGTGAACCGAATCGTGAAATTTGTGCAATCTTTGCGGAACCGGAGCTGGCTCTTCGGGCTACTGCTGGTTGTGGTCACATTTCTGGCTTACCTGCCTGCCTTGCGGGGACAATTCGTCTGGGACGATGACGCATGGACAACGGGCATAATCGGGCTGTTGAGGGATTTTCCCGGCTTGTGCACCATCTGGTGCCAGCCCACCGCGCTGCAACAGTATTATCCATTAACGGGGACAACCTTTTGGCTGGATTATCATTTCTGGGGATTCTGGCCGTTGCCGTATCACATGGAGAACATCCTGCTGCACGCCCTGGGGGTCCTGCTGTTCTGGAGATTGCTGCGGCGACTTGAGATGCCGGGCGCCTGGCTGGCGGCGGGCATCTTCGCGCTGCACCCGGTCATGGTCGAATCAGTTGCCTGGATCACGGAACGCAAGAACGTGTTGTCGCTGGTACTCTACCTTGGGGCGTTGCTGGCCTATGGACGGTTCGTGTTATATTGGAAAGGAGAGGACGATTCCCCGGTGAGCAACACCCCGGGGCGCTGCTGGAGCGCTTATGGTCTGGCATTCGTCCTGTTTCTGGGGGCGCTGCTGGCGAAGGCGACGGCATTTTCCCTGCCGGCGGTAATTCTGCTGGTTTGCTGGTGGAAGCGCGGTCGCATTCGGTGGCGTGCGGATGCGCTGCCGGTGCTGCCGTTTTTCGCGTTGGCCATCGGTCTTTGTCTGGTCACCGCGTGGTTGGAGAAGAACCATGTCGGCGCGAAAGGAGGCGACTGGGCGATGACCTTTCCGGACCGATGCCTGATAGCGGGCCGGGCACCATGGTTCTATATCGGCAAGCTGCTCTGGCCCGCGAACCTTTGTTTCGTTTATCCGCGGTGGCGGCCCGACCCGGCATCGTTGGCGCAATGGATTTATCCGATTACAGCCGTTGGGGCGGTGGTGGGGCTATGGTTGGCGCGAAGGCGGCTTGGACGCGGGCCGGCGGCGGCGGCCTTCTTTTTTGCCGGCACCCTTTTTCCGGTGCTGGGATTCATGAACGCGTATGGCATGCGCTACTCGTTCGTGTGGGATCACTGGGTTTATCTTTCCAGTCTGGGGTTGATCGCGCTGGTGGCGGCGCTGGTGGCGCGTGCCGCCGAACGTCTCCGCCGGCCGGCAGCGCTCCATGGATTTGCTGTAATCGTGCTGCCCGTGCTCGCCATTCTGACCTGGCAGCAATGCGGGATGTATGCCGACCTCGAAACGCTTTGGCGGACGACCATCACCAAAAATCCTGACGCTTTTATGGCTTACATGAATCTTGGCACCGTCTTGGTTGGAAACGGAGAAGAAGACGCGGCGGTTCCCTATTACAAAAAATGTTTGGAAATCAATCCCGACATCTTCGAAGCTCACAACCATCTTGGCCTCATTCTTCTGAATGAGGGTCAGTTGGACAAGGCCATGGATCATTTTAAGCAGGCTCTGGAAATTGAGCCCAACTATGTCATGGCCCGCAACAATCTTGGCGTCGCATTGATGCGATCCGGTCAACTGGACGCGGCCATCGTGCAATATCAGCAAGCCCTCGAACTCGCCCCGGACTATGCCGAGGCGTACTATAATTGGGGTCTGGCGCTTGGATTGCAGGGGAAATTGGATGAAGCCATCACGCATTACCAGAAAGCCATTCAACTCAAGCCTGACTACGCGGAGGCACATTACGATCTGGGCGCGGTGTTTGGTGTGCGAGGACGGCTGGATGAAGCCATTGAACAATATCAAAAGGCCATCGCGATCAAACCTGATTATGCCGATGCGCACGGTAATCTGGCCAATGTGCTGGCTGCGCAAGGCAAGCTTGATGAAGCTGTCAAGGAGTATCAGCGGACGCTGGAGTTGATGCCGAATTCGGCCCAGGCCCATTTTCGATTTGGCCAGGCGCTGCAAACGCTGCACAACTTTGCCGCGGCGAAGACCGAATATCAGAAGGTTCTGGAACTGGATTCGAAGCATTTGGCGGCCCACCTCAGCCTGGCATGGCTGTTGGCGACCTGTCCGGAGGCATCCATTCGCAACGGTGCCAAGGCGGTGGCACTGACGCAACAGGCGGAGCGGTTGGGCGGGGGCGAATCGCCGCAAATTCTGGATACCTTGGCGGCGGCTTATGCGGAAGCAGGGCAATTTGGCAAGGCCGTCCAGACGGCCAGGCAGGCCTTGAATCTCGGTGCCACCCAAAACAACAAACCTTTGGCCGAAGCCATTCAATCCCGGCTCAAGCTCTACGAAGCCGGTTCCCCTTACCACGAAAGACCGTAGTGTTCTCTGCATTTCTCATCCGGCATGACTACGGGGGTGGTGGAACAAACGCTCCAGCCGGGAGGCATCCGTTTTGAGAACTGAAAAAGATGGAATCTGCAAGTCCACCCGGACAGAATCACCCGGAAAGCATGGTTGCTCCCCAAACACAGGAACGCCCGGGAGGCAGGAACGGCAATGGCGCAGTTATCGGCGTGTGCGTCCTGCTGGTGGTGGCTGTGGGGCTGGTGTTCGGCCAGACGGTCCGTTATGAATTCGTTAATCTTGATGATGACGTGTATGTGTACGCGAATCCGCAGGTAGCTCAAGGATTGACACTGCCCGGGATCGCCTGGGCCTTCACCACCTCGCATTCAGCCTACTGGCATCCGCTGACCTGGCTTTCGCACATGCTGGACTGTCAGCTGTGGGGCTTGAACGCTGGCGGTCATCACCTGACTAATGTGGTCTTGCACGCCGCGAATGCCGTGTTGTTGTTCCTGGTGCTGCGGCAGATGA
This sequence comes from uncultured Verrucomicrobiae bacterium, assembly GCA_963835625.1. Classification (GTDB taxonomy): domain Bacteria; phylum Verrucomicrobiota; class Verrucomicrobiia; order Limisphaerales; family UBA11358; genus UBA11358. Next base: position 50,265 of record CAWIGO010000015.1, read on the forward strand.
CGAGGGCGTTGTGGCTGAGCGCCTTCGTGGCGGCAGTGTTTGCCATCCATCCTTTGAATGTGGAGTCGGTGGCTTGGGTGGCGCAACGCAAGAACGTGTTGAGCACGTTGTTCTGGCTGCTGACGATGGGGGCGTACCTCGGGTATGTACGCAAGCCCGGTTGGAGGCGTTATGTGCTGGTCGTCATTTGTTGCGTGCTGGGGTTGATGAGCAAGCCGATGCTGGTGACACTGCCGTTTGTGCTGTTGTTGCTGGATTACTGGCCGTTGCACCGTTTCGAACCCTCAACTCTCAACTCTCAGCTCTCGACCATTCGGCGTTTGATTGCCGAGAAGCTTCCGCTGTTGCTGCTGGCCGTGGTATCGAGTGTGGTGACCTATCTTGGGCAAAAAAGCGAGGGTGCCGTGATACCGCTCGAGCAGAGTCCGTTGGGGGTGCGGCTGGCAAAAGTGCCGGTCAATTATGTGATCTATCTTCGAAACACCCTCTGGCCGGAGGGGTTGGCGACCCCGTATCCCTATCCCTCCGTTTACCCTGTTTTCCTGGTGGTCGTACTATGCACCTTGCTGCTGGCAGGCGTTACGCTTCTGGTTCTTTGGGTGGCCAGAACCAAGCCCTATGCGGCTGTCGGCTGGTTCTGGTTTCTCGGCACCCTGGTTCCGGTCATCGGGCTGATCCAGGTTGGCAACACGCCGGTAGCGGATCGTTTCACGTATGTGCCGCAGATCGGGCTATATTTGGTCGTTGCCTGGGCGATCAGGGATTTGACGGTTTCCTGGCGTTACCGTCGTCAGGTGCTTTGGGGAGCAGCGCTGGGGGTGATTGCAGCCTTGATGATCTGCGCCTGGAAACAGACTTCATACTGGCGCGACAGTGAATCGCTCTGGACACATACTCTGGTCTGCATGCCCGACAACTGCATTGGTCACAACGGCCTCGGCAACGCGCTGCTCCAAAAAGGCAATGTGGACGAAGCGATTGTTCATTACCAAAAGGCGCTGCAAATCACACCCGACTTCGCGAAGGCCCACAACAACCTCGGCACCGCGCTGCTCCAAAAGGGCAGTGTGGACGAAGCGATTGTTCATTACCAAAAGGCGCTGCAAATCACACCCGACTTCGCGAAGGCCCACAACGGCCTCGGCAACGCGCTGCTCCAAAAGGGCAATGTGGACGAAGCGATTATTCATTACCAAAAGGCGCTGCAAATCACACCCGACTACGCGGAAGCCTGCTGCAACCTCGGCACCGCGCTGCTCCAAAAGGGCAGTGTGGACGAAGCGATTGTTCATTACCAAAAGGCGCTGCAAATCACACCCGACTACGCGGAAGCCCACAACAACCTCGGCAACGCGCTGCTCCAAAAGGGCAATGTGGACGAAGCGATAGATCATTTTAAGCAGGCTTTGAAAATTACCCCCGACTCTGCCAATTACCATTACAATCTCGGCAACGCTCTGCTGCAAGTTGGACAACTGGACGAGGCGATAAATCATTTTAAGCAGGCTCTGGAAATTGAGCCCAACTATGTCATGGCCCGCAACAATCTTGGCGTCGCATTGATGCGATCCGGTCAACTGGACGCGGCCATCATGCAATACCAGCAAGCCCTCGAACTCGCCCCGGACTATGCCGAGGCGTACTATAATTGGGGTCTGGCGCTTGGATTGCAGGGGAAATTGGATGAGGCCATCACGCATTACCAGAAAGCCATTGATCTCAAGCCTGACTACGCGGAGGCACATTACGATCTGGGCGCGGTGTTTGGTGTGCGCGGGCGGCTGGATGAAGCCATTGAACAATATCAAAAGGCCATCGCGATCAAACCTGATTATGCCGATGCGCACGGTAATCTGGCCAATGTGCTGGCCGCGCAAGGCAAGCTTGATGAAGCTATCAAGGAGTATCAGCGGACGCTGGAGTTGATGCCGAATTCGGCCCAAGCCCATTTTCGATTTGGCCAGGCGCTGCAAACGCTGCACAACTTTGCCGCGGCGAAGACCGAATATCAGAAGGTTCTGGAACTGGATCCGAAGCGTTTGTCGGCCCACCTCAGCCTGGCATGGCTGCTGGCGACCTGTCCGGAGGCATCCATTCGCAACGGTGCCAAGGCGGTGGCACTGACGCAACAGGCGGAGCGGTTGGGCGGAGGCGAATCGCCGCAAATTCTGGACACATTGGCGGCGGCGTATGCGGAGGCCGGACGATATCCGGAAGCGGTCGAGACGGCCAAACGGGCGCTGAATCTCACCGCCACCCAAAACAACAAACCTTTGGCCCAATCCATTCAATCCCGGCTCAAACTGTATGAAACCAATGCATCATTCCATGAGAAGCCATAGCCGCTATTGGCGTTTTTTACCTTTGGCAACATACAGAAATCGCGTAGCGCCGGGTTTGACTGGGAACGCAAAGTGAGTTCTGTGGTAAATAGTCTCAAGATCGAACAAGTGCCGGTTGTTTGAGGTCGTAAAGGGTTCAATCATGTTGTGAACCGAATCGCTAAAACTGTCGGGTTTTTGCGCAATCGAAGTTGGCCCTTCGGGCTGCTCCTGATTGCCGCGACCGTCTTTGCCTATCAGCCGGTGTGGCATGCCGGATTCATCTGGGATGATGACGACTATGTGACTGACAACAAGTTGCTGTCGGCACCGGACGGGTTGAGCCGGATTTGGTTTTCGACGGATTCACCCTCGCAATACTTTCCGCTGACTTACACGGTCTTTCGCATTGAACATTCACTCTGGGGTTTGAATCCGGCCGGTTACCATTGGGTCAATATTTTGCTCCACGCAATCAATGCGCTGTTGGTATGGCTGTTGCTGAAACGATTGAGCGTGCCGGGCGCTTGGCTGGCGGCGGCACTTTTCGCCCTGCATCCGGTGCAGGTGGAATCGGTTGCCTGGATCACGGAATTGAAAAGTGTTTTGTCGCTCTTTTTCATTTTGTTGACGTTGCTGGCCTGGATTGAATTTGTCGAAGATCAGCCACAGCGTTCGTGGCGGTTTTATTTTGGGGCGCTGTTTTTTTACGCACTGGCGCTCTTCAGCAAGACGACGGCATGCACATTGCCGGCGGCGCTGCTTTTGATTCTGTGGCTGAAAACAAAACCGATTGACTGGCGGCGGCTGGCTCAAGTTGTTCCGTTTTTGGCAATGGGTTTGGGAATGGGACTGCTGACGATGTGGTGGGAGCGATTTCATCAAGGCACACAGGGGAAACTTTTTTCGATGGGCTGGCTGGAACGCATTCTGGTGGCGAGTCGTGCGGTTTGGTTTTACGCAGGCAAACTGGTCTGGCCGGTGAATCTCACGTTCAGTTACCCACGCTGGACCATCAACCCCGCCAATCCATCAGCTTATGGCTGGCTGGTCATGGGAATCGGATTATGCGCGGCGATTTATTTCACCAGGCGATTCTTCGGGCGCAGTGTTGAGGTTGCGACATTGTTTTACGTGGCCACGTTGAGTCCATTGCTCGGTTTCGTCATGGTTTACACGTTTCGTTATTCATTCGTGGCCGACCATTACCAATATGTTGCCAGCGTTGGTCCCATCGCACTGGTGGCGGCGGGAATCACCATCGCATTCAAAACCAAACCATTTCTCAAGTTGGCATGTTGTGGAGCATTGCTGCTGACGCTTGGCATATTGACGTGGCGGCAATGCGGGATGTATGCCGACCTCGAAACGCTCTGGCGGACAACCATTGCCCGGAACCCGGATTCTTACGTGGCCCACGAGAATCTCGGCGTCACCCTCCTCGAGAAAGGCCAGATCGACGAGGCGATTACCCAATTCCAAAAGGCCATGAAAATCCAATCCGATGGCTCCGAAGTCCACAATGATCTTGGCATCGCATTAATACGAAACGGGCGGATGGACGATGGAATGGCGCAATTCCGGAAGGCGCTGGAAATTGAGCCCAACAATATCAAAACTCACATCAATCTGGGCAATGCGCTGGTCGCACAGGGTAAATTCAACGAGGCAATTGAGTGGTATCAGAAAGCAATTGAAATAAATCCTGCCGCCGCCGGCGCCCACTACAACCTCGGCATCGCCCTTGGGGAGAAAGGCCAAATGGACGAGGCGATGACACATTACCAAAAGGCCATTCAACTCAACCCTGATTACGCCGAGGCGCATTACAATCTGGGCGTGGTGTTTGGATTGCGCGGGCGGCTGGCTGAATCCGCCGGGCAGTATCGGAAAGCCATTGAACTTAAACCAGACAACGCCGATGCGCACGGCAACCTGGCCAATGTGCTGGCTGCGCAAGGTAGATTGGAGGAAGCCATCCCGGAATACCGGCGGACGCTGGAGTTGATGCCGAATTCGGCCCAGGCCCATTTTCGATTTGGCCAAGCGCTGCAAACGCTGCACAACTTTGCCGCGGCGAAGGCCGAATATCAGAAGGTTCTGGAACTGGATCCGAAGCATTTGTCGGCCCACCTCAGCCTGGCATGGCTGCTTGCGACCTGTCCGGAGGCATCCATTCGCAACGGTGCCAAGGCGGTGGCACTGACGCAACAGGCGGAACAGCTTGCCGGAGGCGAATCGCCGCAAATTCTGGACACCCTGGCGGCGGCATATGCGGAGGCCGGACGATATCCGGAAGCGGTCGAAACGGCCAAACGGGCACTGAATCTCACCGCCACCCAAAACAACAAACCTTTGGCCGAAGCCATCCAAGCCCGGCTCAAGCTCTATGAAGCCGGTTCCCCTTACCACGAAAAGCCGTAGAGTTCCCTGCATTTCTCATCCGGCATGACTACGGGGGTGGTGGAACAAATGCTCCAGCCGGGAGGCATCCGTTTTGAGAACTGAAAAAGATGGAATCTGCAAGTCCACCCGGACAGAATCACCCGGAAAGCATGGTTGCTCCCCAATCACAGGAACGCCCGGCAGGCAGGAACGGCAATGGCGCAGTTATCGGCGTGTGCGTCCTGCTGGTGGTGGCCGTGGGGCTGGTGTTCGGCCAGACCGTCCGGCACGGGTTCATCAATTGCGACGACGGTCCCTATGTCTATGAAAATACGCATGTCGTCAAAGGCCTGACGCTGACGGGGATTGTTTGGGCGTTCACCACCTCGTCTTTCGCCTACTGGCATCCGGTGACGTGGCTTTCTCACATGCTGGATTGTCAGCTTTGGGGTTTGAACGCCGGCGGGCATCACCTGACCAATGTGCTCTTGCACGCCGCGAATGCCGTGTTGTTGTTCCTGATGCTGCGGCAGATGATGGGCCTTCGCCTTGACAAAAGTGTCGGGGCTTCGTCTGCACCAGCTGGTGCGCTGTGGCCCAGTGCCTTTGTGGCGGCGGTATTTGCCATTCATCCTTTGAATGCGGAATCGGTTGCCTGGGTGGCGGAGCGCAAGAACGTGCTGGGCACATTTTTTTGGTTGCTGACGATGGGCGCCTACCTCCGGTACGTGCGCAGACCCGGTTGGCGGCGTTACGTGCCGGTCGTCGTTTGTTACGTGCTGGGGTTGATGAGCAAGCCGATGCTGGTGACGCTGCCTTTTGTGCTGTTGTTGCTGGATTACTGGCCGCTGAACCGTTTTGAATCCTCAACCACCCTCAACCCTCAACTCTCAACCAACCGAGCCCTCCGGCTGGTTGTCGAAAAACTTCCGCTGTTGTTGCTGGCTGGCGTATCAAGCATCGTGACATATCTTGGGCAAAAGAATTTGGGCGCAGTAACGACGCTCGAGCGCAGTCCGCTTTCGTTGCGGCTGGCAAGTGTGCCGATTAATTATGCAACATACCTGCGTAACATATTCTGGCCGGAGGGGTTGGCGATCCATCCCTATCCCCCGGCTGTTCCTGTTTCCCTTGCCGTGATGTGCCTCTTGCTGCTGGCGGGTATTACGCTTCTGGTTCTTTGGGGGATCAGATCCAAGCCCTATCTAGCTGTAGGCTGGTTCTGGTTTCTCGGCACCTTGGTTCCTGTCATTGGGCTCGTCCAGGTGGGCGCCACCCCGGTGGCGGATCGCTTTACTTATTTGCCACAAATCGGGATTTATCTGCTGTTGGCGTGGGCAATGAAGGATTTATCTGTTTCCTGGCGATGCCGCCGTCAGGTGCTGGGTGCCGGGGCGGCTATTGTGGTGGCAGCTCTGATGCTCTGTGCGTGGAAACAGACCTCTTATTGGCGGAATGACGAATCGTTGTGGGGACACACCCTCGCCTGCACCTCGGGAAATTACCTCGCCCATAATTACCTGGGTTGTGGGCTGGTGGTACAAGGCCGAATCGCCGAAGCCATCGAGCATTATCAGAAAGCCATTGAAATCAATCCCGATTACACGGACGCCCACTACAATCTCGGCATCGCCCTTGGGGAGAAAGGCCAACTGGACGAGGCGATGGCGCATTACCAAAAGGCCATTCAACTCAAGCCAGACTATGCTGATGCCTACAACAACCTGGCCAATATACTGGCTAAAAAAGGTCAGTTTGCCGAAGCCATCGTGCATTATCAGAAAGCCATTCAGCTCAACCCTGATTACGCCGAGGCGCATTACAATCTGGGCGCGGTGTTTGGTGTGCGAGGACAGCTGGATGAAGCCGTCGAACAGTACCGGAAAGCCATTCAACTCAAACCCGACTATGCCGATGTGCACGGTAATCTGGCCAATGTGCTTGCCACCCAAGGCAAGCTTGATGAAGCTATCAAGGAGTATCAGCGGACGCTGGAGTTGATACCGAATTCGGCCCAGGCCCATTTTCGATTTGGCCAGGCGCTGCAAACGCTGCACAACTTTGCCGCGGCGAAGGCCGAATATCAGAAGGTTCTGGAACTGGATCCGAAGCATTTGTCGGCCCACCTCAGCCTGGCATGGCTGCTTGCGACCTGTCCGGAGGCATCCATTCGCAACGGTGCCAAGGCGGTGGCACTGACGCAACAGGCGGAACAGCTTGCCGGAGGCGAATCGCCGCAAATTTTGGACACCCTGGCGGCGGCGTATGCGGAGGCAGGGCAATTTGGCAAGGCCGTCCAGACGGCCAAACGGGCGCTGAATCTCACCGCCACCCAAAACAATAAACCTTTGGCCCAAGCCATCCAAGCCCGGCTCAAGCTCTATGAAGCCGGTTCCCCTTACCACGAAAAGCCGTAGAGTTCCCTGCATTTCTCATCCGGCATGACTACGGGGGTGGTGGAACAAATGCTCCAGCCGGGAGGCATCCGTTTTGAGAACTGAAAAAGATGGAATCTGCAAGTCCACCCGGACAGAATCACCCGGAAAGCATGGTTGCTCCCCAATCACAGGAACGCCCGGCAGGCAGGAACGGCAATGGCGCAGTTATCGGCGTGTGCGTCCTGCTGGTGGTGGCCGTGGGGCTGGTGTTCGGCCAGACCGTCCGGCACGGGTTCATCAATTGCGACGACGGTCCCTATGTCTATGAAAATACGCATGTCGTCAAAGGCCTGACGCTGACGGGGATTGTTTGGGCGTTCACCCACAGTCATGCCTGCTTCTGGCATCCGGTGACGTGGCTTTCTCACATGCTGGATTGTCAGCTTTGGGGTTTGAACGCCGGCGGGCATCACCTGACCAATGTGCTCTTGCACGCCGCGAATGCCGTGTTGTTGTTCCTGGTGCTGCGGCAGATGATGGGCCTTCGCCTTGACAAAAGTGTCGGGGCTTCGTCTGCACCAGCTGGTGCGCTGTGGCCCAGTGCCTTTGTGGCGGCGGTATTTGCCATTCATCCTTTGAATGCGGAATCGGTTGCCTGGGTGGCGGAGCGCAAGAACGTGTTGAGCGGTTTGTTCTTCATGCTGACACTTTGGGCGTATGTGCGGTATGTACAGGGTGTGACAAGTGGCAAGTGGCAAGTGACAGGAAAAGAAGCAGCCGCTGCCGCACCCGACTCGTCACGCGTCACGCATCACGCGTCACTTTTCTATGGATTGACGCTGTTGTTTTTCGCGCTGGGGCTGATGAGCAAGCCGATGCTGGTGACGCTGCCGTTCGTGCTGCTGCTGCTGGATTACTGGCCGCTGAACCGTTTTGAATCCTCAACCACCCTCAACCCTCAACTCTCAACCAACCGAGCCCTCCGGCTCGTTTTTGAGAAACTCCCACTGTTTCTGCTGGCCATTGCTGCGGGCTTCATCGCTTTCCTCACGCAAAAAAGTGATGGCGCTGTGGCAACGCTTGAGAGTCTTCCCCTTGGTTCGCGGCTGGCAAACGGCTTGGTGAGCTATGTGACATATATCCTCAAGATGTTCTGGCCGGACAATCTGGCCATTTTTTACCCGTATCCAGCCAGGGTGCCAGCGTGGGAAGTCGCCGTTGCTGGAGCATTGTTATTGTTCGTAACAATACAGGCTGTGATGTTCGCCCGGCGACGTCCATATCTGTTGGTTGGGTGGCTGTGGTATCTTGGAATGTTGGTGCCGGTGATCGGGCTGGTGCAAATCGGTGGCCAATCGCATGCTGACCGCCACACCTATTTGCCGCAAATCGGGCTGTATCTGGCTGTTGTCTGGGCAATCAAAGACTTGACCGCCTCCTGGCGATGCCGCCGTCAGGTGCTGGGTGCCGGGGCGGCTATTGTGTTGGCAGCTCTGATGCTCTGTGCGTGGAAACAGACCTCTTATTGGCGGAATGACGAATCGTTGTGGGGACACACCCTCGCCTGCACCTCGGGAAATTACTTCGCGCACAACAACCTCGGCACCGCCCTCCTCGAGAAAGACCAGATCGACGAGGCGGTCACCCAATTTCAGGAAGCCATCCGCCTGACACCGGGTTTCGCCGACGCCCACTACAACCTCGGCACCGCCCTCCTCAAGAAAGACCAGATCGACGATGCGATCAGCCAATTTCAGGAAGCCATCCGCCTGAAACCCAATTACGCCGACGCCCACTACAACCTTGGCACTGCCCTCGTCCGGAAAGGCCAAATGGACGAGGCGATCAGTCAATACCAGGAAGCCATCCGCCTGACACCGGACTATGCCGACGCCCACACCGCCCTCGGTATCGCCCTCGGCATGAAAGGTCAAACTGACGAGGCCATCAACCAATTCCAGGAAGCCATCCGCCTGAAACCGGATTACGCCGAGGCTCACAACAACCTCGGTATTGCACTCGGCATGAAAGGCCAAATTGACGAGGCGATCAGCCAATACCGGAAAGCCATCCGCTTGAAGCCTGATTACGCCGAGGCTCACAACAACCTCGCTCGCGCACTGGAAAAGAAGAACGCTCCGGCGGGCCGCTGATTCACGGGTGGTGCGGTTGGAATCGGGGGCTGCGCCCTCCCGGGCTGTAATTCCCTCAAACCAAAATCCCGGTAGGGTGGAGTTGCTGCTCCCGCTACAAAATGGACGTGCTAAAGTTCCCACCCTGCTGGTAATTTGGAGGAGTCCTATGTGCAGTCCAGAGACGAAATTCAACCCTGCACCAACGATGACATCTGGCCCGGTCATGGCCCGGTCGCGTTTTCCGGTGTGGCTGATGGCGGCATTGCTGGCGCTGGTGACGATTGCCCTGTACTGGCCGGCGATGAGCCATGACTTCGTCAACTTCGATGATCTGGAGTATGTCACTGAGAATCCCCACGTTCAGGGCGGTTTGAACTGGGCGGGGGTGGAATGGGCGTTTCGCAACACGGAACAACCCGCCTATTGGGCGCCGCTCATGTGGATGTCGCACATGCTGGCATGCCAGCTCTTCGGGTTGAATCCCTGGGGACATCACCTGATCAATGTGCTGTTGCATGCCGCCAACACCGTTCTGGTTTTTCTGTTGCTTCGCAACCTGACCGGAGCAGTCTGGCGGAGCGTGTTGGTGGCGGCGTTGTTTGGGTTGCATCCGCTGCGGGTGGAGTCAGTGGCTTGGGTCACGGAGCGGAAGGACGTGTTAAGCACCTGCTTTGGTCTTCTAGCGCTTATTTTTTACGTCCGCTATGCGCAAAAGCGGTCGCGAGCCGGGCCGTCTTCGCTTCGCTTCGCCGCGCCAAGGAATCGAGAGTTGAGCGCAGGAAGCAGCAGTTTGGCTCTCGACCCTCGACTTTCGACCCTCGACTATGGTTTGGCCTTGTTCTTGTTCGCCCTGGGATTGATGAGCAAGCCGATGCTGGTGACGTGGCCGTTCGTCATGTTGCTGCTGGACTACTGGCCCTTGGAGCGGTTCAAACATAGCAGCGTATGGCGATTGGTAACGGAGAAGATACCGTTCTTTGTCCTCGCGGCGGGGACGAGCATCGTGACCTTCGTAGTGCAGAAGCAGACAAGCGCTTTGGTGACGGTTGAAGACCTGCCGCTGGGTGCGCGCAGCGGGAACGCCCTGATATCGTACTGCCGCTATCTGGGGAAGCTGTTTTGGCCGAGGGATCTGGCCGTTTTCTATCCGCACCCCGGGCATTGGGCGGTGGGGCAGGTGGTGCTGGCGGGCGGGTTGATTTTGGGCATGACGGTGTTTTTTATTGTGGGGCGAGGGCGGTATCCGTTTTTGCTGATGGGTTGGCTGTGGTATTGTGGGACGCTGGTGCCGGTGATCGGGATGGTGCAGGCAGGGGGGGCGGCGATGGCCGACCGTTTCACTTATGTGCCATCGTTGGGGGTGCTGATCGTCGTGATCTGGGGTGCATACGAACTGACCCGCCGCTGGCGGTATCAGGTGATGGCGTTGTCGGTGGCGGGTTGTGCAGCAATCGTCCTGTGCATCGGGTTGACGCAGCAACAGCTCGGGTATTGGAAGGACGGTGAAGCCCTTTTCCGGCATGCGCTTGAAGTCACTGAGAACAATTACATCATGCACAACAATCTCGGCACCACCCTCCTTGAGAAAGACCAGATCGACGAGGCGATCCGCCAATTCCAGGAAGCCATCCGCCTGAAACCCGATTACGCCGACGCCCACTACAATCTCGGCACCGCTCTTCTCAAGAAAGACCAGATCGACGAGGCGATCCGCCAATTTCAGGAAGCCATCCGCCTGAAACCTGATTACGCCGACGCCCACTTCAACCTTGGCACTGCCCTCGGCCGGAAAGGCCAAATGGACGAGGCGATCAGTCAATTCCAGGAAGCCATCCGCTTGACACCGGATTACGCCGACGCCCATAACAGCCTCGGTATCGTACTCGGTATGAAAGGTCAAACTGACGAGGCGATCAGTCAATTCCAGGAAGCCATCCACCTGAAACCCGATTTTGTCGAGGCCCACTACAACCTCGGTATGGCACTTGACATGAAAGGTCACACTGACGCGGCGATCAGCCAATACCGGGAAGCCATCCGCCTGAGACCGGATTACGCCGAGGCTCACAACAACCTCGCTCGCGCACTGGAAAAGAAGAACGCTCCGGCGGGCCGCTGATTTACGGGCGGGGCGGTTGGAATCGGGGGCTGCGTCCTCCCGGGCTGTGATTCCCGCGGGAAGCAACCACCTGCGAAGCGGGTGCTTTGCGCACCGGTTTCAAATACCATGTTGGCGTGGATTCTTCAGAATACTGGATTAAGTAATCGGCGTTGGACCGAAAGCGGGGAAAAGTTCAAGCACAGAGGCGGGAAAAAATCAAAACCCCAGCCTGCATTGACCTTTTTTACTCGTTTCACTGTGCGGGTTTCTTTAACCATGTGTTCAAACCCATGAGTCGAAGATCGAAGAAAAAAGCCCCCGCCGTGCCTTCGAGCGCGCCCGTTTCGCCGGCCGGTGAAATGTCGGGAGTGGCAGACTCCCGCTCGCCGGAATCCGAAAGCCGTCCGGCTGGCTTGAATGACTGCTGGACGACTTTTGGGATTTGCATCTTTCTGGCGGTGATCACGTTTGTAGTTTTCGGCCAGACGCTGGGGCACGAGTTCGTGAATTACGACGACGATTTTTACGTTGCCCACAACCCGGCAGCCCTCGGTGGCCTGAGCCTGAAAGGAATCGTTTGGGCGTTTACCCACAACGTGAACGACAATTGGACCCCGCTGACGGTGATTTCTCACATGCTGGACTGTCAATTCTACGGATTGAACCCCGGCGGACATCACCTCACCAATATCCTGCTCCACACAGCGGCGGCGATCTTGCTTTTCCTGGTCTTGCGGCGGATGACCGGCTTCACTTGGCGCGGCGCGTTCGTGGCGGCGGTGTTTGCCATTCACCCGCTGCATGTGGAGTCGGTGGCCTGGATCGCGGAGCGGAGGGATGTGCTCAGCGGGTTGTTTTTCATGCTGACGCTGGGAGCCTATGCCAGCTATGTCCGTCACCCGTGGTCCCTCAGCCGCTACTTGATGGTGGCATTGATGCTGGCGCTGGCGCTGATGTCCAAGCCGATGGTGGTCACGCTCCCGTTTGTGCTGCTCTTGTTGGACTACTGGCCGCTGAAACGATTCACCCAACCGGGCGGGCGTTTGATTCCTTGGGGTCTGATCGTGGAGAAGGTTCTGCTTCTGGCTCTTTCCGGCGCAGTCTGCGTGGCCACGCTTTTTGCGCAAAAGGGGACAATCACACCGTTGCCTCTCTCTATGCGAATCGGCAACGCCCTGGTTTCCTACGTGGCTTATGTGGGACAGATGATTTATCCGGCTGATTTGGCCGTTTACTATCCGCACCCGGGAAGCAGCCTGCCGCTTTGGGAAATTGTCGCAGCATTTATCCTGTTGCTAGTCATTTCCGCAGGGGCCATTGCCATCCGGCGGAAGCGCCCTTGGTTTTTAATGGGTTGGTTGTGGTATTTGGGGATGTTGGTTCCGGCAATCGGGTTGATTCAGTCGGGGTTGCGGGCCCGGGCGGATCGTTACACCTATCTACCGCAGATCGGCTTGTATCTGTTGCTGACCTGGACGGCGGCAGATCTGTACGCTGGCTGGCGTTATCGTCGCGTGGTGCTGGGCGGCAGCTCCACGGTCATTCTGGTTGCTTTGATTTTCTCTGCGCGCGTGCAGACTTCTTATTGGCGAAATAGCGAATCGCTGTGGACTCACGCGCTCGCCTGCACCTCAGACAATAATATCGCCCATAACAACCTGGGTGACGCTCTGCTCAAAAAGGGAAGCGTGGATGAAGCGATCGCGCATCTCCAAAAGGCACTGCAAATCAAACCCGACTACGCGGAAGCCCACAACAACCTCGGCAGCGCCCACGGCATGAAAGGCCAAATGGACGAGGCGATCAGTCAATTCCGGGAAGCCATTCGCCTGAAACCGGATGACGCCGACGCCTATTACAACCTTGGCACCGCCCTCGTCCGGAAAGGCCAAATGGACGAGGCGATTAGTCAATTCCGGGAAACCATCCGCCTGAGACCGGATGACGCCGAGGCCCACTACAACCTTGGCACCGCCCTCGGCCGGAAAGGCCAAATGGACGAGGCGATTAGCCAATTTCGGGAAGCCATCCGCCTGAGACCGGATTACGCCGAGGCTCACAACAACCTCGGCGTCGCTCTCGACAAGAAAGGCCAAACCGACGAGGCGATTAGCCAATTCCAGAAAGCCATCCGACTGAGACCGGATTACGCTGAGGCTCACAACAACCTCGCTCGCGCACTGGAAAAGAAGAACGCTCCGTCGGGCCGCTGATTCACAGGCGGTGCTTTTCTCAAACCAAGATCCTGGCAGGGCAGAGGTGCCTTGTCGCGCTGGAGTGAAACATAAGCGGATGCTCCGCCCATTCTTTCAGTAATTCATGGCAGCGCGACCAATCTTGTCAAAGCGCCGCCGTTCCCGCTACAAAATGGGCGTGCTAAAGTTCCCGCCCTGCTGGTAATTTGGAGGAGTCCTATGTGCCAGCCAGAGACGAAATTCAACCCTGCGCCAACGATGACATCTGACCCGGTCATGGCCCGGTCGCGTTTTCCGGTGTGGCTGATGGCGGCATTGCTGGCGCTGGTGACGATTGCCCTGTACTGGCCGGCGATGAGCCATGACTTTGTCAACTACGATGACAATCTTTTCGTCACCTCGAATGTTCGTGTTCAAAACGGATTGACCTTGGAAAACGTAAAATGGGCATTCTGCAACCCTGTGAACAACATTTGGCATCCGTTGACGGTGTTGTCCCACATGTTGGACTGTCAACTATTCGGTCTGAATCCCTGGGGACATCACCTGACCAGCGTGCTGTTGCATGCCGCCAACACCGTTCTGGTTTTTCTGCTGCTTCGCAACCTGACCGGAGCGATCTGGCGGAGCGTGTTGGTGGCGGCGTTGTTTGGGTTGCATCCGCTGCGGGTGGAGTCGGTGGCGTGGGTGGCGGAGCGGAAGGACGTGTTAAGCACCTGCTTCGGTCTTCTGGCGCTTATTTTTTACGTCCGCTACGCGCGGCGTGTGACCAGTGACACGTGTCAAGTGACACGAACGAACTCCACCTTGTCACCCGTCACCCGCCACCCGTCACTTTTCTACTGGCTGGCCTTGTTCTTGTTCGCCCTGGGATTGATGAGCAAGCCGATGCTGGTGACGTGGCCGTTCGTCATGTTGCTGCTGGACTACTGGCCCTTGGAGCGGTTCAAACATAGCAGCGTATGGCGATTGGTAACGGAGAAGATACCGTTCTTTGTCCTCGCGGCGGGGACGAGCATCGTGACCTTCGTAGTGCAGAAGCAGACAAGCGCTTTGGTGATGGTTGAAGACCTGCCGCTGGGTGCGCGCAGCGGGAACGCCCTGATATCGTACTGCCGCTATCTGGGGGAGCTGTTTTGGCCGAGGGATCTGGCCGTTTTCTATCCGCACCCGGGGCATTGGGCGGTGGGGCAGGTGGTGCTGGCGGGCGGGTTGATTTTGGGCATGACGGTGTTTTTTATTATGGGGCGCGGGCGGTATCCGTTTTTGCTGATGGGATGGCTGTGGTATTGTGGGACGCTGGTGCCGGTGATTGGGATGGTGCAGGTGGGCGAACAGGCGATGGCGGATCGGTACACTTACATACCATCGCTGGGGGTGCTGGTCGTCGTGATCTGGGGTGCATACGAACTGACCCGCCGCTGGCGGTATCAGGTGATGGCGTTGTCGGTGGCGGGTTGTGCAGCAATCGTCCTGTGCATCGGGTTGACGCGGCAACAGCTCGGGTATTGGAAGGACAGTGAAACCCTATACCGGCATGCGCTTGAAGTCACGGAGAACAATTACCTCGTGCACAACAATCTCGGCGTCACCCTCCTTGAGAAAGACCAGATCGACGAGGCGATCCGCCAATATCAGGAAGCCATCCGGCTGAAACCCTCCTTCGTCTGTGCCCACTACAACCTCGGCACCACTCTTCTCAAGAAAGACCAGATCGACGAGGCGATCCGCCAATTTCAGGACGTCATCCGCCTGACACCGGATGACGCCGACGCCCACTTCAGCCTCGGCACCGCCCTCGGCCGGAAAGGCCAAACCGACGAGGCGATCCGCCAATTTCAGGAAGTCGTCCGCTTGGAACCCGATTTCGCTGAGGTCCACTACAATCTCGGCAACGCCCTCGGCCGGAAAGGCCAAACCGACAAGGCGATCAGCCAATTTCAGGAAGCCATCCACCTGAAACCCGATTTTGTCGAGGCCCACTATAACCTGGCCAATATGCTGGCCCAAAAAGATCAGTTTGCCGAAGCCATCGCGCAGTACCAGAAAACCATTCAGCTCAACCCTGATTACGCCGAGGCGCATTACAATCTGGGCGCGGTGTTTGGTGTGCGCGGGCGGCTGGATGAAGCCGTTGAACAATATCAAAAGGCCATTCAGATCAAGCCCGACTATGCCGATGCCCACGGTAATCTGGCCAATGTGCTGGCCACCCAAGACAAACTCGATGAAGCCGTCAAGGAGTATCAACGGACACTCGAACTGGTGCCGAATTCGGCCCAAGCCCATTTTCGATTTGGCCAGGCGCTGCAAACGCTGCACAACTTTGCCGCGGCGAAGGCCGAATATCAGAAGGTTCTGGAACTGGATCCGAAGCATTTGGCGGCCCACCTCAGTTTGGCGTGGCTGTTGGCGACCTGTCCGGAGGTATCCATTCGCAACGGTGCCAAGGCGGTGGAACTGACGCAACAGGCGGAGCGGTTGGGCGGGGGCGAATCGCCGCAAATTCTGGACACACTGGCGGCAGCGTATGCGGAGGCCGGGCGATATCCGGAAGCGGTCGAAACGGCCAAACGGGCACTGAATCTCACCGCCACCCAAAACAATAAACCTTTGGCCGAAGCCATCCAAGCCCGGCTCAAGCTCTACGAAGCCGGTTCCCCTTACCACGAAAAACCGTAGTGTTCTCTGCATTTCTCATCTGGCATGACTACGGGGGAGGCGGAACAAACGCTCCAGCCGGGAGGCATCCGTTTTGAGAACTGAAAAAGATGGAATCTGCAAGTCCACCCGGACAGAATCACCCGGAAAGCATGGTTGCTCCCCAAACACAGGAACGTCCGGGAGGCAGGAACGGCAATGGCGCAGTTATCGGCGTGTGCGTCCTGCTGGTGGTGGCCGTGTGGCTGGTTTTCGGCCAGACGGTCCGTTATGAATTCGTCAATCTTGATGATGACTTGTATGTGTATCAAAATCCGGTGGTCATGAAAGGGCTGACCTTCCAGGGGATCAGCCATGTGTTCACCCACCAGATGTGTGATTTCTATCACCCGCTCACCATGGTGTCCCTTATGCTGGATAATCAGGTTTACGGGTTGAACCCCGGCGGCTATCACCTGACCAATGTATTGCTTCATGCGGCGACGACCGTCCTGCTGTTTCTGGTGCTGCGACGGATGATGGGGCTTCGCTCCAATAAAAGCATTGGAGCTACGACCCTACCGGTGGGCCTTCGCCCCGACACTTTTGTCGGGGCTACGGTTACACAGGCGGGCGCGCTGTGGCCCAGTGCCTTTGTGGCGGCGGTGTTTGCGATCCATCCCTTGCGGGTGGAATCGGTGGCGTGGGTGACCGAGCGCAAGGACGTGCTGAGCGGACTGTTCTTCGTGCTGACACTCGGCGCGTATGTCCGTTATACCCGCACCCCATTCTCGCTGGTCCGTTATCTGACGGTAATATTTCTGTTCGCACTGGGCCTTCTGTCCAAACCGTCACTAGTGACGCTGCCGTTCCTGCTGTTACTCCTGGATTACTGGCCGCTCGCCCGAATGCAACCTGCTGCTCCACGTTCCCCTTTCATGGTTTTGCGTCCGCTCATCATTGAAAAGATTCCGTTGTTTGTGCTTTCTGCCGCGGCGTGCGTGGCGACCGTTCTTACTCAACAACACTTGCTGGCGCCGGTCGGGGTATTGCCTCTTTTCTCTCGGATGGGCTATGCCGCAGTTTCCTATGTCGTCTACCTGGGTCAGATGTTTTATCCCGGAGGCTTGGCTGTCTTATATCCTTATCCGCAAAAGGGTCTGCCGTTGCCGGAAGTTGTTCTGGCGCTGGCTCTGCTGGCCGGCATTTCCGCAGGGGCTCTCATGTTACGACGACGGTGTCCTTATTTGGTGGTCGGCTGGTTGTGGTATTTGGGAATGCTGGTGCCAATGCTCGGGGTGGTTCATGCCGGTCCCGTCGCCCGGGCTGATCGCTTCACGTATCTGGCGCAGATTGGAGTGTATATTATGATGGCTTGGGCGGCGAGGGATTTGACGATTTCCTGGCGTTACCGTCGTCAGGTGCTTTGGGGAGCAGCGCTGGGGGTGATTGCAGCCTTGATGGTCTGCGCCTGGAAACAGACTTCGTATTGGCGCAACAGTGAATCGCTTTGGACTCACACGCTCGCCTGCACGTCTGACAACTGCATTGGCTACAACGGCCTCGGCAACGCGCTGCTCCAAAAGGGCGATGTGGACGAAGCGATTGTTCATTACCAAAAGGCGCTGCAAATCACACCCGACTACTCGGAAGCCTGCTGCAACCTCGGCACCGCGCTGCTCCAAAAGGGCGATGTGGACGAAGCGATTGTTCATTACCAAAAGGCGCTGCAAATCACACCCGACTTCGCGAAAGCCCACAACAACCTCGGCAATGCTTTTCAAAAAAAGGGGCGGTTGGGTGAGGCGATAGAACAATTTAACCATGCTCTGGAAATCGACCCCGCTTTTGCCATTGCGCGCTACAATCTTGGCAATACTCTTCTTCAAAAAGGGCAAGTTGCTGAGGCGATGGAACAGTTCCAAAAAGCACTGGAAATCCAGCCGGCATATCCAGAAGCCGATAACAATCTTGGCGTTGCCCTAATGCGAAGTGGGCGGGGCGACGAAGCAATACAGTGGTTTCAGAAGGCACTTGAGATCAATCCTGACTACGCTGAGGCGCATGACAATCTGGCCAACATGCTGGTTGTCCAAGGTAAATTAGACGAAGCGATCGGGCACTACCAGAAAACCATTCAGCTCAACCCTGATTACGCCGACGCCCACAACAACCTCGGTATGGCACTCGGCATGAAAGGTCAAACTGACGCGGCGATCAGCCAATACCAGGAAGCCATCCGCCTGAGACCGGATTACACCGAGGCTCACAACAACCTCGCTCGCGCACTGGAAAAGAAGAACGCTCCGTCGGGCCGCTGATTCACGGGCGGTGCGGTTGGAATCGGGGGCTGCGCCCTCCCGGGCTGTGATTCCCGCGGGAAACAACCACCTGCGAAGCGGGTCCGTTGCATTTCTCGTCTGGCATGACCACGGGGGAGGCGGAACAAACGCTCCAGCCAGGAGGCATCCATTTTGAGAACCGAAAAAGATGGAATCTGCAAGTCCACCCGGACAGAATCACCCGGAAAGCATGGTTGCTCCCCAATCACAGGAACGCCCGGCAGGCAGGAACGGCAATGGCGTGGTTTTCGGCGTGTGCGTCCTGCTGGTGGTGGCCGTGGGGCTGGTTTTCGGCCAGACACTGTGGCACGAATTTGTCGATTACGATGACGACGCGTATGTGTACGCGAATCCGCAGGTGGTTCAAGGTTTGACGCCGGCCGGGCTGGTCTGGGCGTTCACTTACAGCGAAATCGGCCACTGGCATCCCTTGACCTGGCTTTCGCACATGCTGGACTGTCAACTCTGGGGCCTGAACGCCGGCGGTCATCACCTGACTAATGTGGTCTTGCACGCCGCGAATGCCGTGTTGTTGTTCCTGGTGCTGCGACGGATGATGGGGCTTCGCTCCAATAAAAGCATTGGAGCTACGACCCCACAGGTGGGCCTTCGCCCTAACAAAAGTGTCGGGGCTTCGTCCGTACCGGCTGTACCGGCTGGTGCGCTGTGGCCCAGCGCCTTTGTGGCGGCAGTGTTTGCCATCCATCCGCTGCGTGTCGAATCGGTGGCGTGGGTGGCGGAGCGCAAGGACGTGTTGAGCGGACTGTTCTTCATGCTCACGCTGTGGGCTTACACGCGCTACGCGCAGAAGAAGTCGGGGGTCGGGGTTGCTGTTTCCGCTTTCGACTCTCGACCCTGGACTTTCGACTATTGTCTGGTGCTGTTGTTTTTCGTGCTGGGACTTTTGTCCAAGAACATGCTGGTGACACTGCCGTTTGTGTTGTTGTTGCTGGATTACTGGCCGCTGAATCGTTTTGAGCTCTCAACCATCTGGCCCTTGTTGCGGGAAAAACTCCCGTTGTTTGTGCTTGCCGCCACATCATGTGCGGCAACGGGTCTTGTGTCGGAAAAGGTACTCCTTGCCGACAGATTGCCTTTTTCGTTCCGGATTGAGAATGCCCCGGTTTCCTATGCTGTTTACCTGTGGCAAATGGTCTGGCCGGTGGGACTGGCCATTCCCTACCCCAATCCGGTCAACGGCCTGCCGTTGGGGAAAGTGGCCGCCGCTGTGTTCCTGCTAATCGTCGTTTCCTTGGGCGCGTTTGTCTCCCGGAGGAAGCATCCCTATTTTGTGATCGGCTGGCTCTGGTATTGCGGAATGCTGGTGCCCGTCAGCGGGTTGGTTCAGATCTCATATTACGCTCATGCGGATCGGTACACTTATTTGCCGCAGATCGGGCTTTATATCATCATTGCCTGGGCGGCCAAAGACCTGACGGTTTCCTGGCGTTACCGTCGTCAGGTGCTTTGGGGAGCAGCGCTGGGGGTGATTGCAGCCTTGATGATCTGCGCCTGGAAACAGACTTCATACTGGCGCAACAGTGAATCACTCTGGACACATACTCTTGTCTGCATGCCCGACAACACGATCGCCCGTGTCGACCTGGATGTCATCCAAGGCAATATGCTTGCCGCACAAAATCAATTCTCTGAAGCAGTCCAGTATTATCAAAGGGCTCTTGAGCTTGCACCCGACTACGCCTATGCCCACTGCAAACTAGGCACTGTGCTGATCCTGCAAAACCGGTTTGATGAGGCAATCGAACACTTGCGGCGGGCCATTGAGATCACGCCTGCTTATGCCGAGGCGCATTGCAAGCTTGGCTATGCGCTTGGCAAACAAGGCCGGTTGGACGAAGCCATCGAGCATTACCGAAAAGCCATTGAGCTTAAGCCGGGTTACACCGACGCCCGCAACAACCTAGCCAATGCGCTCGTTGCGCGAGACCGGCTGAACGAGACCATCAAGTAGTATCGCTGGATGCCGGAACTGGAGCCGCATTCCGCTCAGGCCCACTTCAGGCTCGGCCAGGCACTGCAGGCGCAACACTACTTTGAGGCGGCGAGCGCAGAGTATCAGAACGCTGTTGAACTCAACCCCAAACATGCGCTGGCACAAAATAATCTGGCCTGGCTGCTCGCGACCTGTCCCGAACCCTCTTTGCGCGACCGCCGCAAAGCGGTTGAATTGGCCCGACAAACCGAGCAACTTTCCGGCGGAAACCAACCCGACGTTCTCGACACGCTGGCCGCAGCGTATACCGAGGCGGGGCAATTTGACAAAGCGGTGGGAACGGCCAGACGGGCCTTGAACCTGCCCGCCACCCAAAACAACAAACCTTTGGCCGAGGCCATCCAAGCCCGGCTCAAACTGTATGAAACCAATGCTCCATTTTTAACTCGTTGGCATTGAGAATTCTTGCACTGGAATTGACGATATGCCCGGGAACTGCTTATCTGATTACAAATCGTGCAACAAACCCCGGCAGCCTGTGCAGATACCAGTCGGTTGAAAACGCCCATCTCGATCATCATCGCCTGCCTCAACGAGGAGGACACGATTGTCGAGTGCCTGGAGCGTCTCAGCCGTTCCGCGCCCGCGGCGGAAATTCTTGTCATGCACGGCGGCAAAGACCGGACGTACGAACTGGCCCGGGCTTTTGCGCAGTCGCATTCGAATGTCGTCCCGGTCCGGAACGAGAACGATCGCGGCAAGGGCAGCGCCATCAAGGCGGGCATCGAACGGGCATCCTTCGATGTGATGTGCCAGTTCGATGCCGATCTTCAGTTCGAGCCGGAAGACATGGCGCGCGTGATGGCGCCAATCCTGGAAGGACGCGCGGATGTCGTGATCGGTTCCCGTTTCATGAAGGGAGCGGACGCATCCGGCTACCGGTTCTCCTTCCTCCGGGTGATGGGCAACCGGGTGGTCAATGCCTGGGTCAGCCTGCTTTGCGGCCAGTCCATCACCGATGTCACCACGGGTTGCAAAGCTTGGACCAGGGCGGCCATGCAGAAGATTCGCTTTCAGGACGATGGCTTCGTTTATGAAGTGGAAATCCCGGTGCGCGCCTGCATGGAAGGCCTGCGCGTTGCCCAGGTGCCTGTGAAATACCATGATCGGCAGGGAGGCGTGAGCGGTCATGGCAACGGCTGGCGCGAGGTGTCAAGCATCGTCCGGACGGGCTGCCGCATTCTCGTGAGCGCCTTGGCCGTTCGTTTGAGCGGACGGCACCAAAACTGACTTATTATATGAAAATATTAATCACCGGCGGCGCCGGTTACATCGGCTCACTTTTGACTCCCGCCCTGCTTGTCGAAGGACATCAGGTGACGGTGGTGGACAACTTTTATTTCAAACAAGCCAGCCTGCTCGATTGCTGCCACTGGGGGCGGTTTGAAATCGTCCGCGGCGATTGTCGGGACGAGGAATTGATGAAGCGGCTCGTTTCCCGGGCGGACGCAATCATCCCGCTCGCCGCGGTCGTGGGCGCGCCCATGTGCGACCGTGACCCGGTCGCCGCGAAGACGATCAACCAGGAAGCTGTCGAGATGCTGTGCCGGATCGCGAGCAAGCAACAGCGGATGCTGATGCCGGTCACCAACAGCGGCTATGGCATCGGGGAGGGCGGCAAGGTCTGCACCGAGGATTCGCCGCTGCGACCGCTCTCACTTTACAGTCGCACGAAGGTCAAAGCCGAGGAGGCCGTGCTGGCACGCGGGAGCAGCATCAGTTTCCGCCTCGCCACGGTGTTTGGCCTGTCACCCCGGATGCGCATTGATTTGCTGGTGAACGACTTTGTCCATCGCGCGGTGCATGACCGGGCCGTCGTGGTGTTTCAAGGGCACTTCAAACGCAACTACATTCATGTTCGCGATGTGGTCCGGGTATTTCTGCATGGAATGGCAAACTTCGACGCCATGAAAGGCCGGGCCTACAACGTTGGTCTCGATGAGGCGAACCTCTCCAAACTGGAACTGTGCGCCGTAATCCAAAAACACCTCCCGCAATTCGTGTATCTGGAAGCGCCGATTGGCGAGGACCCGGACAAACGCGATTATATCGTCAGCAACGCCCGGATTGCCGCGACCGGATTCAAACCCGAGTGGAGCCTTGACCGCGGCATTCAGGAACTCATCAAGGGTTATACCATCCTGCGCAATACGGTTTACTCGAATGTGTGATTCCCGGCTTCCCGATGACGGCACCAAGCTTAAACAACGCAACCGCGGTCGTGCTGGCCGGCGGCTTGGGGGCACGTGTCCGGCACATTGCTCCCGGCGTGCCCAAGCCGATGATTGCGGTCTGTGGCCGGCCTTTTGTCGAGTGGGTGGTCCGCCATCTGCGGCGGCAGGGAGTGCGCCAGGTGGTGCTGGCCACCGGGTTCCGGAGCGACGTCGTCGAACGGCATTTTGCGAAAGAACCCGTGGCCGGTGTGCGGATTACGTGCGTGGCGGAGCCGTTGGCCCTGGGGACCGGGGGCGGTTTCCTGCACGCGGCCCAACAATGTGGCGCGAGTCCGGCGTTCTGGATTGTGTCAAACGGGGATTCGCTGGTGCTGGCCGATTTCGCGGAGGCTGCCCGTTCGCTGGGTGAGCCCGGAGTGCAGGGCGTGCTGGTGGGCGCGGCGGTGCCGGATGCCAGTCGTTATGGCACTTTGAGTTTTGATGGCAGGAAACGGCTCACCCGCTTTGCGGAAAAGAGGGCCGGCGCCGGCGTGATCAATGCGGGACTCTATCTACTCAAGCCTTCGCTGCTGGCGGAATTTCCCCCGGTGCGCCCATTGAGCTTCGAACATGAAGTTTTCGCCCATTGGCTGGCACGAGATTTGGACTTGCGTGTTCACGTGACGAAGGCACCCTTTTTCGACATGGGCACGCCTGAATCATTGCCGTTGGCCGAACCCTTTATCGCAAATCATCGGCTGCAATTCGAGACCTTATGATTATCGCACGTTCACCGTTGCGCGTCAGCTTCTTTGGCGGAGGCACTGACTATCCGGAGCATTTCCTCAAGGAGGGGGGAGCGGTGTTGGCGACCGCCATTGACAAGTATCTGTATGTTACCGCCAGCCCGTTCCTAAGCCAGCTCTTCGACTATTCCATTCGATTGTCCTATCGCAAGGTCGAACTGGTTCGTCACCCTTACAAAATCGAACACAGGGTTTTTCGCGAGTGTCTCAAGCTGTGCGGGTTGGAGAAGGACATTGAATTACAAACGATGGCCGATCTGCCGGCATTCACGGGTCTTGGTTCTTCTTCATCTTTTACCGTGGCGTTGCTTCACGCGATCCACAGCTTCAAGGGGGAATTTCTCACCCCGCGCGAGCTGGCGTGCGAGGCGATTCACGTCGAACGCCACCTCCTGCGTGAAAACGTTGGCTGTCAGGACCAGGTCATGGCGGCATTTGGCGGATTCAATCTCGTGGAATTCCGGTCGGAACACGACTTTGAGGTGCAACGCATTCCAGTGACGCCCGATTGCATTGGGCGGCTGGAACGGCACCTGCTCCTAGTCTTCACGGGCATCAAACGCAAGGCTTCTGATGTGGTCGCCGGCCAACTCGCAAAGCGCAGCTGTAACGCCGAAACGTTGCGTGAGATGCGGGAGATGGTTTATCGCGGTTTTAATATTCTGACATCCGGCCGACAGTTGCACGATTTTGGCGAACTCCTGCATCACGCGTGGCTCGCAAAACACAGCCTTGATGGAGGCATTTCCAATCCGGGAATCGACGAGCTTTACGAACGCGGGCGCAAAGCGGGTGCCATCGGTGGAAAACTACTGGGTGCCGGGGGGGGTGGATTCATGTTGTTCTTTGTGCCGCCGGCAGCGCGACCGAAGTTGCAAAAGGCATTCCGCAACTGGCAGACGCTGGCCGTGCGGTTGAATGCGCCCGGCTCCCAGATTATTTTCTCATAGGCCGGATTTGACCTGGACCCGCTTCATCCATGGATTTAACAAAACACACCGTGCTGGTGACAGGCGCCAACGGGTTCGTTGGCCGCAATCTGATTGAGTTGATGCGTACCCGTCGGATCAATCCGCTGGCCCCCACGCGGGCCGACTTCGATTTGCGGGAGCAAACCCAGGTCCGCCAGATGCTGGAGCGGATCAAGCCCGATGTCGTCTTTCATTTGGCAGGGCTTGTGGGCGGTATTGGTGCGAACCTCGAGCGTCCGGCTGATTTCAATTACGAGAATCTCATCATGGGCACAATGATGTTGCACGAGAGCTGGCGGGCCGGGGTGAAGAAGTACATCACCCTCCTTGGCGGTTGCAGTTATCCAGCCGACGCGCCGAATCCAATCAAGGAAACCACGTTGTTCAAAGGCTACCCGCAGGCCGAAAGCGCGCCCTATTCGCTCGCAAAAGCGATCGGAGTGGTACAAGCTTCGGCCTACCGCACACAATATGGTTTCAATGCCATCGCCCTCGTTCCGGGCAACCTTTACGGCCCATTTGACAACTTCGATTTGCACAGCTCACACGTCATTCCGGCATTAATCCATAAGTTCCTTGTCGCGAAGGGAACCAATGCGCCGGAGGTCGTCGCCTGGGGCAGCGGCAAACCGGTGCGTGATTTCGTTTATGTGACCGATGCGTGCGAAGCGATCCTGCTCGCAGCCGAAACTTACAACGGCGCGGACCTCATCAACATTTCTTCCGGCGTGGCGGTGACCATCAAGAAACTGACCGAAACCATCGCGGAACTGACCGGTTATGGCGGCAAGGTCGTCTGGGACACCACGAAACCGGACGGCCAGATGATGAAGGAATACGATGTGACCCGCATGCGGCAGTTGCTCGGTTACGAGTGCCGGACCTCGCTGCGGGACGGACTCCGGATGACCATCAATTGGGTTCTTGCCAACCGGGGCACCATCCGCTTGCCTTGAGGTATGCAGGTCACGATCATTGGCGCCAATGGTTTCGTCGGTTCCGCTTTTGCGCGTCTGTTGAAAAACAAGCCCGGGGTCAAACTGACCGAAGTCACCCGTGAAACTTACGTTGAATTGCGCGGCCTGGAGAGCGATGTGTTGATTGAGGCCGCAGGCAATTCAAAGAAATTTCTCGCCGACCAAGACCCGGCCGCGGAATTTGAGGCATCGGTCACCCATCGCTTGAGAACGCTCCTGGATTTCCCGGCCCAGTTTCATCTGCACATCTCCAGTGTGGATGTTTACAATGATTTGGCTTCCCCGGCCACCACACACGAAGACTTCCCGGTGGATATCAGCCGGAGTTCCCGCTACGGCGCACACAAGTTGCTCGCCGAACAATTGGTGCGGCATTACGCGTCCCGGTGGCTGATTGTGCGGTTTGCGGGCATGGTCGGTCCGGGATTATGGAAGAATCCGATTTATGATATTCTTCACGGCGAGCCGCTGCGGATCCATCCCGATTCGCGTTATCAGTTCCTGCATACCGATGATGCGGCACAGATTGCGTGGGGCCTGGTGCAGTCTGGCGCCACCGGTGAAGTTTTCAACGTGTGTGGTGATGGATTGATTTCCCCGCGGGAGATTTCCCTGCTCGCGGGGCGCCCCCTGAACCTGGCGCTTCTGGCCGCCGAGGTCCGGCCGCGGATTGTAAACGTAAGTGTGGCAAAAATAAAAGGCCGCACCTCCCTGCCGGCCACACGCCAAACCATTGAGGCCTATGTCTCGCGAGTGAAAGAATCCTGACACCAATGAAGCCGGTGAAACCTGCAATCCTGCCTGAAGAGGACCAGCCTGAAGGCGCATCCGTTCGGAAATCAAAGAATCGCTTCGCGGCTGGCATCTGCGTGCTGCTTGCATTGGCGGTATTTGCCGTTTTCGGCCAGACGCTCCGGCATGAGTTCGTCAATCTTGATGATGACTCGTATGTGTATCAAAATCCGGTGGTCATGAAAGGGCTGACCTTCCAGGGGGTCAGCCATGTGTTCACCCACCAGATGTGTGATTTCTATCACCCGCTCACCATGGTGTCCCTTATGCTGGATAATCAGGTTTACGGGTTGAACCCCGGCGGCTATCACCTGACCAATGTATTGCTTCATGCGGCGACGACCGTCCTGCTGTTTCTGGTGCTGCGACGGATGATGGGGCTTCGCTCCAATAAAAGCATTGGAGCTACGACCCTACCGGTGGGCCTTCGCACCGATAAAAGCGTTGGAGCTGTGGCCACCGGGGCGGGCGCGCTGTGGCCCAGCGCTTTTGTGGCGG
The DNA here is from genome assembly GCA_963835625.1 of uncultured Verrucomicrobiae bacterium. Lineage (GTDB taxonomy): Bacteria > Verrucomicrobiota > Verrucomicrobiia > Limisphaerales > UBA11358 > UBA11358. The sequence continues at coordinate 76,973 of CAWIGO010000015.1, forward strand.
CGGTGTTTGCGATCCATCCCTTGCGGGTGGAATCGGTGGCGTGGGTGACCGAGCGCAAGGACGTGCTGAGCGGACTGTTCTTCGTGCTGACGCTCGGTGCGTATGTGCGATACGTTGAAAAGTCCAAAGTTCAAAGTCTAAAGTCCAAGGTTTGGTATGGGTTGATGTTGTTGTTTTTCACGCTGGGGCTCCTGTCCAAGCCCACGTTGGTGACGCTGCCGTTCCTGCTGTTGCTCCTGGATTACTGGCCGCTCGCCCGAATGCAACCTGCCGCTCCACGCTCCCCTTTCATGGTTTTGCGTCCGCTCATCATTGAAAAGATTCCGTTGTTTGTGCTTTCTGCCGCGGCGTGCGTGGCAACCATTCTTACGCAACAACACTTGCTGGCCCCGGTCGGGGTATTGCCTCTTTTCTCTCGGATGGGCTATGCCGCAGTTTCCTATGTCGTCTACCTGGGTCAGATGTTTTATCCCGGAGGCTTGGCTGTCATATATCCTTATCCGCAAAAGGGTCTGCCGTTGCCGGAAGTTGTTCTGGCGCTGGCTCTGCTGGCCGGCATTTCCGCAGGGGCTCTCATGTTACGACGACGGTGTCCTTATTTGGTGGTCGGCTGGTTGTGGTATTTGGGAATGCTGGTGCCAATGCTCGGGGTGGTTCATGCCGGCAGCGTCGCCCGGGCTGATCGCTTCACGTATCTGGCGCAGATTGGAGTGTATATTATGATGGCTTGGGCGGCGAGGGATTTGACGATTTCCTGGCGTTACCGTCGTCAGGTGCTTTGGGGAGCAGCACTGGGGGTGATTGCAGCCTTGATGATCTGCGCTTGGAAACAGACTTCATATTGGCGCAACAGTGAATCGTTGTGGACTCACACGCTCGCCTGCACGTCGGATAATGCCTTCGCTCACATGGATCTGGGTGTCGTGCTCACCTCACAAGGCCGACTGGACGAGGCGATTAAACATTACCAAAAGGCGCTGGAAATCCACCCTGGCTATTCGAAGTGCCACAACAATCTCGGCTTTGCACTTCTCCGAAAGGGACAGGTGGACGAGGCGGTTGTGCACTACCAAAAGGCCTTGGAAATTCACCCCGACTATGCAGAGTTTCACAATGGCCTTGGCAACGCTCTTGTCCAAAAGGGGCAGGTGGACGAGGCGATGGTGCATTACCAAAAGGCCATTCAACTCAAGCCAGACTATGCTGATGCCCACAACAACCTGGCCAATATACTGGCTAAAAAAGGTCAGTTTACCGAAGCCATCGTGCATTATCAGAAAGCCATTCAGCTCAACCCTGATTACGCCGAGGCGCATTACAATCTGGGCGCGGTGTTTGGGATGCGAGGACAGCTGGATGAAGCCGTCGAACAGTACCGGAAAGCCATTCAACTCAAACCCGACTATGCCGATGCGCACGGCAATCTGGCCAATGTGCTTGCCACCCAGGGCAAGCTTGATGAAGCTATCAAGGAGTATCAGCGGACGCTGGAGTTGATACCGAATTCGGCCCAGGCCCATTTTCGATTTGGCCAGGCGCTGCAAACGCTGCACAACTTTGCCGCGGCGAAGGCCGAATATCAGAAGGTTCTGGAACTGGATCCGAAGCATTTGGTGGCCCACCTCAGTCTGGCATGGGTGCTGGCGACGAGTCCGGAGGCATCGTTGCGGGACGGGGGCCGGGCGGTGCAATTGGCGCGGGAGGCGGAGCAGCTTTCGATGGGGGAGGAGTCTCCTCAGGTTCTGGACACACTGGCGGCGGCTTACGCGGAGGCGGGACAATTTGATGCAGCAGTCGAAACGGCCAGGCGGGCGCTCGATCTTGTTGCCACGCAAAACAACCAACCGTTGGCCGAATCCATCCAATGCCGGCTCAAGCTCTATGAAGCACGTTCCCCATACCGTGAGAAACCGTAGCCATCATTTGCACTGCGCGCAAGGGGGCTTGCCGGGATGGTGCAACGCCGGGTTTGATATGGAACGCTTGATTGGTGTGGAATTGAATCCTACGCTGTAACTTGTGAAACGGCGGAGAGATCAGCGGTTTGACAAATCGGTTGCGCGGCAAGATTTGCCTCTTCACGTGTCAAAGATGTCCTGGCACCCGCTGGCAAATGGAGTTGTGGGACTCCTGCGATCTGCCCGATACCGGAGCTGGCTCTTTGGTTTGCTGCTGGTCGCCGCCACGCTGGCTGCTTACCTGCCGGCTTGGAATGGAAAACCGATCTGGGACGATGACGCATGGACAACGGGCATAATCGGGCTGTTGAGGGATTTTCCCGGCTTGTGCACCATCTGGTGCCAGCCCACCGCGCTGCAACAGTATTATCCATTAACGGGGACAACCTTTTGGCTGGATTATCATTTCTGGGGATTCTGGCCGTTGCCGTATCACATGGAGAACATCCTGCTGCACGCCCTGGGGGTCCTGCTGTTCTGGAGATTGTTGCGGCGACTTGAGATGCCGGGCGCCTGGCTGGCGGCGGGCATCTTCGCGCTGCACCCGGTCATGGTTGAATCAGTTGCCTGGATCACGGAACGCAAGAACGTGTTGTCGCTGGTACTCTACCTTGGGGCGTTGCTGGCCTATGGACGGTTCGTGTTATATTGGAAAGGAGAGGACGATTCCCCGGTGAGCAACACCCCGGGGCGCTGCTGGAGCGCTTATGGTCTGGCATTCGTCCTGTTTCTGGGGGCGCTGCTGGCGAAGGCGACGGCATTTTCCCTGCCGGCGGTAATTCTGCTGGTTTGCTGGTGGAAGCGTGGTCGCATTCGGTGGCGTGCGGATGCGCTGCCGGTGCTGCCGTTTTTCGCGTTGGCCATCGGCTTTTGTCTGGTCACCGCATGGTTGGAGAAGAACCATGTCGGCGCGAAAGGAGGCGACTGGGCGATGACCTTTCCGGACCGATGCCTGATAGCGGGCCGGGCACCATGGTTCTATGTCGGCAAGCTGCTCTGGCCCGCGAACCTTTGTTTCGTTTATCCGCGGTGGCGGCCCGACCCGACATCGTTGGCGCAATGGATTTATCCGGTTACAGCCGTTGGGGCGGTGGTGGGGCTATGGTTGGCGCGAAGGCGGCTTGGACGCGGGCCGGCGGCGGCGGCCTTCTTTTTTGCCGGCACCCTTTTTCCGGTGCTGGGATTCATGAACGCGTATGGCATGCGCTACTCGTTCGTGTGGGATCACTGGGTTTATCTTTCCAGTCTGGGGTTGATCGCGCTGGTGGCGGCGCTGGTGGCGCGTGCCGCCGAACGTCTCCGCCGGCCGGCAGCGCTCCATGGATTTGCTGTAATCGTGCTGCCCGTGCTCGCCATTCTGACCTGGCAGCAATGCGGGATGTATGCCGACCTCGAAACACTTTGGCGGACGACCATCACCAAAAATCCTGACGCTTTTATGGCTTACAACAACCTCGGCCACATTCTTCTTCAAAAAAATCAGGTGAACGAAGCAATACTTTGTTTCCAAAAGACGCTGGAGATCAACCCTGGCTTCTTTGAAGCCCATAACAATCTTGGCAACGCATTGATGCGAAGCGGGCAGTTGGACGAGGCGTTGGACCATTTCAAGAAAGCTGTGGAAATTGCCCCCGACTCCGCCGTTTCACATTACAACCTTGGCAATACTTTGCTGCAAAAGGGTCAGTTGGACGAGGCGATTATTCAATTCCGAAAGGCTTTGGGAATCCGGGCCGATTACCCGGAGGCCCATAACAACCTCGGTGTCGCATTGATGCGAAGCGGGCGGTTGGCCGAGGCCCTTGAGCATTATCAGAATGCTCTTGCGATTAACCCCAACTATGCCGAGGCACACTTCAACCTGGGTTGCATACTCGACCAACAAAGCCGTCTGGACGAGGCCATTGCACACTATCAGAAAGCCGTTGAGATCAAACCTGACTACGCCGAGGCACATTACAATCTGGCTGTTGTATTGGGGGTGCGAGACCGGCTGAGTGAGGCCGTTGAACAATATCAAAAGGCCATCGCGATCAAACCTGATTATGCCGATGCGCACGGCAATTTGGCCAATGCGCTGGCCGCCCAAGGCAAGTTGGATGAGGCCGTCAAGGAGTATCAACGGACGCTGGAGTTGGTGCCGAATTCGGCCCAGGCCCATTTTCGCTTCGGGCAGGCCTTGCAGGCGCAACGGGACTTTAAGGCGGCGATCACCGAGTATCAGCGGACACTCGAACTGGATCCGAAGCATTTGCCAGCCCGCCTCACTCTGGCCTGGCTGCTGGCGACCTGTCCGGACGCGTCGCTGCGGGATGGCAGCAGGGCGGTGGAACTGGCCCGGCAGGCCGAACAACTTGCCAATCAGGGTGAATCTCCGCAGATGCTCGACACACTGGCGGCGGCTTATGCCGAGGCGGGACGATATCCTGAAGCGGTCGAAACAGCCAGGCGCGCGTTGTCTCTCACCGCCACCCAAAACAACAAACCTCTGGCTGAAGCCATTCAAACCCATCTCAGGCTTTATGAAGCCAATTCCCCTTATCACGAAAAACCGTAGCCAGCCTTCAAGGGGTTTGGCACGGCGGTGCCCGTTGGTGGAACTGGAAAATCCGTGAATCCGTCCGGATCAGCTGGAGAACATGACCGCGAGCAAACCGGACGAACCCTCTCCAGCCCACAGATCAAGCCGCGGTTTTGAATCAGCTTGTTTCGATTGAGCAAAGTCATATCCTTCGCTGATAGCGGCGATGTCCAAATGACACTTGCGCGACACTCATGAAGATTCTGATCACCGGCATCTGTGGATTCGTCGGCGGCGCATTGGCGTCCGAATTGAAGCACCGGGTCGAAAATCTTGAAATTGTCGGGCTCGACAACCTGAGCCGCCCGGGCAGTGAGCAGAATCGTCATCGCCTCCGGCAACCGGATATTTGTTTCCGGCATGGTGATATTCGCAACCCGAGCGACCTGGAAGATTTGCCCAAGGTGGATTGGGTCATTGACGCGGCGGCCAATCCCAGCGTATTGGCCGGCGTTTCGGACCTGATGAACAGCCGGCAATTGATGGAACACAATCTGGTCGGCACCATTCACCTGCTCGAATACTGCAAGCGGCATGGCGCCGGCCTCGTCATGCTCGGCACCAGCCGGGTTTACTCGGCGGGCCGGCTTGCCGCCCTGCCGATGGATGTGAAAGACCATGCGTTCATTCCGCGTTTTGCTGAAGCGCGCGAAATGGGGCTTTCCCCGGCGGGCCTGACGGAGGATTTTTCGACCGAGCCGCCGCTGTCGCTTTACGGGAGTGCAAAACTGGCGTCGGAACTTTTGATTCTGGAATACGGACTGGCGTTCGATTTGCCAATGTACGTCAACCGTTGTGGCGTGCTTGCGGGCGCAGGCCAGTTCGGCAAGCCGGATCAAGGCATCTTCACGTTCTGGATTCATTCGTACCGCCGGAAGCAGCCGTTGAAATACATCGGTTTCGACGGTGCGGGCCACCAAGTGCGGGATTGTCTGCACCCCCGTGATTTGGCCGCATTGATTGCCATGCAACTGCGCCATCCGGAAAAAGCGGGGTGCGTGCTCAATGTGGGGGGCGGCCCGGCGAACAGCCTGTCACTCGCGCGATTGAGCGACTGGTGCGCCGCCCGTTTTGGCCGGGTGGAAATCAAGAGCGACCCCGTCCCGCGACGTTACGATGTACCCTGGCTCGTGCTCGATCCGGCGCGGGCGGCGGCGGAATGGAACTGGCGCCCGGCCACAAAACTGGAGGGTATTCTGGACGAAATTGCGGGCCATGCCGAACTGCATCCGGAGTGGCTGGATTTGTCCAACGGCACATGAGTGATCCGACTCCCCAACCCCGCCCGCTCGCGTTACTGTCGGTGGTCATTCCGGCGCGCAATGAGGAAGGCTGCATCGGTTCCACGGTGGAGCATCTCCATCTGGAACTACGGCTGCATAACGTGCCGCACGAGATTATCGTCGTTGACGATGGCAGCACCGACCGGACTTGGGAACTGCTCATCCAAATCAAAGCCGGGCTTCCCGAGCTGGTTCCGGTGAAAAACGAAGAACTGCACGGCTTCGGTCGCGCGGTCGTTCATGGTCTCGACCACATGAAGGGCGACGCCGTGGTCATCATGATGGCGGATGAATCCGATGATTGCCGCGACGTGGTGCGCTACTGGGAAGAATTAAACAAGGGCTGGGACTGTGTATTTGGCAGCCGCTTCATCAAAGGCGGCGGCACGGTTGACTATCCCAAAATCAAGCTGGTCATCAATCGGATCGCCAACTTCTTTCTCAAAACCCTTTTTGCCATCCGTCTGAACGACACGACGAACGCTTTCAAGGCCTACCGGCGTGAAGTGATTGACGGGTGCCGGCCATTGATCTCGCCCCATTTCAATCTCACCGTTGAACTGCCGCTCAAGGCCATCGTGCGCGGATTTTCATGGGCCGTCATTCCCGTCACCTGGCGCAACCGTCGCACGGGTCAGCCGAAGCTGATGATGCGCGAGATGGGCAGCCGTTATCTTTTCATCTGTCTTTATATCTGGCTGGAGAAGTATTTCAGCCGCGGCGACTACCGGAAACATAGCCCGAAATGATGTTGTTGGTGTTGATGCTTGGCAGTGTCGGCACAGCCATCGTCGCCATGACAAATGAAAAAAGCCCGACTGCCGACAGCAACAGTGGAGCGCGAGAGGGAAGATAATTGTGTGACTCCATGATTTTTACAACGATTTTTATGAGTTTTTGACCGCAAGAAATGTATCACAGTTTACATCACTTTGCCGGTTCGAGCAAACAATTTACCAGTTTCACGTCGGCGTCCTGGATCACGTCGGGTTTGGCAACGCAAGGTCTCGAGAAAAGAAGCGTTGCGAATCACGCAGGAAGCATCAAAAAAGAACCGCCGGTGGAGCGTTTTCTCCACCGGCGGCTTTGTCTTGCAAATCTGCTGATTAAGGCAACTCCATCAGTCTTAAAACTTCAATCAACTGGAGTTGTTGTCTAATCGTCAATTATTTATTGGTGCTGCTCAAGATGTAGAACTGGTGCCCGGCGCCGGGGGTTATCACGTTGGTGCCGATGTACGTGAACGCGTTGTTAGCGCCGTTGGTGGTCACCACATTGGTCCACACCGTTATCCAATTGCTCAACGGCAGCGCCACATTCGTGCTGCTCAGCAGGTAATACGTGCCGCCCGACTGGGCATTCGTCCCGTTGAGCGTCAGGTTCCCACTAATCAGACTGAAACTGGAACTGGTGATGGACGGCGAGTTCGTCGGGATAATCACCGACGAAGCCGAAACGACCGCCAAGCTCCCGTCGGCCGCCAGAGAATTGCTCCAAACCAAGCCGGCCGTCAAGGCCGGCAGGTTGGTGGTCAGCGTGCCGGCACCGCCCAGCGCCTTGCTAAACAGTTTGAACTTGTCCCCGGCCACCAAGGAGGCCGTCGTGCCGAGGTTCGTCACGGTCAACGTTCCGGCGCCACTATTGGTCAGTATGCCGGTGACCACCACGTAGTCATTGGACGGTGCCACCAACGTGTTGATTTCGAATAACAGGTTGCCGCCGTTGTTGGTGAGACTGCCGAGGGTAATCGTGCCGATGGAGTCGCCGGGGGCGAGAGTGCCGCCGGCATTGACGGTGACCGAGCCGTTGATGGTGCCGGTGCCCGAGAGAGTCCCATTAGAGCTCACAGTGACGGCGCTCGACGCATTCAGCGAGCCGTTGACCTCAAGTGTGCTCCAGTTGGTGACAGTCGTCGGCCCTGTGTAGGTCTCGGTATTGTTCAGAACCACCACGCTACTAACGTGGTTGGTGCCGCCACCGGTTATTATCAAACCACAGCCAGCACTAACACCATTAGTAGAGTCGCTGATGACACCCGAGAAGATGGTCAGGGCGCTATTGGTCACTTGGAGAGTCCGGATGTTATTGGTATCGGTGGCCAAGCCGTTCGTTACGTCGAGGCCATTAAGGGTGAACGGCCCCGAGAAAGTCAGGTTGTTGGTGCCACCGATGATCAATGTGAAACTGTTGGTCGCGCTGGGATATTGAATTAAATTCCCGTTGGTGCGGGCGCCGCCGGAGGCGAACACTTCGCCGTTGCCGCTCAGCCCGGCAACTTCGGGAGTGAGAAACAACGCGTTGGTGCCAATCGGGCCGGAAGTGACGGCCCCGCCAGTCCCGACAGTATTAGTGCCGAATCCAATGCGACCCGTGGAAGGAATTGTGCCACCACCATAGGTATTTGCGCCGTTGAGAATCGTAGTGCCGTTGCCCCGTTGGATAAGCAACCCGGGGCCGGAGATGACGCCGTTATAGGTTTGGCTGCCGCTCGCGTTATAGGGAGCCAGAGAGAGCACGGGATCACTAAGCGCCAAGTTCGCATTATACGTTGTGTTGGTACCGGCAATCCGGATCCGCACGGTGCTGGCGTTGGTCGTGGTAAACACGTTGGTCCCGTTATAGGTAAACGTCAGGGTTTTGCCGGCGGTGCCCCACAAATTGCCGCCGAAGTCTCCGGCGTAACTTCCGGAGCCATCAAACAGAATGGTGAGGTTGTCGGCAATAACGAGATCGCCGGGGATGTACGAGCTTGCGCTGCCAGCCGGAACAATTTCCATCTGGGCGCCCGACACGGCATTGGTCACCGGGCCGCTGCCAAGACCATTGAGATTTCCGAGGGTAAGATACGCAAGGGCGTTGCTGATAAGGGTGCCACCGGTGTAGGTATTGCCATTGTTTATTGCGAATTTACCGGAACCTTCGTAAAGCAAATTGCCCGGACCGGCGAAGCCGCCGAGGCTGGCGGCTTGAAAGGTGTAAATAAAGGTGTTACTCATCGTAATGGAAGCAGCGCCAAGATACGGGCTTTGCAATGTCACAAGCTTACCCGCCGCGCTATCATTGAAAGTGACGGGGTCACCGTAATTGAAAACGGTACCATTGCCGTTGGTGTCCTTCCAATCGGCAGTGCCATTCACATCCCAGACAGTGCCGCCATTCCAGATTAAATTGGTTGCCGGTATCAAGGCCAGCGAGTTGGTTAGTGAATTTGTGCTGTAGGATGGTACACCTGAATTGCCTATGCCGGTAATGGTGACATAGTAACCATTGGTGCCCGACGCCGCATCATCGGTTCCCGCCGGGGAAATAACGAGCATGTTCTTGGTGGAACCGGAAATATTGCCGCCATCAAGAAGGTTGGTGGTATTCCGATGCCATTGATAGGTCATACCGAAACCGGCGGCTGAAACAACGAAGGCGCAGGAACCGTTGGTCGCGACGAGCACTGAAGATGGTTGTGTAAGTATGCTTGGGGGATTGCTGACAGGGGTGCTTTGGCCGGTAATCTGGATGGAGGAAATATCCATCGCGCTGGCCTGGCTCGGAGAGGATGAATTGCGCCAACCGACGGCCAAGCCATCAAACCCAGCTGTCAGAAAGGTTGGTTGTGTGACTGCATTTGTTGCCAGCTGATTTGTCATGGCGTAGAGCAGTGTGCCGCCAGTGCCCGCCCCGGCGTAAAGAGCATTGCTGATCGAGAGACAATTTGGTCCATTAGTGGCGAAGCTAATCACGAATTCCATCGTGTAAGTTGAACCCATCGTAAGGGGGTTGGCCTGAAAGTAATTCGTAGTCGTATCGGCATGACCAACAACTACGCCATTGGGACTGTTAAACGCTTGGGTGCTGCTGGCATTCTTGAAGAGCAAATCCTGGTTCTGCGATGTCGTCCCGTTGGCTGTCTGGACGGGACGGGTTTCAATGTCCGGTGAGCCGTTATAGAACAGTCGGCCAAAGTAACCAACCCAATCCTCCGTTCCACCAGTGTATATGGCATTTGTGGTGCCGATGGGGTTCAATATTATGAGACCTTGATTCTCGTTGGTTCCGCCGGAGTTGAACAAGCCGATGTTTATGGTGGAATTCCCCGCCTCATAAGTGCCAGAAAGGATATTGCTCGTGTTCACAAAGACCACTTGGAGAGCGATGTAATCACCCGGCGCTGTCAGCGCGACCGGTGTATTGGTGAACAAAGCAACGACTTCTCCCAAAAGGCCGCCGCCGTTGGTAAAGGTGATTGAAAGGTCGTGCGAACTGATGGTCGCTGAATCGCCAGGAGGCCCAGGGAGACCAAAATACGTCTCATACATGGTGGAATTGCCGGTGATAGCGTTAGTGTCTACTGCTTGGTTAACAGTGCTGCTGCCGGTGAAATTATCGCTGAAAAAGGTTGTTTGCGCCGTCGCTGCGAGTGGTGCAGCGGCCAGGAGGAGTGACAATGTTATCCACTGATTTTTAAGTAATTTTTTCATAAAAGTTAAATAGGGTGAATGACCTTTGCCTCCGGCCTTTTGCGGGCTGGAGCTGCCATCATGAATCAAGGGGGTTCTTTTCATAGTATGCATGGTGTGTATGATATGTAACATTTTACCAACTTTCAAGTTGTTTTTTAGCTTTCTTTGTATGTCAGGACACTCAATTTTTGTTCATGATGCAGAGACAACAAACACCGCTGCCATCCATCACCAGTCCGGACAACAGCACTCAAGCATGAACAAAACCCATCACCACTTTCTCGGGTTCACATTTTAGTATGAACCACGGGTTCAAATTAACACCGATGTTGTGCAAAAGAAAGCTATTACACTTTGTTAGTTTTGCAAAAACATTTGAAAAAAGCGCACAAACGTGCAGAAGGACTTGAAAAAACGGACGCTTCGTTTTAGCGTGCCGTCAACCCATGGCCGAAAGACAAAGGCGCGTCCTCCTGGCACTCGGCTGGTATGATTACCGGCTGCATCGCGGAATAGAGAAATTTGCCCATGAACATAATTGGCATCTCTCAGCCAATTTGACCCGGGAAAAGGTGATTCCCTGGGGCTGGGAAGGCGATGGCGTTCTGGCCTGGCTCGGCGCAGGCGACGACCTCGCGGAATTTGTCAAAGCCGTCAACAAGCCGACGGTGGATTTCAGCCTGCGGCGTCCGCAATTGAAATTTCCCCGCGTGCTGGAAAATCACGCGCACGCAGCGCAACTGGTTGCCGACCATTTTCTGTCCCGCGGCTTCACCCATTTTCTTTTCTACAGCGACATGGACAACTGGTCTTATGAGGAGCGTGGCGAAGGGTTCGTCAACGCGTTGAAACACGCCGGACACCACGCCAACTGGCTCCGCTGGCACCAGTCGGCGGTTTTCACGACCGGCCGCAATGAATGGAGCCAAAAGCGCAACTGGCTCGCAGCGGAAATGAAAAGGGCGCCCAAGCCGCTCGCGGTTTTTGCCGCGAACGATCAGCAGGCGTTGGACGTGCTCGAATCTTGTGAGAGCGTGGGCCTGGCCATTCCCGAACAGGTCGCCATCATCGGCGCGGAAGATTTTCTGCTGGCGCCGGATGCCATGCGCACGCCCATTTCCAGCGTGGGCACGAATCTGGAGACCCTGGGTTATCGCGGCGCGGAACTGCTGGACAATTTGATGAACGGCAAACCTGCGCCCCCCGATCCCATTCGCATTCCTGCCGTGGGAGTCGTTGCCCGCAAGAGCAGCGACATCCTGGCCATCGCGCACAAGGGCGTGGCCCGGAGCCTGCGCTACATCTGGGAGCACAGCCACGAATCCATTTGCGTCAAAGACTTGGTCGGGGTCGCCGCGATGTCGCGGCGCGGGCTGCACATGGCGTTTCTGGAACACCTCGGGCGGACGCCCGGACAGGAGCTTCAGCGCGTGCGGATTGACCGGGCCAAACAATTACTGATTGGCTCGAACCATAAAATTGAGACGATCGCCGGGATGTGCGGCTACCAAAGCGCAAATAGCTTTTGCATCGCTTTCAAACGCGTCATGGGGATGTCGGCCAAAAAATTTCGCGAAAAAACCCCGGTCCTCGGACTGTCCTATGGAGTGGCCCGGAAAAACGAACCTGGCCAGAAGTGACGTTCCTTTCCGAAATCCTCCAAATGAACCGTTTGTTTTTCCTCGCCCATGCCAAATGAAGATTTTCCCAGTGGCAAAAAACCGCCCATAAATCTATTGAACGGGTTGATAAGACTTGCAACTTACCGAAGTTGTTTTCACAACGTCAGCGGAAGTAAAGCAGATATAAGCATCACTTCACAAAAAACTTTGTGTTAACTTGTCAGCCGGCCGGCACGGATGGCGTCGCAGCCCATTCATTCAGGCCGCGCTCATTGGTGTTCACTGGAAACAATCCAAGCAATTCCAACGCTTCGCCGACCAGATAAAGCGAGCCGGTGATGACAGTGAAATCGTCATTCGCAATTTTTCCCAACGCGTCGTGTAAAGAATCGCAGGCAAAAATTTCGGCTGACACATTTGCCGTGCGACAGGCCGCTGCCAATTGACCCGGATTGGCAGTGCGCTCGCTGGAGACAGGCACGGTAAAAATTCGCGCGGCCAAAGGCGCAAGCGTCCGGCAAATTTGGGGCCAATCCTTGTCCTGAAGCACGCCAAGAATCAGTGTCCGTTTCGTTGCGGGGAAAATTTTTTCCAGGGCCTCGCGCAGAACTTTTGCACCGGCAACATTGTGCGCGCCATCGAGCAAGATACGTCGGTCGTTCGGGAAAGTGATCAATTGCAAACGACCCGGCCAGGTCACGCTTTGCAAACCGGCCCGGATGTTTTCTTCGCTCACCGGAATTTTATTCTGCAACACCCCGACCGTCGCCAACGCGAGTGCGGCGTTCAATTTTTGATGTTCGCCGGACAAGGGGAGGGCAAGCGTCCCCGCGAGCCGTGAATTGGCATCGTTCACGGTCACAATTTCCAGCAACGCATTTTCCCCACGCGCGACTTCTTCGATTACTTTCAGTGCCTCCGGTTCATCCGCCGCCGTGATGACGGGCACGCCGGGTTTGATGATGCCCGCTTTTTCGGCGGCGATTTTGGCGAGCGTGTCGCCGAGCCATTGCTGGTGATCAAAGGCGATGTTCGTGATGACGCTGGCCAGTGGCGTGACGATGTTCGTGGCGTCCAGCCGCCCGCCGAGGCCGGTTTCCCAGATCACCAGATCGCATTTTTGCGCGGCGAAAAATTTCAGCGCCATGACCGTGACGGCTTCAAAAAACGTCGGGTGATGATTTACCGGGAATTGTTTCAGCAGCGGACGCATTTTCGTGACGAGCCGGACGACTTCAGTTTCCGGGATGAGCCGGCGATTAACCTGAATCCGTTCACGAAACGAAACGAGATGCGGCGAGGTGAAAAGTCCAACGCGCAATCCAGCCGCGCGGTAAATGCTTTCAAGCATGGCGCAGGTCGAACCTTTGCCGTTCGTGCCCGCGACATGAATGAAGCGAAGCTGGTTTTGCGGATTGCCCGCGAGCGCGGCGAGCTTGTAAGTATTTTCCAGACCAAACTTCGCGCCCAAAAGCCGCAAGCCGTAGAGAAATTGGATGGCTTCGGTGTAGGTCACTTTGAGAATTTGTCCGATTAGCGCTCGACGGTGAAGGTGATGTCGTAGGTGCGTTTTGTCGGTGGATTTCGATGTTCGGCGGGCTTTTCGCGTCCGCCATCGTCGTGGCCGTCGCTGCCGATGCTGTAAATCACGTAGCCTTTGGCAAGGCGATGATACCGCAACGGTTGACCGTCAAAGGGATCACTCGGCACGGATAGAAAGAAATTGCGGAACAAGTTCGTTCAAGTTTTCCGGCAATCTTCCGCTGTGCCAGACGGAAAGCGTTCGACGGCAAGCGCCGTTTGTGCCGAACCAACTTGGGCTAATCCATTCGCCTCTTTGAGGATTGCATTTCCAAGCGCAGGCAACATCAGGGCACGAAAGAATGTAATAATTTTGCCTGCTGGTTTGTGAAATTTGCTCTTGAACATTCGAAATCATCGAACGACGTTCTTTGGGAAACGTTGCGGCCAGTGAAATGTTTGTTTCCATGCCTTGCAAATAAAACCGCAGGTCGCGTTCGAAAAAACCTGTTAGTTTGAAGATGAACGGTTGAGAACCTGGTAACGGCGGTCCGCTCTTGTTCAGATGGGTTTCATCATTATCGTTGGCAAGTTTTTTGTATTTCTGCAAAACTCATGCGGAAATAGCGCAAAAATGATGCTCTTTCACCAATCAACCCATTGGCCATTTGATTGGTTTTGGTTGCTTCAGCAAACAATTGGCCCAAATGTTGTTAGCTGTACCTCATCCAATTCTCCGGCATTCAACCGGCGTTCCAACGCTATCTCCGCCATGTTCAACATGGCAATCCTGACAAGCTTTGAGATTATTATTGGTTCGGTGTCCAGCGTGCGAGCCATGCCGATAATTGTTGAAATGGCAACGGCGGAATTATTAGTATCGAGCAGGGATCTGAAATTCAGCCGATGCGGGACATCGTTTTGAGTTTCGGCCAAATGCGGCAGCAAAGTGGCGGCACCCCAGGACAAATCCATCGGATAGCGGCAGCGTGGCAATTTGATGGCTTCCTTGGTTTGTGCAAGGGCATTTGAATTCATCGCCACATAACCTCTCAACAATTCCAACTGCTCCGGCGTCAAGGTGTCTTTTCGATGTGGGAATTTGATGGAAGCAACTTCATTGGAGCGTTTGTCATTGTAATTAGTCATCAACGCAAAGGCGTCCGCCATCTTCAATGCCGCGTTTTCGTCGTCAGGGACGGCAGTATAATAGGTGTTCGCCTCTGCGCCATTTGTAGGTAAACCGGCGGCGTGAATGGCAGCCAATCGCGCATTTACGTCATGCGCCAAGTTCACCCGCCATACGACAAACGACACAATTGCAAGGATGGTCAATGTCGCCAATCCACACATCGACCAGAGGATAAATTTTACAGCTCGTGTCACAGCGGCTTCTGGTGAACCTGCTGATGCGCGGCGGCGATAAAGCCTTTGAACAGCGGGTGCGGCTGGTGCGGCTTGCTCAAAAATTCCGGATGGAACTGGCTCGCGATGAAAAACGGATGGTCTTTGAGCTCGATGACTTCGACCAGCTTGCCGTCGGGCGATAGGCCGCTGAAAACAAAACCGGCCTTTTCAAATCTTTCGCGGTAAACATTGTTGAATTCGTAGCGGTGGCGGTGGCGTTCGTTGACCACGAACGAACCGTACAATTCCGCCGCCTTTGTGCCGGGCGCCAGCTGGCACGGCTGCGCGCCGAGCCGCATCGTTCCGCCTTTCTTGGTGATTTTGCGCTGTTCATCCAGCATCGCGATGACTGGGTGCGGGGTGTTCGGATCAAATTCCGTCGAATGCGCCTTGGCCAGTTTCAAAACGTTGCGCGCAAACTCGATGGTGGCGATTTGCATGCCGAGGCAGAGGCCGAGGTAGGGAATTTTATTTTCGCGCGCGTATTGCGCGGCTTTGATTTTGCCTTCGATGCCGCGTTCGCCAAAACCGCCGGGCACGAGAACGCCGCCAAGCCCCTTCAATTTTTTATCCGCACCGTCCTTTTCAATTTCCTCGGCGTCCACCTGCACGATTTCCACGCCGCAATCGTTGCCGACGCCGCCGTGAATGATCGCCTCATAAACCGATTTGTAGGCGTCCTGCAGGCCGATGTATTTGCCGACGACGCCGACGCGCACACGATGTTGCGGCGCGATGAGCTTGCGGATGATTTCCTGCCAATGCGTCATGTTGGCCACCGGTGTGTCGAGGTGCAACAGGCGGCAGACAAGGTCATCAGCGCGCTCGCGTTGGAGCATGAGCGGCACTTCATAGATCGAATGGTCCACGTCCTTTTCCTCAATGACCGCCTCGACCGGGACATTGCAAAACAGGGAAATTTTCTGGCGCACTTCCTTGTTCAGCGGTTTTTCACAGCGGCAAACCAGCAGGTGCGGCGCAATGCCGATTTCGCGCAGCTTGGCGACGGATTGCTGCGTCGGTTTCGTTTTTAATTCGCCCGCCGCCTTGATGAACGGCACGTAGGTGACGTGCATGAAAATCGCGTTGTTGTAACCGACTTCGAGTGCGAACTCGCGAATCGCCTCCAAAAACGGCAGGCCCTCAATGTCACCGGTCGTGCCGCCGATTTCGGTGATGATGACATCCGCCTTGCTTTTTTCCGCGAGCACGTGAATGCGGTTTTTAATTTCATCGGTAACATGCGGGATGACCTGCACGGTATTGCCGAGATATTTCCCTTCGCGCTCATTGTTGAGCACGTTCTGATAAACCTGGCCGCTCGTGAGGTTGTTCAGGCGTGTGAGCTTGCAGTTCGTGAACCGCTCATAATGTCCGAGATCCAGGTCGGTTTCCGCGCCGTCGTCGAGCACGTAAACCTCGCCGTGCTGATACGGATTCATTGTGCCGGGGTCAACGTTGAGATAGGGATCGAACTTTTGGAGCGCGACCTTGAGGCCGCGGTTTTCGAGAAGCGTGCCGAGCGAGGCCGCCGTCAGGCCTTTGCCCAACGAACTCACCACACCGCCCGTGACAAAAATAAATTTCATTTCAAAATTTTCTCAACCCATGCCACGTCCTCCGGCGTGTCCACGCCCACGCCGTCGTAATCCACTTTCACGACCACGATTTGAATGCCGTTTTCCAGCGCGCGCAACTGCTCCAGCTTCTCCGCTTTTTCAAGCGGCGACACCGGGAATTTCACCAGCCGTAGCAACGTCTCGCGCCGGTAACCGTAAATGCCCAGGTGTTTCAAAAAAGCAAACGCCGCCAACTGTTCGCTCACCGAACCACTGGCGGCCTCGCGCAGATATGGAATCGTGCGCCGGGAAAAGTATAACGCCCGACCGGCGGCGTTGACAACGACTTTTACAACGTTTGGATTGTCGAGTTCCGCGGGATTTTTGATGCGCGTCGCGGCCGTGGACATTTCGTTTCCCGCCAGCGCCCCGGCAACGGCATCAACCACCTTCGGATCAATCAACGGTTCATCGCCCTGGATGTTCACCACCGCGTCGCAGGTGCACCGTCCGGTGACTTCGGCGATGCGATCAGAACCGCTCGGATGATCCGGGCGCGTCATTTCCGCCCGGCAGAATTTTTGCGCCACCTCCCAGATGCGCGCGTCGTCCGTGGCGACGATGACTTCGCTCAACGACTTCGCCTTCTGGCATTGCTCGACGACGTGTTGAATCAGCGACTTGCCGGCGACGAGCGCCAGTGGTTTGCCGGGAAACCGTGTCGAGGCGTAACGGGCGGGAATGATGCCAACAATTTTCACGGGCATTGATTAAGCCACAGCTTGCCGCGCTGAAGCAAGCCGCGAAGGCGGGATTCCACCCGGGGACAAAGCGGCATGGACAACTACTGGCTCGCCGACGTGTCGGAATCCACCAAGGGAACGTCCTGGTGCGGGGTCTGGGTTCGCAAGCGCGAGGAATCGATGCCCGTGGCATTGCGCAGGATCAGGGCCGAGCCTTCGTCGGTGTTGATGACCACGTCCAGGAAGGAGATTTCCCGGGCATTGGTGCAGGTGAACCCTTTGGCGGCCTGGATGTGAACGTTGCTGAACGAGATGTCCTCGATGGGCAATTCGCGCAGGCCGGTGATGCTGCCGGCGTCCTTGGCGCCCCGGGCCGTGATGTTGCTGAAAAGAAAATCGCGGAAACGCGGCGTCCCCTCGTCCACGGGATAAACATCACCCGGCTTGTCGTCGCCATGGTAAAATGTCGTGATGGTGAACGGATGCGGCACGTCCTGCATCACGATATTGGCCACCGTCAGGCCTTCCACCACGTTGCCGCGACCGCGCTGCGCCTTGACGCGAATCCCGATGTCCGTGCCCTGAAACACGCAGTTCGCCACCGTGACATTGTGCACACCGCCGGACATCTCGCTGCCGATGGTCACGCCGCCGTGGCCTTTCTTCATCACGCAGTTGGCGATCGTGATGTTCTCATCCGGCTTGCCCATGCGTCGGCCCTTTTCGTCAATGCCCGATTTCAACGTCACGCAATCGTCGCCGGTATCAATGCGGCAGTTGATGATTTGCACGTTCCGGCAGCTCTCCGGGTTGATGCCGTCCGTGTTCGGCGACGGCACCGGCGTGGAAATGGTCAGGCCATCCACGCGCACGAATTCGCAAAAGAGCGGATGCACATTCCAACTCGGCGAATTCGTCAGGTTAAGGTGCTCGATCACCACGTCGTTGCAGCGCACCAGTCGGATCAACTGGGGACGACCGCGGGAAATCTTTTTCACCTCGTCAAAATCCTCGGGAGTTTTCGCCTCGGGCATTCCTTTTTTGGGAAACGCCAGCCATTGCCGTTTCCACCAAATCTGTCCTTGGCCGTTGATGGTGCCACGGCCAGTAATAGTGATGTTTTCCGCATCTTCCGCGTAAATCAACGGGGATATTTCCGCCCGGTCGCCACCCCAAGGGTCCTTGCATGTCGGGTAATCTTCCGGGTTTTCGCTGCCGAGAATCGTCGCGCCGGCGTCCAAATCCAGGGTGACATGGCTCTGCAGCACGATGGTGCCGGTCAGATATTTTCCCGGCGGCAGATAGACCGTGCCGCCCCCGGCCTTGGCGCAGGCCGCGATGGTCTTGTTGATGGCGGCGGTTTCCAGATGCTTGCCGTCCCCGGCGGCCCCGTAGTTGCGCACGTTAAACAGCGCGGTGGAGGTCGCCGCTTCGATGGCAAAGGCTGAAAGCAGCAGGAAAAACAGAGCCACGAATTTGCCGGGGACGCGAAATGTTTTCATAAGCTTTTTGTTTAACCGAATGAATGGACTATTTACTCCACCGTCACGCTCTTGGCCAGATTTCTCGGCTTGTCCACGTCGCATCCGCGCGCGACGGCGATGTGATATGCGAACAGTTGCAGCGGCACGGTCGCCAGAATCGGGTAAATCGGTTCCAGCGTCTTCGGCAGATAAATCACGTCGTCGGCCACTTTCCCGATTTGTTTGTCGCCTTCGGTGGCCAGCGCGATAATCGGGCCTTTGCGGGCGCGAATCATCGCCAGGTTCGCCATGGTCTTGTCATACATCGAATCCTGCGGCACCACAAAAACCGTCGGCGTTTTCGGGTCAATCAACGCAATCGGGCCGTGCTTCATTTCCGCCGCTGAATAACCCTCGGCATGGATGTAGGAAATTTCCTTCAGCTTGAGCGCGCCTTCCAGCGCAATCGGGAACGTGTAACCGCGTCCGAGGAAAAAGAAATCGTCGGTCTTCGCGTATTTAAGCGCGAGTTTTTTGAACGCGTCACTCTGCGCGAGGATGGATTCAAGCTGTTTGGGCGCGGCTTCGAGCGCGCGCAGAATTTCCAATGCGCGATTGGCCGAAAGCTGCCGCATCCGGCCCAAATGAACGGCCAGCAGCGCTAAAATGGTCAGCGTCGAAACAAAGGCTTTCGTCGAGGCGACGCCGATTTCCGGTCCGGCGTGCATGTAAATACCACCGTCGGATTCACGCGCGATGGTGCTGCCGACGACGTTGACGATGGCGAGCGCGCGATGACCGCAGTGCTTGGCTTTGCGCAACGCGGCGAGCGTGTCGGCGGTCTCGCCGGATTGTGAAATGACCAGCAGCACGGTGTCGTGTTCGAGGGGGGCTTTTCGGTAACAAAATTCATGGGCGAACTCGACTTCGACCGGAATCTGCGCGAGTTCTTCAATTAAATACTCGCCCACCAGCGCCGCGTGCCAGCTCGTGCCGCTGGCAGCGATGATGATACGTTTGATTGAACGCAATTGCGCAGGCATCAGATTCAAGCCGCCGAATTTCGCGGTCGCACCTTTGATGTCCACGCGACCGCGCAGGGCGTTTTCCACGGTGCGCGGCTGTTCGAAAATTTCCTTGAGCATGAAGTGTGCAAACTTGCCGCGCACGGCGTCTTCCTGGCTGAATTCGAGCTTGCTGATCTGCACGTTGGCGGTGTCGGCGCCCAAATTCAAAACATCGAACCGCTTGCTCGTAACGGTTGCTACGTCGTAATCATTTAGGTAAATGACCTTTTTCGTGTGGGCGACGACGGCATTGGCGTCGCTGGCGAGAAAATTTTCGCCTTTGCCGATGCCGATGATGAGCGGCGAACCGCGCCGTGCGCCGACGATGGTGTCAGGCTGGTCGGCACAAATCACTGCAATGCCGTAAGCGCCGATGACTTCACGTAGCGCATCGCAAACGGCCAGTGTCAGCGGATTCGAGTTGCCTTTACCATTCCGCCCGTGTCGTTTCCCGTAATAATAATCGCCAATCAAATGCGCCAGCACTTCGGTGTCCGTGTCGGAACGGAATGTGTGCCCGGCCTTGAGCAGTTTTTGTTTGAGCGCGTCGTAATTTTCGATGACACCGTTGTGGACGACGGCGATTTTGCCGGATTGATCGAGATGCGGATGGGAATTTTGGTCGGACGGCGGGCCGTGCGTGGCCCAGCGTGTGTGGCCGATGCCGAGGTTTCCAGCGACCAGTTCGGCTTTCAAAAGGCGCGCGAGGCCTTCGCTGATTTTCCCCTTTTTCTTGCGGACGAGCAGTTCGCCGTCGTGCAACACGGCGATGCCCGCACTGTCGTAGCCGCGATATTCCAGCCGCCGTAATCCTTCGAGCAGGATGGGCGAAGCCGCCTTTTTACCAACGTATCCGATGATGCCGCACATAGTTTAAAATCCGCTGGTAGGGCCGACCTGCTGGTCGGCCAGGACGCGCGACAGCGCG
Organism: uncultured Verrucomicrobiae bacterium; assembly: GCA_963835625.1. Taxonomy (GTDB): domain Bacteria; phylum Verrucomicrobiota; class Verrucomicrobiia; order Limisphaerales; family UBA11358; genus UBA11358. Next base: position 97,559 of record CAWIGO010000015.1, read on the forward strand.
TCCCTACCGTTTATGTTTCAAAATCCACTCCGCTGCGCCGCGCAAATCGTCCACAATCACCGCGCGCTTCAGTTTGTCCGGTTCCGCGCGTTCGAGTTCCGCGCCATAGCCGGTGCGAACCAGGATGCTTTTTTTTACGCCCGCGTTCCAGCCGCATTCCAAATCGGCCAGCTTGTCGCCGATCACAAAACTTTGCGCGAGGTCCACGCCAAATTCATCGCGCGCGTCGAATAAAAATTGCGGCGACGGTTTGCGTCCACGCTGCAGCTGGCCGGGCGCTTCGGGCGCGATGTATATTTTCTCGAAGCGCACGCCGTCGCGCGCCAATTCGCGGCAAAGATGCTCGTTGACGCGTTCCACGTCCGCAAGCGTGAAGTAGCCGCGCCCGATGCCGGATTGATTTGAGATGATGAACAGTTTGTAACCCACGGCGCAAAGCTGTTTCAGGCCGGCTGGCGTGGACGGAAAGATTTCCACGTCTTCCGTCCGGCATAGATAATTTTTTTCCACGATAAGCGTCCCATCGCGGTCGAGAAAGACAGCCCGGTTCATTCCGGCAAATTGTGGTTTGATTATGGCAAGAATGGAATTGAATTTTTTTCAAACTTTGGCAACCTGCGATGTTTTCATTTTTTCATCAACAACCAATAAATACACATGAGCAAAGGCAAAATGGGAATTCTGGTCGGCGGCGGCCCGGCGCCGGGCATCAACGGCGTCATCGCCGCGGCCACCATCGAAGGCATCAACCAGGGCTTTGAGGTCATCGGTTTTCGCGACGGCTTTAAGGGGCTCGCGGCAGGCGACGCGCAAAATTGCAGGCCGCTGACGATTCATGACGTGATGGATATTCATCTGCGCGGCGGCTCGATCCTCGGCACTTCGCGCACGAACCCGACCAAATCCGAAACCAGCATGCAGAACGTGTTCAAGGTTTTGGAACAACTGGGCATCACGACGCTGGTGACGATTGGCGGCGATGACACGGCATTTTCCGCCAGCCAGGTTGCCAAACGCAGCAATGGGAAAATCAAAGTGGCGCACGTGCCCAAGACGATTGACAACGATTTGCCGCTGCCCGGCGTGACGCCGACATTCGGATTTGAAACCGCGCGGCACAACGGCGTTCAGATTGTTCGCAACCTGATGGAGGACGCCCGCACCACGTCGCGCTGGTATATCGTCATCGCCATGGGACGCGCGGCGGGGCATCTCGCGCTCGGCATCGGCAAGGCGGCGGCGTCCGCGCTCGTCGTCATCGGGGAGGAATTTCGCAACCGGCAGGTTACGGTGGATGAAGTGTGCGATACCATCATCGGTTCCATTATCAAACGCCGGGCCGAAGGCACGCAACACGGCCTCGTCATTCTCGCCGAAGGCCTGATTGAGTCGATGGGCGAGGAGGGCTTGGTCAAAGCAATGCCCGCAGGCGAATTGGGACGCTACGGCAAGATTGCCCACGACGAACATGGCCATTTGCGCATGGCCGAAATCGAATTCGGTCGTCTGATGAAAGACCTTTTAACCGTCCGTCTCGAAAAGCTCGGCCTCAAAATGGCTTTTATTACAAAGGACGTCGGTTACGAACTCCGCTGCGCCGATCCAATTCCATTCGACGCCGAATACACGCGCGACCTCGGCTATGCCGCGGTGAAATTCCTGCTTTCGGCTGAAGCCAAAAAATACGGCGCCATCATCAGCTTCGTGGACGGCAAAATGAATCCGCTGCCGTTCGAGAAAATGCTCGACCCGAAGACCGGCCGCATGCAAAACCGCCACGTCAATGTGGACGGCGAGCCCTTTGAATGCGCCTGCGCCTACATGACCCGGCTCAAACGCGGGGATTTTGAGGACGCGAAACAACTCGCCAAACTCGCCGCCGTTGTAAAATTGACGCCGGAACAATTCCGCGCCCGATTCGGTTACCTTGCCGGTTTGAAGTAAAATTTTCCGAACTCACACGGCGGCAGGAACTTTCCCGCCGCCGTTTTTGTTTTTATGAACAACAAAGAAACAAAGTTCTCCTGATTTTTCTTCTTTGGTAGGGACGGCTGGCCCAGCCGTCCGTTCAGAGCGGTCGTCTCGGCGAGACGACCCTACCTCTTCTTCTTTGTTTGCTTCGTTGCTTTGTTGTTCAATTTTTCCGGTTAGACTAAAGCCATGAAACCGCTCGCAGACTGCCGGCTTTACGCGTTCGTTGACACGGCCTATTTGCATGGCCGCGCACCGGAAGTTGTCGCGCAGCAACTCTGCGACGGTGGCGCGGATTTGATTCAACTCCGCGCCAAAAATTCTTCACCCGATGAAATTCGCCGGATGGCCGAAGCAATTCTGCCCGTCACGCGGCGCGCGAATGTCGGGTTGGTCATCAACGACCATTTGGAAATCGCGCGCGAGGTCGGTGCGGATTTTTGCCATTTGGGACAGGAAGATATTTTGGAATTGCGGATTGCGGATTGCGGATTGCGGATTGGTTTGTCCACGCATTCTCCGGAACAAGCCAAGCGCGCGCTGGCGGCGGGTGCGGATTACCTCGCCGTCGGGCCGGTCTACGCGACGGGCACGAAGCCGACTGCAAAACCCGTGACACTCGAATACGTCCGCTGGGCGGCGGCCACGCAAAACGGGGTGAACATTCCATGGTTCGCCATCGGCGGCATCAATCTCCAGACGCTCGGCGACATTCTGGCTGCCGGCGCAAAGCGCATTTGCGTCGTGTCGGCGATTCTGAATGCAACCGATGTAACGAGAACCTGTGCGGAATTTCGGCGAAGGCTTTAAAAGTTTGTTTTGACGCTCGCCCTCAACCTGACCTTCTCCCCCGGGAGAAGGAACAGCCAATGTACATTTCTGATCTTGCAGTAGACCGTTCGGCTAATCCAGTCGTGGGTTTTTTTGAAAAGTCGGCGAACGATTCTCCCTCTCCTGGAGGAGAGGGCCGGGGTGAGGACGGATGTGAAATAAGTGTCGGCGATTCTGAATGCAACCGATGTAACGAGAACCTGTGCGGAATTTCGGCGAAGGCTTTAAAAGTTTGTTTTGACGCTCGCCCTCAACCTGACCTTCTCCCCCGGAGAAGGAACAGCCAATGTACATTTCTGATCTTGCAGTAGACCGTTCGGCTAATCCAGTCGCGGGTTTTTTTGAAAAGTCGGCGAACGATTCTCCCTCTCCTGGAGGAGAGGGCCGGGGTGAGGACGGATGTGAAATAAGTGTCGGCGATTCTGAATGCAACCGATGTCACGAAGGCCTGCGCGGAATTCAGCCACCGGTTGATGTAATGTTTTGGAGGCTCACGTGTCCGGGAGTTGCATATTCAATCTGAAATTTATAAGTTGCCCGTCCCAAATATGAAATTCCAACGCATCTTCCGCTGTCGCTTGTCATCAAAGACCATTGTGATTTGTGCTGCCTTGCTGGGAGCATTTTTTCAAACCGGCTGCGAATCAATACCCGCATCGCACAAAACAGTTTTCAACGTGCGTAGTTTTGGCGCGATTGGCGACGGCAAGGCATTGGACAATCCGGCCATTGACAGGGCGATCCGGGCTGCGTCGGCGGCGGGCGGGGGAACGGTTTTTATTCCGGTAGGCACGTATCTGTGCGGCAGCATTCACCTGACCAATAACATCCATTTGTATCTGGACGCCGGCGCGGTGATTCTCGGCGCGCCGCAGGACTTGAACGCCTATGACGAGACCGAGCCATACACGCGCGGTGGCTATCAGGACGGCGGGCACACGTATTTCCACAACAGCCTCATCTGGGGCGAAAATCTCACGAACGTTTCCATCACCGGCAACGGCATGATTAACGGCGGCGGGCTGGTGCGCGACCCCAAGGTACTCGACAGGATGTGCGGCTTCAACCATGACAGCACACCTGGGCCTTCAGCCACAAATCTGCCGCCCGTCCGGATCGGCAACAAGGCCATCGCGCTCAAGCTGTGCCGCAACGTGCTGCTGCGCGACTTCACGATTTTTCACGGCGGCCATTTCGCCATTCTGGCCACCGGCTGCGACAATCTGGACGTGGACAACGTGACGATTGACACCGACCGCGACGGCATTGACATCGATTGCTGCCGCAACACGACGGTTTCCAATTGCAAAATCAATTCGCCGCGCGACGACGGCTTGTGCCCGAAGAGCAGTTTTGCGCTGGGCCGGAATGTCATTACAGAAAATCTGACGATTGTGAACTGCCAGGTCTCCGGTTTTCAGGAAGGCACGCTGCTCGACGGCACGATGAAACCGGGGCGCGGAACGGGCCGGATCAAATTCGGGACCGAGGCGAACGGCGGTTTCCGCAACGTCACCGTCGCCAACTGCACGTTCCGCGACTGCCACGGCCTGGCGCTGGAAGAGGTGGACGGTGGCATCATGGAAAACATCACCATCAACAATATTAGCATGATGGACGTCGCCGGATATCCCATTTACATCACCACCGGCGACCGCAATCGCGGGCCGGACGTGACCGGCCACAGCCGTGGCCGGAACATTCTTATTTCCAATGTGGTGGCCACCGGTGTTGATCCGATGAGCGGCATCCAAATCACCGGTACACCCGGCCAGCCACTGGAAGGGGTGCGTCTGGACAACATCCGGCTCGTTTTCAAAGGCGGCGGGACAAAGGAAGACGCCGCGCGCGTTCCAAAGGAACTCGGCACCGGTTATCCCGAACCCAGCCGGATTGGGGTGATGCCCGCTTACGGCATTTTCGCCCGCCACATTCGCGGCCTGGAACTGGCAAACATCAACCTGAGTTTTGTAACCAATGACTTTCGTCCGGCGATGGCGTGCGCGGATGTGGACGGACTCGAAGTTGACAATTTCAAAGCGCAGCTCGCCGATGGCGTGCCGGCGGCCACGCTCGATTCAGTTACAAATGTGGTGATTCGGAACTCGCCGGTGCTGGACGGGATTAACGCGAAATAAAAGTTTTGAACCACAAAGACACCAAGCACAAAACACTCTTCCGCAGATGACGCAGATTGCGCAGAAAAATCAGCAAAAATCTGTGAAATGGACTTGCTCGCGCCATGGGGTGTTTATCTTATAGCCAGCCGGCCAGAATCTGTTAATTTGGCAGCATGAAAATAAATCAACTCCGCTGGACAGTCCGGCTGCTGTTATTGAATGCGACCCTTGTGCTTTTAGCCACTGGTTGCGCCACAACCAATGAGAGATCCTTCAATCAGGATTTTAATCAAAACCTTCCAACCTCACCCAACTATGCCATTGAGAATGTTAATGACACAGATTTCCATGTTATCGTCCATCAAGGGACTGCCTTGAAGGGAACGGATCGCATCATTTATGTGAAACAAGTGGCCTCGGCTGTTGCTGCAAGCGAAGCCAAAAACAGGGGCTGGCAAAACTGGGACCTTAATTATATTCAAGAATACGATCAAGGGTGGATGCACGTTGTTGTAGCCGATGTCACCCGTAAAAACGCTGTCGAAAAGACACCCAGCCCAACCCAATAACGAACCGTAGGTTTTACCGATTCGGTTTTAACCGCCAAGACGCCAAGGCGAGAACTGTTATTTTTCTCCCTCGTCGTCGGTAAGATACCGTTCGATGTGGCGGTCGAGGTCGGAAAGGGCTCCGGCACAAGTCGCGGCCTGCACGCGCTCCACCATTTCAAGGCACCAAGCCTCTTCCTCCACCTGTTCATTGATGAACCATTGCATGAGGACCTGCACCGGGTAATCCCTGGCGCCAAGGGCGGCTTCGTAAACCGAATTGATGCCTTGTGTGTTGGCCTGCTCCATGGCTTGTGCGTGACAGGCCGCTTCGAGGAGTGATTTGAAATCGTACTTGGGCGCAGCGATGGCAGTCGTCTTCGGCATTGCATCGCGGTCGATAATGTGGGCGATGATTTTTCCCGCGTGAGCGTGTTCTTCGGCAGCCTGTCTGGCGAAATAACCCGCAAAGCCCTTCAAGTTCTGGGTCTCACACCAGATGGACAAGGCGCGATAATTGTGGGCGGCACCGAGTTCCTGATTAAACTGGCGGTTGAGTTCGGCCAACACTTTGGCGGGGATTTTAGAGGGATTTATCATGGTTTTCTTATGCACCAGAGTGGTGCTGATAGCAAGCACGCACTTGTCAGAGAACATGTCTGCCGGAATTAACGCCCGCACATCTTCAAAAACTCTTTCTCATCAATAATCTTCAGCGCAAAAGATGTGACAAAAGCCCTGCGCGGAATTTCGGAAAAGGCTTTAACCACAAAGGCGCAAAGGCACGAAATGAAAGGAGCGCGGACAGCTTGTCCGCGTTTGTTTCAACTTGAATTTGCTTGCCCGCATCCTAGGCTGAGGCTGCACTGTCTTTTCAGTTAAAGGTAAAATAAAATGAAACCAACCATTACAAATCAACTCGGTCGCGGCGCGCTGCTGCTGGCTCTGTGCATCGGATTGTCGGGCTGCGTCAGCAATCAAATCCAAACCCAGGGAACAATCACTGCCGTGAACGCTTCCGGCCAGACCATTGAGATCAAAACCGACGAGGGACAAACGCAGACTGTGTCGGTGGCGGCAAACATCGTTCTTTATGATGGAGAACGCCTCTTGAAAAAAAGGATGACGCTGGATCAAATCAAGGCGGGCAACTATCTGGTCGTGAAGCAATCGCCGAATCCGGAGGGCAAGCTCGTTGCTGATTGGGGGGATGTGTTCAACCAAAGACCAACGAACCTAAGAGGCTCGGGATCTGTGGCCCCAATCACGGGCCTGACAGCGGGATCAACAGCAGCCCCAACAGCGGGATCAACACTTGGCCCAAGTTTCAAACAGATGGAGAGCATCCCGGCTGACAAAGCGGTAGTCTACATTTACCGCCCCAGTGGTCCCATTAGCTCTGGTGAGTGGTTTACCGGTACTGGTTATGCTGCTGATATAGCACTGCCTTTCCCCGTAAAAGCAAATGGCAAACTTGTAACAACACTAGTGAAGGGTGGATATGCCACGTATCTCACCGAACCCGGCCAGATAGAATTTACGGCTTTCGACACTGGATTCATGGCGCCAAAGTCAATATTTTCCATAACTCTCGATGCAAAGGCCGGCCAAGCCTATTATCTTAAAGGCGCACATGGAAAGGGAATGGCTGGAAGAGCGCATTTGACATTGGTTGCCCCGGAAGTTGGAGCAAACGAAATAACAACCTGCCAATTGATACCTTAGCTACTTATTCCGGCAACCCAAGCCACGCGCGAAAGATGTGACAAAAACCTGCGCGGAATTTCGGAAAAGATTGCCGAGATGATCGTTGTCAGGATAAAGCTTTTCAAAATGTGAATTGAATTTACAGCCACGATTGTCTTTGTTTAATTTCAAGACATGCTTGCCACTTTTCTAAATTATTTTGGAATTTCCAGTGAAAGTTCAGCACAAGCTTTCGGAGCTGCAATTGGAGGCTTTTTCGGGGTTATATTGTTTTTTTTAGCACGATTGATTGTCGAGTATTTTCGATCAAGACCAAAGAAAGTGAAAACTTACAGGTGTGTAACACGGCTAAATCGTGGCGACCCTTCTGAAATGAAGGGGGAGTTAGAACATCATCGCGGGAAGGTGCTAAGTGACTGGAAAGAATTGAAGAAACTGCGCGTCAAACACGAGGTTTGGGAATGGTCACGCGAAGCAACGAAAGCTGGCAAAGGAGAATGCCTCTTTTTTGGACCATATTCCATGGACTCGACCGAACCGGGCTTATACGCAGCAGTTTTTAGAATTCGAGGTCATGGATTTCAAAAGCCGAAAGAAATAGAAGATAATTGGGATCTGCTTGTGTTAGATGTTCTCCGAACACGGACAGAGACAGGACTTTCAGCAGATGGCAAAACTTTAGTTCGTTATCCGCTTCAAGAAGAATTTGCGCGGCAAACGATCAGGGTTAAAGATTTGACGAGATCTGGCTGGCGAGATTACGAATTGCGATTCTATTCAGACGGAAAAGGGACATGGGAATATCGTTGTTGGGCATTTGACGGTGCAGTTCAGGGTGGTTTGAATGACTTGATTAAAAATTGCGGCACGGGTGTAAAAATCTATTTCGACGAAGTGACAGTAAAACAGCTTAAGAAGTTTAACCTACCGTGGGGGTAACTCAAATCTTTGCGGCTAAAACTTTGTGTCTTGGTGGTTAAAGCATGGCGAGGAATTCTTTCTCGCTGATGATTTTCACGCCGAGCTTTTGCGCCTTGTCGAGTTTTGAACCGGCATCTTCACCGGCCACAACAAAATCCGTTTTCTTGCTCACGCTGCCGCTCACTTTACCGCCGAGCGATTCAATCTTCGCCGTGGCTTCTTCGCGCGCCAGCGTCGGCAACGCGCCAGTGAGGACAAAAGTTTTTCCTGCGAATGGTCCAGCAGCAGCTTGCGGCTGGTAGAGGCTGGATTTGAAATTCAACCCGGCATCATGCAATCGCTCGATGAGTTTTTTATTTCGCACATCGCTATGCCATTGAACGATGCTTTGAGCGATGACTTCGCCGATGTCTTCGGTTTCCGTCAGTTGTTCGGCGGTTGCGGCAAAGATGTCGTCGAGTGTCGCGAAATGTTTTCCAAGTGACTTTGCCACGCCCGCGCCCACGTGCAAAATGCCGAGGCCGAACAGCAGCCGCCACAGGTCGCGTGATTTGCTGGCGGCAACGGCATCGAGAAAATTCTTTGCGGACTTTTCGCCCATGCGTTCGAGTGCGGCGACGGGTTCGAGCTTGAGCCGATACAAATCGGCCACGTCGCGCACGAGTTCACTTTTAACGAGTAGCGCTACGAGTACTTCACCGCCGCCTTCGATGTCCATCGCGCCGCGCGAACACCAGTGTTCGAGCCGTCCGCGAACTTGCGCCGGGCAATCGGGATTTACGCAGCGCCAGATGGCGCCTTCTTCCTCGTCTGTCCCCATTTCCTTGGCAACCTTCGAATCGCATTCGGGACACGTCTTGGGAAAGCGGAAAATTTTTTCGCTACCTGCGCGCTTTTTCAAAACCACATTGACGACGGCGGGAATTACTTCACCGGCTTTTTCGATGACAACGGTGTCGCCGATGCGGATGTCTTTCTCACGGATGTAATCCTCATTGTGCAATGTGGCGCGGCTGATGGTGCTGCCGGCGAGAAAAACAGGTTCGAGTTCGGCCACGGGTGTGAGCGCGCCGGTGCGTCCAACTTGAATGGTGATGGCTTTGAGTTTGGTTTCAGCCTGTTCGGGCGCGTATTTGTAGGCAATGGCCCAGCGCGGCGCCTTGGCTGTTGCTCCGACGCGGTGCTGCTGCTCGAAGGAATTCAGTTTGATGACCGCTCCGTCGGTTTCGTAGGGAAAATTTTTGCGGACTTTATCCAGCCCGGCAATGGCGGCGAAAAGATCGTCTTCCGACCGGCAAAACCACGTTCGCTCCGCTGTTTTGAATCCGAGCGATTTCAGCCAATTGAGCAACTCCGCTTGCGACTTTGGACCTTGGACTTCCCCTAAGCCATAAATGACGGTGTCGAGCGGGCGTTTGGCGACGATTTTTGGGTCGAGCTGTTTGAGCGAACCGGCGGCGGCGTTGCGCGGGTTTGCGAAAATTTCCTCACCGGCGGATTTGCGTTCGGCGTTCAATTTCTCAAAACCCGCCTTCCTCATGAAAACTTCGCCGCGCACTTCCAAAACTGAATTTGAACCGCTGGAAAAGGTAGGGTCGTCTCGCCGAGACGACCGCAATGAACGGACGGCTGGGCCAGCCGTCCCTACCATTGAAAATGGAAATCTCTGCGCCTCTGCACCTCTGCGGTGAAGTGCCAACGGCACCGAGCGGATGGTTTTGAGATTGGCGGTGATGTCGTCGCCGGTGGTGCCGTCGCCGCGCGTCGCGCCGGTGGTGAACACGCCGTTTTCGTAGCGCAGGCTGATAGCCACGCCGTCCACTTTCGGTTCGACGACCCATTCCAGCTTTTCTTCCGGCAAAAGTTTTTGCACGCGCTTCACGAAATCGCGCACTTCCTCCTGCGAATAGGTATTTTCAAGGCTCATCATCGGCACGGCATGCCGGACGGATTTGAATTCCTTGAGCGGTTCGCCACCGACGCGCTGGCTGGGCGAATCGGGCGTGGCGAGTTTTGGAAAGTTTTTTTCGAGGTCGAGAAGCTCATGATAAAGCTGGTCGTACTCGCGGTCGCTGATTATCGGCTGCGCGAGCACATAGTAAGCGTGGTCGTGTCGGCGGATTTCTTCGACGAGTTCAGCGTGTTTAGCTTTGGCCTCGGCAGGCGTCATGGCAATTGCGTTGCCTGCGTTCAAGTCTGTTGCCCCAGAAACCGGCGCAGGCGGTTGAGCATCGTCTTGGCGAAGTGTTCGTAGGGCGCAAGCGGGCGGCCGTAGGTTTTGATTTCGTCAATCGTGGCGAGCGTCATGCAGAAATCGAGGTCGTGAAAGCCGCGCCCGCGTTTGACGCGCCGCAGCCAGCGGCTTAAGTCGGTGATTTCCTCGATTTCCTTGTCGAGGCCGGGATGAAATGACATGTGCCATTCATTCCGGTGCAGATAGCCTTCGCTTGCGTCCTTTGCGTCGAACCACCTGTCGCACAGCAAAGCGCAGACGGATTGGCTGCGATCCCGCTTGGCGTGACCGAGCCGGTAAAACACGATGCGCGCGCCGGATTCGGAGAAGTGGTCGAACGCGATATCGAGCGCATCATCGGGTGGTGTCGTGAATTTGGTTTGAAAGCCCAAATGAAAACCACCCTGTGCACCACGCTCTTTTTCGAAGCAAAGATTTTCCTCAAAAATCCAGAGCAGGTTGGTCGAAAGGTCGCGCTCGGCCAGTAGTTTTTTCCAGGCGTCAAGAGCTTCGGTCAAGGTTGGACGATTGGGCGGCGTGGATGGGTTCATGACGACAGTATTAACAATGGCCTTGGCGAAACCAATTCACAAATTGCAGGATGCCCTGCTCGATTTTGACCTGCGGATTGTAGCCGAGTCTGACGCGCGCTTTCGAGATGTCGGCGAACGTGACGGGAACATCGCCGGGTTGGATCAGTTGGCGGTCAATCACGGCTTTTTTGCCGAGCGCGGTTTCAAGCAATTCAATAAGGCGGGTCAGCTTCACGGTTTGCGATTCGCCGAGGTTGAAAATTTCGTAGCCGAATTCCTTTTTTGTGCAGGCGATGACGCCGTCGAGCGTGTCGGTGATGTAGGTATAATCGCGCTCCATGCTGCCATCGCCAAAGACCGGAATCGGTTTGCCGGCGTGAATGAGCGTCGCGAATTTGCGGATGGCCAGGTCGGGTCGCTGACGCGGGCCGTAAACGGTGAACAAACGGAGCACCGCCACGTCCATGCCATAAACGTGGTGATAAACATGGCCGAGCGCTTCGCAGGCAAGCTTGCTCGCGGCATAGGGCGAAATGGCGGAAAAAACCGGGTCGCTTTCGCTGAACGGCGTTTTGGAGTTCACGCCGTAAACCGACGACGATGAAGCGATGATGATTTTTTTGACGCGATTTTTTCGCGCGGCTTCGAGCACATTGACCGTGCCTTCCACGTTGACGCGCTGGTAAAGGGCCGGGTTTTGGAGGCTCGGCCGCACCCCGGCGCGCGCGGCGAGGTGAATGACCTGATCGAACTTCACGCTGCCAAACAGGGCGTCGAGCGCGGCGCGGTTGGTCAAATCGCCATGAACGAATTCAAACGGTTTGGCGAGCGATTGGATTTCCTGCAGATTCTGGCGCTTGAGTTGCGGATCGTAAAAGTTGTTGAGGTCGTCGAACGCCCAGACCGCATGGCCGTCGCGCAGCAGACGTTCGCAGACATGCGAGCCGATGAAGCCCGCGCCGCCGGTGACCAGAAAATTCATAGCCAAACGCTAACAACCGGGGGGCGTGCTGTCGAGTGCGGGCGTTTTGGTAGGGCGCGCACTCCGTTGCGCGCCGCCCGCCCAAATGCCGGCCAACCACGGCGCGCAGGGGACTGCGCGCCCTACCCTCAGAACCCGTTCGACACATTAATTGGCTTTTGTTGAGCCGTTTTGCGCATTGACAATGGCTGCGGGAAAATTATTCTCCGCGTCCGTTCATTTTGCGAGCAACCGCCCATGCGGTTTTCCCGCCCGAGGAAGGAAGTGAGTTGCGTTGACCGAGATTAGATTAAAAAAAGGCGAACCGGTGGATCGTGCGTTGCGGCGACTGAAGAAAAAAGTCGACCGCGAAGGCACGCTCAAGGTCGTGCGCAGTCACCGGCATTTTGAAAAGCCGAGTGAAAAGCGCCGCCGCAAGGAAAAAGCCGCGCGTTTTTCCGCGATGCTCACCGCCCGCTACGCGGATTTGTAATCACTGAAACCATTAAAACGTGAATCGTTAAATCGTTGCATCGTTCAACGGTTTAACGATTCACGTTTTAACGGTTCAACGAACTGACGCATGTATTCATTTTCCATCTGCTGAAATTTCCACTGTCGCACCGACGGCCGCGCGATGTTGCGTGAAATCCGCGGCCTGGGTTTTGAATACGCCGAACTTAAAGATTCCAAATTAACTTTGCGCCTTCGCGCTTTTGCGTGAGAATGAATTCCGTGAGTTTTTCTCTGCGCGAGACCGCTGCTGAAATTGTCCGCTGCTTGCAAACCGCCGGATTCGCTGCGTTTTGGGTTGGCGGTTGTGTGCGCGATTTTTTGCTCGGATGCGAACCGCAGGATTACGACATCGCCACGGACGCGCGCCCGGAACAAATCGAGAAGTTGTTCAAACGCACCATCGCCGTCGGACGCAAATTCGGCGTGATGATTGTCGTCGAAGACAAACATCAATTTCAAGTCGCCACCTTTCGCGCCGAAGCGGATTACCGGGATGGACGGCATCCGGAGCAGGTCACGTTCGGCGACGCGCAAGCCGACGCGCAACGCCGCGATTTCACCGTCAACGGGCTTTTTTACGATCCGATCGCCGAAAAACTTCGCGACTGGGTCGGCGGCGAAAAGGATTTGCGCGCTAAAATCATCCGCACCATCGGCTCGCCGGACGAACGCTTTGCCGAGGACCATTTGCGCCTGTTGCGCGCGGTGCGATTTGCCGCGCAACTGGATTTTGAAATCGAGCCGCAAACCTTCGCTGCCATCAAACGGCTCGCGCCCAAAATTGAACTCATCAGCGCCGAGCGTGTTCGCGACGAACTCATCAAACTGTTTTGTCCATCGCATGCTGCGCGCGGTTTGGTCTTGTTGCGCGACAGCGGGTTGCTGGAGCCGATTTTGCCCGAACTCGCGGCAACGATTTCGTGCGAACAATCGCCGGATTTTCACCCCGAAGGCACCGTGTTCGAGCACATCCGGTTGATGCTGGAGAAATTGCCGCCGGATGCGCACGAATCACTGCCGTGGGCGGTGATTTTGCATGACATCGGCAAGCCCGTGACGGCGGAGCGTGATCCGCAAACCGCTGCAATTCATTTTTACGAACACGAAAAAATCGGCGCGGCGCTGGCGGAAAGAATTTTGCAGCGGCTGCGTTTTACCAAAAAACAAGTCGAGGAAATTGTCGCGTGCGTGCAGCAGCACATGCAATTCAAGGATGTGAAACAGATGCGCAAGGCGACGCTGCGGCGGTTGTTGATGCGCAAGACGTTTCCGCTGGAACTCGAATTGCACCGGCTTGATTGCCTCGGCTCGCACGGCGCGCTGGATCTCTACGAATTCCTGGTGGCGCAGGCGGCGGAATTGGAGAAGCAACCGGCGATTCGCCCGCCGTTACTCACCGGGAAGGATTTAATCAAACTTGGAATGAAACCCGGCCCGGCGATGGGTGCATTGCTCGCGGAAATCCGCGAAAGACAGTTGCAGGATGAATTAAAAACACCGGAGGCGGCGCGCGCGTGGGTGAAGGAAAAGCTCGGGGGTTAATTTTTCAGCGGGTCCAGGGACATTTTGCGGATTTCAATGTCGCCGCCTTCGCTTTGAATGCCGACGAAGCCGGATGAAATGGTGCATTCGGTGCCTTCATTCATGAGCTTGTCGTTGACGTAAGCCTTGACGTCGTTGCCGGAGCAAACGGTCAGAATCGTGTTCCACTCCCCAACGGGTTTTTCATTCGAGGGTCCTTGCTTCGGGACCGGCGTATTGGCGTCCAGGCCCCGGTGTTCCTTGGATTCCGCGCCGGCCATGTAAATCAGGTCACCCTGGTTGTTGTATTTTCCCTGGTTTTGGATGCACATCGGCCAGACTTTGTCGGGCAATTGGATGTGGACGAGCACGCCGGTGTTGTCGGCCTTGGGCGCGATTTTGACGAAGCGCCATTCGACGGTGAGCCGATAATCGCGATAAGCCTGTTTCGTGCGGATGTAACCGTTCGGTTTGCCGGTGCAATGGATGACGCCATTGGTGACGGTCCAGGTCTGCGACGAATCGCCGTTCGTTCTCATGCAAAATGTCCAGCCGGAAAAATCCTTGCCGTTGAAAAGCTCGATATGGTTCGTCGGCGTGATGGCAGGCTTGGAATCCTGCGCGCTGGCAGAATTAGCGGGGACCAACGCGAAGCAGAGCAGCACCATTCGGGCAAAGGTGATTTTCATTGCCGCCAAGAATGGTGCTGCTATTGCCGCAAATCAAGCACAACGGACTACGGCCGTCCCTATTTGGCTGGGGTCAATTTCCTTTGGTCTGAAAGACGAGGAGATATGGCACCGCTGGATGGCCTTGCGTGTCTTTGAAGTTGTGAAAATTCTGACTGTTAATCCAGTAACCGTATGTCTTGTTTGGCTCCAGTTTGACCTTTAGCACGCAAGTCTTGTGGTCGGCTTCGTAATGCGGTTTTTCAGTACCTTCCGGCGTGGAATCTTTCCAAGCCGATGACCAGCTCCAGGATTGGTCCGTCATTTCCTTGCTGAAAGTGACCTTGATTTCAATTTCTCCCGCCGCGACATCTTTGCTGCCGGCTTCAGGAACGGTTTTGACTACCACCGGTGCGATGGAATCAATGTCCTGTGCGCGGCAGAGTTGCGGCGCGAACTGGCAAAGCGCGCCAGCGATGAGGGTTGCGAGCAATGTTTTCGTTTTCATATTTTTAATTCTTGGTTTTCAGTTTTGTTTCGTCTGGAAAATCAGCAAATAAGGGACCGCCGGCCGACCGGCCAAGTCGGTGAAATTCTTGAATTTGTCGCTGTTCAGCCACCAAGCATAAGTTCGCCCCGGTTCCAGTTTCACTTTCGCCACGCAGGTCCGGCCATCGGATTCGTAATATGGCTGGCCGATGATTTCCGGCGCGGAATTTTCCCATGCGGTGGACCAACTCCACGAGCCATCGGCCATTTCCTTGCTGAACCGCACTCGAATTTCGGTGACACCCGGTTCCACGTCGCGTGCGCCGGAAACGGGCTGCGTTTCGACGACAACCGGCTGCAGCCCGGCCACGGTTTGACCCGCGTCTTCTGTTTCGGACTGTTTAACACCGGATTTTTGCGCATCCTGGCCCATCCGGAAGCTGATGCGGCCATTGACCGCGTTGGCTTTGACACTGGCGCCGCCGTTGCCGAGTGTTCCCTTCAGTTTTTTACCTAACGGAAATTCCTTTTGAACCGCCAAGGCGGGAAATTCGCTGGTGATGCTGCCGTTGACTACGTCGGCCGAAACTTCGGCGTTCGCGTTGGCAGGCAAGGTGACCTCGATTTTGCCGTTGACGCTGTCGAACGAAACCGATTGACCGCGTCCGAGGGAAACCAGTTCCGCGGCAATCCGGCCGTTGACGGTGGAAAGTTCCAAATCGCCCGCTGTTCCCGCGACCTGCATTTCACCATTGACAGTGGACGCTTCGATATCGCCGTTGACGTCTTCAATCGCGATGCGCCCATTGACACTGGTAATTTCCTTGAGGCGCGTGCTTCGTGGAACCTGGATGACGTAATCCACCGTCGCCATTTTGATACCGCCGTTCATGAGCCATGACCAAGTCCCGAAAGGTCCGTTCTGGCTGGACGGCTGTTCCGTGTGGATTGCAATTTCATCCGGTGACGAATCAACAACGATTTTGGTGGCTTCGACGCTTTCCTGGGTTTTGCCGTGCTTGAGGGCTTTGATGGAGACTTCATTACGGTCCCAGCCCACGATTTCGTTTCGGCCGTTGACATTATCGAGGCGCAATCGGCCATTGGCGGAAAGCGGCAGAGTCTGGTTGAAGTCCTGTTGAAACGGATCCGTCGTCGAAAGATTGCTGATGGTTTTTCCCCGGTGCGCGCCGGGTTCGTTTTGCGCTGCCGGGGGAATGGTGGTTGGTTCCGGTGATGAAATGTTCAAAGTCATGCTGGAATCCCCATTGGTGGCTGGAGCGTTCGCCCGGGCCGGCTGCAACTGGAAATCCATCTGTGCTTCTTTCTTTTTGCCCAAAGGTTTGGTGAAAAGCGTGGCCAGTTTGGTTTCGTAACCTGGCGCAGAAGCGGCAATGGAGTGCTCCTCATACCACGTCTTCAGTTCGTAGCGGCCGGTTGCATCGGTCCAAGCTTCCCGCGGGGTTCGGTTGGTGCGCGCGCCGTAGATGTTGTCCGCCACCCGTGCGCCGGCAATGGGTTTGCCGGTAGCGGCGTCGCTGATGACCCCGCGAACCATGAAGTTGGCGGCCGCTTGATGCATGGCAGCACGCTGCCGGGCCTTGCTCAATGCGGGCACGAACAATGCGCCGAACAAAATGGCCAGAATCAGCATTACTGCCGCTGCGGCGATTACGAGAACCTTCCAAGTTCCGTCGTTTGAACGGGGTGATTTTGCCGATGTTCCCGCCAACGCAGTCGCCTTGGCTTGGACGGTGTCAGATGCCAGCAGGCTGGCTGTACGGCTGGTCGGGCCGAAGATGTCTTCGTAGGCATACATCATCGCGGCCAGGGAAAGGGGAACGGTGATGAGAAGCCCCACAAAACAGGCCAGGAGCCCCGCCAGATTAATCAAGCCCAGGATGATTATGAATCCGAGGAATTTCCACCAATGTTTGGAGATTGTCTTGCGGCTTAACCCCATTGCCGGCCAGAAATCGAGCCGTTTGTCAATGACCAGGGGCAGGGTGAACAGCCAGGCAATCGCCAGATAAATGCCGGGCAATATCAGGCAGATAATTCCAAGCACCGTCAATACCATGGTGATCAGGCCGGCGAGGAAGAGATGCAGAAAGGCGATGCTAAAGCTGGAAAAGACCGTCTCCAAGCCTGCCTGCTCTCCGCGGATCTTCTTCAGGTAATACAACCACAATCCGCCCATGAGCGGACCACCGACCACAATGCCTATCAAGGAGGAATCAGCTGCGTGCCGCAGCAACACGATCAGCGCGGTGATGCCCACGACCGGCCAAAAATTATTTTGCAGCAACGCCCAACCGCGGCTCAGGCAACTGCCAATGTCCAAAACATAGTCCCGAGACAGAATTTCCCGAGTAAATGTTCCGGTATCCACCGGCAACGTTCCTGCAATCGTCTCCACGTCCGTCTTCACTTGGCTGACCTGCTGATAACGCCGCGATGGCTCTTTCTCCAAGGCGTGCAAGACCACTTCATCGAGCCGCACGTCAATTTGGACTTTGCTTGAGGGCGGTTGAAATTTTCCGAGCGGCAACTCGCCGGTGAGCATTTCATAAAACACGACGCCCAACGAATAAATGTCCGCGCGATGATCCACCGTCTGCGGCTTTTCGATCTGTTCCGGCGCCATGTAATGCGGCGTGCCCACCACGTCCTTGACACCGGTCAGGGAAACCTTGCCGGGAGCCGCGCCGACAATTTTGGCGATGCCAAAGTCGGTGATTTTCACCCGGCCCCGTTTGTCGAGCAGAAGATTTTCAGGCTTGATGTCGCGGTGAACAATGCCCTCGTTGTGGGCGAATTGGAGCGCCTCACAGATTTGCGGCACAATGGCCAGTGCTTTTTCCGGCGTCAGTTCTCCGGCCTGTTCAATCTCGCGCAGATTAGCTCCATCCACAAATTCCATCAGCAGATAAGGCAATGCGCCCGCCTTGCCGAAGTCATGCACGGCCACGATATTTGGGTGATTCAAACGCGCCAAGGCGCGCGCCTCGCGGTTGAATCGTTCGGCAAAGCCAGGATCGCCGGCGACGGCCGGCGGCAACACCTTTAGGGCGACGAAACGGTCCAAGGCTGGCTGACGCGCCTTGTACACTGCCCCCATGCCGCCCTGGCCAATGAGGCGAAGGATTTCGAGTTGTGGAAAAAGCTGTGCGATTTCCGCGACCGGCGGCGGCACAAACCGCGTGCCGGCAGCCTCGCCCGCCGTTCCCGGTTCGGTCCCGGTGGGGAAGCCGGATTTGATGAGGCACTCCGGACACAGTCCCAACGGCACGTCCGGCGGCAGCGGTTTCCGGCAGTTCGGACAAATTTTCTTCGTTTCCATACAATAATTTATTCTTCCACCCTTTACTTAGGAAACGGCGGCAAAAGGTTACCCCAAAAATCGCCGCTGACCCACTTGAGCAGAAGCCAGAAGCGTCCAGCGCCTGGGGGTCAACCTCACAACTTGCCGTCGGCGGCCAAGTCCAAGGCGTAGCGCAGCGCGGTTTCGCTGTCGAGCCCGTAGCGCAGGAACACCTGGTAGGTCAGCGGATGCGTCACGGGAAAGGTGTCGGCTTTCGGATCCTCCGGCATAAGCAGCTGTAGCGTATTGGCGATTGAGCCGCGCAGCTTGGATTCCGGCAGGGTGAACTCCGTCACCTCCATGAAGGCGTTAGGGGACTGCCTGGGGGGAACACCAACCGACTTCGCGCCCATATGGTGCAGGTAATACAAAAAGTGGAAGGCGGCGCTGTAGGTTCCTGGATCGGTCAACACAACGATATTCTTGGGTTGGTAGAGCGGCTGGCCATTCAGAGCCTCCAGCGCGCCGGCAAAGGAGTAGCCCGCTTGCTTGTACTCGGCAATGGCTTTGGCAAGGCGGCCCGCCGACGGGCCCGAATCGAAATCGTTCGCGGTTTCGAAGTTATAGTCGCCAGACTCAAACAGCGGGTTCTCAGTTTTCAACCGCCACTCGTCCACGGTCGAGTTGTTCTTTTGAAGATACAGAGCGGATTGCCGGGTAATGTACTGGCCCGGGAAGTCCTTGCGGTAAAACGCGTCGCCATAGAGAAGAGACAAGACAGGATAGACACTCGGGTCCAGCCGCCACCGTTGCCGCGGAGGTTGATGATGAGGGTGGGAATCTGCTGCTGCTTCATCTCGGTCAGCAAGCGCGTCGCGGCTTCGAAAAAGGAAGGGATGCCTTGGAGCGCCGCGGCGATGTCTTCCGGTGCGGTCTTGTTCCGCTGCTTGTAGTAGCGCTTGAGCATGTCCCGCACATTGTCAACCTTGGAGCGCCAAGCATCCTCGTACGCTTCACGTCCCATAATGTCCGCTACCCGCAGATACGCGGCTTTTGGCTGGTCGAATACCTTGGTGAAGTACGGATCGTCCGACGCCGGGAGGGACGGCCAGCGTGGAGGTTGCGGAAAGAGGCACTTGTCCGGATGGAACCCCCGGCGATCCTTCCAGGAGACGCTGCATTCGACAATTGCGCCGGACGGCGCTTGCAGTTGGAAGGTGACCCGCTCCGGGTCGTCACCGGGGAAGCAATCCAACACGAACTTCCGGCTTAGGACCACATGACTCACCATTTGTAGGTCGCCCAAGCGGTTCTCCGACCTTGCGTGGCGCTGAGTTGCCTGTATGACCTGCTCCACCGTGTGGCCGTTGACACCCGCCAGACGGTACCCGATGAGACCTTCAAGTTCCTTGAGGTCCGTGGCAGTGAGAACAAGGGCATCGGCGGTCATGCTGAATTGGATCGGCAGCCCCCTGTCGGGGTCCCTCCAGCTGGCGCCGGCCACATAGGTGTGGCCTGGAAGGGGAAGTATGAGTTCATTGAGGCGATTGGCGAGGTCCCCCACGGTGAGGCCCTCCTTCGGAAGTCCCGTGAGGATCGCCTGGGCCTTGCGGCGGAACTCGATACGTCCCCCAAAAGCTGTATAGGGGTCTGGGTGCGTGTCCTCCAGCAAGTTGATAAATGTCCGGGTGTCGCGCACCGCCTGATCATAGCTTATGTGCCGGTCTATGATCTGCTGCTCCTGGGCAGTTTGCGCGAACGTGGTCAAGGCTGAGAGGAAGAGAATTACAATGAATCGCATTTGGAGCGTCATGGCCGAAAGGCCGACCAACAGGGAAACAAGCAGTCTTTTCATGGTTTTTCGTGTTCAATGGTTAATGTGTTCAACTGTGCCAACAACCGGTTCTTCCCTTCTTTACTTAGGAAACGGCGGCGAAAGGTTGCACATTTTTTAAGCGCAGATGGAAGATGGCGGATTGAGAATGGGAATTGCCGTTATCCATTCTCCATCATCCATCCTCGCCGCGCCTCACCCGGCTAGTACCGCAAACAGGTGGTGTAATTCCTCATCCACTTCACCCGGCTCGGCTACTGTCTGGGCGATTTCGTCCCGCAGCAACTGGCGGTAACGCTGGCGCAGACGGTGCACGGCGGCCTTCACCGTGCCTTCGCTGACGCCGAGCTTTGCGCCCAATTCGGCGTAAGGTTGGGCGGTGCGCTCACCGACCAGACAGGGATTCAGTTCGGCAAAGAGTTCCGCCCGGCCTTCCTGCTCGTATTCCAAACGAAGCCGGTGGAGAACCTCGTCAAGCAACGTCAGTACCCAGCGCCGTTCGTAGCTTTGTTCCGGCGTGATGTTGTCAACCGGTTCATGGCCGTAACGGGTTTCCGCCGTGTCGAATTGCAGCGGCACGGGCGGCACACCGCCGCCGCGTTTCTGCGCCCGTGCCTTGTCCCATTCGTCGGCAAGAAAATGATTCATGGCCGACAACAGGAAGGATCGGAACCGCCCCTTCTGCTGGTCGGCATTACCCACCCAATTCCGCTCCAGCAGGCGCGTGAAAAATGTTTGCGTCAGGTCCTGGGCGTCCTCCGGCGAATGTCCGCGCCGCCGCACGTAGGCATAGAGCGGATACCAGTAGGCCTGGCAGAGTTTCTCCAGCGCCGCGCGTGCGTGCGTGGTGTCGCTGCGACCGGCCGCCAGTACCACCGACCAGCGGGTTGTGACAAATGCGGGCCGGAGCGGCGGTTCGCCGTCAGTCGAAGTGGATCCTGGAACGGTTTGACGTGAAGTGCTCACCAGCGCGAGCGTAGCGCTGGTCATACCTGAAACACAAGCTCGCCTAAACCGGCGGTGCTTCAAGTTTTTTGCGCGCGAATTCAAAAACCACCGCAGGCGAGATCGCTTTTAAACACTCGTTCGGCTTTTCGTAGGTGCAATGCGATTTCAGGCAGGGAGAGCAGGGGAGATTGATTCGCAAAACGTTTTCGAGCTGGCCGTAAGGGCCGGTGCGGCTCGGCTCGGTCGGGCCGAAGAGCGCGACCAGCGGTTTGCCGAGCGCGGCGGCGACGTGCATCGGGCCGGTGTCGTTGGTAATCATCAGTTCGGAAAGCCGCAGCCATTCGACCATTTCCGGCAATGAAGTCTGTCCGCACAAATTCAAAGAGCGTTGCGGCTCGGCATGTGCGATGATTTTGCCGAGCGATTTGTCGTCGTCATTACCAAGAATGGCAAAGCGCACGTCTGGAAATTCTGCCGCGAGCAGACGGACGAGTTCGGCGAAATTTTGAACCGGCCAGCGTTTGTTTTCCCAGCGGGCGCCGGGTTGAAGGGCAATCCACCGCGCGCCGTCGGTTTGCCATTTGGATTTGACGGCGTCGGCGATTCCGGAGCGTTCAGGCAGCCATTGAAAGT
The DNA here is from genome assembly GCA_963835625.1 of uncultured Verrucomicrobiae bacterium. Classification (GTDB taxonomy): domain Bacteria; phylum Verrucomicrobiota; class Verrucomicrobiia; order Limisphaerales; family UBA11358; genus UBA11358. The sequence goes on from CAWIGO010000015.1 coordinate 119,297, forward strand.
TTTTGTGGACGGGAACGCCGAGCGGCGGCAGCACGGCAAGATACCAATCCACGGCGTGCGTGTAAAACGATGGGCGGCGGACGGCGAGGTCGTACAATCCGCGAGCCCCTTCGCGGGATTCATCGAGGCCAATGAGAAATTTTCCATTGGCAAGCCACGCGAACGCGCCACTGCGCGCGAGGCATTGGAGGTCAATGACCCAATCGAAGTTTTGCGCGCGCATCCATTGGACACTGCGGAACATTTCCGGCCAGTGTTGAGGGGCGGCCCAGCGTTTGCGTTCGAAGCGGACGATGCCGGTCAAATCGGGATCCCCTTCGATCAGTGATGCAAGGTTGGAATTAATCCACCAAAAAATTTCACTCGCAGGCAGATGGCGTTTGATGAGGCGAAGCACGGGCAACGCCTGCACCACGTCGCCGAGCGAGCTGGGTTTGAGAATGAGAATTTTCAAAGGCTCGTTTTTCAGCCCCAGATTACCCGGATGCCGCCGTTTTTTCAATTCCGTGCCAGTTGACGTTACCTGTGGAAGTCGGGTTTGGTTTATCTTCCCACAGCGAGCCGTTCGGCGAGGCGTTCAGGGAGACCGGCGGCGCGAATTTTTTTCTGGGCGGCGGGGATGTCGTATTCGAGCCGGCGCAGTTCAATAGTGCCTTCGTCCATGTCATAAACCACATAGGCGGCCTTGGGATTATTGTCGCGAGGTTGGCCGATGGCACCGACATTGACGAAATATTTTTTGGCCGGGTCAATTTTGAATTTGGAATAGGTGCCGCCCCGCACAACGGTGTCGCGCATGAAGGCGACAGGCACGTGCGTATGGCCAAAAAAACAGACTTGCGTGTTTTGGTATGGAAAACTGGCGGCGGCGGCGAGTTTGTCGAAGACATAACCCCAGCGTTCCGGCGCGTCGAGTGTGGCGTGGACGAGGGTGAAGTTGGCGACTATTTTGGTGTATTTAAGGTCGCACAGCCATTGGCGTTCCTTGTCGGAAAGCTGTCCGCGCGTCCAGTGAACGGCTTCGGCGGCGGCGGGGTTAAAACCTTCAAGCGGATCGTCGGTGGAGCAGTATTCGTCATGGTTGCCTTTGACGCAAGGGATGTTCATTTTGCGGACGATGTCGAGGCATTCCTTGGGATTGGCGTTGTAGCCGACAACGTCGCCGAGGCAGGCGTAGTGCGTGACCTTCTGCTTTTGAGCATCGTCCAAAATGACCTGAAACGCCTCCAGATTGGCGTGTATGTCAGCAATAATGGCGTATTTCATTTTTTATCGGACAATTTCAAATCCGCGAAATTCATGCTGTGCTTCGCTCCAGTTTACATTTTCGTCGCGAATGAAACTGGAAAGCCCGGCATTACGAACAGCCGCGCGGAATGCTTCGAGTTCCTCGCGCGGGCCCTCGGCAATCAATTCGACGCGACTGTCGGACAGATTCCGAACCGTGCCGCTGACTTCAAAGCCCGTGGCGACGGTTTTCGCTATGTAACGAAAACCGACACCCTGCACATGGCCTGAATAAAAAATATGCATGCGACAACGGTTCATGGCGGGTGCAATAACTGTCGTTTGTCCCGGCACGACGGGATGAAGCCAGAGCCCGCGGCGAGACGCAATGTTTTATTGCAGGATTTGCTGTAAACATTCTTCTCTTTTTCCAGGTTTTGTGTTTGACCGTCTTGAAAAATTACAGTAACCAGCACGGGCTGCCTTGAACAGGACGGTGAAAGTCCGGGTGTTTTATCGGCAGGCATGACGCGAATATGGCAATGCTGAATGTGAAGTCATTTTTGGCGGTTGATTTTGGGGCGGGCAGTCTCAAGCTGGCGAACTTTGAACTCAGTGAATTTGGCGGTCTGCTCCTAAAAGGTTTCGTTCTCAAGCCGCTCGGGGCAAAAGCCTTGGTGGAAGCCACACGCAAGGAAGCTGTACTTGAGGCGCTGCGCGAAGCGCTGGCTGAAAAAGGCGCCGGGGCAAGAAACATCAATGTCTGCGCGCCGGGTTATCAGGTGTTTTCCAAATTCGTCAAGTTGCCGCCCGTGGACGCGGGCAAGGTGACGCAAATTATTCAATACGAAGCGCAGCAGAATGTTCCGTTTCCGCTGGCGGAGGTGGTGTGGGATTATCAAATTTTGGGTTCGACCCCAACCGGCGAATTGGAAGTATTGCTGGTGGCAATCAAATCCGAGGTCGTCGAGGGATTGTCCCGCGTGGCGGAGGAGGCGAAGTTGCGGCTGCAATTGTGCGACGTGTCACCGGCGGCGCTTTGCAATGCTTTTCGCTACAACTACGACGATTTGGAGGATTGCACGCTATTGCTGGACATCGGCGCCAAGACGAGCGACCTGCTATTTTTTGAAAATGGCAAGGTTTTCTCCCGCAGCATCAACCTTGGCGCGAATTCCATCACGCAGGATTTCGCGAACGCGGCCAAATTAAAATTTGAAGTCGCCGAGCAACTCAAAGTGAGCGAGGGGTTCGTCAGCCTTGGTGGCGCGTATGAGGAACCAGAGAGTCCAAATCAAGCGGCTATTTCCAAAATCGCCCGGCAGTTCATGACGAAACTGCACATTCAGGTCAACCAGACGATGCAATTTTACCGTGGCCAAATGGGCGGGGCAGTCCCGCAGCGACTTTTTTTGGCAGGCGGCGCGTCCATTATGCCTTACACGGCGCAATTTTTCGCCGAAAAACTCAACGTGCCGGTCGAGTACTTCAATCCATTCCGCAACGTCCGGATTGACCCGTTGGTGAATCTGGAGGAACTCGCGCGCGTGGCACATTCATTTGGCGAGGTTGTCGGTTTGGGGCTGCGAAATCTGGCGCACTGTCCGGTGGAAATGAATTTGATGCCAGCGAGCACGTTGCGTCGGCGAGCCTTCAATGAAAAGAAACCGTATTTCATCGCGACGGTATTCAGCCTTGTGATAGTGGCGTTCGCAGTCGGGTTCCTCTTTGAAAAACTGAGCGAGTCGAAGGAGGACGAACTTGACAAGCTGAAGCCGGACGTGCAGCAACGGCAGGAGAAGGCCAACCAGTTTAAAAAGGTTTATGCGAAGCGTGACGCAGCCCTGCAGGAAGCCAATCGTGTCGCAACGTGGATGAATGATCGGTATTATTGGGGCGATGTGCTGGCTGAATTGCGCCGCGTCCTCATTCGCGCCGAGAACGAAACCCAGAAAAAATTATCCGCGCAAAAACCGGGAGTGCAGGCTGGAATTTGGATTGAACAGATGTCTGTCGTGACGCCGGCAGCGGGCGGAGGGGGTGCTTCCACACCTAATCCAGGAGAGACGCAATCAGCAACCAATGCCCCGGGCCAAACCGCTCAGGAAGCGGTTATCACCCTGGTCTGCCGCGCAGTGAGTTTATCCAGTGTGGACCCATCGGCGAACAGTGACATCGCTTACGCGTTGCAAAATGAATTGCAGGCCAGCCCGTATTTTGATCCCAAAGCAACGCAACTTTCCGGCGAAATCAAGGCGGATGATGCTTCGGGGACGTTCACCTTCGGAATTTCGGTTGCGCTTAAAAACCCCCTGGATCTATAGCATGACTTGGATTAAGAGAAATTTGTTTTTTTTCATCGGCACCACTTTGGCTGTGGGGTTGCTGGCGGCTGCTGGCGTCTATGAATTTGGGAATTGGCAGCGGAATGAAACAGCCTTGAACGCGTTGAACAAGGCATACAAGACGTTACAAACGCTCAACAATGAAAAACCGTCTCCAGGCAACAATAATGTCAATAACATTCAAACGGCTCGCGAACAAGAACAGCAACTGCGCGATTGGATTCAGCAGGCGAAGCAATACTTTCAGCCGATCCCGCCCATTCCGAATCCAACCAACAGCGTCGTGACCAGTGAGGCATTTGCCGCCGCGCTGCGCCGGACGATTGACCAGTTGCAACATGAAGCCGGCAGCGCCAGCGTCACGTTGCCGCCTCAATACGGCTTCTCATTTGAAGCGGAGCGGACGTTGGTGAAATTCGCGCCTGGCAGCCTTGGACCGCTGGCCGAGCAACTGGGCGAAGTGAAAACCATTTCAGAAATTCTTTATGCGGCCAAAATCAATTCTTTGGACGGCCTTCAACGTGTGCGTGTTTCGGATGACGATGCCCGTGGCCCGCAATCGGATTATCTTAATGAGTCGGCCGTCACCAACAACCTCGCCATTTTTACGCCATATGAAGTGACTTTCCGCTGTTTCAGTCAGGATTTGGCAAACGCGTTGTCCGTTTTTGCGTCGTCGCCGCACGGATTCGTCGTGAAAGACATTAACGTGCAGGCGGCGGCGACAACTACTGCGTCACCAGCTTCTCCTCCTGGCGGGGAGACGACGGGCACCCAACCTTCACCTTACGCGCCACCTAATCAACCGGCATATCAGCCGCCGTCCGCGCCCATCGGGCAGGGCGGATTGCAGACGGTGCTCGATGAACATATCTTGAGCATCACCATGAAGATCGAAGTCGTGGAACTGTTGCCGGGAATTTAAACGCATGGATTTCGTCAGAAAATATTACGAAAAGATTTTGCTCGGCGTTGTATTGCTGGGCTTGGTCGGCGCGTTGGTGTTTTTACCGTATTGGATACGGTATGACCATGATGTTTTGGATGCTACACGAAAGGGGATCACCTCACGGGCGGTCGAACCGCTTTCGCCGCTGGGCTTGGCGGAGCAGAGCAACGTCATGCAGCGCCTGCAATCGCCCGACAAGCTTGACTTCGAGACAACCAACAGACTTTTCAATCCCGTTGAATGGCAAAAAGCAAAGAACGGCTCTCTCATCAAGATTGAAAGCGGCAGGGAAGTTGGTCCGCAGGCTGTTGTGATCACCGAGACCGCGCCGTTGTGTTTCATACTCACGCTGGTCTCGGTGGAGACGAATGAATTTGGCGCGCGCTACATCATTGGTGTTGAACGCCAAGCGGCGTCATTATTGGGGCAGCGGGCCAAACGGCAGCATTACGCTTCAATTGGTGATAAGAATGACGCTTTCACCATTATCAGCGTGAAAGGTCCGCCAGACAATCCCACACAACTGATTTTGCGGCTGACAGACACTGGCGAGCTGGCGATGTTGTCCAAAGACAAGCCGTTTCGTCGTGTAGATGGCTACGTGGCTGATTTGAAATACGCTCCCGAAGGAAAAAGCTGGCAGGACCAGCGCGTCAACGATGTTCTAAAATTTGCGGGTGATGATTACATTATCGTTGCCATCAACAAGAACGAAGTGATATTATCCGCCGAATCGAACCAGAAAAAAACAGCATTGACTTACAATCCCTAAAGAGTTGAATAATATTCGAACGCGACAACACCGGCATCCGGCGGCGCTGATTTCGACGAACCTAAAAACGAACCATGACAAAAGCAGTTTCCATTCCTCTCGGTTTAATTCTGATGCTGGCGGCCGCTCTTGTGTCGCCAGCTCAAACGACGCCTGCAGAAATGGCCGTCAGTGAAGCGGTGTTGCGGCAGGCCAACACCATCGTTTTGCGCCAGAAGCTTGCACAAGCCAAAGATGCTGTCGCTCGTGGAGATTTGGTTGTCGGCGCCAGGCTGTATGAGGACGCCTATTCGCTCGTCCAACAAATCGGCTCTGGCATTGACACCGAGACGACGCAAACCATTTCCGGACTCGTGTCAGTGAGGCTCGAATTGGCTCTCGAAGCGCAACGCCGGGGTGATTTGCGAAAAGCCGACACGGAGGTCAGTCGCGCCTTGAAGGTGGACCCGACTAATTCCACCGCACTTGCATTCAAAAAACAAAACGACCAGGTGATCGCCGCGATGCGCGGCAAAATACCCGATGAAGCGACTCTGCAAAAAGTTCCCATCGTCGTCGACGAGAAAATGGAAGCGAACACCCTGGTGCGCGATGGCAAGCTGCTTTACGAGATGGGCAAGTTTGGGGAAGCCGAAGCCAAGCTGGAGCAGGCTGTGAAATTAGACCCTAATAATCAGGGCGCGTTTTATTATTTGAGCCTGGTCAAGCAAGGCACCTACGCCCGTGAGGAGCATCTTACAACGGTTGACAACGAAAGTCGCGTGGTGCAGGTGGCTAAAGAGTGGGAATTGCCAAGGGACGTGCAATTGTCCCTGCCTGTGCCCAATCCGTATGCTTCCACCACTCTCATTCACACCGGCCCGGGACGTGAAGCCATCATGAGCAAACTTAATCGCATCCGGCTCGATTCGGTGATGTACGACAGTTTGCCGTTGAGCGAAGTTGTCCGCAGTTTGAGCGAACAGGCCAAGCTGCGTGACCCGGAAAAAAAAGGCATCAACTTCCTGATTAATCCCAATCCGGATAATTCCGCGTCTGTTATAACGACCGGCGCTTCTGGAGGACGTGGAGGTGGCGGCGGCGGTGCGACGCAAATCGATCCCACGACCGGCTTGCCAATTTCCACGGGACCGACCGGGGAATCATCGGCGGACATCAATTCCGTCAGCGTCAGAATCAATCCGCCGCTCAGTGATGTGCGCTTGTCTGAAGTGTTGGATGCGATCGTGAAAGTCGCTGATCATCCCATCAAATATTCCATTGAAGATTACGCCGTCATTTTTTCAGCCATGGGACCTCGATCGCCGCAACTTTATTCGCGGACGTTCAAAGTAGATCCAAATACTTTCGTTCAGGGCTTGGAAAGCGTAAGTGGGTTGGCCTTTTACAACAACAACAGCAGCAGCGGTGGTGGCGGAAGCAGTGGTGGCAGCAGTAGCGGCGGAAATAATAACCAATCAAGTGGAGTTTTTGCAATTGTAAATGCGGCGCCGAATTCGGCTGGACTTCGAACCAGTGGAACTGGCGGCGGTGGCGGCGGCGGCGGTGGTGGTGGCGGCGGCGGCGGTGGTGGTGGTGGATTGACCTTTGTGACTACCACGAGTAACATGACGAGTGTCAGCATACTCGCCAGGGATTTCTTCACAACGTTGGGAGTGGATTTATCCTATCCCAAGAGTATTTTCTTCAATGACAGATTGGGGTTGCTGTTTGTTCGCGCGACACTGCAGGACTTGGACACCATTGAAAATGCCATTCAGGTTTTGAACCAGGTGGCCCCGCAGATTCATATCAAGACCCGGTTCATTCAGGTGAATCAAAATGACGAAGCAGGAATGGGCTTTGACTGGTATTTGGGAAATTTCAACATCGGAAGTTCCGTCCAAGGAACGGGTGGCAACGCCGGATCGCTCGCTGTGCCGGGTCCATCGGGTTCTGTAGTGCCTTTTCCTGGGCAAATAATTCATGGCACCGCCGTTAACACGGTTACACCCACGTCTCAAAGCCTGACCAGCGGCCTCAACAATGCCGGTCTTCCGGCCATTGGCACCATTACTGGCATCCTGACCAATCCCAACTTCCAGGTCGTGCTCCATGCCTTGGAACAACGCCAAGGTACGGAAGAGTTGGCCGCGCCGGAGGTTACCACCACCAGCGGGCGGCAGACCGAAATGAAAGCGACGGAGGTCATAACGGTCATCACGGGCTTTAACTTCCAGCAAGGCACGTCCTCCACGACCACCGGCACCACCCCATAAAACAACATGCCTTTGACAACGGGAGAAATGAAAATGCATAAAGCAAATAAAATTCTTAAACCGGCGCTCTCCGTGTTTTTGCTGTCAGTCGGCCTCGGAGTCGTGGGAGTTCTTCGTGCGCAGGTCGTCACCTCACCCGGCGTATCCGCCATTACACCGCAGACACAATCGCTGGAAACCGGCCCGGTGCTGGACGTGATACCCTATGTTTTATCAGACGGTTACACGCTCAACCTGACCCTGATTCCGTCACTGACCGAATTCAGCGGTTATCTCACCCCGCCGACCTTCTCCGCTACATTACTAGGTACCGGCGCGACTGGTGTGGCGGTATTGCCTGTCGTTCTGCCTGATTTTACCGTGCGACAGGTGATTACCACTGTGAATGTTTGGGACGGCCAGACCGTTGTTCTTGGCGGGTTGATTGCTGCGGAGGTTACCACTGAAAAAGACAAGGTGCCGGTGATCGGTGATCTGCCGCTTTTGGGCCGCCTCTTCCAAAGCCAGACCAAATCTTCCGTAAAGAAGAACCTGATGATTTTTGTGACTGCGGAGATTGTGGATCCTGCGGGCAACCGGGTCCATTCGGATGACGAACTGCCGTTTGCGCAAACTGCCATTCCGCCGCAGCCGCCGGGAGCGGGGCAGATGACTGAAACCATCAAGAAGGTGACGATGCCCAAACAATGACCGGGTCCAGGACCGGCGCTCGGTCGCAACCCCGGACTTGAATCAGCAAGCAAGACTGGAATGCCGAAAAATTTATGGATCGGTTGCTGATTATTGACGGGCATGCTTATGCGTATCGCGCGTTTCATGCGATACGCGGATTGCGTTCGCCGGGCGGCCGGCCGACGAATGCGATTTATGGCTTTGTCAAAATGCTGGCGAAAATGCGCGCGGCCATTGAACCGACACATCTGATTGTGGTGTGGGACGGCGGATTAAATGCCGGGCGCATGGCTGCGCTGCCCGAATACAAGGCGCAACGGCCGGAAATGCCGGACGATTTGAGGTCGCAGCTTGATGAAATCGTCGGTTATTTGAAAGCGGCGGGGGTCGCCTCGTTTTGCCGGGAAGGCATGGAGGCTGATGATTACATCGCCTGCCTCGCGCGGCGCGCGGTGGAGGCTGGCATGGAAGTGATCATTGCCAGTTCCGACAAGGATTTTACGCAGTTGGTGTCGGAGCGAATCGGGTTGTTGAACCCGAACGACAAGAGCGAAGTGATTTGGACGGACGAACAGGTTCGCGCCAGGACCGGCGTCGGGCCGCCGCAGGTGGTGGACTGGTTGAGCCTGACCGGTGACAGCGTGGATAACATTCCGGGCGTGCCCGGTGTTGGTCCCAAAACCGCCGCGGATTTGCTGGGTCAATTCGGGTCGGTTCGCGTTTTGTATGAGCGGCTGGACGAAGTGAAGTCGGAAAGACTCCGTGCGGCATTGCGCGCTTCGACGGATGCGGTGCGGCGAAACCGCGAACTGGTGCGATTGCGTGATGATTTGCCGTGTGAATTTTCGCCGGACGAACTGGCCGAAAAACCGGCGGACGCCGGCCGGTTGCGTGAATTGTATCGGCAGTGGGGTTTTGAAACCCTGCTCGCGGCGATGGAGAAAACGGCGCGCCTTTGCGGCGGCGGGTCCGCTTCGGCGGCGCCGGCGCGGGAATGTCAGGCGGTTTTAATTTAGAAAAATGAATTTGAGAAACGGCAGGGACGCGCTCGGCGGGCCGGCCCTGCCAGGAAATGGTTCCGTTGCCGGGCGACGACGGTTTTGGTTTGGAAAAATGAATGTGACACGCAAGATTCGGGATTTGCTGGCGGTGCGTTTTGCTCAAAGAAATTTTGGACAAAACGCCGCGAAACAGTTATGCTCGGCTAAACTTTTTATGCTGTTGTCATTCGCCCGCAAAATCGCGCTGTGCTGCGGTTTGGTTGTCGGGATCCCCGGTGTGGTTTCCGGCCAGACCAATTATTACACAACGAATGGGGTTGAATACGCCATCGTGGGGTCGTTGTTGGGCGATCAGGTTTTCCCCGACGCGGCTGTGACGACAAACGGCGGCTTTGTGGTGTGGCAGGACAACATCACGGACGGCAGTGGCTGGGGCGTCAGCGCGATGCAACTCAACAGCACGCTTTCAGGATCGGGCAGTTCCTTCCGGGTGAATGTGCAGGGCGCGGGCGATCAGCAAAACCCGCGTGTGGCGTTGCTGCAGAATGGCGGCACGGTCTTCGTGTGGCAGGGCGGACAGCCCAGCCAGCAGCACATTTACGCCCGGTTTCTTTCTTCCAGCAAAACGTTTCTGACGACGAATGACGTGCTCGTGAACACGTTCACGAATAATTTTCAAATCAACCCCGCCGTGGCCACACTGACCAACGGCAACATCGTGGTTGTTTGGGGCAGTTTCGATGAAGTGGACTCCAGCAGCATGCTGGATGTCTATGGCCGGGTTTTTTTACCAACCGGCCAGCCAGTCACCGGCGAATTTCTGGTCAACGAATATACGAATTACAACCAGCGCACACCCACGGTGGCGGCGCTGGCCAACGGCGGATTTGTAGTCGCCTGGGTGTCCGAACAGGAACGAATGGCTGCGCCAAACCCTGGGGCGGGTTCATTCATGGTTACAAGCGGCGTAGTTGCTCCCACTCCAAGCATAGACATTTATGCGCGACTTTACAACGGCAGCGGCGTGGCCCAGAGCGATGAGTTTTTGGTCAACTCGGATTCAAATCCGTGCGCCAATCCCGACGTGGCCGCCGGGTCGGATGGCGGTTTCATGGTGACTTGGGACGCGCGCGACATGACTAGCCAGGCTAACCTGTTTAGCAACGGCTTGGACATCTATGCGCGCTCCTTCACGAGCGCGGGTGCCGGCAGCGGCGGCACGGTGGTTCGCGTGAACACCTATCTTTACGGCGATCAATACGCGCCGCGCATCAGTTCGCTGGGAACGGATTATTTGATTGTGTGGACGAGCCTCGCGCAAGACGGCTCCCGCGAGGGTGTTTATGGGCAATTTCTGCACGGGAACGGTTCGAAAGTCGGCGGCGAATTTCGCGTCAACACCACGACGGCCGGTTCGCAAATCCAGCCGGTGGTCACGTCGGATGGCAGCAGTCATTTTTTGGCGATTTGGAGCAGTTTCACCGGCGCGCCGTATGGCTTTGATTTGTATGCGCAGCGTTACGTCAACACCGCATTCGTGCTGCAGCCGATGGCCGCGCCGTTCGTGTATGCGCCGTTCACAGTAGTGAGCAATAAGTATCGGCCACAGTTGGTGGTGTCGTGGCCGCCGGTGGCGGGAATTTCAGTTTCCAACTATGAAGTTTATGTGGATGGCGCAACAACGCCGATGGCGCTGGTTTCCGGCGCGACCAATCAATGGATGATGACGACGAACAATGGTCTGACAGCCAGCGCCACTCATTCATTCCAACTGGATTATGTGACAACGGACGGGCGGCGCTCGCCGATTTCGCCATCTACCGACGGCACGACGTGGGGTGGGCTGAATTGGGGAGGCATTCCATTTGAATGGATGGAGGAATACTACGGCGATGACGTCAGTACTTGGCCATCCGCAAGCGCATCGGTGGTTCCCGGCGGGCCGACCCTGCTCCAGATTTTTATGGGCGGCGGCAATCCGCTCGTTCCAGGCACGTGGCTGCAGACGGCGCTGGTGAACACGCCGGAAGGTTTGTTCCTCACGTGGAATCCGCAGCCGGGCCTCACCTATCAGGTGCAGGCGACAACGAACTTCACCGCATGGAGCAATCTGGGTGCGCCGCGGTTTGCGGCGGGCAACACCGACCAGATGTCTGTCAGCAACGGTTCGGGCGGTTATTACCGCGTCCTGCTCCTGCGCCAATGAAATTTGTATGAGACAATTGATAAAATATTTTTGTGGACTGGTTGTCTGGCATTGAGTCTCCAATCCGCCTGGGCGTTTTCATTGTTGGGACCGGAAGGCAATGGAGGCAACGGCACCGAGGATGCATGGCAGGTAAACGAAATTGGCTACAATCCCTTGATATGGGACAGGGCGCCACCGTTCTTTACTGATAATGGTCCTCTTACAGGGCCAAAAAACCTCGGCGAGGGATACCGGCTCAATACACCAGTATTGTATTACACTTTCGATTCAAGTTTTGGCAGTTACTTTGGTTCAGATGGTGAAGCGGCTGTGCAACAGGCGTTTGACATGCTGAACAGTCTGACGAACGTGGACAGTTACAGCACGAATTTGACGGAGTTTCCTTTGAATTCAGAAAGCCAAAATTATACGGCGCGAGCCTTGGGATTGCGCGATTTGAAATCAACGACGCTGACTTTGCTGCTGGAACAGATGGGGTTGGCCGATGTGGTCCGTTACGTTTGGGCATTGATAGATCGTTACGCCCCGACGGGGGCTAATTGTCCGGTAGGCGGACCGTCTGTCGGTTATTACTACTATGTCGTTGAAAGAAATTTTAATTACTTCAGCACGCCGTTGAACCAGCTTCAATACTCGCCCTATGTTAACAACGAACTTTATTCCTATTTCATTTACGACGACTGTGATAGGTCGGAGGCGTCTCCTCCGACGGCAGATGCGATTGAAATTTCCGTTGATCCGTTGAACAACAATCCGCCGGTTGCTTCAGGGAACGGCGAAGATGCTTTGCCGCTCGGTTCCTTTTACACGAGGTTGACGCGGGACGATGTGGCCGGATTGCGCTATCTTCTCAGTTCGAACAATATCTTTGCTCCCGGCGCGGGTTATCTGGAATCACCGGCGGGCGGGAGCGTGGCTGTGAGTGGCGGCAGTAGTTCAACCTACACGAATTACAACGACGAGTTCACGCTGACCACCTCCAACTTGACGGTGCTTGTCATGGCGTCAGCGACCAACAATCCCGCCGCGCTACAGGTGCTTTATCCGGGACTGGCGATCAGCAGCGTCATTAGCAATATCTACAGTGGCACTTTTATCTACACATTTGCCAACGTGGTGACCAACCATGGGTTCACCAATACCCCGGTTCAATATCAGATTATAACCACCACCATCGCACCGCCGGTCACCACCATCACCACCAACTTCATTAATACCAATTTGAATATCGCTTCGGGAGATTTTTTCCTCCTTCCCACTAATTTGTGCGGGTTGGACGTCCTGGCCATATTAGCCACCAACGTGACTGCCGTCACAAATTTTTTGGGGATCGCCACCAATGCCAATGCGCCCAACACAACAAATTACAGCGGCGAGTACACGCTGACCACCTCCAACTTGGCGGCGCTTAACCTGGCGGCGCTGACCAACAATCCCACTGTGCTACATGCGCTTTATCCGGGACTGGTGATCAGCAGCGTCATTACCAATTACGATGGCACTTTTACCTACACATTTGCCAACGTGGTGGTGATGACCAATTCCTTTTCCACCAATACCACGGTTCAATATCAGATTCAAACCACCACCATCGCACCGTGCATTGGCCAGCCCTGGGACAGCCCGCCGTGCACCAACATCGCCACCAGCTTCATTAACAGCAATTTGAATGTCGCTTCGGGAGGTTTTTTTCTCGTTCCCACTAATTTGTGCGGGTTGGACGTCCTGTCCATACAAGCCACCAACGTGACTGCCGTCACAAACATTTTGGGGACCGTCACCACTACGAACTCAAGCACAATCATCATCACTTCGACAAACACGGTCATCGTTTCAACGAATTACACCCTGCTTGTGGCTCCCTGCGAATTCACGACCATCATCACTTCGACGAACAGGGTCATCGTTTCAACGAATTACACCTTGTACGTGGCTCCCTGCGAATTTCTGAACGGCGCCACTACCACCACCACAAATGGCGACTTTCAAGGCATCGGCAGAGTCCAGTTCGTGCGCGTGGCGGATGGCAATTATGATTATCAGACCCACCAGTTCTATAATCCAATTACCAACCAATACTCGATGGTTTTGATGCAGAATGGCCAGGCCAGCACCGTGACGTTTCAACGCGTGGTAAGGCGGCCGGATATTCTCTTTATGGGGCAGGATTTATCCGTAGGCGGCAGTGGCACCAGATTTCTATATAACACACTTGCGCGAAGCATACCTGATTTCATCGACAGCCGCGCGGCTGACGGACTGGCAGGACCGGGCATTATTGACCCAACCTCCGGCACAAATGCCACAATCATATACAATACCGTCGGTCCGGTTTTCTTCAATACTTCTCCCGCCTTTCTGAATGGACCGGATAGTTACACCGGAGACTATGGTATATGGGGCTCTTTTGATGGCACAACTAATGCCCCGATTGTTTATCCCAACGGCACGAGCATTGCGAATCTGGCCGCCGAGGCGTTGATCCAGATTTCCCCTCCCCCACCGACCTTGCCGGACGGCACTAATACAATGCCTTACAGTATCACGCTTTCAGCCACGGGCGGCCAGTCGCCTTACACGTGGTCGCTGACGGCCAACTCGGCGGGTTTGCCGCCTGGCCTGACTTTGTCGTCAGGCGGTGTCATTTCCGGCACGCCGACCAACAGCGCAACATATGATGACATTGTGATTCAGATGACGGATACGCCACTAACCAACAAACCGTCGTACACGATTGACATGACTTATTCGATCACGATTCACTAAGGAGCGACTGTCAAATGAAGACACATTTTTCCAAATCCGACAGACGACTTCAGACAAAAGCGTTGGCGCTATTGGCCGGGTTGCTTCTGTCTCCGCTCGCGGTGATGGCCGCGGATTCAATTTACATCAACACCGGCACGATTAATAATAACAACCTGCCCACCGTGGACGCGACGAACTTTTATAATTCCGGCACTTGGTACATTTACACTTCCCCTTCCCCTTACCACACCTCCGATACACTCAATTACACCAACGAAGGCACGATGATGTATAGCGAGGTGGGTTGGGATTTCGCGCTCTGGCCGTCCATTGCCGGCCAGCGCGGCATGTCAGCCAGCTTTTTCAATGACAGTCCGGGAACAATTCAGGCGGCGAGTGGCCTCATTCGTAATCCATCATACACACTAACAAACCAGTGGGTAGGTTATTTGTTGATATCGGCCACCAATATTGTCAACAAAGGCACGCTGATTGGCGATGGCCATGGCGAGGTTCAATTGACCGGCTCGTATGTGGATCTCACCCGCAGCCATTTGACGGTTAATGCCATTACAAGGGTAGGCAGCACCAATATCACTGGGACGAATTTTTTGTCAGACATCGCCATCTATGACGAGTATTGGGGACAGACCAATACTTTGCTCAATGGCACAACGCCCTATACTATAGACAGCTCGGCGATATGGAATGGCACTTCCTTTGCGTCGCCGACTTTCTATGTGAACGAGCTATGCGCAAGGACAAATGATTCCTATACAATTCCTATGCATGGAAGATTAACAGTTACCTCTATTCCCAGCCTGTCCGACTCAACGACCAATGTTGCTGCTACAACGAATCTGAGTTATATCAACGTGCACGGCATAACCAATCAAACAGGTCCCTTGCCCATTCATATATTCAAGCAGGCGGTTTTTGTTTACGTCACCGACCCCAATATAACCGCCTCAAACAGGTTTTTATCCACCGGTGCCCTAACGAATCTGTTCCAAACTGTTACTGTGAGATTGACCGATTTGGCGAGCGGAGAAGTGCTTTATCTTCAGGATACCCTCGCTTCTTCGACCAACAGAGGGGTGTTGAATAATGTAAATTATATTTCCGGTTCCAATCCCAAAAGTTCCTGTAGCGACCCGAGTTATCGTCCGGCCAATTATAATCTGGGGGGGGCAGACCCCCAAGCTTTTCTTGCCAACGGACTTGTTGTCAATGGTTCTTTTGCCAATGGTTCTCCCGGCGTTGGAAAGCCCGCAAACAACTTTTTATATGACTCGACGAATTTCATCAATCCCATCGTCCCGGCAATTTATGCCGGCTATTCCGCATACATTGATAATCTGGTAGGGACAAACGGCGGAATCATCATTAACGCGGGCACTTTGAACCTTAACAGAACGACCATCGCTGCTTCAGGAGCAGCAGAAGTTGTGATTCAGGCAAATAACCTGACTAACGCGCCGACGCTTGTGAGTTGCCAAAACTTGAGTTACAACCTCGGTTCGACGAATGGCTACTTGAACATCACTAATCTTGCCCAGCAGAATGTCAGCCGGTTTCGAGGGACTATTGACGCCTGGAGCGCCCTTTGGACGAACACAATGACCCAAATCGTTGCTACCAACCATGACACAAATGCTGGAACTTCCACCCCGGTTACCAATTCCACCGAAATGGACTTTCATGTCCTGCTTGTGGATGCGAGCGCGCTTTCCTCAATGGTGCCGGTGACGGTTCAAGATTTGATTTTGAACAGCACCAACATGGTGGTCAGCGATCCCATGACCGTGGTGCGGACGTTGTTGTTCAACGGCCAGAGCCTGACTCTGCTGACGAATCTTACTCTTTCTGGCGTGCTTCAGGATTGGACTTATACCAACGCGCCGAATCTCCGCTATTTCACCAATAACGGCGATCTTTATATCCCCAACAACGCGCATTTTGGCGATGACGGGCCGACGAATTATGCTGCATTTGTCAATAATGGAAGAATCACCAGTGGCGGTGGAGCGACGACGATTAACAGCGATTATTTCCAAAATAGCGGGAATCTCTATGCCGCGGGAGGGGTCTTTGTAACCACTTCGACCGGCTTGGTTGCCAACGCCAGCACTCCTGCCAGCATTACTTCCGGACAGGACATGGATTTCACCGGCGGGGCATTGGAATTGACTAATGCCATAATTAATGTGGGAAATCATTTGAATTTCAATATGACCAACAAGCTCTACGACGCAGGCCCTTCTTCCGGCAACAACATAATCTGCAATAATGGCTTCAGTTTGCTGTCCAAACCGACCAATGGCGATTTTCTGGGCACCACCATCAATGACGTGGTAACGAATGAGGCGGAAGTGGATCATGTTTGGGCGGGCGCAGATCGCGGGACGAACGCAGCCGGCTTTTCCAACAATGTCGCCATTGGCTACTTAGAGTTGGATGATAATGGCGCTCCATTCGGTGAACCGCTTTTTGCGTTTGGCGGCACATCAACGAACGCAGGAATAACCAACGGTTTGTATGTCACCAATCTCGATGTGTCCGGCCTTTCGGATCCGGCTTATGAGAATGAAATTCAAATCGCTCCCAATCTGAATATTTACTACATTACCAGCTTTCCACCTGGAGCAGCGGCGTATTTGAACAGCCACAGTTTTGGTGGTGGCCATTTCATTCAGGTGACCAATGTCACCCCCAGCGGATACCTGCCTAACATCCTGTCTCTAGGATTGTCGGTCCCTGGCTCTGGCCAGCAGTTCCAACTCACAGTGAACGGTGTGGCGGACCAAACCTATGTCCTGCAGGCTTCCACCGACCTTGTGAACTGGGTGAACATTTGCACTGGCACGCCACCATTCATAGACCCGAACGCGTCCAATTATCCCACCCGCTTTTATCGGATTATGACGCCGCCGTAGCAGGCAGTTTTCGGCAATGAAAATTTGCGGCCTCACCGGCGGCTTGGGAATGGGCAAGTCCACCGCTGCACAGTTTCTTCACGAACGCGGCGCGCAAATCGTGGACACGGACGAACTGGCGCGCCAACTCGTCCAACCCGGCCAGCCCGCCTTGTCGGAAATCCAGGCGGTTTTCGGCAAAAACATCGTTGCCCCGAATGGCGAATTGCACCGCGACGAACTCGCGCAGATTGTCTTTGCCGATGCCGCCGCCCGCAAAAAACTCGAAGCCATTCTGCACCCGCGCATTCAAGAACGCTGGCTCGCGCAAATCGAAACCTGGCGCAGGGAAAACCGCGCGCTCGCCGTCGTGGTGATACCGCTGCTGTTTGAAACCCGGGCTGAATCCTGCTTTGACAAAATTATTTGCGTCGCGTGTTCAGCCGCGACTCAGCGAAACCGGCTCCTGGAGCGCGGCTGGACGCTGGAGCAGATCGCACAGCGCATTGCCGCGCAATGGCCCGTTGAACAAAAAATCGCGCGCGCCGATTTCGTTGTTTGGACGGAAGGCACATTGGACGCCCACGCGCGACAAATCGAGCACATTTTCGTAAAGCTTTAACGTTTTTTGGTAGGGCGGCGCTGCCGCGCCGCCGTGCTTTGTATGACTTGCAGCGGGGGCAGCCTTAAGCAATTCCCGGAGATTCACTTACGTTGGTAGGGACGCGCGGCCCGCGCGTCCGGCGGAAGTTCCGCCTCCCACCCCGGTCGCCTCGGCGATGCGACCCTACCTTTGCACCGATTGTCACTTGGAATTGGTATTACTCCGCGTTCTCAGGGAAGAACATTTCCTTTTGTTCCCGGCTTGGTTACGCTTTTCCCGACATGATTCTCACGCCCGAAGAGTTGCGCAGCTTGGTCGAGCTGAAACACTCATCGCCGCACACCTTGCTCGGGATGCACCCGCTCGGCGATAACTCCGGCCTTGTTGTCCGCGCATTGTTGCCGGACGCCGCCGGGGTTGAAGTCCAGCCCGTTCATGAAAAAGGCAAACCGAAGTTCGAATTGAAGCGCATTCATGGGAGCGGCCTGTTTGAGGGGGTCACAAAATCAGCCAATCGCGTCTATGCCTACGATTTGGTCGTCACCGATCATTGCGGCCAGACCCGCCGGACGCGTGATCCGTTTTCATTTTTGCCGACGCTGGGCGAGTCGGATTTGTTTTTGTTCGGCAAAGGCGACGAGCGGCGCATTTACGAAAAACTTGGCGCGCAACTGCGCGTGATTGACGGCATTCACGGCACCAGTTTTGCCGTTTGGGCGCCGAACGCGCAGCGCGTCAGCGTCGTCGGCGATTTCAACCGTTGGGATGGGCGGTTTCATCCCATGCGTCTGCTCGGCGCATCGGGCGTCTGGGAGATTTTCATTCCCGGCGTCGGGGAAGGCGCACATTACAAATTTGAAGTTCGTGGCGCGCATGGAAACATTTCCCTGAAGACCGACCCTTGCGGATTTTTCTTCGAGGTGCCGCCAAAAAATGCCGCGATTGTCTGGGACACGCAAAAGTTCAAATGGAGCGACGGGGGTTGGTTGAAAAAGCGGCGCGGGCGCGACCCATTGCGTTCGCCGATGAACGCTTATGAGGTGCATCCCGGCTCGTGGCGGAAAAAAACGGCGAACGAGTCGTGGAGCTATCGCGAGTTGGCCGGACCGCTTGTGCTGTATGTCACCCGAATGGGATTCAGCCACGTCGAATTTTTGCCGGTGGCCGAACACGCGTTTTATCCGTCATGGGGTTACCAGGTGACCGGCTTTTACGCGCCAACAAGCCGCTATGGCACGCCGGAGGATTTTCAATTCCTGGTCAACGCGCTCCACGAAGCCGGCATTGGCGTGATTGTGGATTGGGTGCCGGCGCATTTTCCGCGCGATGATTGGGCGCTCGCCCGTTTCGACGGCACGGCGCTCTACGAATACGAGGACCCGCGCAAAGGCGCGCACCAGGATTGGGGCACGCTGATTTTCAATTTCGGCCGCCACGAGGTGAACAATTTCCTCGTTGCCAACGCGCTGTTTTGGTGCGACCGGTTTCACGTGGATGGTCTGCGCGTGGATGCCGTCGCCTCGATGCTTTACCTCGATTACTCGCGCAAGGAAGGCGAATGGGTTCCAAATCAATACGGCGGGCGCGAGCATATTGAAGCGATTGAATTCCTGAAAAAATTCAATCACATCACGCATACGGAATTTCCCGGCATGATAACCATCGCCGAGGAATCCACCGCGTGGCCGCTCGTCACGCGCCCGCCCTATGTTGGCGGCCTCGGCTTTTCCTTCAAATGGAACATGGGCTGGATGCACGACACGCTCGGCTATTTCAGCCTCAACCCGGTCTATCGCAAATATCACCAGAACGATCTCACGTTCGCAACGCTCTATCATCACACCGAAAATTTCATCCTGCCGCTCTCGCACGATGAGGTGGTGCACGGCAAGGCGTCGCTCATCGGTCGAATGCCCGGCGATGACTGGCAGAAATTCGCCAACCTTCGCGCGCTGCTCGCGTATCAATGGCTTTTCCCCGGCAAAAAACTTTTGTTCATGGGCGATGAATTCGGCCAGCGCGCCGAGTGGGATGAAAACGGCCAGCTCGACTGGTGGCTGCTCGATGCCGGACCGTTTCATTGCGGCCTGCAAAAATTCGTCGAGGATTTGAACAAACTTTACGCCGCCACGCCCGCGCTGTGGCAGGGCGACTACGACCCCGCCGGTTTTTATTGGATTGATTGCGCCGACCGCGAAAACAGCGTCCTTTCATTCGTCCGCCAAAACGACGATGGCACAAACCAGCTTGCCGTCATTTTGAATCTTACGCCGGTGCCGCGCGAAAAATATCGCGTCGGCCTGCCGCGCGCGGGTCGTTGGCGCGAAGTCTTGAACAGCGACGCCGCGATTTACGGCGGCAGCAACAAGGGAAATTTCGGCGGCGTCACTACTGAAAACATTCCCAGCCACAATCAGCGGCATTCGGCGGAATTCTATCTGCCGCCTTTGAGCGCCATTGTGTTCCAGCCCGAAACCAAGGCGTGAACCAGCCGGAAATGCCATGAAACTGGTTTCCTGGAATGTCAACGGCCTGCGCGCCGTGTTGCGGAAAAAATTCCTCTATTTCCTCGACGCCGAAAAACCGGACGTGCTTTGCCTTCAGGAAACCAAATGCGGCCCGAACGACGTCGAACAGCTCTGGCCCGCCACTTACATGACTTACTGGAATGCCGCGCAGAAAAAGGGTTATTCCGGCACGGCGATTTTCACCAAAACACGGCCACTGAACATCACTCCCCACATCGGCATTGCCGACCACGACGGCGAAGGCCGCGTGCTTGCCGCCGAATTCAAAGACTTTTTTCTCGTGAATGTTTATGTCCCAAACTCCAGGCGCGATCTTTCCCGCCTCACTTATCGCCGGCGTTGGGACGCCGATTTTTTGCGTTACCTTAAAAAACTGGAAAAGAAAAAGCCCGTGATTTTCTGTGGCGACCTCAACGTGGCGCACATGGAGATTGACCTCGCCAATCCCAAGGCCAACGTCCACAACCACGGTTTTACCCCCGAAGAACGCGCCGGGTTCAGTGCATTCATGAAAGCCGGTTTTCTTGACACGTTCCGCGAGTTCGAGAAGGGCGGGGGGCATTACACGTGGTGGAGCCAGATGTCGGGTGCGCGCTCGCGAAACGCCGGCTGGCGCATCGACTACTTTCTCATTTCAAAATCGCTGCGCCCACGGCTCAAACGTGCCTTCATTCAGCCTGAAATTGAAGGCTCGGATCACTGTCCGGTGGGAATCGAAATCACTTGACGTTCAATTCGCGCTGGATGCCGAATCTTTCGATCCGTTTGCGCAGCGTGGCGCGCGTGATGCCGAGCAATTTTGCAGCGTGCACCTGGTTGTTGTTCGTCTCCTTGAGCGCCTGAATGACCAGTTCGCGCTCGACGGCCGGAATCACTTTCAGTTTTGGATCGCGTTTGGCCCATTGAAATAATTGTCGTGTGAGCACAGCGGCGTCGGTCGCGCCGGAATCACCGGTGACTCCGGCACCTGCCGAAACCGGTGCGCCGCCATTTTGCCCGGTGATTTCCAGCGGCAAATCGCTTCGCAAAATCGCGTCGCCCTTGGCCATGACGTGCGCGTGGCGGATGGCGTTCTCCAATTCGCGGACGTTGCCGGGCCAATGATATTTTTCGAGCGTCTTGATGACGCTGGCGGCGATGGATTTCGGCGGGCGCTGCTGTTCGCGCGCGATTTTTTCCAGAAAATAATTCACCAGCAGCGGAATGTCGTCGCGCCGTTCGCGCAGCGGCGGAATATGAATGCGCACGACGTTGAGCCGGTAAAACAAGTCTTCGCGGAACTGCCGGGCCGCAACGGCGGCTTCGAGCGGCTTGTTCGTCGCGGCGATGACGCGCACGTCCACTTGAATCGGCTGGTTGCTGCCAACGCGCTCGAACGCGCCCGATTGCAGCGCCCGGAGAATTTTCGTCTGGGTCGCCGGCGTCATGTCGCCGATTTCGTCGAGAAAAATCGTGCCGTGATTGCATTGCTCGAATTTGCCGATGCGCTGCAGGGTCGCGCCGGTGAACGCGCCACGCTCGTGGCCGAAAAGTTCGCTTTCCAGTAATTGTTCGGGAATGGCGGCGCAATTGACCGTGAGAAAAGGCTGCTGACTTCGATGGCTGTGATGATAAATGGCGCGGGCAACAAGCTCTTTGCCCGTGCCGCTCTCGCCGGTGATGAGCGCGGTGGCGTCCGACACGGCGATCTGGCCGATGAGTTTGAACACCTGCTGCATCGGTTCACTGCGGCCAACAACGCCGAGTTCGTAATCCTCCGATTCGAGCAACGGTTGATACGACACAACCTGCTTCATGTCGCGCGCGGCTCTGAACGCGTTGGCGACAATTTCCTTGAGCTTCGGCACGTCGAACGGCTTGAGCAGATAATCGTAAGCGCCGAGCTTCATCGCCTCGATGGCGGTCTGCGTTGTGCCGTAAGCGGTCATCAAAATGACGAGCAGTTTGGGATTGGCGGCGCGGATGCGGCGGAGCGTTTCAAGGCCGTTCATGCCGCCCATACGCACGTCCATGAGCACAAGGTCGGGCTTGAATTTCGGAATGACTTTCAGCCCTTCCTCGCCGCTCGACGCGGTGGCCAGTTCGATTTCCGGCGAATTAAAAATCCGCTGGAACGAATACCGCACGTCTTCTTCATCATCAATCAACAGCAGCTTGCTCATTTTGGCGAAGGTGAACATAGCTGATTTTTGCCGGGCGGACAGTGAATTTTGCGCGGTAAAAAAAAGGGGATTTCGCTGTTTGACCTCGTCTTGGGCATGACCTATACTCACACTTCTTTTTGAAATGAAAATCGTCGTTTGTGATCCGGTTTCGCCGAAGGGTATCGCGCTCCTGCAGCAGCGGCCGGAATTTCAGGTCGTCGTGCTGCCCAAGCGGCTGACGGAGGCGGAGCTGCTGCCGGTCGTGGCCGACGCCACGGCGCTGGTGGTGCGTTCGGAAACGAAAGTCACGCGCAAGGTCATTGAGGCGGCAAAGAAACTGCGCGTGGTCGGTCGCGCCGGCGTGGGCGTGGACAACGTGGATGTCGAGGCGGCCACGCAGCACGGCATCGTGGTGATGAACACGCCCGGCGGCAACACCGTGACGACGGCGGAATTGAGTTTCGCCATGCTGCTGGCGCTCGCGCGCAAAGTGCCGCAGGCGCATGTTTCGATGGCTGCGGGCAAATGGGATCGCAAACTTTTTCAAGGCGCAGAGCTTCTCGGCAAGACGCTCGGCGTTTTAGGCATGGGCCGCATTGGTTCGGAAGTTGCCAAACGCGCGCTCGCCTTTGGCATGCGCGTCATCGCTTACGATCCGTATCTCACTGAAGACCGGGCGAAAGCCATTGGCGCGGAATTCGCCGACAGCGTGGACGATCTTTATCGCGCGGCGGATTTCATCACCGTTCACATGCCGGTCACGCCGGAAACGAAGCATATGCTGAATGCCGCCGCCTTCGCCAAAATGAAGCCCGGCGTGCGCCTTGTGAATTGCGCGCGCGGCGAAATCATCGTCGAAAATGATCTCATTGCCGCGCTTGAATCGGGCAAGGTCGCCAGCGCGGCGCTGGATGTTTATTCCGTCGAACCGCTGCCTGCCGACCATCCATTTCGCAAGCAGCCGAATTTGATTTTGACGCCGCATCTCGGCGCGAGCACGCAGGAGGCGCAGGAAAAATGCGGCATTGAAGTCGCCGAAGTTATCGCCGGTTACCTGCTTACCGGCGAAGTCCGCAACGCGGTGAATCTGCCGTATCTCGACGCAAAAACTTACGGGCTGGTGAAACCGTATCTGCCGCTCGGTGAGGCATTGGGCAAATTACTCGCGCAGCTTGCGCCAACAAGCGCCGACCGCATTTACATCACTTACGGCGGCCATGCCCGGGAGTTGCCAAACGTTGATCCGGTCACGCGCGCAGTGTTGCGCGGCTTTTTGGAAAACAGCGCGCTCAAGGATGTGAACAACGTCAATGTTCGCGCCGTCGTCGCCGGCATCGGCATCACCGTTGAGGAAAAGAAATCCGACGAGCCGGTGACGTTCAATGAATGGGTTCATGTGCAGATTTTCGGCGGCGGAAAAAAACTGGTTTCTGCCGGTGGAACATTTTTCGGCTCGCCGAATAATCCGCGCATCGTGCGGCTGTTCAGCACGCCGGTGGAGATTCCCATCAGCGGCACGCTGCTGTTGTTGAACAACAAGGACCGGCCGGGCATCGTCGGGTACCTCGGCACGTTGCTGGGCAAACACAACGTGAACATTGCCAACATGAGCCTGGCGCGCGACACTGTGGGCGGGCTGGCGTTGATGGTGTTGAACCTCGACAGCGCGCCGCCGCCGGCGGTGCTGGAAGAGCTCCAAAAAGACCCCGACATCAGTAATGTGAAAGTGGTGAAATTATAAACAAAGGTTGTTAAAAGAAATCGAATCAAAATATGAAGACAAAAATGAAACTGTTTTTTTCCGCTGCGCTTGGGACGATGTTGTTTGCATTTCCATCCGCGCAAGCGGCGGCTGCCAATGGTTCAACGAACACAACGTCGGCCGGCGCCGGCACGAACTCCAATCCCGAAGCTACAATAACCGCGTTGTTCGGCAACCCGGTGATTGCCAAGGGCAAAGGTTTTGAAATCAAGCGCAGTGAATTGGACGAGGTGATGACGGATCTTAAATCCGCCGCTGCCGCACACGGCCAGGTCATTCCGCCAGGGCAGTTGCCCCAGATCGAAAGCCAGTTGCTCAACCGGCTCATCCAGATTCAACTTTTGATGCAAAGGGCCACGGACGCGGACAGAACCAACGGCGCCCAAAAGGCCAGTTTGCAAATGAGCAACATGCTGGCACAGGCCGGCTCGCAGGAGGTCCTCGACCGGCGGATGAAAGCCATCGGCATGACGATGGCCGAACTGCGTTCCAGAATCACCCAGGAACACACCGCGCAGGCTGTCTTGACGCGTGAGTTGAATGTCACCGTGACGGATGCCGAGGCGAAGCAATTTTACGATGATCATCCGGCAGACTCCGAGCAGCCGGAAATGGTTCACGTCCGCCACATTTTGTTGATGACGATGGATCCGGTCGAGCGCGCGCCGTTGCCCGCAGACCAGCAACAGGCCAAGCACAAACAGATTGACGACCTCCTCAAGCAGATCCGAGGCGGCGCGGATTTTGCTGTGCTTGCCAAGCAATACTCCGAAGACCCCGGCTCGAAGGACAAGGGCGGTGAATTGCCGGCGTTTTCGCGCGGCCAGATGATGCCGGAATTGGAGGCTGCCGCGTTTTCACTGACCAATAATCAGGTCAGCGACGTCATCACGACCGCTTACGGCTACCATATCATCAAGTTGATCGACAAAACTCCGGCCAAAAAAGTGGCTTATGCGACCGTCGCCGCCAGAATCAAAGATTTTCTGACACAACAAAAAACCGGAAAACTCGCCCCGGCTTATTTGGAAAAGTTGGAGAAAGCCGCGGATGTGCAAATTCTGGATGCGGACTTGAAGGCGGCGGCAGCGGCAGCAGCCGCCAACGCGCCTGCCGAAATGCCCGAAAAGTAACGCGGCGTTGAAGCGCTTGCTAAATTGCCCGGGTCTGACCTTTTGTGAAAGCGTAATGAAAAAACAGTTGGGAATTGTCATTCTCATTGTGCTCTGTGTGGGGTTGGTCATTACTTTGATCGTCGGGAAAAAGCAGGCGGACACGCAGCGGAAAAAAGACGCCGATACAATCCTTGATTTTTCGAATCAATTGACGACAGCCAGCGCCAGCCTCAATGAATTGCGCCAGGTCAATCTCGTGTTGACCAATGATCTTGATGCCAGCCGGCAGGCGCTCGTGATGCTCAGCAACCAATATGTTGCGACTTCGGATTCACTCTCCAACACCAAAACCACGCTCAAAGTCGCGCAGGATCAAATCGCGGATTTGGAGGCGCAGAATCGGGCGCTGGATCGGCGTGCCGCCGAAATGACCAACGCCATCGCTAATTTGTCCGCGCAAATCGCCGAGACGCAACTGAAACTCGTTGAATCCGAAACGAACAATGTGTTTCTCGAAAATGAATTAAAACGTCAAGTGGCCCAAAAGGCTGAATTGGAGCGCAAGTTCAACGATTTGTCCCAAGTCCGCGCCCAGGTTAGAAAATTGCGGGGTGATTTGCTCATCGCGCGCCGATTGGAATGGATGCGTGAGGGAACCGATCCTGCGAAACAACAAAAAGGCGCGCAGTTGCTCATAACGCGCACAAGCGCAACAAACGGGAGTATTCGTCCGCCGGGCTACAACTTGAACGTCGAGGTCGGTTCCGAGGGTTCGGTGAAAGTCGTTCCTGCGCCGACCAATACGTCGGCGATGACGAATTTATGGCGCTGGTGACGCATACGGCGCGGGGTGAAAATTCATTTGCGGATTATCCATGCCGACATACGAATACTTCTGCGAGAAATGCGGCCGGGAATTTGAGATGTTTCAATCCATTTCCGCCAAACCATTTCGAATTTGTCCCAAAGACCTTTGCGGTGGGAAAAAATGGGGACGTGGCCGTGTGAAACGCAAAATCAGCGCCGGGGCGGGGCTCTTGTTCAAAGGCAGCGGATTTTACACCACCGACTATCGCAGCGAAGGCTACAAAAAAGCGGCCAAAAAAGATTCCCCGCCGGCTAAATCATCCGGCAACGGCGCGAAACCCGCTGCCAAGCCTGAAAGCAAGCCCGCCAAGCCGGCGCCGGCCAAAGCCTGACTATGTTCCTCCGTGTGCACTGCCTGCGCGACTTTGGTTGTGTTGCCGTTTTGTCCGGCATTTTTTGCTGCAACATGCAGGCGGGGTTTTCTTTGCCGATAACGGGGTCGGCGCGCAGCATTTCCGGCCAGTTTATTGTGATCAGCGCTTTTCAATCATCAGCGCTTTTTACCGCGCCCGGAATCGTGACTGACACCAACTTCGTTCGACTGGAACCGGCGTTGCTGGCTGTATCCGCCGAGCGTGTCAAGGAAACATTGTGGCGCGAACTCGGTGTCAACGGCCCGTGGCGCGGGAAAGTTTTTCTCGTGCTGCGCCCGGCGCAATCGCCGAACGACGATGTCACCATCGTTTCCAAACGCCTTGCTGACGGCTGGGATTATCACGTTTCGTTGCCGGACGTTTTGTCACACACCCATTTTGCGCGCGCGATGGTGAGTGTGGTGCTGCTGGAGTTTGCCAATCGCAATGCATCAACGCGCTCAGCGGAAATTCCCGGATGGCTCACCGATGGTCTGTCGCAACAACTCCTCGCGGCCGATTGGCGTGAAATGATCCTGTCATCGCCATCCCGTGTCGTGAATGGCCTGTTGGAAAGCCGCACTGTCGGGAACCAACGCGGCATGGACTTTCTCGCAGGCGCGCGCCGCGTGCTGTGCGATTATCCCGCGCTGACGTTTGAGCAATTGAGCTGGCCGACCGACGCGCAATTGTCCGGCGCCGACGGCGGAGTGTATCGCGCCAGCGCACAATTGTTTGTGAATGAGTTGCTTGATTTGAAAAACGGCCCGGCACAGTTGCGCACAATGCTTCAATCCTTGCCGCATTTTTACAATTGGCAAACCGCATTTCAAAGCGCCTTCAGCGCCGATTTTCCGCGGCCGCTCGATTTGGAAAAGTGGTGGGCGCTACAGGTCGTGAGTTTTGCCGCGCGCGACCCCGGTTCGAGGTGGACACCCGCAGTCAGTCGTGAAAAACTCGACGAAATCCTCAGCGTGCCCGTGGAAATGCGCACTGCGTCAAACGCCTTGCCCACACGCGCCACCATTTCCCTCCAAGCCGTGATTCGGAACTTCGATTCCGGGCGACGAACGGCGGTTCTCCAAACCAAGTTGCGCGATTTTGAACTCGCGCAACTCCGCATGGCCCCGCCGTTGGCCGTTTTGACCGCTGAATATCGCTTCGCCCTCGCCGATTTCCTCGGCGAACACGGCGAATCCACGTCCACACCGCGTCTTGGCAAACATCCGCCGCCGACGCAAAAAGGCGACGTGCGCGGCATATTGAAAAAACTGGACGCACTCGACGCGAAGCGCCGGACAATTGAAGCGGCCATTAAACCGGACTTTTTGCACCCATGATTTTCAACGGCATTTGAACACGGCTGCCGTGCTGGCGGTCAACTTGACAGGGCGTAATTCCAACTTATAGTTCCTATTGAAAAAAATGAAGGATGACAATTCACTCGCGAATGGCGGGGAGCCGCCATCGGGCCACCGACTCCAATCTTTGAAAAATTTCCGCTCCGCGGGGCGCGGTTTCTGGCATGACGTTTCCGACGCCGATTGGAACGACTGGCACTGGCAACTCAAGCATCGCATCACGACGCCGGAGCAATTGCAACGGTTGATGCCCATGCTCACGCCGGAGGAATTCGCCGGCGCGAAGCTCTCCAACCACAAGCTCGCACTCGCCATCACGCCGTATTTTTTCAATCTCATTGACCCGGCAGACGAGCATTGCCCGATTCGCCGCCAGGTCATTCCACGCATTGAGGAGACCCATACCGCATCGTGGGAAATGAGCGACCCGTGCGGCGAAGATTCGCATTCGCCCGTGCCCGGCCTCGTGCATCGGTATCCTGACCGCGTGCTGTTCCTCGTGACCGACCGCTGCGCCGCGTATTGCCGTTACTGCACGCGCTCGCGGCTCGTAAGCAATGCCAGCGGCTACGATTTTCATCCCGAATTCCACAAACAAATCGCCTACATCGCGCAACACCCGGAAATCCGTGATGTGCTGTTGAGCGGTGGCGACCCGCTGTTGTTGAGCGACGAAAAGCTTGAACATCTTTTAAGCCGGTTGCGGGCGATTCCGCATGTTGAATTTCTGCGAATCGGCTCGCGCATCCCGGTTTTTCTGCCGCAACGCATCACGCCCGAACTGTGCGCGATGCTGAAAAAATTTCATCCACTCTTCATGAGCATTCACTCGAACCATCCGCGTGAATTGACGACGGAAGTCCGCGATGCGCTCGGACGTCTGGCTGACGCCGGCATTCCGCTTGGCAACCAGTCCGTCCTGCTCAAATACGTCAACGACGACGCGGCGGTGATGAAGGCGCATGTCCAGAAACTGCTGATGTGCCGGGTGAAGCCGTATTACATTTACCAGTGCGATTTGATTTCCGGCTCGGCGCACCTGCGCGCCAGCGTCCGCAAGGGAATCGAAATCATGGAAAAATTGCGCGGCCACACGACCGGTTACGCCGTGCCGCAATACGTCATTGACGCGCCCGGCGGCGGCGGCAAAGTGCCGGTCAACCCGGAATATGTTCTAAGCCATAACACCGACCGCGTGGTGCTGCGCAATTATGAAGGCAAAATTTTTGAATATCCCGAAGCACCCGACGGCACGCCGCTTTTTGCGCCACCAAAAGAAATTGAAGAGCCGGAATTGGTCTGATCCTCAAACCACGAGGGCACAAAGGCGCAAAGTTTTCTTCGTGCCTTTGTGTCTTTGTGGTTAAAATTCTGGAGGAAAATGTCCCACGAAACTTTTAAAGCTAAATCCGCACGCACAAGGAAAATCATCGCCGTGCTGGACAGGACTTATCCCGAAGCAAAGTGTGAGTTGCATCACTCAAAACCTCTCGAATTGCTCATCGCCACGATCCTTTCGGCGCAATGCACCGACAAACGCGTCAACATTGTCGCAAAAGAGTTGTTCAAAAAATATCGCTCGGCGGCGGATTACGCGAATGCCCCACTCGCGGAACTCGAGCAGGCCATCAGGACCACGGGCTTTTTTCGGAACAAGGCGAAGAACATCCGAAATTGTTGTCGGAAACTCATCAAACACCATGGCGGGAAAGTTCCGCACACGATGGAGGAATTGACGCAATTGGACGGTGTCGGGCGCAAGACGGCGAACGTCGTTTTGGGCAATGCATTCGGCATCAATGTCGGCGTCGTCGTGGACACGCATGTCGCGCGGTTGTCGCAGCGGCTCGGCTTGACGAAACAAACATCGCCGGAGAAAACTGAACGGGATTTGATGGCGCTCGTGCCGCAAAAGCAATGGATGCTGTTCAGTCACTGGCTCATCTGGCATGGCCGCCGCCGTTGCGACGCGCGCAAACCGGATTGCGGCCATTGCGAGGTGTTGAAACTGTGCCCGAAGGTCGGCATTAAAAATTTCACCACCAAGACACAAAGGCACAAAGAATAAGTTTTACAAAAACTTCGTGTCTTTGTGTCTTAGTGGTTTATGAACTCCTGGTTTTTACTGCAATCCGGCCCCGGCAACCCGGCGTTCAACATGGCGCTGGATGAGGCATTGCTCGAAGCAATGCCGCGCTTGGGAAAACCAGTGCTGCGATTTTACGGCTGGACGGAGCCGGCGGCGACATTCGGCTATTTTCAGAAATATGCGGACGTTGAACACGCGACGTTGCTGCGACCGCTCGTGCGCCGTCCGACCGGCGGCGGCATTGTGCCGCACAACGTGGATTGGACTTACAGTTTAACGTTTCCGCCGGGTCATGAATGGCATTCCTTCAAAGCGGAAGAAAGTTACCGGCGCGTTCACGAATGGATTCAATCCGCATTCGCGAAACTTGATGTGACAACGGAACTTGCGCTACGCTCCCAGAAATCCGCAATCCGCAATCCGCAATCCGCGATTGGTTGTTTTGTTGGTTACACGAAATTTGATTTGCTTTGGAATGGGAAAAAAATCGCTGGCGCGGCACAGCGGCGAAATAAATTGGGCTTGCTGATTCAAGGCTCGGTGCAGCCACCGCCGATTTCGCTGATGCGAGCCGATTGGGAAAAAGCAATGGTTGAAGTCGTGCAGCGGGACTTTGACGCCGCATGGATGGAATTTTTGCCGGACGCGAAGTTACGCGGTCGCACGGCGGAATTTATTCGCAAAAAGTATTCGCAGAAAATCTACAACCGCAAACGCTAAGCCGCTTGTTCGGTGGGACGGTTGCGGACACCAGTTTTTCGGTTGTGGTGCAAAACCCGAATCAATTTGACTTCTTTGGCACATCTTCATCACGAAGATGAATTGCCAATGAAACTGGTGAAAATTCCACTACACTTAAACTTGAATCACCGTTGATTTTTATTATACGGCCTTTGACGACTAACGTGTAGTCCCCGCCTTGTTCAATCTGGAATATGTTTGTTAAAGTAATTCGGTCGTAAGGTACAGGGACCTCCCGGCTTAGTATCACATGCCCAACACGCACATTATGCACATTTTGCGGTATTTCAGAGATGGTATTATAAACCTTATTGGTTGGGCGATACTTTGCTGAGTAGGGGACGGCTCTTTGGGACGAGTCGTATAGATGATATTTAACGCGCTGAAATTGAGGTGGCCCCATCCAACGCCACCAAGTTGTATTGGTTGGGCCTACATCCAAAAGATAAACAAGAACATCCGATTTTTCTCCAAAACGATTTGTCGGACTTAAATACGTGATTCCCAAGGAGAGATTGTTTGTTGGCGCACTCCAAACAAGCTCTTTAATGAAAGCCGCATCAGAATTTGTCTGCGTTGTCTCCGCAGCGTTGACTGTGAAAAAATTTGCGAGGCCGCCAAGGCAAAGAAAAATAAGAATTTTGGTTTTCATAAATGATTTCCAGGTTGGCTAGGGCAATCCGTTGTGGTATGTTTGGGGCCATGTTGGAAATTCGTCCGAACCATCCGGTGATGACGGCCCGTTGACTTGGTAAGCGGGGATAGTCCAGACGCCATCAACCTTGCTGGCGCTGGCTGACCAGTCCCAAGAGATAAGTCCAAGCGTGACATAAATGTTACCGTTTCCATCGGGCTTGAACACAACGTAATCCTTGAAATAATCCACGATTGAGCACAAATCCGATCCAGTTATAGGATTTAGTCCATAGCCGGGCATATCGGTAAACTCGAGATAAGCATAAGGTATGCTTGGCGGATTAACCGGATTATTACCACCAATGTAAAATTCTTGGTTATCCAGCCAGAATTGTCCGGCTGTGGTTGACTGTTGGCCGCCATAAGGAGCCGATACCGCGCGACTGGCATTGACAAGCTGCACGATATTTGCGTTGCCGCTAAAGGGTTGGACAGAATTCACGTCCAGCGTGTAGGCCATGGCACCATTTTCATTGTCATCGCCGAGCCGGAGCGTACTTGGAGAATTACTGGGTATTAGGGCGGCGAAGAACGGTGGGCGAGGTTGGAAATTTGAAATCGTCGGACGATAAATTGTAAAATTTCCCTTTGCAACGATGGTGACTTGACCACTAGGAAATTGCAGGTTTTGCCCAACATTTACCGCACCACCAGAGCCATTCACATACCAACAAGAAGTGGTCGGATTGTTGAGCAAGGCATTATTGACGCGGTAGCTTGTGCATGAGGACGAGTATTGATACACCTCATTCACATACTTGTCGGGCAACGTCCAGTGTGAAACGCAATCCTCGCAAGACGGCAGGCCGTTCAAGGCAAATGTCAC
Organism: uncultured Verrucomicrobiae bacterium; assembly: GCA_963835625.1. Taxonomy (GTDB): domain Bacteria; phylum Verrucomicrobiota; class Verrucomicrobiia; order Limisphaerales; family UBA11358; genus UBA11358. Next base: position 151,479 of record CAWIGO010000015.1, read on the forward strand.
CGACTGTCCCACACAAAACTCCGGCGTGGTGGTGTCCAAATTGGTGCCGTTGGCCGTAATATAGGGATGATATTTGGTTGCTGAAACGCCTAAACTATAATGGCTGGCTGGTGCACTCGCGCCCAAGTCAACAGTCGCGTTGTCTGGAAGCACAATGTAGAGGCTACCGTCGTTGCCGAGCGTTTTTCCTAGGACTTGAATTCGATTGGGGGCAATACCTTGTTCCGGAGTATTTTCCCATTCTTCGGGGCCATTGCCCCAACAAACACCGTCAGGGCGGCCATATTCTGTAGCACTGGCACTGATTGCTAATAAATTCTTATGGGCTATTCCAGATTTTCCTCCGGTTCTGAGCTTCATAGACGTTTTAGAACTTCGGGAGTAGGTCACGTCTACCGCATCAAAACAACACTGTTGCTTCATATCGTAATTGATATTTGCGTAATAATGCGAACCACAACCCCATGACCATGATGGCACGTCGTAAGGATCTGGGTTCCAGAAATCTCCACAACCTGTCCCGGAATAATCATCAGCATCAGGATCATAGCCTGTCTTCGTGTATGTTCCAACTGGATCACTGCTTGACCAGTCGTAACTCGTATCCCACCAGCCAATGTCATTGTCTTCATGATAGAAAAAAGTGCCATTTGCTTGATACGAAAGACGACCGGAATTATCTATACTCGCTGTGTAATTTTTGGAAGCACCCCAACTGACTAGATAAGGCCCACCTCCCCCAAGACAAGTCATCTCTTCCTTCCATTGGTCGGAGTACGATGAGATGAAAACAGTTGGCGGTTGTTCTCTCGCCTGTGATGTTTGAACAGGCGACTGGCCACTATTGGAATTCATCTGCATACGCAGATTGGGCGATTGGCCGGGTGGATAAGCGATGGCATCAAAAGTCGCAGTGCCATTTCCGTAAACCGGCACATTGTTGGTCGTCCAGTGGCCGGAACCATCAACAGTTGCTTGGACACCATTGATCCAGACATCGTAGCTTGGATCACTCACGGTGCCGGATACCGTTGTTACGGATTGGTTTAATTGGTCATCGGATACGAGGTCAATGGTGAGCGTTACGTCACTCTGAAACAAAGTGAGATTGGTCACAGATGCATTACCCGCCGCGTCGGTCGCTGTGATCGTCACGATGTTTGTTCCTGAATTCAATGGCAAATCCTCCAGCCAGAATGTTCCGTTTCGCTCCACCACGCCATTGACGATATTCGTTACGCCGTTGGTGTCCACCATCTGCGCAGTTATTTGAGCCGTCTCGTCATCCAAAACGCCGCGCAATGTGAAGTTTGTGCCGCTGATTTGCGCTCCGTCTTCCGGCCAAGTCACAGTGGCAACTGGCGGATTGGTGTCGCCCGTAAAATCCAAAGTAATGGTAACATTCGTTGTCGCAACGTTGCCCGCCAAATCCGCCGCGTGAACAGTGATTGTGTTGACTCCGTTCGTGAGTTCGATGTCGAAGCATTGGAACCAGTTTGTTGTAAAATTTAATTTGTTGGTGTCGAAACTCTGTTCCGTCACGAAACCTTGTTGATTGGTTACGCTGCCTGCCGCATTAGTCACATCAAAGTAAATGTGGGAAAGAGGTTCTAGGCCATAGCCTTGCAATTGAATGATGGGACGCGAAGTCGTGGTGGAAACCGGATTGGTGATCACCAAAACAGGCGGTGTCGTATCCAGTGTGACGGATGCTTCTGACCAGTAAACGACGCCGTTTGTTCCTTGAAAACCGAACCAGACCTCGTGCGTTCCCTCGTTTGTCCCGATGTCCACCAGCGGTACTAAACTGAACGGAATCCACGTCGCTCCGGCAAAATTGGTGGAATCCACCAAAATCGCTGTTGCCGCCGCCGGGCCGCCTTCGACAATGGCGTTGACAATATTCGTGTTCACCGATTCATACGGGAAATAAAACGTCATGTTTCCAGCATCGGCCACTGGCGTATCCGTTCTGGCCGTCCTGAAAAATCCAGAGCTTGAATTTGGAAAAGTCAGGGCGAAATTGCTTTGGCCATTTGTTCCTTGGAGCAAGTCGTTCCAAGTGGCCGAAATCAAATTGGTCGCAAAGTAAATGTCATATTTCCCTGCCGGATCAGCTTCCAGCAAGGTCAGGCGAAAATTGGTGGCGTCCATCATGGAAATGTTCATTTTCAATCCCGGCACGTAAGGTAGTGGAGTCCAATTGTATGGTTCATTCGTGCCGCTGCCACCCCCTCCGCCTCCGGGCAGTATTTGGCCGAAAACTTTCTCGTTTGAACCGGCAAATAGAGTGGCAATTGCCGCGATGACGATAACTTTCTGAATTACTTTTCGCATAACTCAATCCTTCATTGTACTGACGATAGTTGCCGATCCACACCAAAAGGAAGGTGCCGGCAAACCAATCACAACGTGCTGAATTCCGAACGATTAAAGCCTTTTTCTCGCTAGCGTCAAGCTCTGAATTTGGCACATGAAAAATCCGCGGAACTTGGTCGGTCCACAGATCAGAAAAATCCGCTATCAACAAGGGTTGACACAACCTATGCTTGCGGCTCGATGTGCCCGTTTTGGCTGGAGTCTCAGCCGGGAAACCTTGGCGAAAATTGAAGGGCAATCCCGTTGGGTGTCAGATTTTGAATTGATTTGTCTTGCTCGAGTGTTGCGCGTGGATGTGGCTTCTCTTTTGCTCCCGAAGGACAAAATCGCAAAGACGCTCGAAGATTATTTTCAGAGACTATATCAAGAGTGATAGTTTTTAAAGATTAATCAGGGAATCCAGATCAGTTCCGGGTTGTTAGTAATTCCTTTGCCAGTTTTGAAGTTCCAATACGCTTTGTTATTGAATCGCGCCACGTGGCCGTCGAGAAAGACAAACTGCGCGCCACGATTATGCAGATTTGTATGAACGAAATTTTCTTCGCCAACAGCGGGCAAATTCTTGGAATCAAACATCCAAACGACGCTTGAGGTTCTAGGAACTGAACCCAGTCTGATTTTGTGACTATTAGTACCTGTGCCGTTTACATAATCATTCAGGCAATAGTGAAATAGGTTGTGCGACTTCTTGCTGACATTACAATGACGCGGATTGGACGGACAAATCCAGACGGAATTTCCGACATCAGCCAGCGCATTCGTTCGCCACGACATATCTACATAGCGAGGCAACCCCATCTGTTCCGGAAGTTGGATATACCAAGCCTGATAGGTTGGATCGCTCAGATCCGTATCTAGCGGCGTCGGCCTTCCCTCAGGTGGCAGGAAATCATGATTGTCCGCCGTGTAAAGTAGAGTTGCTGTTCCCCATTGCCTGAGATTGTTTCGGCATGTGACGGCTTGTGCAGATGCTTTAGCATGACTGATTACAGACAACAACAGCGCGGCAAGAATGGCAATAACCGCCATGACCACCAGCAATTCGATGAGTGTGAACGCGCGGGTTCGCAACATAATTTATCATCCAACGCTTCTGGATTAACAAAAGCGATAGAACAAACGGCGAACCTGTATCCAGTAAAACTTATTCACCACAGACAACGCCGCGTTGCCTGCCGTCGCGACAACGGTTAACTTCCTGGCACATGGTGCGACTCGTTTTGTTCGACATTGACGGCACACTCGTCCATACCGGCGGCGCGGGCATAAAAGCGTTTGCGAAAACATTTGCCACGGAATTCAACGCTCATGACGGCGTCGAAAAGATCGATTTTCCAGGCCGCACTGATGTGAGCCTCGTCCGCGAGTTTTTCGGTTTACACGGCATTCCGGCGACGCCGGAAAATTTCCGGCGATTTTTTGAGTGTTACGTTTTCTGGCTCGACCACATTGTCGCGCAAAGCAAAGGCGGGCCGTGCGAAGGCGTGCTGGAGTTTTTAGACGGGCTACGGACGTTGCCGCAGCCGCCGTTACTTGGCCTGATCACCGGCAACATTCGTCTTGGCGCGGAAATCAAGCTGCGTCGCTTTGGCCTTTGGGACGTCTTTAAGATCGGCGCGTTTGCCGACGACAGCGAAGATCGCAATCAGATCGCCGCCATCGCACACAAACGCGGCAGCCGCGTGCTTGGAAAGGAATTGCGCGGCGACCAAATCGTCGTCGTAGGCGACACGACGCATGACATTCGCTGCGCGCAGGCCATTGGCGCAAAAGTGCTCGCCATGGCCACCGGCGGAGCGAAGCTGGACGAATTAAAACGGCATCAACCCGATTGGGCGGTCGAAGATTTGACGTGCGTGACGGCGCGGGAAGTTTGCTCAAGGTAGGGCGCTCTCTCCGCAGCGCGCCGGTCGAAGTTCGACTTCCCATTCGGCTGGCTCGGAGAGCCAGCCCTACCTTGTCAATGGCCGTGGCAATGGCCACCACAACAACCTCCGCCGCCGCCGTCGCACGACGGTGCGTCACCGCCGCCGGCGTTGGCGGAGGCGAACACGGAGAATTTCTTGGACAGTTTTTTTGAACCGCAGTTTGGGCAAGCCGTGCCTTTCCAATCGCTGGAGCGGACAAGGATTTCGCTGTCGCACTTGCACTTCTGGCAATGAAATTCGTAAATCGGCATGACCACAAAATAACCGGCCATGGAAAAATCTCAAGGGCAGGCGCAATGGGTTTGGTCTTTCCTTTTTGGCGCCGAAGTCTAGTTTTATGCCATGACACAATTGCAGCGAGCGATTGAAGATTCTGTCGCGACATTTCGCGGATTGACGGGTTTGGAAGAGCCGCTGAATCGCGCGGCGAAAATGGTTCTGGCCTGCCTGACCTCCGGCCACAAGCTGCTCATCTGCGGCAACGGCGGCAGCGCGTCCGACGCCACGCATCTGGCCACGGAATTTCTCTGCCGCTATGCCGCCGACCGCCGGCCTTATCCGGCCATTTCGCTGACGGCCAACGGTGAATTCATGACCGCCGTTTGCAACGATTATGGCGCCGATGAAATTTTTGCGCGGCAGGTCTGGGGCCTGGCCGAAAAAGGCGACCTGCTCATTGCGTTCACGACCAGCGGCAAATCAAAAAACGTGCTGCGCGCGCTCGAAGAGGCCAAACGCAAAGGCATTGAAAGCATTTGCTTTCTCGGCCGTGACGGCGGGTTCACGAAAGGCGTGGCCACGCTGGATTTGCTTGTGCCGGGCGACAACACCGCGCGCATCCAGGAGGCACACAAGCTGCTTTTTCACGTTTTGTGTGAAATAGTTGATGGAAAACTGCCAAAATAGCAAAGGTGGAAGGCAGAATGAAGAATGCAGAAAAGGACTTGGCAGCGAGAACAAAAGAATTTGCGCGTCGAATAATCCGGCTTTACATCGCTTTGCCAAAGGAAACATTGGCGCAAGTCTTGGGCAAGCAGGCGTTGCGTTCCGGGACTTCCGTGGGTGCAAATTATCGGGAAGCCAATCGCGCCCGTTCAAAAGCGGAATTCATCGCCAAGGTTGGAGATTGTTTAAAGGAGGCTGATGAAGCCGCCTATTGGCTCGAATTGCTGGCGGATGAAAAAATTGTTACGAAAACCCGGCTCGAACCCTTGCTTCAGGAGGCAAATGAACTTGTTTCCATCCTTGTCACAATATCAAAACATGCCCGCGGCGAGTGATTTCTGCCTTCTGCCTTCTGCCTTCAAAAGTATTCCGGTTCATTGCCGGACTTCCACTTGATGTTACAGCCCATGCTGGCCTTTTGATTCGGCGAAATGGGTTTGCCCTCAAGCACGGCGTCGAGCGCAGCACGCAAATCCTTTCCCGTCACCGGCATCCCATTGCCCGGGCGGCTGTCGTCAAACTGGCCGCGATAAACGAGCTTGTGGCTTTTATCAAACAGGTAAATGTCCGGCGTGCAGGCGGCGCGATAGGCTTTGGCAACAGCTTGGGATTTGTCGTAAAGATACGGGAACAAATAACCGGCGGCTTTCACTTCGTCCTTCATCTTTGCCGGGCTGTCGTCGGGATAATTGGCCACATCATTCGAGTTGATGCCAACGATGGCGACGCCGCGCGGCAGATAGTCACGCGCAAGTTGTGCAAGGCCGGTGCGGATGTGCTTTACATAGGGACAATGGTTGCAGATGAACAAAACCAGCAACGCAGGCTTGTCCTTGAAATCCACCGACGAAACGGTTTTTCCGTTGGTGTCCGGCAATCTGAAATCGGGCGCTGTCGTGCCGAGCGGCAGCATGGTTGAAGGTGTCAATGACATGTATGGATTATTAAGTCCAAAGCCCAAAGTTCAAAGTCCAAAGTCGCCGGCAGGGTCGCGGAATTCTTCAAGTGGTGAAGCGTTGGAGTTCAGGCTTTAGCCTGCCTTCCCGAACAATCCCGCCGCGCGGGATTGAACTCCAACATCGGAGCAATGCTTCGCGCCCCGAATCTGAGAATTTAAGTTTGTTTCTTTTGGCAGCTGCAATTTTAATGAACACAACCGTGGCAAAGAACATTGTTTATTTCGACCTGGAAACGCAAAAATCCGCCGAGGAAGTCAGCGGCTGGAACAACATCAATCACATGGGAATGAGCGTGGGCGTAACGTTCGGGACGGCGCGCGGTAATTACAAAATCTACGGCGAAAAGCAAGTAAACGACCTGATCACGGATTTACAACGCGCCGATTTGGTGGTGGGTTTCAATATTTTGCGGTTCGATTACGAAGTGTTGCACGGCTACACGTCGCTTGATTTGAGACAGCTTCCGACGCTGGACATGATGGTGGAATTGCAAAACACGCTGAACCACCGGCTCTCGCTCGACTCGATTGCGACGGCGACGTTTGGCGTTGAAAAAACGGCGGAGGGAATGCAGGCCATCCGCTGGTTCAAAGACGGCAAGCTTGCGGAAATCGCCGAATACTGTTGCTACGACGTGAAGTTGACGAAACTTGTCCACGAATATGGCCAGCGCCACAAGCAATTGCATTACCACAATCGCTTTGGAAAAAAGATGACCGTGCCGGTGAGCTGGTGAGTTTAGAATTAAATTGTCCCCGCGCTTTTTTCGCGGCAATCTCAATGTCCTTATGCAGCAGGTAAACCTAGGCATGATTGGCGGTGGCACAGTGGGCAGCGGCGTGTTTCACGCGCTCCAGCTCAACGGTGGGCTCATGGCTTCGCGCATTGGCGTGAGGGTCGTTGTCCGCAAAGTCGCAGTCAAAGCGTTTGACGAGCCGCGCCCCTATAAAATCCCGCGTTCGGTGATGACGACCGATTGGCAAAGCGTCGTCAACGATCCCCAAGTAGACATCGTCATCGAACTTGTCGGCGGCACAACCATTGCCAAAACGATGATTCTTGCCGCGCTGAGACTTGGCAAGCCGGTCATCACGGCGAACAAAGCGCTGCTCTCCGCGCACGGCGAAGAATTGTTTGCCGCAGCAAAAAAATACGGCGCGAATCTTTATTATGAAGCCAGCGTTTGCGGCGGCATTCCGATCATCAAATCGCTGCGCGAAGGCTTCGTCGGCAATCGCATTAATGTGCTTTACGGTATCGTCAACGGCACTTGCAATTACATTCTCACCCGGATGAAACTTGAGGGCGCGGATTTCGCCGCCGTTCTTGCTGAAGCGCAAAAGCAGGGCTACGCCGAAGCCGAGCCATCGCTGGACATTGACGGCTGGGATGCGCAACACAAAATCGGCATCCTTGCCTCGCTTGCGCACGGTTTTTGGGTGAGTCCGAAAAAAGTTTACGTCCAGGGCATCCGGCACGTGAGCGCGCTCGACATTAAATTTGCAGGCGAACTTGGCTACACCATCAAACTGCTTGGCATCGTTAAAAAATTGGGGAGCGGCTGTCGCGTGCAAGTGTCCGTGTATCCGACGTTGATTCCCAGTTCTCACGTTCTGGCGGGTGTGAATCACGAATTCAATGCTGTGTTTGTGCGCGGCGACATCGTCGGCGATACGCTGTTTTACGGACGCGGCGCGGGCAAGAACGCCACCGCCAGCGCGGTCTTGAGCGACCTGGCGGACGCGGCGCTGGATTTGAAATTCGGCACGAAATATCGCGTGCCGCCGTTCGTGCCGCACGAATGTGACGGCGCAGTCGTGCCGATTGAGGATGTTGTGTCGCGGTATTTCGTCCGACTCAACGTCGTTGACCGTCCGGGCACGCTGGCAAAAATCGCGGCCATTTTCGGGCAATCAAAAATCGGCATTTCGTCCGTGATCCAGCCCGAAGGGCACGAAGGCGAAAGCGTCCCGCTGATCTTCATGATCCACGACGCAAAGAACGGCGCAGTGATGAAGGCGCTTGACAGAATCGGCAAATTGCCGGTCGTCAAAAGCAAACCCGTGATGCTGCGCGTGGAAAATTTTGAATAGTTTCGCGTACTTCGCGAGGCATCCAGGCATGATTCATTTTGTCAGCACCAATGGCCGGGCGCCGGCAGTCAACCTGCGCGATGCATTGCTTGTTGGTCAGGCGCCGGACCGCGGTCTTTATCTTCCCGACAAGTTTCCAAAGCTGTCGTCCAATGAAATCGCCGCGTTCGCCCGACTGCCTTACCATGAAATCGCCTTTCGCATCTTATCGCGTTACACCGACGGCATCATCGAAGCCGACGCCCTCGCCGCGATTTGCCGCGACGCCTACAACTTCGATGTGCCGCTGGAAAAAGTTTATGACCGTGTTCACGTTCTGCGGCTCGATCGTGGGCCAACGGCGTCGTTCAAGGATTTCGCGGCACGGCTGATGGCGCGGTTGTTCGGACATTTTTTGCGCGAAACCGGCCAACATGCCACGATTCTCACTGCGACAAGCGGCGACACCGGTTCGGCAGTTGCGCACGCCTTTCACAACGTTCCCGGCGTCCGTGTTTTTGTGTTGTTCCCGTTTGGCGAAGTCAGCGTGCGCCAGCGCAAGCTGATGACCACGCTTGCTGAAAACGTCCGCACCATCGCCATTGACGGCAAATTTGACGATTGCCAGGCCATGGTGAAACGCGCGTTCGCCGATCCGGAGTTAAAACATATTCCGCTTTCATCGGCCAATTCCATCAACATTGGCCGGCTGCTGCCGCAAAGCGTTTATTATTTTTATGCCGCTTCGCGAATCGCGAAACCCGGCGAACCGATTGTCTTTTCCGTGCCGAGCGGCAATTTCGGCGACATGATGGGCGCAATTGTCGCGCGGCAAATGGGGTTGCCCATCAAAAAACTCATCACGCCGGTCAACGACAACGACGCTTTCCCGCGCTTTCTGGAAACCGGCAACTACCAAAAAATCGTTCCGTCGCGCAACTCGCTGTCCAACGCAATGAACGTCGGACATCCGAGCAACCTCGCGCGGCTCGTGGCGGTTTATGGCGGGCAGATGGACGAGACGGGGAAAATTCATCGCGCACCCGATCTCGCCGCGATGCGCCGCGACATTTTTTCCAGTTCCGTTTCCGACGAACGCACGCGCGCAACAATTCAGGAGGCTTGGAAGCAACACAAATTGTTGCTCGAACCGCATGGCGCGGTGGCATGGCGCGGATTCCTTGATTGGCTTGCCGTCGAACCGCTGAGCGGAGCGCCCGCCGTTGTGCTGGAAACGGCGCACCCGGCAAAATTCCCTGAAGAAATCGAAAAGACGCTCGGTTTTTCCCCGGAAGTTCCATCGGCAATTGCCGCCGCCGAAAAACTGCCGGAAGATTACGACTCGTATGAGCGCGGATTACGAGAAGTTTCGCGCCTATCTTATCGGGCATCACACGGCTGCTTGATTGCCGGCACACTTCTGGCATGCTCCTGACAACCTGTGGAATAAGTCATGGCATTAATCGTTCAGAAATACGGCGGCACATCGGTGGGCAACACCGAGCGCATCAAAAACGTGGCGGCGCGGGTGGCAAAGCGCCACGCCAACGGTGACAAAATTGTCGTTGTCGTCTCCGCGATGAGCGGCGTGACGGATAATCTCATCAAACTGGCGAAGGAAATCATGCCTTTGCCCAGCGAACGCGAAATGGACATGTTGCTGGCCACTGGCGAACAGCAAACCATTGCGCTGACCGCCATCGCGTTGCACGGACTTGGCATTTCGGCTGTGTCGCTCACCGGCGCGCAGGCGGGCATCGTCACCGACGGTGTTCACACCAAGGCCAAAATCAGCAATATCACGCCCAAAAAAGTTCACGAGATGCTCGACAAAGGCAACGTCGTCATTGTCGCCGGTTTTCAAGGCGAAACGCCCGAGGGCCAGATTACGACGCTCGGCCGCGGCGGTTCGGATTTGACGGCCATCGCGCTCGCGACGGCGCTCAAAGCCGACCTTTGCCAGATTTATACGGACGTGGACGGTGTTTACACCGCCGACCCGCGCATTGTGCCCGGCGCGAAGAAACTCGATGAAATTTCCTACGACGAAATGCTCGAACTCGCCAGCCTCGGCGCGAAGGTAATGCAGAGCCGCTCGGTCGAATTTGCCAAAAAATTTGGAGTCACTTTTGAAGTCCACTCCAGCCTCAACGAAAACCCCGGAACCATTGTGAAAGAAGAAACCAAAAGCATGGAAGGCGTCGTCGTGCGCGGCGTCGCGTTCGACAAAAATCAAGCCAAGGTCACGCTCGTCGGCGTGCCCGACAAACCGGGCGTGGCCGCGCGCATTTTTAAGGCGCTCGGCGACGCGGCGGTAAACGTGGACATGATTGTCCAAAACATCAGCCACGGCACTCCCGACAAAGTCGGGACGACAGACCTTTCATTCACCATGGACAAGCCGGATTTGCTCAAGGCGCAGAAGGTGATTGACGGCTTGAAAAAGGAACTCGGTTTCCACGATGTGATTGCCACGGAAAAAATCGGCAAGCTGTCCATCGTCGGCGTCGGCATGAAGAGTCACACGGGCGTGGCCGCAAAACTGTTTGAAACGCTCGCGAAGGAAGGCGTGAACATTGACATGATTTCCACCAGCGAAATCAAAATTTCCGTCGTGATTGATTTGGCCAAGGGTGAAGCGGCGATGAAAGCCGTTCACGCGGCGTTTATTGGCTGACGCAATTGCGCTGAAAAACTGGCCCGTTTATTCGGGCAAGGTGTAGTGTTTCAGATACTCCGGCGTTGCCTGACGTTCCCAGTTTGGCCAGTCCCGGCCGTAGAAGAACAGCATGCGTTCGCGCATTGTGGAATCGGTAATGCGGACCTTGGCTGGGATGCCGTACACGATGGAGCGCGCGGGCAGTTGCTGATCCGCGTAAGTCACAGCACCGTTCAGCAGCAGCGCTTCCCGGCCAATCCGGGTTCCAAACGATGCGCCGGTTCCGATATTGGCGAGCGAGAAATCTTCCATCGTCGCCCCCTGCAGCGAGGCCATGTGATTGATCCATGAAAAGGCGCCGATGTGCGGCGTGTCAGCAATCGGGGAGCCGGCGATGGCCGTGCGGCCATCCACAATCATTGCCTGATCGTAAATGTCGGTGTGGTCGCCGATATCGAGGTTTGTGGAAACAATCATTACGCCAATGTACGCCTTCACCTGTTTACCGAGGTGGACGTTGCCTTCCACGTAGCAGCCCCCATAAATCCGCGCGCCTTCATCCAGGCTGACGTTGCCGACAACAATTGCGCCCGGGTCAATCTGGGCCTTTGGATTTACGACTCCTTTGTTGGTATGTTCCCAGTCTGCCAGCGGCACGTCGTAGGTTTCAGGTTTCTCCAAGGCCGGCCTATTCACCTCGCCGAGCCAGCGCTTCGGCAGGAAACCGAGAAGCTCCATGCGCAGTGAGTCGGGAACGCCCGGGTCCTTGTCCACCATCCCGGGACTGCCGCGGAACACCGTGTCGTCGCGGACATTGGTGTCGTGGAGCGCCGACGCGCCGCTCATGAGCACGACGTTGCTATGCACACAACAGCCGTAGTCAGTCAGGGCGTTCGCACCATAGTAGACGCCATCATCAATTTTAGTGGCGTGCACGACCGAGCCTGCGCTGATGTAGCTGTAGTCCTTGATCCAGAGCGGGTTGTCGAAACCTCCATCACGGGCGGATCCCACATGCACTCGTTCGCCGATCAGGCAGTAGTTTCCGATGTCGGTGTCCGCGCGGATATTCGAATTGGCGCGAATATCGCAGTGATGGCCGATGACGGCGCGCGCAATGACGACGTTCGGGCCGACCCGGGTATGCGCGCCAATGGTCGTATTGATCAGGATCGCGGTAGGATGGATCTGCGCTGTGGGGTCCACCTTCGCTCCCTTCCAGTAGGGCCGGCCATCAATGCCGGGGTAACTGCTCCTGACTTTCGGCGGATTCCGGTCAATCTCGCGGGCAATCTGCTCGTTCTCGCTGTGGATCCACGTTGACGGGATGACGCCGAAGATTGTCTGGCGGTCTTTGTCTGTGATCGCATTCCGCGTAACCACAGCTGGACAACCCTCCGCCAGGCTGTCGGCCGGAATCACCATGTCGTGCATGGTTACAGCTCCGGGTGCTAACGCAGCGCCGCGCTCAAGATGAGTGTTGAAGTCGGCCACGGCCCGCATGCCGACAACCGACCCTTCCTCCATGCGCACGCCGCGCAAGGTTGCGTTCATTCCCACCCAGCAATTGTCCTTGATATAGGTTTGGTCCGCCACGGTGTTGGCCGTGATTCCCGGAACCACCGGCCGCCCGGCGACGATGCGCGAACCGTAATCAATCCTCACGTAGTCGCCAACGGTCAGCTTTTCCGCGTTGATGACCGTTTCCCCGAGGATGTTTACATGGTGGCCGATGGTGACGTCGCCTTGGATGACCACCTTGGGACCGATCCGGGTATAAGCCCCGACCGTAACGTTTCCCATCAGGACGGCCGTCGGATGGATGTCCGCTTTGGGGTCAATATTGTGGGCAGAGACCGAGTTTCCCGCCAGTACGGCGAACACACAGAGACAGAACGAGGTTCGATATTTAAACAGCATAATACTTGATTCCTTTCCAGTGGGATGGGTGGTTTTGGTTACCTGTCTTCCACGATCGTGCTACCCGCGTCGCCAGCCGCTCCAGCCAATATGCCGGCTTCGCTTTCGCTTTCCCGACCTCAGTCAGTTGGGTCAGGGCATGTGTTTGAGTGAAGAGCCTTCGTTTCTTGGCACCCGCGCTGACAAACCCGGCCAGCGCAACGCAGGGGATGCCCTGCTCGCGGCAGCGCGCGGCGATTTGGCCAACACCTTTGCCCATGAATGTGGAGGAATCGATCGCGCCTTCACCAACGATGACAAGATCCGCGGCGCGTAGATGACGATTGAGTTTTGCCTGCCGGGCAAATAAATCATACCCCGATTCCAACTGCGCGCCCAGAAATGCCAGCAAACCAAAGCCCAAACCACCTGCCGCGCCTGCGCCGGGTGCCCGCGCCGGGTCGCGCCCGAAATCTTTCTTAACAACCTTCGCCAGCCGGCGAAGACAACATTCGGCGCGCACAAAATCCCGTGAGCGCAGGCCCTTTTGTGGCCCGTAAACGCGCGTGGCGCCGCGTGTGCCCAGCAACGGGTTTTGCACGTCCACCGCCACCAGCAACTGACGCAAACAGCGACGGGGCGCCGGGGCGCGAATTTTTGCGAGCTGGTCCAAACCCGTCCAATGTTCGATCAAGTTGGCGTTGCGGTCCAGAAACTTCCAGCCGAGCGAGCGTGCCAAACCGAATCCGCCGTCATTGGTGGCGCTCCCGCCAATGCCCATCAGGCAGCGCCTCGCGCCTTTTGCTGCCGCTGCCCGGATGACAGCGCCCAAACCAAAAGTGTCCAGTTCGAATGGATGAAATTGCCTGGGCGGCAACATTGCCAATCCAATGATCGAGGCCGATTCGACGATGGCGGTTTTCGTCTGCGGCTCCCACCACCATCTGGCGGAGCACGGACGATGCGCCGCATCAACAGTTTCCAGGCGTTGAACTTTGGCACGTAACAAACTGCTGATGACTGCGCCAAACCCGTCGCCGCCATCAGTCATGGGCAGCAAGTCGAGCGAGTCATGCCACCGTGCTTTGCGCCAGCCTTTCGCGATGGCCCGCGCGGCTGCTCCGGCCGGGAGCGTGCCCTTGAACTTGTCGGGACTGATCAGGATCTTCAGCGGCATGTTTCAGTCCAAAGTCCAAAGTCCGGTATCCAAAGTCAATGGCGGACAGGAATTGGCACCGAATCGAGAATGAGCTTTACAAGCATGCATCGGTCGCTTCAGCATTCCCACGCTTTTTATGCGGTTTGATTCAACAAAGTTCATTGGCTAGGCGGGGTTCCTTTTCATTCAACCATAGGAAAAATATGGACCGAGACTATTTCAAGATTTCCAAAAAGACCCGAAGCAAGGCCATCGTTTCCGGCCCAAACCGTGCCGGTCACCGCGCCCATTTGCGCTCGCTCGGACTGTCCGACGATGATTTCGAGAAGCCGTTCATTGGCATTGCCAATTCCTGGAACGAAATGCATCCGGGCCACGCGCATCTGAAATCGCTGGCCGAGGAAGTGAAGAAGGGCGTCTGGCAGGCGGGCGGCATTCCCTGGGAATTCAACACCATCGCGCTCTGTGACGGCCTCGTCCATGGACATGCGGGAATGCGATACACGCTGCCCAGCCGTGATTTCATCGCTGACAGCATTGAGATTGTGGTTCAGGGACAGCAATTGGACGGGATGGTCTGCCTCTGTTCCTGCGACAAAATCATCCCCGGCATGATGATGGCGATGACGCGGCTCAACGTTCCCGCCGTCATGGTGACCGGCGGACCCATGATGCCCGGAACGTTCAAGGGCAAAGCGGTGGCCATTCCCGACATGCGCGAAGCGGTCGGCAAATGGGTGAAGGGTGAATACACGGATGCAGAAGCGATGGAGCTGGAATGTTCCGTCTGTCCCGGTGCCGGTTCCTGCGCCATGGCCGGAACCGCCAACACGATGTCGTGTGTGGTTGAGATTCTGGGACTGAGTCTGCCGGGATGCGGCACGGCCCATGCCATCACCTCGTTGAAAAAACGCATCGCCAAACAGAGCGGACAGGAGATAGTGCGGCTGGTAAAGGAAGACATCAAACCGTCCGACCTTTTAAGCAAAAAGAGTTTTGAAAATGCATTGATCCTGACCGCGGCCATCGGCGGGTCCACCAACGCGGCCATCCATATTCCGGCCATCGCAAGGGAAATGGGAATCCGCGTCACGCTGGATGACGTCGAAGAACCAGCCGGCAAACGCCGCACATCACCAACCTGAAAAGCTCCGGCCCACATACCTTCTGGGACCTCGAACAAGCCGGCGGCGTCCCGGCTCTCGTCAAGGAACTGCGGACGCTTCTGCATGCTGAAGCGAAAACCTGTTCCGGCCTGACCCTGAACCAGATTGCCGACAAAGCCGTGAACCGAAACATGCGGAGGTGATCCGTTCCCTAAACAATCCGGTTCATGCGGAAGGGAGCTTTGCGATCTTGAAAGGCAATCTTGCGCCGCACGGCTGCATTGTGAAACAAACGGGCGTTGATCCGGCCATGATGGAACACACCGGTCCGGCCAAGGTATTCGATTCCGAAGATGAAGCGGAAAAGGCTATTTACGGCGGCAAAATCAAGCCGGGCGATGTGGTTGTGATTCGATACGAAGGCCCCAAAGGCGCACCCGGCATGCCGGAAATGTTCTCGGCGACGTCCGCGCTCATGGGCGTTGGCCTGGGAAAGACGAGTGCCATTGTCACCGATGGCCGTTTCTCCGGCGCCACCCGGGGACCGTGCATCGGCCATGTCGCGCCGGAAGCTGCCGCCGGCGGCCCGATTGCGTATGTCAAGAATGGGGACCGGATCCAAATCAACATTCCCAAACGGACGTTGCAACTCGACGTCAGCAAACAGGAACTTGAACGACGCAGTCGCAAAATGAAGCTCAAGCACACTGTTATATCCAGCCCGTTGTTGCGACGGTATGTGGCATCAGTCGGGGACGTGTCAGAAGGCGCGGTGTTGGAGTGAGGACTTTGCGTCCGATTGAACACAGATGCGAAGCCGGACCATGTTGAACGCCAACCCAACAGATTCTCCCAGAAGCAATATTCGCTATCTGATGCTGACCGTGTTGTTCGTTGTCACCACCGTGACATTTGCGGACCGGGCAACACTCTCCATGGCTGCCCCGGCCATGGGAAAAGACCTTGGGCTTGATGCGGTGGCGATGGGCTATGCCTTCTCTGCCTTCGGCTGGTCCTACGCGGCGCTGCAAATTCCCGGCGGCTGGATGCTGGACCGTTTTGGCTCGCGGCTGGTATACAGCGTGGGACTTTTTTTCAGGTCGCTCTTTTCGTTTCTGCAGGGCGCGGTGGGTTTCTTTGCGGGCACCGCCGCCTTTGTCTCGCTCTTTTCCCTCCGTTTCGGAATGGGCATTGGCGAAGCTCCGGCATTCCCCGCCAACAGCCGGATCACGGCCATGTGGTTCCCAACCCATGAGCGGGGTTTTGCCTCGGCCGTTTTTAATTCGGCGCAATATTTTGCCCTGGCGCTTTTTTGTCCCTTGCTGGGCTGGATCCTAGCCGTCTTTGGCTGGCAGCATGTTTTCTATGTCATGGGCCTGGCGGGCATGTTGCTGGCATTGTTATGGTGGAAAGTCATTCGTGCTCCGCGAAATCACCCGGGAGTGAACCGAGCGGAACTGGACTACATCGAGGGCGGCGGCGGACTTGCTGGCATGGAGGCCAGGAAGACGGCCATAAAATGGTCTCAGGTGCGCGCGCTCATCACGAACCGGATGATGATCGGCGTTTGCATCGGCCAGTTTTGCCTCAACACGATTACCTGGTTCTTTCTGACCTGGTTCCCCACCTACCTGGTTCATGCCAAAGGACTGACCATCTTGAAAGTCGGCGTGATTGCATCCATTCCCGCCCTGGCCGGGTTCGTGGGGGGACTCCTCGGCGGCTGGGTGTCGGACATGATGCTCAAGCAGGGAACGTCGCTGACCGCGGCCCGCAAGACGCCCATCATCCTGGGCTTGGTCCTCTCGGGCACCATCATGCTGGCCAACTACGTGAGCGCTCAATGGGCCATTATTGCCATCATGTCGCTGGCGTTTTTTTCCAAAGGCTTTGGCGCCATCGGCTGGGTGGTGATCAGTGATGCCGCGCCCAAGGAAATGGTCGGCTTGAGCGGCGGCATATTCAATTTCGCCGGCAATCTGGCAAGCATCGTCACTCCCATCGTCATCGGTTATATTCTGGAGACCACCGGCTCTTTCAACGGCGCGTTGATCTTTGTTGGCAGCATGGGGCTTTTGGGGGCAATGTCTTACTTGTTCATTGTCGGTGAAATCAAAAGGCTGGAACTGGCAATCTGATTAAAATTTGATATGAACAAAACAATCCCCGACGGGAAATTAATACAATGAATGCAGATTTTATACGCGGTGTTGTCACACCGCTCATCACACCGGTGGATGCCGAAGAACGGGTGTACGAAACCGGTTTGCGCAACCAGATCGAGCATGTGCTGCGTGGCGGCGTGCATGGCGTTTTCGTCGTCGGCAGCACCGGCGAATTCTATGGCCTTGACTACGATGAGAAGAAACGGGCGACAGAAATTACCGTGGCCCAGGTCAAGGGACGGGTTCCGGTTTATGTCGGGGCCAGCGCTATTACCACCCGGGAGTGCATCAAGCTCTCGAAAATGGCGGAATCGGCGGGCGCACAGGCGGTCACGATTCTTACGCCGATGTTCATCAGTCCTTCCGAGGAGGAACTGTACAAACATTTCCGGACCATAGCCGAATCAACCGCCCTGCCGGTTCTGGTTTACAACAACCCGGACCGGACCGGAATCAACATGTCGGCAAACCTCATCGAGCGGTTGGCAGAAATCCCGAACCTCGTCGGGGCGAAGGACAGCAGCGGAGATTTGACGCTTACCTCGGAATACATCCGCCACACCCGGAGCAAGGGTTTCAAAATCCTGGCCGGGAGGGATACCATGATCCTCGCCACGCTGGTGTATGGCGGCGTCGGCGCTGTTGCCGCCACGTCCAACATCGCGCCGGCTCTGGTCGTGGAAATTTACAACAAGTTCAAGGCCGGAGATATTCCGGGAGCGTTGGAGGTGCAATATAAACTTGCTCCGCTGCGCATCGCGTTTGGCTTGGGCAGCTTCCCGGTGGTCATGAAGGACGCGTTGAATCTGATGGGGATTAAAGTCGGTGATCCGATCAAACCGATTGGTCATTGCACCGACGCCAACCTGGCAAAACTCAAAGAGATATTGGTCAAAATGGGGCTGATAAAATAATCTCCGCGGGCCGACATTCACCCGAAGTCAAAAAGCGGACAGGTCCCACTGACATCGCGGCTGCTCGGCAATGGGAGACACCGCAAGGCTTGCTATTGGGAGTGGCGGGTGATTTTATGAACCAACATTGTGTCAATGAGCCCTTTATGAAAACCCGACATGCTTTTCTCGCCGCCGTTCTTTCCGTGTTCCTGTCGGTCTCACCCAGCGCTGCCATCCCTGTCGACGCAATCCACGTCTCGGATTTTCAGCACCTGGATGAAGCGGTTCGGGCATTGTCCGGCGCGACCAAAGGCGGCACGATCATTCTCCGGGGCGGCCGATACCTCGGCACGCAGCCCTTGCTCTTGAACCGAACCCTTGGCAAAGCCCAACCGGGCGGCAACGGAACAATCAACATCTGGGCCGAACCGGGCAAAGAGGTCGTCCTCGATTTCTCGGCCTTGCGCGACATCGACAATGCCTCCGGTCAGGGAATCACCATCACCGGCGACGAGTATCATCTCAAGGGCCTGACGGTTGAGAAGGCCGGAAATTTCGGGATACACGTCCGGGGCAGCCGGAATATCATCGAGAACTGCGTCACCCGGTACAACGGGAACACCGGCCTGCAGATCGGCCTTTTGACCGGAGCTACGAATTCAGGAAATCTTGCCAGCAGCAATCTTATCCTGAATTGCGATTCGTATCGGAACTTCGATCCCTACGCAATACGTTCGGATACCGGGAAACTGGCGCCGGGCAACGACGCCGACGGCTTCGGATGCCGCTCAAACCCCGGGCCGGGAAACCGGTTTGAAGGATGCCGCTCCTGGGAGAACGCGGATGACGGATGGGATTTCTTCAAATCCAATGTGGGCGTCGAAGTGACCGACTGTTGGGCGTGGCACCAGGGCGATCCTCAGGGTTTTCACCGGCGAGTACGACCGGGAGAACGGGAATCCGAAAGACACCAACCTGTTCGACCTGAACAAACCGCATCTGAAGGCTGAAGGAACGACGGTCGCGCAACACATGACCAACTGGGCCGGAAACGGCAATGGCTTCAAACTCGGCGGCGCGAACAGCAAAGGCAGGCATACGGTGAAGAACTGCATCGCGTTCGATCACAACTACGGCCAGAAAGGCCAGAAGGGGTTCGACGAAAACGACAATCGGGACAAAATTGTCCTCGTCGATTGCACCTCTTTCAGCAACAAAAAGAATTTTTACTTCCCCTATGCCTCAACCAATGCCGGGCTGTTCGTCTTTACCAACAACATTGGTTTCGGTGGCGAGTTGGGAGACGATCTGGGCCAGTTCAGCGACAAGGTCATCGTTCCGTCAGCCGAAGCGCAAAAGAATTTAGCGGACGCCGTCTGGAAAGCCGCCCGCGCTCCGAGGAAACCCGACGGAAGCCTGCCCGATCTTGTCATTCGTAGATAAGCTGCCAATCGGCTTCTGTTGCACGCATGTACTGGTGTCTTAACGGATCATCCATGGGATAACATAGGCATAGATCGTCGTCACGATGCCGATCATGCAGACGAGCAGGACGCTGTGCCAGAATGTAAACCGGAAGAGTTGGGATTCTTCCGTCGGTTTCATGCCGGTGGCGGCGGCAGCGACGGCGATGCTTTGAACGCTGATCATTTTGCCCATCACACCACCGGCGGAATTGGCGGCGGCGGTGAGGACCGGATTCAGGCCGACCTGTCGGGCGGCGGTCGTCTGGAGGTTGCCGAAGATGAAATTGCAGGAGGCATCCGAGCCGGTTAGGAACACGCCCATCCATCCCAGCA
This sequence comes from uncultured Verrucomicrobiae bacterium, assembly GCA_963835625.1. Taxonomy (GTDB): domain Bacteria; phylum Verrucomicrobiota; class Verrucomicrobiia; order Limisphaerales; family UBA11358; genus UBA11358. The sequence continues at coordinate 171,445 of CAWIGO010000015.1, forward strand.
GCGGGCTGAAGAAGGAGAAGAATGCTCCCGTGGTCGCAAACGCCAGCCCGAGCGTGGAGGTCGCACCGGAATAATTCATCAGCCCGCCCAGTCCCACAATCGCAGCAATGGTCACCAGCGGCAGGAACATCTGTTTGAGCGTGGTCCCGAACACGGCCATGAAACGGACCGGCGACAGGCGGGCGAACACTGCGGTCAGCACGCAGGCAATCAGGCACGCCGTGCCGGGACTGGCGAGCCAATCGAAACTGTACCGGGCGTCGTAGGGAGTTGCCACGGGAACGACCGGCGGCATCCGCATGACGAGCCGATGGAGCGACGGCCACTCGATGACGATGCTCGTCTTAAGAAGAACCTTGTTGATGATTGGCGTGCCCCAGCACAGAACGCAAACCGCCAGAAGGACGTAGGGCAACCAGGCCCAGATGACGGTCGAGGCGCGATAATGAGTGGATGGTGCGGATGAACCGGTTGTCTCACCGGCGAAGAGGCATTCTTTCGGTTGCCATACCCGAAACAAAAGAACCAGGCAGATGATGGCAACGATGGCTGCCAGTATGTCGGTCAACTGCGGCCCGATAAGATTGGAAACAGTCACTTGCACGACGGCGAACGTCACGCCGCAGACCACGGCAGCGGGCAGCACACCGCGCAATCCCTTCCAGCCCGCGACCAGTACGACCATATAGGCGGGCACGCACAGCGAGAGCGGGGCGCTGATCCGGCCGGTGGCGGCGCTAAGGTGCATCAAATCCAGTCCCGTGGATTTTTGGAGCATGATGATGGGCAGACCGATGGCGCCGAATGCCACGGGGGCGGTGTTCGCCAACAGACAGATTCCTGCGGCTTTAAGCCGGTTGAAACCCAATCCCGACGAGCATGGCGGCGCAGACGGCAACGGGAACGCCGGAACCGGCTGCCCCTTCAATGAACGCGCCAAAAGCGAAAGCAATCAACAAGGCTTGCAGCCGGCAGTCGCTGGTCAACCTGGCCAGGGAATTCTTGATCACCTCGAACTGTCCGGTCTCCAGCGTGAGCCGGTAGAGAAGAATTGCATTGAACGTGATCCAGCCGGTCGGGAGCAGGCCGTGCGCTATCCCAAAGAGCGTTGCGGAGAAGATTTTCTCCGTCGGCATCCGATAGACCACCCAGACCATCAGGATCGCCGTAACCAGGCTGGCAATGGCCGATATCCACGCCGGCTTCCGCATGATGGCCAGCAAAAACAAAAGCACGAACAACGGCACAGAGGCGCACAGAGCCGACCAGCCGATGCTTTGCGCGACCGGCATGTAATCATGTTGCCACATAGGGATCCTATCGCTCCGGGGTCAGCAATCGCATCGCTTCGGACTCGATGCGCTCGACGGAAATTCCATACTTTCGCAAGAGGGCGTTGTAGTCCCCGGATTCCGCAAACGTGTCCTGAATTCCAATCATGCCCATCCTCGCCGGGGCGCGCTGCGACAATACTTCGGCAACCGCGCTGCCCAAGCCGCCGTGGATGGTGTGTTCTTCGACGGTTAAAACCTTGCCGGTCTTGCGGGCTGACACCGCCAGAGCCTCGGCGTCAATCGGCTTGATCGTCGAAACTTCCAGCAAATCCACCGCAACGCCGCGTTGCGCAAGGCGGTCGGCGGCTTCAATGGCCATGCTCGTCGGGACGCCGCAGACTGCAATGGTAAGATCGTTGCCGTTTTTGAGCTTCCGGATTTTCCCGATTTCGAGCGGAGGCGCATCGGCGAAAAGCACCGGCGTTGGATTCCGGCAGATGCGGATGTAAGCGGGGCCATCGCGGCGCAAGGCGGCGGCCAGCGCCTGGCGCAATTCAACCCCATCGGCGGGAACGACAACCGTGAGGTTCGGCATCGCCCGCATGATCGCAAGGTCGAGGATTGATTGGTGGCTGGCTCCGTCGTAGGAATCCGAAAGTCCCGCATAGTTGCCCGCAAGGATGACCGGCAGTTTGTTGTAGCAAACGATGTTTCGCACCTGGTCGGCGGCCTTCAGGGTCAGGAACAGGGCAAAGGTGTTGACGACCGGTCGCAAGCCGCACGTCGCCATGCCCGCCGCGATGTCCACCATGTTTGCCTCCGCGACTCCGACGTTGAAGAACCGGTCCGGGTGGCGTTTGCCAAACGCCGCCGTGCGTGTGCTCGTGGACACGTCGGCATCGAGGACAACCATTTCGGGAAACTCCGTCGCAAACGAGAGCAGCGCCTCGCCGAACGCATCACGCATTGCAACCGGCGCTGTCGTCATGGCAGTTCCTCCAGCGTTTGGAGCAATTCCTGGCGCGCTTTTGCATGGGTTGCGTCGTCAATCGGCGCGCCATGCCAGTGGGCGTTGTCCTCCATGAACGACACGCCCCGGCCCTTGTGCGTCTTGTAGATCACGGCCACCGGCCATTGGCGTTGTTTTTTGACCCAATCGAAAGATTCCAGCACTGCGGCGGCGTTGTGGCCATCGTAAACAATAGGGGCGACGTTCCAGTTGAAGGCGCGCAGTTTCTCCGGCAACGGATCCATCGGCATGATCTGGTCGCTGGGGCCGTCGAGTTGGACTTTGTTGTAATCAATGAGCGCCACGAGCCGTTCCGGTTTGAATTTCGCTGCGGCCATGATCGCTTCCCAAGTCTGGCCTTCGTTCAAGTCGCCGTCGCCCAGCAGCACGTAAGTCCAGTAGCTCTTTCCGAGCAACCGCGCCGCGAGTGCCATGCCCAGCGCGACGGAAGCGCCGTGCCCCAACGAGCCGGTGGACATCTCGACTCCCGGAGTTTTCAACATGCAGGGATGCCCCTGCAACCGGCTGTCGATCTGCCGGAAAGTTTTCAGCTCGGCATTTGGAAAGTAGCCCCGGTGTGCCAGCACGGTGTAGAGCATGCAGGAAGCGTGGCCTTTGCTGACCACAAGCCGATCGCGATCCGGCCAGTCCGGTTTTTCCGGGCGGACGTTCATCGCGTCGAAGTAAAGCGCAACCAGCAATTCAGCTGCCGACGCCGCCCCGCCCCAGTGACCGGTGCCTTTCTCATGCAGGATGTCCAGCACCGTAATGCGGAATTCCTGCGCCAGACGTTGGAGCATCGCGGCTTTCCGTTTTCGGTCCTTCTCCTGGAGCACGGCGTGAGGCTCGCACTGTTTTTTGGTAATCCGCTGAGTCATTTTGCGGAAAGCGGAGCTTCAATTGATGACGTTGATGGGTTTGCCGGCGATGAAAGCAGCGACATTTTCGGCCGTAATCTGCATCAGACGGCGGCGCGCGGCGAGCGCAGCCCAGGCGACATGCGGCGTAATGGTGATGTTGGGCGCTTTCAGCAGTGGATTATCCGGAGGGATTGGCTCGGTCGAGACGACGTCCAGTGCTGCGCCCCCAAGCTTGCCCTGTTGCAGCGCCTCGGCGAGATCGGCATCTTTCACGAGCGGGCCACGCGAGGTGTTGATGAGGTAAGCCGTGGGTTTCATGCGCTTCAGCAGGGCCTGGTTTACCATGCCGGTGTTCTCCGGCGTCAGGTTGCAGTGCAGCGTTACCACGTCGGATTCGGCGAACAACTCCGGCACTTCGCGCCATGCGAAAGGGTATGACGGCGGATTGGTGTGGACGACATCGTTGGCCAGGACTTTCATTTTGAAAGCCGCGGCGATCTCACCGACACGCCGGCCAATACGACCGAAACCGACGATGCCGATGGTGCGTCCAGCCAGTTCGGTGAGCGGGGTGCGCCAGAAAGCACCATTCGCTTCTCGTCCATTCGCCTTGTTTGATTAGGTTGCTGTGAAATTGCGGCTGGCGATAAAAATTCAGCAGCAGAGCGAAAACATACTCGGCCACGGCGTCGGTGGCGTAGCTCGGCACGTTGGCCACGGCGATGCCGCGCGCCCGGGCCGCCTTCACGTCCACGACATTGTAGCCGGTGGCCAGCACGCTGACTAATTTCAGCTTGGGCAGTTTGGCGAGTGTGCCGGCGGAGAGCGGCGTCTTGTTGGTGAGAATGATGTCGGCGTCTTTCGCGCGTTCGAGGATGAGGTCAGCCCGCGTGCGATCGTGGCAGACAAACGTGCCGAGTTTGGCGACTTCGTCCCAAGGGTTATCGCCGGGATTAAGGGTGTAACCGTCCAGTACGATGATGTTCATGGTTAGGAGAGGATGAGTTTTGCCCAAGCCTCGAGCAGTTTGCGTTTGGCGGCGGCGATCATGACAGTGGAATCCTCGTCGCCCACGGGTTTGATCTCGAAGGACACGGCGCCGCGTCGCGTGCCGTCGGTCCGGAGATAACCGATGGCGAAAAGTTCGCGCAGAAAAGCGACGATCTCCGGCACGTCGTTGGCGCTGCCCGGATAACCAAAGCGCGGATGCTGATCGCCCCACGCCGGGTCCTGCCGGTCCTTGAAATAGGCGTTGCCGATGTGAATATGGGCGACGTGATCGCGCACCGGTTGCAGGGCCTGAGACGGCGATTCGCCCAGAAGCGGAATGTGACTCAGGTCAACCATGAGGCCGAAATTCGGGCAGGTGCGTTTGACGCGCTCCGCGATTTCGCGGGCCGTATCAGCCGGGCCGATCAGGCATTTCTTGTCAATATCGCGGTCGAAAACTTCCAGCACGATGTTGCAGCCGAATCCCGCCGCGTAGCGGCAAAGTTGCACCAAGGAATTCTCCAACCGGCTCATCGCGGCAGGGCGTTCGGCAGGTGCGACGTCGGACCCGCTAAGGAGTCCAACGTCACGGATGCCGAGTTCGGCGGCTTCTTCGATGGCGCGTTTGATTTCGTCAATGGCACGTTGGCGCATCGTCTCGTCGGCGCTGTTCAGATCGAGTTTTTGTGAGAGCAGCCGGGGTTGGCCACCGTGCTTGGCTTCGACGCCGGCGCTGGCCAGCATCGCCTTCACTTTCGCGCGCGCCGCCGGATCCTTGATCCAGCTTATCTCGATCACTTCGAAGAAATCGTCCGCCAGAATCTGGCGGCAAGTCTCAAGAATCGGACCTTCACCCTTCATCGTGGCCGGAAAGGCCATGAAATGGATGATGCCCGGCCGGATGACATGGTGGAGTGGAATATTCATCAGATGCTATGGGTTGAAGACGTTAAATATTTGCGTTGAATTTTGCTCTATTTCGGTTCGATGGCAATCACCCACAGGTCCGTCTTGCCCAGGTTGTGGCCAACGTGGGTCGTGGCGCGGCGCCAGGCGATTTCACCCGTTTTCAAGGTGGCGGTTTCCTTCCGGCCATCCGGCAGGACGTGCTCCAGTTCCGCTCCCGAGAGGCAAATTATGACGCGATCATGATGGCTGTGCAGCGGTTCGCTCTTTCCCGCCGCCATTCGAATGTCGTAAACCCGCCCGTACCGGTTCTCGAAGAGTACTTTGTAATTCGGAGCAAGGCCTGCAGAGCCCCACGTCTCCGAACCGCCCTGACCGAGGTATTCGGTCCATACGATCCGCAAGGCCACAGAACCGGCGTTCTTCACGGTTCCGGCTTGTGCCGGCTGAAACACAGTCTCTCCGCGCTTGACGGTTTCCGTCCGGGGTTTTCCCTGAGATGGGGTCATTTCAACCGATCCGGCGTCGAGATAGACCACGACGCCGGCGCGTTCATTCGGTAAAGACACGGTCTCACCCGGTGCCAGGGTCTGCTCCACAACCAGCACCTTGTCATTGCGAATCTTTTCGGTCTGAACGCCGGCCATCGCACTTGGAACGGAAAGCAGGGTCAGGGCAAGTCCGCATAACCAGCTTTGAAAAGTTTGGGATGCCCACGTTCTCATGCGGGCGAGGTTAGTAAACCCGGACGCCTTCGTCGAGCATGACCTTCCGGACGGGAATGTTCCCAGATGCGCGTCTTCGGCACACTCCGGCAGTTTTTTGCAAAGCAAGCGCAGATTAAAAACAATTTGACGTGATCGGATGTGATTGCTACGTTGTAGCTGTGAATCGCGATTTGAATCTGAACCTGTTGCTGAACGTGCTGCTGTTGCGCCGCGCGGCGGTCGGGTTCTGATTGCGTTCAAGAAATTTCGAGAACCCTGCTGCCAAACCGGCGGCGGGGTTTTTGTTTTGCCAAACAGAGAAGCCGCTGCCACAACTGAAAGACAACATGCACAAAGATCCGTCGAAAAAATATCGTCCGTTCCCGCCGGTCGCCTTGCCTGACCGGCAGTGGCCGAACCGCGTTCTCACCCGCGCGCCGCGCTGGTGCAGCGTGGATTTGCGCGATGGCAACCAGGCGCTCGCCGTGCCGATGAACGTCAGCCAAAAACTCGAACTTTTCCAAACACTCGTTAAAATCGGCTTCAAGGAAATCGAAACCGGTTTCCCATCGGCGTCGAACACCGAATTTGCATTCAACCGCCGGCTCATCGAGGAAAACCGCGCGCCGGACGACGTGTGGTTGCAGGTGCTCGTGCAGGCGCGCGAGGATTTAATTGAAAAAACCGTGCAGTCGCTTGTCGGCGCGAAAAAGGCGATCATCCACATGTATAATTCGACTTCACCCGCGCAACGCCGTGTGGTGTTCGGCATGTCGAAGGAGCAAATCATTCAAGTCGCTGTGCGCGGCGCGAAATGGGTCAAAGATCGCCTGCCACGGCTCAAAAGGACGGAAGTCATGCTCCAGTATTCACCGGAGAGTTTCAGCGCCACGGAAGTCGAGTTCGCCAGGGAAGTTTCCGAGGCGGTCATGGACGTGTGGCAGCCGACGCCGGAGCATAAAATGATTTTGAATTTGCCGGATACGGTGGAGGTGGCGATGCCAAATGTTTATGCCGACCAAATCGAATGGATTTGCCGGAATATCAAGAATCGTGATTCGCTCATTGTCAGCGTGCACACGCACAACGACCGCAGCACCGGCGTCGCGGCGACCGAACTGGGTTTGCTTGCGGGCGCAGACCGCGTCGAAGGCACACTTTTCGGCAACGGCGAACGCACCGGTAATCTTGACATCGTCACCGTTGCGTTGAACCTCTATCAAAACGGCATTGATCCAAAGTTGGATTTCTCGAATTTAAATTCGATTATCGAAGTCTATGAGCGTTGCACGGGCATGACGGTTCCGCCGCGGCAGCCTTACGCGGGCGAATTGGTTTTCACCGCGTTCAGCGGTTCACATCAGGACGCGATCAAAAAAGGTTTTGCCGAGCGGACGAACAAAGGTCGCGGGCATTGGGACGTGCCATATCTCACGATTGATCCGAAGGACATTGGGCGCGAATACCGCGAAGTCATCCGCGTCAACTCGCAATCCGGCAAGGGCGGCGTGGCGTATTTGCTTGAAAGTGAATTTAGCATCGAGTTGCCCAAGGAGATGCAGCGTGAATTCGGCCCGATTGCAAACGACGAGGTGGACCGCCTTGGCCGCGAAGTCAGCGCCGCCGAATTGAAGGCGATGTTTTGGAAGGAATACATTGAGCGAACCACGCCGTGGCAACTTAAAAGTTTTGAAACCGAGAGTAAAAATGGCGTTGTCCGGTGCCGTGTCAAATTGCTTCGCGACGGCAAAACGGTGGAAATTTACGGCGAAGGCAACGGACCGCTGGCCGCGCTTGTTCACGGTTTCGGCAAGGCCGGAGTGCCGCGTTTTGAAATCACGGCTTACAGCGAGCACGCCTTGAGTTCCGGTGAGGAAGCGGCGGCCATCGCCTACATTCAAATCAAACTCGCCGACGGTCGCACGCATTGGGGCGCGGGTGTGGACACGAACATCGAACTCGCGTCCGTGCGCGCGGTTTTGAGCGCATTAAACCGGTCGTGACGATATTTTTTTGAGCCAGACCGGTTTTTCCTGCTCGTCAAAAAAGCGCGGATGGTTTAATATCTGTAAACAATTATGAAATTGTGCGACGTTTTTCTCGGTGCGTTTACGGGCGTTATTTTTGCCGCCGTTGGAGTTTTTGCTGCAGGTACCAACGCCGTTGTGACCACGCCGCCAGTTTATGTGCCGGAGATGTCACATGCCTCTGGACCGTTGCCCGATGGGATTCTGGTCTGGGATGGCACCACAAAAGAGACAAATGTCACTGCGGAAACCGCCGAGGCGCATTTTGTTTTCAGCTTCACAAATATCTCAACAAATCCCGTCGTTTTTTTAAGTGTGCATACATCCTGTGGTTGCACGACGGCAAAACTGCCGCCTTTGCCATGGACGGTTCCTGCCGGCACCAACGCCCAATTTAACGTAACGGTCAATCTTGCCGGGAAAAGCGGCACACTTTTTAAAACGGTGACTGTTTCAACCGATAAAGGTTCCAAAACGCTGATGCTCAAAGTCACAATTCTTCCGCCTGTGACGCCGGTAATGTCCGAAGCCGACCGCTTGCGCGCCCAGACGGTGGCCATGACCAATCGGCAGGCCGTTTTTCAGGGTGAATGCGCAATATGCCACGTCAAGCGTGGCGCGGGTAAATACGGCCAGGCGCTTTACGATGCTGATTGCGCCATCTGTCATGAAAGCAAGAATCGCGCGGCGATGGTGCCTGATTTGCACGCCATCAAAACGCCGACCAATGATGAATTCTGGCGCACGTGGATTACGCATGGCAAACCCGGTTCGCTCATGCCCGCGTTTGCCATGACCGACGGCGGCCCGCTCCCGGACATGCAAATCTCCTCGCTGGTCTCTTATCTCGACGTGGCGATTCCGTCGCATGTCCCTCCGCCGCCGCAGTGACGGCGCGCTTGCGAAATTTCAGTCGCGGACTATGCTGTCAATCATGACCTCACGAATGCTTGACGCAAACGGCCACACGCGCATTGCCGAATTGGGACAACGCGTTTTGAACGGCGGACAAATTTCCCGTGACGAGGCGCTGTGGCTCTTCAATCTCGAAAACTCCGCCGACATTGTTGATTTACTGTCGTGGGCGAACCGCATCCGCGAAAAATTCAAGGGCAACAAGATTCATCTCTGTTCCATCGTCAACGCCAAGGCCGGCGCGTGCCCGGAAAACTGCAGTTTTTGCGCGCAATCGTCCTTTTATCAAACCGGCTCACCACGCCACGGCTTTGTGGATTCCGGATCGGTTCAGGAAGCCGCCGACGAAGCAAACCGGAACAGCGTAACCGCCGTCGGCCTTGTCGCCGCGTGGAAAGGTTTGAACGAAGGCCCAATGCTCGACGAAGTTTGCAACCGCGTGCGCGAATTGAAAGCCGGCGGCAAGACCCGTCCCGATGTCTCGCTCGGCATCATCAAAAGCCAGCGTGTGGCCGACCGGCTCAAGGAAGCCGGCGTCGAGTGCTACGGCCACAATCTCGAAACGTCCCGACGGTTTTTCCCGCAGACCTGCACGACGCACACCTACGATGACCGCCTTGAGACCATCGGCCATTTGAAAAAAGCCGGCATCAAAGTCTGTTCCGGCGGTATCATCGGCATGGGCGAGACGCGCGAAGACCGCTGCGACCTGGCTTTTTCACTAAAGGAAATTGGCGCGAATGTCGTGCCCATCAACATCCTCAATCCCATCGAAGGCACGCCGTTTGAGAACAATCCGCCGCTGCAGGTCACGGAAATTTTGAAGACCATCGCGTGCTTCCGGTTTATTCTGCCGCGACAGGAAATCATGATTGCCGGCGGGCGCACGGTAAATCTGCGCGATGCGCAAAGCATGATTTTCATGGCTGGCGCGAGCGCGCTCATGGTCGGCAATTATCTCACCACGCTCAACCAGCCGGTTGAAAAAGACCTACAGATGCTCAAAGACCTCTGCCTTGATCCGAGCTGGGACAAACATGGTTTCAGCGATCAGGAAGAAGGCGGCTGGGGTAGTGGCAAGGAAAGCTGCGAGGCGGCAGTAGTGACAGCCTGACCTCACGCAAAGATGCCAGCCCTACGGGTTTTGAAAAATTGAATTCGTGTTAATTCGTGCAATTCGTGTCAAAAACTTCTTTGCGTCTTCGCGTCTTTGCGTGAAATTCTCCACGTGGAAAAGCTTGGTAAAAATCATGGCGGTTACCACGGCGAGACGATTGATATCCGCGCCGTCCTGCGCGACATCGAAGCCGCAGCGCAAGCGCACGGCTGGACTTCGGAAATTTTTCACGACACAGGCGAATTCAAATTACTCGCTCTCCATCGCTCACCACTTTCAATCCGCAATCCGCAATCCGCAATCCGCATTTATCTTTCCACCGGTATTCACGGCGACGAACCCGCCGGGCCGCTCGCGGCGTTGCGCTTACTTCAGGAAAACCGGTGGCCGGCGAACGCCGAACTCTGGTTTTGTCCCTGCCTGAATCCGATGAGCTTTGTTTTGAACCGACGTGAGAACGACAAGGGCGTTGACCTCAACCGGCAATACCGGCACTTGGAAGCGGCGGAGACGCGCGCGCACATTGCCTGGCTGGAACGCCAGCCGCAGTTCGACCTCTGCCTCCTCCTGCATGAGGACTGGGACTCGCACGGCTTTTACGTTTACGAATTGAATCCGGAAAACCGCCCCTCGCTGGCTGCAGCCATCATCGCGCGCGTAGCGGAAACCTGTCCCATTGACCGCTCTGAAATCATCGAAGGCCGCCCGGCGCAGAACGGCGTCATCCGGCCAAACCTCGATCCTGCCACACGCCCGCAATGGGCCGAGGCGTTTTATTTGATCGTCAACAAAACACGATTCTCCTACACCCTCGAAGCGCCGTCGGATTTTCCGCTTGCCACCCGCGTCAATGCGCTCGTCAGCGGTGTCAACGTGACATTACAATCCATTTCAGGTTAAAATTTGCATGACGGTTGCTGAGAGAAAGGGAATGAAGGGAATGGAAACAGGATTGATTTCGAGAGAAAAGAATTTATCCTTTGACTTGGGCGAAAGATCGAATGCCAATGTAGCTCAGCGGTAGAGCAACGGTTTCGTAAACCGTCGGTCGCCGGTTCAATCCCGGCCATTGGCTCCATTTATTTGTTCTCGCGGGCGCGTGGTTAAATCTTCATTGAGCAGTCATCTGAATCTGAACCGGGCAAAATCCGCATGACCAGATTTCTTTTCCGCGTCAGTTGACAGGCAGAAGAGTCCGACTTTTGCGCCAATCCAGATGCCTGCGCGGGCGGTGAATATTTTGCCCAGCGCGGAAAATTTTTCCCCGTCGCGACTGAAACTGAAATTGCACAGTGCGCCTTCATCAACTTCGACGCGCAGAAAGATAAAATCGCCGGCACATTCCGTTTCGGCTTCGACAACTTCTGCATCACCCTTCGAGGCTTCTTTGCAGGTGGCCTTGATCAACCGAAAATTTGCCGCCGTTCGCTCCACCGCGAGATACGAATAATCCATGCCCATGACAATGAGTCCAGCCTTCCCGCCAACAGCCAGCCGGCTGAAATCAAGTTCCGTCGTGACGGTGAATTCCCGCGCGGGCAGTTTTTGCAGCAGCAAATTCGGAACAGGCCAGAGATTTTTGGCGTTTGCGGGCATCGGCACGGAAAACAACCGCAGCCGGTTTTTTCGCGCCGGGAGCGAGAACCATTTTTCGGAAAAATTCGCGTGCCATTGCCATTGCAAGCCGGGGATGGGAGAATCGAAGTCGTCGCTGGTTTGCGGGATGGCAACGGATGAGCCGTGCCCGATGGCCGATTTCTGGCAGTGCAAAACCGGTTCGCCGATGCCGTTGCCGTCCAGGTCCCGTCCCATGAGCGGCCAGCCGTCCTTCCAGCTGACGGGTTGCAGGTGGATGATCCGCCCATAAGCACCCGCGTCCTGGAAATGAAGAAACCACCACTCGCCGTTCGGCAGGTCAACCAGCGCGCCCTGGTGCGGCCCGTTGATGGATGTGTTTCCCTGCTCCAGCACGATTTTATCTTCGTAAGGGCCGAAAATATTTCGTGAACGCAGAACGACCTGCCATCCGGTTTGCACGCCGCCAGCGGGAGCGAGGATATAATACCAGCCGTCCTTCTTTAGAAACTTCGGGCCTTCGAGAGTCGGGTGCCGTTCTGGATCATGAAAAACGATTTCCCCTTCACCGAGCAACCGCGAGCCGTCGGATGCCATCGGGCGCACCCGAAGAATATGTTTGATGCCCGCGCGCGAGCCGGCGTAGGCGTGAACCAGATAGGCTTTGCCGTCATCATCCCAAAAAGGGCAGGGGTCAATCAAACCCTTGCCTTCCTGCACCAAACGAGGTTCAGACCACTTGTCCGCAGGATCGTCGGCCGTGGTCGCGTAAATGCCTTCATCCGGCATGGGGAAGAAAATCCAGAATTTGCCGTTGTGAAAGCGGATTGCGGGCGCCCATACGCCGCAGCCGTGCTGCACTTCGGCATAACGCGGATGCGGCAGGTTTTTGACGGCGTGGTTGATGATCGTCCAGTTCACCAAATCCTTCGAGTGCAGGATCGGCAGTCCCGGCGTGCAATTGAAGCTCGACGCGGTCAGATAAAAATCATTGCCGTGACGGATGACATCGGGATCGGAATAATCCGCATAAATGATCGGGTTGTAAAATGTTCCGTCCTTCTGGTCGGGAATCCAGGGATGACGGAACGCAGGCATTTTTTTCAATGATTCGATAGACATGGCAGATTTCACGCAGAGGTCATTTCGACCCGGACGGGTTTGATGCGCGGCACGCCCAGGTGGAAAATCAGCCAGGCCACGATATACGCACTGCCGCAAATCAGCATGATGTTGCGGTAGGTGCCTTCCCCTTGGAGGATGTGGCTGACGAGCCAGAAAAATCCCATGGACATAAGCGACGCCAGTGTGCCGCCAAAACCGACCACGGATGCCACGGCGGGCTTGGGAAAGATATCCGAAACGACCGTGTACATCGTGGCCGACCAGCCTTGATGCGAAGCGGCGGCCAGGGCAAAGAAAGCCGTCGCCAGCCATACACTGTCCACGCGCGGCGCGAAAATCACCGGCAGCGTGCAGCACGCACAGAGCAGGGAAGCCGTCTTGCGCGCCCGGTTCACCGACCAGCCGCGTTTCAAAAACCACGCCGACAAGCCGCCTCCGCCAATGCTGCCCAAGGCCGTGACGGCATAAACCACCACCAGCGGCAAGCCGAATTGTTTCAGGTTCAAGTGGAACTGCTTGCTGAAGAAGTCGGGCAGCCAGAAACCGTAAAACCACCAGACCGGCCCGACAAGCACACACGTGCCGTAATAGGCCCACGCCTCGCGATAACCGAGCAGCTTCATCCATGGGATTTTTTGCTCCGCCGCCGGCGTCACACCGCTCTTGATGTGGGCCAGTTCCGCCGGGCTGACCCGCTTGGATTTTTCCGGCGCGTTGAAAAGGCTCAACCAGAAGCCCAGCCAGACCAGATCAGTCATGCCAAGCAGGATGAATGCGGCCTGCCAGTTAATATTCAATACAATCAACGGGACCAGCAGTGGCGCGAAGATTGCCCCGATGTTTGTGCCGGTGTTGAAAATGCCCGTGGCCACCGAGCGTTCCTTCGGCGGAAACCACTCCGTCACCGCGCGAATGGCGGTCGGAAAATTTCCCGATTCACCCATGCCCAGGGCGAAACGCGCCAGGGAGAAGCCGGTCACCGTGCGGCAGAGCGAGTGCGACATGGCCGCGAGACTCCAAAAGACGACCGAGCAGGCATACGCGCTTTTCGTGCCGATCCAGTTGATGAACGGGCCAAACAGCGTCTGTCCGATGGCATAGGCGGCCTGAAAGGCAATGGCCATCCGGCCATAATCGGTTTCCGTCCACTTGAAAAGCTCCGACAACTGGGGCTTGAGCAGACCCAAAATCTGCCGGTCCATGTAATTGACCGTGCACGCAAAAAAGAGCAGCGCGCAGACGACCCATCGGAATTTCCCGACGGAAGATTTAGGGGAATCCGAGTGGTGCATGAGCGCAACAGCCAAATTTTTCCAGTTAAAATTGCCTAAATAAACTCGTTGATGAGATTTTCCAGAAACTCCTGCCGACCGCTTGTATTTGGAGCAATGTCACCTTGCTTGAGCATATAGGCTTCGAGTCCGGCGAAGTCGGTTTTGCCGGACTCAATTTTCTTTCCGATGCCCGTGTCCCATGAACGGTAACGTTCCTTCACGAACCCGGCCAGCCGGCCGTCTTTGCGGATGGCGGCGGCGATTTTCAGCCCGCGCGCAAAGGCATCCATGCCGCCGATGTGTGCGTGGAACAAATCCACCGGTTCAAAACTTTCGCGGCGCACCTTGGCGTCAAAATTCACGCCGCCGGTGGTGAAACCGCCGTATTTAAGAATGGTCAGCATGATTTTCGTGGTGAGATAAACGTCGGTGGGGAATTGGTCCGTGTCCCAGCCGAGCAATTCGTCACCGGTATTGGCGTCAATCGAGCCGAGCGCGCCCGCCGCTCCGGCGACCTCGAGTTCGTGCTGCATCGTGTGACCGGCAAGCGTGGCGTGATTGGTCTCGATGTTCAGCTTGAGATCGCCGAGCAGATCGTATTCGCGCAGGAAATTCAGGCACGCGGCAGCGTCGGAATCGTATTGATGCTTGGTCGGCTCCTTGGGCTTCGGCTCGATGTAAAACTGCCCTTTGAAACCGATTTTCTTTTTATAATCCACAGCCATGTGCAGGAGTTTGGCAAGGTGCTCCAGCTCCCGCTTCATGTTCGTGTTCAGCAGTGTCGAATAACCTTCGCGTCCGCCCCAGAAGGTGTAGCCCGCGCCGCCGAGTTCATGCGTGACTTCGAGCGCCTTCTTCACCTGTGCGGCGGCAAAGGCGAACACGTCGGCGTTGCAGCTCGTGGCCGCGCCGTGGACGAAACGCGGATTGGAAAACAAATTGGCCGTGCCCCAAAGCAGTTTGATTCCCGTGCGTTGCTGTTCCTCCTTGAGAACCTTCACAACGGCATCGAGGTTTTTGTTCGTCTCACCGAGTGTTTCACCTTCCGGCGCAATGTCACGGTCGTGAAAGGCATAAAACGGCGCATTGAGTTTTCCCATGAATTCGAACGCGACGCGCGCGCGGTTTTGCGCATTGGCGATGGAATTCGTTCCGTCGTCCCACGGGCGGACGGCCGTGCCGACGCCGAACGGATCGGAGAGCGGGTTGCGAAACGTATGCCAATAAACGACGGAGAAACGCAAATGTTCCTTCAGCGTCTTGCCGTCAACAGGCTCGTCGGGATTGTAATGCTTGAAAGCCAATGGGTTTTTGGATTTGGGCCCTTCGTATTGGATCCTCGAAATGTTCTTAAAGGTGGTTGGCATGCGGGAAAAAGCTAACGAATTGCCGCGCGCATGGTCAACTTCCGATGGCAGAATCTCCTGGCCGGTAAAACGCGGCTGAAAATCACCGTGTTAACCGCCGCAGTGACAAAAATTGCTGCTGAATCGCGGAAGCCCCGCTCTTGACTGGCGGGCCAGTTACAGTTTTATTCAACTCGAATGGTAAAATTATTTCTCGGACTGGATTTGAGCACGCAAAGTTTGAGCGCGGTGGTGATTGATTACGAACGGCGCAAGGTCGTGTATGACAAATCGCTGAACTTCGACCGCGCCCTGTCACATTACCAAACGCAAAATGGCGTGCTGCCCCATTCCGACCCGCTCGTCAAACGCAGTTCGCCGCTGATGTGGGCCGAGGCGCTTGATTTGCTTTTCGCTGGAATGAAAAAGGACGGTGTCGCGCTGGGCGAAATTCTGGCCATCAGCGGCAGCGCACAGCAACACGGCTCGGTTTATTTGAACGACCGCGCCGCTGCCGCGCTCGCCAATCTTGATTCGGCAAAAAGTCTGGTCGAGAATTTGCACGGCGTTTTTTCGCGTTCGACTGCGCCGATTTGGATGGATTCCTCAACCGCCGCGGAATGCGCGGAGATTCGGGAAAAACTAGGTGGTGTCGAAGCCACGGCGCAAAAGACCGGTTCGGACACTTTCGAGCGGTTCACCGGCCCGCAAATCCGCAGGTTTTACAAAACTGAACCGGAAGCCTACGCGCAAACGACGGACATCGCGCTGGTCAGTTCGTTCATGGCATCGTTGCTGGCGGGCAAAATTGTGCCGATTGATCACGGCGACGGCGCTGGCATGAACCTGATGGACATTCGGGAAAAAATCTGGCGCGTGGACGCGCTCAAAGCCACCGCGCCGGATTTGAATAAAAAACTGCCGCCGCTCGCCGAATCATGGAAAGTCACCGGGGCAGTCAGTCCCTACTTCGTGAAAAAATTCAGCGTGAATCCCGACGCGCAAACGCTTGTCTGGTCGGGTGACAATCCGTGCAGTGTCGTCGGCCTTGGCCTGATTCGCAAGGGCATGGTCGCCATCAGCCTTGGCACGAGCGACACTTACTTTGGCTCGATGAAAAAATGCCATACGGACGCGCACGGTGAAGGCCACGTGTTTGTTTCGCCGACCGGCGATTACATGACGTTGATTTGTTACAAAAACGGCTCGCTCGCCCGCGGAAAAATTGGCGAGGCTTATGGAATCAGAAACTGGCAGGACCTTGGCAGGATGATAAGTTCGGCACCGCCGGGCAACAACGGCGGAATTTTATTGCCGTGGTTTGAAGCTGAAATCGTCCCGCGCGTCAACAAGCCCGGCATTCATCGTTTTGATCTGGACGAAAAAGACGCCGCCGCGAATTGCCGCGCCATCGTCGAAGCGCAAATGATGTCCATGCGGTTGCATTCGCAATGGATGAAAATCGCGCCCAACTGCATTTATGCCACTGGCGGCGCGTCGAACGATTTGGTGTTGTTGCGGGTCATGGCCGACGTGATGAATTGTCGCGTTTTGCGGATTGAAATTTCCAAGAGCGCTGCGCTTGGAGCCGCCTTGCGTGCCGTCCACGGCTGGCTCGTTCACAGTGGAAAAAAAGCGAAATGGGAGGAGATTGTTGCCGGTTTTACCGCGCCGGTTCCCAACAGCGAAATCCGTCCAAATCCGGACGCCGCGCGCGTTTATGACAAGCTGGTCGAAAAATATGCGGCATGCGAACGCAAAGCATTACAGCTTAACGCTTGATGAGAGCGCGACCAAAGCGGCGTTGCCATTCTCCGAAACACTGACGCGATTTCTCCGAACCGCAACCCCGATTCCGTCGCACGGGGCTGGCGCACATATTTGGTGGATATCAGAAGGCCGTGCCGAAAAATTATATAGACCAGCACAAGAAAATGGTTTCTGACGCGGACATAAAGCGGCAGCACGTCATTGGCGACTAGGATACCCTTGCCTTTTGTCCCGACGTGGCTCAGCTTTGGATCGTTAAGGTGACATCACCTATGAAAGCACCTGAAGATCTCGCAGCCCAAATGGCCGAAAAGACAAACGACCAGTTGGTGGAGATGTTTAAGCGACCGGACAGTTGGCTTCCCCAGGCGCTTGATGTTGCGAGAGCCGAACTTCAACGACGCGGTATTGATATGAGAACCATATCAAAATCCGGCACTTCTGAAAACGCGGAGACCAAAACTGCCACCTCGGCTTGGCAACCTTCTGCCAGACTGCTTTTCCGATTGCGCATGGTCTCATTACTGCTTCTGGTTACCTCATTTTTCATTTTGTTTTACTTTTGGATAGGCTCGCATGGTGACTCTCAAAAGATGACTGATTTGCTAGTCAAGTTTGTAGGCAATGCGGGCATAACGGCTTTTTTGCTGTGGTTCAGTTTTGGCAAGAAAAAAGGGTTTGGAGTTCTCCTGTTCGCCATTTTCTGTTTTTTGTTTGCGGTTTTTGCTGGCTCGTATGCTGTCAAAGTAAAGAAGGAGAATGCGTCGTTTGAGAAGTTTGCCTCTAACGGAGTTGCTTTAATCGAGCATATGACAAACTTGGACAACTTTACGCCGCAAACGACAGGTGATAAAGATACGGATCAGGTTATGAGCCTCATAGCAAATTACTTCATCCGCTTCAAGCAACTCTTCACTGACATGAATTCAGAGCTTCAGGATGTGGGAGAGCCAGATATTTATTCAGAAGCAATACTGAACGATAAAGAAAAAATCTACGCATCCATCAGCATACAGTCAAAGCGTCAAAAGATTATCGAAACATACCGCGCTAAAGGACATGATGAAATTAAACGGACTATTCTGGAACTTTCAGAAATGAATTTCTCGGATTCTGCGGCAGAAGGAATAGTCAAAGGACTTAATGGCTCCATCGAAAAGACTAGGCCACTGATGGATGAAGCATTTACGCTCCGCTCGAACATAGAGTCCGCTAAAGCGCATTTCCTACAATTCATGCTTGAAAGGTTTGGGGACTACAAATTAAGCGGTGCTGCGATTACTTTCAGTAAAAGTGAAGATTTAGAACCATATAAAGCATTAACAAAAGTGGTTGAAGATGACACTAAAGCCCTTGATGATTGGACTGCCAAACAGACCGAGTTTGGCAATTCGACCAAGGAGAAACTCAAGAAAATGGCACAATAAACTTAAAGCAATCCGGGTTGCCGACAAGTCACTAATCGTCTTGGGTGTCTGTGTTCATGGCGAGCGGGCATTTCAGACCACGTTTGGAGCATCGAAGAAATTATTGGATTGCTTGATTTAAAAATCATTTCCAGCTTTGCGATTTAATGTCCCATGAAAACATAGGCTTTGTTCCATCCATGCCGTATGCTAAGGCTGGCGCATTGGTATTCGTGGGGATTACTTTTTCGGATGTCGGGTCATTTGTGTAGCTCATCACTTGTAGAAACTGTGAAGGACTAGCTTTGATGGAGGAATTAAAAATCTCACGGCTTTTTTGATAGGCGTCAATTGTCTCCGAGTCGAGGTGCAAAGCCGTTTCAAACAAGCAAAAGCAGATAATCAGAGAAATTGCCAGTGAGAGAATACAGGCGGCAGCAAAGTGGATTGAAGCACCCTTAATCACGTTTCGCTCCTTTTCCAGCCTGTTTAGAAGCGAATCGAGCATGATGGGAAGTATTCCAAAAAACCGAAAACATAGGCAAGGCAATTATTAAGGATTCAAACTGAGCCACTACCACGCGACGCGATGGCTTGACTTTCTGTGCTCGCAATTCAGCATTGCAGAAGTATGCAGGTAGATTTCGTCAAGCAGCTTCATCGCCAACTAGGCTTCTTGGAAAGATCGTGCAAGGATTTCGACGCGAGTCATGTTGATGAAGCACTTCGGATGGCCGTAAACTTGAGGGTGCTCTTTCATGACACCAATTGCAGCACTTCCATCCTGACGCATCTGAACAAGAAGGGTACCGTTAAACTGTTGACTACGTTTGATAAGATTGAGGAAAAGCCCGGAGAACTTACCGCTGTTATTCTGCTATGGGTGGATTCAACTGGCAGACGTAGCCCCCCCTTGGGCAAGTGTCCTCGACAAGAGTTTATTCCCATAAATGAGTGGTGGGAAGAACTGATCATAACTGGCAATAATCGACTAACCAGAAAGGATATTATTTTGGCCGCTGCAAATGAAGATGGGGGTGCTCATGTAGCGGCTAATCCGAGGGATAAAGCGCAAGAATTAATTGAGGGGGCAGGAACATTCACGGTGATTCGTGGAGGAGTCGAGGTCAAGATCAAGTTGGATAACCAGCACTTTAACTTCATCCGGCAATTCTCGTACGAAGTCCTGCACAGCCCCGACCTCATCAGCCTTTGCTAATGGTTCACGTCCGGCAAAACCACGGGGTCTCTTGGCTGTTTACTACAATCCCGCAGCGTTAGCCCAGTCATTTCAGAGCATTTGCTGCTCAATCGGTTTCATTTGGGCAGAGTTCATCTTCAAGCCATCGGGCGGCGCAGCGCGCACAGCTCCCCCAAATTGACTTGCCATGCCTATCGACATGGACAGAATGAATTGCCGATAGGGCGACTGGAAAATTGGCCGGAACTTGGCGACAGGTTCTTTGAGATGTTTCATCTGGAAACCAGATGAAGTCACAGCCACCCTGTCTTTGGCGTATGCTCCCGTAGCTCAAATGGATAGAGCAGCGGTTTCCTAAACCGCGGATCCCAGTTCAATTCCGGGCGGGAGCGCCATTTACTACAAATGCAGCTTTGCTTGAATACTTTTGACGGCAATTGGTCGAAAGGAATAATGTCCAATGTTGTAGGCGAACGGCAACCGAGGTGTCAGAATGAAAAAAACAATTTCTCTTAAATTTATTTTTGGCTCTGCGCTCGTGGTGTTTGTTTTGATGGGGGGCCAATCACCGCGAAATTCCAACGCGCAGGAACAACCCACTCCGCCGTCGCCGGGCACGGATCTCGTCTCCACCGCGCCCGACAATTCAACGATGCCCGGCACATTGCCACCGAGCATTCCGTCCACCAGCCCGCTCGCTCAAGTCATCCGGCTTGCGCAGGCCGGTGTGGAGCAAAGTGTGATTCTGGCCTACATCAGCAATTCCAGCAGCATGTTCAATCTCGACCCGGACAAAATCATTTATTTGAAGGACATTGGCCTGCCGAACGAAGTCGTCACCGCCATGATGCAGCGCGACCAGCAGTTGCAGCAGCAAATGACCGCGTCGGCGTATCAACCACCGGCTCAACCCGCTCCCGTACCCGCCACCACCGAATCGCCGGAACCCGCGCCGGAACCGCCACCAGTGGAGCAACCGGCGGAAGTCACGGTGAACTATTTTTATGACACGCTTGCGCCGTATGGCAGTTGGGTGGACGTGGAGGGTTACGGCCGGTGCTGGCGGCCAAGTGTGGTGGTTTACAACTCCGGCTGGCAGCCGTATTGCGATCATGGACACTGGGTTTATACCGACCGCGGCTGGTATTGGATTTCGGATTATTCGTGGGGCTGGGCGACGTTTCACTACGGTCGCTGGTTCCGCCATGCGCGTTGGGGTTGGTGCTGGATGCCGGACACTGTTTGGGGTCCGTCGTGGGTGACATGGCGGTATTCTGACGATTACTGCGGCTGGGCGCCGCTACCGCCATTTGCGGTGTATCGGGAAGGCGTTGGTTTCTTTTACCAAGGTCGCAACGTCGGTATTGGATTCGACTTTGGTTTGAGCGTGAATTGTTTCACGTTCGTGCCGATCGGTCATTTTTGTGACCCGCACCCACGCCGCTTTCGCGCTGCTCCAACACAGATAACGCAGATTTACAATCACACCACGGTGATCAACAACTTCAACGTTCGCGATCACAACTTCGTCAACGGCGGAATTGCGCCGGAACATATCACCGCCATCACCAGAATGCCCATCCATCCCATCTCAATCCGGGATACAACCTCGTTGGCCGGACGCGGTCTGCGCGGCGATCAACTCAGTCATGATGGTCGCACATTGGTCGTGAATCGCCCGCACTTTGTGGACAATCCGGTCCCCGGTGGAAACAAGAACAACCATCCGTCGCAATTCGGGTCTCCGGCACAAAACCATTTCCCGCAACCGAACAACAATCAGCCTGCGCCACCGACACGACCGGCTGGAAAACCGCAGGTTCCCAATGCCACCACATACAGTCCGCAAAACCGCAACGAGTTTTCCGTTCCAAACCAGACCCAAAGGCCATCGGCACCGGCCAATTATTCGACGCCGAATGACAACAGCCGGATTTTCTCTCCAAGGAGACAGCAGCAATCGCCACAATCGGCAACGCTGCGCGGTAATGCGCATAATTTCGAGGCGCCTGTGGTCACACCAACTCCCGGTCAGGGGCAACACAATGCACCCGAGGCCAACCACTACAACGCGCCAGCCACTGCGCCCGTCGAGCGTCCACAACACAACGAGTCGTCATCCGCGCCAGCGTCGCAGAAATCCGACAGGCAGGATCAAGATCAAACTGGTCCCGGCAACGGTCCGAGGCACTGACCTTTCCTTTGCTGGATGCGTCAAACGCCGTGGCGTGCAAGTTGTGCCCGGCGTTTTTCCTTTTGCAACCTCTCCGGCGCTGGCAAAATGCGCCCGTGGGCATCACGCGGCGGCAATTTGAACAAATAAAGGAACGCATCGGTGGCGCGTCGCCGCGCGCCGTGGCGCCTGTGTTCGAGTCAAGCCTGCGCCCCACGGCAAATACTCATTGCGTGATTCTCGGCATTGATCCGTCATTGCGCGGCACTGGCTACGGCGTTATTCGCCCCGGCAAACCGCATCCGCTCGCGCTGGCGCACGGCACGATTTCATGCCCGCCCGGCTGGGAACATTCCCGCTGCCTCGTCAAAATTTCACAAACACTCCGCGAAGTTTTGCGCGAATACCAGCCGGCTGTCTGCGTCGTCGAAGGGCTTTTTTACGCGCAAAATTTGCAGACCGCCATTGTCATGGGCGAAGCGCGTGGCGCGGCGCTTGCAGTCATTGCCGAAGCCGGCTTGGAAATTTTTGAAATGGCACCGCGCAAGGTAAAACAGGCCGTCGTCGGCTACGGCGCGGCGCAAAAGTCCGCCGTCGCAAAAATGGTTCAGCGCCTGTTGAACTTGCCGAAACCACCTGAACACGATGCCGCCGACGCGCTGGCGCTCGCGTTGGCCCACGCGCAGGAAAACAGCCGATACAAACTCACGCCGCCGAAACGAATATGATCACTTTTCTCCAAGGCAAACTTGTTGAAGCGCTGCCCACGCAAGTCATCGTGGACGTCAATGGCGTCGGCTATGGAGTGCTCATTCCGCTGTCGTCGTTCGACAAGCTGCCGCAGCCGGGCGGCACGGTTAAATTGCTCACGCAACTGGTCATCCGCGAGGACGCGCACACGCTTTACGGTTTCATGACGGCGGCGGAACGCGATTTGTTCCGGCTGTTGGTCAACACCGTTTCCGGCATCGGCCCAAAAATCGCGCTGAATATTTTGAGCGGCATCAGTGTCACTGCATTTCGCGGCGCGGTGGCGGGTGGTGACGTGAAAGTGCTCTCCCAAATTTCCGGTGTAGGCAAAAAAACCGCCGAACGCATCATCGTCGAATTACGCGACAAAATCGGCGCGGCGGGCGCATGGGAAGCCGCAAGCGCACAACGCGCGTTGTCGCCGGACGACCAAAAAATCAACGACGCCGTACTGGCGCTCATGGCGCTCGGTTTCAAACAAATTGAGGCGCACGACGCCGTTCGCGCCGCGTCCCGCAGTGCGGGACTGGGCGTGAAGGCGACGGTCGAAGACCTTGTGCGCGCATGCCTGAAAAAGGGGGCGTGATGCAGGACGCTGGCTCACAATCCGGCTTGCCGCGTCGTAGCACAGCGAAAACGGGCGTGATTGTGCCGAATGCACCCAAATGGCACCAACGGCTTGGCGCATGGATCCTTTGGGCTGTGCTCACCTTGGTGTCGGCGACATTGCGTTATCGTATCAACGACCCGCACGGATTCGTGATGCGCAAGGACATTGGCCAGGTGATTTATTGCATGTGGCACAATCGCCTCGCGCTTGCCATAAAGCTGTATTTTTCCTTTGGGCGCAGGCATCACCAGGCCGCCGGTCTCGCGGGGATCGTCAGCGCGAGCCGTGATGGCGCGTTTCTCGCGTCGGTTCTCGAACGCTTCGGCGTCCAGCCCGTGCGCGGCTCCAGCAGTCGGCGTGGCCCCCAGGCGTTGCTCGAATTGAAGACTTGGGCCGAGCGCGGCTACGACCTTGCCATTACGCCCGATGGGCCGCGTGGGCCGCGTTATGTCGTGCAGGATGGCGCGATGTCATTGGCGCAAGTCACTGGTCTGCCAATCGTTCCCGCGTCGTATCATCTACAGTGGAAAATCCAACTGAAAAGCTGGGACCGCTTTCAAGTGCCGCTGCCGTTTTCACGCTGCGAAGTCAGCGCCGGCCGCGTGATGCGCGTGCCGCGCGAAGCGACCGACGCCGAACGCGAATCGCTGCGGCAACAGCTTGAAACCGAAATGCGCGCCATTTCCCGCGATTGAACTGTTCGGAGGGACGAGTTAAACGAGTTCCAAACTTCACTTTTGGGAAAATCAGGGGCTCGTGCAACTCATCACTCCCAAAATGGGTTCTGGCAGCGCATCCTTGACACTCAACTCTCAACTCTCAACCCTCAACTCCGCATGATTGCCCGTGTCAGCCTTGAAATCGCGCTCCGCAGGGAATTCGATTATTTGATTCCGCCCGGACTGGCTGGACAAATTGAAGTCGGCAGCCGCGTGCAGGTGCCATTCGGCCCGCGAAAAATTTTCGGCTGTGTGACCGCGCTCGCCGAAGAATCCGCACATGCAAAACTCAAACCGATACTCAAAATCATCGGCGCGCAGACACTCGTCACGCCGAAAGTCCTGAAACTTGCACGTTGGATTGCCGATTATTACTGCTGCGCTCCGGAAATCGCATTGAAATCCGTTTTGCCGGAAGCCGTGCGCAAGGAAAAATCCGGCTGGCGCGAACAGCTGTTCGTCCGCGCGCTGCCGGTGAGCGGCGAATTTCCAAAATTGACGAAGCGCCAGCAGGAAGTCTGGAACATCATCGAGGAACGGCGCGAATTGCCGTTGCAGGAATTGGTCGAAATCGCCGAAACCACCGCCGCAACGGTTCGCAAACTTGAAGACTGCGGTCTCGTCGAAATTGCCCCGAAGATTTCCGAACGCGATCCGTATGCCCGTGAGCACATTTTGCCGTCGCAGCCATTGGCTTTGAATGATGCTCAAGCAAAAGCGTTGGAGAAAATCACGGAGGCGATGGACAAACCACTCTCAACCCTCAACCCTCAACCCTCAACTTTTCTTCTCCACGGCGTCACGGGCAGCGGCAAGACGGAGGTCTATCTCCAAGCCATCGAACACGCGCTTGAACAAGGCCATGGCGCGATTGTGCTCGTGCCGGAAATTTCCCTCACGCCGCAGACTGTCGAACGATTCAAAGCGCGCTTCAGTTCCGGCAAACTTCAGACTCTCGTTGCTGTCCTTCACAGCCATTTGTCCGCCGGCGAGCGCCACGACGAATGGCACAAAATCCGCCAGGGCCGCGCCCGCATCGTCATCGGCGCTCGTTCGGCGATTTTTGCGCCGGTCGAACCGCTCGGTCTCATCATCGTGGATGAGGAACATGAACATTCTTACAAGCAGGAGGAAGCGCCGCGTTACCACGCGCGCGACGTGGCCATCATGCGCGGGCAGATGGAAAACGCCGTCGTCGTGCTCGGTTCGGCCACACCGTCGCTCGAAAGCTATTACAATTGTAAAAAGGGCAAATACACGCTGCTCGAATTGCCCGAACGCGTGGACAACCAGAAGATGCCGCATGTCCGCGTCGTGGATATGCGCCAGGCCGCGCGCGGCGAAAAAGGCATCCCGATTTTTTCACCACAACTCAAGGAGGCCATCACACAACGGCTTGAAAAGCACGAGCAGACGATTTTGTTTTTGAACCGGCGCGGTTATTCGACCTCGCTACAATGCCCCAAATGCGGCTACGTCGCGCAGTGCCCGAATTGCAGCCTCGCGCTCACGTTTCACCGGCAGGAACAAAAACTTTGCTGCCACATTTGCGGCCACGTTGCACCTGTGCCTGCCGCGTGCCCGAACGAAAAATGCAAAAACCCAGCGATTCGGTTTGCCGGCACAGGCACGCAGCGGGTCGAGGAAACGCTTGCCAAACTTTTTCCGCACGCGCGCGTCAAACGCATGGATTCCGACACGATGAAGCGCAAGGACGATTACCGGAAAGTCCTCGGCGATTTTCGCGCGGGCAAGACCGACATCCTCGTCGGAACCCAGATGATTGCGAAGGGGCTGCATTTTCCGAACGTCACGCTCGTCGGCATCATTTACGCCGACCTCGCGCTGCATCAGCCGGATTTTCGCGCGGGCGAACGCACCTTCCAACTCCTCACCCAGGTCGCCGGGCGCGCCGGTCGCGGCGACGTGGAGGGTGAGGTGTTCGTGCAGGCGTTTGCGCCGTTTCATCCGGCGATTCAATACGCGCGCCGCCATGATTTCACCGGCTTTTACGAACAGGAAATCGAATTTCGCGAACAATTAAAATATCCACCCGTCAGCCGCGTCGCGCTACTGACGCTCAAAGGCCGCAACGAAGACAAGGTGAAATTTTCCGCCAACCATTTGAAACGTGTGCTTGAGTCCAAAATCCAAAGTCCAAAGTCCAAGGTCGCGCAAACCGGACAGTCTTTGGGCCTTGGACTTTGGACTTCGGGCTTAATTATTGCCGGGCCGGCCGCTGCGCCATTGCTGCGTGCGGAAAGTTTTTATCGCTACCAAATCATGCTACGGACGCGCGCGATGAGCAAACTCAGCCAGACACTGGCGAAAATCATCGAGACGCTTGCATTGCCCGAAGACGTAACACTCACGGTGGACGTTGATCCGGTGAATTTGGAGTGATTTTTAATGTTCCTCCGGCATCTTGCCGGAAGAACAATCTTCAAGTAAAACTGCCAGCAGGATGCCGGCAGCACGTTAAATCGCCGCAGGCGCGGCATATTTGTAGAAAATTCCCCAAAATTTTTGGCTCCGTAAGAGCGACATCGGGTTTATGCCGCTCCTATGGAGCTAACGTTTTCAACCCCCGCTGCCACAAATCGAAGTGATACAGCGCGACGACGACGAGTGAGTGGCTGATTTTTTCGTCAGCTACGAGTTTCGGAATTTCCGTGACCGGCACAAGCCGCGTCACCAAATCCTCGCTGCGGTCAAATTCAACGGCGTGTTTGAGTCGGCAATTTTCAATCAGCACGGTGAAGCAGGTGTTGCTCAAAATCGCCGGGTTTGCGTGGATGCGCCCGAGCAGGCGCGCGTTTTCGCCTTCGTAGCCGGTCTCCTCGCGCAACTCGCGCACGGCGGTTGCCACCGGGCTGGTCTCGCCCGCGTCCATCATGCCGCCGGGGATTTCAAGTTCGACGGTGTCCGAGCCGTGGCGATATTGCTCAATCATCACCAGTTGTTGGTCGGGAGTAACGGCGACGACGTTGACCCAATTAACGCTGTCGAGGACGTAAAAATCGTGTTCCTTGCCGGTGCGCGGCGAAATTTTCACGTCCGATCGCAGCTTGAAAATGCGGAAATCGCCAATCAGCTTTGAACGGACTTTTTTCCAAGGCTTAAGCATAGTCGAGGGATGAGGGTCGAGGGTCGAATGTAAAAAGTCAAGGTAGGGTCGCCTCGCCGAGGCGACCGACAGAAGAATTTGCGGACGGCCCGGCCCGTCCTCCGTAGTCCCGCAATGCGGGACGGAGGGTGGACGAGCCGTCCCTACCTCACTTCACCGCATCGCGCGGGACAATTTTGATGTTGATGACGTCAACGCGTTTTTGCGGTTTGCTCATTTCGCCGGAAGCGTTGGGGGCAACAGGTGTGTCGGCAATCTGTCTCAGCGTACCATCGCCTTTAATCAATTTGCCAAACGCGGTGTATTTGCCATTGAGATATTGCATGCTCGGACTGTCAGCGGGGGCGTCACAAATGAAAAACTGACTGCCGGCGGAATTCGGATCCGAACCGCGCGCCATGGAGATGACGCCGAATTCATGCGGACGGTTATTGAATTCAGCTTTGACGGTGTATCCTGGTCCGCCTGTGCCCCATTCGGATTCCTTGCTAGGGTCTTTGGAAAGCGGGTCGCCGCCCTGAATCATGAAGCCTTTGATAATGCGATGAAAACACGTGCCGTCGTAAAATCCATCACGAGCGAGTTTCTTGAAATTGGCGACGGTTTTCGGCGCAATATCCGGCCAGAATTCGATGACCATTTCGCCGGCACTGGTGCTAAGGATGGCAACTTCGCTCATAAATTATCCTAGTGGTGGCATTACTTGCTGCTGTCGGCGGGGATGATGGTTGCGGATTTGATGTAATCGAGGTTCGGAAAATCTTTTTTCAAGTAGGAGTTGCCTTCATTCTGGATGCGGCCCTGATCCGGTCCATGACCACCGAATTGAGGGGCGTCGCCATATTCGCCGTTGATCTTGTTCACTATGTCCATTCCCTCGGTCACTTTGCCAAAAGGCGAAAAACCCTTCCCGTCGAGGCCGGTGTTGTCGCCAAAGTTGATGAACAACTGCGTGGTGCGCGTGTTGGGGCCGGCGGTGGCGAAGGTGATCGTGCCGCGCGTGTTGCTGCCTTTGACGGGGTCGTCGGCAATCGCCGCCGCGCGCCACTTCGCGGAGACGTTCGGGTCGCCGTGGACGCCGAACTGGCACATGAAGCCGGGGACCACACGGAAGAAAGCGATGTCCTTGAAGTAGCTGGAACGAACGAGGTTGTAAAAGCGGTCCGCACCGTTGGGCGAGAGCGACCGGGTGACTTCGATGGTGAACTTCCCCTTGGTCGTGTCGAACTGCGCCTTGAAGGTTTCGGGCGCCTTCTCGGTGAGTTTGGCGGGATCGGTAAAGCTTGGCGAGGCGGACGAAGGTTTGGTCTCCGCCGGTCTGGTGTCTTGGGCTTTGGTCGCGACAACGGCGGCGAACAGGCCGAGCGCGCAGAGTAAATTGATTGTTTTCATGGCCGGGAAATTTTCCACGCGCACGACGAAAAGTCACGTGCAGAATTCAATCCTTCTTCATCGAGCGCGTGATAATGCTGCCTTGATGGGTCTTGCGCGAACGGTGCAGCATGAGAACCACTAATGCGCCCGCTGCGGCCAGGGACATTACGGCAATAGTCAACGCGCCGTTGCCGCTCAACTTGGGGTTTTCCGTGGGCGTTGTCGGCGCGTTCGTTTGTATTTCTGCGATTTTGGGCGGAGCGATATTTGTCAGGACAACATTCGTTGGATTTAATGATTCTGCGGGAGGAGGCGGGTTTGATTCCGTTGTTGTCGGCGGCGGATTCGTTAGCGGCGGATTGGTCAGTGGTGGATTTGTCAGCACCGGTCTTGACTTGGTCGGAGGAAGCAGGTTGGTGCCAACGTTTGTGCCAACAATGACGAGCGGCGGAGCTTCGATGACTGGTGGCGGCGGTGGCGGCGACGGGTTGGTTTTAACCGTTGGTGGCGGCGCGGGAGGTTGAGGTAAGGGTGGAAATTCAGGGAAATTCACTCCTGTTGCCGAGGAATTCATCGCGTAACCGACGTATTGGCCAAACTGCGTTCGCAGGACGACGATAAACGTCTGTTTCGCTTTTTCCAACGCCCGCTGGTTTTGCGTGAAACTTGCGTTGATTGCGTCGTCGAACGGTGTCCCTTGAATTTTCCCGTTGCCATCACAGAAAATCAGCACGGTCAGGCGGTCGGAATCCCGCACGAGTCCGTCGAGAAACGGCATAATCGCATCGAAACGGGTGCTTTTCGAGTAATGCTCCTGCTTGACAAACGTGGTGATGTTGGACGCGATGGTTGCAGCGTTTTCCGGCAACCATCGCTGCAACGGAAATTGCCCCGCACGCAATTTGAGGTCAAACGTCCAGACCCCGATGCTGTCATCCGGCTGCAATTGCCCATTCATCATCGAAAAAGAGAGCCGGTTCACCGTTGCTTGCGTTGCCGGCAGACGCTTTTTCATCGCCGACGACGTGTCGAAAATGAGCAGGTAGCGGCTTTCAACTGCGCGCACCGGTGTCTGGGCTTGCGTTGCTGGAACCAAAAACATTCCGGCCAACAGCGCAACAATGATTCTCGTGCGCCGGGCAAGCCGGTTTGAATGTCTCTGTCTGTTCATTGGTTTTTGTGTTTTTGTGAACGATTAAAACGATTCCGCTCCGTGCGATTGCGGCTGCGCAATTCGTCCTGCAACTCCGTCAACGCATTTTCAATCATGCGGATAAAATTTACGCAGCTCGCCACGGCGGCGCCCATGCCCGTCACCGTGTCGCGCTCAGCGTTGTCGTCCGTGACCACGAGGACTTCGCCATAATTTTGAAACCGATGCGCCGCGCGTTCAATCATTTGGTCGGCGGTTTGTCCCGCGCGCGAAAATAAAACTTCAATCGCGCCGGTCGGTTCATTTTCCGGGACACCGGCGGGCGCGCCTGCACCGTCGAAAAAGACCGTGATCGGCTCGCCCGTCGTGTCGTGATAGCGCGTCAGGACGTGAACCAATTCGTCGCGTGCACGGGCGGAATGACGCGGTTGGTCTGGAGCGAGTTCCGGCCAGTTGTGCAACAGGCTGTAGCCATCCACCAAGATGCGCGCCAATGCCATGCGGCATCGTAGTCGCTTGACATGGTGAATTTCAAGCGCGGCGAAATCGCATTGTCTTTTGAGCGGCGCGCGCTTAAATAAGCAGTTGCAATTTGTCATGGCCCCGGCCAACAAATCCATTTTTCAAATCTCGAACCGTCGCATCGCCATTATCGCGCTGGTCGTCTTCGCACTCGACCAATTCACCAAATGGCTGGTGCTGCGCGCCCTCGGACCGGGTGACGAAAAAATCATCGTTGACGGTTTTTTTAAGTTCGTTCACTGGGGCAATACCGGGGCGGCGTGGAGTCTCTTTCGTGACAACAACAATGTTCTGGCCCTCGTCGCGTTGCTGGCGCTCGTCGCGCTGTTTCTCACGCGGCATCACTTCGATTCGCACACGTTGCCCGGCCAGATCGCCTTCGGCCTGATTTTCGGCGGCATCGCTGGTAATCTGACCGACCGCCTGCTGCCCAGCCGCCACGCGGTCGTGGATTTTCTTTATTTTTATCTGCAACAGCGCGGCGGCGGTGAAATTGGTTTTCCCGCATTCAATGTTGCCGATAGCGCCATCTGCACCGGTATAGGGCTGATTTTTCTCATCACCTGGAAAACTGAACACGCGCCGAAACCCGCGTCCAGTTAATGCGTCATGGCCGCGCGCACGGAAATTTTCATTGTCGAAAAATCGCTCCCGGACGGACGGCTCGACGCGTTTCTGCGCCGGAAATTTCCCTCTGCCTCACGAGTGGCGCTGAAACGATTGATTGAACAAGGCCACGTTCGCGTCAACGGCCGGACGGTCAAACCCACACGCGCGCCGCGCGCCGGCGAACAAATTGAAATTCATTGGCCGGAAACAAAGCCCGCCGAAGCGCAGCCGGAAAAAATTCCACTCGACATTCTGTTCGAGGACAAATCATTGCTCGTGCTGAACAAGCCCGCCGGACTCGTCGTACATCCCGCCGCCGGACACGAGGAACACACGCTCGTCAATGCGCTGCTGCATCATTGCAAGGGTTCGTTGAGCGGCATCGGCGGCGTGGCGCGGCCCGGCATTGTTCACCGGCTCGACAAGGAAACCAGCGGTTGCCTCGTCATTGCCAAAAACGATGAAACACACCTCGCGCTCTCCGCGCAGTTCGTCGGGAGAAAGGTCGGTAAAATTTACAATGCGATTGTGTGCGGCGAACTGGCGCGCGAATCCGGAGAAATCCACGCTGCGATTGCGCGACATCCAGCACATCGCAAACGCATGGCTGTGCGCGAAGATAATTCCGGCCGCGCGGCACACACGAGCTATCGTGTGCTCGAACGATTGCGTGCGGCAACATTCGTCGAGGCGCGATTACACACGGGCCGCACGCATCAGATTCGTGTGCACTTCCAATTTCTCGGCCATCCGCTCGTGGGCGACGAAACTTACGGCGCGCGCCAAAATGCACGACTCAAGGAATTGACGAATTACGCTGCGCCGCGTGTGATGCTGCACGCGCGCGAGCTGTCATTTGTTCATCCACGCACGAAAAAGGAAATGAGTTTTGAAGCGCCGTTATCGGAGGATTTTCTGGATGCACTCGAATTTTTGCGCATGAAAAGCTGAATGGCGCTGCGCTTCGATGCGATCGCGCTGACTCACGTTCACATCCACCGCTGCAATCCTTCGTGCCGCACCGACCACTTGCCGTCGCTGGGAAAACCGGGTGCAGACGTCTGCGGGCCATCTGTCCAGCCGGCGGCCATCATCGCCGTGGCGGCGAGCAATCCGCTGTTGCCGGGCAAATATGCCGTGAGTTTCTCGCGCTGATAATTGTGGCCGTTCGGATGATACCGATTTTTTACCGAGTCAATCAGCAACGCTTTCACGGCGAGTTCCGGTTCACCCGCACGCGCGGCAGCCATTGCTGTCATCGGAAAATCCCAGCCCCACGCGCGATCCCATTGCCAGATTTTCATCACGCGCCGCACAGTGCGCTGCATCGTGGCCGCATCCACGCCGTCACCGGGCTGCATGCCCAGCGCGCCGACAAGCGCGGGGTGCTCCCAATTCCATTTGGTGAAAGTGTCCGGCATGTTTTCCTGCATCAGGTAAAGGCCATCCTGTTCCGGCAGTGGCGAAAGATTTTTCAGAACCCAATCCCAACGCGGCTCGCGCGCGAGGCCGAGGCGTTCGCGCCACATCTGCGCCGCGCGCAAACCGAACCGCCAGTAGGCCAGCTCGAATGTTGGGTTGATGGCCGTGAGTGGGTCGGTGTTTTCCGAAACAGTTTTCAATGGCGGGCCGAGGACGAATTGTTTTCGTTGCTCATCGAAGTGGGCGAACGACGCCATGAATTCCGCCGACTCAAAAACGATTTCGCGCCAGCGCTCCAGGGTCTTTTTCACCGGGCGCTGGCGATAGCAAAGTTCGGCGTAATAAATCGGGTGCGGTTGCTGCCAGATGAGCAGCGGACCGACGGGCGACGGCGAATCATAGCCGTCCGGGCCAATCATCTTGGGCCAGCGCGCGCCGCGATAGCCCTGGCGTTTCGCGGTTTCTCTCGCCAGCGGCAAGATGCGCTCGTAAATCCCCAGGCTTTTTTCAAACAGCGCGGAGCGATTCCACGCCGTGAAATGAACGCTGTGCCACCAGTGCATTTCGAGGTGGAACTTGCCATACCACGAATTGTAAAGCAGCCCGGTCTCCGCCGACGGCAAGGACCCGGCGCAGTGCAACGCGGTGTTGTAAAGCGAGAGCACGATGCGTTGCTCCAATTCTTGCGCCTGCGAATCCGTGCTGCCGCTCAAGTCGATCGCGCCGCCGTCGTTCCAGAAATTTTCCCAGCGCGCCGCGCTGGCGGATTGCGTGCGTGCGAAGCCCGGCAGTTTTTCCGGCAATGCTTTTGGCGCGAAGGCGTAGGTGAATTCCAATTCAGCTTTTTCTCCGCGCAGCAAAAACTCGTGAGCGGATTTTTGCGCGAGCGCGCCGAACTTTGACCATTCGACGCCGGCGGAATAAACGTCGTTGTCCAACTTCCGTTCGAAGTCGGCGTGACATTCACCGCGACGAACCAGTTTGGTTACATGCCGCTCCGGTTGTGTCCAGTCGGCGGTAGCTTCCTGCGGCGAACCATAAGGAAACGCGAGCAAAACTTGAAGCTGCCCGGTGGCGAGCAGCGGTGATTCGACGCGAACGGCAATGGCATCGAGTTCGGGATGCGCGCAGGTCAACACGCGCACGGGTCGGCCTTCCAATTCAAACTGGCTGTCGAGCACGCCGCTCCAGAGGTCAAGTGTCTGGCGGACATTTTTCAAATCATCGGGCGCGGCAGGCGCGCTGTCGGATTTTTTCAACTCGAACGCGACGCGGCCAAGGTGCAGACCGTGGGGATTTTCGCGCAGCCAGTTGAACAGTTCCTCCTGCCCGGTTTTGCTCGTCGCGTAGCCGACCTTGCGGCCAAACGCGTCGTATTCCTTGAACCGGAAATCTTCGCGGCGCAAGCCGGGCGCGGGCGTCGTGTGCCAGGCCCAATGCGCCATGGTGCAGAGCGGAAAATCCTTTTCGCAGGCGGCGGTGAAGGTTTGCAACCCGGTCACGTCGGTGGTGAAGGCGAATTCGCCGTTGCCGACGGACAGCGCGGAAAACGGATCAAACTTGGTGACGATGGGATTGTGCCGCTGCACGAGTGCGCGGCGGTCAATGCGCGGACCGGATTTGCCGAATGCGAGCGCGGGCGACGCGGCGAACGCGAGTCCGGCTGCACCAGCGGCCTGGAGAAATTGGCGGCGGGTGAAATGCATGGCGATGTTTCTAGCCATGCCGCGAAAAGTTGGCGAGCAGAATCATTCCGTCGGCACAAAAGGCGGCTTTGGGCGGTCAAGCGTGTCGGCGACGCAGGCGCACGCTTCGAGCAAATTCTTTTTGATTTGCGGTGCGGTCTGGG
Organism: uncultured Verrucomicrobiae bacterium; assembly: GCA_963835625.1. Lineage (GTDB taxonomy): Bacteria > Verrucomicrobiota > Verrucomicrobiia > Limisphaerales > UBA11358 > UBA11358. The sequence continues at coordinate 205,255 of CAWIGO010000015.1, forward strand.
CGAGCCGGTCGAGCACGGCGTCCCTGCCAAAAACTGCTGTTCTAAAATTTGTTCGCCTGCGGCGTGGAATTTTCGCATACTTACCTGGATGAAATCCATGACGGGTTATGGGCGCGGCGAGAGCGCGCGGGATGGTTTCAAAATCACCGTCGAGCTGGGCGCGGTGAACCGCCGCCAGTCGGAAATTTCCGTGAATCTGCCGCGCGAGTTGGAAATGCTCGAAGCGCAAATCCGCGACGCGATCAACAGCCGGGTCGCGCGCGGGCGCGTGACGGCGCGGATTTCCATTCACGCCGCCGAAGGCAAGTTGTCTGCGCGAATGCACATCAATTTGCCGCTCGCCAAAGCTTACGCGGCGGAGCTCAACCGGCTGGCAAAACAATTGAAACTGTCCGGCGAAGTGACACTGGATCAAATCGTCCGCGCGCCGGGAGTTTTTCAGACGGATGAGGAATTGGCCGAGGCCGAAATCGTCTGGCCGATTGTGGAGAAGGCCTTGAAGCAGGCGTTGACCGCATTGGTGAAAATGCGTGAACGCGAGGGCGCGCATCTGGCGCAGGATTTGGCCGCGCGCGTTGGCGTCATGCGAAAATGTGTCGGACAAATCCAAAAACACGCGCCGCAAACGGCGGAAAATTATCGCCACCAACTTATCGGGCGCATCAAAAGCGCCGGGTTGGAATCCATCGCGCCGGATGACGAGCGGCTCTTGAGGGAAGTTGTTTTGTTCGCCGACCGTTCGGATATTTCCGAGGAATTGACGCGGCTGCAAAGTCATTTTCAGCAGTTCGAAGATTGCCGGAAATCGAGAGAGCCGGTCGGGCGCACTCTGGACTTTCTGGCACAGGAGATGAACCGCGAAGTCAACACCATCGGCTCGAAGGCAAACGACGCGCTCATCTCGCGTGAGGTGGTGACGCTGAAGGCGGAATTGGAAAAATTTCGCGAGCAGGCGCAAAACGTGGAATGATGAAGAATCCAAAATCCAAAGTCCAAAGACCAACGTCGTCGGCCCAAAAAAATTTCGCGCCGCTTTTGATTTTGATTTCCGCCCCGTCCGGCGGCGGCAAAACGACGCTGTGCCAGCAATTGCTCGCTGCGTGTCCGGACATGACGCGCGCGGTCACCTGCACGACACGCCCGCCGCGTCCGGGCGAAAAGGACGGCGTGGATTACTATTTTTTGGATGCAGCGGAGTTTCAGAGGCGTGTTCATGCCGGGGATTTTTTGGAACACGCGATGGTCTTTGGCCGGAGCTACGGCACGTTGAAGTCGGAGGTGCTCAGCCGTTTGTGCGCGGGCCGGGATGTTTTGCTGAACGTGGATGTGCAGGGCGCTACGACCATTCGTGAACGGGCGCAAACGGAGCCGGAATTAAGACGCGCGTTGGTGACGGTGTTTCTGGCGCCGGCGTCGGTTACTGTGCTTGAAGAACGCTTGAAAAAGCGCGGTGCCGATACGCCTGGAGAAATTCAAAAACGTCTCGGCGTCGCGCGCCGGGAAATCGCGCAGTGGCAGAATTTTGATTACCTTTTGATCAGCTCGACAATTCAGGGGGATTTGGGGCGAATGCTGGCAATTGTCGAAGCGGAGAAATTGCGCACAGCCCGAACGGCGGCACCCGGATTTTGAAATTGGAAATTTTAAATTAAAATTCAGAACATGAGCATTTCGCGGAACATTATTTTGGGCGTGACAGGCTCCATCGCCGCGCACAAGGCGGCGGATTTGGCGAGCCTGTTGACGAAGCAGAAATGTAATGTGCACGTGGTGATGACCGCCGATGCACAACGGTTCATCACACCACTGCCGTTCAAAGTGCTCACGCGCAATCCGGTCGTGACCGGCCTTTACGATGAGGAGGAAGATTGGAAACCGACGCATGTCCATCTCGCGGACGAGGCAAACCTTTTATTGATTGCGCCCGCGACGGCGAACATCATTGCGAAAATGGCGCACGGCATTGCGGACAACGCGTTGAGTTGCATCGCGCTGGCATTGAATCCAAAGGCGAAAATTTTAATCGCGCCGGCGATGAATGGCAAAATGTGGCTGCACCCGGCCACGCAGGAAAATGTAGCGACACTCAAAGCGCGCGGTGCGGAATTCATCGGGCCGGACAAAGGGATGCTCTCATGTGGTTATGAAGGCATTGGCCGTTTGTGGCCGGCGGAGGCGATTGCCGAACGCGCGTTGAGTTTGTTGCGCTGAATTTTTTTCATTCCCAGCGAGTTATGAAACGAAGCCATTGGCAGTGGCTAAAGCGGCTGTTGACGTTGATGGAAATTCCCGCGCCTGACCCGCCGCGTTTGCTCCGCCGCATCGAAATCGCGGAGTGTGACATCATGTTGCCGCTCAAGGCTGTTGCGATAGCAATTGTTTTCTATTCATTTGTTTCCACGCCGTGGCTCAACCTGACATTGAGCACGTTGGACATCGCTGTCGAAACTGTTCAATACATTTTCTGGTTTTACGTGCTGGCCAACGCGGTATTTGCCGCGTTGTTGCTGAACACGATGCGGCTGCCACTGGCAATTGTGCAATGGACGGTGGTCACAAGTAGTTTGGTGGATGGGCTTTTCATCACGGGGATGGCGCTGTTGACCGGCGGCCTTGACAGCATTTTATTCTGGTTGTTTGTGGGCTTGATCGTTCGTAATGCGATAAGCATCCCATCCGGCGTTTCACAACTCATTCTAAATTTCACCATCAGCCTTTGCTACGTCCTGGTAGGTGTGTTGGATGTTTCCATTGTGAGCGGTCTTGATGACATCACGCTGCACTCACTGGATTTGTCGCCGCGTGAAGATTGGGGACAGCCGTTTGTGCTGCGGCTGGTTGTCTTGTGGCTGACGGCGATTTGTTGTTACGGCGCACAGGTGTTGCTCGAGCGGCAACGACTTGCCGCCGAGGAGGCCGAAGAATTTGACGTGCGCGCAGGGCAATTGCATTCCGCCGGCCGGCTTGCGGCTGAATTCGCCCATCAAATCAAGAATCCCTTGGCCATCATCAATAACGCTGTCTTCTCGCTGCAACGCACATTGAACGATGGTAAAACCGATGTCGCGCAACAAATCGGGATTATTCAGGAGGAAGTTTCGCGCGCCGACCAGATTATCACGCAAGTCGTGGGCTACGCCCAATTGACCGAAGGTCATGTCGAGAGGCTCAACGTAATCCAGGAACTTGACCGCGCCATCGCGCAGGTTTTTCCTTCTACTGTGTCGACGAGCATCTGCGTTCACCGTGAATACGGCCTGGCTTTTCCGCCGTTGCTCATGCAGCGACGGCATCTGTCTGAAATCTTTGTGAACCTGCTGAAAAACGCCCGGGAAGCTCTTGGTGAAAAGGGGAATGTTTTTGTAAGTGCGGATTGCCGCCGCAATAAATTGATTGAAATTTCCGTGCGCGACGATGGCCCCGGCATCCCGCCGGACAAAATCAAGCGTGTTTTCGAAGCTTACTACACAACGAAGAAGGGCGGGACCGGCCTTGGCCTTGCCATTGTCAGACATAACGTCGAACTTTATGGTGGCGTTGTCCGAGTCGAATCCGGGCTTGGAAAAGGTGCACTGTTCACTTTAATCTTTCCGGTGAAAACATTCATGAAACCTGCCAAGTGAGCGTGCCATTACCATCCGTGCTCGTCGTGGATGACGAAAAGAACATGCGCTTGTCGTTGCAGACGGTGCTCAAGGACGAAGGCTACGTCGCGCGAGCTGTCGAATCCGCCGAGGAAGGGTTGATTTTGCTTGCGCGCGGGGAATTTTTCATGGTCATCACTGACGCGCGCCTCGGGGGCATGAGCGGCTACGACTTCCTCGCCAAGGTTCGCAATCAATGGCCTGAATTGCCGGTGCTCATGCTTACGGCTTATGCCACGCCCAAACTTGCCGTCGAAGCCATCAAAGCCGGCGCGATTGATTATCTTTCCAAACCGTTCGCGCCCGAAGAACTGCTCCACGCCGTCGCGCGCTGTGCCGAGCGATATCAACTCTTGCGCGAAAATGCTGCGCTGCGCTCCCGTGCAAATGAAATTTTCAGCCTCGACCAAATCATCGGCGAATCAACCAAAATGCGCGAACTGCGTCGGTTGATTCAAACTGTTGCGCAAACTGATGCGCGCGTGCTCATTCTCGGCGAAAGTGGCACGGGCAAGGAACTTGTCGCTGGCGCGCTGCACAGTCTGAGCCGGCGGCGCGAGGCGCGTTACGTTCGCATCAATTGCGCCGCCATTCCCGAAACACTGCTCGAAAGCGAATTGTTCGGCCATGAAAAAGGCGCTTTCACGGGGGCGCTCATGCAAAAACCCGGTCGTGTTGAAGAAGCCGATGGTGGTACAATTTTTCTTGATGAAATCGTCGACATGAGCAAGCCGCTTCAAGCCAAATTACTCCGCTTTTTGGAGGATGGCACGTTCACTCGTGTCGGTGGCACGCAGGAATTGCGGGTCAACGTGCGTCTCATTGCCGCAACCAACCGTGACATCACGCAAAGCATCGCGACGGAACAGTTCCGCGAAGATTTGTTTCACCGGCTGAACGTCATACAACTCCGCCTGCCGCCACTGCGCGAGCGCGGCGGGGACATTTTGCTGCTGGCGGAACATTTTTTAAGGATGTTTCGCGCCGCAATGAACAAGAACATCAACAGTATCACACCCGCCGCGCAGCAAAAACTGCTTGCGCATCGCTGGCCAGGAAACGTGCGCGAGTTGCGCAATGCCATCGAGCGCGCCCTGATTTTGGAAACGACGCGCGACATTCAACCATTCAGCCTGCCGGATTTTCAGATTGAAGGACATTTGCAAAAAGCCTCGCCGATTCGACTGATCCCTGATGAATCGCTCGACGACGCGCTCGCGCGAATCGAGCGCGAGTTGCTCACGAGTGCTTTGGAACAAAATAATTCCAACCTGACGCGCGCTGCCGAACGGCTTAAACTCACCCGTCATTCGCTTCGTTACCGAATGCAGCGGCTGAACATGAACGCGGCTGATGGCACGGTAAACGAATTGCCTGTCGCCACCGACGGGAAAATCTGAAACCTGAATTTGTTCGGCGTGATGAATAACCTATTGCCAGCGTGGACGGATTTTTTAATCGTTATTGGCGCAACCATCTTGGTTGCGGTGGCGGCGTTGGTCTGGGTCGTTTTTTTTCGCAAAAGGCCGCGGCGTCGGCATAAAAACCGCCGTCAGCTCAATCCAACGCTTGCGCAAGTCGGCGGCTTGCCGCCGATGCGGCACGGTGAGAAGCCTTCCGGTCAACCGCAGCCGACATCTCAACCGTGATGCACCAGAGCCGCGCAATCACCCGCAAAAGCGCTTCAAATCTCGCGCTTGCCTTCCTGCTGCTCCCGCGCGCCAAACGCGATGCCATGTCCGCGCTCTACGCCTTTTGCCGCGAAGTGGACGACGCGGCTGATAACGAATCCGCGCCCGCTGAAAAGCGTCTTGAACAACTCGCCTCATGGCGCGCTGACATTCGCCATGCATGTGCCGGTGAGATTCCGCAATTTACAGTGAACCGGGAACTTCAACCGGTCATTCGCGAATATCGCCTGCCGTTCACACTGTTCGATGAATTGCTCAAGGGCTGCGAGATGGACTTCAGCATCAAACGTTACGAAAATTTCGAGCAACTTGAACTCTATTGCTACCGCGTGGCGTCAATCGTCGGGCTTTTGAGCATTGAAGTTTTCGGTTACAAAAATCCCGCGTGCCGCAACTATGCGGTTTATCTCGGCAAAGCGCTCCAACTCACGAACATCTTGCGCGACGTGCGCACCGATGCCGAACGTGGGCGGATTTATTTGCCGCTCGCCGAGTTGGGAAAATTTGGCGTCACACCCGACGAGATTTTGCGGCACGAATACTCGGAACGTTTTTCACAATTGGCTGCCAGCGTCGCCGGTCGCGCCAGGACTTTTTATCGGCTCGCACAAAAAACTTTGCCAGCCGAAGACCGTCGTGCAATGGTCGCCGCCGAATTGATGGGCGCGGTTTACTGGAAGCTGCTGAAAAAGCTCGAAGCGAAACAATTCAACGTTTTTGGCCCGGAGCCCACCCATCTGAACAAAGTTCAGAAAACCTTGCTGGTTCTTCGGACTTGGCTCCGTCTCGCCTCCGGCGCGGTGACTCCAAACTACGGAATACCATAAGGAATTTTGCGCCAAATTTCAGGCCATGTCACCGGTTTCTCCAAATCCGAAATCCGAAATCCGAAATCCGAAATCCGGATGCCGTCTCATCGTGAATGCGGATGACTTTGGCCGTTCGCATTCAATCAATCAGGCCGTCATCCGCGCGCATCGTGAAGGCATTTTGACGACCGCGAGTTTGATGGTGAACGGGCCGGGCTTCGATGAAGCTTTTGCGCTCGCGCGCGAAAATCCAAAACTCGGCGTCGGGTTGCACCTCTCGTTGCTATGCGGGCGCTCTGTCTTGCCGCCGGAAAAAATTCCCGGTCTCGTTAGTACGCGTGGCGAATTCAGCGACAAGCCCGTCGCCACCGGCTTCCGCTATTTTTTCAACCGCAGCCTGCGCGAACCATTGCGTGCTGAAATTCACGCGCAATTTGCGAAGTTCCACGCGACCGGCCTTTCACTCGATCACGTCAACGGCCATTTGCATTTGCATCTGCATCCGACCATTTTTCGCATTTTGATGGAGGATGCCACGCAACTCGGCATCCGGCGCATCCGGCTTACGCGTGACTGTCTCCGGCGAAGCGCGCACATGGCGCGTGGACATTGGTTTTATCGCGCCTCGCACGCGGTGATTTTCGGGCTGTTGTCCAAATACGCGCGCAACCAGTTGCGGCGGAAAAACATCCTCCACGCGCAAATCACCTTTGGTCTCCTGCAAAATCATCGCGTGGACGAGGAATACATTTTAAAACTCCTGCCGGAGTTGCCGCCGGGTGATTCGGAGCTTTACTCGCATCCGTCGCTGGACGAATTTAAGCATGAGTTCGACGCGCTCGTCAGCCCGCGCGTGAAGGAACTGGTGAAAAAACTCGGGATCGAACTGATTCGTTATCAGGATTTGTAGCATGACAAAAATTCTCGTCATTTTAATTTTCGCGCTGTGCGTGGAAGCCGTCGGCGTCGTGTTTTTGAGCAAGGGGTTGAAGCAAATCGGCGAAGTGCAAACCATCAGCGCGCGCGAAATCAGCCGGATCATCGCCAAAGGCGCGACGAATGGCAGCATCCTCCTCGGCGTCGCGCTGGAAGCCGCGTTTTTTGGTGCGCTGCTTTATTTGCTTTCCCAACGCGACGTAAGCCTTATCTGGCCGTTGACGGCGTTGGGCTTTGTCATCACCGCGCTCGCGGCGAAATTCATTTTGAAGGAGGAAGTCACCGTGGTGCGTTGGGCGGGCGTGGCGCTCATCGTCATCGGCGCTGCGCTGGTCAGTTACAGCGAAAAGGCGAAACCCAAACCGCCGCCGCCGGAAGTTGCCGCGCAAGTGTCAGCTACGGAAAAGTGATTTTCGCCAAAACTCCAGCGAGTTGTTCCGCCGCAAACCGGCAACGTTTCTGCAATCGCATCAACCCGCCGATTTTCCCCGGCGACTTCACAACCATCCACACCAGCTTGCCGTAATCCAAGCTCATGTCCGGCTTGGCCAGCGCGTTGAAATCCAGCGGCAAATCTTCGTTGGCGGTGTCTGAAATCACGCGAACTGTCGCGCAGGAAATGCCACGCTCGCGGCAGATGGCGTGAATCGCCCCCGACTCCATCTCCACCACGTCCGCGCCGGTTTCCTCGCGCAATTTTTTCTTTTCAGCGGTTGTTGTCGCAACCCGGTCAGCGCAAGAAAACTTTGCCGGTTTTGCGCTGGCGGCGAGAAGGCGATTGCGGATTGCGGATTGCGGATTGCGGATTTCAAAGTCAGATAGTTCAAAAACGACTTCGCCAAGTTTCAAATCTGGATTCAATCCGCCGGCGAAACCGCAAGTCAGCACCAGTTTGGGTGGGGCGAGGCTACTGACGAGCCGGCTCGCGGGGACGCTCGCCCCACCAGAATGGCCAGCAAGAAATCCGCGCACGGATTTTCCCGCGTTTTTGCGTCCGATGCCGGTGATGAGAATGGAAATTTCGGATTTGCCCGCCACCAGCTTCCGAAACGGCGCGGCTTCTTCTTTCAGCGCGAAGCAAATGAGCATTCCGCTGTTTTCATTCTGCATTCTGCATTCTGCATTCTGCATTTACTTGATCCCCGCCAGCCGTTCCTTCCAGATTTTGTAAAGCTCCACTGTCGCGCGAACGTCGCGCAGGCAGTATTCGGCAATCTCGCGGAATTTTTTTTCGGCCAGCAGTGCGCCTACATCCGAGCCGGTGACACCGTGGCTTTTGGGCGATTCAATGCCGAACGCCTTGCAATAAAAATCCAGATTGAACCGCCGCGCCGCGCCTTCACGTCCACTCACGCTGTAAAAGGTGAATTGCTCCGCGAGGTCGCAATGTGGCTCGGTGGTAAAACGATAGCCGAGCCAGTTCTTTTTCGAGATCGGCACGTTGAGCAATGCCGAGCGGAGATAGATGAACGGCACGTCAAAGCCGCGACCGTTGAAGGTCACGACCGAATCGTAATGCTTCGCCGCGTCCCAAAATTGCGCGAGCAATTCCGTCTCATCTGCGCAGGGAATGAATTTTACTGCGGCGTTTTCTTCTTCTACTTCCTCAAAATCCTCCGCGACGAACAAGGTCTGACCGCGCTGCGTCTCGGCATTGAGCATGGCGATGCAAACGACCTGCGACGTGAACGGCCACAGACTCATAAACTTCGTGATCTCTTCGCGCTTGGCCTGTTTGGCGATGGCATCGGCAATTTTTTCAGCCTCGCGGAAAAGATATTCCTGCTGCGCCCCGTCAAAATTCTCCAGCGGTAGCGCGGAGGTCTCGATGTCAAAAACGAGTGTGGCCATCCGTGGCCTTTGTAGAACAATTAAGCTTGTTCAGCAATCAAATCGTAGTCCGTGTGGCCGACGATTTTGACCCGGACGAATTCGCCAATGGGCACCTTGCCACGCACGTAAACCCGTCCATCAATGTCCGGAGCGTCGGCTTCTCCTCGTCCGACGAGGTAATTGCGGATTGCGGATTGCGGATTGCGGATTTTCTGCTCACGAATCAAACCATGCTCCCAAGAGAATACATTGGCTTGACGGAGTTGGTCGTCATTGGCTTTGCCTTCGATGAGGACTTTGATGGTGCGGCCAACGAAGGATGCCGAAATTTGCCGGGCGATTTTGTGCTGCGCGGCCATCGCCAGTTCGCGCCGGCGTTTTTTGATTTTATCGGGGATTTGCCCGGCCATTTTGCCCGCAAGCGTGCCATCCTCTTTCGAGTAAGTAAAAACGCCAAGCCGTTCGAATTTTGTTTCGTGGATGAAATCGAGCAGCGCGTTGAAACTCGCCTCGGTTTCGCCCGGAAAGCCAACGATAAATGTTGTCCGCAGTGCAATGCCCGGCACGCCCGCGCGGATGCGTTTGATGAGGTCAACGATGTATTGCCGCGAGGTTTCGCGCCGCATCCGCTGGAGCATGTTTTCGTGGATGTGCTGGATAGGAATGTCCACGTAACGCGCGACTTTCGGGCATTCGGCAAGAGTCTGGATGAGTTCGTCCGTCCAATGCGCTGGATGCGTGTAAAGCAGGCGGATCCAGAAATCGCCTTTGAGGGAGTTTAATTCGCGCAGCAGCGAGCAAATCGTCGTGGAATTGGCGGAAAGGAACTTGGTAGCCACCAAAAACTTTTCCGGCGATGAAACTGCGCGGCTGTGGTTCGGGCGCAAATCGAGGCCGTAGTAAGTCGAGTCCTGCGAAATTAAATTGATTTCCTTTACGCCATTGGCAATCAACGCCTTGGCCTCGGCTATGATGTCCGCCTGCTGGCGGCTGCGGTGCGAACCGCGCATCCGGGGAATGATGCAGAAGCTGCAAGGATGATTGCAGCCCTCGGCAATTTTGACGTAAGCGAAATGACGCGGTGTCAGGCGGAAACGCGGCGTGCCAAAATCCGGGATGTAAGTTGGACGGTGATTGATGTTAACGAGCGGTGAATCAGTTTTTAGTTTTAAATTTTGAATTTTGAGTTCAACAGCAACGCAACTTTTGTCCAGTTCCGCCAACCGCCCGACAATTTTGGGCTTTGGGCTTTGGGCTTTGGACTTGGAGGCTGTGGAAAGTTTTTCCGCGCGCCGGGCAACGGCTTGTTTGACGATTTCCGAGACTTGCGCGACCTGATCAATGCCCATGAAGGCGTCCACTTCGGGCAGTAGTTTGGGCAATTCATCGCGGAAACGCTGCGACAGGCAGCCGGAAACGATGAGACTCTGGCCGCGATTTTTTGCTGCGCGGACTTCGGCAGATTCGAGAATCGTGTCCACGCTTTCCTCCTGTGCGGAATCAATGAACGAGCAGGTGTTGATAATGACGGCGTCGGCTTGCGCGTCGTCGTTGGTGATCTCGATGCCGTCTTTGAGCAGCGCACCGAGCATGATTTCAGCGTCCACGAGATTTTTGGCGCAGCCGAGTGAAATAATGCCGACGCGGAGCGGGCGGTCATTGGATTTTTTTTTGTTCACAGACGGGTCAAATTACGCAACACAGCCGCTTGTAGCAATCCCGTGAACCGGCTCGCGAGGATGCCCGCCCCACCGGATGAACGGTGTCGAAAATTATTCGCCCGCGGAGGTCGTGCCGTTTGTGCCGGTTAAAACGACCGGTGCAGGCGTGTTGGTCGAAATGGGTGCGGCAGACGGTGCGTTGGTTTCCGCCGGCAAACCGAGACGAGTGCGAATCACAGCGCGCATGGCGAAGGGCATTCCTTGTTTTGGATCGAGCAATCGATTCAGCACAGTGCGATTGATGTCGGCAAATGGCGGCAGTCCAACGCGCTGTTGCCCTCCCTGATAGGAGGAGGTTGCTGTTTGATAATGCTCGTAAATTTTGCTGGCGAGCAACTTGAACCCGGCGTAGCGGTCGTCTTCTCCGATGGCCAATTCATAATATGCACGTGTGAGCAATCCCTGGACAGCTGCTGTTGTGCGATCCTGTGCTGGTGACTTGCCGATGTCTTCCTGCACAAGGGCAATGGCAAATTCATCGAGTGACATTTGCGACGGCATGGAATTGAGATTGCCGATAATCAAAGGCTTGTCGGGATATTCCCGGGCGAGATAACGATACCATTTTGCCGCTTCGGCGACGCGATTATTTTCATAGAGAAAATAAACGGCAATGACCAGGAAATTCTTTTGAGCCGTTCGAATGCCGTCCTTCTGGCCGGGATTGGGTTCTTCGGCATACATTGTTTCGTAGGTGTCGAAGAGTTTGGAAACAAGGTCGAGATCCGGATACAGGTCATATGTTTTATCAAACGGATTGACGACGAGCCGCCCATTGCGAAACGCTTGAAGCATGGATTGATAAATGGAGCGGCGAAGTATGGTCAATTCGGATTGCCTCACTTTTGATGGATTTTTTTTCGCCTTTTCCAAACCGAGCGCGGCCCAGTAAATCGCATGCGCTTCAGGCAACCGCCAGTCGAACGGGCCCCATTTCTCGTCCACTTTTTTCGCGAACACCGGATCGATTTTATATTTTTCGCGGAGTAAATTGGCAAGTGCTTTTGCCTCGGCTGTTTGCGGGTGAATCAACCCGTCGAAATTCGTTCCATTTGGGCCGAAAAACGGCATCATCTCATCGGCCCATTGTCTCTTATAATACTGATTTGCGTCGTCGAGATTTTGCCCCATTTTGCTTTGAAAGATCCAGCTCAACTGCTGGTAAAGAAGTGTATTATCGGGATTATAACGCAGGCCATCGTCACGCAACAATTCCATACCTCGCTGCACCCAGCGCCAGCGGTCGGCAAAATCCTTGAACTTGACCGAGATGTTCCAAGCCATGTTCCAGGCTTCATACGACCAGACCTGTGCGAAATGCGGCTCCAAATCCGTGATCCAGTCGGACAGTTGCACCATCTCAAAAAACTTGTCCTCCTGCTGTAAATCACTGGCTCGAATCCAGAGAAAATTGGAAATCAATCCGCGAAAACCGCCCAACGCCACCGTCGTGAACGCCAGCAACGGCGGCGCATTATTAAGCGGCTCCATGCGCGTCAAATCAAGCTCTTGACGGTCGCGATTCAACGACTTTTGAACCTGAGCGGCACCGACAAGCAACGCCGCCGCCAGCAACAACAAAAGGATTTTTTTGGCGCGATTACTCATTGATTTCCCTGCGCGGTGGCCAGTTCACGCCGGCTGAACAGGCCGATGCCAATCAATCCAATGATTCCGCCGAGCAACAACACGATTTGCACGAACGCCATGCCCAATTCACTCCACGGGATGACACGCCCGCTGCTCAGCGAATCAATGGGCGAAAAACCCTTCACCAGATGGATGACAGCCAAAAAGCCTTTAAACACCGGAATCAACACCGCGTCCGCAACCGAATGTCCCATGACGCCGGTTTCCTCGTTGCCACTCACGATCGTGCCAGATTCCACGGCATCGGCCAGTGTCCCGCTGGAGCACACAACCACCAACATGGCCAGCGAAAAAAATGCGGCGACCGGAAACGACAGAAAACTCGCCGAAGTCAGCCCAATCGCCGCCAACAAAGCCATCCAGCAAAAAATAATCATCAGCCCGCGGGCATAATTCAGCATGAAGCCTCCTTCGGGATACAACACCTCCATCCCGTCCTCGAGCGGGAACAAAAGCGACGTGTTGTTGGCGTTCAGAAAATCAATTGTCAGAACGCCTTTGCTGTCGAAAAGGTCCGGGGGAATTTCAAACTCGTGATAGGTGTCCGGTGACAAACTCATTGGCGCACTGCTCCACAATTTGGTCGTTCCTGGCACGCCGACCTGCCACAGCCCGATAAACGTGCTGGACGGACTGCTGTACTGCGCCGTGTTGAATTTCACGCGCAACTGCAATGGCCGGTCGTGCAGAAAATTTTTGGCGAAACCCAGATCAATCCGCCATTCGCGCGAATAGGCCGGCGGCACGAGCTGATACTGGGCTTTGATCTGCTCGCGGATTTGCCGGCGCACCTCCGCCACATCCGCCTTGCCCACGGGAGTGGTCTTCAGACGCTCCTGCAAAATCTGCTCCGTTTGCGCATCAATCTCCGTGTCGAAATTTTGCGGCTTCGCCGAGCCGCGCGCCACCAGCACCTGCTCGCGCAAAATTTTCTGTTCTGCCGCGGGCAATCCCGCCGCGCGCCAGTATAACAACCCCAAAACACAGCCGCCCGACAACGCCAGCAGCGCTGCGTTCAGCGACATGATGCCGATCCATTTTCCAAACCAGATTTGCCAGCGCGCGATGGGCTTCGTCGCGACGACTTGTATCTGACATTCCTCAATATCGCGCGCCAGCGTGCCGCAGGAAAGCCAAAGTGTCGAAAGCCCGAGCAACGCGGTGATAACACTTAATGTATAAGTGATCAAAATCTGCGTGAACCCGCGCGCCGTGCCGTCGTCCTTGAGCAAAAGCGGCAGTCCAACCACCGCCGCCAGCAACAACGCGGCAACGACGAGAAAAAGCCGGAACCGAAATGCGGCCTTCCACGTCAACCAGGCAATGGCAAGCAGTCTTTGCATTCTTTGCGGGAGGGCGAGCGTCCTCGCGCGCCCTGACTATTTTGGCTTTCCCAGCAGCGACGACAACTTCTCATCTGCTTTGGACAGGTCCACCGGTTTTTCCACGACAACGGGTGTGGATTTGCCCGGCGCTGACGCCGGCTCCGCGGCTTTCGTCAAGGTTTCGAGTTTTTTATCGTCCGCTTTTAGTTCCGCTTGAGACGCGGGCCGCAGCGCGGCAGTGGGGCGCGCTGTTTCCGGCAAGGCAAGGCGTTCCAGAATTTTTTCCGTGGCTGATTTTTCTTCGATGCCGCCGCGCAAATATTCCGCCACGCGCGCGCCGGAAATCGAGCCGCTCGTTTCGGCGGCGGCTTGACGCGCCTTTTGCACCACGTCGAGAAAATAGCTTTCCAGATTTTGCGTCGGATTGTCCACACACACCCTGTCAGTGGCTGTGTCGTGGCGGATGATTTCCAGCACGCGCTCCAACGTTTCGCGCGGCAGCACCGGCGTCGTGATGCGCAACGTGTCGGGCGTGGCGAGCAATTCCTTCAACGTGCCCATCGCCTGCACTTTGCCGCCGTAGTAAATCACCACGCGGTCGCAAACGTCCTCCACATCTGCAAGCAAATGGCTGCTCAAAATCACCGTCTTGCCGCGCCGCGCCAGCGCAAGAATCAAATCCTTCACTTCGCGGCAGCCAATCGGATCGAGGCCGGAAGTAGGTTCATCCAAAATGACAAGGTCGGGATCATTGATGAGCGCCTGCGCCAGACCGATGCGACGCTGCATGCCCTTTGAAAACTCGCCGACCACGCGCGTGAGGGTTTTGCCCAAACCGACCATTTCGAGCAATTGCTCCGTGCGGTTGTTGCGCTCGCCTTTGGACAGCTGAAAAAGATTGCCAAAAAAATCCAGCGTCTCGCGCGAATTGAGGTAGCGGTAGAGATACGATTCCTCCGGCAGATAACCGATGCGCGATTTGGTCTGCACATGCCGCGGCGAATGGCCGAAGACTTCGATATGTCCTTTGGTCGGGTAAAGCAAACCAAGCAGCAGCTTTACGGTGGTGGATTTGCCGGAACCGTTCGGCCCGAGCAGGCCGAAAACTTCACCGCGCCGCACGTCGAAGTCCACGTTGTCCACCGCACGCGCCTTGGGCCGATGCCAGAAATCCTTGAACACCTTGGTCAGGCCGCGCACGGAGACGACAACCTCGGCGGATTTTTGATTTCCGATTTGCGATTGCGGATTCAATTCAACAACGGGCATAAGCCAGATGAATGCTACGACGTTTACGCCATTTTCGGTGTCAATTGCCCGGACGCTGCGCGCGGCGGCTCGACTGGTTCGGGATGAAAATGTTCCAGTTCCTCGCCTTTGCGCACGAGGCGTGCGCTGTTGAAGACGACAACCAGTGAACCAGTCACGTGCAAAACCGCGGCCACAATCGGAGGCAAATAACCGAACGACGCGAGCATCAACCCGCCGATGATGAAACAGACGCCGAATGAAAAGTTCTGGTTGATGACCGCGCGCGTGCTGCGCGAGAGCTTCACCAGGAACGGCAAGCGGCGCAGGTCGTTGTTCATCAGCGCTATCGTCGCGCTGTGGATGGCCACTTCGCTGCCCGCTGCGCCCATCGCGATGCCAATGTCGCCCGCCGCCAGCGCCGGCGCGTCGTTCACACCGTCACCGACAACCGCGACGCGATAGCCTTTGGCCTTCACCGACCGGACAAACTCAACTTTGTTTTGTGGCAAACAATCGCCCTTCGCCTCTTCGCAACCAATTTCAGCCGCGATACGTGTTGTCACTGGCTGGCGGTCGCCGGAAATCATCGCGATGCGGCGAACGCCTGCTTCCTTCAATTCGGCGAGCGCTTCCTTCGCCTCGGCGCGGGTTTGATCCTGCAAGCCAACCCAGCCGATGCACTTGCCGTCGCGCGCGACAAAAATCAAACTCCAGCCTTCAGTTTCGTTGAGGTCAACGGATTTCACAAAATCTTCCGTGACGCCGTTGTCCTTGAGCCATTGCGCGCGGCCAACCAAAATTTTCGCGCCGTTCACGTTGGCCTTCACGCCGCGGCCGGCGGTTTCCGCGAAGTTCTGCGGTTCGGCCAGTGGCACACCGGCTTCATTTGCAATTTGCGCGAGCGCCTTGGCCGTCGGATGGTTGCTGTATTTCTCGGCGGACGCGGCAAATCGCAAAAGCTCGGCGGGTTTCATTTCGCCGAGCGGCGCCAGACGGCTGACGGCAAGCTGACCGGTCGTGAGCGTGCCGGTTTTGTCGAAGATGAAGGCATTGATCTTGGCCGCAGCTTCAATATCGGCGACGTTCTTGATCAAAATGCCGAGGCGCGCGGCGGCGGAAAGCGCGGCGACCATTGCTGTCGGAGTCGCCAAAATAAATGCACACGGGCACGACACAATGAGTACAGCAATAACGCGGTTCAAGTCGTGCGTGAACGCCCAGACGAGCGCGCCGATGACCAGCACGAGTGGCGTGTAAAAACCCATGTATTGATCCACGATCTTCATGATCGGGAGCTTGGTTTTCTCGGCAGCCAGAATAAGTTCTCGCACGCGGCCAATTGTCGTGTCAGTGCCGGCGCGGCTGACTTTGATTTCCAAAACACCGGTGAGATTTTGTGTGCCGGCAAAAACTTCGTCGCCGGACTTTTTATCCACTGGCAGAGATTCGCCGGTAATGGTGGCCTGATTGAACGAGCCCTGGCCGCTGACGATGATGCCGTCCGCCGCGATGTTATCGCCGGGGCGGATGCGTATCACGTCGCCGATGGCGAGTTCGCTCGCAGCGATTTCCTCTTCGCCGCCGTCCTTTTTGATGCGGCGCGCTTTCGTGGGCGTGAGTTTGATGAGCGACTCAATGGAAGCGCGCGCGCCTTCGGCGGTGCGGGTTTCGATGAGTTCACCAGTGAGCATGAAAAACGCGACGACCCCGGCGGTCTTGTAATCGCCGGACGAGAATGCCGCGAGCACGGCGATGGCGACGAGTTCGTTGATGCTGACGCGGCCGATGCGCAAATCCTTGATGGCCGTGACGACAATGGGATAGATGAGAATAATCGAGCCGATGAACGCGCTGGCGCTGGCGATGGTGTTGCCCTGCACGAACAACCAGTCCACGATGAAGGCGTTGAGGACGAAGACGACGCCCAACACGGCCTGCCACAAATGCACGGGCGAATGCTCGTGGTCGTGGTCGCAGCCACACTCCGGCCCGTGCTCATGTTCGTGACGGCTCAAAAGTGATGTGACTTGCATACAAATTAATCGGATTCGGCGCCGTGGTTTTTGGCTCCGGCGGCTCACGATTCAACATTAGCCGAAGTTCGAGGGGTTCGCCACCGGCGGGGTCGTGGCAAAAAGATTTGAATCTGCACGTTGGTCAGCGTCTGGCCCATCATCTGCACCAGCTTTTGTTGTGCAAACAAACCGGGATTGATCAGGTAATTCGGCAGCAGGTCGCCGAATGCCTTCGCATCGGCAGTGATGGACTGGACGTACCGCGCCCGGGCGACTACGGCCTCGTTGGTGATGGAGGAGGCCTGCGCGCCCGCGCCGCTCAGGATTTGATTCTCGTAGCTGCGAGCGTCGTTGAGGAGCTTGTTGCGGTTTTCCCGGGCGGTGGTGACCTGGTAAAAACGGCCTTCAATTGCCGCGGCGGTATGCTTTGCACGTTGCAATGGTTGATGACAATACCGAACTGTTCCTCGTCAGCAAATGGCTGACCCGCTGCTCCACGGCGTCCTGAAAGCCGGCGACGTCGCCGTGAGCACGTCATCCACCTTGAAATGCGCGGCGGTGAAGAGCAGGGCGTTGTTCAGCGCGTTTTGAACGGTGTTGGACGCGGACGCAAAGCCAAACACATAACGGATCGGGTCGTCGATGTGGTAGTAAAGTGTGGCGCGGGTGTGAATGATGTTGCGGTCCGCCGTGATGGCATAGCCGTCCACGCCGGATCAGGGACGCGCCGGGCGGCGGCTCGTGGCCGCTCAATTCCTGTTCCGGCGTGGTCAAATACCAGCCGACGGTGGAGGAAACCTTTTGGATTTCCGTGATCGGAATTTTGACGACCTCATCAATGGGATAAGGAAAAGACCAATGCAATCCCGCGCCCAGCAAAATTTTTTGTCCTTCGCGGACGGGTTTGCCAAAACGCAAAATCACCGCCTTTTCCTGCGGGCCGACTGTGAAAAAGCCGGAACCAAAAAACACCACCACCATCAGCAGCATGACGAATTTGACAATCGCAAAGCTGCTGCGCAACGCCTCGGCCAGCGCCTGCGAACCGGCGTCGTCCGGCGTCACCGGCGCGGGATGCCCGTACGCACGGTCATGGTCGTGTTCGTCACTCATGGTCAGCGGCCCGGGGAGTTGGTTGAAATGCACCGAACAAATCAAACGGTGGCGTGCGCTGATCGAAAATCAGCGTCGCCTTTTGGTTGAGCGATAGCTGTAGCGCGGTGATCCGCAACAGGAAATTGGCCAGTTCGGGATTTTCCTGAAAAATGGGCAGCGTCTTGGCGGCCTCGGCTTCGCCTTCGCCCTGGATCCGCGTGGCTTCGGCCCGGGCATTGGCCAGGGTTTCGTTGGCCTGACGGTCGGCGGTGGCGCGGATTTTTTGCGCCTCGGCTTCGCCTTCGTATTGCGCCTTGCTGATGAGGACCTGGCGCTCCGATTTCATACGGTCGAAGACGGTTTGCGTGACACTTTCGGGCAGACCGAGCTGCTTGATGCCGAGGAACTGCGATGTGAATGCCGCAGTTGTTCGTCAACAGCTCGCCTTGAACGGTCTGTTCGATTTCATTTTCAATCTGTTTGAACTGCAGCTTTTGGGGATCCGTATTCACGAAATCGGACAACGGATGTTTGCCGACGACGGCGCTCTTGGCGCTGCGCAGCATGCTTTCGAGCATCGTCTGGGCGGCTGGCACGGAGCCGCCGGTGAATTCCCGCAGAAACTGTCCGGCATCGGAAATCTTCCAGCCGACATAGACGCTGGTCAGCAGGGTGATGCTGTCCGCAGTGTAATTTTCGCTGAATTTGTCCTGGAAATCCTGAATGCGCTGGTCGAATTTGTAAACCTTCTGGATCGGCCATGGCCATTTCAAATACGCGCCGGGCTTGTCGTACGTGCTGGTCGGCTTGCCGAACGTGGTGACCACGGCGACCTCGGATTGGCGCACCTGAAAGACGAAAAGCAGCAGCGCGAAAATAACGACCAGCGCTGCGCCGACGATGATGGTTAGTAGATTCCTTTTCATGGCGAATTGGTTACGTTCAAGTTCAAAAGGTCCTCGCGGATTTTGTCCTCCAGATCGAAAATAATCACGTCCTTCGTATTCCTGACGAGCAAAATGTATTTGCGCGCGTTGGCCGTGGCATCGGGGAACATCTGAAAATAGGCGCGCTGCCGATAAACCGCCGGCGCGGCTTCGTATGCAGCAATCTGGTTGGTGAATAGCGCAGCCCGCGCGAACGCCGAGAGTTCGATCTGCTGTCGCACCGCTCGGGACGGGCCACATCGGTGAACGCCTGCGCCCCGGCCAGCGCGTTCGTGCGGATGGCTTCGGCCTGTGCGTCCAGGATCTTGGCGAGCTTCGTCTGTTCTGCGCCGACAACTTTTTCATAATTCTCCGCAACCATCACCGGGGGATGAATGTCCTGCAACCCAACGAAGATGATCTTGGCGCCGAGCTGGTGTTCGTTCGCGGCAGCCTGAATTTGCGCGCCCAGTTCCTGCGCCGCCGCCTGGCGGTTGCTCGACATCACATCGTTCAAATCCACGCCCGCCAGATATTGGGCGACCTTGCGCGCCGCAAGGTCCTGGAGCAGGTTTGTGGGGTCGGCATTCTGATAGGCCCAATCGAATACGTTGGTGATTTGAAATTGCACCGGGATGCTGACGGTGATGAGACTCACCGGAGGCGCTTTGAACGTGTCGTTGGTGTCGGCATTCTCGCCCTGAACCAGGATCGGGCGGCGGTTGCCGACGAGAAAATTCCGTTCCCTAGTGTGGGCGACACTCCATAAAATCGTCCTGGCCTGCGCGCTTTGCGCATTGGGGGTGAAACCGACATCGAACGTCTGGATCTGGTCCGTGCGATAGCGGTAAATCTTGTCCACTGGCCACGGCAGGATCAGATGCGCGCCCGGCTGCAGCACTCCGACCGGCCGGCCGAACTGCTCGAGCACGGCCTGTTCGCCGGCGTCAATGAACACAACCCCGGTGGACAGGAACAACACCAGCAATTGAGCCATCAGCAACACGGGCAGATTTTTCTGGAGCAACTGGAAAAACCACGTCTCCGAAACCTTGAAGCCAAATTGATAGTCCAGCGCCTGCGCCGCCGTTGTGAACAGCCCTTCCGGTTGCGCGAGCAGGCCGACGAGCCGGCTGTCGTAAAGCGGCCGGGCGATTTCACCCTTCACGCGCGGCCGGTAAATTTCCAGCAGCAGCGTGATGAACATTTCCGCCGCCATTAAACCCAGCAGCACGCACAGCACATGCGTGATGTAGAAATCAACTTTCGGGAACCCCGCTTTGACTCCAGCAATGCCCAGCGCGGTGACGAAACAAATATACGCGCCCGCCAGCAGAAAACTGGCGCTGGGCCGCAATAAGCGCTGATTTTCGAGCCGCGCGACGGTCACGGAAAACCGGCCAATCAAAAACAGCAACAATGCAAAAACACCAAACAGCGTGAGCGCCGGCATGACGCGATCGGACGCAATGCCACCGGTCGCTTTGGAAATCCAGCGCCAAAGCAAATATGCGCCGCCGCCTTCGAGCAAAAACAACAGCACGCCGAAACCCGGCACGATGAATTTCTCAAACTGTTCGCGTGCGCGCTGCGCCGAAAAAACCTCCGCCTCCTTTGATTCAAACAGTGTTGATTCACCCCGGGTGCGGGCGAGTTCCTCAACCTCCATTTTTTCCAGCCGTTCGTTTTCTTCAAGCCGCATCTGAAACCAACTGGCGAATGCCACCAATACGCCCAAACCGAGAAAAACCGAGCATACCTCCCCGGCAAGCGACTTCACATAGGTCGTCACGACGAACGCGGCGACAAAAATCACCGCCGCCACGGCCAGATTCACCAAACCATGTTTTTGAGCGTTGTGTTCCACTAAACCTTACAGCGTTACATTGCTAAATCGTTGCATCGGTGAAACGATTCAACTCAATTCCCGTTCCTCAAACAGCACCATGCCGATGGCCAGTACTGCGCCCGCGTAAGCAACCATATAGGCGAATGCCTTGCCGACGTAGCCCCATTGAAAGGTGCTTTTATCCATGTCCAAAGCGTCCGCGAACCAAAAAAGCTGCCAGTTTGGAATGACCGTGTAAAGCACTGAAGCCCACCAGGAACCACCCATACCTGCGCTCTGTAGTCGCGCTTTATCTTCCGCAGTGATGGCTTTACGCTCCGACAATTCCAGTTTACCGGAGTTGTCGGCATCGTATTTTTGCACAATGGATTTAAGCAAAGTCTTTTGATCGTCAGACCAGCGCGGGTTGCCAACTTCCACTTGCAAATCCTGCCGCCAAACCGGTTCGGCGCGCTGGCCCAATAGATAATCCGACATTAGTCCGATCAAAAAAAACGCCGAGCAAACTGCCAGTGTGGGAATTGTGTCCAGCCGCGTCGAACATGCCAGCGCCAGCGCCGCCAGAATCCACAAAGCGAACAAAATCAGGATCCCCGCCGGCACCAATCGCCAGTCCACATGCGCGACCTCGTTCACACTCTCCATTTGTTTGGTGAACCGGAAAATGATGAACGCCGCCAGCGTCGCGAAAACCACCAGTGCAAAAACTGCGTCGCTTACAAATGGTCGCCGCAGGAAAAAATTGCTGAAGCCCGCCAGCCCGTAGGCTGCCACGGTGCCCGCCATAAAAATTAAAAGCGCGGCCACATCCGTTTTGCCATAGGCATCGAACGCCATGCGGCTGGCCAGCAGCACGCCTATGAGATTCACATAGGTCAGCACCGTCAGCGCCGCCGCGAGTCCGGCATATTTGGCCAGGAAAAATTGCGCGCGCCCCACCGGCTTGGACAGCACTGCCAGTGCCGTTCCCCTGCGGATTTCGTGTGCCAGTGACGCGGAGGCGCTCAGCACTGCGCCAAACAACCCCGACAGTAGCATCACTGCCAGCGTGCTGTTTTCAACCAGTTTCGGCTCGTCGCCAAACGCGAAGTAATACGGCACCGCCAGAAAAATTTCAAAAAACACCGACGCCGTCATCAGCAGCAAAAAAACCGGCTGCCGGACCAGTTCCATGAAAGCGTTTGTGGCGATGGTAAAAAATTGTCGCATGGCAAATTTCCGCAAAGATTACGAGGCTCGCGGCTGATTGCAAACGGTTAATCCAGCCGCTCTGACTGATAAAAACAGCATCAGGAAATTTGAAATGAAACAACGTGTTGCGTTCAAAAATAATTTCAGGCTCAAGCCATTGCCCGCGCGATGGAATTCCACCAGGCGTCGTGAAGCTCGACCGTCGGCGCGCTGGATTCCCCGGCGGCGGTTTTGATGACAAGTTTGTCCCCGCCAACCGTGCCGATGCGTGCGGCGGGAACGCCGAGCAACTTCGCGCGCTCCGTTACTTTCACCGCGTCGAGTGCCTTGCAAGTGATGACGACACGCGATTGCGTTTCGCCAAACAACAGCGCGTCCAATCGGTGGGGCGAGGCTCCTGACGAGCCGTCGTCCGCCTGCCCATCGGCTCGCGAGGACGCTCGCCCCACCGGTGAAAGATCCACCTGCGCACCGATCAACCGCGGCGTTTCGCGGGCCACAAGTTGGCTGATGCAACTTTCGGCCAGGCAAACCGCCAGGCCGCCTTCACTGCAATCATGCGCACTTTTCACCAGACCACTCTGGATGAGGCCGAGCAGTGTGGTATGCAAAGTCTTTGACTGTTCCAGATCAACGCGCGGCGGCGCACCGGTCTTTTTGCCGTGAACGACTTGCAAATACGCCGAACCGCCCAAGCCCAGCAACGGATCATTCGTATCAACGACGTCGCCGAGCAAAATGATCGCGTCGCCTTCGTCCTTGAACCATTGCGTCGTGACGTATTCCGGCTTTTCGATGATGCCGACCATCGCGACTGTCGGCGTGGGATCAATCGGGCCGGCTGGACTTTGATTGTAGAGCGAGCAATTGCCGCCGGTGACCGGGGCGTTGAACACTTTGCATGCCTCCCCCAAGCCGCGCACGGATTCTTTGAGCTGCCAGAACAATTCCGGCTTGAATGGATTGCCAAAATTCAAATTGTCCGTCACGCCGAGCGGCACTGCGCCGGAACACGCCAGATTTCGCGCCGCCTCCACCACGGCAATCTTCCCGCCTTCATAAGGATCCAGATAAACATAAGCGGCATTGCCGTCCACCGTCAGGGCGATGAGTTTTTCCAGAGTGGGACAGACATCTTGCCTGTCTCCGGCTTTCTCACTTGCTGAAGTTTGAGACAGACTGGAAGCCTGTCCCACTTCCGGCAACGAATCCGCCTTGATGCGCAGCACCGCCGCGTCGCTGCCGGGGCAAACCACCGAACCATCGCGCACCATGTGGTCGTATTGGCGGTAAACCCAGTTTTTCGACGCAATCGTCGGCCACGCGAGAAGTTTCAGGAGATCGGCTCTGGCGTCTTGGGTCTGGAAATTTCGTCCAAACGGAACGCACGAACTTCCTTTAAATACTCCGGCTCCTTTGCATCGCGGTGGTAAATCGGCGATTCGTTCGCGATTAACTTGGCCGGAATGTCGGCGACAACTTTGCCGTGATGTTTCACGACCATGCGGCCGGTGTCGGTGACGAAACCGATTTCCGCCCATGGCAAATCCCACTTGTCGAAGATGCGCTTTACTTCCTCCTCGCGGCCTTTGTGGACGATGATGAGCATCCGCTCCTGCGATTCGCTCAACATGATTTCGTAGCTCGACATGTTCGGCGCGCGCTGCGGCACTTTGTCGAGTTCGATCTCGATGCCCGTGCCTGCGCGGGCGGCGGTTTCACAAGTTGAACAAGTCAAACCCGCCGCGCCCATGTCCTGAATGCCTGCGACCGCGCCGGTGGCGAGCAATTCGAGGCACGCTTCGCAGACGAGCTTTTCCATGAACGGATCGCCCACCTGCACCGCGCCGCGTTGTTGCTCGGCGGATTCCTCGGTCAAATCCTGCGACGCGAACGCCGCGCCCGCCAGACCGTCGCGGCCTGTCGCCGGGCCAACGTAAAAGACCGGGTTGCCAATGCCCTTGGCCGCGCCGCGCGCGATTTGTTCATGCCGCAGCACGCCGAGGCAAAAAGCGTTTACCAGCGGATTGCCTTCGTAGGATTTGTCGAAGTAAACCTCGCCCGCGATGGTTGGAATGCCGAAGCAATTGCCGTAATGCGCGATGCCGCCAACGACGCCCGCAAACAAGCCTGCGATTGTTTGCAATTTCCGCTTTCTGACGTCTCCGGCTTGTCCGCTTTTTCTTCCGTGATTGGCCCGAAACGCAACGAGTTCACGGAACAAATCGGTCTTGCGCCCATGGTGAAAATGTCGCGCACGATGCCGCCGACGCCCGTGGCCGCGCCTTGGAACGGCTCGACCGCGCTCGGGTGATTGTGCGACTCGATCTTGAACGCGATGGCCAGTCCGTCACCGATGTCAATGATGCCGGCGTTTTCCTCGCCCGCGCCGACAAGGATTTTCGGAGACTTGGTTGGGAAAGTTTTCAGCAGCGGGCGGGTGTTTTTGTAGCTGCAATGCTCGCTCCACATCACCGAGAAGATGCCCAACTCGGTGTAGCTCGGCTCGCGCCCGAGGATTTCCTTCATCTTGGCGTATTCGTCCGGCGTGAGGTTGTGTTTGGCAACCAGTTCAGGCGTGATGGCGGGTTCGGTCATTGGAGAAAAATTTTACGCCGCTCTTGCGACAGGTTTGTTTTGCAATGCGGCAATCATGCTTTCAAAAACCAATCGCCCGTCATCGCTGCCGAGAATTTCCTCGCTGGCGCGTTCGGGATGCGGCATCAGACCGGCCACGTTGCGGCGTTCGTTGCAGATGCCGGCAATGTTCAGCAGCGAGCCGTTTGGGTTCGCCGTGTCGGTCAGGTTTCCCTCGGCATCGCAATACTGCCAGAGAATCTGGTTGTTCGCCTTGAGCTTCGCCAGCGTTTCCTCGTCGGCGAAGTAGCAGCCTTCGCCATGAGCGATAGGAAGCTTCAAAATTTTCTCCGCCGGAATTTTGTTCGTGAACGGCGAATCGGTCGTGGCTGTTTTCAAAAAAATGTGTTCGCAGTGGAATTGCAGGTCGCGGTTGCGGACGAGCGCGCCGGGCAGCAGTCCCGCTTCGGTGAGCACTTGGAAGCCGTTGCAGATGCCGATGACGAGTCCACCGTTGTCGGCGAATTGTTTCACGGCCTGCATGACGGGGCTGAACCGCGCGATGGCGCCGCAGCGCAGATAATCGCCGTAGCTGAAGCCGCCGGGCACGATGACGGCGTCGGCGTCGCCGAGCGAATTTTCCTTGTGCCAGACGTAGCGCGCCGAGTGGCCGAGCACGTCACGAATGGCGTGGATGGCGTCCTGGTCGCAGTTGGAGGCGGGAAATTGGACGACGGCAAAATTCATTCGATTTCCAGCTTGTAGTCCTCGATGATCGGGTTGCTCAAAAATTTGTGTGCCGCATCGTTCAACGCCTGCTGCGCGGCTGCTTTATCCGTGCCGGGCGCGAGGTCAATCTCGATGTATTTGCCGACGTGAACGGCGGTGACGCCTTTGTAGCCCATGTGTTCGAGGGCGCTTTGAACGGTTTTGCCTTGCGGATCCACCACGGCCTTCTTTGGGGTAATGACGATTTTTGCTTTCATGCTCGCGCATGCAATGTTGCGGAAAATCCCCGCGCTGTGCGAGAAATTTTTGGACGCGGAAAATTTCCACCTGCAAGAAGCGTTGAATTTTCCCGCCTGCTGAGCCATTGTTCACGGCGTGAATACCGCGATTCCCTTGGACGAATTGGCCATCTGCAATATCAGTGCCGAGCACAAACCGATTGGGCCGTGCACCATCGTCATCTTTGGCGCAAGTGGCGACCTCACCGCGCGCAAACTGGTTCCCGCGTTTTATCACCTTTGCAAGGACAAGCAGATGCCGTCCGCGTTCCGCGTCGTCGGCGTCGCGCGTCGCGAAAAGACGGATGAATCGTGGCGAAATGAATTGCGCGCCGCGCTGGATCAGTTTTCGCGGACGAAACCCGTGGACGAAAATGTCTGGCGCAATTTCGCCAAAAACATTTTTTACTGTCGCGGCGACCTGGCCGACGCGGCGACTTACGAAAGGCTTGAGGAATTGCTGGTTTCCTTCGGCGAAGCGCCGCTTCGGGAAAACCTGCTTTTTTACCTCGCCACGCTGCCGAGCCAGTTTGGCGAAGTGGTGGAGCAGATTCATCGCGCGGGTTTGCTGCACAAAAACGGTTCTGGTTGGCAGCGCATCGTGGTGGAAAAACCGTTTGGGCACGACCTGGCATCGGCGCGCGCGTTGAACAAGGAACTGACGCGCTTCGTCCACGAACAGCAGATTTGCCGCATTGACCATTACCTCGGCAAGGAAACGGTGCAGAACATTTTGATGTTCCGCTTTTCCAATTCGACTTTCGAGCAGCTTTGGAACCGCAGCCTGATTGACCACGTGCAGATCACCGTCAGCGAAAAATTCGGCGTCGGCGAGCGCGGCGGTTATTACGAGGAAGCCGGCGCGTTGCGCGACATGGTGCAAAATCACATGCTGCAAGTCCTTTCGCTCGTGACGATGGAACCGCCTGTGTCGCTTGAATCCGAAGCCATCCGCGACGAAAAAGTAAAATTGCTCAAATCCATCCGCCCGCTGACCCCCGACGATGTCGCGCGGCAAGTCGTGCGCGGACAATATGTTGCCGGTGAAGTGGACGGCGAACCGCGTCCGGGTTATCGGCAGGAACCGAAAGTAAAGCCCGATTCCAACGTCGAGACCTACGTCGCGTTGAAGCTGTTCATTGACAACTGGCGCTGGTCGGACGTGCCGTTTTATTTGCGCACCGGCAAATATCTGCCGCAAAGCGCCAGCGAAGTGCGGGTTCAATTCCGCCCTACGCCACACGTGCTGTTCGCCGCGCAATGCGGCCAAAAGCTCGATCCCAACGCCATTGCACTGCGCCTGCAGCCAAACGAAGGAATTTCCCTGCACTTCAACGGCAAAGTGCCCGGTATGAGCCTCGGCGTGCGCCCGGTGCGAATGCACTTCAGTTACGACGCCGAGTTTGGCGCCTACACGCCCGAAGCCTACGAACGGCTGTTGCTCGAAGCCATCGCCGGCGACGCGACGCTGTTCATCCGCCGCGACGAAGTGGAGACCGCGTGGCAAATCGTGGACTCCATCCGCGCCGATTGGGACGGCAAACCGCTGACGAACCGTGAATTTTATGCCGCAGGAACCTGGGGGCCGATTGCCGCCGACGATTTGCTCGCCCAAAGCGGTCATGTGTGGCACGAGCCGCAGCAACCCAAGTGAAAAACTTTGAACTGATTTCTTTCACCAATGCCGATGAGCTGGCCTCGTGTGCCGCCAGCGCGTGGCTGGATGAAATTGAATCGGCAAATCGCGCAGGCAAATCGCATTGCGTCGCGCTGTCCGGCGGGCGCATCGCGCAGAAATTCTTCGCTTCAACGGTGGAATATGCCAAGGCACGCAAAATTTCGTTCGGGCGCGTCCATTTTTTCTGGGCGGACGAACGTTGCGTGCCATCGGATGACGTGGAAAGCAATTTTCGTCTCGCGAAAGGACTTTTGTTCACGCCGCTGAAAATTGGCGAGGCGCAAGTTCATCGCATTCACGGCGAAAATTCACCGGAAGTCGCAGCGAAAACAGCTTCAACAGAAATTTCCAAAATCGTGCCGTTGAACGCCGCCGGCCAGCCGGTCTTGGATTTGATTTTTCTCGGCATGGGCGAGGAAGGTCACGTTGCTTCGCTATTTTCAAACGCTTCGGCGGGAATTGTGAGTTGTGCCATGCCATTTCTGGTTGTTGAAAATTCGCCCAAACCGCCGTCCAGGCGCATTTCCATGAGCTATGCCATTATTGCGGCGGCAAAACAGGTTTGGGTTTTGGCTTCGGGGGCGGGCAAGGAAGCGGCTTTGCGGAAATCACTGGAGCCAGACGGTCATACGCCTTTGGCGCGAGTGATTCATTTGCGTCCGCACACGAAAATTTTCACCGATATTCGACTTGGCTGGGGATTGTAACCGGGCGGTTAAAGCGGATTTTTATTCAAATTGCCCCAAAAATCGCGCATTTGGCCGGACAAAACATCTTCGGATTTTTTTTTGAACCATTTGCATTTCAGGTGCGTCTATGTCAGTATAATGGGCGAAGGATTTCGCTGTTCGTTTAGGGTTGGCATAGAGGTTTTGCTCGCGGCGCGGCTCGAACAGCGACCCCAAGTTGGCTGTGCCGCCCTTCTGAGCGCCGGGGTGACGGCGTATAAACCTCATCACTGCGGGGGCCGGACGAAAGTCCGGCCTTTCGCATCTCTGGAATTCGCATTGATTGCGGGGCAAAAAATGTTTAGCCTTGCCCACGCATGAAACACCAGCTCGATTTCGAGAAGCCGATTGTCGAACTGCAAAGCAAGCTGGACGACCTCCGCAAACATCCGGAAACGCATTCGATGGACATCAGCCTCGAGGAGGAAATCCAGCTCATCGAAAAAAAGCTGGATGAAACGCGCCGGCAAATTTTTTCCAATCTCACTGCGTGGCAGCGCGTCAGGCTCGCCCGGCATCCCAAGCGGCCTTACACGCTTGACTACATCAACCACGCGTTCACCGATTTTCATGAATTGCACGGCGACCGGCTGTTTGCCGAAGACCGTGCGATGGTCGGCGGCTTTGCAAAACTTGGCGAGCATCGTGTCGTGGTCATTGGCACGCAAAAAGGCCGTGACACGAATGAAAATATTTTGCGCAATTTCGGCTCGGCGCATCCCGAAGGCTATCGCAAGGCGCTGCGCCTGATGCAGCTGGCCAACAAGTTCTGCCTGCCCGTCATCACGCTCATCGACACCGCGGGCGCCTATCCGGGCATCGGCGCCGAGGAACGCCACATCGCCGAGGCCATCGCCGTCAATCTCCGCGAAATGACGTTGCTTGGAGTGCCTATCATTGCCGCCATCATCGGCGAAGGCGGTTCGGGTGGCGCGCTGGGCATCGGTGTGGCTGACCGCGTGCTGATTTTGGAAAATGCTTATTATTCGGTTATCAGCCCGGAGGGTTGCGCCGCGATTTTATGGAAGGACCGCGCCGATGCCGCCAGGGCCGCCGAGGCGTTGCGCATCACCGCAAAGGATTTGCTCGAACTCAAACTGGTGGATGAAATTGTGCCCGAACCGCTCGGCGGCGCGCATGCCGATCGTACCGCCACCGCCGAGAATTTAAAAAAGCATCTGCTCAAACACCTCAACGAATTGCTCGCGCTGCCGGTCGCCGAACTCTTGAAACGGCGTTACGAAAAATACCGCGCGCACGGGCATTTTTTTGAGAAAAAGCAGCCGGTTACAAATGGTGTTGTTTCCGCGGCAACAGCCGCGTAATCACAGTGCTCTATCCGCTCACTTTTCATCCAATTTTCAAGGAGCGCGTTTGGGGCGGACGCGAAATCGAGCGGCTCTACGGGAAAAAACTGCCGCCCGGCGCGCCCATCGGCGAATCGTGGGAAATCAGCGACCGGCCCGGCGATGCCAGCGTCATTGCCAATGGCTCGCTGGCCGGGAAAAATCTGCGCTGGCTCATGGAAAATCGTCGCGCCGAATTGCTCGGCAACGCAAAACCGGCAAACGAAAACCGCTTTCCACTGCTCTGCAAAATTCTCAATGCGCGGGAAAAACTTTCGCTGCAAGTCCATCCGCTCGCACATGGAGCCGTGGAACTTGGCGGCGAGCCGAAGACCGAAATGTGGTTTGTCGCCGACGCCGCGCCGGGGGCGGAACTGTTCGCCGGCCTCAAACGCGGTGTCACGCGCGCGGAATTTGAGAAAAAGATTTCCGACGGCAGCGTAGCTGATTGTTTTCATCGCATTCCGGTGCGGGCGGGCGACGCGTTGTTTCTGCCCAGCGGCCGCGTCCACGCCATCGGTGCCGGCTTGGTGATTTTTGAAATCCAGCAGAACTCGGACACGACGTATCGCGTTTTTGACTGGAACCGTGTTGGGCTGGACGGCAGGCCGCGCGAACTGCACGTCGCCCAATCGCTCGCCAGCATTGATTTCAACGATTTCGAGCCGAAACTGGTCGGACAAAAATTTTCCGGCGATGACAAAATCAAAATGCGTCCGCTCGTGCGCGACCCGCTGTTCAACGTCGAAGCGATTGAAATGAAAACCGGCGCGGGCTTGGACTTGAAACCGTGCAAACTCCAAATCATTGCCACGGTGCATGGAAAACTTGAAATCCGAAGCGGTTTAGACTCCGTGGATTTGTCCACCGGACAATTCTGTCTTGTTCCGGCGTGTTTGGAGCGGACGGAAGCGCGGGCAAAATCCGATGCTGTGTGGTTGCGAGTTGAAGGAAACTAGGTAGGGTCGCCTCGCCGAGGCGACCGCACGGACAGCCTGGCGGGCCGTCCCTACCTTTCAATTCCACGACAAGTCCTCCGGCATTTGCGAGAGGAGCTGGTTGTGCCAGCCGCCTTTACTTTTCAAAATTTTCTGCCAGAGCTGTTCGGGCGGCGTGTCGAAGATGAGTTCAAGCGACGCCGGAAACGTCAGCCACGATTTGAGTTTCATTTCCATTTCAAGCTGGCCGGGCGACCAGCCGGCGTAACCCGCGAACATCTTGACCTTTTTCTCCGGCGAAAAGGATTCACCGATTTCCAACAGATCATCCAGTGAATGGCCGAGGCTCAAATTCGGAAATACATTCGCGTCGGGAATGAAACTGTCCGCATGCAAAAAGCTCAGCGCGGTCGGCTGCACCGGCCCGCCGAGAAAAAGCGGCGATTCCCGAAGCCTGTCGGGCAGGTTGGCCACGAGCACTTCACCCACCTTGTTGCCGGCGGCGCGGTTGAGCACGAGGCCAAAAGCCCCCTCGGCGTTGTGCTCGCAAACAAGCACCACCGTGTGATGGAAAAAAGAGCCGCGCAAAACGCCACCATCCAGCAGCAATTTACCCTTCAGCCATTTTCCGTCCTCACTCATATTCCATCTTAATGTGCATCATGTTTGTGTAGCTGGCAAAAACAAAACCGCCGGGATGCCAGGCCCCCCCAGGGAAATCGTTGCTGCCAAACAAAAAGCGCGGGGAAAATCCCCGCGCTCGTAGTTGAATTCCCTGTGCTTCAGCCCTCTCGACGGTTAGAGTGATTTGACCTTTTTCACAATCGCCGCGGCGTCAATGCCGAAGTGCGCCAGCAATTCACTCGCTTTGCCGGAACGCGGCAGCGCAGTCACGGCGAGCTTGTGGACTTTGATTCCATCCACGCTGAGTTCGCCGGCGACGGCATCGCCCAGCCCGCCTTCGATGTAATGTTCCTCAACCGTGATGACGGTGTTGCCGGTCTTTTGCGCGGCGGCTTTGATCACGTCCCTGCCCAGCGGCTTGATGCTGTAGGCGTCAATGACTGTGATGCCGATGCCTTCGGCCTTCAGCGCGTCGGCGGCCTTGAGCGCTTCATGAAGCGTCATGCCCGCAGCGACAACAGTGACTTTGTCGCCCGCGTTCTGGCGCACCACTTTCGCGCCGCCGATTGGAAATTGTTCGTCGTTGTTGTAAATCACCGGGCTCTTCGGGCGCGAGGTGCGCAGGAAACAAATTCCCTTTTTCAGTGCCATTTGTTCGAGCAATTTTTCCGTGCTCACCGCGTCGCTCGGATACAGCACAACGCTGCCGGCAATCGCGCGCAT
Source organism: uncultured Verrucomicrobiae bacterium (assembly GCA_963835625.1). Lineage (GTDB taxonomy): Bacteria > Verrucomicrobiota > Verrucomicrobiia > Limisphaerales > UBA11358 > UBA11358. The sequence goes on from CAWIGO010000015.1 coordinate 236,812, forward strand.
CATGGCGATGTCTTCCAGCGCCATTTGCGACGGGCCGTCTTCGCCGATGCTCACGCCGACATGCGAGCCGACGAGCTTGAGGTTCGCCTGCGAAATGCCCGCGACGCGAATCTGGTCGAAGGTGCGGGTGAAAAACGCGCCGAACGTGGACGCAAACGGCACCTTGCCGCGCGCGCCGAAACCGGTGGCCACGCTGACCATGTTCTGCTCGGCGATGAAACATTCCGTAAAACGGTTCGGAAACTTCTTGAAAAACTTTTCCGCGAACGTGGAATTCTTCGTGTCACCATCCATCGCGACGATGCGCGGATCCACTTCACCGATGCGCGTGAGTGCGTTGCCGTAAGCCTCGCGCGTGGCCACCGAGTCACCGGGTTTGTAATTGATTGGCGGATAACCCGCGGGCGCGGCGTTGTTTGGCGCGGGCAATTGATTCGGCGCGGGAATGGCCGCGCCGATGCCGGATTTTGCACTGGGCTGAAGTTCGGCGATGGCTTTGGCGGCCTCGTCCTTGTTCAGGGGCTTGCCATGCCAGCCGTCCTTGTCCTGCAAAAAGGAAACGCCCGCGCCTTTGTAAGTTTTGGCAATGATGGCGAGCGG
>CAWIGO010000016.1:0-7913 GCA_963835625.1 uncultured Verrucomicrobiae bacterium
TATGGGCTGGCTTGGTTGCACCTCCACGGCGCCGGAAGGCGTGACGACAAATGGCGGCGCTTGGGTTTGTTGCGTATCCAATTCGCTCATCTTTTGTTCCAAAGCCCCGCGCGTGGCGGCCTGAACCGGAGTGTCGTCCGCGCGGACGGAAATGAAACTCGCACAGAAAACCGCTGCGCAAACCGTGGGCAACAACTTGGGAATTTGCATGACGTTTTTCTACGCCTATTTTCCTTCGGATGCAACAGCTTTTCCAGTCGTGGAAAACAATTTTCGCCACACCTCCGGCAGCGGGTAAGCCAGGGTTGAACGCAGCAAAATCCCGCGCACTTCGGCCCGGGAAATTTTGACGCCCTGCTGCAGGTCGAGCACGTTGCCGGCGCGCAGTTTTTCAATCGTTTTCTTGCCTATCAAAATCGGCCACGCGCAGGCCAGCCGCACGCGGACCTGGCCAAACGGCAACGTGTTCGTGTAAGCCCAGCCCGCGGTCAGGTGCGATTCGGCGCGGTCGAGATATTCGTGAAATAGTGGACGGAATTTCACCTCGTTCACCGGCGACAGCAAAACCGCCGGAATCAATCCCGCCTTCGCCAGTTTGTCCGAGGGCAGATAGCAGCGGCCCTTTTTCAAATCCGCCGGCAAATCGCGCAGGATGTTCACCAGTTGCAGTCCCTTGCCAAAACGGACGCCGTCTGTCAGCAGTTGCGCGTCGTCCAGCCGCAACTCCGGAAACAGGTGCGACCGGCACATCTTCGTCCAAAATTCGCCCACGCAGCCGGCGACGCGCCAGGTGTAATCGTCGAGCTGGGCGGCGGTTTCAAGCGCGACAATTTTTCTGGCGGACGCGCCGGCAAACCGCTGCAAGTCGAATTCCTGTCCGCTGGTAATGATGTCGAGCACGGTGCGGGCCAGTTGCTGGTCGGCGGGTGAAAGGGTTTGCAGCAGCGTGAGGCTGTCCTCGACTTTTTCCAGCAAGGCAGCTTCGGCGGACGAACCTTGATGTTTCGCCAGTTCACCGAAATTCAGCGGTGCGGTGGACGAGCCCTGGATGCGCTCGCGCAACCTTTTGAGCGCGTCCAGCCGTTGTTCCACGATTCAGGGGCGCGGTGGACGAGCCCAAAATCCGTTCGCGCAACCTTTTGAGCGCGTCAAGCCGTTTTCCAGCGGGACGAGTTCGGTGTCGGCGATGGTGTCGGTGGTGCGCGCGAGCAGATACGTCAGGCTGATTTGCAGGCGCATGGCGCCCGGCAGCACGCGCAACGTCAGATAAAACGAGCGCGACGTCGCCTTGAGCAAATCATTTAACGCAATTGGCATTTTTAGACAGAATCAACAGAATTTTCAGAATTCAATTTGCTTTTGCTTCTTCTACCTTGACCGCGCCTTCCTGTGTTGGGATGGGGGGAAAACGACAACTATTCCTTCCGCTGCCAAAATGGCCTCGATACATTTTTGTGAAAATTCTTTGTCTCCCGATTCCTTCACATACCTTGCGATAAAAAATAAATCTGGCGTTCGCACGAGAGCAATCCCAAGACGTTTTGCGCTAGTTATGCATTTTTCTGTAAAAAAATCTCCACGCTCGGAAAGTTTTTGCAGTCTGAACGCATTTCCAAAAAGAATGCCTTTTGCGCGGTCAGTTACTTCGTCGCGCTCATAGTCTTCATTGATGTTCCGCTCAAGCTGGCTGATTTTATCGACATTAATCGCTTTGGAATCTTTACCTTCTGCTTCGCCCAAGAATCTATGACTAGACCATGTGAAAACTGCGTCGAATTCTGATTCAGCATCTTTGTATCGATCGGCCTTCAATCCAAGAGCACCGAGGGCATCTAGAATTGCATCCTCAAGCGCGGGGCCAGTTTCAAAAAGTAGTCGTCTCGATGAACCTTCATTATCAAGTTCGGCCAGAGTTGTTCGTTTTTGATCCTGTAGAAGTTCTATTTGTGAAGTCAGTTTTTCGACTTTTCTCTCTAGAACTGATTCGTTTTGTATCCGAAATTCTTTATTCTTCACCCAATCTGGCGTTGGAGTCTTTTGTTTTTCTGAATTGAGTGCTTTGTCAATTTCAACCACGGCCGATATTAACTTTGCCCCAAATTCCAAACCCTTTTTATTCCAATAAAGTCCATCTTTTCTTTCGGTTTGAAATTGCTCCTCGTCATACTCAAGTTTAGGGAGAAGAACAAATGTTCCTTTGCCGGAGTCTGGTTTTTCGCGCACTAATCCTCCAACGGTTCTTTTGCCGGCTTTGGTTTCCAATAGAGGTAACAACGAAGCGGATGGAAATAACGAAGCAGAGTCGAAGTAAACCTGATACTCACTGATCGCCCCAAACTCCTTCCAGTATGTGGTCAATAACCCTAAATCTTTACTAGGCTTAATCTCTCGACCGTGAGCAGACGTGAGTTCGTCAAACGAAAGCGGAATCATTCCATAATTGTAAAACGCTTCAACATGCGTGGTTGTAACTCGGTTGCGACCGCTTCCAGAATAACTGTGATCGCCGGTTGCCACATAAACTTCTTCATAGGGAGGAAGAAATATAATAATTGTTTTTCCGTGATCGAATGCACTGGTTAACTCTTGCCTCCACCGCTCTGATTTTTCTTTGAGATTGAATGAGTTGCTTTCGTCCAACCATGGCTTTCCTTTGAACTGCGTTTGGCTATAGGAAAACGTTCCTGAAATTTGTGGCGTGAAAATTATTATATCGTAATCCAAAAGTGATTGATCTGAATCAAGGCGCAGACACTGGTCATCGTAACCCGGAATATCAAATCCAATTGAGATTATTGATTTAGCCATGGTTTATTCTCGAAAACCCCACAATTTTTCGTTCACGAAAGCTGTTCCCGCCACCGGACGAGTTGCTTCGCGACTTCTTTCGTTCCCGGCGCGCCGGTCAAATTTCGTTTGGCCATCGCGCGTTGCAATCCAGAGGCATTTCGAAAGTTCATCCAGATTTCACTTTTTGGGACGTTCGCGCAACGCCAGCGCTTCGCTGGAGAGTGCCGGATATTTTTTGCGTTCCGCACGCCGCCGGGCCAGTAATTCCTTGCCGCGCTTGAGTTGCGCTGGATGTTGTTTTTCCTCCGCGCGCAGGCTGGCAAGATATTTCGTGATGTCATGGCCATGTTCCGTGGAGATGCGATACCGCACCGCCCGGATTTCCTCAATGGCTTTGTCCGCTGCGTTCATGTTTCAATGTCTCCCAGTAATTCCGGCGGCGTCACCACTTCCGGCGTCTTCAATCCCAGCATGTTATTGATCCGCCGGATGTGGCCGAACTTGTTGGCGTTCGCCAGGTGCCGGTAATTCCACGTCACAAGATAGTCGCATTCGTGGAACGAAGCCAATGCCAGATGCAGTGCGTCGCCTGCCGGGTCTTCCGGCATCAGCTTGTGCTTCACGTAGGCCTGAACGATTTCGGCGACTTCATGGCCGCCCGGTATCAACGGCAGGGTGAGAGCCAAATCCAACGCCGGTTTTTTATGGTGCGCGCCGCCTTTGCGCAATTCGTCCAACACCGCTGCGCTTGTGACCAAGGCATAATCTTCGCGCCGCTCTTCCCAAAACTGTCGGGTCCAATCGCGCATCGCCACGATGGCGGGAGCTGGCCGTTCATCGTAATAAAAACTGAAAAACGTCGTTTCGAGATAAACGATTTCCATTGCTGGTGCCTTACAAAAGCTGTACCCGCCACCGTGCCAGTTGCTTGGCGACCTCCTTCGTTCCCGGTGCGCCGGTCAGATTTCGTTTCGCCATTGCGCGTTTCAGGTTGAACACGCCGAGCGCGTCACGGCCGAACTTTTTGTCCACGGATTGCAGTTCCGCAAGCGAAAGCCTGTTCAGCGGCTTGTCCAATATTTCCGCCAGCGCCACGACTGCGCCCACCGCGTGATGCGCCTGCCGGAACGGCATTCCCTTGCGCACGAGATAGTCCAAGAGGTCAGTTGTCAGCAATGTTAGGTCGCCCGCGGCGGCTTTGCACGCCGCCCAGTTGACTTTCGTATTCCGCAGCATCGCGGCCATGATGCGCACGGTCGCGCGGATGGCATCGGCGGTGTCGAACAGCCGTTCCTTGTCCTCCTGCAAATCGCGGTTGTAGGTCATCGGCAAACCTTTCAGCAGCGTGAGCAGCGCCATCAAATTGCCAAAGACTCGGCCCGATTTGCCGCGCGCGAGTTCGGCGATGTCCGGATTTTTCTTCAGCGGCATGAGCGACGAGCCAGTCGTGTAGGCATCGGCAATCTTGATGAAATTGAATTCCGCGCTGGCCCAGAGAATCAAATCCTCTGCCAGCCGCGAGAAATGAACGGCCACGAGCGCGGCGGCGGCGCAAAATTCGACGGCGAAATCGCGGTCACTCACGGCGTCCATGGAATTTTGCGAAACGCGCGGCTTGCCCTTAGCGTCAACAAAACCCAGTAACTTGGCGACGAACACGCGATCTAGCGGTCGCGTAGAACCGGCCAAGGCGCCGCTGCCGAGGGGGCAGACGTTCACGCGCGAGTGGCAGTCCCAAAGCCGCTCGCAGTCGCGCTCCAGCATTTCGACGTAGGCGAGCAGATGGTGCGCGAGATAAACAGGCTGGGCACGCTGCAGATGCGTATAGCCGGGAATGATGACTTTGGAATTTTTCTCGCCGAGCGAGACGAGCGCGCGTTGCAAATCGGCGATTTCGCCGAGCAGCGCGACAATTTCATCCCGCAGCCAAAGTCGCATGTCGAGGGCGACTTGGTCGTTGCGTGACCGGGCGGTGTGAAGTTTATCGCCCGCTGGGACGCGCCGCGTGAGTTCGGTCTCAATATTCATGTGCACGTCTTCGAGTTCGGGTTTCCACTTGAATTTGCCGGTGGCAATTTCCCTTCCGATGGCGTCGAGGCCCTTCACGATGGCGCGCAATTCCTGTTTGGTCAGCACGCCGATTTTTTGGAGCATGGTGGCGTGAGCCATCGAGCCGAGGATGTCGTGCCGCCAGAGCCGATGGTCGAAGGAGACGGATTCAGTGAATTGGGCGACCTCTGCCGCCGGGCCGCCGGCGAACCGTCCGCTACGGGAGACTGGAGAAATCTTTTTCATGCGCTTCAACGGTCTCGAATGTGCGCCTGTCCGCATAAAAAGTCACTCTCAAATGAGTTTGCCGTGGCGGCGGTCCATGACCATTGCAGAATCATTTGCCCGATGAAATTGGAACGGCGATCACAGGGCGCCGCTACAAGTGAAAATGCCGGATTGCAGTCCGGTTTTGAAAATGGGATGTTAAAGTCAGGCAAAATACAGATCACCCCGCGCCATGAGCGAATTTAAATATGCGTGTCCGGTTTGCGGCCAGCACATCAAGTGCGACTCGTCGCAGAGCGGCACAACGATGGAATGCCCGACGTGCTTCCAGAAAATCACCGCTCCGCAGGCGCCCAAAACGGACGACCCGAAATTCATCATCACGGGCACGAAAGTGGGCGAACGTCCCATTCCGGCGGTGGTGGCGGACTTGGGAGCGGCAACCGCCCCCGAGAAACATTTCCCGGCAGCGGCGTTCGTCTTTGTGGTTTTGCTCTGCGCTGCGGCGGTGGCGCTATTTGCGTTCCATGGAAGGATTTTCAAATCCAGCGGCGGGCAAACCAACCAAGTCACAGCTGCGTCGAATGGGAAGCAAATGCCTTCGCCCGCGCCGCCCAAACCGATGGTCGGGTTGGCGTCTGTCGTCTTCGCCAAAGGTGACAGCATGGTGCTTGAACCTGGAACCACGGGAGATGAAGTGAAAGACCCGGCACAAGCTTCATTCCTTGCCGCCTGCAAAGCTGATCTCGCCCATCCTTTGGCATTTGAGGGGCCTGACGAGTTGTCAACCTTCCCCGGAGGCCGTGTAATTCCGGGAGCTACCGGTGACATTCAGTGGCATCGCTCATTCCCGGGTGGACTCGTTATCGACGTGACGCTCCAAGGTCTCGTTCCTGGTCACAAATACATCCTCTCGATCAACGGCGATCCCCAGCGCGCGGGGAGTGGCAATTTGGTGGATGTTTATCGGGTGTCACCCAATAGCATACTGAGGTATTACGATTTTAGCACAGTCACGACCGATATGACCGGCAGCTATCACGCGACCTTTGGCATCATGTTGCCGGCGGGTAAGTATGATGTCAGTTTTTATGTGAAGGAGCCGCCTGATTTCAGCATTGTCCTCTATCACAACTTCTTCCAATTCACGGTCGAGTGACTTCCTGGGTCAGGCGGAAAAGGGAAGATCGTGCCGAAATCCGCAAACCCAAAACGCCCAAATAAAGGGACAGTGTGGTTGTTTGGAGTCCCGTCCCGCCCGGCACTACAAATGAAAATGTTGGATTGCAGTCCGGTTTTGAAAATGGGATGTTAAAGTCAGGCAAAACACAGATCACCCCGCGCCATGAGCGAATTTAAATATGCGTGTCCGGTTTGCGGCCAGCACATCAAGTGCGACTCGTCGCAGAGCGGCACAACGATGGAATGCCCGACGTGCTTCCAGAAAATCACCGCCCCGCAAGCGTCCAAAACAGATGACCCGAAATTTATCATCACGGGCACGAAAGTGGGCGAACGTCCCATTCCGGCTGTGGTGGCGGATTCGGTGCGGCGCCCACGCCCGCGCCGCAGGAAAATTCTTCCCTGCCGGCCATTGTCTTCATCGGCTTGCTCTGTGCCGCAGCGGTGGCGCTGTTTGCGTTCCGCGGGAAGATTTTCAAGTCCAGCGGCCGGCCGGCCAGCCCGGTTGCCAACGCATCGGGCGGGCAACCAACGCCCGTGAAACCGCCCAAACCCGCCGTCGTTACGCCGCCGGCCGATGACGCGCGGTGGATGTTGAACCTCGACGCAGCGACAATTCCCGATTTGCCGGCGGCGGGACGCATCCACGGACAGGATTTCATCGTTGAGCGCGCCAGTTTTCAGAATGGCACGCTGACGTTGCGTGCGGGCACGCGCGGCCTGGTGGACTTTGGCATTACAATCAATTTCAGCGGGGCGCAGGCCGAGGCACTGACCGCCCAGACCATCAATGTCACCACCAACACCGACGAAGCGGCGCGTGTGACATTGCGCTGGAACAATGACGTGAATTCCGGCCGGAACAGTTTTGACACTGGTTACGCGCTGCGGCTGGAGTTCGGCCTGCTGGGCAACAATCATCTGCCGGGGAAAATTTATCTTTGCACGCCGGACGCTGAAAAAAGTTACCTGCTCGGAACTTTCGACACCGAGGTCCGCAAGTCCAAGCCGCCCAAGCAAAAGTGAAGCGCGGTTGTTTGGCGTCCCATCCCACCCGGCGGAACGGTCCGGGTTCCTTGTTTTCCTTGCCGCGTAAACGCGGGACACCAAACGCAAAACTTGCCACGAACCCTCCCAGTGCGGAAACTTCCTCGGTGAACATCGAACTGCTCAACACCGGCAGCGAATTGATGCTGGGTCGCGTGCTGAACACGCACCAGCAATGGCTCTGCCGCCACCTCGCCGATCTCGGTTACGTTGTGACGCGCCAGGTGGCCGTGCCGGACACGGCGTCCGACATCCAATCCGCTGTTCGTGAGGCGTTGAGCCGCGCGGATTTGATCGTCACCACCGGCGGGCTCGGCCCGACCTCCGACGATATGACGCGTGATTTGATTGCGCAGCTTCTCGGTAAAAAACTGCGGCTCGACAACGCGGTACTCGACCACATCAAGAGGCGTTTTACGGCGCGCAAACTGCCGATGCCGAAAAACAACGAAGTCCAGGCGCTGGTGCCCGAAGGCGCGCTGGTGCTGGCCAATCCGAACGGCACCGCGCCGGGGCTGGCGATGAAAGTTGGGTCTGGCGTCTGGGGTCTGGCGTCTGGGAAGCCGCAAACCAGCGAGCGGCTTTCCCCAGACCCAAGATCCCAGAACCAAGACGCC
>CAWIGO010000017.1:0-37333 GCA_963835625.1 uncultured Verrucomicrobiae bacterium
GATTTGCGTGACCGACAGTTTGAGGAAGTGAAATGCTCGAAAGTTGGAGTGTTAATTCGATTGCGCGATGGCAGCCAACGGCGACCGAAAATCAACTGGCAACAACCTTATTTGCACATTGCGTTGCGAATTCCTCCCCCCATTCCTTTTCCCAATCATCCAGCGACGGCACGGTAATTTCGGCGTGTTTCGAGTAGGCATGATGCACCGCCTTGGAATTGTGCCCCAACGCCTACTGCGCGAACCGCTCCGGGTAGCCGCACTTCAAAGCCCGTTCCGCCCAGGCGTAGCGATAAGATATGTCCGGGCGATTTGCAGATTGAGGACTGGCTAGCGGTGGGCTTCGCAACCAACCTGGTTGTTTGTGTCCAAACAGATCCCTTTTGGCAGGGCTGGCCTGCCAGCCGAAGCTCGTCTGCGAGCGAAGGCTGGAGGCGAGGGTCGGAATCGAACGAGGAAGCTTTACCGTTCCGAGCCTAACACACTCTGTTTCAACGCTTATTGTAGCCTTGTTTTACAGGGGTGCAAGCTTGTTTTTTCGACTGCTCGTTCACCGCTCCGCATTGCCCCGTTACCGCCGCCTTATTGCTCGTCAGGTGTAACTTTAGGTGAAGAATTAGGTGAAACTTTTTCCGCGTGAAATTTGATGCTTTCACGCTTGCCTTGGCGTGGCGGGGTAAGAAAGTCGGAACGGCCAATTGCTCAAGCCAGCGTTAGACTTAACTATTTAGGTTTGTCCTCGCAAACATCAAAATATGCTTTCATATAATTTTACCTCTTATTTTGTTAAACCAAACACTGTCGCTTTATGCTAACACACCCTTTGACTCACTGCAACTAACAGTCCTTCGCAACCTGCGCAACACCCTAATTAATAATCATTAGAGCAAAAAAACGAGAACATGGCCTCGAATTCCAATTTGCCTTAGAAAACCCCGGTCCAGATTCGTCGTATTATTTGATGCTTTGTCGCAAGGAACCCGAAGAATACTGTTAAACAAACTGATGTTTCAGAGATATGTTGCCCTTTGGCGCGGGTCTGTCCTATGAAATACTGTAAAATAAAGCATATTTGGACGCGGGTATTCGATAACAAGGCGAAAATGATGCCCGTCCTTGCTATTATGAATTCGTTTTACTTTGAATGCAGCAACCATGCACTTTCTTTTTTTAAGGTCCAAAGAATAAGCACAAATATTATCGGGATCGATATCAAATGACATTTGAGAAACGACCTTTTGAACAGGCTCCTTAAAGTATAAAGCTTCAGTGTAAAATACAGCATCGTATCCATATACCATCGCGCCAGGCCAGAATTCTTCATATAAGACTTCAAAGTCCTCATTTGGTGCTACAGGTCTTGACATAATTAAGCTGATTTCGAAGAGCCGATCAGTAGATTGTTTATTGTGAATTTTAAGTGGAATCTCACTTCCCTCCACAAATTGTTTTGCAATTTGCCGCAATTGTTCTGCTCGAACAGCGGAGCCACCAAAGGAGTAAATTACAAACTTTGAGATTGGTTCAATACCAATATTTCTCATCTTAAATTTCAACGTCATATTACAGTCCTCACCGTGCAAAGAAAAGCTCTTCTCAACAAGATATGCTTGAATGTTATGCGTCGAATGTCGCATTTTTGCGAAGTATCCACTATCGAAAAGGCAGTTGTTGACAAAATCCCGCAATAAAGAGCCGCCAGGAACAATTTCAGCAATCGCATTTCCTGCATCCCCTTTCGCTTTGATCTGTAGAAGTAAACGCTTGTATCGCCCCTTGACCAGCCACAGCACTACGGCAAGTAAAATGACAAAAAACCAAGGCATTACATAGGCAATATAATTCCATGGCAGTGTTATCGGGGCCGTATGAAATATACCAAAAATGGACGCTACTCCCGATACCACACCCAACAACCACCAAATCCAGTGCTTAGTAAGATTGTTCTTTGTCACAAATTCGGAATACTAATCTTCTTTTGCGCATCTTTGCTCACAGCCGGCCAAAGAATAGCTCAAAAAAAGTGGCTTCAAAATATGCCTACCATGTCTTATATAAAGATGCTCAACAAGCCGCAACCCTTCTGCATAGATGGGGAAATAATATCTCCACTCTTGTGTAAACTTTAAAGCTTTGCGAGCGCGTTTCAGATTGCAGCCAGCCTCCGAACAAAGCATTTCAGAAGCAGCCTCAAATGAAATGCTTCCCGTAATGAGAGCGATGGCAATATTATGTCTGACATCAGTAAAGAGCCGGTCAGCAAGGTAGGCAATTCTCATATTTGGCTCCGGGATATCTAGCAATGTAAATCCAAAATCAGCTAAACCCTCTGCTATTAACGAAGCCGGAGTGTTTAGGAGTGTCAGTCCATATAGAGAACCAATTCGCCCCCCTTTAAGAAGGAAATCTAAAAGAATCGCCTGGGTGTGATGCCCTGGATATATTTCATGCGCCGCAAATATAGCAGCTTCATACTTGTTGAAGTTTGCAGATGGCGCGATTTCAATTCGACTTCTGAAGTTGCCACAATAATAATGATATGCGCTCCAGGTCACACCCGCATGTGCTCTAGTAACCGAGACATGTGTGTTAGCTTCTATGGCCTCGGCCGCTTTTGTGCCAATCATCGGTGATAGTATCTTGTCGAAAGTTATCCTTTTAAAACATTTACTGTAACTTTTCAGGGCCACCATGTATTCTTTCATATCCACCGCTCCTGCTTTGTGCCAAGAGTGTAAAGAGCGAGGCCATCGCTCTGAAAAACCAAGAGCAGCTAACTCATATTCCAGTTTCTTCCGTGCAGTTAAAAGCACCCTTTTGTTAATTGGTGCAATTTTATAGGAGTAGATTTGCGACAGTTGCCGTAAGTAGTTAGCTCCAGGACCGCGGTTGTGTATTCTGACGATGACAGATAAAGCTTTAGCTGTTTCACGAAGATCGTAAAGTTCAGCGGAAGCTCTTGATTTTTTCAACTCTTCATTTATCACTTCGCCGAACCAATCCAACGATTCGGCTAAACCATCAAGGCCGTTTTTCAGTTTTGGAGTTTTTATCTTCCGGGCCACACCAAACGCAGAGTCAATCACACTGCCTTTACCTAAAAGCGCGTCAGTAGCGCGCGCCAAACCGACTAAAGTGCTATGAAATGACTTGTAAGATTCCTGCTTGTTTCGTGGCCAAGCTCTCACGGAGCGCATTTTGTTCCAATTCCATGCTAAAATCAAGAAAAACAAAAAGGCGTTTCTAGATTCGCACCTTGCCACCGGATGTGACGTCGTCACGCGACTTACTGTCGGGCTGTGCATGGCGAGGGCAGAGGATTCATGCGCCGCTCGCGCTTGTGCCGCCAGTATTTTGAAACCTCTTTGGTGGCCTTGTGCAGCCAGTCCTGGTCAGCAGCCGGACGAATCGTCTCGCCTTCGAGCGAAGGATGGAGGCGAGGGTCGGAATCGAACCGACGGATGAGGCTTTTGCAGAGCCCTGCCTTACCACTTGGCTACCCCGCCATCCGGAAGGGTGAAGCTAATTTCGTTTTGCACCCGAAGCAAGTTCAAGTTTCGCCGGACATCCGCTTCATCCGCCAAAACCCAGTTCCCGCCGTCGCCGCCAAAGTTCCTTCGGCTTGAAAATCCCCACAGGCGTGATGATGCCCGTGATCAAATCCGGCGGCGTGACATCAAATCCAGGGTTTCGCGCGCCGCTGGTCGGATTGGCCACGCGAACGTAACTCAATTTTGAGTTTTGAGTTTTGAGTTTTGAGTTCAGCAAGGTCCCCCAGGCGCCCAATACTTCGGTCTCGTGACGTTCTTCAATGGGAATGTCGAAACCGGATTTCAAATTCCAATCAATGGTTGAGAGCGGAATCGCCGCATAAAATGGAATGCCATGACGCCTGGCCAAAACAGCTTTGGTGTAAGTGCCGATTTTGTTTGCGACTTCGCCGGTGCGTCCCAAAGTGCGGTCGCTGCCGACGATGACCAAATCAATTTCACCGCGTTGCATCAAATGACCGGCAGCGCTGTCGGCGATGATTTGGTGCGAAATGTTCTGCTGCGCCAGTTCCCATGCGGTGAGTGTTGCGCCCTGTGAACGCGGGCGCGTTTCGCTGCAGAAGACATGAAATTTTTTGCCCTGCGCCTGCGCGGCATACATCGGCGCGGTGGCGGTGCCGATGTCCACAAAGGCGAGCCAGCCGGCATTGCAATGGGTCAGAATTTTCATGCCGTTGCGGATGAGCTTCGCCCCGTGCCGTCCGATTTCTTCGCAATGGCGGACATTTTCATTCGCAAATTCCTCGGCGGCGGCGAGCGCGAGCGACTGCTGTTCCCCGACCGTTTTGCCCGCACGCATCCTGGTGCGCACGGCGTTCATTGCGTTGGCCGGATCAACCGCCGTGGGTCGCGCGGCTTTGAGTGTCTGATAAACGGTCTCAACATGGGCGGAAAATTTTTTCAAGTCCCGCCCGCGAAAGGCCAAAGTGCCTTGTGCCAGACCGTAAGCCGCCGTTGCGCCGATGGCTCCGGCGCCGCGCACAATCATGTCGCGAATGGCACTGGCGGTTTCGCGAAAATTTTTTGTAGCAATAATTTTAAATTCATGCGGGAGCAGCCGTTGCTCGATGAGCAAAACGGCGTTGCGGGCACGATCAAACGTGACGGTGCGGTAATGCCGCGTCCGGCCTTGGAGGGTGACGTTCATAAAACTCGTTAAAACGTAAAAACGTTGAATCGTTGAATCGGTTTGCTGCCGTTCCGCCACGACGATTTAACGATGCGACGCGTCATCAGCCGACCTTGACCTTCATCCGGCGGATTTTGTTTTGAATATCCCGGTAAATCGGCTGCTGGCGGAGATTGCGAAGGTCGGGGTCTCTGGCCAGCCAATTGAAATCGCGGTAGCCGAGTTGAAAGGCTTTTTGCAATGCAAATACGGCGCGGTCGAATTGCCCGGTAAGCGAGCAGCTGCACGCGAGATTGTAAAAAACGAGCGGGTCGTGCGGTTCAAGGCGCGAGAGGCGCTCGTCCACTTTCAAGCCCTCGGCGTAGCGCCCGCGTTGTGTATAGTGGTCGCCCAAAAGTTGCAATGCGTCCACGTAATCCGGATCGCGGCGGACAAGCCCCTCCATGAATTCAATCCTGGTGTCGAGGTCGCGCCGGCAGGCGCGACTCAACTTTTTTCTGGCACTGCTCTTGACCGGCATATAACACGCACAATTTTTAGAAGCAGTTGCCTCAAGTCAAGCGGCAGTCGTGAAAAATTGTTGTGGAATCTCCCGGCGTCCCGCTGCAAAATGGCGTTGCTCTTTTCCCCGACCATGAATTGCTTCGTTACAGGCGCTTCCGGCTTTATTGGCTCGAATCTTGTTCACGAACTTCTCGCGCGCGGGCATCACGTGAAGGCGTTGGTGCGACCCGGCAGTTTTTTGAGCGCACTCGCCGGTTTGAAGTTCGAGCATGTGAGGGGCGACGTGAATGACCGTGAATTGCTGAAGCGTGAAGTCCAAGGCTGTCACTGGTGTTTTCACGCCGCGGCGAGCTATCGTTTGTGGTTGCATGATTACAAACCGATGTACGCCACAAACGTCGAGGGCACGCGCAATGTCATCGAAGCCGCCGGCAAAGCCGGCTGCCAGCGTATTGTTTACACGAGCACTGTCGGGTGCATCGGGCTTCCGGCCACCGTCAGGGGCACAACCACTCCAACGGACGAATCCAAAAATGTCTCCACGGCGCCATTGTCCAATCATTACAAACGTTCGAAATGGATGGCGGAGTGCGTGGCGATGGATCTGGCGAAAAAGGGGTTGCCCGTCATTATTGTCAATCCCACCGCGCCCGTTGGCCCGCGCGATGTGAAGCCGACGCCGACCGGCCAGATCATCGTGGATTTTCTGAACCGCAGGCTGCCTGCATACCTTGACACGGGATTGAATTGGGTCCACGTGCGCGACGTGGCCATCGGTCACATTCTCGCTGCGCAAAAAGGGCGTGTTGGTGAGCGCTACATTCTTGGCAATGCAGAGGGTAATTGGACAATGCGCGAAACGCTCGCCACGCTGAAAGAAATCACCGGCATCCCGGCGCCGGGAATTAAAATTCCGTATTGGGTCGCGCTCGCCGCCGGACACGTGAGCGAGGGCATTGCGCGCGTCACCGGCAAACCGCCGCGCGCGCCTCTGGCCGGCGTGCGCATGGCCAAATACAAGATGTGGTTCAATCCGGCGAAGGCCATTCGCGAACTCAACCTGCCGCAAACGCCGCCCAAGGAGGCGTTTGCCGACGCAGTCGAATGGTTCCGCGCGAATGGGTATGTGAAAAAGTGATTTGCCGCCAAATTTGCCAATTGCTGAACGAAAATTGGCAATCTGTAAAGCTGCGCTTGCCTTTGTCCCGTGGGTCGTGAAAAATTTGCTCCTATGGCACACGTCAAATTGCACATTCCGGGGCCGGTCGAGGTCAGCGAAAAAACCTTCGAGGCGTTTCGCCAGCCGATGATCGGCCATCGCGGCCAGGGGTTCAAAGACCTTTACGCCGCCATCCAACCGCAACTTCAGCAACTGCTTTACACGAAGCAGCTCGTCTATATTTCCACCTCGTCCGCGTGGGGCGTGATGGAAGGTGCCATTCGCAATCTCGTCGCCAAAAAAGTTTTGAACTGCATGTGCGGCGCGTTTTCGGACAAATGGTTCGACGTGTCGAAACGTTGCGGAAAAAACGCCGAGGCGTTGCAAGTGCCGTGGGGTTCGCCGATTCGCGCCGAACAAATGGACGCGAAACTCGCCACCGGCCAGTTCGACGCAATGACGGTCATTCACAACGAAACCTCGACGGGCGTCATGAGCCCGCTCGCCGAAATCGCCGCGCTCAAGAAAAAATATCCCGACGTGATGTTCATCGTGGACTCGGTCAGCTCGATGACCGCGACGAAGATTGAATTCGACGCGCTCGGCATTGACGTGCTGCTCGCCGGAACACAAAAAGCGCTCGCGTTGCCGCCCGGCACGGCCCTTTTCACCGTCTCGAAGGCGGCGCTGACCAAAGCAGCGACCATCAATGACCGCGGCTATTATTTCGACTTCGTCGAGTTCCAGAAAAACGCCGAGCAAAGCATGACGCCGAGCACGCCGAGCATCGGCCACGTTTTCGCACTGCAATCGAAGCTCGAGGACATTTTTGCCGAGGGTCTGGAAAACCGTTTTGCGCGTCACAAAAAGCTGGCCGAAATGACGCGCGCCTGGGCGGCGAAGCACGGCTTCACGCTGTTCCCGGACAAAGGTTTCGAATCCGTCACGCTGACATGCGTCAACAACGGCGCGAAACCCGGCGGACACGTGACTGACGTGCCAAAGCTGCAGAAGCTGGTCAAAGATCAGGGCTTCCTGATTGACGGCGGTTACGGAAAAATCAAAGGCAAGACCTTCCGCATCTCGAACATGGGCGACGAAACCGAGGCGACGATGAACCAGCTTTATGCCGCCTTGGACAAGGCGATGAGCCAAATCTAAGTTGCGCAATTCGCAATTTGCGTCGAGATTCTAGGAGATGACGGCGCAAAATCAAACCACCCAAACAGCGCAGACGCTGCGGTTGCCCAACTGGCTTCGTATTGTGTTAATTGGGCGCAATCCCAAAGTCACGCTGGCGCGCATCGCTGTTTTAATCGTCTCGTGCTTCATCATTTTCAAATTCATTCTGTTGGTCATCCGCATCGAAGGCATCAGCATGTTGCCGACCTACCAAGACGGTTCGATACATTGTGTGAACCGGGTCGCGTACTTGTGGCATAAACCCCAACGCGGTGATGTGATCAGCATTCGTTTGGCGGGCGCCCATGTGATGTATATGAAACGCATCATCGGTTTGCCGGGCGAGACAATCGGTTTTGCCAACGGCCGGGTCCGGATCAACGGCCAAGCGCTCGACGAACCTTATATAAAATTCTTCTGTGACTGGAATCTTCCGCCTGAAAAACTGGTCCGGACGAATATTATGTTGTAGGCGATAACCGCACCATGCTTCCGTGGTATCATGAGCATGGCGTCGCCAAGCGCGACCGAATCTTTGGTAAATTACTGTTATGAAAAACATTTTTCGTCTCGTGTTGGTCGCGGCGCTGGTTGCGCTTGGCGTCTGGCTGTGGTTCGTTTTGTTTCCCAGCCCGGAAAAAGTCATCCGCAAGCGCCTCACTGAACTCGCCCGCACCGCATCATTTTCGCCAAACGAGGGCAACCTGGCGCGCCTGGCCGGTGCGCAAAATCTGGCGTTTTTTTTCTCCACCAATATCGAAGTGGATATTGATGTGCCCGGGCTCGTTCAGCACAATCTCATGGGCCGTGGCGAAATCACGCAAGCCGCCCTGGGTGCGCGTTCGGCGGTCAGTGGACTGGATGTCAAATTCCCTGACATCAATGTGATGGTCGCTCCGGATAAACAATCCGCCGTGGCCGATCTCACCGTCGAAGCGAATATTTTCAATGAACGCGATCCCATCGTGCAGGAAATGAAATTCACCCTGCAGAAAACCGATGGCAAATGGCTGGTCACACGTATTGAAACCGTTCGCACGCTTTCCATTTTGAACTTCGAATCGCACTCGTTCCTGATTTGAATAGCCGCCAAAAAGCGCAAAAAATTATGCGTTTCTTGTCCACCCTCTGTCCCGCAATGCGGGACTACGGAGGACGGGTGGCTTTTCGCGGCAGATTCCGCCTTTTCGCAAGTTGACGCTAATGGGAGGGCGCGGCTTGCAGATGCTTCACTCTGTGAGGAAGGAAGTTTTTGGGGAAGGCAAATGGATCGTCCGGCCAGCAACCATGAACACGCCTTCCCCTTGGTGATGAATCGTCCGCGGATGTTTCTGGCGCGGATCAATCCACGCTTTGACCACCTCAAGGACAAAGAAGTTGTATTTGGCGACCAGCTTTCGATCAATGACCTTGCATTCCAGATTGGCATAACACCCGGCGATGAGTGGGGCCTTGACGACCGTAGCAGGCGCCGGCGTGAGACCAAAGGCCTTGAACTTGTCCACCCGCCGTCCCGAAGCGTTCCCGCAGCCCACCACCGTTTCCGCCAGCTCCACCGTCGGGATGTTGATCACGCATTCCCTAGTCGCCTTCAAGATTTCAAACGAGTAGTTCCGGTTGCTGATCACGCAACCCACGATCGGCGGCTCGAACTCCATCATCGTATGCCACGACATGGTCATGATGTTCGCCCGCCCTGCGCGGGCCGTCGTGACCATCACGACCGGTCCGGGTTCAAGCAACCCATACACTTGCGCCAGCGGAAACGCTCTTTTCTTTGCTCCTGTCATATCACAATTCTCCTTCTTGTCTCGCCAAAGTGCAACGGCGGCGGACTCGTCGCGCCAAAATCACATGAAGGCGGAAAAAGCACAAGGCGCACAAAAGTTTTTTTACACGAATTGCGCTAATTGACACGAATGAAACACTCTGCGCTTGACGCCGACGCGGGCCGGGGCAATCTCGCCGCATGAATGCAAACCATCTCCCCGTCTGGTTAGCCCTGCTGATTCCCGTAATCGTTCTCCTCGTCCTCTGGGAAGGCGTCTGGAAAGTCATCGGCATGTGGAAGAGCGCGCGCAATAAACAACTCGTTTGGTTCATCTGCATCGCCATCTTCAATACCGTCGGCATCCTGCCCATCATCTATCTCGCGTGGTGTCAGAAAGACTGCAACCAGCATTGATCCCAAGTCCACGCCCATAACGAAGGGCTTAGCAGAAAATGGCCGGCTTTCGTCAATCGGTGTGTGGCTGTGTCGGTTTACAGGTTGAATACTGAAACAGCAGAGTTGACGTGGCGAAGTTTGCTTTGCGCCGAAATGGAGATTCAGGCAGCTTCGCCGAAAGTAAATTTATGATCGTAGTCATCACCGGACTCATTGCCGGCCTCATTCACGTGCTAACGGGGCCGGACCATCTGACGGCTATTGCGCCGCTGGCGGTGCGCCGCCCCAAGGCTGCATGGATTCCCGGCGTGCGTTGGGGACTCGGCCATTCGTCGGGTGTCGCGGTCATTGGGCTGCTGGCGCTATGGCTGCGCGCAAAGTTGCCGGTGGATTTGCTCTCGTCATGGGGCGACCGCATCGTGGGCGTGGTGCTCTTCGGCATCGGCCTCTGGGCGCTGCGTCGCGCGCTCAAACACAATGTTCACGCACATGAGCACGAACATCGCGGCGAACGCCATATCCATTTCCATGTTCACCCTCATCCCGCACGGCACGACGAACCGCAGGCGCACGACCGGCACACGCACACGGCTTTTGCCATCGGCACGCTGCACGGGTTGGCGGGCAGTTCGCATGTCCTGGGCATATTGCCCATGCTGGCCCTGCCGACCAAAGTGCAAGCCATCACTTATCTGATCGCTTTTGGCGCAGGCACGGTACTAGCGATGGCGGGATTTTCCTGGGGTATGGGATGGCTCACCAGCCGCTACGCGGCCAATAGTGTGAAAATCTATCGCGGATTGATGGGCACCTGCGCCGGAGCTGCGATGGTGATCGGTTGCATTTGGTTCGCGGGCAAAAGCTGGTAAAAACGCGGGCACATTCTTCCGTGTTGAACCGGAAGGTTGGTAGGGCAGGCTGCCTACTCGCGATTTATCGGAGTCCCCAGCCCGCCGAATCTTTGGTAGGGACGCATGGCTCATGCGTCCGTTTGTTTGGGGCGGACATCCCGGCGGGATGTCCCTACCTTTTAACTAGCGAGGATCGGCCTTCGCCTGGCTTCGACCCGACAAGCGCTCGCCCCACCGATTTTAGAGCGGCGCGATGAGGACATCGCGCCCTACCTTATCAGCTGAAAAATTGTCTTGCCAAGCCTGCCGGTCAGTCCTTATTTTCCGACATGGCAGCACCGCGCAATTCTGGACCCGACGGCCAGTTTTATCAGCCTGCGGATGAGTTTTTCCCCGCGAACAGTCATCTCGCGCTCACGTTCGACGACATCACGCTCGCGACACTTTATTCCGAGATTCTCCCGCGCGACACACAGCTCGACACGCAACTCGCGGAAAATCTGCGTCTGAACATCCCGGTCATTTCGTCCGACATGGACACCGTGACCGAGTCGCGCATGACCATCGCCATGGCGCTCAACGGCGGGCTCGGCCTCATTCATTACAACATGCCGGAACGCGAACAGCTTTCCGAAGTCAGCCGTGTGAAAAATCACGTTCACGGCCTGATTCAGGAGCCGATCAAGGTCGCGCCCGACCAGCTCATTGGCGACGTGCTTGCGATGATTGAGCAAAAGAAATTCAGTTTCAGCACGTTCCCGGTCGTTGACAAAAAAGGAAAGCTTGTGGGCTTGCTGTCCGGCCATGTCGTCAAGCCGCGTTATGCCAAACGCAAAGTCACCGATGCTCTCACGCCGCGCGCACAGGTGCACACCCTCAATCAAAAGGAACTTGGCAAGGATCCGATTGCGCGCGCCGACAAATTTTTCACCGAGCATCTCGGCATCCACAAGTTGCTTGTCGTGGACGACAAAGACAAATTGTGCGGACTCATCACGTTGAGCGACGTCGAGCGCATCACGCAGGAACGCAACGAGCAATTCAAGCCCGCGCGTGACTCGCACTTCCGGCTGATTTGCGGTGCGGCGGTTTCGGCCACGCGCAACGCCTTCGGCGAATTAAATCGCGACCACATCCTGAATCACGTCGGCGCGCTCGTCGAACGCGGCGTGGATGCGGTGGCCGTCTCGACCGCGCACGGCCACAGCAAGGGCGTGGGCGACATCGTGCGCGTGTTGCGCGACGCGTTTCCGGCACTCCCGCTCATTGCCGGCAACGTCACGAGCGCGGCGGGTGTGGAATTTCTTGCGGATTGCGGAGCGGACGCCGTCAAAGTGGGACAGGGGCCGGGTTCCATTTGCACCACGCGCATTGTCGCGGGTGTGGGCATTCCGCAAATGACGGCGCTTTACGTTTGCGCGCGCGCGGCGGCCAAAAAGAAGGTCGCAATTCTTGCCGACGGCGGCATCACAAAATCCGGCGACATCGTAAAGGCGCTGACACTTTCGCAAGCGGTGATTTGCGGCGGGATTTTTGCCGGATGCAACGAAGCGCCGGGCGAGGTCATTGAGATCAGCGGCAAATTTTACAAACGATATCGCGGCATGGGCAGTTTCGCGGCGATGAAGGCCGGTTCAGCGGCGCGTTACGGCCACGAAAAAGGACCGATGCAAAAAATCGCCCCCGAAGGCGTCGAGGCGCTCAAGGAAGCGTGCGGTTCGGTGGATCGCGTGCTCGCGCAACTCATCGGCGGCATCCAGTCCGGCATGGGTTATCTCGGCGCGGCGAACCTCGCGCAACTCCGCGAAAAGGCGCGTTACATCCGCGTCAGCCCCGCCGGCATGCGCGAAGCCGCCCCGCACGACGTGGTGGAATTGAAGACGGGAAACTAGAACTCAATCGGCTCGTTCAATTTGCCGCATTGGGAACAGCGCGAGCGGTCTACATCCGGGTCGTCCGTATAAACGCAACCGCAGTTTGGGCAGCGGAAAATCCTGTCTTCCGGGTGCGTCGGCCAGAACCGTCGGCGTCGCATTTCAGAATAAATCACCAAGCCGCACAATGCGCCGAGCAGCACCGCCACGTAAATCACAATGAGCGCGGGGATGGACATGTTACAGGTTTGGAGGCGCGTTCGTCGCAGCCGACGCGATGGAGTGCCAGTCGAAAACCAGCCGGCCGATGGTCAGATTCGATGAAGGCGCAAAGCGGGCGGCACGGGCAAGTTCGAGCGCGCGCTGGTCGGCGGCATCATAATGACTGGCGTCTTCCAAAGGGTTGTCTGGCGGCAGTAAAACAGCGGAAACGACATTACCCGCCGCGTTTACGAGCACCTGCACTTTGCTTGGCGACAGCACGTCCGCATACGGCCACGACGGCAGTTTCATTGGTGTAAGCAATCGTCGCCGGGCCAGGCCGCCTTCGATGCGCAACGTCGAGGTTTTGGCAAGCACCGGTTCAACCGGCACTACTGGCGCGGTGAATTGGGGCGACGGTTTCAATTCAAATTGAAAAGTTGTGAAACGGTTTGTCTGCATGAATTGGTTGAAGGTTGCGCCCAATTCTCCGACGGGGAGTGGCAACGGACGCGGTTGTTCCGTCCATTCCAAGCGGTGAAATTCCACGCGCGGCGGCTCCAGCCACGCCGGCCCGGAAAAACCTTTGCGGTTCGGCAGTGCGAAGAGCGTTGGGTCGTTTAACGCCAGCCATTCGCTGGAGCCGACTGTGAGCTTCAGCACGGGAACGTTTGTCACGGTGCGCGGGGCAATCGGTTTGCGTTCGCCAAACGCGAAAATCAACGCGAGTTGCACGGCAAAAACGAGCGCGATGAACGTCAGCCAGCGGCGCAAAGACCACCCGCTTGCGCCTTGCGGCTCTCGCCTCGGCGGAGCCTCCGGCGCAGCCTGGGTCGGCGCGGCAGGCCCTCCGCCGGCAAGTTCCGCGGCGGTCGAATCTGCGCGCGCGGTGTTCATGGTTGGTCGGATGCGCCGATGACGTGCGGCAGCGTGGCAAGAACGATGTCGTGAATGCCCGCGTCGCGCGCGAGCAGCGTCACGCGGACGAGTTGCTCGTAAGTCACGGCTTTGTCGGCGTGGAGGACGAGTGTGAGCGGTTCGCGCAGTTCTTTCGCGGCGTCGCGCAAATGCGATTTTAATTCGCCCTCATTGACAATTTGATTTGCGAAAAACAGCCGCCCAGTGGCGTCAATCGCAACGGCCACGGTCGGTTTGTCCGTGCCGGGCAAATCGTCGCCGACGGGCAGGCGCAGCGACAAACCCGGTGTGGGCAAAAGCATGGCCAGCACCAGAAAAATGAGCAGCAGAAAAAAAACAGCCACGAACGGCGCCACGTCAAACGGGCTGCGCAAAAGTCTGGCATTGCGCGGGAATTTCATGAGGATTTGGGGCCGCCGTTTTCGGTGACGATGTTGACGATTTCGCCGGCAGCCCGTTCCATGTCGAGGACGATCTTGTTGATGCGGCTGACGAGGTAATTATACCCGGCGTGAACCGGAATGGCCACGGCAATGCCCGCCGCCGCGCAAATGAGCGCTTCCCAAATGCCGGCAGAGAGCGTGTTGACCTGCGCGTAAGGGCCGTTGGTTTGCAATTTCATGAAAATGCGGATGAACCCGATGATGGTGCCGAGCAACCCCAACAGCGGCGCGATTTGCGCGATGGTGGCAAGCAGGTTCAGTTTTTCCTCAAGGCGCGGCACTTCCGTGAGGCCGGCTTCCTCCACGGCCTCGCGCACACGCTCGCGTCCGCGGTCGCGGTTGAGAATGGCGGTTTTGACAATGCGCGCGACGGGGCCGGGCGTGGCGTCGCAGATGGAAATGGCTTCGACAATATTGTCGCGCTTAAGAACATTGCGCACGCCGTTGAGGAATTCACCGGAATTGATTTGCGAGCGGTGACAAAACAACACGCGCTCGATGAACACGACAAGGGCAATGGCCGCGGCAATCAAAATCAGCCAAATCACCGGGCCGCCATTGGTCAGAAGCAGTGGTAACATGAGTCCGTTATACGATTCATCACAGAAAGTTCAAAGCGCAAAATTGGCCGGCGGAATTTTAGAATTAAGAATCCGGAATTTGGAAGTTAAACGTCGCACAGTCATCTTGAGCTTTTCTCCCGCTCCTAAATTCTGGCTTCCGGCTTCCGGCTTCTGTATTCTTTCCGGCATGGAAAAATCAGATCAATTTCGCGAATTGTTCCGAATGCAAAAGGCGCTGAATGAGCGCATCGGTGTCAAAACCGACGGCATGAGCGAAGCGGACAGGACAAAATGGATTTTGAACTATTGCCGCGCCATGACGCAGGAAGTCGCCGAACTTACCGACAGCGTGCCGTGGAAATGGTGGGCGAAGTATCAAAAGTTCGATGACCAGAACGCGCGCGTCGAGGTCGTGGATCTGTTTCATTTTCTCATCAGCCTCGCCCAGGTGCTCGGCATGAGCGCGGACGACGTGTTCGCCGCCTACATGAAGAAAAATGAGGTGAATTTTAAGCGACAGGACAGTGGCTACGCGCAAAAGGACGAACACGATTCGAGGCATATTTAATCATCTGCACCGTGTAAAAAATTCCCGGCACCCCCGCTTTGAATTGACTCGCAGTGTTGTGCCACAAGCAGGGTTTTGATTTTAAGCCAAAATCGGTTAGCTTCCCTGGAAGGCGGCGGCCACAAACGAATCTGAACATCAATACAACCAATAAGGCCCCAAAACCATGACTATGACAGCGACCCAAGTAATGGAAGCGGAGCATCGAACTATTGAAACCGTGGTGAAGGCTCTCGGCGACCTCGCGCTCGCCATTGAGAAGGGCCAGCACGCCGATGTAGCTCTGCTGAAAACGGCGGTGGAGTTCTTCCGTGTCTATGCAGACAAACTTCATCACGGCAAGGAAGAGGCGCTGTTCTTCCCGATGCTGGTCAAACGCGGCGTGCCCCCGCAAGGCTGCCCAATCGGTGGACTCAACCATGAACACGAAAGGGGTCGTGCGCTGGTCGGCACCTTGGAACAAGTGATCACCTTTTACGAGCAGAGGAAACCCGGCGCACAGGATGGTCTGGTTCAAACACTGCGCAAGATTGTCAACCTCTACCAAAACCATATCTGGAAAGAAGACGCGATGGTCTTTCCAATGGCCGACAAAATCCTCACGGAAGCCGACCAGAAGGAATTGAGCGGGAAGTTTGCCGAGGTGGACAGGTCCGTTGGCCTTGAGGTCATTGCCCGCCTGGAGCGGTTCGCCAAGGATCTCGCTCCGGCGGCCATGCAATCGTCCGCATCGAACGCCCCGCCGTCCGGCGGCTGTGAGTGCGGCTGTTCGACGTGAAAACAAACTCATTCATTGCCCGCCATAACTGAGGAACATCAATGAATAATAATCATTGGAGATCAAGGAAGGTGGTGATTGTCGGGGCTGGCGCCGTGGGTTCCACCTTTGCTTATGCGCTGGCCCAAAGCGGACTGGCTGACGAGATAGGCCTGCTGGACGCCAACCACGAACTGGCAATGGGACAGGTGCTCGATTTGGCCCATGGCCAGGCCTTTTTCCCCTCGGTTCAGATTCGCGTGGCCGGGAAAGCGGACTATGCCGACGCTCACCTGATTGTCATCACCGCCGGGTCCAAGCAACGGCCCGGAGAATCGCGTTTGGCGTTGCTGCAACGAAACGCCGAAATCGTCCAAAACATCATGGATGAAATTCTGCAGCAGAATTCGCCGGCAGTCGTATTGGTTGTGAGCAATCCGGTGGACATCCTGACTTATGTCGCCCAAAAACGCTCCGGCTGGCCGCGTGGACGGGTCATCGGGTCCGGTACGGTGCTGGATAGCGGACGGTTTCGATATCTGTTGAGCCAGCATTGCGAGGTGGACGTGCATAACGTGCATGCCTACATCCTCGGAGAACACGGAGACAGCGAACTGGCCGCCTGGTCCATGACAAACATGGCGGGCATGCCCATCGAACAATTTTGTTCCATTTGTAAAAAATGTGACGACTGGGAAGAGTCCCGGCGTAAAATTGCCGAGGCGGTGAAGAATTCCGCCTATCACATCATTGATTACAAAGGGGCAACCTGGTTTGCCGTCGGCCTGGCCCTGACGCGAATCACAGGGGCAATCCTGCGCAATCAAAACAGCGTGCTCACGGTTTCGGCGGTGTTGGAGGGGGAATATGGATTGAGCGGAGTGAGTTTGGGGGTGCCGTGCGTCCTTTCACAAAAAGGCGTCGAACGCATCTTGCAGGTCAACCTGCCGCCTGAAGAACAAAATGCCCTAGAAAAGTCCGCAGCCATTCTGCGGGAAATGATCGCGCAATTGAAATTGCCCGGCACATCATAAAGAAACAACCATGCCGCGAGATACCCAATCAAAACCCAAAGGACTGCCTGGCGCGCAAGCGGCCAGGGTTGCAGAACTCGTCAACTATCAAGACGGCGCCATCGTCAGCCGGGAAATCGTGAAGAAACCGACCGGCAGTGTAACGGTTTTCGCATTCGATATGGGACAAGGCTTGAGCGAGCACACTGCGCCGTTCGACGCGCTGGTGCAGGTGTTGGAAGGTGAAGTGGAAATCGCGATTTCCGGCAAGCCGCATCGCTTGCAAGGTGGCGAACTGATTCTCATGCCGGCCGATCAACCGCATGCGCTCAAGGCTCTCAAGCGTTTCAAAATGATTCTGACGATGATCCGGTCGTAAGGGGCAATTTCGGAGGGTCGGGCTCTGCGAGACCCAAACCAAAAAAGGGCGTCGTGTAACTCCGCCCTCCGAAACCAAAATTTTGGGCTTTATTCTGTCGTCTGGATTCTGAATTCTGAACCCGGATATGGCCTATCTCAACGACAATTATCTGAAGCTGAAAGCCGGCTATTTGTTTCCTGAAATCCGCCGGCGCGTGAAAGTTTTCTGCGAAGCGAATCCCGAAGCGGCCAAACGCCTCATTCGCTGCGGCATCGGCGACGTGACCGAGCCGTTGCCGCCTGCTGTCATCGCCGCGATGCACAAGGCAGTGGATGAAATGGCCGTGCGCGAGACATTCAAAGGTTACGGTCCGGAACAAGGTTATGAATGGTTGCGTGCCGCCATTGCGAAAAATGATTTCCGCGACCGCGGCTGTGACGTGGCCGACGACGAGATTTTTGTCAGCGACGGCACGAAATGCGACACGGGCAATATCCTCGATATTCTTGGACACAAAAACAAAATCGCCGTCAGCGACCCGGTTTATCCCGTTTATGTGGACACAAACGTCATGGCCGGTCATACCGGCGAGGCAAACGAAGCCGGCGCTTATTCGAAGCTCGTTTATTTGCCCTGCCGGCCGAGCAACGGTTTCATTCCCGAACCGCCGAAACGGCACGTGGACGTGATTTATCTTTGCTCGCCAAATAATCCGACCGGCGCGGTGGCGAACCGTCCCCAGCTAGAAGCATGGGTGAAATACGCGCTCGAACAAAAGGCCGTCATTTTGTTCGACGCGGCTTACGAGGCTTACATTACCGACCCGGTGTTGCCACATTCAATTTACGAAATTCCCGGCGCGCGCGACTGCGCCATCGAGTTCCGCAGCTTCTCGAAAAACGGCGGATTCACAGGCACGCGCTGTGCGTTCACTGTGGTGCCCAAGTCGCTGAACGCACAGACGAAGTCCGGCGAATTCAAGCCGTTGCATCCGCTCTGGTTGCGGCGCATGACGACCAAATTCAACGGCGTGAGCTACATCGTCCAGCGCGGCGCGGAAGCGCTTTACTCGCTGGATGGCAAAGCGCAGGTGAAGGCTCTTATCGAGCATTATCTGGGCAACGCGAAAGTGCTGCGGGAAGGCGTGAAGAATGCCGGGCTGAAAGTTTTCGGCGGTTTGAATGCGCCCTATATTTGGGTAAAAACGCCCAAAGGCGTCACCAGCTGGCAGGCATTCGACAAAATCCTTGGCGAAGCCAACGTGGTCATCACGCCCGGCAGCGGATTCGGCTCGAAAGGCGAGGGTTATTTCCGCATCAGCGCCTTCAACAGCCGCGCCAATGCCGGCGAAGTCGCCCGCCGATTGCAGGAATTGAAGTGGTGAAAATTTCGGCGGAGGCGGGATGGTGGCCGTCTGCAAAGACCTTGCCATGAAAACCGCGCCGATTTTGGGGGGCGACAGCCCCGTCCGCTGCACGCATTGTCAGCCCGCTTTTATCGTGTCCGTCATTTATCCAATGAAAAGTCCCATAGCGAGCAAAATTGACGTGATCAAATTGATAACCACATTTATGCCCATCGAGGGTGTCAAGGCGGGAATATTTTCAGCATTTTGGTAAGCGCCTCGGTAGGCTTTCCAAGCCAGTATGGCTGTCAAGAGAGCGAGCAGACTAAAGCGAGGCAACAAACCCAGAATCACACCGACCACGACCGAAACATAAGCCAGTAATAATAGGATGCCATAAAGCACACTGCTGGCTTGTCGCCCAATAGTAATGGGGAAATTCTTGCGCCCAATGCTTTTATCGGCATCAACATCAGGAAATTGATTAAGCAACAACAAGTCGCTGACTAGGAAAGTGGGAACAAGAGACGCAACGAAGGATGTCCAACTATATGTGCCAGTCAGGGCAAAGTGTGTCCCCATGACCATCAAAATGCCAAAGCCCAATCCCGGCGCTATCAGACATAAAATGGGTTGGTAAACCCACCAGCTGGTATAGGTGACCAGCAGAATCAAACCAAAGATGCCAATAGGTAACAATTGCCAGCCCCGCAACCAAACGAAGTATGCGCCGATAACGGCGGTAATCGCAAAAGCCGTCCACGCCAGCAGCAAGACTGCCACTGCCCTTTTTGGATGAGCGGGGAGAGTGCCGCTGCCGCCGCTGAAGGGTGTGCGCTGTGTCTTGGCATCCAGCCCGCTCTTGAAGTCAAAATACTCGTTGAACACGTTGACACTGATGTGGGCCGATACCGCTCCAATAAGAACCAGCAAAATGTTCAGCCAGTTTATTTCGCGAGTCTGCCAATAAGCAGTGCCGACGCCAACAGCGACACAGGCAGGCGCGAGCATCAGGAACGGCACACGCATTGGTCCCAGCAGAATTTTCAATGTATTCATGAAAAACCTCCGACGAGTCGAATCACTATAACATTTGGCGGCTAACGATCCAAAGCTGCCCACCTCAGCGTAGCTCGGCAAGAGCGAAGATGGGAGCCACGGCCACCGGAGCCTGACTCACGCCTGCATAACGATTTCCAGCTTTCACCTGTCGGTTCAAAGCAAGTCAACGCGGCACTGCCCAAGTGCCGGCGAGACGATCCGGCAGGCCACGGTCGGGCAAGGCCAGGGACAATATCGTCAGGCCGCAAACGAACAGTGCTACCACAACCGCACTTGTGGACGGTTCGAACCAAACTTTGAGCATTCCTACCAGTTCCAGCCCCAGCAAGACCGGACTCCACGCCACCAGCGCGCGCCAGAACACGCGCAGGCGCGAAGCTCGCGCGCCATCTTTTCGGACAAAGGTCATCTTCGCGATGAGCAGCACCAGCCCGCCCCGGAACAGCAACGCGGCCATCAGCGCGGGAATACAGACAAAAATCAAAAGCGCCGCATAGACTATAAACAGCGGAAACCACCCTAGTTTAGAGGGGTTGAACATCGGCGATTTGGGCAGATACTTTTTCACGGCAGCGTCCGCCTCTTTAATTTCTTCTTCCGTGGGTGCCGGGTGTTCGACAATGCTCTGCTCGGCAAATCGCCGGGATTCGCCATTAATAAGCATCATCGCGAACCCGCTCGTCCAAACCGCGTCATTGGTGATAACGCTCCGGTAATGGCTGGCGATGAAGATTGCAAACTGGCGGTCGGTCGGATGCGGCTGATTTTTTGTCCACCGGAAATTAATGGGGGCCTGCCGTTGCAGCCTTACATGAAGCTGCGGCCGATTTTTTATCCACGGGGCATTCATGACGGCCCGCCGTTGCAGCAACACCTGAAGTTCCGCCACGCCCGGATTGCTCCGGCTCCAGTGTTCCATCATCGTCATACTGAAGATGGAGCTTAAGGTGATGAACAATGGCACGATGAAACAACCTGCAACGATGCCGACACGCCGCCAGCGCGAAACCCCGGCCAAGCGCGACAACAACGGTTTAAGCGCGCTCACCACAGTGTCCGCGTCGGGAAGCTTCTGCAGACTATCCAAGAAATGGCGCGCGTGCAGCGGCAGTGGACTTGGCACCACGCTCGCAGTTCGCGCACCGGCCTCCGGCTGCCCCGTCAAGGCCGCGGCGGCGACTTTACTGAGGAAGTGCCCACAGGATTGAACCGTTGCTTCCTTGTCTACGGTGGTCGATGCAAGACCGGGTGCGGGGAAATCGAGAAGTTTGGCCCGACCGTCGCCGGTAATCCACACGCGGTCCAAAGCCAGCACCGGTGGCAACGTGCCATCCTTCGCCGCCGCGCTGATTTCCCGGGCCAGATCGTAAAGCCAGTACCGCACCTGACTCCACGGTTGTCGGATTTGAACCAGATCCAACAGCGGTTTGCCGGTTACGGTTTCGAACGCATCCCAGTTTTCCTCCGCTGAACGCCGTCCACTGAGCCAGCGCAGGCGCCCCACCCGGCCGATGTTCCGCAACATGGCCGGGACCGGCGGAGTGCCAGGCGGAACGATCCGGATCCACACCTTGCGGAACAGCCTCAAGTCATAACCCAGCAACCATTCCATTGTTGTTGATTTCTCCAATGTCTCCAAGACTTGATACGGCCCAACCGTTGCTCCAGCTTCAGCAACGGGCGGTGGCATCTCGGCCATGACCAGCACCGGTCGTGATTCGAGCGCCACTCGGGAAATCACCCGCGTTTTTGTGACCAAGTCCTGCACGGCGGCAAAACCGTTCCGTCGGCGGGCGGTGCAGACCAACAGGCCCAGCATGATGTAATACGAAGAAAGTGTTAGAAATTGCATCGACACGGAGCCTTCAACGTAAACCCGGGGATTGGCGCTAAAAACCAGCCAGTACGTCAAAGTTGGCGCTATGATGTAAATCAAGGCCCTCATTAACGCGCGCCAAAAGCCCGGCATATTCCGATCCGGTCCAACGACGCGCAGGTGGCAGATGGCCTTGCCGACCGCAGCGCCCCACAGTCCTTCGAGCAGTGCGTAGTAGAGAAGCGAAACGGTCAGGCACGGGAGCATCAAAATCAGCAACTTGTGCAAAACCTTGCCGGTAAGACTCGGGAAATCGGCAAGATTCATGAAATCAAAGACGTTTTCACCCGTCAGCCATTGCATACACATGCTAGCAGTGCCGAGGACCAGCAGGTCGATGGCGCCGGCTAGGAAACGCAGGCCCAGCGTCGCGGGTGTGGGGGCGGCGGAGCTGTAAGGGGTCAAGGCTTGGCCCAGGTCCTGATAATTTTTGAACCTTTCACTTGGTTGCTTTTCAAGGCAACGCAAGACTGCCCGGGCTAGACCTTGCGGAATGGCCGGACGGAATTTTCTTGGCGACGGTGCGCGTTGTTCGAGCACGATGGCCAACAGTTGAACCGGGTTCTTCGCTTCGAACGGTGTGCGCCCGGTGAGTAGATAGAAGAGTGTGGCACCGACCGAATACATGTCCGAGTGTACGTTCAGCTCGTCGCCGCGCAGTTGCTCCGGCGAACAAAAGGCAGGCGTGCCCAAGAACATGCCGGTCACGGTCAACGCAGGTTCGGTACGGACGGCTGTGGAAATCGAAAGCCCGAAATCCCCAATCTTCACCGTGCCATCGGCTTCCCGGAAACAATTGGAAGGCTTGATGTCGCGATGCAAAATGCCGATGCGCTGGGCCGCTTCCAGGCCGGCGATGATTTGGAGCACGCAGTCCACGGCCTCGCCCACGGGCAATGGGCCTCGCATTCGCACACGGTCCTGCAACGTGCCGCCAGCCACCAGTTCCATCGCGATGACCGGTGTCCCGCCGATCTCCTCGGTGCCAAAAACGTAAACGCTGTTCGGATGATTGATCGAAGCCGCCAAACGGCCTTCACGGAAGAACCGTTCGCGCGCCTCGGGCGAATCGAATTTTTGACCCAACACCTTGAGCGCCACGCGCCGTCCGCTTTCCAAGTCCTCGGCCTCAAACACCGCGCCCATCCCGCCTTCGCCCAGCAGGTGGACGATCCGGTAATGTCCCAATTTCTCGCCCGGCTGTGGCAGTCCGTGCGAGGGCGCCCGCGCTGGAGCCATGGCCACTGTCTCTGCCTGTGGTTGGTCGGATTGCGTAGGCAGGGCCGCCTGCAACAGGCACTTAGGACAGAAGTCCAGCGGCACACTGGCGGGCAACTCCGTGCCACACCGGGGGCACCTGTGCTCAAAAGCGGGATTGGTCTCACGCTCAGTCATGTTTTCTTCCACTCCCATCTTAAGCAGAATTGGCGAAAGGTAACGCAGCGGCGTACCCTTTTTCACGGGCCAAAGGTCGCAAAGAGATGGCGGATCTCCTCCTCGATTTCCTCCTGCGAAGAGACGGTGTCGGCGATTTCCGCATGCAGGATTTCGCGGAACCGTGCGCGCAATCGGTGCATGGCCATTTTGACGGCAGCTTCCGTGAGATTGAGTCGCGTGGCGATTTCCGCGTAAGGCAGGGCCGACTCGTCCCGGACCAGGCAACCGCGGAGGTGTTCGAACAATTTGTCCCGGCCTGTGGCCAGATATTCCTCATGCAATTGCGTCATGACACGCCCGACCAGGGTCATCGCCCAGTGACGGTCAAAGAGCACATCGGGTTGGAGCCGGTGTGCCGGCTCTGCGGAGAAGCGCGATTCGGCTAGTTCCTGGTCAATGGACACGATGGGCGCGAAACCGCCCCGTTTTTGCGCATGGCGGTGGTCCCATTCATTGGCCGCAAACCGCTTCAAGGCCACCAGTAGAAAGGTGCGGAACTTCCCCTTCTCGCGTGCGGCTGACTTCAAGTAATCCTTTTCCAACAGCCGCGCAAAGAATCCTTGTATCAAATCCTCGGCGTCCGCCGGGCTGTGCCCCGCCCGGCGCGCGTAAACATAAAGCGGATACCAATAGGCCCGGCAAAGACTCTCAAGCGCCTCGGTGGTTTGTGGTGAAGTCTTATCCTGCGCCGAGAGCACCACCGACCAATGAGTGGTAGCGAAAACCGGCCCACGGTGGTTGCCATTGGAATTACTCGAAATCGGATTGCACTGGGTCGAAGTGCTCACGCCAACCCAGTTTGCGGTATCACCGGTTTAACGCAAGTCCGCTTTATTCCGTGGACGCTCTGATCACCGAACGCGCAGAGATTGACATCTCGGCGGAAGTTCCGTATCCCAATGGACGCCCTGGCGGTGCGTCCCTACCTTGCTCGATTTGAAAACGGACTGCCGGGCCAGCCGTCCCCACCTTTGATGGAAAAAAAACTGCTCTGTCACTCAACAGCAAGGTGATAAAAAATGGAGCTTAGTTATTGGCGACGATTGGAGGAATCTCATCGGGTCGGAGAATCCCCCGGCGAACCAAAATTCGCGAGAGATACTGAAGTTGCTCCGAGTCAGGTTCCAGTTGCAACCCGCGTAACAAAATGGTTTTTGCCTCCGCGGTATTTCCCAGCCGCAAACTCGCCTTCACAGCGAGATCGGCATAATAGGCCGGCGACCAGTCAATATCCTGCGGGTTGTAATTTGTCAGGCCGTCCAGCATCTTCCCGATGCCTTGAATCGCTGCCAGCCGTTCCTGCGGTTCCGTTCGCAACATGACTTCCGCGTAGTAGAGTTGACGGGAAATCAGGTTGGTTGCCACGCTGGGCGGGGCGGAGACGATGGGGCTGGCGTTTGTATCCTGAAAAACGCATGGCATTATCAGGTTG
The DNA here is from genome assembly GCA_963835625.1 of uncultured Verrucomicrobiae bacterium. Classification (GTDB taxonomy): domain Bacteria; phylum Verrucomicrobiota; class Verrucomicrobiia; order Limisphaerales; family UBA11358; genus UBA11358. The sequence goes on from CAWIGO010000017.1 coordinate 24,394, forward strand.
CCAAAGGCCAGCGAACCCACGCGGCCTGCAATATAATTGCCCAGGTAAGATTGCAATTGCGGATTCCACGAACTGAAATAATTGCCGAAGATCGCCTTCAAGCTCGCCGCGTCCAGTCCCGCCAGCGTGCGGTCTTTCTCGATGGGCGCGAGGTCCATCTGCCAGGTACGCTCATCATAAATCTGCAGGCGTTGCACGCCGATGCTTCCATGGTGGTACATGTAGAATGCCCGGGTCGCTTCGTATTCCAAAAGGGGAAGGTTGTCTCTTTGGATGGCGCCAGGCCCGGGTATGGCAAAAGCCGTTTGTTGCGAGGCAAACTGTCGCGCAAGGACGGATTGCGGCGTTGTCCAACCGATTGCGACCAGATCCTGGCGCGGCTGCTCCAATTCGAAGGCGTGCCGGTAAACTTTGGGGTCGGATTCCCACGGCTGTTTTGAGCCGAGCAGAATAATGTCATTGTCCCCCACGTCCCAAATTTCCATCGCCGGAAACACGGTTCCGAACGTGCGTATCACCAGATCAATGGTTTTGTCGTCCATCTCATAGATGTGAAACCATTGCGCCATGATGCCGCCGGGCTTGAGCCGGCTGGCAGCCAGCTGGTAAAACTCACGGCTGAACACGCTGCCAACATTGGCCATCCACGGATTGGAAGGCTCGGAAATGATCACGTCAAATTTTTGCGGGCTGAGCTTCAGCACGGTGCGGGCGTCCTCCTGGTAAATACGCACGCGGTCATTGGTGAACACGCCATGATTCCAGGGTGCAAACAGCTTCACCGCGCGCAGTACCGGCGCGCAATTTTCCGCCACCGTCAAATGCTGGATGGGATAACCCAACACGGATCCGGCCGTGATGCCGCTGCCCAGGCCAAAACAAAAAACGTCCCGGCTGCCGGGTTTTACCATCAACGGCAACTGTGCCAGCAAAACTTGAGTGGAGAAATCAGCGTAGGCCGAGGCGTCCGGTTTGCCGTCGATGCTCAAAATCATGTCCTGTGAGTCATGAGGGGCGTACGGATCCTTCTCACTTTCAACCGAAACCGTCGCGTCGGCGGCGTCTTCATAAAACAACAAATGCACCGTCTGACGTCGTTTGGCTATCAACGCCATGGGATTGTCCGTATCGGGCAGGCGGAAAATGCCGAAACTAAATACATATCGCCAGTCCTCGCCGCCCTTCTCCGACGCCAGCAGCAAAAGTGCGCCGACCACCACACCGGCCACGGCAACGAGCCGTCGTTGCGTGGCCAACGCCGCGATGATCGCGGCAATGGCCAGCAACAACCCCAGCGCTGTAAACGAACCGCGCAGACCAATCTTCGGCATCAGCACAAAGCCGGTCAGCAACACACCGCCCACGGCACCCAGGGTGTTCCACGTCAGCAGCCGTCCCACGCGGTCGCCCAGGAGATGGGATGTTTCCGGCACCGCGCGAATCCAAAGTGGCAGCACCGATCCCAGCGCCGCCGCCGGCAAACCCAGAACACAAATCGATGCCAGCGACGTGAAGACTTGGTGGTAACAGTAGCCAATAAAGGTCCGGCTCAAACCCATTTGCGCATAAAGATAAATCGCCGCCAATTTCTCAATGTTGAGCACCAGCAGGCCCAGGAACGCCGCCGCGCCGAGCAAAAGCAGGATCGTGGTGATGTCTTTCGGCCAACGTCGGTGGCGCGGCGAGGCAATCACCGCGCTGCCCAAACCGATCCCCAGGATGAATGCCATGAGCACAATTGAAAACACCTGCAATGAAGCGCCGAAGACCAAACATAAACAGCGCGAGGCCAATATTTCCAGCCCCATCGAAACCGCCCCCGTCAGCGCCACCAACACACAGCTCCAGCGAAAAATGGCCGTCGGGACCGGCGGTGGATCCGCCGGGGGGCTGGACGGGCTGAGGTTCTGGTTTGATTTTGAAAGTTGCACCGTTTGAGTCAGGCCAATACCAACGGCGATCAGGCCGATGAGCCAGTTGACCAGCGCCGTCGTTTCCATGGTCATTGACATGCCCAGCCATCGCACCAGAACGAATCCGGCCAGACCCGCGCCGCAAACCGCGCCCAAGGTGTTCGTGGAGTAAAACCGCGCCGCACGGCGGCCGGCGTCAGTCGTGCTCCTTTGCAGCCACGCCGCCAGCACCGGCAGGGTACCACCCATCAAAATTGTCGGGCCGAGCAACAGCACCACGCTGAAAATACCCTTGAGCAACAAAAGCCAGCCGCTGTGATCCAGAAATTTCACTCCCACGATGGTAAAGAGACCGTCCGCCACTTTATAAACTAGCGGGAAAAACGACGCGTAAAGTCCGATGAGGATTTCAATGCAGCCATAAATGACCAGCGGACGCGGGGTCGTGTCGGCACGCCGGCTAAAAAGTTTGTTGCCCAAAGCCAGCCCGCCCATGAAAACGGCCAACACCACGGTCTGTGCCTGAATGGTGCTGCCCAAAAGCAGTGCCAGATATTTGGACCAAATTACTTCGTAAACCAGCGCCGTGGCACCGGAGAAAAAGAAGAGCAATAAAATGACCATCGCGATTCGTTGGCTTATAGCGAAAGCGTGGGTTAAGTGTCACGACTTTTTGCAGATTTATGGGGACGACTGCCATGGTTTGATGGCCGTGTGCTCCTACCCAGATTTAGGTAGGGACATCTCGGCGGAACTTCCGCCGGACGCGCGGGCCACACGTCCCTACCAAGTTAAATTACCATTGGCAATCAGCTGCAAGTCTGTTATACAAATTGTTCGCCCCCTGAACAAAGGCGGATGAACTCTTAACCAAAACGATTTTATGTCACAGCATCGCAGCCTGCGCGCGACGGCCACTCTTGGCAGCAAGCGCAATGTCCTCAAGCGTTTCGAGCGTGTTGCGCTTCTTAAAAAGCGCGGCCAGTGGAAGGACGGCGACCGCATCACCGGTCTTCGCAAGACCAAGCCGGAAGCCTAGAAATGGCGAATGACGAAGTGCGAATGGCGAATTTTTATTCGTAATTCGAAATTCGTAATTCAATATTGAACTTGCGTCTTCAAAAGTTTTTAGCCGATGCAGGCGTGGCTTCGCGCCGCGCGGGTGAACAAATCATTCTGGGCGGGCGCGTCAGCGTCAACGGCCAGCCGGTTTGCCGGCTCGGAATGAAAGTTGATCCCGCGCACGATGAAGTGACAGTGGACGGCAAGCCGGTTCGCGTCAAACGCAAGCTTTATGTGGCTCTGCACAAGCCGGCCGGCTGTGTTTGTTCGCGCAAGGATGAATTGGGACGTCCGGCAATCCACGATTTATTGCCAAAAGAATGGCAAATGCTTCATTCCGTTGGCCGTTTGGATTTCGACAGTGAAGGATTGATTTTTCTGACCAATGATGGACAATTCGCCCTGCGCCTGACACATCCACGCTACGGCGTCCGCAAAAAGTATGTGGCCACCGTCGAAAGCCGGGTGGACAGGGCGATGCTCGCGCAGTTCACGACCGGCGTCTGGCACGCGGGCGAAAAGCTCCGGGCGCAGGCGGTGCGGCTCGTTTCAGCCGGTCGTGCGCGAAGCGTGGTGGAATTGGAACTGGGCGAAGGCAGGAACCGCGAAGTGCGGCGGCTGTTTGAATCGCAGGGGTTGACGGTGAAACGGTTGCAGCGGACGCAGATTGGGAAAATCAAATTGGGCGAGTTGAAACCGGGCCGATGGCGGACATTGACAGAGACAGAGATAAGAACTTTACTTTTAAAATTATGAAAATGAATTGCTGGCTGACTTTGGGCGTGATGATGGTGACGAGCGCAGTCGCGCAGGACAACACAAACGCAGTGCCGCAAATGCCCGTGCCAACCGCTCCTTCGCCCGCGGAGGTCGCACCCGCGGCAACGGCCGTTGAGACCAACGCTCCGCCGGCAAACGCGAAGCCTGTCAAACACAGAAAACACAAAGCCGCCGCGCCGGAAAAAATCGCTTTTACCGAACCGACAGCCGCGCTCATTGCCGGCCCGGCGGAAGTCGCCGTGAATGTCAATGTTCGCGGTCAGGCCGGCCTCAAGGGTGATGTGGTTGCGCATCTCGTCAAAGGTGACACGGTGACGGTTTTGTCTCAAATCAACCTGGACAAACACAAGGCCGACGAACCCGCGCAATGGGCGAAAATTGTTCTTCCATCGAGCGCGCACGTTTGGGTCAGGACCTTGTTCATTGACGAGACGAATAAAACGGTTCTGCCAAAGAAATTGAATCTGCGCGCCGGGCCGAGTGAAAATTACAACGTCCTCGGCGTCATTGAACGCGGCACACCGGTGAGCGAAGTCGAAACCAAGGGCGACTGGATGGAAATTGACGCGCCGACCAATGCCTGTGCTTTCGTCGCCGCGATGTATTTGAAACAGGCATCTCCGGCGACGCCGGCTGTTGAGACCACGCCCATTGTGGCCGAACCGATGGCACCGCTGGTCGAGCAAGCCCCGCCGCCCCAGCCGCGCATCGTCACGCACGAAGGTGTTGTGCGTCACGTCGTCAGCATCGTCGCACCGACGGATTACGAGTTGTTCGATCCCGAGACGGGCCAGAATATTGATTATCTTTACACGACTTCCACGAGCCTCGATCTCAAACACTATAAAGGCCGGCACATTGTTGTGACGGGTGAAGAGGGACTTGATAAACGCTGGAATAGCACGCCTGTTCTCAACATCCAGAGCATTCAGGTGGCCGAGTAATGCCGCCGGACAATCTCATCGACGGCCGCGCCATTGCCGCGCAAATCCAGCGCGAACTTGCAGGGCGCGTCGCCGAATTGAAGAAACGCGGCGCGCAACCCGGCCTCGCGTTCGTTCGCGTTGGTGAAAACCCGGCTTCCAAAGTCTATGTCGATCGCAAGGAAAAAGCCTGCGCAGAACTCGGCATTTTTTCCGAAACGCGCGTTTTGCCGGAGCAAACGAGCGAAGCCGAATTGCTGGCCTTGTTGAAAAAGCTGAACGCGGATTCCCGTTTGCACGGAATTTTGGTCCAAGCACCATTGCCAAAACAAATTCGCGAGTCGGTGATTTATTCGAGTGTGCTGCCGCAAAAGGACGTGGATGGTTTTCATCCGGTGAACGTCGGCAAATTGTTGCTTGGCGATCCCAGTGGTTTTCAGCCCTGCACACCGGCGGGTATTCGCGAATTGCTGATTCGCTCAAACGTGAAAATCGAAGGCGCCGAAGTGGTGATTTTGGGGCGCGGTAACATCGTCGGCAAACCGATGGCCGCGATGCTTTGTCAAAAAAACGCGCACGGCAACGCGACCGTCACGATTTGTCATTCGGCTACGCGCGACATCAAGGCGCATTGCCTCCGCGCGGACATTCTAATCGCGGCGATGGGTGTCGCCGAATTTGTGAAGGCCGACATGGTCAAACCCGGCGCGACAGTGATTGACGTGGGTGTCAACCGCGTGAACGGCAAACTAATCGGGGACGTGGATTTCGCCCGCGTTCAACCCATTGCCGGAAAAATCACGCCGAATCCCGGCGGTGTCGGCCCGATGACCATTGCGATGCTGATGCAAAATACTGTGCGCGCGGCGGAACAATCTGTTAAAATGTGAACCGTTAAACCGTTGAATCGTTTGCCGGTTCAACGATTTAACAATCCAACGACCATATGCAACCCACTCGAATTCTCCCCGATTTGCAATCCTCGCTTTTGTGCGAGGAAGTCCGGCAGGAAGCCAATGGAAATTTCTTCATCATCGGCGTCATCAATCTCCTCCGTGTGCCCCAATTGCCTGCCGTCGCAGGACGGCTCTGTACCTTTAATCGTTGGACGGCGGGCATCGGCCAGTTCACCGAGAATGTCCGGATCATCGCGCCCGATCAGACAACCGTGCTGCGCAAGGGTGAAATGAAATTTGAGTTGCGCGACCCGGCGTTGTCCGCGACCGGTGTGATGGTTTTTGGCCAGGTCGAATTCAAAGTCGCCGGGACCTATTACATCGAGGTGCTCGTGGACGACGTGATGAAACTCCGCTATCCCGTGCCGGTGGTTTTAGTGCCGCCGCCCAATCAAGATCCCCAAAAGCCGCAGCCGCAGCCGCCGACGGGCGAAAAAAAGGCCTGACTTTAAAGTTTCAAGTTTCAAGCGTTCAGTTTTCAGATTCTGAAAACTTGAAACTGAAAACTTTTCCGGCATTTCATCCGCGTTCCATCTGTGGTTAAATTCCCACCGTGACTGCGTCGGCTGAATCAACTTTTGCGTGGGAACCGCTGACGCCGCGCGGCGTGGCGGCATTTGCGCGCGCGACGCCAAGTCGTTTGTTTCTCATGCAGTTCATTGTTGCGCTGCTTGCTGCCGCGTCGGTTGTCTGGTTTCTCCACGACGGTTGTTTTCCAACCGTGTTGACGGCGATTCAAAATTTGCCTGCCACCGGCGAAATCCGATCCGCCCGACTCAATTGGCGGGGCAACTCGCCGCAACTGCTCGCCGAAGGCCGGTCCATTGCCTTTGACGTTGACCTGAATCATTCCGGCCAAATCCACTCGCCTGCGGATGTGCAAATTGAATTTGGCGGAGAGACCGTCCGCGTTTTTTCGTTGCTCGGTTACACTGAATGGAATTACCCGCGCGGCTATATCATCCCTTTCAATCGCACGGAGCTGGAACCGTTGTGGGGCGCCTGGGCGATGGAACTTTTGCTCATTTTCGGGATCGGGCTGGTGATTGGCTTTATGCTGTGCTGGGGGTTGCTGGCGACGGTTTATTTCCTTCCTGTTTGGGTTCTGGGTCTCTTCACGAACCGCGATTTAAACCTTCGCCAAAGCTGGCGGCTGGCAGGCGCGGCGTTGATGCCGGGCGCGTTGCTGATGGCGGCGTCCATTTTGCTCTACGATTTCGGCTTTCTCGATTTGGTTTCCCTGGGTTTCACCCTCGCCGCGAATCTTGTTCTCAGCTGGATTTATTTGTTCCTGAGTCTGCTGTTTCTGCCTCGGTCACCGTCGGCGTTGAACAAGGGTAATCCCTTCACGCCGCCACAGTAAATTTGACACCCGCCGGAAGGGTCTTTAGCCTCCGCGCATCATGTCTCGGTTGCCGTTTGAATTGCTTCTGGCGCTGCGTTATTTGCGGCCCAAACGGACATTCGTTTCCATCATCACGCTCATCTCCATCCTCGGCGTTGCACTGGGTGTTGCCGTGCTCATCATTGTCATCAGCGTGATGAGCGGGTTCGACCACGATCTGCGCGGAAAAATCCTCGGTTTTAACGCGCACATCCAGGTTTTCCGAAGCCGCGGAACGATGCAGAATTACGCGCGGGTTGCGAGTGTCATCGCGTCCAACAAAAACGTGCGCGGCGTTTCACCGCTGGTGATTGGCAAGGTGTTGGTGGAAACGCAGGAGGAGACAAACAAGCAAGCCAGGGTGGATGCACCGATTTTGCGCGGTGTGGATCCGCAAGCCGAAGGCAGCGTGAGTGTTTTGCCGCAAAGCATCGTGGAGGGGAAATTCGATTTGAGCGACCACGGCGTGGTCATCGGCAGCGAGTTCGCCCGCAACCTGGGACTCCACGTCGGCGACCGGTTGTCCATTTATTCACCGCGCGATATCGAGCGGATGCGCAAAAGCCGCGGCAATAAAAACGAGGAGGCCATTTTGCCGGAGGATTACGTGGTGCGCGGCATTTTCGACGTGGGTTACTACGAATTCAACAGCCTGTTTATTGTCACGTCACTGGAGAACGCGCAGGATTTGTACGATCTGGGTGATTCCGTGCATGACCTGGAGGTGATGTTGAACGATCCGTATCAGGCAACGGAAGTGAAACGGCAATTGGAGCAAACCCTCGGCGATGATTTTGTTGCGAGCACCTGGATGGAACAGAATTCCGCCATTCTGAGCGCGCTCATCGTCGAAAAAAACGTCATGTTTTACCTGCTGTTTTTCATCGTCATTGTCGCCGCGCTCTGCATCTTGAGCGCGCAAATCACGTTCGTCGTCCAAAAAACACGCGAAATTGGAATGCTCAAGGCGCTCGGCGCGACAAATCTCCAAATCTCCGGCGTGTTTCTCAGTCAAAGCGCCATCATCGGCGTGCTTGGCGTGCTGGCCGGTTACGGCCTCGGCATTCTGGCGCTGACTTACCGCAATGAATTTTTGCACTTCATGAATCACTGGATCGGCTTTGAACTGTTTCCGGCGTCCATTTACGGCTTCAGCGAGCTGCCGGCGGTGATTGCCGCCCGCGACATCGCGTTGATTTGCGGAAGCTCGTTTGTCATTTGCATTCTCGGCGGCGTGTTACCCGCATGGCGCGCCGGCCGGTTGAAACCCGTGGAGGCGCTGCGTTATGAATGAACCGCTGCTTTCCACCCGCGCCCTCGCCAAGACTTACACCATGGGCAAACGCGCGCTCGAAGTACTGCGCGGCGTGAACCTCGACGTGGCGCGCGGCGAGTTTCTTGCGCTGCGCGGCGCGTCCGGCGCGGGCAAAAGCACGCTGCTGCATTTGATCGGCGGCTTGGATTCGCCGAACGCGGGAGAAATTCGTTTTGCCGGACAAAATATCGCCGCGTTTTCCGAACGCGAACTCACCGACTTCCGCAACCGCCGCGTCGGTTTTGTTTTTCAAGCGTATTATCTTCTGCCTGAACTCGACGCGCTTGAAAATGTCTGCCTGCCTGCGCGGATGGCACGTGTGCCCGTCGCGCAGGCCGTGGCGCGCGGACGCGAATTGCTTTCTCTTGCCGGGCTCAAGGATCGCATGGAACACAAGCCGTTTGAGCTTTCCGGCGGCGAACAGCAGCGCGTCGCCATCGCCCGCGCGCTCATCAATGAACCGGAATTGCTTCTGGCCGACGAACCGACCGGCAATCTCGATTCGCACACCGGCGGCGAAATTATTGAACTGCTCAAAAATCTGCGTGTCGAAAAACAGACGACGCTGGTCATCGCCACGCATGACGTGAAAGTGGCCGCACACGCACAGCGCGTTGTCGAATTGGCGGATGGCCGCATCATCAACGGCTCATTGTGAAATAAGCCTTTGAAAAAGGTTTTGCGGCGGTTAGCTTCCGTAAAAAATATGCTTGAAGATCGCGATTATATGCGCCAGCCGCCTGCCGGGCCGCGCCCGCCGCGCGCGGTGTTGCTCGCGATTTCTGAATGCCATCGCAGTTCGCGTCCGGCAAATCGTTCGCTGGCCATGGGCGGCGGGATTCGCCGTCATTTCGTCCTGCGCCGCGCAAACTCGTGAACGTCCCGGCCAAATCCGACGAGGAATTGTCCACCGACGAATTTCTAAAAACGGAAGTGGACCCGATTCTCGACAAAATTTCCGCACATGGCATCCAAAGCCTCACCGCGCGCGAACGCGAAATTCTTGAAAAGGCCCGCGCCAAAATGGCAAACATTAGGCTGGTCGGGAGTCGCGATCTGAGTCTAGGGCGGATTCCTTGGCGCGCTGGAGCGGAGCGAAAGCGGCTCGACTCCCGGCTTTCGACGTTTTACGCTCAAGCCATGATCACGCGCTACTCACGCCCCGAAATGCGGGCCATCTGGACCGACGAAAACAAACTCCGCATCTGGCTGCAAATTGAACTCCTCGCCAGCGAAGCGCTGGTCAAGGAAGGCGTCGTGCCGGAAAAGCGATTTCGCCAAAATCAAAGCCGGCGCGGACAAATGGTTTGCTGACTTACAAGGCGCTGGTCGAACGCGCCAGAAGGAACTCGAAAAAACGCTCAACCACGACGTCATCGCCTTCACCACCGCTGTCGCCGAAAAAATCAATCACCGCGCCAGCCGGTGGTTGCACTTCGGGTTGACCAGCAGCGATATCGGCGACACAGCGTTCGCCGTCCAGATGAGCGCAATCCGCCGACATCCTCATTGCCGACGTGAAGCAACTCCGCGTTTCCATCGCGAAACGCGCGAAAGAATACATGCTGACGCCCTGCATCGGCCGCAGCCACGGCATTCACGCCGAGCCGACCACCTTCGGCCTTAAGCTGGCGCTCATGTATGACGAATTTGGCCGGGCGCTCGAACGTCTCGAACGGGTTCGCGAAGTCGCTGCCGTTGGCAAACTCAGCGGCGCCGTGGGCACCAGCGCCCACTTGTCGCCTGCTGTGGAGGCCGCCGTGTGCAAACACCTTGGCCTGCGACCTGCGCCCATCGCCACACAAGTCGTCCAGCGCGACATCCACGCCGAATTCATGACCGCGCTTGCCCTCGTCGGCGCGAGCATCGAACGTTGGGCGGTCGAGTTCCGCCATCTCCAGCGCACGGAAGTCCTCGAAGTCGAGGAACCTTTCACCAAGGGCCAGAAAGGCAGCAGCGCCATGCCGCACAAGCGCAATCCCATTACTTGGGAACGCCTCACCGGCCTCGCCCGCGTCCTCCGCGGCAACGCCGTCGCCGCGCTCGAAAACGTCGCCCTCTGGCACGAGCGCGACATCAGCCACAGCAGCGTCGAGCGCATCATATTCCCCGATTCCTGCACGCTGCTGGATTACATGTTTGGCCTGCTTACGCGCCTGATGGACGGGCTGAACGTTTATCCCGAAAACATGAAGCGCAATCTCGGTTTGAGCCTCGGCATGTGGAATTCGCAAACCGTTTTGCTGGCGCTCATCCGCAAAGGCCTGACGCGCGAAGCCGCCTACAATCTGGTTCAAGACGCGGCGATGAAGACGTGGGAAGTCAAACACGATGGTCGGGACAACGCCGACTTTGTCGAGCAACTCAAGGCCGAGCCCGCCGTGGCGAAAATTTCAAGAAAGGCGAACTCGAAAAACTCTGCTCGCTCAATTTCCACTTCAAGGAAGTGAAGAACCGGTTCAAGAAACTGGGGTTGTGAGACACGAATAGCGCTCATTTGCGCCAATTCGTGGAATTCGCGTCGTCATTCAATTTCAATCCCGATGACTCCACGCCGATTCATGACCACGCTCGCTCTTGTCGGCGCGAGTTCGACGTTGGGCGGTCGAGTTCCGCCTCTGCACGCCCGAGGTGCTCGAGCCGAGGCCGTTTACCCGGCGAGGGCGCAGTGCCATGCCGCACAAGCGCAATCCCATTACTGGGAACGCCTTACCGGCCTTGCCCGTGTCCTCCGAGGCAACGCCGTCGCCGCCTGGAAAACGTCGCCCTCGGGCACGAGTGCGACATCAGCCACAGCAGCGTCGACGCATCATTTTCCCCGATCCTGCACGCTGCTGGATTACATGTTCGGTCTGCCGGTGCGCCTGATGGACGGCCTGACGTTTATCCGGAGTACATGGAGAAGAAACCTCGGCTTAAGCCTCGGCATGTGGAATTCGCAAACTGTCCTGCTCGCGCTCATCCGCAAAGGCCTGACGCGCGAAGACGCCTACGATCTGGTTCAAGACGCGGCGATGAAGACATGGGAAGTCAAACACGATGGTCGAGACAACGCCGACTTTCTCAAGCAACTCCAGGCCGACTCCGACGTGGCGAAATATTTCAAGAAAGGCGAACTCGAAAAACTCTGCTCGCTCAATTTCCATTTCAAGGAAGTGAAGAACCGGTTTAAGAGGCTGGGATTGTGAGATACAAACAGTGGGCAACGGTCGTTGCCCATCACCGTTTGCCGGATGAAGGCGCTCTTAGTGATTTTGCCACGCGGCGGAAGTGGTAACCGATGATGGCGAGTTCGATGGCGTGCGGGAACTGACGCGGACGCCGGATGAGTGTGCCCAAAAACAGCCGCCAATATCCCACGCGTCCCCGGTGCCACACGCCCAGCACCCAGAAGGATTTCAGAAACGCAATGATGTCCGCCCGCGACAGGTGCAGTCGCGGACCGGTCGGACGATGGCTCTTGAGGAACGTCCGAATGCGCTGGTAGTAGTTCCGCGGCTCGTAAAGTTTCTTCACCAGTTCGCGGTAGCCGGATTGCAGAAATTCTCGGTTCAATTTGGGTTTGAAGTTCAGCGCGGCGTCGGTGTTGTTGCCGGTGCTTTCGATCTCCAGCCGTCCCTCGCGCTTCAACCGCTGCCACAATCGCGTCTGCGGCAGCGCGTTCAGCAATCCCACCATCGCCGTCGCCACACCGGAACGTTGGATGAATTCGAACTGCCGCTTGAAGATGTCGCTCTTGTCGCTGTCGAAGCCCACGATGAATCCGCCCATGACTTCCAGCCCGGCGCGCTGCAGCGTCTGCACCGAGGCCACGAGGTCGCGATTCCGGTTCTGGAGCTTGTGACATTCCGCCAGCGCCTCGACCGAGGGCGTTTCGATGCCTACAAAAACCTTTTTGAAACCGGCTTCCACCATCAGCGCGCACAATTCCGGGTCATCGGCGAGATTCATGGACGCCTCGGTGAGAAAACCGATGCGGGTCCGCGTGCGCCGCCGCCACTTCGATCAGCGCATGCAGCAACGTCTTGGTCCGTTGTTTGTTGCCAATGAAATTGTCGTCCACGATGAAAACCATGTCCTTCCATCCGCGCCGGCCCAGCGCGTCCAGCTCGGCAATCAATTGCGCCGGCGTTTTCGTGCGGGGCACGCGCCCGTTCATCACGATGATGTCGCAAAATTCGCAATCGAACGGACAGCCGCGCGAGAATTGCACGGCCATCGTCACATAATACCGGAATTTGATGAGGTCCCAGCGTGGCACCGGTGTCCGGGTGATTTCCGGCCGGTTCGTGCAACGATAAACGGGTTGCAGCCGGCCGCTCCGCATGTCTTCCACGACTTGCGGCATCACTTCCTCGGCCTCACCCAAAACGAAGTGCTGGATCTCCGGGAACGCTTCATGCCCGGTGGTGAACAACGGCCCGCCCGCAATGACGGTTTTCTCCAAGGCCGCGCACCGCGCCACGATTTCATGCACCGAATCCTTTTGCACGATCATGGCGCCCAACAACACGTAATCCGCCCAGCGCAGGTCTTTATCCTTGAGCCGCTCCGCGTTCATGTCCACCAGCTTGAGTTCCCACTCCGGTGGCAGCATCGCCGCCACC
>CAWIGO010000018.1:0-8268 GCA_963835625.1 uncultured Verrucomicrobiae bacterium
CTCTGCGCTACGGCTAAATCAATCTTCATCTGGCGGCAAAATCATTTCAGCGCGATGACCCAGAGGGGAACGGTGAGCGTGGAGCGCAGCCTCACGGCAGACGCCAACAATTCCGTCCAACATGCAAAAGGAGATTGCGGTCGCGAAGTTCCTGAAGCTGCTGACGGATCTTGCCTTTTACGTCACGGTTGGCAGTCTGTCGCCAGATGACCGTGCCAGCCGGGAAAAACCTGAAGGCAAAATTGATTCGCCAGGTTTTGTTCATGCTGGCGTTTTATTTCGTGTGCCTGTTTGTGCCCGCCGGCACGCTGAAGTTTTGGCGCGGCTGGCTGTTTCTGACCGTGTTGTGCGCGCCCTCGCTCGGCTTGACCATCTACCTCCACAAACACAACCGGCCCTTGCTGGAGCGCCGATTGCAGCGGCGAGAGAAAATCCGGGCGCAAAAATTCATCATGCTGCTGTGGATAATCCTCTCCGCCGCCGGCATGGTGCTGGCCGGTTACGATTTCCGGTTCGGTTGGACACTCGCCCTCGTCGGACCTTTCCCGTGGTGGCCCACGGCGTTGGCCCTGACGGTCATCGCCGGCCAGTTCGTCTGGTCGTTCCGGGTCTTCCAAGCCAACCGTTTCGCCGCCAGCACCATCCAGGTCGAAACCGGCCAGACGCTCATTGACACCGGGCCTTATCGCGTGGTTCGACACCCCTTGTATCTGGGCAGTGTCGTGTGCTGGCTGGCCACGCCCCCGGCCCTCGGCTCGCTCGTCGTCGTGCCGGTCTGCGGGCTGGTCATCGCGGTCATCGTCCTTCGCCTGTTGAACGAGGAAAGAATGCTGCGGCACGAACTGCCCGGCTACGCCGAGTATTGCCAGCGCACCCGTTACCGGCTCATTCCATTTGTCTGGTAATTGTTTCAGCGCCAGCACCCAAAGCGGAACCGTGTAGTGTCGACGCTGTGCGCCGATGATGGCCGTCCGCAAGGACTCGAGCCGCAGGCTCGACGCTACATCGGCAGCCGCCAGAGGCCGGGGCCGATGTGGATGAGCAATCCCCCGTCGCGGAGGACTTGGAGTTGCTGGCGGATCTTGTCGCGGATGTGCCGGTTGTCCGGATGCAGTTGCGCCAATTGGTCGGCCAGCGTATAAGCGTCGCCATTGGTGAACTCAATCCGGCCTAGGCTACGAATGGCAGTGAGCACGTCCAAAGTCCAACCCCGCTCCGCTTTATCAACTTTTGCCAACGGTTTGACGTAACGGAACCGTCGGCGAACTTCATCATCCGACAACGGCACACCCGCGGTGACAACCGGGATGCGGGCTTCGGCGGGAATGCGATTTAAGGCGAAATTGCAACCAATCCAGCCGGCACGGCGTGCCGTGGATGAAAGCGGCTTGCGTTTGATGATAGCGGAGGGCGGGAAGGCGAAGCTGGGGACGAGCAGGAGGTTTTTAACCCGCCACGTGGCGAGCTCGTATTGCATGAAATAGAAGTTTGGCGTCTCGTCGTGGCGGATGGCGTACATCATCGCCGCATACGCGCCGTCCGTGATGGACTCGCCCAGGCGCGATTTCTGGCTTTTGAGTTGATACCCGTTTGTATCAATAGTGAGGGCTAACCCGTTTATGCAGCCGGGCTTGTAGTGCTCTCGAACCCGCCAAGGAATGCAAAACAAATTGTGCTTGCTAAGATCATTGACCAACTTAGAATTCTCTCCAATTTCAGAATATGGCTGCTCGGGCTGAATACTGGCATGGATTAAGACGGTGGCTTTTTATTGAAGCCTTTCTTCCCGTTTTCTTCGTTGCTGGGCTTTTCTGGCCGATTGGATCAGTGGTTCAGCACCCGGAACATTGGTTTGAGCGAGTTTTCGCATCAGCTGATTTGGTCCCAATTGCGGCTATCATCCTGCTAGGAGTCGCGTGTGAGATTGAGCAGAACCGGCTTTTCGACAGGATATCATCAGGTTGGTTGGAGACCCTTCGATATGGAGCTCTGGCGTTGGGAATTATCTGTCTATTTCTTTACGGCTTTTGCAAGACCGAGTATCTTGGCTACACCTTCGATGACACAAAACCAGTTAGCGAAAACATCTGCTGGATAGCAACATTTTCACTTGCCAGCATTGTTGCAGCCATGCTTTACTCCACTGTTGCCAAACTTTGGACAATATGCAAAATTTCTGCATGAGCAGGGAATGTATATGACTCTCTTGATAATCAAAATTGCTACTATCGGTTTGCTTGTCATCGGCTTCTGTCTTTTCGTCGTGGCCATTTTCTTAGTGCACAAAGTCATAAACCTGCTGCGACAAGAACCTAAGCCGTCAATAGAAAAGTTTGCCGAAGGTTTAAGCAACACCGAGTTCATTCGCAAAATACATGAAAATTTTGTGCTTATTCCCCGTTCGGAAGCGCGTGCACTTGCTCGTGCGATTACTCAGGCTAATTCCGCTGGGTATAACATCACGAACCGCATAGACAATGCCGACCTACGGAATTCTCTTACAAATATCTCTGCATTGTATGAACCCTTAAACGAACCAATTGAAACTTCCGTCGAATATTCCCAAAAGGAGATTCACCATGCCTGAAGAGTCCTCTCCCGCAGAAAAATTGCTCGCATTACTTGAGCAGTCCAAAAAATCTGAAGATTTTTCAAAGTCTCTTCTTAGTGCCATGAAAAGTATCGTCACGGAACAAGAAGAGAGTTCAACGGATGCAACACCCCCAGCCATAGTGGTAGAACAGTTGAAAACAAGACATAAATCCTTCACAGAAAAAAGCCAGTTTTCTGTTGGGCAGATCGTCAAATGGAAGCCCAACTTAAAAAATCGCCGCCGCCCCCGTTATAACGAACCCGCCGTGGTTGTTGCCATTTTGGACAAACCTTTTTTTGACAGTACTGATGATGCCGGAACTACTTATTTTCACGAGCCGCTTGATTTGGGACTAGGAGTGCTAGGTCAGAATGGCGATTTTCTCTGTTATTACTTTGATTCGCGCCGTTTTGAGCCTTTCGAATAGCCTCAGGTAGCCATAGATCTCCAGATTATTACTGCGGTTGAATGAACGGAAGCTGAATTATATTTTCCAACTTTTCTCAATTCGGCCAGCCTCACGGTGATAAAGGAGGATCCCGTGTGTATGAAGTTCCTGCAATGCCCGCTCCAAAGAAGAGTCAGAGATTTTACCGCATCGGCTTCTTACGTCGGCAAGCGTCGCAGATGATGCCGATGTCTGTGCGAGAGCTAAGAGGACGGAATGCTTCGTCCCTCGAAAACACTTTGCCGCTTGTGCTGCAATTTGGTCTGGCGCTGCGCGATTTGATGGCACACGCGCACTAGATCAGACCAAGGATCCGCCGTCAATTGGTTTCGGCACGTGATATTTTTTAGGAGGCGGAAGATTGCGGACGGCCTGAAACACAACTTTATCAATTTCCTTGTCACCCGACATCGCAAAGCGGAGAAAACTCATCAAGAAATTTCTGGGTAGTTTCATTTTGCTGGTTTTGCCATACTGCCCGCCGTAGTTGATGTCTTGCTCAACAAAAAGCAATTGGGCGTAGTAAAGATTCGTTTCCGCGCTATCAAATTTCATCAAAAACTCCAGCCGCTTCGCTTCCATTGCAAGTGCGGTCGCATCCTCGCCGTTAAAAAGTCGCTCAAACAGTCCAAGTAGTTGCTCTGCTCCGTGCTGGTTGCTCGCTCTTTTCAGAAAGACATCCACAATTAGTCGAATGTGAGTCGGTTTGAACTCTTTTTGCCCCGGGATTTCAAGGCCAACTGCAAAATCTTTCGGGCTATGTTTTGCCGTGTGCAATGCTGTGACAACAGTGCCGTCTTGAGATGTATAAACTTTTCGGAACTCACCCTCTTTCAAATCAAGCATTTGTTTCGTTGCTTGCTCAATATTCATTTGAACAACTCCCCTTCTTTTTGTTCCATCTCGCCTTTGACCCGCTTGACGGCCATTTCGACGTGGTGCAAATCGAGTTCGATGCCGACGCAGCCGCGTTTGAGCCGGAGGCTGGCCACCGCCGTCGTGCCGTTGCCCAGAAACGGGTCCAGCACCAGGTCGCCTTCGTTCGTCGAGGCCAACAGGCAGCGTTCAACCAAGGCCACGGGCTTCTGCGTCGGATGCTTCCCCAATCTTTTTTCATCATTGCCAGGTGCGCTGAGAGTCCAAATGGAATCGAGCGAGGGATCGGCAGGCGACGATTTGGTGACAGGTGACACGTGACAGGTGACAGGATCAAAGGCGGCCGGTGACAGGTGACACGTGACAGGTGACATGATTTCTGAAGCGTCGGACGATGAGCCGCTTTTTCGTGTCACTTGACACTTGTCACTTGTCACATCGCGCCACACCGTTTTCATCTGTTTTCCCGTGACGCGGCGCATTTCCTGGTAATTGAAGACGTGTTTGCTTTTCTCGTTTTTGGCGGCCCACAAGACGGTCTCCGTCGAGTGCGTGAAGTAACGGCAGCTCAGGTTCGGGGGCGGGTTCGGCTTTTCCCAGGCGATGTCGTTCAGAATCTTGTAGCCGAGTTGTTGCAGGGCGTAGCCGATGCTGAAAATGACGTGGTGCGTGCCGGTCACCCAAATCGTGCCGTTGGGTTTGAGCACGCGCTGACAGCGCCGCAGCCATTCGGTGTTGAATTCGTGGTTCAGTTCCGGTCCGCGCGAGACGTCCCAGTCGCCTTTATCCACCTTCACCATTTTGCCGGCGTGACAGGTGATACCGCCATTCGAGAGGAAATACGGCGGGTCGGCAAAGATGGCGTCGAACCGGCCGTCGGGATATTTGGCGGCGATGGCGTCGAGCAGTTCGAGGCAGTTGCCGTGGTAGAGCCAGATGCCGCGTGTGTGGTCGGAAAAGGCAAGGCGCGGCAACGTGCTGCCATGCGTCTCGCTGGCAGGTCTGACTGATTTGGAAGATGGATCTTCCGGCAAGATGCCGGAAGCACGTTCGGATGCAGTGGAACGCGCCGGGCCGGAGGCCGGCGTTCCAATCGAGCCATCCTCGCGCAACGTGAAATGCGACGGGGCGATGGGATGGGCGTGGGGCAGATCGGCAACGTGCTGCCGGCATCCTGCCGGCAGAACTGACTTTGTTTTGGAAGATGGAACTTCCGGCAAGATGCCGGAAGCACGCTTCGGCGCAGGACGGCGATAAAGGGGTTTTGCCTTCCCAGTTCTGGATTCTGGCTCCTGGATTCTGGCTTCTGCCTTTGGCGTTTTCTTCGGCACGCCCAGATCAATTGATCAGAAAGGCGGATCGGATCAAGAGGTTTTTACGCGAATTACGCGAATTGCCGCTAATTTTTCTTTGCAGAATTCAATTCGTGTAAATTCGTGAAATGGACTCGCTCGCGCCCGCTTGCTCGGCCCTCGCGGGCCTTCGCCGTTGGCGAATTCCTTTCGCCGCCTCCCAATCGGCTCAAGTCGTGTCAAAGCGTCCAGGCTTTTTGGCGCGTTTCAGGTTCTTTATCCGTTAACCAAATCCTGAAGATTTTTTATTCCCAGGTCTATATCCTTTTCAAATGAAACCATTTGTTGGTCGCGCGTTGACGCCGTCGCCGCATTCTCCTGCTCCGCGGGCGCCAAAATCTTGGTTTTGCCCATGTTGACCACATCGTCGTTCGGGCCGAGTCCGCCGAAGTCCACAAATTTGTCATAATCGGCCTTGGCAGCTCTGGTCCGTTCCTGCATTTGCAGGGCGGCGGTTTCCCAGGTGTCGTCGACGCGCGTGAGCGTGGCCAGAACGCCCAAAATCGCCCGCCTGACTTTGGACTCGGGAAGCGCGTCAACCAGTTTTATCACTGCCGTTTGCGTTGCCAGATAATTTTGATGGTAGCCATCGAGTTTCGCCGTTTTGTCGTCCAAGGTGCTCCGCAGCGCTTTGAATTCCTTGATCGCCGAGGCCGCCTTGTCCTGGTATAGCTTCAAGGCCTGCTCGGCTTTTTCCCTGGCCTGCTGAGCATTGGAGAGGTCACTCATCAATTGATCAATTTTCGCCTTTTGGGTTTCGACCTGGCTGCTTACAGACTTCAATTCATCTGCGGCCGCCTCGGCCTTTTTTTGCGCTTCATCCAATTGGCTTTTTAAGTCCTGGACTGAAGCCTGTTCCGACCCTTGTGCCCCTTGCGACGCAATTTGGCCTTTGGACGCTTGAAGTTGCGATTCAAGCTTTTGCAGGCGCGCTTTGAGGTCTGCATTTTCCGATGCCAGATTCGTATTGGTTTTTCCGCAACCGGACAATAGAACCGTGATGGTTATGAACAACGCAAAGCCAAGGAGATTTTTGGTTTTCATGATTTTGAATTTGCTCCGCACCGGGTTACATGTCCAGAGGAAAACGACAAGCGTGGAGACATTGGAAGGCACGCTGACTGCCGGGCCCGGCAGATGGAGAATGGAAAACGGCACGCCGGGAGCAACTCCGAAAGCTTTCGCGAGGGGGTTGACAGATCAGCGATCCAGATCAAGCAGTAAAAAGGCTAAAGGCTGAAAAAACATCGGATTTAACCGCTAATTCGCACTCATCGGCGCTGATAAGTGAAGATAAGCGGTTCGCTTCTTCTGCGTCTTTGGCTCTTTGCGGTTCAATTTCTTTTTGTGCGTTTTGAGCCTTTTGGCGGCTTTGAATTTAGTTCATACGCACCGGTGAATTCATGTTAAAAACTTGACGATATTTTGTCGCAGCAGTAGAATGGCAGCCAGGTTAATGCGGAAGACGAACGTTCATTAAACCGCGCAACTTTAAAAGTTAGTTCCCAACCATCAGACCAAAGGACTGTCATGAAAACCCGCATGTCGAGCCTGATCCTGCTGGCGCCTATGTTGGCGCTGTTCATTGCCAGGTCGTGTCTGGCAACAACCGCGGTCCAATTCGCCGCCGCCACCAACTGCAACGTCGGCGTCAATCCCGTGTCCATCGCCATTGCGGATTTCAACCGGGACGGGCATCTCGACATTGCCACGGCGAATGATTCGACCGGCAACCTGACGATTTTGCTCGGTGACGGTCAGGGTGGCTTCACCGTCAAGACCAACTACTCGATTGGGACCGTTCCGCAGGGGGTGGCGGCCGGGGATTTTAACGGCGACGGCATTCCGGACCTCATCGTGACGCGGGCTTATGGCAACCAGGCCATCATACTCCAGGGGCTGGGCGACGGGAATTTCGCGCCGGCGACCTATCAAGCCCTCGGTGCCAGCGCAGCCGACGGGACGATCCTGGTGGGAGATTTTAACAATGACAACAAACTGGATTTTATCGCGGCGTTCCATAATGTGGGATTCAGCGTCAGCTTGGGCGCCGGTGATGGCACCTTCGCAACCGCCAACGTGAAAAACTTGTCTTCCGACCAGTCGGTCGCCATCGGCGACTTCAACGGAGACGGCAAGCTGGATGTGGCGGTCCCCTACCAAATCGGCAAATGTGTCAGCATTTTACTGGGCAATGGCGACGGGACATTCGGCACGGCCACCAATTACAGTCTTGTCTCCATGCCGCAAACCGGTCTGTCCGGAGTGGTGGCAGTCGCGGACCTCAATCGTGACGGGAAGCTGGACCTCGTGGTCGCTGAACAAACGAGCACCAACAGCCTTGGCATCCTGCTCGGCGACGGCCATGGCGGTTTCACGACCAAGACGAATTACGCCCTCGGCGCCGGCGCCACCACCATCGCCATCGGCGACTTGAACGGCGACGGCATTCCGGACCTGGTGGTGGGCACGGCGGGAAGCAAGAATGTGATGGTCATGCTGGGCAACGGTGACGGCACCTTTGGGTCGCCGGTGAGTTTTCCGGTCGCCAACTACGTGGAGGCCGTGGCCATCGCCGATATCAACGGGGATGGGCAGCCGGACATTGTAACCGCCAACGAGTATGGAACGGTGAGTGTGCTGTTGAATCAGACCTTGCCGCCATTAAGTATTTCAACCGCCGGAAACCAGATTGTGCTGGCCTGGCCCACCTACGCCACCGGCTTTCAACCGAAGACAACCACGAACTGCGCCGCAGCCAACAGTTGGGGTTCGGTCTCCGGCACCCCGACCGTGGTCGGCAACCAGTATCTCCTGACGAACCAGGTTGACAGCATCGTCCGGTTTTACCGGCTGCAAAAATAGGTCCGGCGTCCGGCGGGTTTGGCTTTCTTCGGCACGAGCGGGCACGTGACCGATGACGGGTGACAAGAACGGAAAGGCAGGAACATCGAATTTTAGGCATAGCCGCAAAAAAGCGCAAAAGGCACAGAAGTTTT
>CAWIGO010000019.1:0-23181 GCA_963835625.1 uncultured Verrucomicrobiae bacterium
GTCTCAATCAGCTTGAGCGCATTTTTATTTTTTTCGAGCAGCGAACGG
This sequence comes from uncultured Verrucomicrobiae bacterium, assembly GCA_963835625.1. Classification (GTDB taxonomy): domain Bacteria; phylum Verrucomicrobiota; class Verrucomicrobiia; order Limisphaerales; family UBA11358; genus UBA11358. The sequence goes on from CAWIGO010000019.1 coordinate 49, forward strand.
GCATCGACCATATCGGTGGTGCAGAGGCCGACGCCGCCGATTTCGCGACGACAGCCGGAAGGGCAGGTTGGTGTAATCTGCCAGCGGCGAGAGGAACAGATTGGATTGGAGCGTCAGCGAACCGATGCGCATGTGCAGCATTATAAGCGAATTAGCTCATTGCGAAAGCGGCAATGGCATGTTAGCTTGACTATCAAAGCAAAAGACATGTTCGACGAAGAACAAAAAAAAGAAAACGGCCACGGCCAAAAGAAACGCCGCCGGGCGGTTTGAGATTGCCGACTACGGCGTGGATCACGTGGATTATCATCCTCGGCGGCTTTATAGCGTTGATGCTGGTGCAACGTCGCCTCGGCACGCCGGATGTCACGCTGTCACAGTATGACTTTTTCCAAAAATTCCAGTCCAACATGATCGTATCCGCGACGATCAATTTCAATCCACAGACGGCCCCGCTGACGGAAATCAGCGGCACCTATTACAAAACCGACAAGGACGGAAGCATCATCAAGGACAAAACCGGCAAGTCCATCGAGGCGCCTTTTGTCGTCAAAAACGCCTTTCTCACTCCGGAAAAGCAGGATCAACTGTTTGCATCGGACAAAATCAGCGCAAACATCCCGAACTCGATGCTTTGGTCGATCGGCTACCAACTGTTGTTTTTTGTCGGGATTGGCGTGTTGATCTGGTTTTTCTTCATCCGCCAAATCAAGATGGCCGGCAAAGGCGCGTTGAGTTTTGGCAGGAGCAAGGCGCGGCTGCTTGCCAAGGATCGCAACAAAATCACCTTCAAGGAAGTGGCGGGCGTGGACGAAGCCATTGAGGAGGTTTCCGAACTCGTCGAGTTTTTGAAGGATCCAAAAAAATTCCAGCGGCTCGGCGGGCGAATTCCCAAGGGCGTGCTGATGGTCGGGGCGCCCGGCACGGGTAAAACGCTTTTGGCCAAGGCCATCGCCGGCGAGGCGGACGCAAGCTTTTTCAGCATTAGCGGCTCGGACTTCGTGGAAATGTTTGTCGGCGTCGGCGCCAGCCGCGTGCGCGACATGTTCGAACAGGCGCGCAAAAATGTGCCGTGCCTGATTTTTATTGATGAAATTGACGCGGTCGGCCGCTCGCGCGGCCACGGTCTCGGCGGCGGCAACGACGAACGCGAGCAAACGCTCAACGCGTTGCTCGTCGAAATGGACGGCTTCGACACGCAGGAAGGCATCATCATCATCGCCGCGACGAATCGTCCCGACGTGCTTGACCCGGCGTTGTTGCGTCCGGGCCGTTTCGACCGGCAGGTTATTGTCAACCTGCCCGACGTGCGGGGGCGCGAGGCGATTTTGAAAGTTCACGCCAAAAACGTGAAGCTCGCACCGGAGGCGGATTTGTCCATCATCGCGCGGGGAACGCCTGGTTATTCCGGCGCGGATCTGGCGAATTTGTTGAACGAGGCCGCCTTGCTCGCCGCGCGATTGAATAAAAAATCCGTCGGTATGGAAGAATTGGAGGAGGCGCGCGACAAAGTTCGCTGGGGCCGCGAGCGCCGCAGCCTCGCGATGACCGATGAGGAAAAGAAGCACACCGCATGGCATGAGGCGGGACATGCGCTTGTGAACATGATGCTTGAGCACACGCATCCGCTGCACAAGGTCACCATCATCCCGCGTGGCCAGTCGCTGGGTTCGACGATGCAATTGCCGGAGAAGGACATTTTGAGCCGTCGGCGCAGGGAAATGCTTGATGACATTGCCGTGACAATGGCCGGGCGCATCGCCGAGGAAATTGTTTCCGGTGACATTTCAACGGGCGCCGCGATGGACATTCAGCAGGCGACGAACATGGCGCGTGCGATGGTTTGCCAGTATGGCATGAGCGACAAGCTTGGCATGGTGCAATATGGCAACGACGACGAATATGTTTTTCTTGGCCGCGAAATGACGCGCACCAAGGTCTATAGCGAAGACACCGCCCACGAAATTGACGAAGAAATCAAACGCATCATTGACGGCGGCTACACGGTCGCGCGGAACATCATTTTGAACAATCGCGACAAACTGGAGTTGCTCGCGTCTTCGCTCCTCGAATACGAAACACTTGATGGCGCGCAGGTCGAGGAAATCATCAAGACAGGCAAGTTCACGCCGCCGCCGCCCAAGCCTCAAAGCGGAACCATTTTGAGCGCGCCTGCGGGGACCCCGTTGCCTGAAACCCCGCCGAAACCTGCGCCGCCGAAATTGCCCGGCCTCGGCACGCCGTCACCGGCTCCGGCTTAAGTGATTGCTTTGGCCGTCGCTGGAAATCGAATTTGCAGACTCATTGCGGGGTTACGGCATCTCACGCCCTGCTCGCGAGCAACAGGGCAAGCCACGTGACGTCATGGATGGTTTTCAAGATTCTTCAAATCCTCGGCCAAAAACTGTGCTACATCCTTGAAACGGGTGGCGTTGTCAGGGCTTACCGCCATGAGCGTTTGATGCGCTTCGAGGCTTGTGCGGGCGATTTGCTCGAGCGTCGGATTGATGGAGTCCGGCATGCGCGTCTGAACCCCGTCAGGCAGTTGCAATACACCGGTCGTTATTTTGAAAAGAGGCAACACACCCAGGTTTTCAAGCAGCTCCATGATGCGCGGGTTCAGATTCAACAGTTCGATGCCCCGTTTGTCTGCCGCATTGGCCTGACCCATCTTCAATCCAAACCCGGCCAGCACGCCGAGAAACGTGCTGTCCATAAGCACGCATTCCGACAGATCAATGACAAAATGGCCATAGCCTTTTTGGTTGAGTTCGCTCACCAACGTTTTGAAGTCGGGGCCGAACGCGAAATTGGCGCGGCCTGTAATTTTCACGCAGGCGGAATTTTTACCCATCAAAACCAACATTTTTGCCGGCGGCGTTGTCACTTTCCCAACAGTTTCTTTTTGCATGTTCAGGCCCCAGCCGCTTGTGGGGTGATGATTTGCACCAGTGTTTGCTGCAACACCAGCGCTTCTTCAAGGCCGCTGGACACCAGTCGCTGGTTGCAGCGCAACAGCAAATCCATCGCCAGTATCAGCTCGGCTTCGGAATAACGTTTCACTTGTGACAGCGCTTTGTAAAGCACATACGGATTCAGCGCCAGTGGATTATATTTTTTGTCCGCAGGCAGCTTGTCAGCCGGCACGCGTTCGAGTTGCGCCTTGAAGCGATTGTAATCCATCTCCGGCTTGATCCATCCTTCGCGCAACATTTCCTTCAGCAACAGCATCGCACGAATTTTCGCAATCAAACCGTAAAGCAAACCGATTTCCGATTTTTGCGGGTCGAATTTAATTTCCCACAATTCCTCGTCCAGCCTTTGCAACAAACGGGGCAAATCACGATCACCCAAAGCATCACCGAGCGCAAATGCGCGCGCCGTTTTGTTCCGGGTGCAAATGACGGAAACGTCCACGGCTTCAATTTTTTTTTGCCCGCCGATAAACAGACACAGCTTTTCGATCTCGTTGTCGAGTTGTCGCGGGTTGGGCCCGACACAACTGACGAGTTCGGACAGCGCTTCTTCGGAAATGTCCTTTTTGCGTTCATGGACAGCTGTTCGAGCTGCGACTTCCGCGCGTTCAGCCCAATCGCGGTCATCCGCGGACCAACCGGAAAAACTTTCGACCAGGCCGGTTTTATCGAGCGCTTTGAAAAACGTTTTGCGCTTGTCCACCTTGCCCGCGCTGATGAGCAGCCGCGTATTCTGCCAGACAAAACTGTTCAGCTCTTCGCCCAAGTCATTCAAGGTTTCCGTGACAGCTTGAGCGGCTGCTACACGCTCATCGCCCAGAAAGTTGCAATCACGCAGCCAGACGACCTTGCCCGACCCAAAAAAAGGCAGGGTTTGCAGCGCTTCGCGCAAGCGGGCAATGGCATTGAGCGCTTCGGCGCTGTTGGAAACGCCGGCCTCGATGATTTCGTGATCCATGCTGCCGCCAACTTCGTCGCACCATTGCTGGTAGAGTTGTTTGGCGCGCCGCTTTACCGCGAACTCATCATCACCACAAATGAGAGCCAGCGGCGGTGTTTTGGCGGGGGGCATTTTATTCAACTTCGCTGCTGCCGGTTTCGTTGATCCGGTTCAGCACTTCGCTCATGTCCTCGACCTGTTCGAAAAGAGAAGCGGTCACAAAAATCGGCTTTTTCTGCGCGGCGGCAATGGCAAGACAATCGCTGGGGCGGGCGTCGAGCTCGACGATTTTCCGCGCCACTTCGTTTTGCTGCTGCAAAATCAACCGCGCAAAGTAGGTCGAATTTTTCAAATCCGTAATGACGACGCGTTCCACGGTAATGCCAAAACCCTGAAACATCCGGTTGATGAGGTCGTGGGTGAGCGGGCGCTCTTTGGGCGTCTGGCGGAGAAACATCCCGATGACCGCGCCTATTTGCGGCTCGACGTTGATGACAAAAACCTTTTCGTCATTCCCGACAAACAGCGCGCAACCGCTGTTGGCGGGAAGAATTCCCCGAATCTGGACTGGCACGACATCCTGCTTCATCCCTTGAATGTATGCCGTAACGCCAGAAAAACAAGTCCCGGCTGGATTTTGATATTACGATTCAATGCATTTGACCGCACGAACAGGGCATGGGTGGTGACGATATTTCTCGCGCCGGGTCATAATTCAAATACGGACCGAGCCATTTCTCGACTTCCTGCAAGGTCATGCCTTTGCGCAAATGATAATCCAGAATCTGATCGCGGCCGAGTTTGCCGACAGCGAAATATTTTGATTTTGGGTGGGCGAAATAGAGACCGCTCACGCTGCTGCCGGGCCACATGGCAAAGCTTTCGGTAAGTTTGATGCCCGCTTTCTTTTCCGCATCCAGCAGCTTCCACAAAATCCGTTTCTCACTGTGGTCCGGGCAGGCCGGGTACCCCCCCGCCGGGCGGATGCCACGATATTTTTCTTTGATCAAATCCTCACTGCTGAAGTCTTCATTTTTGCCGTAGCCCCATTCTTCACGGGCGCATTTGTGCAAAAACTCGGCAAAGGCTTCAGCCAGGCGGTCGGCGAGCGCCTCGGCCATGATGGCGTTGTAGTCGTCGTGGTCGGCCTTGAATTTTTCCACGAGTTCCTTGAGCCCGTGCCCCGAAGTCACGGCAAACGTTCCTATGTGGTCGACGTAACGTGCTTCCGGCATCTTGCCGGAAGTTCCATTTGAAGTTTGGTCTCCCGGCGGGACGCCGGCAGCACGCTTTGGTGCAACAAAATCCGCCAGACACCAGTTCGGCGTGCCATCAGTCTTTTCAATTTGCTGGCGAAGGAAATGGAAAGTGGTCAGAACCTCCGTTCGGGATTCATCCGTGTAAAGTTCGACGTCATCGCCAACACGGTTTGCCGGAAAAAATCCGTAGACGCCGCGCGGTTGCAACAGTTTACCGCTGACGATTTTTCCCAGCAGCTTTTGTGCGTCGGCAAAGAGTTTGCGCGCTTCCTCGCCGTGTTTCTCGTGTTGAAGAATCTTCGGATAAACGCCGTGCAATTCCCAAACGTGAAAGAACGGCGACCAGTCGATGAATTTGACCAAATCGCCAAGCGGGACTCTTTCAAGAGCCCGCACGCCCGTGAATTCGGGCTTTGGCAAATCGTCGTAGTTCAACTTTGGCGCGTTGGCGCGGGCTTGTTCGATGGAGAGCAATTTTACCCGCTGGCCGGCGTGCTGGGCGCGGATGTGGTCGTATTCATCACGGATTTGTCTGGCAAACTCCGTCTTCCGGTCCGCGCTGATGAGATTGCCGACGGTCGGTACAGCGCGGCTGGCATCCAGGACGTGGACGACCGGTTGGCCGTAGCCGGGCGCAATCTTCACTGCAGTGTGAGTCTTGCTCGTGGTCGCACCACCGATGAGCAGCGGCAGGTGCAGCCCTTCGCGTTCCATCTCTCGCGCGACATGCGCCATTTCGTCGAGCGACGGTGTGATGAGTCCGCTGAGACCAATGATGTCCACCTTTTGCTCGCGTGCAGCCGTAAGAATTTTTTCGCACGACACCATCACGCCGAGGTCAATAACCTCGTAGTTGTTGCAGCCGAGCACGACGCCGACGATATTTTTGCCGATGTCATGCACGTCACCCTTGACGGTCGCCATGAGGACTTTGCCGGCGTTTTTATGCGTGCCGCCAGCGGCTTTCTTCTCCGCCTCCATGAACGGCTGTAGATATGCCACGGCTTTTTTCATCACGCGCGCGCTCTTGACGACCTGCGGCAAAAACATTTTGCCGGCGCCGAACAAATCGCCAACAACGTTCATGCCGGCCATGAGCGGGCCTTCGATGACCAGCAACGGCCTGCTGTATTTCTGACGGGCTTCCTCTGCGTCCTGCTCGATGAAATCCGCGATGCCTTTCACCAGTGCGTAGTTGAGGCGTTCTTCGACCGTGCCTTTGCGCCATTCGTCTTCGACGACTTCGGCTTTCCCTTTTTGTTTCACCGATTCCGCGAATTTGATCAGCCGTTCGGTTGCGTCGGGGCGGCGGTTGAACAGCACGTCTTCGACAAGCTCGAGCAGGTCCTTTGGAACTTCGTCATAAACGGCAAGCAGACCCACGTTGACGATGCCCATATCGAGGCCGGCATGAATCGCGTGATACAGAAACGCGCTGTGCATGGCTTCGCGCACAGCATTGTTGCCGCGAAACGAAAACGAAACGTTGCTGATGCCGCCGCTGACTTTGGCATGAGGCAGGTTTTCCTTGATCCATTTTGTCGCGCGAATGAAATCCACCGCATAATTCGCGTGCTCCTCCATGCCGGTGCCGACGGTGAGCACGTTTGGATCGAAAATGATGTCTTGCGGAGGAAACCCAACCTTTTGAGTCAATAAATCGTAAGCGCGTTTGCAGACCGCGATGCGGCGCTCAAACGTGTCGGCTTGGCCACGTTCGTCAAAAGCCATTACGATGACCGCTGCGCCGTAGCGACGGACGAGCTTCGCCTGGTGAAGAAATTTCTCCTCGCCTTCCTTAAGGCTGATGGAATTGACAATGCCTTTGCCTTGAAAGCATTTCAGGCCGGCTTCGATGACTTCCCATTTTGAAGAGTCAATCATCACGGGCACTTTGCAGATGTCTGGTTCGGAGGCGACGAGATTCAGAAAACGCGTCATTGCTGTGACCCCGTCAATCATCCCTTCGTCCATGCAGATATCAATGACCTGCGCGCCGTTCTCGACCTGCTGTCGTGCGATGGCCAGCGCGGCTTCGTAATCACCGGCTTTGATGAATTGAGCGAACTTTGGCGAGCCGGCAACGTTCGTGCGCTCGCCGATGTTGATGAAATTGGAATCGGGTCGGAGCGTCAGGGCGTTCAGTCCGCTCAATCGCAAATACGGTTCAATTTTTGGCGGAACGCGGGGCGGCAAATTCTTAACTGCTTCAGCGATTGCCTTGATGTGCTCGGGCGTCGTGCCGCAGCAGCCTCCGACAATGTTGAGCCAGCCGTTTTGCGCCCATTCCTTGAGTTGCGGCGCGAGCGTTTCCGGGGTTTCGGGGAAACCGGTCGGCAACAGTGGATTTGGCAAACCGGCGTTTGGATACGCGCTGACGTAAATCGGCGCGATGGCGGAAAGTTCTTCAATGAGCGGACGCATCTCCTTCGGACCGAGGGCACAATTCATGCCGGCGGAGAGCAGGGGAACATGCGAGATGGAATTCCAAAACGCCTCGACGGTTTGGCCGGTCACGCCGCGATTGCTGCCCGCCTGAATGAACGTGACTGAGGCGAGAATGGGAATGCGTTTTTGGCAGGGCGCGTTCTCTCCCGCATGGCGGGACGCCGCGGCGGGCTGCGGAGAGCCCGCCCTACCTTCAACTTTTGGGCTGTAGGGCAGGGGACTGATCCCGCGCTCATCAAAAATTTTCTGGATCGCGAAAAAAGCAGCTTTGCCGTTGAGCGTATCGAAAATGGTTTCGACGAGCAGAATGTCCACGCCGCCGTCAAGCAAACCGCGGATTTGTTCGCTGTAAGCCGTGACCAACTCATCGAAAGTCGTTCCGCGCGCGCCGGGATTGTTCACGTCGGTGGAGATGGACGACGTTTTTGTTGTCGGCCCGATTGCGCCGGCGACGAAACAAATGCGACCGGGTTGTGCCTTTTCAATTTTGTCCACTGCACGTCGCGCGCATTCCGCACCCGCTTTCGAGAGTTCGTAAGCCAGCGATTCCAGTCCGTAATCCACAAGCGAAATCGCCTGCGAGTTGAATGTGTTCGTCTCAATGATGTCCGCATCCGCTCCGAGGTACTGGCGATGGATGTCCTCGACAACGTGCGGCTGCGTGATGTTGAGCAGGTCGTTGCAGCCTTTGAGGTCTTTGCCGCGCCAATTTTTGAACCGTTCACCGCGAAACGCCGCCTCATCCAGCTTGTGTTGCTGGATCATCGTGCCCATTGCGCCGTCGAGGACGACGATGCGCTCGCGCAAAAGGCGTTGGAGATGTTCAATTTTGTCCGGCATCGGTTCAAGGCAAACTAACCGGTCGAAAAATAACCAAAAGTCCTTCCTGATGCAAATAATAAATCAACGTATCTTGATATGATGATATAATATTAAGAAAAACTTTGCTGTCAAATTCCTAGCCAGAATGTCGCGCACGTGTTAGCCAGATCTTACATGACGGCTCCTGTCCCGGATGTGAAAATGGTGTCTGTGGATGCCAAGTCGACCACGTTGATTGAGTCTGTTGGTTATGTGGAGGCCTCCCGCCAGCTTATCGTAAAATTTTATCATACGCCAACGCTTTGTTTCGACAAAGTTCCGTTTTTCCGTTTTCAAGGTTTATTGAATGCTCCTCGCAAAGACGCCTACTATAAGACTTTCATTGAAGGTCAATTTCTAGCCAAGGAAATCATACTTCCGCCGCCGGTCTGAGCCTTCATTGATGCAACGGTTGCTTCTGTTGAGTTCGCCGCCTTTTTTGAAACACTCAAGCGCGGGACTTGATTTGCTCAATCGCCCATTGCGCATGCCCGGCAATCAACGGTTCGGAATCCTGGGCGGCTTTGCGCAGGGCGGGCAGGGCGGAGTCGTCGCCCACATTACCCAATGCAACACAAACATTGCGAAGCAAACGCCGGCGTTTGGCACGCAAAATTGGCGTGGCGGCAAAACGTGATTTGAATCCGGCTTCGTCGAGTTGAAGCAATTCAATCAAATCCAGTTCGGCCAATTCCTGGCGCGCGTGCGACTTCATCAATTTGCCTTCACGTGCGAAGCGGTTCCACGGGCACACGACCAGACAATCGTCGCAGCCGAAAATGCGGTTGCCAATGGCCGGACGCAGTTCGGTCGGAATCGAGCCTTTGAGTTCGATGGTGAGATAGGAGATGCAGCGGCGGGCGTCGAGTTGGAACGGCGCGGTGATGGCGCGAGTCGGGCATGCCTCGATGCAGCGCGCACAAGAACCGCAGCGGTTTTTCTCCGGGGCGTTTGGTTCAAGTTCCAGCGTGGTGATAATTTCACCGACAAAAATCCAGTTCCCAAACCGGCGGCTGATGAGATTGGTGTGCTTGCCGACAAACCCCAGCCCGGCGCGTTGCGCAAAGTCGCGTTCCAACAGCGGCCCGGTGTCCACATGCCAAAGTGAGCGGGTTCCATCGCCGCCGATTTGATTCACGAATTGCGTCAAGGTTTTCAGCCGTTCGCCGAGCACATCGTGATAGTCGGTAAAGCGGGCGTAGCGGGCAACCATGCCGTAATGTGGATTGCGGATTGCGGATTGCGGATTGTTCAGTCCGTAGTTTACGCCCAAACAAATCACACTTTTCGCACCGGTCAAAACTTTTTGTGGATCAAGCCGCTTCGGCGCATTGCGTGCGAGCCAGTTCATTTCACCATGTTGCCCGGCGGCGATCCAACTTTGAAATGGCCCCGCGCCTGCAGGCGCATCGGCGGTCGTGAAGCGGCAGTCGTCGAATCCCAATTCCGATGCCCGCTGTCGGATGGCGGCTTTCATCACCGTTTGGAAGCCGCAAGGCGAAACTGGTGAATCACCTGCTGGGCGACTTCGCGAACGGCGCGCAATTCGGTGTTCAGCAACACATCGGCCTGGCGGTAAAACGGCGCGCGCGCGGCAAGCAATTCACGGATTTTTTCCTTTGGGTTGGGCGCGTTCAACAATGGACGATGCGTCTGATTGCGTACGCGCTCCCAGATTTTTTCCGGCGAAGCCCAAAGACATACAACCAGTGCGTGTGTTTTAAGACTGGCAAGATTTTGTTGATTCACCGGCAAACCGCCGCCGGTGGAAATGACCGTTCGCTTGTATGCAGTCAATTCGGCGACAATCTGCTCCTCCAGTTTACGGAAAGCCGGTTCGCCGTCCCTGGCAAAAATGTCCGTGATTGTCCGGCCTGTGCGCGACTGGATCATTTCATCCGTGTCAAGGTAATCAAAATGCAACTGCTCGGCCACCAGCCGGCCAACGGAGGTTTTGCCCGCGCCCATGAAACCAATGAGCGCGATGTTGACGATGCGGCGGTCGTTTTGCACCGCAAGAAGGTGGCACAGACTTCCGGTCTGTGAAATCCAAAATACAGGCTGGAAGCCTGTGCCACATCTTCCACCGCTCGACACTTCAACCGGCATTGCTTAAATTTGCCGCGTGAATTTGCCGCCGCTCATACTGGCTTCCGCATCGCCAAGACGCGCCGAACTGCTGCGGCAGTTGAAGTCCAATTTCCGAATTGTTCCCGGCGATGCGAAGGAAATTTTTGATGAACAATTGTCGCCATCGGAACTCTGCCAGCTCAATGCGCATTGCAAGGCGCGTGCCGTGGCCAAAAAAAATCCAGATTCGCTTGTGCTGGGAGCGGACACATTGGTGTTTCTCGACGGTAAAATCATGGGCAAGCCCGCCGATATCGCCGACGCGCAGCGGATGTTGACACAACTGCAAGGCCGGACGCATCAGGTCGTCACCGGCGTCAGTTTGATTCATCTCCGCGCGTATCGCGAACGCATGTTCGCCGTAAGCACCGACGTGACGTTCCATCCGCTTGACGCGGGACAAATCCGGGATTATCTGGCGAAAATAAATCCCCTGGACAAGGCGGGCGCTTACGCCGTTCAGGAACACGGTGAGAAAATCATCGCTGAAATTTCCGGCTCCCACAGCAATGTCATCGGTTTGCCCCTCGAAAGGGTGGGGGATGAGCTGGCTGCCTGGGCAAAGTGGTAGTTTTCAAACCACAGCCGACAATTCCCGCCACAAAATGGCGCTCATGCGCTGGCCGTTCTTAAAATTGTCCAAATCGCATTTCTCATTCGGCGAATGGGCATTGTCTTCCGGCAAGCCCAGACCCAGTAGTAGCGAATCCGCGCCGAGAATTTTTTTGAAATCGTTCACAATCGGGATGGAGCCTCCTTCGCGCATCAATACCGGTTTGCAATGGAATGCTTGATGCAACGCGCGCAATGCCGCCTGCGCCTGCGCGCTTTTCGGTGAAACGAGATACGCTTTCGCACCATGGCCGGCTTCAATTTCCATTCGCACCGTCGGCGGACAAATTTGCTTGAGATGGTTGCAGACGAGCCTGCGAATTCGTTCCGGTCGTTGGTTTGGCACGAGGCGGCAGGTGATTTTGGCACGCGCCCACGCAGGCACGATGGTCTTGCTGCCTTCGCCTTGATAGCCGCTCGTGAGGCCGTTGACTTCAAACGTCGGCCGCGCGCTGCGTTGTTCAGTGGGAGTGAATCCAAGTTCACCGAATAATTTTGGAACACCGAGCAATTTTTGAAGCTCGCGGTCTTTGAGCGGCAAACGCCTGAATTGGTTGCGTTCGTAAGCTGAAAGCGGCGCAACGTCGTCGTAAAAACCGGGAATGGCGATACGACCGTTTTTGTCGCGAAGTTTTCCCAGCAACTGGCCCAGCGCCATCGCCGGATTGTCCACCGCGCCGCCGAAAATGCCCGAGTGCAAATCGCGCGACGGGCCGTGCACCGTGATTTCAAAGGCGATGATGCCGCGCAACGAGTAAGTAAGCGCGGGATGCCTTGGGCTGGGCATTCCAGTGTCGGAAATGACAACCGTGTCGCATTTCAATTCGTTGCGATGCGACTTGAGAAATTTTGCAAGACTGACGCTGCCGACTTCCTCCTCGCCTTCGATGACGAACGTCAGGTCGCAGGGCAGAGCGGTACCGGTTTTGAGATAGGCCTCGACGGCTTTGAGATGCGCAAAGAACTGGCCTTTGTTGTCGGTCGAACCGCGGGCGAAGAGTGAGCGACCTGCGATGCGCGGCTCAAACGGCGGCGATTTCCACAAATCCAGCGGTTCGGGCGGCTGCACATCGTAATGGCCGTAAATCATGAAGTGCGGGCGGCGCGATTTCGTTTTCGCGCGGGGCGTCTTGGCGAGGACAATGGGATGGCCGTCGGTCGGGCAGACCCGCGCCTGAAGACCGATTTTGCGGCAATGACTGGCAAGCCACTCGGCGCAGGCGCACATGTCCCTTTTGTGCTGTGGCTGTGCGGAGACGCTGGGAAAGCGCAAAAACACGCACAACTCGGCGACAAAGCGGTCCTGGTTGCGTTTCAAATAATCAAGTACGACTTGCATGACCTCTAGATAATCCGCGAAACGCGCAATTGCCAAGCAGAACCCGCCGAAAATTTGCGTTTTTATTGAATTTGGTCTGGAAGTTGAATGGCCGGCGTATAATTTGACGGCGGGTTGCCTTAAAAAGTTTCAGCCGAAAAGTGTTATATGCGCATTGTCGAACTCCGCGAAAAGACCGTTTCCATCGCCTCGGCGATTACCAATGCGTATATTGACTTTTCCAAGATGACCTGTTCGGTGGTGGCGTTGATCACCGATGTGGTGCGTGAGGGGAAGCCGGTCGTGGGATACGGATTCAACTCCAACGGACGTTACGGGCAGGGCGCGTTGATGCGCGAACGGTTCTTTCCCCGTCTGATGGCCGCCGATCTCAAAACGCTGGTGGACGAGAGCGGCGGGAACCTGGACCCATTCCGCATCTGGACCACGCTGATGAAAAATGAGAAGCCGGGTGGACACGGCGAACGGTCGGTGGCGGTGGGGGCCATTGACATGGCGGTGTGGGATGCGGTGGCCAAGATTGCGGGCAAGCCGCTCTACCGGTTGCTCGCAGACCGTTATCGCGGCGGCAAGGCGGATGACAAGGTTTGGATCTACGCCGCCGGCGGTTATTATTATCCCGGCAAGGACCTGACCGCCCTGAAAAACGAGATGAAGCGCTATCGCGACCTCGGTTACCAGGTGGTGAAGATGAAAATTGGCGGTGCCTCACTCGACGAGGACATCCGCCGCATCGAAGCGGTACTGGAGGTGGTGGGTGACGGAAAATTTCTGGCGGTGGATGCCAATGGCCGTTTCGATCTCGACACCGCCATTGCCTACGGCGAGGCGATGAAACCTTACAAACTGTTTTGGTATGAGGAGGCGGGCGACCCGCTTGATTACGCCCTGCAAGCCGAGCTTTCCCGGCATTATCCCTTGCCGATGGCCACTGGCGAAAACCTTTTCTCTCACCAAGACGCCCGTAACCTGCTTCGTTTCGGCGGCATGAATCCCGAACGCGACTGGTTGCAATTTGACTGCGCGCTGTCCTACGGTCTGGTCGAATATCTGCGCACCTTGGAAGTGCTGAAGCAGCATGGCTGGTCCACGCGGCGGGTCGTGCCGCACGGCGGCCATCAGATGTCACTCAACATCGCCGCCGGCCTGCACCTGGGCGGCAACGAATCCTATCCGGGTGTCTTCCAGCCGTTCGGCGGTTTTGCCGACGGCATCGCCGTCGAGAATGGTTATGTGGAATTGCCGAAGGTTCCGGGCGTCGGTTTTGAAACCAAGGCCGAACTCTTCAAGGTGATGAAATCAGTCAGTGACTAAACCTCCAACGCCATGCACAAAACCAGCGGCAAATCGGCGGGTCTGCTCAGCCAGCTTTGGTTTCAAGTGGTGCTGGGGGCTTTGGTGGGGGTTGCCATTGGTCTCTTTTTTCCGAATTTTGGCGAGGCGCTCAAGCCACTCGGCGACGGGTTCATCCAACTCATCAAGATGGTATTGGCGCCGATCATCTTCGGCACGATAGTCGTCGGCATCGCCAAAATGGGGAGTATCAAGGAAGTGGGCCGGGTTGGCATCAAGGCGCTGATTTATTTCCAAATCGTTTCGTTGCTGGCACTGGTCATCGGATTGGTGGCGGTGAATCTCATGCAGCCGGGCAGAGGGATGAACATTGATGCGGCCACGCTCGACGCCAAATCGTACGCCAGCTACTCCGCCGCCGCCCAACAGCAAGATGTCGTCAGTTTCCTCATGGGCATCATTCCGTCCAGCATTGCCGATGCCTTCGTTCAGGGCAACATGCTGCAGATTATTCTAATTTCAGTGCTGTTCGGACTGGCGCTGGCGCAGCTGCCCGACCGGGGAAAAGTGATTGTGGAAGTAATTGACTCCATCCTGCACGGTCTGTTCGGCATCGTGCGGTTTGTGATGTATCTGGCGCCGCTGGCCGCCCTAGGCGCGATGGCGTTCACTGTCGGGAAATACGGCTTCGGCAGCCTGAGCGCTTTCGGTAAACTGCTCGGCGCCGTTTACCTCGCGAGTTTGTTCTTCATCATCGTCGTGCTCGGCGTCATTGCCTGGTTAAGCCGCGTCCCATTCTGGAAATACCTCAAGTTTTTCAAGGACGAAATCATGATCACCTTCGCCACGGCTTCGACGGAAGCGGTGCTGCCGCGGATGATGCTCAAGCTGGAGCAACTCGGCTGCGCCAAGCCGGTCGTGGGCATGGTGCTGCCCGCCGGTTACACGTTCAACGCCGACGGCACCTCGATTTACCTGGCGATGGGGGCTGTATTCATCGCGCAAGCGACCAACACGCCGTTGACGTTACATGACCAGTTAGTGGTGCTGGTGGTTTGCTTGTTCACTTCCAAAGGCTCGGCCGGCGTGGCTGGCGCCGGTTTCATCGCACTGGCCGCCACGCTCGCGTCCGTGGGCAAGATTCCCGTGGCCGGCCTGGTGTTGCTGGTGGGGATTGACCGCTTCGTCAATTCCGCCCGGGCGGTGACGAATCTCATCGGCAATGGGATTGCGACGATTGTCATAGCGCGGTGGGAAAAGGCATTCGATAAAAAACAAGCCGACGCCGTTCTTAACGGCGAAACGAATGATTTGCAGACCGGATAATCTGTGAACGCCCCGCCTGCCAGACAGAACCCGTCTGAAAAAGAACGCGATTTATCTGGTCTTATTGAGCGTTTCGGCGTAAATTGGGCTTCATGAGAAAAACCAAGCTTACGCGCCGCTTTAGTCTGAAACCGCTGGAAACCGGGCAGCTCTGGCGCGTGGCGGAACTGAATCTCCGTGTGGGACTCATTGGCAAATGGCTGGTGCATTATAAACTGGCCAAGCCCGACGCCGTCAGAATACCCAACTCTGTCACCGGCAGGGCGACCATGGAAAAATATCTGAAAAAGAACAAGGCGGTCCTGATTCAAGAATAGGCCAAAATCGGCTGGCCGCTTTCTCACCGGTAAATTTCTTTTTTCAACCGCATTGTGATGTCTGCACTGATGGCCGCTCCAGCGGCCAATTTTGCATTGGCCGATGAGAATTAGCGGGCCGGATTCTTTCCGGTGATTTGCTGGAGAAGTTCATTGGCTCGTGCGCGGATTTTGGCTTCAACCGTGGGCAGAAGCAGTGTAGCCAGCGTCTGGCGCGCAGCTTCAGGCTGCTTATTTCTCGCCTGCACGTCCGCCAGCGACAGCAGATAATAGGGATTTTCAGGCTCCAGTTGGACGGCGAGTTGCAGGTGTTGTTCCGCCACAGCGATATTTCCGTCCTGCGCCAGTTCAAGAATGCCAAACAATTCGTGCGACGGCCCGAAATCCGGCATCAGCGCGATGGATTTGATGAGTTCATCGTGAACTTCCGCCGCCGTGTTTTTGGGAAGCGAACCTCGCTCGCCTTGGGCGTCAATGGCCAGCTTGAGTTTTTCCAAAGCGTAGAAATAATGCGCGATGTAACTGCTCGAACCGAGCTGGAGCGCTTCTTTCAACTCCTGCAAGGCCTTATCGGGTTGTTTGCGCTGGATGGCGAGCAGACCAAGGCCTTCGTAGGGCAGGGGACTGGCAGGCGCAAGTTTCTGCGCGTCGGCAAAATATTTTTCAGCGGCGTCAGGGCGGTCAATGCGGAGCAATTCGTCACCGAGGCAAAAATAAACTTCCACTGGCGTGAGGTTCCACGTGCTGATGTCTTTGGGCAGGGCAACATTCCCCGAAAAGGTGATTTGAATCGGCGCGAACTGGCCGCGCGCCAGATAACGGCGCAATTCGGATTCCACCACCGGCAATGGCGTTTGCAGTGCGTTGGTGAATGCCTGCACAGGAGTCTGTCCCTCGCGCAGGAGCACGGTGAATTGTCCGAAGCGCGATTTGTAATCGGGATTGTCGCCAGCCACGAGGAAATGCGCGAGCAGCCACGATTCGGCATAGAATATTCCCTGATGTTCGTGTTCGTTATACTGCGGCGAATCGTGGGTGACGGCGAACAGTTCGGTCAGCGGCATAAGCGGTTGTTTTGCCAGCAGCTGCAGGTGATGCTCAATCGCCTGGCCGATGAGAGCCTTGTAGCCAGTCGTGGCGAAGGTGGAATAGAGTTCAGCCATGCCTTCCTTGAGCCAGAGCGGCCAGATGCGGTCGTTGCGCCGGAACAATAGATGCGTGTATTCGTGGAAAACAACCGACATGTCCATCGCAGCCGCGCCGGCTTGCGGCAAAGAAAGCACGATGAGGTTTTCGTCGTTGCCGTGCTGGAAGAAACCGCTGAGATTTTTAGGCTGGCCGTTGTAGAGCGGCAGAAATGGTTTCATGGATTCGTGGTCGGGAAACACCATAACCACGATCGGCGGCGAGGCGACCGCCTGCGCCCCGGCCAGTTGCGAGTAAGTCTCGCAAAATTCCTCCAGTTGGCTGGCAACCTTGAAAACCTTGTCCGGCGCACCGCAACTGTAGATGTTGAAATGCGCGGTGCGCGTCCCAAACCATTGCTGTTGCACGAGCGGGACGTCGCGCGATTGGGCGTGGACCGGGAAAATTCCCGGAGTCAGCAGCGCGGTCAGAATCCAAAACAATGAACGGTCCATGGACAATCTGACTTTAAGCCACCGCCGGCTGAATGTCACTGGCGATAGTTTTGCAGAGGAATGCGACGGCGAATTTCCTTTTTTTAATCGCGTTGCGACTGATTATTTCAGCGATGCCATGTCAATTACGAAGCGGTATTTCACGTCGTTCTTGAGCAGGCGTTCGTAGGCTTCGTTGATTTTCTGGATGGGAATGAGCTCGATGTCGCAGGTGATGTTGTGTTCACCGCAAAAATCGAGCATCTCCTGGGTTTCGCGAATGCCGCCAATGAGCGAGCCGGCGAATTGACGCCGCCCGAAGATTAAATTAAAAACCTGGACAGGCAGCGGGTCAGCGGGAGCGCCCACCTGCGTGAGTGTGCCGTCGCGTTTCAGCAACTCCAGATAGGCGTTAATGTCGTGCTGCGCCGAAACAGCGTCGAGAATGAAATGAAAGCTGTTGGCGTGTTTCTTCATCTCATCCTGATTTTTGGAGACAACGACTTCGTGAGCGCCGAGCCGCAGGGCGTCCTGCGTTTTGCCCGGTGAAGTGGTAAAGACGACCACGCGCGCTCCGAAAGCGTTGGCGAGCTTCACACCCATGTGCCCAAGCCCGCCCAAACCGACTATGCCTACCTTTTGTCCTTTGCCCACTTTCCAGTGGCGCAAGGGCGAATAGGTGGTGATGCCGGCGCAAAGCAACGGTGCAGCCGCGGCCAAATCAAGGTTTTTGGGCACACGCAGCACAAAGGCTTCATCCACGACAATGCCTTCGGAATAACCGCCATAGGTCATTCCACCGATGTGTTTGTCCGGGCTGTTGTAGGTGAAGATCACGCCGGCCTCGCAGAATTGTTCCAGGTCGTCCTTACAGTTCTCGCAAGTGCGGCACGAATCCACCATGCAACCGACTGCGGCAATGTCGCCTTCCTTGAACTTTTTGGCCTGCGCGCCGGTTTTTATGACGCGACCGATGATTTCATGGCCGGGCACACATGGGTAAGTGGTGCCGTGCCACTCGTTGCGGACGGTGTGCAAATCCGAATGGCAGACGCCGCAAAAGAGAATTTTGATTTGGACGTCGTGCGGACCGGGATCGCGACGTTGAATGGAAACCGGCGCCAGCGGCGAGGTTTGGGTCTGAACGGAATAAGCTTTGGCCTTGTACATAGATTTATATTTAGCACGGGTGCCGAATTTTTCCATAAGTTAGTTTAGAAAAATGACCACCGTAGGGCGGCGATAAAGGAACAGCCACAGCACTTCTATTGGCAAATTTCCTTTTCTTCACCTGCTTTCCGGTTATCTTTCCCGACCTGTTGAATTCGTAATTTGAAATTCGACATTCGAGATTTATAAATGGACGCGGCTCACATTCGCAATTTCAGCATCATTGCCCATATTGATCATGGGAAGACGACGCTTTCCGACCGGTTGCTGCATCGCACCGGCACGATTTCGACACGTGAGATGGAGGACCAGTTGCTCGACTCGATGGATCTCGAGAAGGAGCGCGGCATCACCATCAAGGCGCATCCGGTCACGATGCTTTACAAGGCCAATAACGGCGAGACCTATGAGCTCAATCTCATTGATACACCGGGGCACGTGGATTTTTCCTATGAAGTGTCCCGCAGTTTGAGCGCGTGTGAAGGCGCGCTGCTTGTGGTGGATGCGGCGCAAGGCGTTGAGGCACAAACAGTTGCCAACGTTCACCTGGCGATGAAACAAAATCTCACCATCATCCCCGTCATCAACAAAATTGACCTGCCGCACGCGAATGTCCCGCAAGCCAGGCAGCAGCTTGAGGATATTCTGGCGATTCCCGGCGACACCGCGATTTTGGCCAGCGCCAAGGAGGGGATTGGCATTGACGAGATTTTGGAGGCTATTGTCGCGCGCATCCCGCCGCCGAAGCCGACGGGCGCGCCATCGTTGCAGGCGCTTGGCTTCGATTCCTATTTTGACACTTACAAAGGCGTGGTCACGCACGTCCGCGTGTTCAACGGCGAGTTGAAGGCAGGGCAGCAGGTGAAGCTGTTTCATTCGGGCAAAAATGTTGAGGTGAAGGAAGTCGGCAGTTTCAATCCAAAGCCGTATGTGCGCGAAAAACTCGAAGTGGGCGAGACCGGTTACATCACGGCCAACATCAAAAGTCCGCAGGAAGTGAAGATGGGCGACACCATCACCGACGCGCGGAATCCATCGCCGGTGCTGGCGGGGTTCAAGGAAATCCATCCGATGGTGTTCAGCGGGATTTATCCGATTAACACGGCGGACTACGAACATCTCAAGGCGAACCTCGGAAAGCTGCAGTTGAACGACTCGGCGTTTGTGTATCAGGCGGAAACTTCAGTGGCACTGGGCTTCGGTTTTCGCTGCGGTTTCCTCGGTTTGTTGCATCTGGAAATCGTGCAGGAGCGGTTGCGTCGCGAATACAACATGGACATCATCGCGACGTATCCCAGCGTCATTTACAAGGTGACGCTCACGGACGGCACGGTGAAGGACGTGGACAACCCGGCGTTTTTGCCCGAGCCGAATTATATCCGGAAAATCGAGGAGCCGATGGTCAAGGCCTTCGTGATTTGCCCGAACGAAAACATCGGCGACATGATGGCGTTGATTTCCGAAAAGCGCGGCGCGCTCGACCACACGGAAACGCTGGATACGCGCCGCGTGATGCTGACGGCATTGATCCCGCTGAACGAAATTTTGATTGATTTCCATGACCGCATCAAAAGCATCACGCGCGGCTACGGTTCGATGGATTATGAGCGCGCGGGTGTGCAGGAATCAGACATGGTGAAGCTCGACATCCTCGTGAACAGCGAGTCGGTGGACGCATTTTCCTGCATTGTGCATCGCGACAAGGCGGAGGGCAGGGGACGCGCGCTCGCCGCCAAGCTCAAGGATGTCATCCCGCGCCAGCAATACGCCGTGGCGATTCAGGCGGCCATTGGCGGCAAAATCATCGCGCGTGAAACCGTGCGCGCATTGCGCAAGGACGTGACGGCGAAATGTTACGGCGGCGACATCACGCGCAAACGCAAGTTGCTTGAAAAGCAAAAGGAAGGTAAAAAGCGCATGAAATCGTTCGGCTCGGTGAACATTCCGCAGGAGGCGTTCATCGAGGTGCTGAAGGCGTGATTAATTGCGAATGAAGAATTTTGAATTGCGAATGAACTGCGCGCCTATAATTGTTGTCTTTAATTCGCCATTCGAAATTCACAACTCGAAATTATGATGATTTTTCGCTGGTTTTTTTCAAAAACGGTTCGAGAGGCTTGCGCGATGCGCAAACACGTCCGCCACTGGATGTCCGCGCAGCGCGACCTGCTTTCACCACAGGCGATTGCCGCAGTGACGATCGCCATGAACGAGGTGCGAACGACGATTCAGGAGGGCGCGAACAAGGGTAAAATCCGGATAAAGACGGAGGAGCTTGAATTTGCCGCCAACAAATGGCTCAAGCCGTATCCCAATGCCATGTGGCGCGAGAACGTCGAGGTGTTGCTCGTAGCGATAGCGGCGGCGATGGGGATTCGCACGTTTTTCCTGCAACCATTCAAGATTCCCACCGGCTCGATGCAACCGACGCTTTACGGCGTTACGTCTCAAAATTTGATTGGCAATCCGAATTTCAAAGTGCCGACCGGCTGGGAGCGCGTCAGGGAATGGTTTGAAGGCGTCTCGTATGTTCATGTCGTCGCCGAATCGGATGGGGTAATTGACCGAATCAGTCCAGTGGAGCGGTTTTTGATTTTCAACATCGAACAGACGTTTTGGATAGATAACGTGCCGCACACGATTTGGTTTCCACCGGACTTTGGTGAAGCGCCACCTGGCGAAGCTCCGCTGGCCTATCGAGCAGGATGGACAGTGGGACATTTGTACCACAAGGGCGACGAAGTCGTGAATCTCCGCGTCAGCGCAGGTGACCATTTGTTTGTGGATCGGCTCACTTACAACTTCCGTCTGCCGGAGCGCGGTGAAATCATCGTCTTTGGGACCACTGGAATTGCGGGACTGCCGCAGGATGAATTTTACATCAAACGGCTGGTGGGGCTTGGAGGCGAAAGATTGTCCATCAAACAGGATTATGAAGTCGGGAACGTGCCCAGATTTGGCGCGGTTCCCGTGGGGTATCTGGTCGTGGACGGGCAGCCGTTGTCAGCTTCAACTCCGCATTTCGAAAATCTGTATGGGTTTTCGGGAGTTTGTCTAGGTGAAAAAAAATTGGAATACCGGGAAAATCATTATTTTGGTCATGCCATGTTGGAAGCATTAGCACCGGGAAACAGCTTTCTAGTGGAAACAAACCATTATTTTGCCATGGGCGACAATACTTTCAACAGCTCTGATTCGCGCTACTGGGGAGATTTCCCAAGCGACCGTGTCATCGGCAAATCCTCTTTTGTCTATTGGCCTATCACAAAACGATTTGGGTGGGGAAATCAATAAGCTGCCGCCGCGAAAATGAATGCCGCAACCAATGAGACGGTTTTAATCACCGGCGCTTCATCGGGAATTGGCCTGGAATTGGCAAAGTGTTTCGCGGCGGACGGTTGCCGGTTGGTGCTTGTAGCCCGCAACACAAAGGCGCTTCAGTCTCTCGCTGCGGAATTACAACAAACGCACAAAATCGAAACGTTTGTTTTGACCGCTGATCTTTCCCTGCCGGAAACTCCGGCGCGCATTTTTAAAGAATTGCAGGGCAGGGGAATCATGGTGGACGTTTTGGTCAACAACGCCGGATTTGGCGCGCTTGGTGCTTTCGCCGAGTTGCCGCTTCAGTGGCAACTCGAAATGCTTCAGGTGAATATCACCGCGTTGACGGAACTTACCGGGTTGTTTCTCTCCGGCATGATTCAACGTCGGCGCGGCGGAATACTCAATGTCAGTTCAGTCGCGGGTTTTGAGCCCGGCCCCGGCATGGCGATTTATCACGCGACAAAAGCCTACGTGCTTTCATTTACGGAGGCGCTTGCCGAAGAACTTACCGGCACAAAGGTGACCGTCACGGCATTGTGTCCCGGCCCAACCACGACCAATTTTGGCAATGTCGCAAATTCTCAAAGAGAGCGGCGGCTAAAAAAGATACCCAAGATGTCCGCCGAAAAGGTCGCGCAATACGGCCACCACGCTTTCCGCAAGAGCAGGGTTTTGGCGATTCCAGGCTTGCGAAATTATCTCCTCGTTTTTTTGGTTAAAATTCTGCCACGCCGATATGTGAGGAAAATCGCCAAATCATTCAACAGCACAAAGAATCCGGCATAAAACCGCCTGTCAGCCTGTATTTCCAAGGAATCACAAAGAGTATTAATTAATGTGGCACAATGTTTGTTATATTCAATTGGTTTATCTTCTCCGCTGGTGAGATATATGGCTTGTGACACGCCAGTTTCGATGAAAGTACCAGAGCTTGAGCGGTCGGTTCCGCCTGCCGGTCACTCGTTCATAGGTGCGCAGTGTTTGACCGTCCATCGCGCACCTTCTTCTCGGATTGTCGGAGTTCGTTCTACAGTGGCCAGAAACGGGCTTCGGTTGCTTGCCAGGGCTTGCGGGGGCTATGTGGGTTGGGGCATGGATTAAGCTCCTGACGCTTCCTGTGTCGTTTTATGAATGAAAAAACCGTAATGATTTTGTCGCATGACAGTGCTTGGTTTCAGTGTCCTGGCAAAACTGGTCGTGTTCGCACATTCTTCCTCGGTCACTGTGATTGTTTCAAGGGACTGGCGGACTTTTGTCGTGACGCCGGAATTCCTCTGAGGGTGTTTTCGCGCCAAGCGTCCTCCAACGCGAAGCGTCCTGCGGCGCGCGCCACTAGAGCGCAGAGGCACGGGAAACCCACGCTAGCTACTGTGTGATGTGACAGAGCCACGGGAGCCCGCGACAGTTTGACGTGGCCAGCCATTTGACCTCATCCTCGAAGCTCTTTTCGCCGTGTGACTTGCGCTTTACTGTTCGCAGGACATACAAAGATATATTCAATTCGTTATGCTCTTGGCGTG
>CAWIGO010000020.1:0-43336 GCA_963835625.1 uncultured Verrucomicrobiae bacterium
TGTAACAAAAGACAGAACAGCCGCAAGCTTTTATTTTGGCCGGTGGATTTTTCTGAAAAGTAGCGCAGGCGTCCCGCCTGCGCCACTTTATCGTATGTGGCTGAGCGGCCACATCCAGGTTCTCGCGCCGGGTTATGAAACCATGTTGGCATGGATTCTTCAGAATACTGGATTAAGTAATCGGCGTTGGACCGAAAGCGGGGAAAAGTTCAAGCACAGAGGCGGGAAAAAATCAAAACCCCAGCCTGCATTGACCTTTTTTACTCGTTTCACTGTGCGGGTTTCTTTAACCATGTGTTCAAACCCATGAGTCGAAGATCGAAGAAAAAAGCCCCCGCCGTGCCTTCGAGCGCGCCCGTTTCGCCGGCCGGTGAAATGTCGGGAGTGGCAGACTCCCGCTCGCCGGAATCCGAAAGCCGTCCGGCTGGTTTGAATGACTGCTGGACGACTTTTGGGATTTGCATTTTTCTGGCGGCGGTCATCTGGTTGGTCTTCGGCCAGACGGTTCATTACGGGTTCACCAATTACGACGACAACGATTATGTGTATCAGAATCCTGTCGTCCAAAAGGGTCTGACTTGGGAGGGATTTCGCTGGGCGCTGACTTATGGCAAAATCGGCCACTGGCACCCGCTGACCTGGGTTTCCCACATGCTGGACTGCCAGTTTTACGGATTGAACCCCGGTGGACATCACCTCACCAATGTCCTGTTCCACACAGCGGCGGCGATCTTGCTTTTCCTGGTCTTGCGGCGGATGACCGGCGCGCTTTGGCGCAGTGCGTTTGTGGCGGCGGTGTTTGCGATCCATCCGTTGCGGGTGGAATCGGTGGCATGGGTGGCGGAACGCAAGGATGTCCTCAGCGGAGTGTTCTTCATGCTGACCGTCGGGGCTTATGTCCGCTATGTGCGTCGCCCACCCTCGATGATCCGCTATGGCGCCGTGGTGCTGCTCTTCGCCTTGGGACTGCTGTCCAAGAACATGCTGGTGACGATGCCCTTCGTCCTCCTGCTGCTGGATTACTGGCCGCTGAACCGTTTTTCAGGCTTCTCCCTCCAAGTTTTGCTCCGGCGGGTGGCCGAGAAAATCCCACTGTTTGTACTGACGGTTGCATCGTGCGTGGCGACGGCCCTGGTTCCGGAGAAACTGGCTGCTGCTGACCGGCTGCCTTTCGCGTTGCGGATGGAAAACGCCGTGGTATCCTACATCACCTACCTTTGGCAGATGATCCATCCATCGGGACTGGCGTGTCTTTATCCCAACCCCGCAAACTATCTGCCGCTCTGGCAGGTGGCCGGGGCACTGGGGTTACTGCTGGCCATATCCGGAGCGGTATTTGCATTTCGCAAGACGCATCCCTACCTCGTTGTCGGCTGGCTCTGGTATTGCGGAATGCTGGTGCCCGTCAGCGGGTTGGTTCAGATCTCATATTACGCCCATGCGGATCGTTACACGTATCTGCCGCAGATCGGCTTGTATCTGTTGCTGACATGGGCGGTGGTGGATCTATGCGCCGGCTGGCGTCACCGCCGCGTGGTGCTGGGCGGCGGCTCCACGATCATCCTCGTTGCTTTGATTTTCTGCGCGCGCGCACAGACTTCTTATTGGCGCAATAGCGAATTGCTGTGGACTCACACGCTCGCCTGCACCTCAGACAATTATATCGCCCATAACAACCTGGGTGACGCTCTTTTCCAAAAGGGCAGCGTGGACGAAGCGATTATTCATTACCAAAAGGCGTTGCAAATCAAACCCGACTACGCGGAAGCCCACAACAACCTCGGCAACGCTCTGATCCAAAAGGGCAATGTGGACGAAGCGATTGCGCATTACCAAAAAGCGTTGAAAATCAAACCCGACTACGCGGAAGTCCACTACAACCTCGGCAACGCTCTGCTCAAAAAGGGCAGCGTGGACGAAGCGATCGCCCAGTACCAAAAGGCGCTGCAAATCACACTCGACTACGCGGAAGCCCACAACAACCTCGGCAGCGCTCTGCTCCAAAAGGGCAGTGTGGACGAAGCGATCGCCCATTACCAAAAGGCATTGCAAATCAAACCCGACTACGCGGAAGCCTGCTACAACCTCGGCAACGCTCTGCTCAAAAAGGGCAGCGTGGACGAAGCGATCGCCCATTTCCAAAAGGTGCTGCAAATCACACCCGATAATGCGGAAGCCCACAACAACCTCGGCAACGCTCTGCTCAAAAAGGGCAGTGTGGACGAAGCGATCGCGCATTTCCAAAAGGCGCTGCAAATCAAACCCGACTTCGCGGAAGCCCACAACAACCTCGGCAACGCTCTGCTCCAAAAGGGCAGCGTGGACGAAGCGATAGTTTATTACCAAAAGGCGCTGCAAATCAAACCCGACTACGCGGAAGCCCACTACAACCTCGGCAACGCTCTGCTCCAAAAGGGCAATGTGGACGAAGCGATCGCCCATTTCCAAAAGGCGCTGCAAATCAAGCCCGACTTCGCGGAAGCCCAGAATAACCTGGCACGGGTGCTTGCAACCTGTCCGCAGGCTTCGCTGCGCAACGGCAACAAAGCGGTGGAACTGGCCCAACGGGCGAATCAGCTTACGGGTGATGGGAATCCGGTTGTTCTTGGCACCTTGGCCGCCGCTTACGCCGAGGCCGGGCAATTTCCCAAAGCGGTGGAAACCGCGCAGCGCGCTCTGCAACTGGCCGAGAGACAGTCCAACACCGCACTGGCCGATGCCATTCGATCACAGCTGAAGCTCTATCAAGCAGGCATCCCATTCCATCAGGAAAGTAAATGAGTCAAAGATCGAAGAAAAAAGCCCCTGCCGTCCGTTCAAGCGCGCCCGCTTCGCCGGCCGGTGAAATGTCGGGAGTGGCAGACTCCCGCTCGCCGGAATCCGAAAGCCGTCCGGCTGGTTTGAACGACCGCTGGACGGTTCCGGGGGTCTGCATTTTTCTGGCGGCTGTTATCTGGGTGGTCTTCGGCCAGACGCTGGGGCACGACTTTGTCAATTACGACGACAGCCTGTATGTGTATGACAACCCACTGGTCGCTCAAGGATTGACGCTGCCCGGCATCGCCTGGGCTTTCGCGACCTCGCATTCAGCCTATTGGCACCCCTTGACCTGGCTCTCACACATGCTGGACTGTCAACTCTGGGGCTTGAACGCTGGCGGTCATCACCTGACTAATGTGGTCTTGCACGCCGCGAATGCCGTGTTGTTGTTCCTGGTGCTGCGGCAGATGACGAGGGCGTTGTGGCTGAGCGCCTTCGTAGCCGCGATGTTTGCCATCCATCCTTTGAATGTGGAGTCGGTGGCCTGGGTGGCGCAACGCAAGAACGTGTTGAGCACATTTTTCTGGCTGCTGACGATGTGGGCCTACACGCGCTACGCGCAGGGTGTGACAAGTGACGCGCGTCAGGTGACCGGACCGGGAAAAACCATTCGCGCGCCTCTCATGTCACGCGTCACGTCTCACGTGTCACTTTTTTACTGGCTGGCGCTGGTGTTTTTTGCGCTGGGGCTGATGAGCAAGCCGATGCTGGTGACACTGCCGTTCGTGCTGTTGTTGCTGGATTACTGGCCGCTCCGGCGAGTTGCAAGTGTCAAGTTGCAAGTGTCAAACCTGCGGCTGGTTGTTGAGAAGCTTCCGTTTTTGCTGTTGGCCGTGGTATCGAGTGTGGTGACCTATCTTGGGCAAAAAAGCGAGGGTGCCGTGATATCGCTTGAGCAGAGTCCGTTGGGGGTGCGGCTGGCAAAAGTGCCGGTCAATTATGTAATCTATCTTCGAAACACCCTCTGGCCGGAGGGGTTGGCGACCCCGTATCCCTATCCCTCCGTTTACCCTGTTTTCCTGGTGGTCGTACTATGCACCTTGCTGCTGGCAGGCGTTACGCTTCTGGTTCTTTGGGTGGCCAGAACCAAGCCCTATGCGGCTGTCGGCTGGTTCTGGTTTCTCGGCACCCTGGTTCCGGTCATCGGGCTGATCCAGGTTGGCAACACGCCGGTAGCGGATCGTTTCACGTATGTGCCGCAGATCGGGCTATATTTGGTCGTTGCCTGGGCGATCAGGGATTTGACGGTTTCGTGGCGCTATCGTCGTCAGGCGCTGGGCACGGCAGTGACCATGGTGATAACAGCGTTGATGGTCTGCGCCTGGAAACAAACGTCGTATTGGCGAAATAGCGAATCGCTGTGGACCCACACGCTCGCCTGCACCTCAGACAATTATATCGCTCATAACAACCTGGGTGACGCTCTGCTCAAAAAGGGAAGCGTGGATGAAGCGATCGCGCATTTCCAAAAGGCGCTGCAAATCAAACCCGACTACGCGGAAGCCCACAACAACCTGGGCGACGCTCTGCTCCAAAAGGGCAGTGTGGACGAAGCGATCGCCCATTGCCAAAGGGCGCTGCAAATCAAACCCGACTTCGCGGAAGCCCACAACAACCTGGGCGACGCTCTTTTCCAAAAGGGC
This sequence comes from uncultured Verrucomicrobiae bacterium, assembly GCA_963835625.1. GTDB lineage: Bacteria > Verrucomicrobiota > Verrucomicrobiia > Limisphaerales > UBA11358 > UBA11358. The sequence goes on from CAWIGO010000020.1 coordinate 4,464, forward strand.
AGCGTGGACGAAGCGATCGCCCATTTCCAAAAGGCGCTGCAAATCAAACCCGACTACGCGGAAGCCCACAACAACCTCGGCAACGCTCTGTTCACAAAGGGCAGCGTGGATGAAGCGATCGCCCATTACCAAAAGGCGCTGCAAATCACACCCGACTCCATGGAAGCCCACAACAACCTCGGCAACGCTCTTTTCCAAAAGGGCAGTGTGGACGAAGCGATTGTTCATTACCAAAAGGCGCTGCAAATCAAACCCGGCTACGCGAAAGCCCACAACAACCTCGGCAACGCTCTGTTCACAAAGGGCAGCGTGGACGAAGCGATCGCGCATTTCCAAAAGGCGTTGCAAATCAAACCTGACTACGCGGAAGCCCACAACAACCTCGGCAACGCTCTGCTCAAAAAGGGCAGCGTGGACGAAGCGATCGCGCATTTCCAAAAGGCGTTGCAAATCAAACCCGGCTACGCGGAAGCCCACTACAACCTCGGCAACGCTCTGTTCACAAAGGGCAGCGTGGACGAAGCGATCGCCCATTTCCAAAAGGTGCTGCAAATCAAACCCGACTTCGCGGAAGCCCACTACAACCTCGGCAACGCTCTGCTCAAAAAGGGCAGCGTGGATGAAGCGATCGCCCATTACCAAAAAGCGCTGCAAATCAAACCCCACTCCATGGAAGCCCACAACAACCTCGGCAACGCTCTGCTCAAAAAGGGCAGCGTGGACGAAGCGATTGTTCATTACCAAAAGGCGCTGCAAATCGGACCCGATAATGCGGAAGTCCAGAATAACCTGGCACGGGTGCTTGCAACCTGTCGCCAGGCTTCGCTGCGCAACGGCAACAAAGCAGTGGAACTGGCCCAACGGGCGAATCAGCTTACGGGTGATGGAAATCCGGTTGTTCTTGGCACCTTGGCCGCCGCTTACGCCGAGGCCGGGCGATTTCCCGAAGCGGTGGAAACCGCGCAGCGCGCTCTGCAACTGGCCGAGAGACAGTCCAACACCGCACTGGCCGATGCCATTCGATCACAGCTGAAGCTCTATCAAGCAGGCCTCCCATTCCATTTACACTGAACAAAGCGCGTCAGCAACTGTTGCCGTTGCCCGGCGTTCCAGTGCTTGCGACCTGATCCAGTTTTTGAAGAATCCATGCCGCTATGGTTCTACAATCTGACATCGGAACCTAGACGTGGCTCGTCAGACGGATACACTTTATCGCCCGCAGCAATGCTTGTATTTCTTGCCGCTGCCGCAAGGGCAGGGGTCGTTGCGCCCCACTTTCGGGCCGGTGCGGACGGGCTTGGCTTTTTCCGTCACTGCTGCCGCCGCTTCGCTAACGACGTCGCTGCCTTTGGCTTGCGCGCCGCCGGAACCGGCGGTTTTCGTGCCGCCGCCAAACGCGCTCGCGGTTTGATGCAGCATTTGTTGGGGAACATTTCTCAGAAAATTTTCAAACGCCATCAGGCTGGACGCGCTGCGGAAAATGTTGTGACAAATCTCGGTCTTCACGTTGACCATCAGTTCGTCGAAAATTTTGAACGCCTCGGCCTTGTATTCGACGAGGGGATCGCGCTGGCCGTAACCGCGCAGGCCGATGCTGTAGCGGAGGCTGTCCATTTCGTAGAGATGCTCCTGCCACAGCCTGTCAATCGCGCTTAGAATGGTGAACCGTTCGACTTCCTTGAGCGCGTCGGGATTTTCGAAACTGATTTTAATATCGTAGGCCTTGCGGACGCTTTCGGAAATGAAATTGCAAACGGCAAATTGCGCCGGACTCAACCCGTCGAAAAACGAGCCGGACACGGGCGTCTCTTTACCGGATTCGGCGGCTTTGATGATTTCGGCCTCGGGCAGGCCGATGGGAAAATTCAAGTTCACCCAATCCGCCAATGGCCGGACTTTCCATTCGTTGAATTCAGTGTCGGTGTTCGTGAACTGCGCGACTTTGTCCACGACGACTTCCTCCATGATGTCCATGAGCCGGTCGCGAACATCCTCGGCGTGGATGATTTCGTTGCGGAAGCCGTAGGTGACTTCGCGATGTCTGTTCATCACATCGTCGTATTCGAGCGTGCGTTTGCGGATTTCGAAATTGTGCTGCTCGACGCGCTTTTGCGCCTGCTGAATGGAACGATTCAAAAGCGGATGGGATAATTCCTGGCCTTCTTCGAGGCCCATTTTTTCCATGTATTTGACAATGCGATCAGAACCGAACAACCGCATCAAATCATCTTCGAGCGAGATGAAAAAGTGCGACGAACCGGGATCGCCCTGCCGCGCGCAGCGACCGCGCAACTGCCGGTCAATGCGGCGCGCCTCGTGGCGTTCCGTGCCGAGCACGTGCAGGCCGCCAACTTCTGTCACGCCAGGGCCGAGTTTGATGTCGGTGCCGCGGCCCGCCATGTTCGTGGCGATGGTGATGGCGCCTCGCTGGCCGGCGCGCGCGACGATTTCGGCCTCCTGCTGGTGATACTTCGCGTTGAGGACGGAATGAATCAATCCCTCGCGCTTCAACATCCGCGAAAGCATTTCGCTCGTTTCGACGCTGACGGTGCCGACAAGGATCGGCCGGCCTCGCGCGTGAAGTTCCTTGATTTCCTTGGTGACAGCGCTGAATTTTTCGCGCTTGGTTTTATAAACCGAATCGTGCCCGTCCTTCCGGATGCACGGTTTGTTGGTCGGAATCGTCAGCACGCCGAGTTTGTAAATGTCCAGAAATTCGGTCGCTTCGGTTTCCGCCGTGCCGGTCATGCCCGCCAGTTTGTGGTAAAGGCGGAAATAATTTTGAATCGTAATGGTCGCGAGCGTTTGGGTTTCGCGCTCGATTTCGACGCCTTCCTTGGCTTCGACGGCCTGATGCAACCCATCGCTCCAGCGGCGGCCGGACATGAGGCGTCCGGTGTGCTCGTCAACGATGATGACCTTGTTTTCCTGCACAACGTATTCGACATCCTTTTGATAGATGCTGTAAGCCCTGAGTAATTGCGAGATGGCGTGCATTTTCTGCGCCTTGGCCTCGAAGTCCGCCTGCAATTTTGTCTTCAGTTCCAAGCGCTTGCGCGCATCGGTCTCCGGGCCGACATCAATTTCGTGCAACTCCGTTGTCAAGTCGGGCAACACGAAGGCGTTCGGGTCCTTGGGGCTGATGAAATTGCGGCCTTTCTCGGTCAAATCGGCCTCATGGCCTTTCTCATCAATCGCAAAAAACAACTCCTCTTTCTCGCGGTAGAGGTCAACTTTCTTCTGGTCTTTGTGCAATTCCAGCTCGGCTTTGTTCATCATCCGAAGGTTCTCGGGATCCTCCAGCAGTTTCAGTAAGCCTTCGGATTTCGGCTGGCCTGTTTTGACGCGAAAAAGCAGCAGGCCGATTTCATGTTCGAGCGCGTCGCCATTTTCCACGTTTGACCCGTCGGTGGGATTCGATTTTTTAATCAACGCTTCAGCCTCGGACAAAAACCGGCTGCACAGACGCTCCTGCGCGCGGACGAGCGATTCGACGGGCGACTTCCACTGCGCGTATTGCTCGTCGAACGTGTGCAGGGACGGGCCGCTGATAATGAGCGGCGTGCGCGCTTCATCAATGAGAATCGAGTCCACTTCGTCCACGATGGCGTAATAATGCCCGCGCTGGACCTGCTCCTCCTTGCGCGACGCCATGCCGTTGTCGCGGAGATAGTCGAAGCCGAATTCGGCGTTTGTGCCGTAGGTGATGTCGCAATTGTATTGCTCGCGACGGACCTTGGGCGACTGGTCGTGCAAAATGACGCCAACCGTGAGGCCGAGAAATTTGTATATCGCGCCCATCCATTCCGAGTCGCGCGCAGCCAGATAATCATTCACCGTTACCACGTGAACGCCGCGTCCGGTGAGCGCATTGAGGTAAATGGGCATGGTGGCGACGAGCGTTTTGCCTTCGCCGGTGGCCATTTCGGTGATTTTTCCCGAATGCTGCGCTATGCCGCCGAGGAGCTGCACGTCGAATGGAATCATGTCCCAGACCATTTCATGATCGCGCACGACAATCTTCTCTTTGCGGTCGAACATCCGGCGGCAGGTGTTTTTCACGGCGGCGAATGCCTCGGGCAAAATTTGATCGAGCCGCAGCGCCAGCTGCTTGTTGTCTGTGATTTTGGAAAGTTCGTCCTTCCACACGACGGTTTTCTGGCGCAATTCGTCGTCGGAGAGCTTTTGGAGCCCGGCTTCGATTTCATTGATCCGGGCGACGATCGGCCAGAGTTTTTTCAACTGGCGGTCATTCCTCGACCCGAAGATCATTTTTATGAACCCAATCATGACGATTTGCGAAAAATAGCGTTGGAAACGCTACGCGAGGAAACGCAAAGCGTCAAAACGAATCACTGCAACCCTCGCCGATGGATAACGCCGAATCCTGTGCTGGCGTCTTTTGGCCGATTCGTTATTCTCAAGGCGGAATCACGCGATGAATACCGCGCCCGCATCTCTCGGCATGATTGCCGGAAATCGCTCGCTGCCCCTGGAATTTGCCCGGCAGGCGCGCGCCGCAGGCGTTAAACACCTCGTCGCCGTCGCGTTTGAAAGCGAAACCGACCCGGCGCTCGCGGAATTCGTGGACGAAATCGTCTGGCTCAAGGTCGGACAGTTGTCAAAAATGATTTCCGCCTTCACCGGCCGCGGCATCAAACAATGCGTCATGGTCGGCCAAATCGCGCCGAAGAATCTTTTCGATCTCCGGCCCGATTTGCGTGCGATGTCATTGGCGCTCCGGCTCAAGGAAAGAAACGCGCACACGATTTTCGGGGCCATTGCGGACGAATTGAAAAAGGACGGCGTTGAACTAATCGAGGCGACGCCGTGGCTCAAGCCGCTCATGCCCGCTGTGGGATTTCATCTCGGACCAAAATTGTCGGACGAACGGCGCGCGGATGTGGAATTTGGTTTTCGCATTGCGAAGGAAATTTCGCGCCTGGAAATCGGCCAGACCGTTGTCGTGAAAAATGGCGCGGTGCTGGCGGTGGAAGGATTTGAAGGCACGGACAAATGCCTCGCGCGCGGCGGCGAACTCGCCGGCAAAGACGGCGGCGCGGTCGCGGTCAAGGTCGCCAAGGCCAGTCATGACATGCGTTTCGACATTCCCTGCATCGGCGCGCAAACTCTGGAGACGTGCGCCGCGTCCGGCGTGGCGGTGCTCGCGCTCGAATCCGGCAGGACACTTTTGCTCGAACAAGAAGCTTGCGCACGTTTCGCATCACGCCATAAAATCACCGTCACCACTATTCAATAATAATAGATGCTCAAGTCGTACGAACTCTTCGGTTTCATGTCGCCGGGTCTGGCGAATGAAATTGTCAATGACGCCTACGAGTTGGACAAACCCACTTATAAGGCCACTCTTGGCGCCGTCGCCCAGGTGCGTCATGTGCGTCCGGTCTTTCTTGAACGCCAGCCGCGCGCGCAGCGTCACGATGCAATGGTTTCGACCTTGTCCCGTCCGGCGCTCGATGCTGTGGCTGGCGGTCTCATCCGCGCGTGGCTCTTGAAAAAGCACAAGGCGATGCTCGTGGATTTTCTCAATACGCTCGGCCTTCAAAATAATGAAGGCGTCGTGGACAACCTGCCTGAGGCGATGGACGACGCGAAATTGAAATCCGCCATCGAGACGTTGCTGAAAAAGTATCCGCCCGAGGCCGTCGCCGTTTATTTGAACGCGTTCAACGACATGAACAAGGCGAATTGGGCGAACCTCAAAACCATTTTGGAATCCGATGCGCGTCTGCAATTGGGCGCGCACGCTTGAATCGGCAAAAATTTCTTGCGCTGCCCTGCATGGCCTGTATCCTGCCCGGGTATTTTTATTTATGGAACCCAAGGCTGATATTGCACTCATTGGTCTGGCCGTTATGGGCCAGAATTTGATTTTGAACATGAACGACCACGGCTTCACCGTCGTGGCTTTCAACCGCACCGTTTCCAAGGTGGACGATTTCCTCAACAAGGAAGCGAAGGGCACAAAGGTCATTGGCGCCCATTCGCTCCAGGAAATGGTTGCGCTGCTCAAAAAACCGCGCCGGGTCATGCTCATGGTCAAGGCCGGCCGCGCCGTGGATGAATTCATCGAGCAATTGCTGCCGGTGCTGGAGCCGGGCGATATCATCATTGACGGCGGCAATTCGCTGTTTGAAGACACGAGTCGCCGCACGAAATATGTCGAGAGCAAGGGGTTGCTTTACATCGGCACCGGCGTGAGCGGCGGCGAAGAGGGCGCGCGCCGCGGACCCAGCATCATGCCCGGCGGTTCGCCCGCCGCGTGGCCGCACGTCAAACCGATTTTCCAGGCCATTGCCGCGAAAGTGGACAATGCGCCGTGCTGCGATTGGGTGGGTGAACAGGGCGCGGGCCATTACGTGAAGATGGTTCACAACGGCATCGAATACGGCGACATGGAGCTGATTTGCGAGGCTTACAACATTTTGAAGAACGGCCTCGGCATGAGCGCGCCGGAAATACACGAGGTTTTCAAGGAATGGAACACGGGCGAACTGGACAGTTACCTCATCGAGATCACGCGCGACATTCTGGCTTACAAGGACACCGATGGTGCGCCTCTCGTGGACAAAATCCTCGACACCGCCGGCCAGAAGGGCACGGGTAAATGGACGGTGCAGAGCAGCGCGGATTTGGGGATCCCCATCACGCTCATTGCTGAGGCACTTTATTCCCGTTGCGTTTCCGCGTTGAAAGACGATCGCATGAAGGCGGCGAAGAAATTGAAAGGACCGAGACCGTTGATGAGCGTTGCCAAAAACGACGCGAAGAAAAAGCAGTTCATCGCCGCCGTTCGCGACGCGCTTTTCGCCTCAAAAATCGTCAGCTACGCGCAGGGTTACATGCTTATGCGCGCCGCCGCCGCCGAAAACAAATGGAACCTCAATTACGGCGGCATCGCGCTCATGTGGCGCGGCGGTTGCATCATCCGCTCGCGTTTCCTCGGCAAAATCAAGGAGGCGTTCGACAAAAATCCGAAGCTGATGAATTTGCTTCTCGACGATTATTTCCGCGGCGAAATCAAACGCTGCCAGAAAAGCTGGCGCAACGTCGTTGTCGCCGCTGCGAAAAAGGGCATTCCCGTTCCCGCGTTCGGCACCGCGCTGGCGTTTTATGATTCGTATCGTTCCGCGGTATTGCCGGCGAATCTGTTGCAGGCGCAGCGCGATTATTTCGGCGCCCACACCTACGAGCGCGTGGACAAACCGCGCGGCGAGTTCTTCCACACCAACTGGACCGGCAAGGGCGGCACGACCGTCAGCGGCACTTACATAGCATAACCTTTTTTTGTGGAGCGCGATGGAGACCGCATCAAAATCGCCGCTACAAACCGGTTTTCTGCACGCGCAACCGGGCGGGACATTGTTGTCCGTGAAGTTGCAACCGCGCGCGTCCGCCAATGAAATCAACGCGCCACTCGGCAGCGAACTGCGGATCAAAGTCACCGCGCCGCCGGTGGACGCCGCCGCGAATGAAGCGCTGATTCAATTGCTGGCTGAGAAACTGGGTTGCGCACGTGGCCGCGTTGAATTGCTGCGCGGCCACGGGTCACGGCATAAAATCGTCAAACTTCACGGATTCACGCCGGAAGAGGTGCTCAAGAAATTGTAATTTGTCCGGCCAGTTCTTCCGCCGGATAAGTCCAGATTTCCGCGAGCGTGGGATGGTAATGCGGCATCGCGGCCAGTTCGTGGACGGTCATGCGCTTGGCCATCGTCGCGACGATCTCGTGAATCAATTCGCCGCCGACTGGACCGACGCAACTGCCGCCAAGGATTTCACCCGACTTCGGGTCGGCCAGCAGTTTCACGAAACCGTCCTTCGCCTCCATGATGAGTGATTTGCCGTGGTCATTGAACGGATAGCTCGCCGCCAGATAAGGAATGTTGCGCGCTTTCGCTTCCTTTTCGGTCAAGCCGGTGAATGCCACCTGCGGGTCGGTGAACACGACCGAAATGAGCAGCCGGTAATCCATCCGTCGTGGCATTTTCGGCTGTGCGATGTTGTGCGCCGCGATTTCGCCTTGCTGGACGGCGATATGCACAATTTCGTGCGGCCCGGTGCAGTCACCCACTGCGTAAATATGCGGCGCGCTGGTTTGCATCAATTCATTCGCGATGATGCGGCCGTTTTCAATGGCAACGCCGGCTTTCTCCAGAGCAAGCGACGCGGTGTTCGGCACGCGGCCCAGCGCGAACAGAATTTCCTCGGCGGAAGCTGAGGCAGCTCTCCCATTATGCTCAAACGAAACGGTCTTCAACCGGTTTTTGCGCCACGCGCCAATCAACTTGGTGCCGGTGAAAACTTTGATGCCTTCGCACCGGAAAACTTTTTCGATTTCTGCCGCCGCGTCAGTGTCGAATTCTTTGAGAACGTGTTCGCTGCGCTGGACGAGCGTGACCTTGACGCCGAACCGCGCGAAAAATTGTGTGAACTCACAGGCAACCGCCCCGCCACCGAGCACGATGAGCGACTTCGGCAACCGCTTTAGCGCCAGCGCATCGTCGCTCGTGATATAGCCGGTTTCGCGAAGCGAGGGCAGGGGCGGTTGTGCAACAATCGAGCCGGTGGCGATGATAAAATGTTTGGCGGTGAGAAAATTTCCGCCAGGTTTTGGAGTGCGCCAGCCCTCTGGCGCCTTTCCAAGCGCAGCCTCCATTGCCAAAGCGGCAGAGGGCTGCCGCAGTCCAAGACGCTTTCGCGCAGAATCCACCCCGGTTAAATGGGGCGAACTTAATTCTACGGTGTGCGCGTCGAGGAACTTTGCATTGGCGCGGATGAATTCGAATCTGCCGTTGGCGAGTTGCTCCCGGCGATAATCCGCGAATTCCTTGATGAGCGCGTTTTTACGCGCCATCACTTTTCCAAAATCAAAACCGACTTTTCCGGCGCGGATGCCCCACGGTTCGGGATGACTGGTCAAGTGCAGGACTTCGGCGGCATAAAGCAGCGCCTTGGTCGGCATGCAACCGCGCAGGATGCACAGTCCACCGACTACTTCGCCGCCTTCGACGACGATCGTTTTTAAACCCGCACTCGCCGCAGTTCTGGCTGCTGCGTAACCGGCGCTGCCGCCGCCCAGAACCGCCACGTCATAATCAAATCGGCTCATGTGGAAGAAGATGGTGGCGATTTCAAATTTGACAACCTGATTTAACGATTTAATGGTTAACGAACCATGAGCGACATTATTTATCCGCGCAGCCCGCGCGAAACGATGGACGGCTGGACGTATCTGCCGCGTTACATTGACAAAATCCGCCTGCATCTGGCGGGCAAACTGCACACCGATTATCAGGAGAACTTCAGCAAGGGCTTCGATGGCATGTGGCTCAAATACGCCGGTGTCACGCACGAGCAGATGATCAACGTGGTGAAAAACTCCATCACCGATGGCGAGGTGTGTGATTGGGTTCGTAAAAATGTCAAAAAATCCGCGGCGGAGAAAACTTCGCACCGCAACGATATATTGAGCCGGCCAAAAGCGGGTGATGCGGAGGCCGTGGCGCGGCTCAAAATGCGGAAGGAACAAGCGGGCATGGCAAACCGCGACGACATTAAGACTTTCGTGGACTTTATTAACGCGGATGAAAAACGGATTTAGCAGCCTGATGATTCAAGGCTTGGCCACACGGCCATGGCTCTTGTGACGCCTCGGTTCCAATTGAATGAAAAAAATGTTGAAATGGATTTTCGGCGCGGTTGTTGTGACGTTCGCTTTGTTGCAGTTCGCGAATCCGGCGCGCACGAACCCGCCGGTCGTTCACGATTTTCTGGCCACTAACTCGCCGCCGCCAAAGATTGCGGCGATATTGCGCGTTTCCTGCTACGATTGTCATTCCCATGAAACGAAATGGCCGTGGTATAGCCATGTCGCGCCGGTGTCGTGGCTGGTGGCAAGCGATGTTAAGGAGGCCCGCCGGCATTTGAATTTTTCCGACTGGCCGGTTGATGATCCAGATCGCGCGGCACAATGGTTGGAGAACATGGGCGACCAATTGCATTACAATGAAATGCCACCAGCCGATTACAAGCTGATGCATCCAGCCGCACGGCTGACTGCCGCGCAACGCGAGCAACTCATTCAATGGGCGAACGGAAAAGCCGCGCAATTGAAAGCAAAGGGAAAATAAAATTCATGCTGCACAGTGAATTGATTCCCGCCGCCGAAAAAGAATCCCGACGGCTGATGATCATGCTGCATGGGCTGGGCGACAGTATGGAGGGTTGGCGCTGGTTCCCGGAGGCGATGAACCTCCCGTCGCTGAATTATCTGCTCGTCAACGCGCCGGACGAATACTACGGAGGCTACTCGTGGTTCGATTTTCCGGACAATATCGTACCGGGCATTCAGCGCAGCCGTGAATTGCTGTTCAGCCTGCTTGATGATTTGCGTGCAAAAAATTTTCCGGCGGAGCAAATCACGCTCGGCGGTTTTTCGCAGGGTTCTCTCCTGTCGGTTGAAATCGGCCTGCGCTATCCGCATCGGTTGGCGGGTGTCGTGGGCATCAGCGGCTGGATTTACGAACCGGAAAAATTGTTGAAGGAACTTTCGCCGGTGGCGCGCCAGCAGCGTCTGCTCTTGACGCACGGCACAGACGATCCGCTTCTTCCAATTGCGAAAGCCCGCGAGCAGGTTCAATTGCTCAAGGCCGCTGATTTGCGCGTCGAGTGGCGTGAATTTCCCAAAGCACACACAATTCATGGTAGTAAGGAACTCGGCGTGATTCGCGATTTTGTGCGCGCCGGCTACTCGGGAAAGGCAGAATGAAGAAGGATGAATGAAGAATTTTTCGCGCGCAGCGCGCCATTGAATTTCTTCATTCTTAATTCTTCCTTCTTCATTTCCGTCACACCTTTACTTCGCGGCTCGTGCCGGGAATCCAGATTTGCTCCGGTGGCGGCTGGCCGGCGATTTGCCAGTCCATCGCGCGCTCCACGATTTCCCGCATCTGCGTGAACCACCAACCCGCGCGGGCGATGTGTCCTTCGCGTCGCGCGCCGTTCAAGCACGGTTTAATGCCGGTGAAGCCGAGTTCGAGTTGTTCGTTTGTCGTCATCATTTGCCTTTCTTTTGACGACATTCTGACAGGCGGGGTTGGACAAAGGCTGTCCAGGCTGGAAAAAAAAGCGGGATGTTAGACTTCACAAACCCAAAAACAGAGGGTTTTGCCTATGAATAAATCCAGTTTTTCAAGGAAATAGAGCCTTTACGCAGCATGGGTGTTTTCACATGCTTTAGGGGCATGTCAGAGCTTCCAGAAATGCCTTCAGAAAAGCCGCGTTCGTATCTGGTGCGCACCGTTATCAAGACTAGTGAGGATTTCGGAGCGGTTGAAATCTTTTCTGAAATTGGAGGTGGCATCTTGATTGCAATTTTTGCATGGGCATTCGGATTGGCAAACCGAACCGAACTACATGAATTGATTTTTCTATGCATTGGAGGTGCCATCATTGTCCCTCTTTTCGGGTTTTTAATTCGGCTTGTTTTCATCACGCCAGCAAAAATTGACCGAGAACTTAAAAGCCGATTGGAAATTGCCGAATCAAAATTAAAGCCGAAATTCAAACTGTCTTGTAATAAGGACATCACTGGGTGTGCAATCGAAAATCCAAACGGTTCAATGAAATTTTTCCGGCTACAAGTTGAAACAGATTGCATAGACGGAATAAAAGAATGCAAGGGACATTTGATCAAGATTGAAAAAGATGGGGTGGTTGTTTACGACCACGATGCCGTAGAACTACCCTTTGCTCGCGCCGAAGAAACTGATTCTCTGGCCAAAACCATTTTCCCAAGCGTTCCTTATTTTCTGGATGTTTTGGTCACTTACAATCCAGTCCATGCGGTAAATTTTGCCACAAAGGGACATTTCCCGGCATTAAACCAAAATCGAGAATACATATTTGCAAAAACTGGAGAATATATTCTAACCGTTGGGGTTTCTGGAAAAGGAGTTCCCACGGTGAAAACACGGTTAAAATTCGATTGGAAAGGCCAATGGTTTACCGCAACAATCGAACAAATAGATGATTCTGGGTTTGTGAACGATATAATCCCGAAAAAAAGCGGGAGTATGTAGTTAACGCAAATAGCGGTGATGCCGGCGTGGATTGTTGCCGGGAAAGGGGCAAAACCTCGCTGGCTCTTCGCTATCCCTTTCGCGTCGTAAACCAAACTAGAGCCATTATTTTGCGGGTTATAGATTCTGGCAAAGGCGGTGGTTATGGAATAGAAAGTACTGTGTACTTATTACAATGTGGGCATAATTCGGATTCTCCATTACGAGCCACATCGAATTCGATTCCGCCACCACAATGCCGACACTGGCACTTCACGAAGTTTTCAAATTTCGCATCTCGGTTGCGAAATTCCGCTTCCTTTTCTTGGTCTTCATTCATAATGTCGCTTCAGTTGACAGCAAAAACGATGCCGTCCAAAACGCGCCAACAATCTAATGGAGCATTAACAAAATCAATCATAGTGCGTTAGATTGCGCTGCTAGGCACTGGCTCTCCGCTATCTCGATTATTTGTCGCTTCAAAAGGTGAATTGCTCTCTGCGTCTCGCCGTTTTGAAGTTGCAACTCCGCAATCGCGTTAGCACGGGCTTCATTTGCTTTCTCAAGCTCCGCAACTCGGTTACGGAGTTCCGCTACCATTTCTTGGTCTTCATTCATAATATCGCTTCAGTTGACAGCAAAAACGATGCCGCCTAAAACGCGCCAACAACAATCTAGTGGAGCATTACCAAGCGGTTGAAAAACTTGGGTTTGTGAAGTATAACGTCCCGAGAAAAAGGTAGGGACATCCCGCCGGGATGTCCGCCCAAAAAATGGACGCATGAGGCCATGCGTCCCTACCAAGGATTCACTCACTACACGCAATTTCCGGCAGTTATCGAAGCGTAATGGTGTCACCGGGCTGGAGCGGCACGTCGTGGCCGCCAAGCAGATCTTTCGGATCAATCGGGGTCGTTTCGCCTTGCCGCGTCAGGGTGATTTCCTTCGGATTCTCGCGACCGGTGTAATTTGCCGCGAGGATGGCCTGCGCGAGCGTCAGTCCCTCCGTCCACTGGACTTCGGGGTTTTGCACCGGGCCAATGACGACTACGTTTGTATGTTGCGTGGCGGCGATGCGGGCATACGCATCGCGCTGTCCGGCCATGTAAGCCGCCCGCACGTCGGCTTGGGACTGTGACCGCGTTGTGCAACCGCCCGAGCTGACGGCCAAAGTCAAAATGGCCGCGAAAAAAAGTTTCATTCGAACCATGCAAAAATTCACTGTCCACCGCCCGGCGCTTGCACGGAATTTTTCCATGCCGCCACCGCCGTTTTAATTTCCGCCGCGCAATTCGTCCGCGGTTTCACAAAACGCGGCGTGAACCACGGGAACATCCCGATCAAATCCGGCGTGACCAAAATCTGGCCGTCGCAATCGCCGCCGCTGCCGATGCCAATCGTAGGAACCGGGATTTGCTCTGAAATCCCCTTTGCGACCGGCGGCGTGATCAATTCAAGCACAATGGCAAACGCGCCGGCGTCCGCCAGCGCCGCCGCGTCGTCAAACAGTTTCATCCGGCCTGCATCGTCACAGCCTTTGATGTGATATTTGCCGCCTTCTTCTAGGACGTGTTGCGGCAACATGCCGAGATGACCGCAAAACGGGATTCCTGCCGCGATGATGGCGCGGACTTGTCCAATAATTTCGCGCCCGCCCTCGGCCTTCACAAATTCCGCGCCGGCACCGGCGAGGCGCTTTGCATTTTCGACCGCGGTTTTGGGTGTCTCGTAACTGTGAAATGGCATGTCCGCGCCGAGCAATGCGCGTGGTTTGACGCGGGCGGCGGCACGAACGTGATGCTCCATTTCCGCCATCGTCACGTGCGTCGTGTCCGGATAACCGAGCACGACCATGCCGAGCGAATCGCCGACGAGAATCAGGGGAATACCCGCCTCGTCGAGGAGTTTTGCCGTTGGAAAATCATACGCCGTGAGCGCGGCGATTTTTTCGCCGCGCACTTTCATGGCCCGGATTTCATGGACGGTCATCTTTTGTGGATTCATGCGGGTTTGTGGCAGGGATGGCCCGCCGAGCCGTCCGGCGGAAGTTCCGCTTCCCAACCGGCGCGGGCCGCGCGTCCCTACCTGTTAAAACTTGCCAGCAATTCCTTCGGTGACGCGGTCGCCGTGCCGATTTTGCCGACGACAATGCTCGCCGCGTGATTCGAAAGAATCGCAGCTTCGAGTGGCGACGCGCCCGCCGCAATCGCCAGCGTGAACGTGGCGATGACCGTGTCGCCTGCGCCGGAAACGTCGAACACTTCCTGCGCGACGGTCGGGATGTGAAACGGCTTTTGCCCGCGCCGGCAGAGCAACATGCCCAGTTCGCCGAGCGTGATGAGCAGGACAGCCGGTCGTAGTTCGTTCAACAGTCGTTCCGCGACGAGCATGAGATTTTTATCGGCAAGCGGATGCGCATCGCGCGTTTCATCCGGCAAATTCGACAGCTCAAAAGCCTCTTTGCGGTTCGGCGTGATGAGCGAAAGGTTGGAAAGATTCAAATGGTGGACCGGCTTGGGATCGAAGCTCAACCAGATGCCGCGCGCGCGGCAGAGCGATTTGATTTCATTGAGCAGCGGCTGCGTCACGACGCCCTTGCCGTAATCGCCGACAATGACGGCGTCGGCCCGCGGGAGTTTTGATTTCAATTGAGCGAGCAAACGGCCCGTCAATTTCGCATCAAGACCGTCGCGCGTTTCGCGGTCAATGCGGACGAGCTGTTGCTTGTGCGCGACGACGCGGGTTTTGACGCTCGTGTGCCGCGCGGTGTGAGTGACCAATCCGCCGCAACTGATTTTTTGTCCAGCCAAAAGTTTTTTCAACCAGCGGCCGGCGTCGTCATTGCCGATTGCGCCAAAAATTTCCGTGGACAGGCCAAGCGCGGTCAAATTGCGGGCGACATTGGCCGCGCCGCCGGGCATGAAACTTTCGCGTTCGAAATCGACGACCGGCACGGGCGCTTCGGGCGAAATGCGCACGACGCTGCCCCAAATGAATTGGTCGAGCATCACGTCGCCGATGACGAGCACACGGGTTTTTGTCGCGGCGTTCAAAATCTGCCGCACACGCGAAACGGATAAGATTTTTGCACTCATTTAATTTATTTTATCATGAATTAACACAGATGGACACGGATAAAAAAACTTTGACGCAAATTTCACGAATTAACACGAATTTAATTGGCGAAAATTCGCGCAATTCGCGTCTAAAAAATCCGTGTTTGTCCGTGTTCATCCGTGGTTGAATTCAATCCAAAAATGCCGTTAGCGGACTCGTAGCGCTTGCGGTTTCCTGTGCCGTCGCCAGTCCGGATTCGAATGCCGCGCGTCCGGCTTCAACGGCCATTTTGAACGCGACGGCCATTCGGTTCGGATCGCTCGAAACGGCGACGGCGGTGTTGACGAGCACGGCGTCCGCGCCCATTTCCATCGCTTCGGCGGCGTGGCTCGGCGCGCCCAAGCCGGCGTCCACAACGACGGGCACGGTGGCTTGCTCGATGATGATGCGGATTTGGTCGCGCGTTTGCACGCCGCGATTCGAGCCGATGGGCGAGCCAAGCGGCATCACGGTTGCGACACCGGCGTCCTGCAGCCGTTTCGCCAGGACCGGATCGGCGTTGATGTAAGGCAGCACGGTGAAACCTTCCTTCACCAAAATTTCCGCGGCCTTCAATGTCTCGACCGGATCGGGCAACAGGTAGCGCGGGTCGGGATGGATTTCCAGCTTGATCCATTTTGGCAGACCGGCGGCGGCGGCGAGCCGCGCGAGGCGCACGGCTTCATCGGCGTTCATCGCGCCGCTGGTGTTGGGCAGCAGCAGGAATTTTTTCGGGTCAATGAATTCCAGAATGTTCGCGAACGGATCGCGCTTGCCGCTTAAATCGGCGCGGCGCAAGGCGACGGTGACCATTTCCGCGCCGCTGGCGTCAAGGGCGTCGCGCATGGCTTCGGGTGAGGAAAATTTTCCCGTGCCCAAGATGAGCCGCGAACGAAATTCACGTCCGGCAATGGTCAATGACTGATGCGATTGCACCAAGAAACAATAACAATTTGCCGGCGGCTGTCGAGGCGACAGTCGCAGGGGCAGCTTCGACGATTCCCAAATCGCGTCTTGAAGCCATGAACCTGGGAGCGCCGACAACGGGTGGAAAATTCAAAACCCCGCTTTTTGCAAAGCGGGGCCTCAACCATTTTTTAATTGGTGAAAGTTATGAAAGGCGGTTGCGCCATCTGGCAGCCAGGAATCCTCCCAACGAGAGCGCGCCCGCCACCAAAAAACCGAACGTGGTGGGCTCAGGAACGGGAATCATTTCCTGAGTGAAGCTATATAATGTGGCACCGCTGAAGCCGCTTATCTTGTAGCCGAAATCCAATTCATTGCCGTTTTCGACCGGCGTTCCGCCGGCTCCGATGGCATATTCAATTTGACCCTCGTACGCACCGTGCGGACTGTCAACATAAACTGGGCTTTGGATGATGGTGGCTGTCCAATTGGGGGGCACGGTCACATTCACGGCGGAAAGTGTGAAGGTTGTGCTCATATACACATTCACATAGTAAGCGGTCCATGCGAAGCTGGTGTCGTTATCTATGGCGCTGTCGAGCGTGAGGGTTGGGTCGGATGTCGAGTCTGTGTCAATGGATCCAACTATATGACCTGGTTCCCAACATTGAACTCCGTTTACAGGCAGGCTTAAATCACTAGCGATGCCACTCCAAGTATACAGGGGACAGGTAATTGCACCGTCTTTATCATCTTGGAATTGCACGCTGGTAATATCCGCCTTGCCGATGGAGCAATACACCAAACTTCCCGCCACAATCAGCATAACAGATAATCTTTTCATAAGGCTCTTCAGAATGTCAAAAGGCACGTTTACATCTGACTATCCATCCACCAATCAAATGCCTTCGCCCTTTTTTAACAAATTGCTGAATTTAAGTCAATAATAATAAATTAAATTTACTTTTTTGTGTGGAAAGAAGTAATTAACAGTGGGTTCCAATTCTCATGGCCAACAAAAATTTACCAGTCCGCCGGTCAAATTGGCGCTTGGAACCGGAGGGCGGCGATTTTAGGCTGGCACCATGTTTCGTCCGTGCATTGACCTGCATGAAGGCAAAGTGAAGCAAATCGTCGGCGGCACGCTCGGCGAGCCGTCCGCGTTGCGCACAAATTTTGTCTCCGACCGCCCGGCTGCGTGGTTCGCCGAACTCTACAAACGCGACGGCCTGACCGGCGGCCACGTTGTCATGCTTGGCCCCGGAAACGAAACCGAGGCGCGCGCCGCGCTCACGGCGTTTCCGGGCGGATTACAAATCGGCGGCGGCATCAACGCACAAAATGCGCGCGGCTGGCTTGACGCCGGTGCGTCGCACGTCATCATCACAAGCTGGGTTTTTCGTGAAGGCCGCGTGGATTGGGAACGGCTTGGTGAACTCGCCAAGACCGTTGGTAAAAACCGGCTGGTGCTGGACTTGAGCTGCCGCAAACGTGATGAAGATTATTTCGTTGTCACCGACCGCTGGCAGAAATTCACAGAAGTGACCATTACGTCAGACACGCTCAAAAAACTCGCTGGCATTTGCGCGGAATTTTTGGTTCATGCGGCGGACGTGGAAGGTTTGTGCCGCGGCATTGACCGTGCACTGGTCGAAAAACTTGGCCGCTGGACGCCCATTCCGACGACTTACGCCGGCGGCGCGAATTCGTTGGGTGATTTGGAGGAGGTCACGCGACTGGGGCAGGGGAAGGTTGATCTGACCATCGGGTCGGCGCTGGACATTTTCGGCGGCAAGGGTGTTCGCTACGCCGATGCGGTAAAATTCAACCGCCGCCAGATGAAAAAATCCGGCGGCGGTTGAGCGTGGTTAAAATCAGGATTTGATCACGTCAATTTTGGTCGGCGTCATCATTTTCTTTCCATCCTTTTCTTTGACGGTGCCGGTGACGGTGACTTTTTCAGAACTGCCGCCGCAAATGGGGGCGTGCGCGGCCTTGCTCACGTCATTTTGTTTCAGGTAGTAATTGACGGTTTTTCCGTCCTGCGAAACTTGGACGACGTTCTGGCAGCTCTTGGTCTCGTGCAGTGTGCATTTGCCGCAAACCATCGAACCGGTGATGGTGACTTCATTGGTCGAAGCATCCGCAGCGAGCAGGCGCGAGGTTGACACCGCCAGCAAAAAGCCGGCGGCAACAGTGAGAAACAACATGGATTTTTTCATAGGTTATTTAGATTGGTTTATTTTCCAGGTTAAAATAGCTTAACTCCAATTTAATTCAAACAATAATTTGTGAAATTAATGCGTCTCCGCCTGCGCGGCAAACAGCTCGGCGACGACGATTTGAAATTCGGGAATTAATTTTTCCGTCAGCACCTCGCTGCCGGCCAGAATGCCCTTGAGCGCCAGCCCGAATTCGATGCTGTGATAAATCTCCACGTTGTCGTAACGGGGGTCAATCATCCACAATCGCGGCACCCGGATGTCTTCGTAAACCTGCTTTTTGACGACCGTGTCGGCGTGATGGTCATCGCGGCTGATGATTTCCACCGCGAGCCAAAGCTTGCCGGTGGCTACCGTCACGAGCGCGAGGTCGGGACAAATCGCGATTGAGCGCGAAACATGGATTTTTGTGCGCGGCGCAAGCAGTTGCGTGCCGGGAAGGTTTGAGACGCTTGCCGTCATGGCCGCATGCAGGCGCTCGCAAATCATTTCGTGGCGTTCGCCCGGCGCGGAGCGCGAAAGGAATTTGCCGCCCAAAGTTTCTTCATATGGCCGGCTCATTTGATTAAGTTTCAGGCTTCAAATCCCAAGTTTCAAGTTTTCAATTTCAAGCCGTCACCGCACGGCTTTTACCTGACACTTGAAACTTGACACCTGGCCTCAGGCAGCTAATCTCCACGCTCTTTTGAAAAATTTATGGCAGTAAAAATTCGCATGAAGCGCGTCGGAGCCAAGAATGCTCCGTTTTTCCGCATTGTGGTCGCCGATGGCCGCAGTCCGCGCGATGGCAAATTCATCGAGGAAATCGGCATGTATCAGCCGTTGAAAAAAGGCGATAATTGCCAGATCAACCTCGACCGTGCCAAATACTGGATTAGCAAGGGCGCGCAGCCGAGCGAGACCGTCGCCAGCTTCATCAAAAAGGCGGGCAAAACGGCCGCCGCTTTAGCTGCCGCTTGATTTTTTTTGACACGTCATGCAGGCGTTTTTGGAATACGTCGTAAAAGGGTTTGTGCAGCATCCCGACGCGGTGAGCGTCACGCCGGTGGAGCGGGGGGGCATAACAGTCTATGAACTGCGCTTGGATCCGCAGGACATGGGTCAGGTGATTGGCCGGCAGGGCATGACGATCAATGCGATCCGGGCGTTGTTGCTGGCAGGCAGCGCGAAGAAAGGCCTGCGTTGTTCGGTGGAAATTGTCGAAAACAAAACGGTGTAAATGTGCTGCCAGCATCTTGCTGGCAGAACTGTCTTGCCGGCAAGATGCCGGCAACACGTTGGATGAAAATTGACGTGCTCACTTTGTTTCCGGCGATGTTCGCCGGGCCGCTCGACGAAAGCATTGTCAAGCGGGCGCGCGAAACCGGTTTGCTGGATTTAAAAATCCACAACCTGCGTGACTGGACGCACGACCGGCACAAGACGGTGGATGACCGGCCCTTCGGCGGCGGGCCGGGGATGTTGCTGAAGCCCGAACCGCTCTTTGAAGCGATTGAAAGTTTGAAGCGCGAAAAAACGCGCGTGATTTTATTGTCCCCCGCCGGGCGGCGGTTTAATCAGGCCATCGCGCATAAATTGGCACAGCAGGAAGATTTGCTGCTCGTCACCGGCCATTATGAAGGTTTTGACGAGCGCGTGCGGGAAAAACTCGCCGCCGATGAACTGTCCATCGGCGATTACGTGCTAACGAACGGCGCGCTGCCCGCGATGGTCGTAATAGATGCGGTGGTGCGGTTGCTGCCCGGAGCGCTGGGCGACGACGAAAGTTCGCACGACGAATCCTTCAGTCCCGACATGCCGGGATTGGAATATCCGCAATACACGCGGCCGGCGGAATTTCGCGGGCTGAAGGTCCCGGAAGTGTTGCTGTCCGGCAACCACGCTGAAATTGAAAAATGGCGGCGTGAACAGGCGAAGTTGCGGACAAAAAAACATAGACCGGATTTATTAAAATAGTTTTTAGTTTTTAGTGTTAAGTTTTGAGTTAAAGAAGCGGCAACTAAAAATTAAAAATTCAAAACTTAAAATTGATTTATGAACCAGGCATTGTTGGAAAAAATTGAATCGGAACAGTATCGCAAGGACAAACCGGATTTTGTGGTGGGCGACAGCGTGCGTGTGCACACCAAAGTCGTCGAGGGTGACAAGGAACGCATCCAGATTTTCTCCGGCGTTGTGATAGGGCGCCGTGGCCACGGCCTGAACGAGACGTTCACCGTCCGGCGCATCAGTTACGGCGAAGGCGTCGAGCGCGTGTTCCCGCTGCACTCGCCGCGCGTGGACAAAATCGAAGTTGAACGCGAAGGTTCCGTGCGCCGCGCCAAACTCACCTACTTGCGCAAACGCCTCGGCAAGGGCGCGACGCTGGTAAATGAAAAGCAGGAAAAAGTCGTTGCTGAAGCGGCAAAATAATTCCGTGAACAAATCTCACCCAGACGAGGCTTTGGCCCCGCCTTTTTCTGCTTTTCTTTCCCGGCTGGTATGATAAGTTAAAATTAGTATGAGCCGGATTTCCGTTCACTTTCTGGATCAGGGATTGCACCGGGTATTGTTCGATGCCATGCCGATACCGGCCTTCGTGGTGGACAAGAACGTGTGCATCTTCGATTACAACGCGGCAGCGGCGCAACTAATAGGCAAGAACAAGCGATTCGTAATACGACGGCGGGGTGGGGAAGTGTTGAGCTGTCTGCATTCCACAGAGGCGGCAGAGGGTTGCGGTTGTGCTCCGGCCTGCAGTGATTGTGTGGTGCGCAAGTCCGTGCGGGCCGCCTCTCGAGGCCATCGCGTTGTCCGCCGGGCGGCGGAAATGGAACTGGTTCACAAAGGCAGACCAACCAAAGTGGATTTACGGGTGAGCTGTCAGCCGTTCACCTACGGAAAAAGCTCATTCATCCTGTTGATCCTCGAAGGTTTGAACGACTTGGATGAGCCGCTTTCCTTCAAGAAAACCGTTCATGGCAGGCCAATTTCACGCAGAGCCACCTTGTAAATTTCCAGCGCGCTTGCGCCAAAGCAAACCAGAATCACTTTCCCGACCGACCGGTTCCGCTCCAGAAAACTTTTCGTCTCACGAATGGCAATCCGTGCCGCGCGGTCCATCGGAAAACCATACACGCCGGCGCTGATGCACGGGAATGCCACAGTCTTGATTCCGTGCTGTTCCACCAGCGCGAAGCAACTCCGATAGCAACTCGCAAGCAATTCATCTTCACCGTGAGTGCCGTCGTGCCAGACCGGGCCGACGGTGTGAATGACCCATTTGGCGGGAAGTTTGTAGCCGCGCGTGATTTTGGCCTGGCCTGTGGCGCAGCCGCCGAGTGCGCGACATTCCACCAGCAACTCCGGTCCGGCGGCGCGATGAATAGCGCCGTCCACGCCGCCGCCGCCAAGCAACGTTGTGTTGGCTGCATTCACAATCGCATCCACGCGCTGTTTCGTGATGTCACCGGCGATGACAGCGATGCGATTTAAAACGGACTCGTCGGTCATAACCGTTCTTGAGGCGCAAGCAATTACGCCAACTGACGCAAAAGCGCAGCGGCTTCGGTTGACGCAATTGATTTTTCCTCTCGTGTCTTGAGATTGCGAACCTTCACGTTTGAATCATTTTCAATTTTTGCCGTGAAGTTGGCTTTCAATTCCTGTGCCCGCTTGAATTGTTTGTCCGGTTTGGCGGGCGTGAGCGGATATTCCACGGCGAATCCGGCGGCGCGCAAATCCTGAACCAGTTTTAGGGATTGCGGTCGGAGTTTTTCATCCTCGATCAAAACGAATACGTCCACGTTCGCGTCGAATTTCGGCAGCAGACCGCGCGCTTTGAGCAGTTCCAGCAGCACCACGTCGCCCATGCCGAAACCGAGCGCGGGCAAATCCACTTTGCCGCCGCTGATGAGTTTGACGAGGTTGTCGTAGCGTCCGCCGCCGGCAATGGCGCGGAACTCGCCTTTGGCATCAAAGGCTTCAAAAACGACGCCGGTGTAATACGCCAGCCCGCGAACGACGTGGTAATCCACTTTCACGAAGTTACGCAGGCCGCGCGCGGCGAGATTTTGCAAAATGCTTTCAAGCTCTGCTGTTGGTTTGCCGGATTTGATGAATTGGTTCACGTCGGCGAGCGAAAAACCAAAAGTTTTGAGTTTCTTTTCGTTTTCCTCCGGCGATGTGCGTTCCAATTTGTCGATAATTTGGAAAAATGCGCAAGCCTCATCGTTTCTGTATTCTTCATTCTTCCTTTTGCCTTGATAGAACTCGTGCCACGCGTTCCGGCTGCTCAAGCGGATGACGAAATCTTTTTCGGTCAGGCCAAACGCGCGCAGCGTGTCAATGAGCAACGCAATCAATTCCGCGTCAGCCGCCGGATTGGTTTCGCCGATGATGTCGGCGTTGAACTGGAAGTGTTCGCGCAGCCGGCCTTTCTGCTGGCGTTCGTAGCGGAAGAGTTGCGGGATGGCGAACCATTTGATGGGCTTTTTGTAATTGCGTTCGTGCGCGGCAACCATGCGGGCGAGCGTGGGCGTTATTTCAGGCCGGAGCGCGACGGTGCGTTCGCCTTTGTCGGTGAAGTTGTAAAGTTGCCCGACGATTTCGTCGCCGCTTTTGGTGGTGAAGAGTTCGAGCGGTTCGAGCGGCGGGCCGTCGTATTCGCGGAAGCCATAGTGGCGGGCGGTTTCACGCCATTTGCCGAAAATGAACTGGCGGGCATCGGCGCTCCAGGCGTCGGAGTGCGGCAATGGTTCGGGATAAAAGTCGCGGAATCCGGGCAATCGTTCCATGCCCAAGAAGGTAGGAGAAATTTTTAATTAGGAAAGCATGAAGGAAGGAACAAAAAATCCTATGTTCCGGGTTTCCTTGTTTTCCGTGTCACACTTGTGCCGGCGTACATTTCTCCTCTTGATCATTTCGTGGCTTAAACCAACCAAGCAGCCACGCTCCAACGACAATTTGCAATGCCGCACCGATATAGTAGCCGGCAGAGAATCCTGTGGTTAAGCCGAGTGCAATCATCGGCACGAGCAAAGGAATGACCTGACACTCAGGGTATGGAATGTAAACCAAACTTGAGAGTCCAACTGTCAGCAAAGCAATGATGCCGAGTGTGATAATCGCCGTGATAATACCGTGTGTTTTTTTCTGGCAACGATTGTAACAGATGAAGAATGTGAATATCAGCGCTCCAAGGCTAAAGAGTGTCCACGTAATAGCCGGATGAACGAATACACAGATATCATAATTGGCTGGCACGCCATTATCAATGTGGTGCATTCTTACAATGTCACGCATAATTCTCCCAATGGTGAAGAAAATGCCTGTGCAGATGAACAGTGCAGCCAAACCGCTAGTGAATGCTACTCCCAGAGGAGATTTTGAAGTCCAACGCACTACATCGGAAAACTTGCCGGGGGTTTCAGTAGTAAATGACTTCCAACACCCGCCGCAGTACACGGCTGTATCATCATTCTCTCGTCCGCAGTATCTACAAGTTTTCATGCACTCGACGAGGCGGTGCCGCCTGTCAGCGGTTTGAATTAACTTTGCGCCGGCGTTCAGGCCTTGGGCGGAAGTTTCAGGACGTCGGCGCGCATTTCCTTGCCGGCCTTGAACTTCACGGTCGAGCGCGCGGGAATGGGCACGTCGATTTCCGGTTTGTTCGGGTTGCGGCCCACGCGCGCCTTGCGGACTTTGACTTCGAAAACACCGAAGTTGCGGAGTTCCACCTTGTCGCCCTTGGCGAGCGCCTCGGAGATGTAGTCGAGTGTTTTTTGCACCACGCCGAAGACCTGCTGTTGGCCGAGGTCGGTTTCGTTGCTGATGCGGATGACGAGATCGCGTTTGGTCAGAGTCATAATTTTTCGTCGGGTTAAGTTGATTTAATCATTGAACCACACGGATTGTCTAGAAATCACTGGCTAAATTTTCATCGGTCAAATAGGCGTAGGGCAGGGTGAAATAACCTTTCATGCCCCATTGATCGCCCCATGAATTGCGGATGATGAACCACTGTTTCGCATCGTCATAGCCGACGGCCATGACCGCGTGACCGCCGATGGCACGTTCACCGGAGTGCGGCAACGCAGCATGGCCGGTCTGCGCCACCTGCGCGTCTTCAAAACTTTCGTAAACGGTAAAGCCAAAGACAAACGGATAGCCCGAGGCGAGACAGCCTTTGAGTTGGCCCGGCATTTGCATCAAGCGCCGGTACAAAACGGCCTTGTATTTGAGCGCGTCGGCATAGCATTTTGGAGGCGGTTTGGTTTTGAATTTTGCGATGACATAGGGCCATTCGGTTTCCGGGCAGTCGCCCTGCCTGCCGACGCTCTTGATGCCGTCGCGGATTTGCGCGCCGCTGTCCGAATCCACCGTGTGTTCGATGACGCGCTCGTTGTAATAAATGAACAGGCGCGCTGGCACGAAGTCGGACAGCTTTTGTTTCAGCCGGTCAAACTCAATGGCCGCTGCAATGGCATTGGCGGTGCAACTGCCGAGCTGCCCCTGGTCATAGACGGGCGGGCAATGCTGGCTCAAATCGGCCTTGGCGGGCAGCATGGCGAGCATTTCCACCGGCGCGGCGTAGAGGTGGTCGCGATGATCCGGCAAATCGGGAAGCCAGCCGTAGCGGGAAATTTTGTAGTTCACAGGCTTGTTTCGTTTGGGGATTCAGCGCTGATTCTCAACTATGGAAATTTGCCGGGCTTGTCCACCACAAAAATTCAGGTTTTTCCAGCCGCCGCATTCCGACTAAAAACTTTACAGCTTCAACCCGAGTCCGCAAAGTATCCGCATGTTGGGTGAAAGTGAACCGGGGATTCAGCCGACGCTGCCACTTTCGGCGACCCAGCCACAAACGGATTTTTCGAGAAGTCTGGAGACCTCGATTCTGCGGGCGCAGGAAAATTTACTCGGCCTCCAGCGTCCGGAAGGATACTGGATCGGCGAATTGATGGTGGACTCCACACTGGTCTCCGACACGGTGGCGTATCACCATTGGAACGGGAAGATAGACGCCGAATGGCAGCGCAAGGCGGTCAATCACATCTTCTCGATGCAATTGCCGGACGGCGGATGGAACATTTATTCCGGCGGCCCGGTGGAAGTCAGCGCCACCATCAAAGCCTACCTCGCGCTCAAGCTCGCCGGTGTGCCCGTCACCGACCCGCGAATGTTGGCGGCGCGCGAAGTCGCGTTGCATCTCGGCGGTGTGCCGCGCATGAACACCTTTTCCAAGCTATATCTGGCGCTGCTTGGACTTTATCCGTGGGAATATGTGCCGACGATTCCGTGCGAGGTGCTGCTGCTGGGCAAGTGGTTTCATGTGAATTTCTGGGACATGAGCAATTGGTCGCGCGCCATGCTCGTCCCGCTGGCCATCATCAACCATTTCAAACCGACGCACCCGGTGGAAGTGGATTTGGACGAGCTTTATCCCGAGGGCTTTCACGAACGCGATCTGGCGCTCGCACCCGACCCGGACAGGTTTTCGTGGCGGAATTTTTTCCTCTGGCTCGACCGCCTGCACAAATTCGCCGAGTGGTTCGCCGAGCATAAAATTCATCCGTTCCGCAGGCTGGCGCTGAAAAGATGCGAGAACTGGATGCTCGAACGCTTTGAAGGCTCGGACGGCCTCGGGGCGATTTTTCCCGCAATGCTCAATTCGCTCATCGCGCTCCAGGCGCTCGGCTACCCGGACGATCATCCGCAAGTCGTCCGCGCGGCGCATGAATTGAAAAAGCTTGAGCACGAAACCGCCGACAGCGTGCGCATCGAACCGTGCTTTTCGCCGGTTTGGGACACGGCGATTGCCGCCATTTGCCTGCATGAGTCCGGCATTTCAGAAAATCATCCTTCACTCAAGAAGGCCGCCGGGTGGTTGATGGAAAGGGAAATTCGTTTTTGCGGCGACTGGCACCACAAAAACCCCGTCCCGCCCGGCGGGATCGAGCCGAGCGGATGGGTCTTCGAGTTCAACAACAAATGGAATCCCGACGTGGACGACACCGTGATGGTGCTGCTCGCGTTGCGCAAAATTCCAACGAACAATCCGGCGAAACGCGATGAAAGTTTCCAGCGCGGCCTCAAATGGATGTTGACGTTTCAGTGCAAGGACGGCGGCTGGGCTTCGTTCGACAAGGATTGCACGAAGAACATTCTGGAAAAGGTCCCCTTCGCCGATCACAACGCCATGCTCGACCCCGAATGCGCCGACATCACCGCGCGCATTCTGGAATTACTCGGCTACGAAGGCTGGAAAACTGACAACCCGCAGGTGCAGGAAGCGTTGCAGTTCTTAAGCGAACATCAGGAACCCGACGGCTCGTGGTATGGCCGGTGGGGTGTAAATTACATTTATGGCACGTGGCAGGTGCTGCGTGGCCTGCGCGCGCTGAACTACGACATGAGCGAGCCGTGGCTCCTGCGGGCGCGGGGTTGGCTCGAGAGCGTCCAGCACGACGACGGCGGCTGGGGCGAACGCTGCAACACTTATGATGACCCTGTGTTCAAAGGCCGCGGGCCAAGCACCGCCTCCCAAACCGCATGGGCCGTCATGGGTCTGTGCGCGTTTGATGACCCGGACAATCCGAGTCTCAAACGCGGCATCGAGTTTTTGGTTCGCGAACAAAATCCCGACGGCTCGTGGACGGAGAATGAGACGACCGGCACCGGTTTCCCGCAGGTTTTTTATTTGAAATACGACATGTATCGCAACGCCTGGCCGCTGCTGGCTCTTGCGACTCATCGCAAAATCCTTGAACACGCCAAGGAGCGGCGCGACGCCGACTTCAACGGCCAGCCCTATTCGGGCATGGAAATGTTACAAAAAGCCGTGAAAAACGCCAGCCATGCTTGAACAAACCGTCCAGATTGTCTCCAACGAGCGCGATACCGACTCTTATTTCCGCCTCGTCGTGCGCGCGCCGCAAATTGCGCCGCTGATTCAACCGGGACAATTCGCGCACGTCCGCGTGTTGCCGATGAAGGATGCGCTGCTGCGACGGCCGTTCAGCATCTTTCAAGTGGAAGGCGACACTTTTTCCATCCTCTACAAAACCATCGGCAAAGGAACCGACGCGCTCGCGCGGATGCAAGCTGGCGGGGAACTCAGCGTGATTGCGCCGCTCGGCCATGGATTTACCGTGCCGAAATCCGGTGGCGAAACGCCGCTGCTCGTCGCCGGCGGTTACGGCATGGCAGCGCTGTATCTGCTGGCGCAACGTTCGCCGCAGAAGGGCATCGCATTCGTCGGTGGCCAGCAGCGCGTGGACATTTTGTGCGAAAAGGAATTTCGTGCGCTCGACTGGGACGTTCGCGTGACCACCGAGGACGGCAGCCACGGCGAGAAAGGAATTGTCACCAAACCGCTCATGGATGAACTACGACGAACGTCTACTAATCGCCCTGTGGCCGACCGCTTGGTGCCCCACCGGAAGGTGTTTGCGTGCGGCCCGACGCCGATGCTCAGAGCTGTTGCCCGGATTGCGGAAAAATTCAATATACCGGCGGAACTTTCGATGGACGAACATATGTGTTGCGGCGTCGGCGTTTGCCTGACGTGCGTGGTTCCGGTCAGGACCAATGAGGGTTGGGAATATCAACGCAGTTGCACCGAAGGGCCGGTGTTTGATGCGCAAAAAATTTTGTGGGAGGAAACCAAATGAATCTCTCCGTCCAAATCGGCAGTCTGAAATTGCAAAACCCGGTGATGGTGGCGTCGGGCACGTTTGGCTACGGCGTCGAATACGCGCGGCTCATTGACCTGAACCAGCTCGGTGCAGTGGTTGTGAAGGGCATACGGCTCGAGCCTGTCCACGGCAATCCCACACCGCGCACCGTCGAGGTCGCGAGCGGACTTATCAACGCCATCGGTTTGCAAGGGCCGGGCGTGGACGGTTTCATCAAGAAATACTGGCCGTTCCTCAAGGGATTGAAAGTGCCGACCATCATCAACATCTGGGGCACAACGGTCGAGGAATACGCCGAAGTAGCGCGACGCTTCGATGCGCTGGGTGGCGTCGGTGCGCTGGAACTCAACATTTCCTGTCCGAACATAAAGGAAGGCGGGGCGCAGTTCGGAACGGATGTGAAATTGCTCGCGCAAGTTGTGGCTGTGTGCCGCAAGGTGACGAAGCTGCCGCTTATCACGAAGATGAGTCCGAACGTCGTGAGTATCGCGCCTTACGCCAAAGCGGCAGAGGAAGCCGGCAGTGATGCGTTGGCGATTACGAACAGTTACCCGGCAATGGCGATTGATATCGAGACGCGCAAGCCAAGGTTGGCAAACGTCACCGGAGGCCTGACTGGACCGTGCATCAAGCCGATTGCGATCAAGCTGGTCTGGGAAGCGGCGCAGGCCGTGAAAATCCCAATTATCGGCATGGGCGGCATCCAGAATGCGGCGGACGCGATTGAATTCATGATGGCTGGCGCGACAGCGGTGGCGGTGGGCACGGCGAATTTTTACGAGCCGCAGACCGTTTTGCAAGTGATTGCCGGCATCCGCGAGTTCATGCAAAAGAATGGCATTCGAGACGTGCGTGAAATCACCGGCAGCATGCAAGCCGGCAAATGAACTGATTCCATGTTCGAGCATCGCTCAAACCCGTTGTTGCCGCGCCCGGCGTTTTACCGTCGCATGGCGCGGTGTGCGGGCATTGCTTTGATTGTCATTGCAATGGCGCTCGGTATCGGCATGGTTGGCTACCGCGCTTTTGAACCCATGTCGTGGGTGGATGCCTTCGTCAATGCAGCGATGATTCTGTCCGGCATGGGACCGGTGTCGTCGCTGCAAACCGACGGCGGGAAAATTTTCGCCGGTTGCTATGCGCTGTTCAGCGGTCTGGCGTTCCTCACGAGTCTCGGCATCATTATTGCGCCGGCCTTCCACCGGTTCCTCCATAAGTTTCATCTGGAAGAAGCGAAACGCGCGGACAAAACGGGCGGGTGACCTTGTGAGCCACTTGGTGGGGTAGGGTCGCCTCGCCGAGGCGACCAGTCGAAATTAAACCTTCCAAATGGACGGCTCGGCGAGCCGTCCCTACCAAAGACCCGGCTCGCGAGGACGCTCGCCCCACCCCGTCAAAACAGCTCAATCATTCTGTTTTGCGCTTCGCGCGCAACGCGGTATTCTCCATTCATGCTTTGGGCATTCGCCAAATATCACGCGCTGGGCAATGACTACATTGTCATTGACCCGAAGAACCTGCCGTCGCCGTTGACGACCGCGCAGGTCAAAACGATTTGCCACCGCAATTTCGGCGTCGGCTCGGATGGCATTTTGATCGGGCCACTCCCGTCCAAAAAAGCGAAGTTCGCTCTCCGCATTTTCAACCCCGACGGCAGCGAGGCCGAGAAAAGCGGGAACGGTCTGCGGATTTTTTCACGTTACTTGTGGGACCGGAAACGGGTCGGCAAGGACGAATTCGCCATTGAAACCCCCGGCGGCCTTGTGAAGGCGACGGTCATGGAACGCGGCAAAATCGTGCGCGTCGAAATGGGCCGGGTCAGTTTCTGGAGCGACGAAATTCCCGTGACCGGCCCGCGCCGCGAAGTCATCAACGAACCGATTCGCCTGCGCGGACAGCAATTCACCTTTTGCGCGGCGACGGTGGGCAACCCACATTGCGTGCTGCCGTTGCCGAAAATCAACGCAGAACTGGCGAGGAAATACGGGCCGTTGCTGGAAACGCACCTGCGTTTCCCCAATCGCATCAATGTGCAATTCATGAAGGTGCTCGACCGAAAAAATATCCAGATTGAAATCTGGGAGCGCGGCGCGGGTTATACGCTGGCGAGCGGCAGCAGCAGCAGCGCGGCAGCGGCGGTGGCGCACCGGCTCGGCCTGTGCGACCGCGAGATTTCCGTCCACATGCCCGGCGGAAAAATTCAGATCGGAATTGGCGGCGATTATTCGATTCAGATGACCGGCCCGGTGACGAAAGTCGCGGAAGGAATCATGAACAAGGAAATGTTTGGCGTTTCAACCGCCGCCTGATCGCCATCTATTGGTTACCGCCTGAAGGCGGTTCCTTGTGCAGCAGACGCTCCATCCGCGACTTGGCGCAGTCGGGACACAGGCTGTACGAAAATCCCAAGTCCCAATGGCGCTTGAAATAGTCCTCGACCTGCGTCCAATACTGGTTGTCTTCCCGCACCTTTTTGCAGTTCATGCAAATGGGCACAATCCGTTGCAGTTCCGCCACCTCATTGAAGTCTTCGATGACCAACAGCACCGCCTTCTGACCGCCATACGTGAACGGAGTGGCGGTGATGAGCGCGAAGAAATCGCGGGCCTTCTCTTCGTTCAGCAATTCCATTTTAACCTTGCGCCTGACGGAGGCAGTGCCCAAGAAAGCATCATTGACGGCTTTACGGACGATGCAAGTCTTGCAAACCTCGCCATGACCGCAGCCTTCCGGGGTGTCCAGCGCGTGGAGACAATGCACCACCTCTCCACTGTGCCGGAGCAGGATTTGTTGCCGCCCGAGCCCCGTCAATTTCTCCGCCGCGGCATTATACTCCAGGACGTGAAGATCCTCATCCACCACGAGAACGAACGATGGAATCGCATCCAGGATTTCCCTTAGCATGGACGAGTCAGGTGATGGAGTGGTTGTCATTCGACGCGATAAGCAATGGCTGTTTGAGACGGGCTTTTCGTAGAGTGAATCAAGATTTTCTTTTTACTGGTTGGCGTAGTAGGCGTCCACCTTGGCGGCAACGTCCTTGTAGCCGATGTCCATTTCGTAGATGAGCTTGAATTGTTCGATGGCTTCCTCTTTTTTGCCCATGCTTTCGAGCACGCAGCCGAGGTTGTAGGTGAGGTCTTTTTTTTCGTCGTCGAAAACAATCTTTTCCTTGATGGCGTTCTGGAGCGTGCGCGCGGCGAGGTCGAACATCTTCCGCCTCGCGTAGCACTGCGCGAGGCAATTCATCGCGGCAATGCGTTTGTGCGGATTGCCTTGCGCCTTCTGAAATTCCTGAATGGCCTCGTTGATTTTGCCCGCCTGGAAGTAAAGCTGCCCCATTTCAAACCGAAGCGCCATATCCGTCGGATATTTTTCGACGCGTTTCTGGCAATCAGTGACTTGGAAATTCAACTTCTCCGCCTGAATTTTCGCGGATTGCCCGGCATAGTCGGACGCGGACGGATCGAGTTGCTCCAGTTGATAATCGAACCGGTGCGCGACGGTGTCGGCGATGGAGCGTTCGAGCGATGGATCGTTGCCCATTTCGGAATTTTTGACGCGGTCGTAAAGTTCCAGTGAGCGCTCGAACTGCTTTTTCTGCGTGTAAAGTTCCGCGAGCTGGCGCACCAGCTTGAGATTGTCCGGTTCGCTTTTCAGGCGCGTTTCGTATTCTTCAATGAGCTGCCCGGCGATGTCATCGGTTTTCTGGACGCGCTTTTCCTGTTCGAGCGAGACGGCCTCCTTTTTGTCCTTCAAAATGTCGCGATAGGAACCCCCTCCGCCTTCGAGCGCGGCATAACCGCCCTGGTCCAGCGTCTTGCGCGCGGATAAATCCTTGAGCGCCTGGCTCAACTCGCCGTCGTTGGGCGTCTCGCGCAAAAGGTCCATCAGGATTTGTTCCCCGCGGTTGTGTTCACCCTCGCTGACGTCGCCGGCTGCGGCAAGCGCGCGGGCAAATGCAATCGCCAAATCCCTGTCTTTCGGCGAATTATTCGACAGCGTTTCGTATGACAAAACAGCGGTGTGCGGCAACTCCAATGCGTTCGCCGCTTCCACGATGAGCCGGTGCGCGGCGGAGCTGTTCGGGTCACTGTTCAAAATCTGTTCGGCGATGTCGAGCGCCTCGACGGGGTTTCGGTGCAGGGCAATCTGGCCTTTGGCCAGAAGCGGAGAAGAACTGGCGCCGCTCCACATCTTTTTTAAAAACCCGCCGCCTTTATCGCCGGCTTTCTTGAACTGCGCTTCGCGCAGCGCCTTGCGGCACTCAAAAAATTCCGGCTCCTTTTTGAGCACCTGGTTGAACAGCGTGATGGCGTAATCCAGATTTTCCCGTTGCACGGCTTCGGCGGCCCTTTTGAAGAGAACCCGCGCGTCACGCGAGATTTCGTTGCTGTTTTTTTCTGCCATATTATTCGCTTGGTTGAATAAAATCGCTTCTGCCGTAAAAATCAACCCCGAACGCTTTTGGGGTCAACCGCATTGTGCCTTGTGCCGCAGGGCGTGGTCCACGAGAACGAGCGCGGTCATCGCCTCGACCATCGGCACCGCGCGCGGCAACACGCACGGGTCGTGGCGCCCACGGGCCTTGAGCGTCGTGTTGCGAAATTTCGCGTCCACCGTGTCCTGCTCATGCATGACGGTCGCCACCGGTTTGAACGCGACGCAGAAGAAAATCGTCTGGCCGTTCGAAATCCCGCCCTGAATGCCGCCGGAAAAATTTGTTGTCGTGAAAATCTTCCCGTGTTTCGTGCGAAACGGGTCGTTATGTTGACGCCCCGTAAGCAAAATGCCGCCGAAGCCGGAGCCGATTTCAAACGCCTTGGACGCCGGCAGGCTTAACATGGCCTTCGCCAGGTCTGCTTCGAGTTTGTCGAACACCGGTTCGCCCCAGCCGGCGGGCACGCCGCGCGCGACGCCTTCAACAATGCCGCCGACGGTGTCACCCGCGCGCCGCATCTTTTCGATGAGCCGGATCATTTTTTCTGCGGTCGTTGTGTCGGGGCAACGGACGATGTTCGACTCGATGTCCTTGAGTTTGACCTTGTCCGGGTCCACGTCGGCGACGAGGCGCTGGACTTGTTTGACATAGGCCAGAACTTCAACGCCGAACCGTTCGCGCAAAATTTTCCTGGCAATGGCGCCGGCGGCGACGCGGCCAACCGTTTCGCGCGCGCTGGCGCGACCGCCACCCTGCCAGTTACGAATGCCATATTTGGCAAAATACGTGAAGTCCGCGTGCGACGGGCGGAACTTCGTCTTCATTTCCATGTAGGCTTCGGGACGCGCGTCCTCATTTTTTACCCACAGACAAATCGGCGTGCCGAGCGTTTTGCCACCAAACGTGCCGGAAAGGATTTGCACCGTGTCGGATTCCCGGCGCGGCGAAACAATTTTGGATTGTCCCGGACGGCGGCGATCCAAATCCGGCTGGATGTCCGCTTCGGTCAGTTTGAGGCGCGGCGGGCAGCCGTCCACGACCACACCCACGCCGCCGCCGTGGGATTCGCCCCACGTCATGATGCGAAACAGTTGCCCGAAAGTGCTTGCCATGCTGGTATAATGCTAAAAAATCATGCTGCGGTCAAATCTATCGGAGGAACTCGTGTAACTCGTCCCTCCGAGTCGGCGAACTTGCCGCTTGAAACTTGAAACTTTCGCCTTAAAACTCTTCGCCACATGAACCGCATTGAGGAATGCTTCGCACGGCTCAAGCGCGCCGGCAAAAAAGGTTTCATCGTCTACATCGGCGCGGGCGACCCGAATTTGGATGCCACGCGCAAACTGGCTTTGGCTTTCGACAAGGCCGGTGTGGACATTCTCGAACTCGGCGTGCCGTTCAGCGATCCGCTCGCCGACGGTTTGGTGAACCAGCTCGCCGCGCAGCGCGGTTTGGAATCCGGTGCCACAACGCCCAAAGTGCTGGAAACCGTCGCCGCAATCCGCAAGCAATCGCGGATCCCGATTGTGCTCTACATTTATTTCAACCTCATTCACCGCGTCGGCGTGGAGCAATTCATCAAAGACGCGGCGAAGGTGGGTGTGGATGGCCTGCTCGTGCTCGATTTGCCGCCGGAGGAATCGGCCAATTACGAAACGCTCATGCGCAAGGCTGGCCTCTGCCACATTTATCTCGTCGCGCCGACCACGCCGGATGACCGCATCGCGCTCATTGTCAGCCGCGGCAGCGGTTTCATTTATTATATTTCGCGTGAAGGTGTGACAGGCATGCAGGCGCGAGTCGCGGCGAACATCGCACAACAAGTCGCCAAAATCCGCACGCATACGAAACTGCCGGTCGCCGTCGGTTTCGGCATCTCGAATCCCGAACAGGCCAGACTCGTCGCGCAAAACGCGGATGCCGTCGTTGTGGGCAGCGCGGTGGTGAACCAGATCGCGCAGCACGGAAAATCGCCGGAACTTGTTGCCAAAGTCAGCGCGTTCGTGAAATCGCTGGCCGATGCGGTGAAAAGTATTTGAACCACGGATGGACATGGATGGACACGGATTAAGTTCGATTTGCGAGGTCGAATAAATGGATACGAAGCACAATCATCATGTTCTGCCAAAACTCTATTTGAAGGGGTTTGTCATTAAAAAAGACGAACCATTTATTTGGGTTTATCAAAGAGGTCAGCAGTATAATCCCGGCAGTGGTCGGTATAATCACCGCGACAAAACCACAAAAAATCCATACATAGACACAATTACAAACGCAGGCGCAGAATTGGATTTTTTCGCAGATCCGCAAAAAGACGGCAGCGCAGATTTTGAAACTTTCGAAAATATTTTAGAATCACTTGAAAAGCCGGCCAACGCTATTTTCCAAAAATTGCGGGCACATCAGCCGATAACATTTGAGGAGAAATGCATTTTTTCGCGTTACATAATTTTAACGCAAACTCGTGTTTGGACTGGTCGAGAACAAATTAAAGGATTGT
Source organism: uncultured Verrucomicrobiae bacterium (assembly GCA_963835625.1). Classification (GTDB taxonomy): domain Bacteria; phylum Verrucomicrobiota; class Verrucomicrobiia; order Limisphaerales; family UBA11358; genus UBA11358. The sequence continues at coordinate 39,389 of CAWIGO010000020.1, forward strand.
TGCCAAAGACGATTGCAGATTCCAAACCATCAAATGAATTTTTCCAGAAGACAAATTTTCCAGACACGCCGGAATTAAGAGCTAAATGGAAAGAAAAAGCGGAAGAATTGGGCAACCGGCTCGATTATCACATAAATCTGCACAACAGGATTGCGGCCATTGCACCAGCTTCTTTTCGAGTTCAGGCTCTTCAGCGGATGACGTGGACTTTTTACATCGCGTCAGGTTCTCGCGCGTTCTTTACGGGAGATAATCCAGTGTTTATTCCAAAGAACAATGGATTGGGGAAAAACAATTCGGAACTTTCATTTCCGATTTCGACTGATGTTGCACTAATTGCTTCATGGGACAAGAGACGAAAAGAGGGATTTGAAGAGGCCAAATCTCAAATTGTAAAAGAAATCAATCACAGAACTGTCAGCCAGGCGTCTAAAATTTATTTTTCTCAAAATCAGGATTGGATCGTGACGATGCTTAACAAAGGTAATTACGTCTGGCATCCGGTGTTTTCTCCAAAATCGGTTTACACAGCTGTGGAACTTGTAAAAGATACGCCCGATTCAGAACCGTATTTGAGAATAAATGTTTAATCTGTGTTCATCCGTGTTAATCCGTGGTCAAAAATTTATGAGCGCAAAAGTTAAACCGGATACAAAAAACCGGTTCGTCATCATCATGGCAGGCGGGCGGGGCGAGCGGTTCTGGCCGGTGAGCCGCGAGAAAATGCCCAAGCAACTGCTCACGCTGCTCGGCAAACGCTCGTTTCTCCAGCAGGCCGTCGAGCGTGTGCTGCCGCTCGTGCCGGCCGAAAACATTTTCGTCATCACCAACGCGGCGCAGTTGCCGGAGGTCCGCAAACAACTCCCTAAAATCCCGAAACAAAATCTGATTGCCGAGCCGATGGGCCGCGACACCTGCGCCGCCGTCACGCTCGGCGCGGCGCTGGTGGGCGCGCGTTCCACGACCGGCGTCATGGCGGTATTGCCCGCCGACCACGTCATTCCTGACGAGAAAAAATTCCAGCAGGTGTTGAATGACTCCTTCGACCTCGCAAGTCGCGGTCAGGCGATTGTGACCATCGGCATCAAGCCGGCTGGGCCGGACACAGGTTACGGTTACATTCAAGTCGGGCAGCAATTGCCGCCGGCGCAAGGCGCGAAAAAGACCAAGACCACTTTTTACCGGGCGGAGCGGTTTGTCGAGAAACCGCACTTTGATCGCGCGCTCGAATACGTCAACAGCGGTCAATATCGTTGGAACGCCGGGATGTTCATCTGGTCGTTCGTGACCATCACCGAAGGTTTGCAGAAACATCAGCCGGAAATGTATGCCGCGTGCCAGCGCTGGTTCAAAGTGGCGAACAAACCGGCGAAACTCGCGAAGGTACTCGCGAAGGAATATCCCGACATCAAAAAAATCTCGATTGATTACGCGCTGATGGAACACGCGCAAAATGTCGTTGTGGCCGATGGCGTGTTTGAATGGGACGACCTCGGTTCCTGGACGGCGCTGGCGCGGCATCTCAAGGCTGACCCGGAAGGGAACTGCGCGGTGGCGGATTTCATTCATGTGGACGGCGCGCGGAACATCATCTACGACGCGCGCACCAAAGACCGGCGCACGCCGATTGCCGTGGTCGGTTTGCGCGATTCGATACTGGTCCAGACGGACGATGCGGTGCTGCTGGCGCACAAAAGCCAGGCGCAGAAGATCAAGGAACTGGTCAAGAAACTTGCCGAGGACCCGAAGTTGAAGAAGCTGGTTTAGACACGAATTTCGCGAATTAACGCGAATTCAATTAGTGATAATTTGCGCAATTCACGTCTCATTTTCTGCACACGCAGCTTGACCTTTTCCATGCAAAGGACAAACTATCCAGTTCGGTTTCAAAGTTATGCAGCACATTCGGAACATCGCCATCATCGCGCATGTGGACCACGGCAAGACGACGCTGGTGGACTGTTTGCTCAAGCAGTCGGGCACCTTCCGCGCCAACCAGCACGAGTCGCAGGATGAGCGCATCATGGATTCGATGGATTTGGAGCGTGAGAAGGGCATTACCATCAAGGCCAAGAACGCCGCGTTCAAATACAAGGATTACCACATCAACATCGTGGATACGCCCGGCCATGCGGATTTCGGCGGCGAGGTCGAGCGCATCATGAACATGATTGACGGCGTGCTGCTGGTCGTGGACGCCGCAGATGGCCCGCAGGCGCAAACGCGCTTCGTGCTGCGCAAGGCGCTCGAAGCGGGCGCGAAGCCAATCGTTGTCATCAATAAAATTGATCGCGAGAATGCGAACCCAAAAAAAGTCCTCGACGAGATTTTCGAACTTTTCATTTCACTCAACGCCACGGACGAGCAACTGGATTTTCCTTTTATTTATTGTTCTGCAAAGGCTGGTTATGCGGTGAACTCGCTTGATGAACTGCAAAGTGCAGCCGGCATCCTGCCGGCTGGACAGAATCGCCGGCAAAATGTCGGCGGCACGTTGACGATGGGGCCGTTATTCGACGCCATCATAAAGTACATCCCGCCGCCGCGCGCCAAGGCGGGCGAAGGCTTTCAAATTCTCGTGGCGAACTTGGATTACAGCGATTATCTCGGCCGTATCGCGTTCGGCAAAATCATGGAGGGCAGGGTGAAGGTTGGCGACACGGCCAGTTGCCTGCACGGCCATGGCAGGGTCACCGAGGGCAAAATCACAATGATTTATCACTTCGAAGGCTTGAAACGCATTGAAGTGCCGGAGGCGCACGCGGGCGACATCGTCGGTCTCACCGGTTTTGAGGACGTGTTCATCGGCGAGACCATCGCGGACAAACCGGAACATGGCGCGCTGCCTTACATTCCAATTGATCCACCGACGATTCAGATGGAATTCGCCGTGAACGACAGCCCGCTCGCCGGCCAGGACGGCAAACTCGTCACCGCGCGGCACATTTGGGAGCGGCTGCAAAAGGAAATCCGCATGAACGTCGCCTTGCGCATCAAGCAGACCGACGATCCGAAAATTTTTGAGGTCGAGGGCCGGGGTGAAATGCAAATTGCGATTCTCGTCGAGCAAATGCGGCGCGAAGGCTATGAAGTTTTGGTTTCGCGTCCCGAAGTGCTTTACAAGAAAGGCCCGAAAGACGAACTTCTGGAGCCGATTGAACAGTTGTTCCTCGAAATCCCGCAGGAATTCATGGGCGCCGTCATGGAAAATCTTTCCGGCCGCAAGGCCGAAATCACCAGCATGAACCATCATGCCGACCAGGTGACCATCGAGGCGCTGATTCCCACGCGCGGCCTGATCGGGTTTGAGACCGACCTGGTGAACCAGACACGCGGCCTTGGTGTGATGAGCCATCTGTTTCACGAATACGGCCCCGACCGCGGGGAAATCGCCGCGCGCAAGAACGGTTCGCTCGTCAGCATGGAAAGCGGCCAGGCGATGGCCTACGCGCTGAACATGATTCAGGAACGTGGCCGCCTGATGATCGAGCCAGGCGACGCCATTTATGCCGGCATGATTGTGGGCGAAAACGCGCGCGAAAACGACATCCCGGTAAATCCCTGCAAAGCGAAAAGACTGACGAACATGCGGTCTGTGGGCGACGGCAAAGGCATCCAGCTCACCGCGCCGTTGAAATTGAGCCTCGAACGCGCGCTCGAATACATCGGCTCGGACGAATACGTGGAAGCCACGCCGAAAAATCTGCGGTTGCGAAAAAAGATTCTGGATGAAACGGCCAGAAAACGCTCGGAAAAATCGCGCGTGATAAAAATTCTGGCGGAGTGACGGACGCTACGATTTTTTCTGCGGTGGCTTTCCTGTAAATTCCATTCCGACGAGGCAGACGTCGTCGTCAAATTTGTGGCCAACAGAGAAGGCGCGGATGGTTTTCAGCAATTCGTCGAACAGTTGCGCGGCGGGTTTGTCCAGCAGTTTTTGCACGTCCA
>CAWIGO010000021.1:0-65090 GCA_963835625.1 uncultured Verrucomicrobiae bacterium
ATTGCAAATGATTCGCAATTAAAAACATGACTGTGACTCCTATTTTGTCCCAGATTTTCTCGGCATTCGCCATTGCGATGGCCGGCGGCGCGTTCAGCGGCCTTCTGGCTCGAACGCACAAACAATTGTGCGCCTTCATCAGCCTCGGCGCCGGAACACTGTTGGGCGTCTCGCTTTGCGGCATCGCGCCGGAATGTTGGGAAGACCTGCGCTGGTGGTTTTTGCCGGTGGCGGCCTCGGGCTATCTCCTTTTTGCCATTATCACCAAATACATTTTTCATATCTGCCCGGCGTGCGCGGCCAGCCATTTCGACGAGGCCACGACGCACCGGCTGGCCGAATTTGCCGCGGCGATGATGATTGCGCTGGGGATTCATTGCACCGTGGACGGGCTGGCGCTGGCGGCGGGACTCGAAGAAAGCGAGCCGGTGAAACTTTCCATCCTGTTCGCGATTTGCGTGCATAAATTTCCCGAAGGGCTGGCGCTGGGCGCGCTGCTGCTCGGCGGCGGATACCCACGCAAAAAAATGCTATGGCTCGTGGCATTGGTGGAAGCCATGACCATCGTCGGCGGATTGCTGGGCTGGTTTGTTTTACAAAATGTTCCGCAACACGCGCTGAAATTGACGCTGGCGCTGATGCTGGCGAACGCGGCTGGCGGATTTTTGTATCTGGCGATTCACGCGGTATTGGGCGAAATCTGGAAACATCACAAGACGCTGGTGCTTTCCTATTTTGGCGCGGGCTTTGGTTTAATTGCCGCTTTGATCCTTTATTTTCATATTTCCATTTGAGAGCTGAATGCGAAACGCAAAACACCATTTCAAAAAAATCTGCAAACCGGCGCTCGCGGCCTTGCTGGTCGGCCTGATTTTGTTGATTGACGCGATGGCGGCGTGCCCCGCGCTGCACGAACTGATTCACAAGGACGCGGATGAGCATGACCACCATTGCGCCGTCACGATGTTTGCGCAGGGCAAGGTTGATTTAACAACTTGTGAAATCATCGTCCCCGAGCCAACCGTTTTAATCGAGACAGCCCAGTGTTTCACTTTTTCCATTTTCAGCCCGGTCATCGAAAATCTTCCCCACGGCCGCGCTCCTCCGTTAATTGCTTCTCCCCTCATGTAGGTCGGTCATCTTCGGCTGAACGAGGCCGTTGTAATTCCGATGTGAATTGACGTGCATGCCGGTCATGTGCGCCGGATTGGAGAAGAAAATGAAACTAAAAACTATTTTAGGGTGGTCTTCTGCCCTTTGCTTGAGCGCGATGATCGCCCAAGCCCAGGAGACAAATGAAGTAGAGCAGTTGAAACAACAACTGCGGCAGATGCAGGAAAATTTTGAAAAGGTTGAAAACGAACAGCATCGGCAAATCGAGGCATTGACGCAAAAACTGGATGAACTGACCAAACAATCGCAGGTTCTGGCGGCAACTCCCGCCCCGCCGGTGGCCGTCACAACCAATCAACTCAAGGAGTTGAGTGAAAAAGTGGATCAGATCGCCGAAGCCCAGAAAAAAACGCTGATGAGCGAATTCAATCCCGCCATCGGGCTGGTGGGAGAAACGGTGTTTGGCTACCGCACACGGGGTTCGGATCAAACCGGCAGCGACCGTCCCGGTGGATTTGATGTGTGGCAGCGTTCGATTGAATTGAATGTCGCTGCGTCGGTGGACCCGTTCGCGAAAGGTTATGCGGTCATCAATGCTTCGGCCGATTCCGCCACCGGCGAGGCAAACATGGGCGTGGAAGAAGCCGCGCTGCAAACGACCTCGTTGCCGGGAAATCTAGAGTTGAAGGCGGGAAGATTTTTCGGCGAGTTCGGGCGGCTGGCCTACATCCACGACCACGAACTGCCGTTTGTAAATCGTCCGCTCGTGTTGGACCAATATATCGGCGGCGAATCCAGGTCTGACGGATTGCAAGTTAATTGGCTCGTCCCGACCGAACATTACATCAGCCTGACCGCCGGCTTGGGTGATTCCTTTGGCGGCGACAGTCCGAATCCGAATAATCCCGGCACCTACCGGGCCTTCGACGGGTTTAACTTCTGGGGAAGACTCTCAACCTACTTCAATTTAACGCCCGATTGGCAGCTCGAAACGGGCGTCTCGGGTCTAATCAATCCCAAAACCGAAGACCGTGGCGGCGTCCTTGTGCAGCCCAACGGCAGCACACTCACCGAACGCGAGCGGCGGCTTGCCGGAGTGGACTTCAAGCTGAGCTACGTCCCCCTCCGCAACAATCAATTCCGCAGCTTCACCTGGGGCACGGAAGTGCTTTACAGCGACAACCGTTATCTTTTCGACCCGGATGGAAGTTTGAATCCGACCAATTCTTCGCCCCGTTTGGATGGCGATGAATATACCGGCTCCATGGGCTCGCTCGGTTTGTATTCTTATATGACCTACAAATGGCATCGTCAGTGGAGCGCGGGTTTCCTGTTCGACTGGGTGCAAAACGCGCAGAACCATGACGACCAGACGTTCGCTTATTCGCCGTATATTACCTGGGCCATCAGCCACTGGAACCAACTGCGCTTGCAATACACGCACACCGACCACAACGCCGTGTCCGGTCTGCACCCGGATGATGCCATTTATCTGCAATGGTCGTGGATCATCGGCGCACACTCACACGGCTGGCAACAACGTTAAATTTGAAAGGAGAAATTGTTTTATGAAATCGAAATTATTTTTTGTCACGCTCATCACGGTTGCGCTTGGTCTTGTTCAGGCAAACGCGGCGAAAATCCGCGTCGTCACCACGCTCACCGACCTCGCCGACTTTACGCGCAATGTCGGCGGCGATCACGTTGACGTTTTCAGTCTTGCGACTGGAATCGAAGACACGCATGGCGTGCCGATGAAGCCGAGCTTTGTGCCATTGCTGAATCGCGCGGATCTGGTCGTGCTGGTCGGCTTCGACTGTGAGCACGCCTTTCTGCCCGCATTGCTCGAAGCAAGCAAAAACCCGCGCATCCAGATCGGCAAACCCGGTTACGTGGATTGTTCGCAGGGCATTGTTCCAATGGAAGTGCCGAAATCCACCGACCATTCCGAGGGCGACGTGCATCCCTACGGCAATCCGCATTACATGCTCGATCCTGTGCTGGCAAAAACCGCGGTGCAGAACATCTGCAACGCGCTCGTCGCCACCGCGCCACAATACGAAGCCGACTTCACGCACAACCGCGACGCCTACCTTGCCAAACTCGACGCCAAAATCGCCGAGTGGCAAAGGGAGGCCGCGCCGCTCAAAGGCGTCAAGTTTGTCTCTTACCACGAACATTGGCCGTATTTTGCCGAACTCTTCGGCATGGATTATATCGGCACCATAGAGCTGAAACCGGGCATTGACCCGACCCCGCACCACATTACGGAACTGGTCGCTGAAATGAAGGCTGAGCACGTTGCCATCGTCGTGCGCGAGCCGCAATTCCCGGAAAAAGTTCCCGCGCTGATTGCGCAGCAAACCGGCGCGATACTCGTGAAACTGCCCATCATGCCCGGCGGCGTGCCGCACACCGATACTTACATCGAAATGATGGATTACATCATCCACACGCTGGTTGCAGCGGTGCAAAAATGATGAAAACAAACCCTCACCCGGCCTTCGGCCACCCTCTCCCATCCGATGGGAGAGGGACAAACGAACCCATCATCACGCTCGACAGCTTGGCCATCGGTTACGATGGCCAGGCCGTGCTGTCCGGGATTTCGCTGGCGATTCCACGGGGCAGCTTTACCGCGATTCTCGGCGCGAACGGTTCGGGCAAATCCACATTGCTTAAAACATTGCTCGGACTTCAGCCGCCCATCACGGGAAAAATTCAAATCGCCGCGCCTGCTGTGTTCGGTTACGTGCCGCAAGTGATTCAATTTGACCCGCTCTTTTTGCTGACCGGATTTGAAGTCGCGCTCACGGGTGTTTACGGGCGTATTGGAGCCGGTCGGTTAGTTCCATCAAATGAGCGTGTTTTCGTCCGTAAATGTCTGCACGTGACTGGTGCGGAAGAATTTGCGCGCAAAAAATTTTCCGAACTTTCCGGCGGTCAAAAGCAACGCATCCTCATCGCCCGCGCGCTTGCGACCAAACCCGACGTGCTGGTTCTCGACGAACCGACGGCCGGGGTGGACGCCGCCGCCACGCACACATTGCTCGAATTTATTTCCCAAATCCACGCGGAACGGAAGCTCACGATTCTGCTCGTCACGCACGATTTGCCGCTCGTTCGCAAGCACGCGCAGCAAATCATCTGGCTGCATCAGGGAAAAGTGCTGCATGGCAGCGTCGCCGAATTGTTCACGCTGGAACGCATGGCGGAAATTTTTGAAATGGAGATTGGTTGAAATGGAAACGCTCAGACAAATCCTCTCGCCCGATTTTCTGCTGCGAAATTCGGTTTACACCAGCGTGCTCATCGGCTTCGCCTGTCCACTCGTCGGCGTATTTCTTGTGTTGCGACGGCTCGTGTTCATGGGCGTCGCCCTGCCGCAAATTTCGTCCACCGGCGTCGCCGTCGCGCTCTCCATCCCGGTGTGGATTGGCACCAGCCAGCTCGAACACATCGCCGCGACCGAACACGTGCTGGCCTTTGCCGGTTCCACCGTTTTTTCGCTCACAGCCATCCTGATTCTGGCGTTTCTCGAACGGCGCGGACGCGGCCTGTCCGAGGGCCGGCTCGGCACGGCCTACGTCGTTGCCGCTGCATTGAGCATTCTGCTGCTGTCGAAAAATCGCTTTGCCGAGGTGGGCTGGCTTGATTTGCTAAAGGGTGAAATCATTACCGTTTCAAATTTCGATCTCGCGCTGACGGCGGTAACCTTGGCCGTCGTGCTCGCGGTGCTCGGAATTTTTCAAAAGGAACTACTGCTGGTGTCGTTCGACCGCGCGATGGCCGTGACGCTTGGCAAAAAAGTTTTGTTCTGGGACATGCTGCTCTATTTGCTCATCGGTCTGACCGTTTCGATGGCCGTATTAAGTGTCGGCCCGCTGATTTCGTTTGGATTCCTGCTGATTCCAGCGCTGACGGCGCATCTGTTTGCCCGAAACATGCGTCAATTCGCCATTCTCGCTTCGCTGATTGGTGGCGCGTCGGCATTCGTCGGATTTTGGATTGCCTACCAATGGGACTATCCCATCGGCCCGACCGATGTGGTTTTGCTCGGAATAATTTACGCCACGGCGTGGATTGTAAATCGGCTGATCAAAGCCTTCACATATTCGCGATGATATTATCGCCAAACTGCGAGCATTTGATTTCCGTCGCGCCTTCCATCTGGCGCGCGAAATCGTAGGTCACACGTTTGATGCAATCGCGCCGTTCAAGCCTTTCAAAATCAAATCCGCCGCTTCATTCCAACCCAGGTAACGGAACATCATTTCGCCGCTCAACACGACTGAACCTGGATTTACTTTGTCCTTGTTTGCGTATTTGGGCGCGGTGCCGTGCGTCGCTTCAAAAATTGCGTGGCCGCTGATATAATTGATGTTGCCGCCGGGCGCGATGCCGATGCCGCCCACCTGCGCCGCGAGCGCATCGCTCAAATAATCGCCGTTCAAGTTCAGCGTGGCGATGACATCGAAATCCTCCGGTCGCGTGAGCACCTGTTGGAGCGTGATGTCGGCGATGGCGTCCTTAATAAGAATTTCGGCTCGCGAATTGCGGATTGCGGCATTGGGAATTTTGCACCACGGGCCGCCGTCAATTTCCACCGCGCCGAATTCCTTCTTGGCGAGCGCGTATGCCCAATCGCGGAACGCGCCTTCGGTGTATTTCATGATGTTGCCCTTGTGGACAATCGTGACGCTCTTGCGTTTGTTCGCGATGGCGTATTGGATGGCCGAGCGGATCAGACGTTCCGTGCCGGTTTTGGAAACCGGTTTGATGCCAATGCCGATAACTTTCGGTGTTTCACCGAACCGGATTTTCTTGAAGTCCTTGGGGAAGTTCGCCTTGAGAAATTCAATCGTCTTGAGCGCGGCTTCCTTGCCGGCCTCAAAATCAATGCCCGCGTAAATGTCCTCGGTGTTTTCGCGGAAAATGACCATGTTCACCTTTTCCGGATGTTTCACGGGCGAGGCACGCCGGTGAAATACTGCACCGGGCGCAGGCAGACGTAGAGGTCGAGCATCTGGCGCAACGCGACGTTGAGCGAGCGGATGCCGCCGCCGACCGGCGTGGTGAGCGGGCCTTTGATGCCGACCAGAAATTCCTTGAATGCCTCGACAGTGTCGTCGGGCAGCCAGTTGTCGAATTTGTTCTTGGCGGTTTCGCCGGCAAACACTTCAAACCATGCAATTTTGCGTTTGCCGCCGTAGGCCTTCTGCACCGCCGCGTCGAACACGCGCACGCTGGCCGCCCAGATGTCCGGGCCGGTGCCGTCGCCGCGGATGAACGGCAGGATGGGATTTTCCGGCACGTTGAGTTTGCCGTTCTGGATCGAAATTTTTCCGCCCGCGGGCGGGTTCACGTCTTTATAGGCCATGTGCGATTTTTGATTTACGATTTCGATTGATGATTTCCATTCCGTGCCGAGAGGAAACGGCTGAATGCGAAGGAAATCAAGGAAAGAGTGATGAAGTCCGCCCGGAGGAAGGCCGTAATTTCCAATTCCGGCGTGATGGCATGGTAAGATCGGTTTCGATTGTTCCCGGGTTTTTGCTTTTTGCGGACTGCGGGTTTCCATTACGCTTTGGCCATCGCTGCAGGCTTGACAAATGAAGAAACGACCATCGACATTGGTTCAAAAGCCACGGCATAACCCGCAGTCCGCAAGCGGGCTTTTCAACCTGCTGGCCCGGCCTCTCTGGACAGGTGTTCTGCTCGCAGTCATCACGGCAATAGTTTACTGGCCGGCCGTTGGCTTCGATTATGTCAATTATGATGATCCGGAGTTTATTGACAGAAATCCGCACGTCTTGGGCGGATTAACGTGGGAGAATGTCCGGTGGGCCTTTGGCACGGGGCTGGACGGCAACTGGATTCCGCTGACCTGGCTGTCGTACATGCTGGACGTGGAGTGGTTCGGACCCACCGCGGCGGGGCTGCACCTGACAAACATTTTATTGCACTTGGCAAACACGGTCTTGATCTTCCTGCTTTTCCGGCGGCTCACCGGGGCGCATTGGCCAAGCGCCGTCCTCGCCGGCCTGTTTGGATTGCATCCCCTGCACGTGGAATCCGTGGCCTGGGTGGCGGAACGGAAGGATGTTTTGAGCACCCTGTTTTGGTCGCTGGCGATCTGGACGTATGCCCGGTACGCACAGAAACTGGTCGCTGGTTCCCCGCGCTGGTCAAAGGGATATTTCCTGGCCTTGATTTTTTTTGCGTTGGGTTTGATGTGCAAACCCATGGTGGTGACCCTGCCGTTCGTGCTGTTGCTGCTGGACTATTGGCCGCTGCGGCGCATCGAACCAGGAAAAATTTTCGCCCACCGTGCCACGCTGACCCGGTTGATTTGCGAGAAAATCCCATTTTTCATGCTCGCCGCCATTGCATCGGCGCTCACGATTTTCGTTCAACTTCAAGGCCGGGCCATGGAATCATTGGCGAGTCGCCCGGTCGGCGCGAGAATCGCAAATGCCCTGGTTGCTTATGCGCGCTACCTGGGGAAAACTTCTGGCCGGTTGACCTGGCCAATCCCTATCCGCTGACAAGTCATTGGCCGTGGGGTCAGGTGCTCGCGGCGGGCGCGCTGGTGATGGGGTTGTCCGTTTGGGCGGTTCTGCGGCGCGGAAGCGGCCGTATGGTCTGGTGGGATGGCTGTGGTTTTTGGGAACGATGATCCCCGTGATCGGGCTGGTTCAGGTGGGATTCCAATCCATGGCGGATCGTTACACCTACATCCCCTTGCTGGGCGTGTTCTGGATTGTGGTGTGGGCGGCCGCCGACTTGATCACGCGCTGGCGGCTGCCCGGCAGGGTTGTTGCGCTCGCCACTTTGTTGGTTCTGGGAACTTGTGCGGCGCGGACGCGCGCTCAACTGGATTATTGGCGGGATGGCGAATCACTTTTCCGCCACGCCATCGCCCTGACGGAAAACAATTTCATCGCTTTCGACGGTCTCGGCCGGGCCCTTTATAATAAAGGGCGGTTGGACGAAGCGGTGTCCTATTACCTCAAATCCCTTGAGATCAGACCCCGCTACGAAAATGCGCTCAAGAACCTGAACGACGCGCTGATCCGCATTGATGTAGTCAATGCGGCCACCAACAACCCGCACGCGCTGGCGCAGCGAACCGGGACCGATTACGCCAACGCTCACAACACCCTCGGCCTGGGGCTGGCATGAACGGAAAGCTGGACGACGCGATCCCGCACTTTCGGAAGGCCTTGCTTTACGACCCGGACAATGTGAATGCCCGCAGCAACCTGGGTTATGCCCTGGCTTTACAAGGCCGGCTGGACGAAGCCATCGGGCAATGCGAACAAGTCCTGCGCCTGTCACCTCACCACCCGAAAGCCAACAACATTCTGGGCCTGGCCCTCCTGAAACAAGGGCGATGGGATGAGGCCGTGGCACATCTGCGCGAAGCATTGCAATATGAGCCGGATAACGCGGAAGCCCATTTCAATCTCGGACAGGCACTGGCCGCGCTGGGTCAACGTGACGAGGCCATCGCGCATTTCAAGGAAGCGTTGCGGCTCAACCCAAACTATCAGGACGCACGCGAGCAATTAAAGAAACTGGAAGGCTTGCCCAAATAAAATTCCGGCTGTTTGTGCCAAGTCCCCGGACGAAACGGCAAAGCCTCAAGCCACCTCAATCAGCTTCGACGCCATGGGGGCTGCGGCTTCGGCAAATTGCGCTTTCACCCTGGCCACGGTGTTTTCGACGGTCAGGCCGTATTTCTGGCGGAGTTCGTCCTGGGTCGTGGCGTGCTCGATGAATTGGTCGGGCCAGCCGATGCGCACGACGGGCGTGGTCACGCCTTTTTCGCTGAACAGTTCCAGCACCGCCGAGCCGTAGCCGCCCATCAGCACGTGGTCTTCCAGCGTCACGACCACTTCCGCCGCCCGGCCGAAAAATTCGTGCGTGCCGGCGTCCAGCGGCTTGGTGAAGCGCGGGTTGATGACGGCGCAATCGAATCCTTCCGCCGCCAGTTGCGCCGCCGCCTTGCGCGCAATGGTGTTCATCGGGCCGAGGCCGAACAGCGCGACCTTGTCGTTTGCCATTGCTGGAAAAATTCTGGATGACTTCCGCCTTGCCGATTTCGAGCAGTTTCGGTTGTTCCTTGATGGGCACGCCCTCCGCCGCGCCGCGCGGATAGCGGATGAACGTCGGATGTTGCTGGTGCGTGGCGGTGAACATCATGTCCACCAGTTCGTCCTCGTCCTTCGGCGCCATGGCGATGACGTTTGGCAGGCAGCGCAGATAGGCGATGTCGAACAGGCCGTGATGCGTCGGGCCGTCGTTGGCGGAGAGGCCGGCGCGGTCCATGCAGAAAATCACCGGCAAATCCTGCAAACAAACGTCGTGATGAATGCAGTCGTAGGCGCGTTGCAGGAAAGGTGGAATAAATCGCCACGACCGGATGAAAGCCCATCGTCGCCATGCCGGCGGCAAAAATGACGGCGTGTTCCTCGGCGATGCCCACGTCGTAATAGCGGTCGGGCATGGCTTTTTCCAGATGTTTCAGGCCGGTGCCGCTGGGCATGGCGGCGGTGATGCCGACGAGCGTGTTGTCTTTCTGGCACAGTTTCACCAGCGTTTGGCCCATCACGTCCTGATAATTCGGCGGCGCGCCGGGTTGGCGGGCGCGGGCGTTTCGCCGGTCTTCACGTCGTAAGGTCCAAGGCCGTGGAATTTTTCCGGATATTTGAGCGCGGCTTCAAAACCTTTGCCTTTTTGCGTGAGGATGTGGATGACGATGGGATGGTCGCACGTTTTGGCGAATTCCAGCGTGCTGATGAGCAGCGGCAAATCGTGCCCGTCAATCGGGCCGAGATAGCGCAGCCCCATTTCCTCGAAAATAACCGGGCTGCCGTAGCCGCCGCGCCCATCCGCATCCAAGGCCTGCCGGTCTGCCGCAGACCGACGCCGGTGATCGCGCCCTTGAAACCCTCCTCGGCCTTGTGCGCCAGTTTCAACGCCAGTTCGCCCTTGGGCAGGCGGCGCACGAAATTTTCAAAGTCCCGCGCGAGCTTGTTGTAACGCGGATTGGTGATGAGCTTGTTGAGATAATTGGAAATCGCGCCGACGTTTTTGGCGATGCTCCATTCATTGTCGTTGAGGATGCCGATGAAGCGTTTTGTCGTGTGGCCGATGTTGTTGAGCGCCTCGAAGGAAATGCCGTTGGTCAGCGCCGCGTCGCCGAAAATGCAGACGATGTTTTCGTCCGTGCCGCGTTTGTCGCGCGCCGCCGCCATGCCCAGCGCGGCGGAAAGCGCCGTGCCGGCGTGACCCGCGCCGTAGCAATCGTGCGGACTTTCCGTGCGCAACGCGAAGCCGTTCAAGCCGCCCGTCTGCCGGATGGTGCGAAAGCGGTTCTTGCGTCCGGTGAGAAGTTTGTGGACATAGACCTGATGGCTCACGTCCCAGACAAATTTGTCCTTGGGCGTGTTGAAAACGCGGTGCAGCGCGATGGTCAACTCGACCACGCCAAGATTCGGGCCGAGATGCCCGCCGCTTTGGGCGAGGCCGGCGATCAGTTCCTGCCGGATTTCGCCGGCCAGTTCCTGAAGCTGCGGCAGCGTGAGCTTTTTCGACATGCGCCGGCCCGTCCACCATGTCGAGATAACGGCTCATAAATTCGTTAAATGGTTAAAACGTTAAATCGTTGAACCAATAAATCAATCCGACGATGCAACCATTTAACGACTTACGATTCACTCTTTCTCAAACGGCTTCAATTTCATTTCGCCCGCCGCGCTTTTTTCCAACTGTTGAATCTTCAATTCCGCCTCGGCGAGCTTTTCCTGGCAGATTTTCACAAGCCGTGTGCCTTCCTCGTATTTGGCAAGCAACGCCTCGAGCGGCAAATCGTCGGACTCCATCGCCCCGACGAGACCTTCGAGCTTTTTCAAGGCTTCCTCAAACGGCAGGTTTTTGGCGGGAGCTTGTCCCGCGCTTTTTGACGGATTCGGCACGGGAAAAGATTAGAACGAAAACTGCACCCGTCCAGTTTGGAGAATGCCTTGGATTTGCCGGCAAATAAACGTTATTTGGCCTTTACCGTCCAGCCTTGCTTGACTTCCAAGTCACCGGAGTAAGACGCCCGGCTCTTGTCTTCCTGCACGGAAGACAACGTGATTTCGCCAACGAGTTTCTCATCGGTAAAAACCACATTGCCATGGTCGTCCATTACGTCGGTGGTTTTGTAAAGATCCAGTTTGTCCCCGTCCTTGAACCCCTCCTTGCTGCCAAGCGACACGATGATGGCGTCCTTGCTCGCCACCGCGAGCACCTTGCCGGGTGTGTGCTTGAGCGCAGCGGTCGCAGCCGTCTGCTGATCGGCAAGCGCGGACTTTTGTTTCACGCGACCGGACTCAGGAAGCGTTATCGGTTGAATGTCCTGAAATATTGGTTATGGCCTCCGCTGTGGCCTTGCCGAGCGCACTGTCCATGAATTCCTTATTGTCGAAACCAATACCGCCGCCGCTGCCGCCAATGTTGGCTCCAATGTTAAAACCCATTCCCTTCTGTTCCGCCGTGCCGAACCGGTTTTGATGATTTTGCGCGTCGCCACGTCCACCAGACGCCAGTCAATACGCACATCGGAAACGGTCTGTTTGACTCCCAAATTGCCAAAATTTCCCGGCACAAAACCGCCCAAACCGATTTTGGATTCCTTGGAACCAAACCGCGTCACTTTGGCCGTGAACATGAAATCCGCTGCCGAGAATCCGCCTTTGTCCACCTTCTGTGCCTGGTCCACCCAGCCGTCTGCGCCCATGTTGATCTCGTTTTTCAAATCACCGATCTGGTTGATTTCGAGCATCTGAAACTTGTTGATCTTGCCAAGTTCCGTGGTGAGCATCTCGCCCAAGCCCTCGCCCATTGCCGGCTGCCAATATTGGATCGCCGTCGTATCGCCGCTGAACGGTGCGACAAATAGAGTAGGAAGATTGTTGTCTTGAGCAGCCAGGCGGTCGCCAGCGAACGCCGTAAAGACAGTAACACAGATAAACGCCAGAAAGTTTCTTTTCATGGCAGGCATCACTGCCAAATCAATATAAACAGGTCAACCAGAAATTAACCCGAAATTTCAGGTCAATTGTTTTTGGAAGACGGCTTGGCCGAGGCGGATTCCGCCCGGCTCAAAACTTCGCCGGCCTTCAATCGGGTCTTCAATTTCTGTCCGGCTTTCACTTTGGCGGCATCTCGCAAAACTTTTCCGCTCGCGGCGTCCATCGTAATCGAGTAACCGCGCGATAAAACCTGCTCCGGCCCGAGCAAATGCAGTCGCGCTTCAGTCGCTGCCAAACCGGTCTTCAAATCTTTGAACCGGACGAGCGCCAATTCGCGCAAACGGCGCCGGCTCGCCTTCAAAAGTTCACACCGCTGTTTTAGTAATTGCTTCGGACGAACACGCGACAGCCGCGTCGCCAGATTCCGCCAGGCAACGCGCTGTTCGCGCGCGCTCTGCTTCGTGCAACGCAACAAGCCCGTTTGCAAATCATCCAAGCGTTGCAAAAATTCGTTCAGACGCCGGCGCGGATGCGCCCGCATCATGCGCTGCGTCAAATCCGCCACAAGTTGGCGGCTGGCAAAAACGCCTTCGGTGATGATTTCCGCCGCCGCACTCGGCGTGGCCGCGCGCACGTCCGCCACGAAATCGCTGATGGTGAAATCAATTTCGTGGCCGACCGCTGACACGACCGGAATTGCCGACTCAAAAATCGCCCGCGCCACGACCTCCTCGTTGAACGCCCACAAATCTTCCAGGCTCCCGCCGCCGCGAGTGACCAAAATGAGATCAATTCCGTTGGTAGGGACGGCTCGCCGAGCCGTCCGGTCGTCCCGGCGGGACGACCCTACCTCAAAATCGTTCCACTCATTCAGCAATCGTATCGCCGCCGCAATTTCCTCCGCCGCGCCTTCGCCCTGCACGCGGCATGGTGCAAGAATGATTTCCAGCCCCGGATTCCGCCGTTGCACGACATGCAACACGTCGCGAATCGCCGCGCCGGTGGGCGACGTGACCAACCCGATGCGTTGCGGATATTTCGGCAGCGGACGTTTTCGTTCCGGCGCGAACAACCCTTCCGCCGCGAGCTTCTGCTTGAGTTTCTCGAACGCGATTTGCAGCGCGCCGACGCCCTGCAACTCCACCGCGCGCACGATGAGCTGATATTGCCCGCGCGCCTCATAAACCGTCACATCGCCTTGCAACAACACTTTCTGGCCGTCCTGCAACACGCTGCGGTTCCTGACCGCCTCGCTGCGGAACAACACGCAACTCAACTGCGACGTGGCGTCCTTGAGCGTGAAATAAATGTGGCCGGAAGATTGGGCGCGCAGGTTCGTGACCTCGCCCGTCACCCAGACCTGGCCGACCTGTTTCTCCAGCAACCGCTTAATCTGCGCTGTCAGTTCGCTTACCGATAGCACGCACCGTCTCGTTTTAGTTGGAAACAACTCGCCGAAGTCCCATTGCGATTTGGTCGTTTTCAAACTTTTTGTAAAATCTTAAAAGCTTCTCGGATCAACGGCAAAAGCTCATCGCGTGTTAATTTTCTTTCCGGCAGCTCAACAATTCCGCCGTGATGCGGATCGGTGGAAAGATTGCAAAGATTAAATAGTCCTCGCTGCAAATTGCGGTCAAGGAGGTTATTGTCAAATAACGTTTTGAGGATTTTCCCAAGTCCGTTCTTGTCTTTGATGTCTTGGACGAGCTGGCGGTAAAACTTCACCTTGAGGACTTTCTCGAACATTATTCGGATATTCCCTTGCATGGTGCTGGGCGTTGGGCCGAAATCCTCATTCAAATATCGCTCCATCTCATCCATTAGCCTTGCGACCTCACCTTTACGATCCTCATTCACGTCAAACGGCTCTAAGCGGCTTCCGCTTTTCTTGTCGCACTTAATCTGAAGAACACAGTTCTCCGGCATCTTGTCGAAAAGCATTCCCAAAAAATCTTTTTTGTGGGTGAAAACGCAAAGTTGTTTTAGCTTAGGTGACAGATTCATCAATGCGCGGGCAGTATTCTCGCGCCGGGTTTCATCCAAGCTCGAAAGCGGGTCGTCGAAGATAACGATTTGCTTGTCCAAATCTGGCGACTTCTCGAGCACAGCCAAGAAGAAGGCAAAGGCAAACGTGCTCTTGTCCCCTTCGCTCAATGTGTTTTTGAAGCAAGGCACATCATCCTGTCGTGCGGTGAGAGGAACTATTTTTTCAAGAATCAGGAAGGAGAAATCACAGTAGGCTTCATTTGCTCGCTCGTCTGTCTTACCTATCAACCCAGTGATTGCAAGGTCAGTGCCCAAATCAGAAGCAACTCGTTTATCCGCTTTTGGTACGTAGCGAATATGGTTTTTGTATACTCATCGAGTTCTGCTTGCTTCACGTTTTTCTGATTCGCTAGATTTTCTACGTCCTGTTTCGCTTTTTGATAATCCGTTGCCCACCGTTTCCACTCTGGCTTAAATCGTTTCTCAATTTCTCGCTGCTTCGCCAAATCACGCCGGATTGAATCCACATCAGATTTCACCAAGTTCGCAACAAATTCTTTTGTTCTCGCAGCAAATGCTGTGACTGCCCTGTTGTAGCCGTCAACCGACACCTTCAAGTGGGCAAGTTGGGATGCAAGTTCTTCAATAGTTGAGAGGTCAAAGTCTGCGTTTGGGTCTTTTTGTTTCTTTTCGAGTTCGGCGTGCAACTTAGCTTTCTGTCCAACCAGTTTTGTCCGACAGCCTTCAACGATAGAAGCCACATTCGGCATGACAGTTTCGCCAATAAAAGATTCCCACTGTTGAATTACTGTGTTGTTGGCGTTGTAAGAGGAAACAAGCTCTGTCAATTTATTATCGAGATTCCAGTTGGTTAGACTTCTCAGTTGTTCCGCGAGTTTTTGCTGATACACACGGAAGGTATCATCGAAATGCTGTCGGTATGCTGAAATCAAATCGGCGGCATCTTTGAGGTCTTGCCCGCAAAATGGGCAGTCAGCTTGCATGAGATCAAGCCCTCGCCGAATGAAATCTTTTGCTTGCGTTCTGTCCTTAAAGTTTTTGGCGATGTGCGCGAGAACTCGTTTTTCAGCATCTTCGTGAACGCCTGCGATATTTTGAACGGTTACTATTTTCAGTGATGCGAAATCAAAAGACAGAGCCGAAAGCGCGTTTGGATTTCCAAGCCTCCGCACCTGTCCCTCAGATTCTTTCGATTTAATGTCCCGTTCGAGCTTTCGAATTCGCTCAAGGACGTCGGCTTCCTCGCCCGCGGGAAGATTCAGGAAAGCATCAAGCTGGAAGTAGACGAAATAGGGAAGTGTAATTTTCGCAGCCAAATCATCGAACTGCTTGCGCCGTTCTTTTTCACGGTTCTTCAAGCCCGCAAGTTCTTGGGCAAGTTTACCACCCTGCAGCCCGATAATGAGCAGGTGAATATTCTTCCGGTGCTCGTGCTCGATTTCTTGAGTAAGGATATTCGTGTTAATGAAAGTGAAGTCGAAAATCTTGATCGCTGTGCATGCCCTCGTCCATCTCGCGCCGTTAAAACGATAATCAATGCCATCAATAATAATGACTGCCTCCGGTGAGGCTTGAACATTTACAGTCTTTCGCCCCCGCATGATTTTGGGATCGTTATCACGCAGAGAACGAAAGACATTTACGAGAGTTGATTTGCCATAGGCGTTTGGAGCAAAGAGAAAAGTATTTTGGTGCCAGTCCAACCCAGTGCCCTTGGCGCTGAAGTCGTAAAACTTGCCCGTGCTTTTAAGAAGTTTGACCTTCTGAATCATTTGACTGGTTAAACTGCTTCTGCCAAGCGCTGAATTTTCAGCGCCTTGCCGCTGGCGTCGTCAATTTCAATCACTGCGCCGTGGAGCAGCACATTGTTTTTCGCCACTTCAAACCGCTGCGGCATGCCGGTGAGAAAACGTTTGATGACCGGCTCGATTTCGCGGCCTAAAACACTTTCGTGCGGGCCGGTGAACCCGGCATCGGTCAGATACGCCGTGCCGCCGGGGAAAATCTGTTCGTCCGCCGTTTGCACGTGCGTGTGCGTGCCCACCACCGCGCTCACCTGCCCGTCGAGCATCCGCGCGAACGCGATTTTTTCCGAGGTCGCCTCGGCATGAAA
Source organism: uncultured Verrucomicrobiae bacterium (assembly GCA_963835625.1). Taxonomy (GTDB): domain Bacteria; phylum Verrucomicrobiota; class Verrucomicrobiia; order Limisphaerales; family UBA11358; genus UBA11358. The sequence continues at coordinate 16,258 of CAWIGO010000021.1, forward strand.
ATCCACGAAAATGATTTTCGTCTGCTCACGCAGTCTTTTTACCTCCTCGGCGGCGAGGAGAAACGGATTTTCCAGCGGCGGTTGCATGAACGCGCGGCCTTGCACATTCAACACGGCAATCGAAAGATTTGCTTTGATTTTGCGTTTGATTTCAAAGACAGCACTGCCCGTCCCGGACATGCCGGGTGGATAATTCAGCGGACGCAGAAATCGTTTTTCGTTGGCGAGCAATTCCATGACTTCCTTCTGGTCCCACAAATGGTCGCCGCTGGTGATGACGTCCACGCCCGCCGAAAAAATTTCTTCGGCGGTTTTGGGCGTGATGCCGGAGCCGCCGGCGGAGTTTTCGCCGTTGGCGATGACGAAATCGAGGCTGTGTTGTTCGCGCAGTTTGGGCAGAAGTTCCGCGACCGCGCGCCGTCCGGGTTGTCCGACAATGTCGCCGATGAAGAGCAGTTTCACGGGCAAATTTTATCGCATTGGAAATGAAAAACAAACCACGAATGGACACGAACAAACTCACCCGCCTGTGTGGCCGGAGCCACTTCGGCGCGGCGAAGGCCCGGTCCCGCATCAGCGCGGTCAGGGCGATTTGCCCTTAAGTTCGCGGAGTCGCTGGATGATCATCCTGGCCTGCGTCGGTGTTGGTGTTCGTGTTCGGGTTGGCCAGATACAGTTCGTAATTTTTTATCGCTTCATTGGTTTCATGCTTGAGCCAGGCAATTTCACCAAGGCCATAGGCAATCTGATACGAGTTGGTAATCGTTTGATTCAATTCCCTGTAATCGGCGCGCGCCTCATCGAATTTGCCGCTGCTGTAATAGGCGATGGCGCGACTATACAGCGCGCCCTTGTTGCCCTTCTGAAGGGACAAAACGCGGGTCAGCGCGGCAATGGCATCATCGTAGGCTCTGAGTTGAAGGTAAACGTAGCCTTTGTCGAAAAGCCGGTTCGGGTCATCGGGCGAGAGTTGCAACCTGCGGTCAATGACAGCAAGCGCATTGTGGAAGAGGCCGTTGACCAGATAAAATTGGGCGGCGGCGGCGAGCAGTGTGTCGTTCGTGGGACAGCGGGAGATTTCGGTTTCGAGCAGTCGCGTGGCGTGCGCAGGGTCTTTCTTCTCGAAATAAGCGGCGGCCTCAATGAGGGTGAGCTGGATTCTGTTCGTGTCCGTCAACGAAAATTTTTCCGGTTGCCCGCGCACATCCTGGATTGCCTCAAGCGCGCGGTCGGGTAAACGGGCCAAATCGTAAATCTGCCCCAGCCAAAGCCGGGCAACCAGATTGTCCGGCGCGAGCTGGCGGACGCGGGTGAACGGCGCAACAGCCTGGCGAAACAATCCGCCTGTGCACCAATACGACGCCGTTTTCAAGGCAAAAACTCGGCTCGTCAAAAGGGCCGTCCACGTCGACACGTTCTTCCACGTAGTGGAGCTTGAATTGATCGAGCGTGACTTTCGTCAAATCCACCGGCACGTTTTCACCAGCCTGAAGGCTGTGATTGAACTGAAGATTGATTTGCGCGACAACGTTTTCGGGGTTGAGCTTTTCCGCCATTTCAAAATGCGCGGCGGCGATAACGAGAGCACCGGCGCATTGCATTTTGACTCCCCAAAAATTCAAACTCCGCGAGTAAAAACTCCCGGCGGCAACGGCGTTGGGATTCTGTTCCCGCGCTGCGTGCAACGTTGTGAGCTGTTTTTCAACCCATGACTGCGGCGAACCGGGTTTCGGGACGGCCAGGGCGCGTTCAATGGGAGGGAACGCCTGTGTTTCCGCCCGCGACCAAAACGTTTCGTTCCCGGCGATTTCATTTTTATCCGGCAACGGCGGCAGGAGCATGTCGTTGGGCAGCGTTTTAAGCTTGTAAACCAAGCCGTGCGGTTCCAAATAAAATTGCTCGAAGTAATAGCCGAAGCTTGGTTGCAGATAATAAAGCTCATTCGTTTTGGCGAGCATGGTCAGCAGGCCGATCAAATGAGGCGGGCTGACGCTGTTGGTTTCTTCGGAAGCGGCAACAGTATCCGGCCATTTTTGCGGAAACTGCCTGTGTAAAAATTTGTGATATGGCGGATATAGCAGCCACTGCGTCTCAACCGGTATAAAATCTTTCATCCGACCATCACGTGCCAATGCCGCCTGTTCGAGAATCAGTCGTCGTGAGTCGTCGCTCAACAAAATGCCGCCCGAACGTGGCAGGTTCTCTTCCACAAGCGAGGTGTAACGTCGAAACGTATCATCGTTCACGGCCTGAAGTTGCGGCGCGTTTTTGCAAATCAGCCCGACACCGGCCAAAATGAAAAGCAGCCACACGCACGCCACGGCCAGGATGTTCAAAAAATCAAATGGGGACGGCTTGCGCTGTTGTGGAGGGGCGACCGGTTGTTTCCCAAACACCAATAAAAAATATCCGCTATAATAACCCACGCTCAGCGCGCCCAAGTAGTAAAACATCAGCCCGAACCCTTTTTCCCGGGGGCTAAACGGCGGATCGAATGCCACCCAAATGCAGACGACCAGAAAAATCGCATGCACCAGGTGAAACATGAAGCTGGCCAACGCCGTGCCGATCGGACTGGGGTCTCCGAAGAATGCACCCCAGCGGATCGACAACATCAACACGGGCACCAATGAGCTTAACGACAACAGGAACAAGGTTTCCCTGAGGTTCCCGCTGATGAAAAAGGCTTTCACCACGTGGAACTGCGACAACAGATTGAACTTCAACACTTCCCAGAACGTCACCGGCACTTTGCCCGAAATCGTCACCACCAGCGGCAGAAGCAAATAGAACGATATTCCCGCCAGACCACACAGCGTCATTCGTCCGAGAAAACGCGGATTGAAAAAACTCAAGCCGCGAATCCAGATGATGGCCGTGATGAAAACGGGGAAATAACACACCATCGCCCAGTCATTCGCCATGCCCGCGCCGTATATGAACGCGGCCAGAAACAACCGTCCCTCGCGCTCGTCCAGCCGGTATTCCAGCAGCGACCAAATGATGAAAACAAACGGCAACAGGCTCAACATTTCGCCCGTAAAATTCGTTGCGTTCTCCCAGAACGTGAGTTGCAAACCGCACACCAACACGGCAAAAACCGGCGGCAACCAGGCGCTGCGAATGGTCAAAAACGAAAAAGGGTTCCGTTCGCGTTTTCGTTGCGCCTCCGTCCGGTCCTGCGGTAAAAGCGCAACCGACCGCGCAAGCAGGCCAAGCGTCAACGCGGCGCACACGGCGGAAAATAAATTCAGCGCAATTGGAATGGACGCGACCGGCAGCCAGCGGAACGGATACGTGACGAGAAACGAAACCGGATTCAAGGCTTCCGGTTGCCACATCCAGCCGGATATTTTGGCAACGAAACCAAGATTGAACAGCGACACCCAATGGTTGAGTGTCAGCAAATAAACCGCCAGCGCCGCGGCAGCCAGAAGCCACGGTAGAAAACGCGGAACGAAACCTTTCCGCGTGTCCGTTTGCGCGTCCATTGTCATTGGGTTCATCCAGTTGAATCCGCCCTGTGCGGATTGGCAAGATTTTCCGCCGCACGCAAATCCGCCACGCATTCGACGTGTTGCGTTTGTGGGAACATATCCAGCGGTTGCACGCTCATCAGGTCAAAGACACCGCCACCACATAAGACGTTCAAGTCCCGCGCCATTGTCGCCGGATGACATGAAACGTAAATGACCTGCGCCGGTTTTGCCTCGCGCAATAATTCCAATGTCTGCGGCAGACAGCCCTTGCGCGACGGGTCGAGCAATACCGTTGTTCTTTCCAGAGAAAACTTTTTCAACAACTCCGGCAAAATTTCTTCAACCGCCTTCGCAATGAACTCCCCGTTGCCGATTTTGCGCGACAATGCGTTGCGCCGCGCCGATCTGACGGCGTATGGGTCGTGTTCCACACCGACGAACGATTCGACCGCGTCCGCCAACTGGATTCCGAAAAATCCCACGCCGCAATACAAATCCACCAAATGTCGCGCGCCACCGACATGGAGAAATTTGCGCACGGTCCCGACGAGTTTGGGCAGCAGGAAAAAATTGCTCTGAAAAAACGAGTCCGGCGGAACATCCCAATCTTCCGGCGATACACGCAGCACGACTTTCAAGCCGCCGCGCGGCGGCGGATGCGCACGGACACGGGCAATTTGCTCATTAAGAACCGGCTCGGCGATTTTGCATTCTTCAATGTCCTCGACCAAACCGCAGTCCCAACGCACAAAGCCGATGTTGAGTTTTTGTTCCGGCTTGTTCCACTGGCTGCGAACCATGATGCGATTGCGGTAGCCGTAAGGCTGCGGGCACGGAATCACCGCCCCGACAAGGCCGGGGGAAAATTTCCCAACGCGTTCGAACAAATCCGCAATTTGCTTTTGTTTGAGCCGCAACTGCGCGGCGTATTCAATGTGCTGATACTGGCAGCCACCGCATTTGCCGAAATAACGGCAGGCGGGTTCGACGCGTTCCGGCGACGATTTTTCGATGCGGATCAGTTTTGCCCGCGCAAAATTCCTTTTGACTTCCCTGATCTCGACCTCGACGACTTCACCCGCGAGCACAAATGGCACAAACACGACAAAATCGTTCACACGCCCGACGCCCTCGCCGCCAAACGCAACGTCGTCAATGGTCAAAACCGGTTTGTCGCCAACGTTTAATGGCATTGGGAAAAACTACAAGGCGCGGCAGGCACAAAAAAGACTTTTCACCGCCTCGGGTCGCTTTTCAAGGCGATGGCCTCCGAGAAAATCGTCAGCATTTCCACGCGGATGATGGCGCCGACCAGTTTGTTTTCATTCGGATTATTGACGACAGGCACATTGCGGAATTCGCTTTCGAGCACCAGCGGCAGCGCGTCCAGCAACCGCTGGCCGGGTGTCAGGCATTTGGGCGGCGGGCGCATCACGTCACCGGCGATGATCGCATCCAAATCCTGCGAGGCGTTCAGGAATCCTTTCAAATCCTGCAATGCCACCACGCCAAGCAACCGCTGCCGCTCATCCACAACAGGCAGAAAATTATTTGAACCGGTCAGAAAACGGTCCGCAATTTCCCGGAGCAATGTGCTTTCGCGCACCGGCGGCACGGGTGCGTGCATCAAATCGCCGACCGTTTGCTCCATCGCCGCGCCCGGCCGGCTGGTTTCCTGTGCCAGCGCGAGGCCTTTCACGCGTAGATGTTCGGTATAGACCGATTCGCCGTGCAACTGGCGCGCGACCAAAATGGAAACCACGCACGCCAGCATCAATGGCGGGACGAGTGAGTAATCCAGCGACAATTCAAAAATCATGATCATTGCCAGCAACGGCGATCGTGTGGTTGCCGCCAGCACCGAGCCCATGCCGACCAGCGCGAATGCGCCCGGCGACACACCCGGCGCAACGCCGGCTTGATGCAACGCCGTGCCAAAAAGCGCGCCGGCGCTTGCGCCGATAAACAGTGTCGGCGTGAACACGCCGCCGACCGTGCCCGCGCCGACTGTTACTGACGTTGCCACCCATTTGGCCACGAGTAATCCGCCAAGCCACAACAATGGCTGCGCGTAGGACAAAAATTCCTCGTGTAGAATGCTGTTTGTCACGGAATAGCCGTTGCCGCACACGCCCGGAAAGGCAATCGCAATGACGCCGACAACCAGACCGGCACACGTCAGACGCAGGTAAATCGGCCAGTTGAGGCTGCGAAACCGCGCTTCGCTCACGCGCAACAGTTTCAAAAATAGCGCGCCGACCACGCCGGAAATCACGCCCAACAGCACAAACCATGGCAGTTGCGCGGGCGTGGCGGCCGGAAACGGCGGGATTTGATACCACGGCGCGATGCCAAAGAAACTCCGCGACACCGTTACCGCAATGACCGATGAGAAAATCAGCGGCGCAAAGAGGTTCATGGAAAAATTTCCAAGCACAATCAGCGCCGAGAACACCGCGCCCGTAATGGGCGCGTTGTAGGCCGCCGCGATGCCGGATGCCGCGCCGCAACCCACGAGCAATCGCAACCGATATGGCGGCCATTTTGCAAGCTGGCCGAGTTTTGAAGACAGCGTCGCCGACAGTTGCGTGATGCCGCCTTCACGGCCGATGGACGCGCCGGTGGCAATGCTCACCACCGCCGAAAATGTTTTCACCAATTCCGTGCGGGACGGCAACCGCCCGTCACCGGCAACGACGACTTCCAGCAAATTGGTCGAGCTTTGTGGACCAATAAGCCTCGATCCCCAGTACAAAATGAGCCCCGCAGCCAACCCGCCCAACGTCGGCAACAAAACCCGTTCCCAATCGGGCAACCGCCCTGCAACTTCCACCGGATCACTGGCTTGAATGAGATGAACGGCGTAATAGAAGAACAAATTCACCAGGCCGCCGATGACTCCAACAACACCTGCAAGCACGAGGTGAAACGCCTCCTCCTTGAGTGTCAGCTTTTCGCGCAGCTGCAACGCGCGCTGCCAGTGTTGGTGAAGATATTCCCGCGCCCTTGCCACAACGCCGGTTTTCATCCAAAACTGCACACGGTGATTTTAAGCGCGAGCGGCAATTTTGACGAGAGGGGATTTTGAAGATCAGTTCTTTTTCAAACCGGCAATGGCTTCCTTCATCTCCTTGAAGTGAACGTCGGGATCGGCTGCGTCAGTGACATGGACGATTTTGCCGTCGAGACCGATGAGGAAACTGACACGGCGGGCTATTTTCCGGTCACCCCATTGCACACCGTAAGCACCAACGATTTTCCCATCAGGGTCAGCCAGAAGGCGAAAATTTAAATTGTATTGGACGATGAATTTTTGGTGGCTTTCAGCGGTGTCAAAACTCACACCAATGACCTCGACGCCGTCCTTCTGCAATTCACTCATGCGATCGCGGAAGCCGCAAGCCTCTTTGGTGCAACCGGGTGTGTTATCCTTTGGGTAAAAATACAGCAGCACGATTTTTTTGCCGACAAGGTCGGCCAGTTTCACGGTCTTGCCGTCCTGATCCTGGCCCACAAATAAAGGCGCAGTGTCACCGACTTTTAGGGTCATAGCTTGAACGATTGTTGTGGAAAAAATCATTGAAACGAAGATGGGAAGGATTGAAATCAAATTCGCTCTCATGGCAAGTCTAGCTTTACTTTATGCCGTCCTGCATTTCCACTTGTTTCGCACGAGGCGAGCGGTGCAATCCATTCTGCAACAATAAACGCCAGACCATCCAAAACGCCTCGCTCACGATGTGCCCGGCCATCTTTGATCGGCCCACAGTGCGCTCGGTAAAAATAATCGGCACTTCGACGATTTTGAACCCCTGCCGCCAGAGTTTGTGCGTCATTTCAATCTGGAAACTGTAACCGTTCGAGCGGATTCCATCGAGGTTGATGGCTTGCAGCGCGCGACGGCGGAAACATTTGTAGCCGCCAGTCGGGTCGGTAAATGGCATTCCAGTAACCCATTTCACATATTTACCGGCGCTGCGACTTAGCATCAGCCGCTTGAGCGGCCAATTGATGACGCGGATGCCGTCCACATAACGCGACCCGAGCACGAGGTCGGCATTTCGGGCGGCTTCAAGAAACACCGGCACATCGTCCGGATTGTGCGAAAAATCGCCATCCATTTCGAAAATGAATTCGTAGCCGTGCTCCAGCGCCCATCTGAATCCGGCGATGTAGGCGCGGCCCAGCCCGTTTTTCTCCGCTTGATGCAAAACATGAATTTCGGGATGTTCCCCGGCAAGTTCGTCGGCCAGCTTGCCAGTGCCGTCGGGCGAACCGTCGTCCACCACGAGCAAATCCACCCGCGTTGGCAGGGCCAAAAGTCGTTGCGCGAGACGAGGCAGATTTTCCCGCTCATTATAAGTCGGCACGATGACAAGGGTTGGGTTCATGCTGGCGATGGCGCAAAAATTAGCGGGAAACGCGCCGAAAACAAGCCGTCAATTCAGAAGACGGAAGTCGGCCCGTCCTCCGCAGTAGCCCTGCTACGGAGGGTGGAAGGCCGGAAGCCCGACATTTATCCTCCGTTATCTGTTCTCTGACTTCTGCCCTCTGATTTTCGCGGCAGCAACGGCTTCAGCGGACATTCCTCACAGCGCGGTGCGTGTGTCCGGCAAAAATGTTTGCCCGTCATCACCAGTTGCGCGTGATAATCCCGCCAGTAATCAAGTCTTTGCGCGCCACTTTTTTGATTCAATGCCGCTTCACAAAGCGCTTTCAACTCGTCATAGCTCGCCGCCGACTTTGGGCTTCTGCCTTCTGCCTTCCGCCTTCTGCCTTCCAAATGACTCCAACCATGCCGCTGAAAAATTCGTTTCGTGTAAGCGTCAATGACAAAACCGTGATGTCCACCCGCATAAAGCAACAGGCTGTCCGCCGTCTCCGGCCCGATGCCGTGGATGGCCAGCAACCGCTCGCGAACCACGGAAGTTTCGCCATCCAAAAATTTTCCCAAATCGCCGGCGTATTCCTCAACAAGCGCGCGTAAAAATGAGCGCAGGCGACGCGCCTTCACGTTGAAATAACCGGCGGGACGAATCAGCTCCGCCAATTTCGATTCGGGCAACGCGAACAGTTTCCCCGGTTCCAGCACGCGCGCGGCCTTGAGATTGGCGATGGCGCGCTCGACATTTGTCCACGCGGTGTTTTGCGTGAGAATAGCGCCGACGCAGACTTCAAACGGCGTCTCCCCCGGCCACCAATGTTGATGCCCAAACCGCGCGCGCATCAATTTATAGGCCTGCCGTAAATGCGGCATCGCTTTGACCGGTTCCGACATGCGAATGAAATAACAAAAGGGCAAAGGCGGGCAAAACGTTTTTCTTGCCTTGCGGCTTTGCGGCTCTGCGTGAGATTTGTTGGCTGACAAGCGTTTTGGCTTTCCGCTTCACCGCTTCCGTTTAATCTCAAAGCGTGTCCGCCTTAATCGCCATCGTCGGTCGCCCCAACGTCGGCAAGTCCGCCCTGTTCAACCGCATCGTCGGACGGCGCATCGCCATTGTGCATGACCTGCCCGGCGTCACGCGCGACCGCATCAGCGCCGAAGCGGAATGGAACGGGCGCGCCTTCACGCTCGTGGACACCGGCGGCATCGGACTGTTGCACCGCGAAAAGGCGGGTGATGTCATCATCAAAGCGGCGATTGAACAGGTGGATTTGGCCATTGAGTCCGCAAACATCATTATTCTCGTCGTCAACGCGCAGGAGGGCGTCATGCCGCTCGATCGCGAAGTTGCGGAACGTTTGCGTCGCAGTGGAAAACCGGTTTTTGTCGCAGCCAACAAAGTGGACACGAGCCGTGACGAAGCCAGCGCTGATGAATTCGCACAACTCGGCTTTGAAAAAATTTTCCCCGTCAGCGCCATTCACGGACTCGGCATCGATACTTTAATGGAAGCGGCCATGGCGGCGCTGCCGCCCGATTTCAGACGCTCCGAACTCCGAACTCCGAACTCCGAACTCCGAAATTTTGAAACTGGCCATCGTCGGCCGCCCCAACGTCGGCAAATCGTCCATCATCAACGCGCTCACGAAATCCGAGCGCGTCATCGTCACGCCGATTCCCGGCACGACGCGCGATTCCATTGACGTGCCATTTGAAGTGGAAACCGGCGGTGTGCGGCAAAAATATATTCTCATTGACACGGCCGGCATGCGAAAGGCGCGGCGCGTGGGCGATTCGATCGAGTTTTTCAGCGTCCAGCGCGCGGCGGATTCCATTGCGCATTGCGACATTGTAATTCTGGTTTTGGACGCTGAAGCTGGAATTACCGAACAGGATAAAAAAATCGCGGACAAAATCGTTGAGGAACGCAAGGCCTGCATCGTCGTCGTCAATAAATGGGATTTGTTCAAGGAAAAAGTCCTCGCTGACCGCGAGGAGGAAATCCGGCGGCGCAACAAAAAAGAGCGGCGCGAAGGCCAGGCAAAGATAATATCCACGCTTGGCGAATTTGGCACTTGGGTGCAGGATAAATTGTTCTTCCTCGACTACGCGCCGGTAATTTTCGCATCAGCCAAATCCGGTTTTCATCTGGATCGTTTGCTGGAGGCCGTGCGCTACGTCGCGGCGCAACTTCAACAAAAGATTCCAACGGCGATTTTGAATCGGACGTTGCAAGACGCCGTCGAACGCCGTCAGCCGGTCAGCGCGGCGGGGCACCGGCTGAAGTTTTTTTACGCCACGCAGGTGCGGCAGGCGCCGCCGACGTTTCTGCTGTTCATCAACCGCGATGAATTGTTTTCCGGCCAATACAAAAAATACCTCGGCAACCAGTTGCGCCGCGCCTTCGGTTACGAAGGTTGCCCTATTGTGCTGGTGCCGAAACCACGCCCAAAAACGGTCGAGCCGATTCGCAAACCTAAACCGTCGTTCTGAAAACGACCCAGCTCATTTGCATCGTCACGCCAAAAAAAATCGCGCTGATTTTTTGTTCACAGCGGCGAATAAGTTGCTGCTTGCACAATGGAAACGCAGGATTTTGGGGTTTTGCTTGGGGAATATTATCCCCGTAACTTTTTTGAAAATTTTTCTTGCCACCACAATATGTTGGGTATATGCTCCCAACATTGCCCACTAAATGGGGTTTCGCAGGAAATGGGGCGGTTGGCGAAAGCCTGAAAAGTGGGTTGAAAAGTCTGATTTTCCCGACCGGTCTTCTGATTTAAGGCGGTCGGGTGATTTGTCTGAAAAGAAATTTCGACCGCCCTGAAAGGGAAATCCATGATTGACGCGCGCGAAGAAGTTTTGGCTCCGGCGTCGCACAAAGGCCATCGTCCCGCGACGGTGGTTGCGGGGCGCACCCACGGGCTTAAGAGCAAGGCGAACACAACGAAAAAGTCGCTGCCCGTCGGGCGCGTTTTCAGCGACGCGAAAGTCAAGCCGTTCGATCAAATCGAATGGGACCGCCGCACCGCTGAAATCACCGACGACGCCGGCAAGGTGATTTTCAAACAGGAAAATGTCGAGACGCCGAAGTCGTGGTCGCTGCTTGCGACGAAGGTCGTTGTCTCGAAGTATTTTTACGGGGAGCAAAACACGCCCGAGCGCGAAACCTCAGTGCGCCAGCTTATCCATCGCATTTCCCGGACGATTGCCGATTGGGGCGTTGCGGACGGTTACTTCAGCAAGGCCGACGGCGAAGTTTTCTACGACGAGTTGACCTGGCTCTGCCTGAATCAATACGGCGCGTTTAATTCGCCGGTCTGGTTCAACGTCGGGCTTTATCATCAATACGGCGTCGGCAATCAATTCCAGCAGGGGAAACTGGTTTTACAATCGCAAGACGCGCGACATTGAACGCGCCCGGACGCAATATGAATATCCGCAGTGCAGCGCCTGCTTCATTCAGTCCGTGGACGACAACATGGAAAGCATCATGCGTCTGGCGGGAAGCGAGGCGATGCTCTTTAAATTCGGTTCCGGCACGGGCACGGATTTGTCCCCGCTCCGATCCAGCCGGGAAAAACTCAGCGGCGGCGGGTGTCCGAGCGGCCCGATGAGTTTTCTGAAAGTTTATGATCAGGTCGCCAACGTCGTAAAATCCGGCGGCAAAACGCGCCGCGCGGCCAAGATGAACACGCTCCACGACTGGCACGGCGACATCGAGGAATTCATTGACGCCAAGCAAAAAGAGGAAAGGAAGGCCTGGGCGCTCATCGAGCAGGGTTACGACGGTTCCTACAACGGCGACGCCTACGGCAGCGTGATGTATCAAAACGAAAATCTGTCCGTGCGCGCCAGCGACGAATTCATGGAAGCCGCGCTTGCGGGCAGGGAATGGTGGACGCGCGCCGTCACCACCGGCAAGCCGCTCGAAAAGAAGGACGCCGCGAAACTGCTCTACAAAATCGCCGAAGGCACATGGATTTGCGGCGACCCCGGCATGCAATACGACGGCGCGATCCAAAAATGGCACACATGCAAAGGCACCGAGCCGATTCATTCCACAAACCCGTGCAGCGAATACGTTTTCATCAACAACACCGCGTGCAACCTTGGCGTCGCTCAATTTGATGAAATTCAAACGCGAGGACGGCAGGTTCGACGTGGAACGTTTCAAAGCCGCCGTGCGCATTTTCATCACCGCGCAGGAAATCATCGTGGACAACGCGAGTTACCCGACGAAGGACATCACCGAAAATTCGCACATTTTCCGCACGCTCGGCCTCGGTTACGCCAATCTCGGCTCGCTCATCATGAGCTACGGATTGCCGTATGACAGTGACGGAGGCCGCGCGCTCGCCGGCGCCATTACTGCGATCATGACCGGCCACGCCTACGAGCAGAGCGCTGAAATCGCCGCCGGCATGGGGGCGTTTCCGGGCTACCGTGACGCCCGTTGCGCGCACGTGCCAAAACCGCCGGCAAAGGACAACGTCGAATCCATGCTTGGCGTCATTCAACTGCATCGCGACGCCGTTGAAGAGATTCATCCGAGCGAGGAGTTCGGTTATCTCAAAGATGAAGCGCGTCGTTGTTGGGACCGCGCGCTCGCCCGCGGCAAACAAGCCGGCTATCGCAACGCGCAAGTCACCGTGCTCGCGCCGACCGGCACGATTGCATTTCTGATGGACTGCGACACGACCGGCATCGAACCCGACATCGCGCTCGTCAAATACAAGCTGCTGGCCGGCGGCGGCATGTTGAAAATTGTCAACCGCGGCGTGCCCGACGCGCTTCACCGTCTCGGCTACAGCGCGAAGGAAATCGAAGACATTCTCGCGCATATCGAGAAATTCGACACCATCGAAGACGTTGAGGAACGTGCTGCCGGCGTCCCGCCGGCAGATCAGAACCTCCAGTCCCGCGAAAGCGGGAGCGGCACGTTGGGCCGCAGCGGACTCAAGCCGGAGCATTTGCCCGTCTTTGATTGCGCGTTCAAACCGTTCAAGGGCAGGCGCAGCATCCATTGTCTGGCGCACTTGAAAATGATGGCCGCCGCCCAGCCGTTCATCAGCGGCGCGATCTCCAAGACCGTCAACATGCCGAATGGAAGCACCGTCGAGGAAATTCGCGACATTTACGTTCACGCGTGGAAAATGGGGCTCAAATGCGTGGCGATTTACCGCGACGGTTCGAAACGTTCGCAGCCGTTGAGCACCAAAAAAAGCGGTGACGGTTCCAGCGGCGCAACCGCGGCGGACACATCGTCGCTCGAAGCCCGCATCAAGGAACTCGAGTCCGAAATTGCCAGATTGAGCGCCGAAGCCGGCAAACCGTTGCGCCGCCGCCTGCCGGAAACGCGCGATGGCCGTCACACACAAATTCGACATCGCCGGCCACGAAGGCTACATGACGGTCGGGTTGTTTGAAGACGGCCAGCCGGGTGAATTGTTCATCACGATGGCCAAGGAAGGCTCGACCATCGGCGGCTTGATGGACAGCATCGGCACGCTCACCAGCATTGCATTGCAATACGGCGTGCCGCTGGGGGCGCTCGTGAAAAAATTCGCGCACCAGCGTTTCGAGCCGAGCGGTTTCACGAAGAATCCGGAAATCCGCAACGCTTCCTCAATCACCGATTACGTTTTTCGCTGGCTCGCGCTGAAATTCATTCCCGGCTACCGCGAAGCGGTTGCCGCCAATCGCGCACAGCCGGAACTCGCCATGCCCGGTTTGCACGAAGAAGAAAAAAAAAGGTGAACCGGCCGGTGCGTGAACTGCCCATCGCCGAGGACAACGACGTGCTCGAAGCGGAAACTGGCAATGGCAACGGCCATCACGCGCCCTCTGAACACACCGTCAAAAGCTTGAATGACGCCATCGCGCATTTCCAGCAGGACGCACCCATGTGTCCGAACTGCGGCCATGTCGCCGTGCGCAACGGCGCATGTTACAAATGCCTGAATTGCGGCGAAAGCCTCGGCTGCTCTTGATTTGAGGAACTGAGTGACATACAAACAGGCCGGGGAATTTTAAAGTTCTCCGGCTTGTTTCATTTCACCGTCGCGACTATGCTCCGGCCATGAGCGACACCACCAGTTTCATTCGCGAAGATCCCTGGCGCATCTTCCGCATCATGGCCGAGTTTGTGGATTCCTTCCAAACGCTTTCACAAGTCGGCCCCGCCGTCACGATTTTTGGCTCGGCGCGAATGCACCCGAACGACAAGTATTATCACGACGCGACCGCCATCGCCAAAGGGCTCGCGCAGCACAATCTCGCCGTCATCACCGGCGGCGGGCCGGGCATCATGGAGGCCGTGAACAAGGGCGCATCGCAAGGCGGTGGCAAATCCATCGGCCTCAACATCGAATTGTCGCGCGAGCAAGTCAGCAATCGTTTTGTCAACGTGCCGCTGCACTTTCATTATTTTTTCGCGCGCAAAGTTTGTTTTGCGAAATACAGCCTCGGCTTCGTGTTCATGCCCGGTGGGTTCGGCACGCTCGATGAATTTTTTGAAATCACCACGCTCGTGCAGACGGAACGCATCCCGCAATTTCCACTCATCCTTTTCGGCAAGGAACACTGGAAGGGACTGCTGCACTGGTTGAAAACCGAATTGCAGGACAAACACCACTTCATCAGCCCCGGCGACCTCGATCTTGTCAAACTTACCGACGATCCACAGGAAGCCGTGGACATTATCCTGGACTACGAACGCCATGTCGGCCATCCGGGCGTCCTGCCCAAGGCGTTTGCGTGAAATAAGTAAAACAGTCGTGCCGTCGCCGTTGGTGGATCAAATCGCGCGCGCCTACAACGAAATGCTCGCCAAATCGTGAACGCCCGTGGAAAAGCCGGGGGTATTTGACGATGCGCGGCAGGATTTGAAGGCCGCCTGCCGGTTTGACAATTTGCATCAGTTATTATCAAATCGCCCTGATGCTCTTGAAACCACTCGTGTCAGGGGAATATTTTGAAGTAAAAGTCGGCGAAAACGAAACGGGCGACGTTACCGGTTTGAAATCCGGAGAAGTTATGGCCAAAACGCGAATCCAGCGGGTGTCGCAAAAACAAGCCTTGTCCAACTTGAGGACAAAGGGGGTTCTCCACCGTGCAGACCAATCCCGCAAATCAGGAGGCTGTTATGATTCAAACTCCCAACCTTGAACATTGCCTGTCCTTCATCAACAGCCAGTTGCAAAACGCCAGCGAATCGAAGGCATTCGCGGAAAACGGTGTTCGTCGCGCGGTGACGATCTCCAGACAGACCGGCTGCGGGGCATTGGCCATCGCCGAAAAACTGGCCTGTTACTTGCAAGAACGTTCACCAAAGGACGCCTGTCCGTGGACTGTATTCGATCGCAATCTTATAGACAAAGTTCTTGAAGACCATAATCTGCCCGCCTGTCTGGCCAAATTCCTGCCCGAAGACCGCGCCTCCGAACTCGAAGACTTCCTGAATGAACTATTCGCGGTGCGTCCACCGTCGAGCACCATTGTCCTTCAAACTGCGGAGACCATCCTTAAGCTGGCCGCGCTGGGAAACGTGATTCTCATTGGCCGCGGCGGAAGCGTGATCACGGCGAAGTTGCCGGATGTCCTTCACGTGCGCCTGGTCGCCCCATTTGAGAAACGCGTTGAATATGCCCACAAAGAGTACAACATGAGCGGAGCTGCAGCGCGCAAGTTTTGCAAGACTGAAGACCTCGGGCGTGAACGCTATTTAAAAAAATATTTCGATGCCGACATCAATGACCCCCTGCTTTACCACATGGTTATCAACACCGCTCAACTTGACCAGACCACCATCGCAAAGCTTATTGGAGAAGCGGTTTTGAATCTCAAGTGAAACAACTGCTGTCTGGTCATATTCGAATGACTTCCATTCATTAAGCGAGTTCTGTCTTGGGTCGGCATTTTGTCTGTGGCTTAATCCCCGCGTGTCTCCGGACTTTCAACGTCGTTTTGCGCACATGCGACAAAAGAAACACGGCGGCAGCTGGCGTTGGTTATTCATATTGATTGTGCTGGCGGCGGTGATGTGGATTTGGTGGCGGCACGAACATCCGAAGAAAATGGTCCGCCGGCCGAAAATTGCCACCCCATCGCGCATGCGACCGTTGATTGTCGCACACGAATCGCCGGGCGATTTTCCGCGACCGGTTCGCGACGTGCTGGAAGTCCAAATAGCGCTGGCGCGCCGCGCGATTTCACCGGGTTCGATTGATGCCGCGCTCGGTTCGCAAACGCGCGAGGCCATTTTTGTTTTTAAGAAAATTGAAAATTTGTCGCAAACCGGTGCGCTCGATGCCGACGCGCGCGCGCGGCTGACACTCGACGCGCCACTGTTGACAACTTATGTGGTCACGACCAACGACCTGACACATTTGCAGCCGCTCGGTAAAACGTGGCTCGCCAAATCGCAGCAGTCAGCGCTCGATTACGAAACGGAATTGGAACTTGTTGCGGAGAAAAGCCATTCGCATCCCGAATTAATTTGCCGGCTCAACCCGGGTGTGAATTGGACAAACATTGCACCAGGCACAGTCTTGTGGATTCCAGAGGTGAATTATCCCCCGCCAACGGACAAGGCGGCGTTTGTAGCCATTCATCTCAACGAAAAGTTTTTGGAGGCATTCGGCGCGGAAACGAACTTGCTCGCGCATTTTCCGTGCAGCATTGCCGCAAGCGTCGAGAAACGGCCGGTGGGTGAATTACACGTTGCCGTTATCGCGCCAAACCCGAATTACACGTTCGACCCGGAACTTTTTCCCGAGTCGCCTGAAGCGCGGCGGTTGAATCAGAAATTGGTTTTGCCTTCCGGGCCGAATAATCCGGTCGGCGTGGCATGGATTGGTCTGGACAAACCCGGCTATGGCATTCACGGCACGCCAAGTCCCGAGCAGGTGGGACGGACGGAATCGCATGGGTGCTTCCGGCTGGCGAACTGGGATGCGGAGTATTTGATGCAGCTCTCCTGGGTTGGAATGCCCGTTGTTGTTGAACCTTGAGGATTACACTTGCGCGGCTCTGTTCATTGGCGTAAACAACTCTTAATTCCGACCCGGTTGCAAGCGCCTGGTCATAAAAATATGATGGACCAAAATAACTGATTTGAACAGGCATCCGCCGCGAATGTGCGTCAGCGACAAAAATAAAATGCCAAAATCTTCCAAAACCTCCGAAAGCCAGGACGATCAGCAAAAACTGCTGGAAGATCTTCAAACTGCCAACGAACGCTTAAATCTGATCGCTCGCGCGACGAATGACGTAATATGGGATTGGAATTTGAAAGCCAACTATGTATGGCACACTGAAGGCACCAGTGAAACGTTTGGTTATCCCCCGGAAGAATTGCCATCCAGCCCGGAAGTCTGGGTTAACCGCATTCACCCAGACGACCGAAAACGGGTTTATGAAGGGATTCAAGCGGCCATTCGCAGCGGTCAAAAACACTGGAGGGATCAATATCGCTTCCAGTGTAAAAATGGCTCTTACGTGGAAGTGTTGGATCGCGGTTGCATAATTCACGATGCATCAGGCAAGGCAATTCGAATCGTCGGCACGCAGACAGACATTACCAAACAAATGGAACTGGAACTGCAGATGGTGCAGGAACGCAATCTGTTGCGCGCAATAATTGATAACCTCCCGGATCCCATCTATGCCAAAGACAGCACTGCGCGCAGGACCGTGGCCAACCCGGCCGACTTGAAGCTCATGGGATGCAAAACCGAGGCCGAGGCGCTGGACAAGACGGACTTTGAGTTTTTCCCAAAGGATATTGCCGCGAAGCTTTATGAGGACGACCAATTGGTGCTTTGGAAAGGCCAATCAGTCATCAACCGTGAGGAGAAAGTTATTACTCCCAACGGCAAAGTCCACTGGTTGCTTTCTACAAAAGTTCCCTGGCGCAATGCCGCCGGAAAGATCGTCGGTCTCGTCGGCATCGGTCGCGACATCACCAAGCGAAAGGAGGCGGAAACAAAATTAACAGAAGAGCACAATTTGTTGCGCACGGTGATTGACAACCTCCCCGACAGCATTTACGCCAAAGACAGCGGTGCACGCAAGATCCTGGCCAACCCGGCCAATGTGAAAAGAATGGGCTGCAAGACCGAAGCCGACGCCATTGGCAAAACCGATTTCGACGTCTTTCCACATGATATCGCCGCGGCGTTCTTCGCTGACGATCAGCTCGTGCTTTGGAAAGGTCAGTCGATCATCAACCGCGAAGAAAAAATCATCCTGCCCAACGGCGAGACCCGCTGGACACTCACCACCAAGGTGCCGTGGCGCGACAGCGACGGCAAAATCATCGGCTTGGTCGGCATCGGTCGCGATATCACCAAGCAAAGGGAGGCGGAAATAAAATCAGTGGAAGAGCGCAATTTGTTGCGCACGGTGATTAACAACCTCCCCGATAGCATTTACGCCAAAGATAGCGCTGCACGCAAGGTCATGGTCAACCCGGCCAATGTGAAAAGAATGGGCTGCAAGACCGAAGCCGACGCCATTGGCAAAACCGATTTCGACGTCTTTCCACATGATATCGCCGCGGCGTTCTTCGCTGACGATCAGCTCGTGCTTTGGAAAGATCAATCGATCATCAACCGCGAAGAGAAAATCGTCCTGCCCAACGGCGAGACCCGCTGGACGCTCACCACCAAGGTGCCGTGGCGCGACGCCAATGGAAAAATTATCGGCCTGGTCGGCATTGGCCGCGATATCACGGACAAAAAACATTTGGAAGCGCAATTTCTGCACGCCCAACGAATGGAAGGCATCGGCCAGCTCGCCTCAGGTATCGCCCACGACCTCAATAATATTCTCGCGCCTATTATGATTTCCACCACGTTGCTGCGCCAAAAGGTTCAGGACAAGGAGGGGTTGGAATTGCTCGATTCGTTGGAAGCGACTGCCAAACGCGGTGCGGATGTTGTCAAACAAGTCCTTTGGTTTGGCCGCGGGGTGGAAGGCAAGCACGAGCCAATCAATCCCAAGCAACTTCTTAAAGAGGCCACTCGCATCATTTCCGAAACATTCAGCAAATCCATAGAGCTCGAAACTGATATTGCAGCGGACGTTCACCCTGTTTCCGGCGACCAGACGCAACTGCATCAAGTGTTGCTCAATCTTTCCGTCAACGCGCGTGATGCCATGCCAACTGGCGGCAAACTGAAGTTGGGAGCGCGCAATTTCACCGTCGATGCCCAATTCGCCAGTTTGAACACCGAAGCCAAACCGGGACCGTATGTGTTGTTTGAAGTGACGGACACAGGCCACGGAATTCCGCCGGAAATTCGCGACCGGATTTTCGAGCCGTTCTTTACGACGAAGGAACCCGGCAAAGGCACCGGTTTGGGATTGTCCACCACATTGTCCATCGTCAAAGGCCATGGCGGCTTCATCAACGTGGAAAGTGAACCCGGAAAAGGCTCCACATTTCAGGTCTATTTGCCCGAGATGCGATCCCAGCCTGCTTCAGACAAAGCTCCGGAAAACAAAACCAGTTGATCACCGCAAAATTCTCATTGCCCCGCACAGCGCTTTGAAACAATCCTTGGGAAAATCGACGAAAAAAAATTATGGTATATACGCCGCTGGAAATAAAATTGACGGAAGAGCGCAATTTGTTGCGCACGGTGATTGACAACCTCCCCGACAGCATTTACGCCAAAGACAGCGCTGCACGCAAGATCCTGGCCAACCCGGCCAATGTGAAAAGAATGGGCTGCAAGACCGAAGCCGACGCCATTGGCAAAACCGATTTCGACGTCTTTCCACATGATATCGCCACGGCGTTCTTCGCTGACGATCAGTTCGTGCTTTGGAGAGGTCAATCGATCATCAACCGCGAAGAAAAAATCGTCCTGCCCAACGGCGAGACCCGCTGGACGCTCACCACCAAGGTGCCGTGGCGCGACGCCAATGGCAAAATTATCGGCCTGGTCGGCATCGGCCGCGATATCACGGACAAAAAACGTTTGGAAGCGCAATCTCAGCACACTCAACGAATGGAAAGCATCGGCCAGCTCGCCTCGGGTGTCGCCAACGACCTCAACAACATTCTCGCGCCCATTCTGGCTTCCACCGCGTTGCTGCGCCAAAAGGTTCAGGACAAGGAGGGGTTGGAATTGCTCGATTCGTTGGAAGCGACTGCCAAACGCGGTGCGGATGTTGTCAAACAAGTCCTTTGGTTTGGCCGCAAACTGGAAGGCAAGTGCGACCCAGTCAATCCGAAGCAACTCCTCGAAGACGTCATTAGCATCATTTCCGGAACATTCAGCAAATCCATAAAGGTGGAAACTGATATTGCAGCGGATGTTCGCCCTGTTTCCGGCGACCAGACGCAACTGCATCGAGTGTTGCTCAATCTTTGCGTCAACGCGCGCGATGCCATGCCAGCCGGCGGCAAACTGAAGTTGGGAGCGCGCAATTTCACCGTCGATGCCCAATTCGCCAGTTTGAACACCGAAGCCAAACCGGGACCGTATGTGTTGTTTGAAGTGACGGACACAGGCCACGGAATTCCGCCGGAAATTCGCGACCGGATTTTCGAGCCGTTCTTTACGACGAAGAAACCCGGCAAAGGCACCGGTTTGGGATTGTCCACCACATTGTCCATCGTCAAAAGCCATGGCGGCTTCATCAACGTGGAAAGTGAACCCGGAAAAGGCTCCACATTTCAGGTCTATCTGCCCGAGCAACCCCAAACCGACCCGGAGAAAGCCCCCGGAAAATAAAACCGACTGACTGCCACGGAATCTTCGTCTTTTCCGACATCCGGAAGAGTGACCGGCTTGGGTAAATAAAAAAATCATGTCATCCGAAGCCAAAGCGGATTGGCAATTTTAAAATAGCGGACAAATTATCATTGCCGGGCTGCGGGTTTTGGCCTAGTTGTTTGGCAAATTCAACAAAGGAAATTTATGGCTATAGGACTAGGATTGATTGTTGCGGTCATCATGCTGGTTGTGCTGCTGGGACTCATTGGTTTTGTCGTTGGTGGCTACAACAAACTGGTTACGCTTCGCAACCGGTTCAAAAACGCCTATGCGCAAATTGACGTGCAGCTCAAGCGCCGCTATGACTTGATCCCGAACCTCGTCGAGATTGCCAAGGGCTACATCAAGCACGAACGCGAAACGCTCGAAGCCGTCACCAAGGCGCGCAACATCGCCTATACCGCCTCGCAGGCCGCCGCCAGCAATCCGGGCGATTCCGGCGCGATGAAAGACCTCGTCTCCGCCGAAAGCGGCCTTGCGGGCACGCTCAGCCGCTTGATGATGGTTTCTGAACAATATCCCAATCTGAAGGCCAACGAGAACATGATGCAACTCACCGAGGAGTTGGCTTCGACGGAAAACAAAATCTCCTTCGCGCGGCAGGCCTACAACGACTCCGTCATGGTTTACAACACCGACCGCGAAGTGTTTCCATCGAACATCATCGCGGGCATCTTCAACTTCGGGCCGGCGGAACTGTTCGTCGTTGACAAACCTGAGCAGAAGGACGCGCCGAAGGTTTCGTTCTCGTGAATCGTGGGAGGGACGGCGTGCCGCCGTCCTCAGTTGATTTTTGGGACGGCAAAATGCCGTCCCTCCCAAAATGGATTTCTTCGCACGACAGGAAAAAGCCAGAAAAAAGACCCAGTGGCTCGTCATTTATTTTGCCATGGCGGTCGCGGCGATGATTATTGCCATCTACATCGCGGCGCTGCTGACTTTTTCCGGCATTCAATCGCAACGCCATCATTACAATGAGGAACAGCCGCAGTTCGACTTGTGGAATCCGCAGCTTTTTCTTGGTGTCGCGGTCGGCACGCTCGCGGTCATTTTGATCGGCAGCAGTTACAAAACCATGGCGCTGGCGTCTGGCGGCAGCGCGGTTTCGGAAATGATGGGCGCGCGGCTCGTCAGCCCGAACACGAACGATCCCGACGAACGCAAACTGCTCAACGTCGTCGAGGAAATGGCCATCGCCTCCGGTGTGCCAGTGCCGCAGGTTTACGTCATGGATGAGGAGGACGGCATCAACGCCTTCGCCGCCGGCCACAAGCCCGGCGACGCGACCATCACCGTCACACGCGGCTGCATGAAAATTTTGTCGCGCGACGAATTGCAAGGCGTCATCGGCCACGAATTCAGCCACATCCTCAACGGCGATATGCGGCTCAACCTGCGTCTCATGGGAATCATTTTTGGAATTCTTTGCCTCGCCATCATTGGCCGCGTCCTGTTGCAAACGCGCGGTGGCGGTCGCGGTCGTGGACAAAATCCGTTGCCATTGCTCGGCCTTGTCCTGCTGCTCATCGGTTACATCGGCGTTTTTTTTGGACGGCTCATCCAGGCCGCCGTCAGTCGCCAGCGTGAATTTCTCGCTGACGCCTCGTCCGTCCAATTCACGCGCAATCCGGAAGGCATCACCGGCGCGCTGAAAAAAATCGGCGGCCTTGGCGAAACAGGTTCGCGCCTTGGCCATGCGCACGCCGAAGAACTTTCCCACATGTTTTTTGGAAACGGCGTCAGCGAACCGTTCATTGGATTGCTCGAAACCCATCCGCCGCTCGCGGAACGCATTCGCGTCTTTGATCCGAATTTCGATGGAAAATTTCCCAGCGTTCGTTACGACGGGCGCGACCAGCCGCCTGAAGAAATTTCCAAACCGAAACGCCAGCCGATGCCGAATCTTTTTGGCACGATGCTGGGCGGTGCCATCCTCGCCTCGGGCGACGAGGAAAAACCGCCCGTCATCAAATCGCATTCCGTCCTGCCGAATTTGGGCAATCCCACGCCGTTGCATCTCAAATACGCCGGGCAATTGCGCGATTCATTGCCTGAAACCATAAAGGCCACCGCCCGCGAACCGCTCGACGCCGTCGCGCTGATTTACGCCATGCTGCTGAGTTCCGAGCCCACATTGCGGAACACCCAGCTTGCTGATCTGGCCAAACGCGTTCCACAACCGATCTACGAAAAAACCGCCGCGCTTTTCCCGGACGTTTCGAAAGCTGCCGCACACACGCACCTGCCGGTGATCAATCTTGCCTTGGGCGCGCTGCGGCACTTGAACGCCGGGCAGTTCGAACAATTTTCGCAGACGCTCCAATGGCTCATTGAAAGCAACGGGAAAATTGAACTGTTTGAATTCGTTTTGCAGAAAATCGTCCTGCGCAACCTCGCGCCGCAATTTTCCAAGGTGCGTCCGCCAGTCGTTCAGTATTACTCGCTCAAGCCGCTGCTGCCGGATTGCGCCGTTGTGTTGTCCGCGCTCGCAAACGTCAGCAGCAGCGATGCCGTCGAAATCCAAAAAGCTTTTGCAACCGGCGCGCCGTATCTGCGCTCGCCTGATGGCAATTTGACGTTGCTGCCCGGCGAACAATGCGGTGTGAACCAGGTTGACGCCGCGCTCAACCGCCTCGTGCAAGCCGTGCCAACCATCAAAAAGAACTTGATTGAAGCCTGCATTCACACCGTTGCCGCCGATGGCGTCATTCAGGAAAGTGAAGCCGAATTGCTCCGCGCCGTCGCTGACACACTCGATTGCCCCATCCCGCCGTTTTTGGTGGACGATAAAGTTTCGTCAGCGGTCTGAATCGAAAACGGCGAATTCAAAACTATTCGCGCACCGCCGCGCCGAGACTCTGTTTGAATTGCGCCACAAGTTTTTCGTGCGCCGCGTTGATTTCAGCGTCCGTGAGCGTGCGCTCGGCATTCCGATAAATGAACGCGTAGGCCACGCTCTTTTGGCCCGCCGGAACGTTTTTCCCGCGGAACACGTCAAACAACTCGACCGTCTCCAAGTTTGCCGGCTTGATTTGCTTCACGATTTGCAATACGGCTTCATGTGTAGTCGCCTCCGGCACAAGCATTGCCACGTCGCGCCGAATGGCTGGGAACTGCGGCAGCGCCCTGAACAATTTGGTTGGGTTCCGCCGGGCGAGCAGCAAATCCAGATTCAATTCCGCCAGCAGCACCGCGTCGCGCAAATCGTATTTCCTGGCCAGCACCGGCGATAGCTGGCCAAACTCACCCAGCGTTTGTTTGCCGAGTTGAATCGTCGCTGATTCAAGAAATACCGCCGTGCTTTCGATACGGCGCGCAAACGTCATGCCGCGCAAACCAAATTGCGCGAAAAATTCCTCGAGCAATCCCTTCAAATCATCGGCGTCAAATTTCGCATTACGACCATCCCCGCTCCAAAAGGGCAAGGCGCGTTGTCCCGTGAGCGCAACGGCTACGCGGCGTTCTTCCTTGAACGCGCTGCCAGCATCTTGCTGGCAGGACTGTTTCTTGTTTTGTTCTGCCGGCGGGACGCCGGCAGCACGCTGGAACACGTGCCCGATTTCAAACAACGCCACGTCGTAATTTTTCCGGCTTACGTTATGTCGCAACGAATAAATCAAGCCGGGCAGCAAACTTGGCCGCAACACGTCCATGTCCGCACTCAACGGATTCGACAAAGCCACCAATTCTGCATTCTGCATTCTGCATTCTGCATTCGCGATCAGCGTCTGTCCCTGCGCTTCGTCCAAGCCGAGTCCGGTCAAAATCCGTCGCGCCTCGGCGATTTGATCGTGAACCGAATCGAAGGCGTTCGCGCCAATTGCGCCGCGCGGCGGTGTGGCCGGAATCTTGTCCACGCCGTGCAGCCGGACGATCTCCTCGATCAAATCCGCCTCGCACTCCAAGTCCACGCGGAAAGTCGGGATGCGGAACGTAACCGGCTTCAGCAGGCCGCCCGCGCCAACCGGGCGCACCTTGCGACCGGCAGTTTTCAAGCCAAGTTGACCGAGGTAAAATTCGATTTCCTCCGGCTGAAGTTCAATGCCAAGCAATTCGTTCACCTTGTGATGTCTCAAGGCAATTTGTTTTGGCTCAACCGGCTTGGGATAAGCGTCCACGACGCCTTTGGCAAGCTGGCCACCGGCGGTTTCCAGAATTAGTTGCGCCGCACGCCGGCTGGCCCAATCGCAGATGCCAATGTCTGCGCCCCGCTCAAAGCGGTAACTCGATTCGCTGCGCAAACCGAGCGCCTTGCTCGTGCGGCGAATGTTCATCGGCGAGAAATACGCACTCTCAATGAGCACATCTTGGGTTGAATCGTTAATTTGCGTGTTCTGACCGCCCATGATGCCGGCGAGGGCGATGCCTTTTTGTTCATCGGCGATGAGCAGCATTCCGTTCGTGAGTTTGCGTTCGACGTTGTCGAGCGTCTTGAATTTTTCGCCATCCTTCGCACGACGGACGACGATGGTGGGTTTGCAACGTGATTCCGGCATCTTACCGGAATTCCCAGTTTCAGCTTGACCTGCCGGTGGGACGCCGGCAGCACGTTGTTTGGCGATGAGGTGATAATCGAACACGTGCAGCGGCTGGCCGATTTCGAGCATGACGTAATTCGTCACGTCCACGACGTTGTTGACACTGCGGATGCCGACTTTTTCCAAAATTGAACGCAGCCAATCCGGGCTTGGCCCGATCTTTACGCCTTTGACGACTCGCGCGGTGTAACGCGGACAAAGCCCGGCATCTTCGATACGGACGCTGACCAAGTCAGCAACGGTGGGGCGAGGTTCCTGACGAGCCGCTTCTTTGCCACGGCTCGCGGGGACGCTCGCCCCACCAACGTCAGGAAGTTTGAGCTTGTTCCCCGTCACCGCCGCGATTTCGCGGGCGATGCCGATGACACTGTTCCAATCCGGGCGGTTCGGCGTGATTTCCAAATCATAAACCGCATCGCCCCCGCTGCGACCGAGATATTCAGCGAACGGTTTACCCACTGGCGCGTCGATGGGCAGGATGAGTATGCCGTCCACTTTATCGGGCAAGCCGAGTTCCTGCGGCGAACACATCATGCCGTGGCTGGTGATGCCGAAAACTTTTCGTTCCTTGATGACGAACGGCTCCTTTTCGCCGGGTTTCAACGGCAGGGACGCGCCGGGGATGGCGAGCGGGACCTTATCGCCGGGCTTGTGGTTCTGCGCGCCGCAAATGATGATACGCTCACCCTTGCCATCGTTGACCTTGCACACGGAAAGCTTGTCCGCGCCGGGCACGGGATCGCGCGTGAGAATTTGCGCGACGACAATACCCTCGAACTCACCGCCAACCTTGTGGACACTCTCGACTTCGAGACCGAGCATGGTAAGCCGCTCCGCCAGTTCCTCGGGCGACCAATCAAAATCAACGTATTGTTTGAGCCAGTTGAACGTGACTTTCATCGGGGCGGCCACAGTAACAGGTTGCACCAGCCAGTCAATGCTGCGGGCAGTCCACCGCTGCCAACCCAACCGGCTGAATACGAATGACTTCAATCGCGGCGCCGCGTAAAAATTCGGCGGGGCTTCCCGGGATGGCCAAAAAAACACCTGCTCCGTGGCGGAGACATCCATTTGGGTGTAAATTACAGGTAACAGAAAGTCCGTATGAATTTGGAAGGCGTTATCAAGTTCCGGGTTGAACTCGACACGAGGCTGTGTTGCCAGGAAGCCGACATCGTGGATTTGGAAAAATGGAGGACGGAACTGCGGGCGCGAGGCATGGTCGGCCAGGACGCAGCGCGGTATGACGGTCTGGGCTTTGGCAATCTTTCCAAACGAATGGGTGATGGAACGTTTTTAATCACCGCCAGCCAGACGGGACATCTGGAGAAATTGACTGCCGCCGAATATGCCCAGATCAAAGGATTCGAGCCCGCCCGGAACCTGGTCCGGTCCAAAGGACTGAAGAAACCTTCCTCCGAAGCGATGACGCATCTGGCCATTTACGAGTCGGACCCGGCGATTAGCCATGTGTTTCACGTTCATTGCCCGGAGATTTGGACGGCCAGAAACGAACTGAACATCCCGGTCACGGAGCCGGACATCGAATGCGGGACCGTCGAAATGTTTTACGAAGTGCGGAGAATGTTGGAGAACTGGGACGACCCGCAGCGGACCATCCTGGCGATGGGCGGACACCGGGACGGAATCATGTCCTGGGGAAGAACGGCGCTGCAAGCCGGGTCAATTCTGCTCTCCTATTTGTCCCTGCTCCAAAGCCGCGCCTTGCGGGCCGCCTAAATCATTCTTTGGCGACTCGTTGAAATCAACGTATTGTTTGAGCCAGTTAAGGGTGATTTTCATGATGGCAAACTGAAATCTTTTCCAAGAACTAATTCCTTTTCCGCAATTCCAATATCCTTTCGGATGGCATTTATTAAAATGTAGGAAAGCCTTCTAATTTCAATCCAATCGAATTTTGTTCCACCCAACGTTATTTTGAGAAGGTAATCAGTTAATACAACGTAAGCGTCCATCACTTCTTGCGGAGCAAGAATCGAAAGATAGCCGAAGGCTTTCAATCTTCCGCGGTTGAAATCAGTTACAACTTTATTTCCAATTTCTGGATTTGTCCCGACCTGATGAACGTCAGTGCAAAGGTCGGAAATAAGGTCTATTGCATGTTGATATGCCTCAAGCTTGTCAGTCAAGCCTCGCAATTTTGTGTCTCGGAAAATTTCCAATTCTGTTTGCAGGTGAGTAAGGCTCTCTTGATTATTTTTCTCAAGCTTTGAGCGTAATTCAGCCAACTCCACTTCGTATTTGGCTTTTTCTTTCGCCATCAACTTTTCAGCCCAGAGTTTTCCGAGCCAACCTGAAAATGCAGCTACAATTACCCCGCCGCCGCCTAATGCAGTAAGGATTGCTGCCGTTGTCTTCCAGATTTCTTCAGTGGTCATAGCTGATCAAAACTGTTTCAAAAACCGCACATCGTTTTCGTAAAAGAGGCGGATGTCGTTGATGCCGTAGCGGATCATGGCGATGCGTTCGATGCCAAAGCCGAATGCCCAGCCGGTCCAAACTTCAGGGTCGTAGCCGACGATTTCAAAGACCGCCGGATGCACCATGCCGCACCCGGCAATTTCCAGCCATTCCTTTCCCATCTTGCGCGTCAGTGGACTACTGAAATCAATTTCGAAGCTCGGTTCGGTATAGCTGAAATAGTGCGGACGGAAACGAATTTTTGTTTCCGAACCCATCAGTTCCCTGAAGACGAATTCGACCGTGCCTTTGAGGTCGGCGACGGTCACGCCTTTGTCCACGTAAAGGCCTTCGACCTGCTGGAAGGTCGGGTTGTGTGTGGCGTCGGCGTTGTCACGGCGATAGACGCGCCCCGGCACGATGATGCGCACAGGCGGCGGCTGCGATTTCATCACGCGGATTTGGACGGACGAGGTGTGGGTGCGTAAAAGAAGTTGAGAGTTGAGGGTTGAGGGTTGAGAGCCATCAGGCTTTGCCAGATAAAATGTATCCTGGGTGTCACGCGCAGGATGGTCGGCGGGCGTGTTGAGCGCATCGAAGCAATGATACTCGTCCTCAATCTCCGGCCCGTCGGCAACAGCAAAACCGAGTTTGCGGAAGCTGCGGACGATGTCTTCGGTCACTTGCGTGAGCGGATGGAGTTTGCCGAGCGCGCGGCGGCGTCCGGGCAGCGTGAAATCGGTCGGCTCTTTGGGCAGCGCAGCTTCGAGTTCGAGTTCTTCGCGTCGCGTGGCGAGCGCGGCTTCGAGTTCGTTTTTGGCGGCATTGATGGCTTTGCCGGCAGCGGGCTTTTCCTCCTTGGACAGCGTGCCGAGCTGTTTCATCAACGCGGTGAACTTGCCATGCGGGCCAATCCACGCGCCTTTGGTCTGTTCGAGCGCGGCGGGGTCGGGCGCAGCTTTCAGTTCCGCAAGGGCAGATTGTTTTAGTGGTTCAATGTCATCAAGCAGTGCCATAGAAATCGAGGATGGAGGGTAAAGCATGGAGGATGGAAACAAAAGAAAAACGGGCGAGCCTTTTCAGGTCACCCGTTCTATAAATTCCAAACTCGAAATTCGGAATTCGAAATTTGTCAGGCTTTTACACCTTTGGCTTTGAGCGCGTTTTGGGCGATTTTGACGAGTTCGCCAAACGCAGCAGTATCTTGAGCCGCGATGTCGGCCAACACCTTGCGGTCGAGCGTGCATTTGGCGGCTTTCAAACCTTCGATGAAGCGGCTGTAAGTGAGGCCGGCGGTGCGGGCGGCGGCGTTGATGCGGATCTGCCAGAGGTAACGAAACGTGCGTTTTTTGCGGCGGCGATCGCGGTAGGCGTATTGCCGGGCGTGGTCAACGGCGTCGGAGGCGTAGCGGTAAAGTCTGGAGCGGCGCATCCGAAAGCCTTTGGCGGCTGTGACCATCCGTTTGCGGCGTTTGCGGGAGGCGGCGGCGTTGGTAACTCGCATGAGTGGTTGAGAGTTGAGTGTTGAAAGTTGAGGGCTTAGTGGCTGAATGGCAGGCTCTGCGTGATGCGGTAAGCGTCCGTTGAATCGACGACCACGCTCTTGCCGAGACGGCGGCGGCGCTTGGCGTTCTTGCTTTGCAGCAAGTGGCGTCTGCCGGCACGCGAGCGCATGACTTTTCCGCCAGCCGTAATCTTGAAACGCTTGGCCGCGGACTTTTTGGTTTTAATGCCTTTGGGACGTCGCATAAATCAACTCTTTCAAAAAAGAGCGCACACCATACGTGACTGTGAACACCGAGGCAAGCGTCATTTTATCTGTCCTGGTTCAAGGCTCAATCACTTGCCATCGCCCGCCTCGTGACCTATTTTCGCAGCGATGAAATATCGTCGTTTTGGGCGGACGGAGCTGGCGATGCCGGTGATTTCCTGCGGCGGGATGCGTTATCAATTCAAGTGGCAGGACGTGGACATGAAGGAAATCCCGCGCGAAAATCAGGAGAATCTTGAAGCCATCATCCATCGCGCCATTGAACTTGGCATCAATCACATCGAAACCGCGCGCGGCTACGGCACTTCTGAAATGGAGCTGGGCAACGTGCTGCCGAAATTGCCGCGCGAAAAAATCATCGTCCAAACCAAAATCAAGCCGTGCGCCACGCCGAAGGAATTTCTCGAAACGTTTGAAACCTCGATGAAATATCTGCGGCTCGATCACGTGGATTTGCTTTCGTTGCACGGCATCAACAATCGCGAGTTGCTGGATTGGTCGCTCAAGAAAAACGGCTGTCTGGCTGCGGCGCGCCAGTTGCAAAAGGAAGGCCGTGCACGGTTCATCGGTTTTTCCACACACGCGACGACCGACATCATTCTCGAAACCGTCAACAGCGGCGGATTCGATTACATGAACGTTCACTGGTATTTCGTGAACGACTTGAACTGGCCGGCGATTGAAGCCGCGCACAAGCTCGACATGGGCGTCTTCATCATCAGCCCGAACGACAAGGGCGGAAAGCTTTACGAACCGCCACAAAAACTGGTCGGACTTTGCGCGCCGCTGTCGCCCATGGAGTTCAACGACCTCTACTGCCTGGCGCGACCAGCAGGTGCACACGCTCAGTTGCGGCGCCAACAAGCCGGGCGATTTTGACGAACACGTCGCCGCGCTGGAATTTTACGACAAAATCCCGGAAACCATTGCGCCGATTGAAAAACGGTTGCGCGAGGAAATGGAGCGCGTGCTTGGCGCAGATTGGTGCGGGCGGTGGTTTAAAGGCCTGCCGAATTACGTGGATGTGCCGGGACAAATCAACGTTTCCGAAATTGCACGGCTGTGGACTTACGCGAAATCGCTCGACCTCGTGGCGTGGGGCAAGATGCGTTACAACCTGCTCGGACAGGCCGAGCACTGGTTTCCCGGCGAGAACGCGGCGAAAGTGCGCGAACTGGATTTACAAACGGCGCTGCGGCACAGTCCGTTCGCAAAACGGATTCCCGAAATTCTGGAGGACGCGCACCGGATGTTGTTTGAAAAACCGGTGAAGCGGCTCAGCGAAAGTTGAAATGATTCACTTACGGGCTGTTGGTGCCGCTCTTCACCGGCGGCATGGTTGTCGCGGCCGGCTTGGCCATGTCAACGGGCGCTCCGGCGTTGAGTTGGGCGAGAACCGCGGAGGTCAAATCGTTTTCACCGCTGCTGTAAAGTATGATCGGCGTCTGATTGAGTGTTTCCGACGCGATGTCAAAGACCATTGCATAACCGGCAGCTTTTGTTTTGGCGGCCACGGCGGCCTTGATTTCATTTAGAATGTTGGCGCGCATCCGCTGACTTTGCTCGGCCAGCGTCGCCTGCGCCTGGCGCTCGAATTGGGCAATCGTTGTTCCTGAATCTGTAATTTGCACGTATTTGTCGGCGGCGGCTTGTTTGCGCTTGTCGCGCTCCGCGGCGGAAATGGCCTGGTCATTGGCGCCATCCAGCAGTTTTTGATATTCGTCCCTGGCTTTCTTCAAATCATCAAGGAAACCTTGATCCTCCTTGTCGAGTTCGGCTTTGCGGTCGTTGAGTGCGGCCTCGGCTTGTTTGGTTTTCCAGTAACCATCAAAGAGCTTGCGCATGTCCACGGTGGCAATTTTGCCGGTCTGCGTGGCAGCGCCCTTGTTCTGCGCCAGCGCCGGAACGCTCAAAACGGCCAGCAGCGCAACCGTCAAAATCGTCGTTTTCAAAATTTTCATGGGGATAAAGAAACAGAATTCAACCGCACCGCCAACTGAAAACTGGCGGGAACATCAAAACGCATGGAGCCGGAAGAATTGCATCGGGTTGTTTGGGTTTATCGTGATGGTATAGCTGTTGCTCGTCGGCTGCGGCGCCACCAGCACCCAGTTGGGGGACATGAAGTTGGTATTGGACTCCAGCTTGAAGATTCGCGACAGCTCCGGCTCAAACGGGCTCGAGGGCCACGCGACCTGGATCTTGCCGTTCTTGGCGGACAGGGCAAGGACGGGCGGGTCCAGGAAAATTTTGGCGAGAAACGCGTCGTTGGTGCCATTCCGAGAAGATTGAAACGCATTGAGGGTCGGGAAATTGGTCGAGGAGGTGGTACCGACGACATAGGCATTGTCCGCGGGATCAACGGCGATGCCGTAGCCGAAATCGTCGCTTGAGCCACCCAGATATGCTGAACAAAGCAATGCGGGGGTATTGGTGAATGCCATGACGAACACATCATTGCCGCCGGAATTTGTCGCCCTGAGCAGACCGGAGGTATTGAACGTGGGGAAATTGGTTGAAGAGGTTGTGCCCACCACAAATGCGTTGCCCGCTGGATCCACGGCCACTCCGTAGCCGATGTCAGTGTTGAGGTTGGTGCCGCCGAAGACGGCGGAATAGGCGATTGCAGCCTGAACGCCGTTGGTGATCTTTGTCAGGAAGGCGTTGGTGGTGACGTTGTAGCCGTAATTGACGTTGTTGATGAGGCCATTGGGCAGGCTGGCGACGTTGTTGGGAAAGTTTGTAGAAGTTGTCCAGCCGGTCACATAGGCGGCGCCCAAACCGTCAACGGCAATGCCGTTGGCAACGTCTCTGTTCATACCTCCGAGGAAAGTGGAATACACCAAGTTGGTGCAGGAAGGCGTGAATTTGGCAACAAACGCATTCGTAAAGCCGTTTAAATATCTCTGGAACCAATTCGTGGTCGGAAAATTCGTCGAGGCGGTAAAGCCGGTCACATAAACACAATTGGAGTTGTCAAGGGCTATGCCTTCACCTTCGTCACAATTGGTGCCGCCGAAGTAGGAAGAATAAAGCAAGTTCGTGCCGGAGGTACTGATTTCCACCACAAAAGCATTGCCATTGAAGTAGGGTTGCCAAATTCCACTGGCGACGCCTATGTGTTTTTGAAAGGCGTTCGTGGTCGTTGGGAAATTCGTTGAAAATGTGAAGCCGGTCACATAAACATTATTCGACGAATCCAACGCAATCCCATTGCCTCCATCCATTCCAGAACCGCCGAGATAAGCTGAATACACCAGATTGGAGCCGCTGGAATTCAATTCCGCAACAAAAGCATCAACTGAATATCCAAGTTCGTCCGGTGTTCCACTGATGTTTGTGGAAGTTAGAAGCCCGCGAATGCCGGTTGCTGGAAAATTTGTCGAATCAGTGTAACCCGTCACATAGGCATTGCCCGAATTATCCACAGCGATAGAAGTGGCCCTGTCATTGCCGCTGCCACCAAGATAGGTGAAGTAAATAAGGTTCGTGCCAAGATTGCCGAATTTCGCAATGAACGCGTCGCCGGCATATTGGCCACCGTGATAATTTGTCTGGTATGCTCCCGGTGGCACCGGCCAGTTCGTGAATTGCGTCGAGAAGGTCTGGCCCGCCATATAAATGGAACCGTCGTTTGTGTTGACTGCAACCGACCAAGCGGTTTCACCATAATTGCCACCGAAATAAGTGGAGTAGCTCAAAATGGGATCAATCACCAATGGCAGACTATGATCGTAGTTGCCGATGTCGAACGTAACGGTGTGGGCATCCACGATTTTGTAGCCGCCGCTGATTTCCTCGCGCGTCCCATCAACAGACTGATGGAGGAGCGGTTTGGGCTGGCAAATTTCATCCTTGCCGATGGTCAGAATCAATTCGCCCTGCGGACTGATTGAAATTTTATCCACGCCGGCAAATCGAATTGCAATCTGTTCGGGGTTTGCATGGGGTGCGATGGTAAAATCGTATTCCACCCGTTGCTGGTTGCCGTAATACACCAGATTGATGCCGGGATAAAGTTGTTCGACCCGAACTTGTGTAAATATCGCCATGCCGGTGCGCCACTGCGCCGGGTCATTGCCAATGAGATAATTGATTTTGCCGGACTGTTCAGCATCACCACGAATCTGCGCTTGAGCATTGGCACTGACAAATTGCATCCGCACAGCGCATGGGGAAATTTTACCTGAGATTGCGTCCCTTTTGCACAGGATGAGCCGGGACTCGCTCGGAGAAATCAAAAACTGGAAGTCACGCCCGTGCGCGACAAATTGCGCCGGGCCAACGGTCTGGCCGGGGCTGGCTTCAAAATACAGCGGCAGATTGGCCGACGCCATCGCGGTTTGCGCCGTGGCTGTGAATGCGAACAAACCCAGCGCGCTCATGCAATTCAATCCGACAAGAATTGATTTCATAGACAAAAGTTTTTTAACGCAAGAGATCATGTCAAAATTCACGGGTGTAGCCAAAGCCGAACTGGAATTTGCCGGAGCGGCCATTGTATTGATCGTGATGAATGGGTATACCATACTCAAGGCGCAACGGACCGAGGCGGGGAATGTTGATGTGCAAGCCGATGCCCCAATCGTCATCAAAATTTCCCGAGAACGAATAAGACTGCGCGCCGACGGCGCCGGCATCGTAAAACAGGGCTAGGCGCACACCGGGACCATTATCCGTTTCAAAAATGGGCAGGCTGTATTCCACCGAACCAAACCAGTAACTGTCGCCCCCAATCGGTTCGTCAGGTATCCCAGCAGGATTGCCCGGGGAGTAAGACGGGTCGCGCGGAGCGATGTTGCGGTATTTGAAACCGCGCAAGGAATAGAGGCCGCCGAGGTAATAGCGATCGTAGAATGGCACGTTACCGGAACCCAGCCCGTTTGCCACGCCTGCGCGCCCGACAGCTTCAATGACATGGCCTTTAAACAAACCGCGGAAATACCACGCGGTTTTGAGTTCCATTTTATAAAACGGTACGTCGCCGGCAACGAATTCCGGGTCAAATTCCGTCCGCTGGCCGCCGTTGGGCAGCGTGGTGCTGTTGCGGGTGTCATAAGCGAGTGACGCGCCAAAGCGATGGATGAGATGATCGCCGGTTTGTTCCAGAATGGCGGCGGGCACGTTGGCAGGAATTTTAACTGGCCAAGGATTAAATTCCTTAGCATGCCAGCCACCGTTCAAAGAAATGCCGACGTCTTCAATCGTGTAACTGACGCTGCCGATGAGGAAATCGCTCCACAACGCGCGCGTCAGGCTCAAATGCACGCCGGTGCGGGTTTCGTCAAAAATGTTGTTGGGACTCTCGAAGTCCAGTTGGTGACGGTAAATATCCACCCCGAGCGCAAGTTTGCGATTTAAAAACCATGGTTCGGTGAACGAAAGTTCGTAGTCCTGGCGCTCGGTGCCCAACTGAACCAAAAGCATCACCCTCTGGCCACCGCCGGTGAACGTGGGCGGATGGAACAAGTCAAAATTGTTTTGTTCGACTTCTCCAAAAACAGTCAACGCGTCCACCGAGCTGAATCCGGCGCCAACGGTAATCTTGCCGGTGTTTTGTTCCCCGACGCTCACAATCAGATTTTCGCGCCCCGCAATCGGCGGGTCGGTGGGTTCGGGATCCATGCTCACCTTGTCAAAATATTGCAAGCCTTCGAGCCGTTGCTTGCTGATTTTGACGCGGACCATGTCAAACACTTCACCCGGTGCGATTGCGAGTTCGCGCCGGATGACCTTGTCCTTCGTTTTGATGTTGCCACGAATCTCAATCTTCTCGACGTAGCATCTCTGACCTTCGTTAATCTGAAATTCCAAATCCATCGTGCCCGTGCCCAGGTTGGGAATGCGGACGATTTGGAAGGATAAACCCTGCCCTACACCGCCGGACGCCCCGCTAATGTAACCCTTGCTGCCGTAAAAATCCTCGACGGCCTGCCTGTCCTTGTCCAAGCCCCCGGGCGAGAAGACGTCGCCCACGTCCATCGGCAGACCATGCGCGCCAAGTTTGGCTTTCGAGTGTTCGTAGTTGTGAATATATTCCAGGCCACGGCGGATTTCTTCGTCATTGAAAACTTTATTGCCGGTGAATTTGATCGAACCGACTTTGTATTGCCGCCCTTCATAAATAAAAAAGCGAATGGTCATCTTATTCGGCGTCGGATTCGTGAACTTTACGTCCTTGATTTCAAAATCAAGATAGCCATGACTGTGGTAAAATTCAGTGAGCTGGTCGCGGTCATCCTCAAATTGATCGTTCTTGAACAAATCGCTGCCCGTCACCCACGAAAACATCCAATGTCGCCTGGTCTTGAGTTGTTTGCGCAATTCTTTCTGCGAAAACACGGACGCACCGATGAATTCAATTCTGACGATTTTTACCTTCGGGCTTTCAGTGATTTGAAACGTCACTGAGCCGCGTCCGGCGCTTTCATCAATGTCCACCACGTATTTGACCTTCGTGCCGGAATAACCCGACATCTCATAAAGTTTTTGAAGCTCCTGGCTGTCGGTGAACAGCTTTTGTTCGTCGAGCGGTTCGCCAACTTTCGCCTTGATTTTTTTGCGAAGCTTGGAATCGCTCAACTTTTTGTTGCCCTCCAATTTGATTTCCGTCAGTCGCGGTCTCACCTGCACAAGGTAGGTGAGCACCACGCCGCCGTCCCCGGCCTGGTCAACCGCGACACGAATGTTGTAAAATTGTCTCGTGCCGTAGAGCGCGTGAACGTCATCCGCTGTGGCATTCGGACGGTAAATGTCCCCTGCCTTGAGGCGGATGTTGGAACGGATAAATTGTTCGCTGACCGACGCCGGACCGACGAACTTCACGTCCACGCGGTCAATTTTGGGCCCGATTGTTTGTGACCAAGCAAGAGGCGCCAAGCCAAACAAGAAGCAAATCCCTAAAAGGCGAAAAAATAATTTCATCGTCTATCAATCCACCGGCACATCTTCATCGCTGACTTTGGCCGCGCTTTCAAAGCGGGTATATTGTTTAACGAACATCAGTTTTACATCGCCCGTAGGCCCGTTGCGCTGCTTGGCAATCAACAGGTTCACCGGTATTGCATCTTGTTCCTCGCCAGCCCCGTCATCTTCATCGTCGCCACCAGCTTTGCCGGGCTTGTAAAGCAGACCCACAAGATCTGCATCTTGCTCGATTGCCCCCGACTCGCGCAAGTCAGACAAGCGCGGTTCGGCGCCTCGTTCGCGCTTCTCTGGTTCGCGGTTCAACTGGCTCAAGACCAGCACCGGCACTTTTAATTCCTTCGCCAGTGCTTTGATGCCACCTGAAATGTCCGAGATTTCCTGCTGCCGATTTTCCTGTGCCCGGCGCGCAGTAGAATGAAGCAATTGCATATAGTCAATCACGAAAAGCTTGATGCCATGCTGCTGCGCCAATCGCCGCGCCCGCGCCCGCAATTGCAAAATCGAAAGTGCCGCCGAATCGTCAACGAATAACGGCGCGTTCGCCAGCCGGCCGGCCGCGTTGGTCAACTTCGGAAAATCCGTCTCACTCATGAACCCTTCGCGGATGCTGCGCAAATTCACGCGCGCAATCGAACACAACATGCGCAGCACCAGCGCCTCTGCGCTCATCTCGAGGCTGAATACGGCCGCCGGCAGTTTCTGCTCCAGCACGACGTGTTCGACAATGTTCATGGCGATGGATGTTTTGCCCATGCTCGGCCGTGCCGCGATGACAATCATTTCGCTGTCGTGCAGACCGTCCGTCAAGCGGTCCAAATCCGGGAAGCCCGTCGCCAGGCCGTTCAATACACCCTTGCGGCTGAAATAATTTTCAATCGTCCCGATGGCCTTGCCCACCAGTTCCTTGACGCCGGCCACGCTGCTTTGCACGCGTGATTCGCTGACGCGCAGAATGTCGCGTTCCACTTCGTCCATGAGCGCGTCCACCTCGCCCTCGTAATCATACACACGCCCGACGACGTCCGTGCAGGTGGCAATCATTTTCCGCAGCAGAAATTTTTCGCGGACGTAATCGAGGTAATAACTTAAATTCGCCGCGCTCGGCACGGCGTCCTGCAACTGCGCCAGATAGGCAATGCCGCCGACCTGTTCCAAAAGCTGTTTATCCTTGAGCCGCTGTTGGAGCGTGATGACATCAATCGCTGAGCGCGTGTCGAACATCGCCACGAGCTCCTCGAAAATCGTCTGATGTCGCAGGTCGTAGAAAACCTCCTTGCCGTCCTTGAGCTTCTCGATGCACTCACCCATACACTCGTTCGGTGAGAGTAGCACGCAACCCAGAACTCCCTGTTCGCATTCGATTGAATGTGGCGGCAACCGGTCAACCGATTGACGATTGACGATTGGCGATTGACGATTGCGGCGCGAAGACGGGGTCTTTTTTAAATCGGCTGCTGCGCCGGCGCTGTCGGAAACGGAATCAATCATGCGACAAGAAGACTCTGTGATTTCACTTACGGCAAGATAAAGTTATTTTTCTTGTTCACGAATTATTCGCCGGATTGGATGGACGTGGTTTTAACGCAGAAATAGTTCCGCCGCCGCGTCGGCAAAACGCAAACCGCGCACGGTAAGTTGAAAACAATTTGCGTCGCGCCGTCCCCAGCCGCGTTCCACCAATTGATTCATTTCAGCCAACCATTCATCGCGCAAATCAAACCCGGTCAAGCGCTGAAATTCTTCGAATGGCCAGCCGGCAACCATCCGCAAACCGAACGCGGCGGTCTCCCCGGCGCGTTTCAGCGGCGACAATTCTTCGCGGGATTCAATGGCGCGTTTTCCCTTTTCCAGCTGCTCGCAGTAAAGCTGCGTGTTCGACCAGTTTTTCGTCCGCACGCCGCGCACATAACTCGTCGCGCTTGGACCCAGCCCATAAGACGAGCCGCCGCGCCAGTAGTTGACGTTGTGCCGGCAGGCGTATTCGGGGATGTTGAAGGTTGAGGGTTGAGGGTTGAGAGATTTTTCCCGCGCGAAATTGGCTACCTCGTATTGCCGAAAACCAGCGCGCATTGCGCGCCCAATCAATTCGTCATACATCGCGCAGGCCAAGTCCTCGTCCACAGCAAATTTGCCGGTTTGGAGTTGCGCGAACAGCGGCGTGTCATCCTCATAAATCACTTCGTAGGTGGACAGATGCTCGCTGCCGAGCGCAAGCGCCTCGGTCAAAGTCCCGCGCCAGATTGCCATCGTCTGGCCGGGAATGGCGAACATGAGGTCGAGATTCAAATTGTCAAAACCGGCCCGGCGCAGAGTGTCGAACGATTTGAAAACCATCGCGCGCGTGTGAATGCGACCAAGACGTTCGAGCAATTTTTCATCAAGCGACTGCACCCCCATCGAAATCCGGTTGACACCGAACGAACGGAGCAGTTTGGCCTTGTCGGGCGAAATGGTGGCGGGGTTGCATTCGACGGTGAATTCTTCCGCGCCGAACAGGTTCAAGCGCTCCATCGCGCGCAGAATTTTTTCCCATTGCCGAAGGTTAAGCAGCGATGGCGTGCCGCCGCCGAAGAAGATGGTTTTGGGGTTGAGATCATCCGCGACAATTTCCAATTCGCGGACAAGCGCGGAGATGTAGCGGTTCGTCAATTCACCGGACGATGGCTCGGAGTAAAATGCACAATACGCGCATTTCCGCGCGCAAAATGGGACATGAATATAAAGGCTGGTGACTAGCGCCGCTTTTGAATCGACCATGAAGACAAACTACCGCCCGCAACCGGCGGCGGCGAACGAAAATCCTTGTGGTCGCGCAACGGCTGAACTTCCAACGGCACGGCTATTGGGGGGCGTTCGCGCGCTGGACGTTCTGGGCTTTTAATCCCTTGTCACTGACAACCACCTCGAAGAGGACTTCTTCGCCTTCGTTCAGGGTCTTAAACCCCAGGCCAACGATGGACGAGTGGTGCACGAACACGTCCTGGCCGGAATTTTGGGCAATAAACCCGAACCCCTTTTTATTATCGAACCACTTTACTTTGCCACTGGCCATAATCACTCCTGATTTTTATTCCACGGCAAAAAAGCAAAAAAACACGACTGAAATCCAGTCGTGCCCGTGATCATTTTTCAAAACTGTTCATGTCCGAACTTTCCATGTGATAATAAATACTTATTTATCAGTGTCAAGCGCAAGTTGTTAACACTATTTCAACACCGTTTCAACACGAAAGGCACAACATCTTCTCATTATCCCACTTGCAACGCTTGATTGAGAAGCTGCGGCAGGTAATTAATCATGGCCGCTTCACTGACCGCCAATGTCGCGCCGGCTCTTTGCGCGGCGGCTTGCAATTCAATCGCTTTCTCGTCGGCGAATGCAATGATCGGGATGTGGTTCGTGGTGGAATCGGCCTTCAATGCGGCAATCGCGTGGCAAACCTCGGCGCGACCAGCCAAATCCACGATGATCAGCAACGGGCCATCACTGCGTGCACATTGCTGGAGCAATGCCAAGTCGTTGATGGCCTGAACGCGATAATTCAAGTCCTGCAATCGGTTCACCAACTGGCTGCCGGGCATCAGCTTCTCGTAAAAGATGAGCGCGAGCGGCTGCGTCATGCAGTCGGCGTGTGCCATGGATGAATAATAGCAGAATTGTTTCCCCGCGACAACCATTCACTCACGGCAAATCCCGTGCGGCTATCAATTAACGATCGCATGGACTCGCTCGCGCCCGCTCGCTCGGCCTTGCGGCCTTCGCCCCGCCTGCGGGACAAATTCCCTTCGCCGCTTCCCAAGCGGCCCAAGTCGCGTGTCGCGGCCTTCTTCCTCGCATCTGCAACGGAGAATTTTAAACGGGCAAAGCAGGCCGAACAACCTGTGCGAAGTCACCCGGCGCCTGTCACCATCCAAGACTGTTACCACCCAAAAAAGAGCAAACAAATGACAATAATAGTCAAGCACGCACCTTGGTTTCCCATTAGCCTTTAGCCAGGAAGATGCGCAGTATGTGCCAGTGGGTAACGGCGCCGGCAGCACGGACCAGTCGCGACCTCGGCTGGACCAGCCTGCTCAATTGTTTTTTTAGCCAACAAGAGAAATACGTTTTATGAATCAACGAGCTTTGAAAACGTACGTTTTTTTTTGCTCGAATAATCTGGCGGCCGACCAGTTTGCCGGCCTTTGCCACGGCTTGGAGGGCGACACCATCAAGACCATCAGCCTGCCCTGTTCCGGAAAGGTGGATGTTCCTTATTTGATCAAGGCGTTTGAAACCGGCGCGGACGGCGTGGCGATTGTGACCTGCCCAAAGAACGAGTGCCGCCACTTCGAGGGCAATCTGCGGGCACATAAACGCGCCGAGGCCGTCGAATCATTGCTTGAAGAAATTGGCATGGGTGCGGGTCGGATGGCGGTTTTTGAGTGCGGACAACAGGGTGCCAGCCAGGTCGTCGGCGAAATCAAGCAGTTCATTGACCGGGTAAGAAATCTGCCCCCATCACGCGCCCGCAGCGGCGCCGCCAACAAACAGGAGAGCACGGTTGCATGAAAGCAGACAGCAAACTCGCAAAAAAAATTGAGACGGAAGATTTTATCGTCACCGCCGAGTGTGCGCCGGGCGTCACCGCGACCGGTGCCACCGCCGAAGCAGCCTTGAAATCCCTCGGCGGCAAACCGGTGGCCGTCAACTTTCCCGACAATTCCCATGGCGTGACAATTTCATCGGTGGCCGGGGCGGCGACGGCCATAAAGCTCGGCGTCGAACCGATCCTCCAAATGGTCACACGCGACCGGAACCGCATCGCCCTGCAATCCGATTTGCTGGGTGCCGCCAGCCTGGGAGTCAAGAATCTGCTTTGCATGTCCGGCTATCATCAGACCCTGATCGGCTATCCGGAATCCGCCAACGTTTTCGACGTGGATTCCACCCAATTTATCGAGCTGGCCAATCAGATGTCTGATAACGGCGTCCTGGCCGACGGGACAAAAATTGACGGGCAATTTTCGATGCTGGTCGGGGCGGTGGCGAATCCGTTCCTGAGACCGATGGATCTCAACCTGTTCCGGCTCGGCATAAAAATCGAAGCCGGCGCAAAATTTATTCAAACCCACGCGGTATTTAACCTCGAGGCCTTCACCGAATGGCTCGACGCCGTCCGCAAGGAGGGTCTCGCCAAAAAGACGGCGATTTTGGCCGGTGTTCTTCCCTTGGGCGGCGCGGCGGAAGCCCAAAAACTCCGCGACACTTACGCCGAATTTCGCATTTCGGACAAAATCATTGAACGGCTGAAAAAAGCGGGCAATGACGCGGCGCAGAAAAAAGAAGGAATCGTCATCTGCGTTGAAACCATCAAGCAACTCAGGGGGCTCGAGGGTTTGCGCGGGATACATATTCTTTCGGGCGGCAAAGAAGCATTGGTGCCGGAAATTGTTGCCGCATCCGGACTGTAGTTACCGGGAGAGATCATGCCGGAAAAATATCACATCAAGACCCGGCCGGTTCCGCCGCGGCGGCCGCGCATTGGCAAACATGGCGTGGTGGATTGGCGGGAAGACTGCGCCCGGTGTCATAACTGCGTCAAAAAAGCCTGCGTCTACGACCGCTACAAACAGGAGGCGGATTACATTCGCAATCTCAGTGACGTGGATGCGCTGTTTTTTGAGTGCATGGGGTGTTTTTCATGCGTGCAGGATTGCACGAAGGGCATCTTGTGCCTGTCAATAAATCCTGCCTACGAAAAACTCGGGAACAATTACTGGAAACCCGATATCATCAAAACGACGTGGCTTCAGGCTGAGACCGCGAAAATCCCGGTTTCCGGCGCGGGCTATCGCGGGCCATTTTCCGGCCTTGGTTTTGATTCCATGTGGACGGACATGTCGGAGATTGTCCGCCCAACCCGCGACGGCATTCATGGGCGGGAGTACATCAGCACTTCGGTTGATATCGGCAGAAAGCCTCCGTTTTTGGCCCTGAATAGAGACAAGGCTGGGGCCAAGCTGCCTCCGCTGGTCTCGATTCCCATGCCGCTGATCATTGATTTGAGTTCACCGGCGCATACGCTGCCGCAGCTTGACGCCATCATCGAACAGACCGCCGCGGATACCGGCTTGATCGCAATAATGGATTCGCGTTACCGGCCGGCCGACGAGGCCAACCTGGAAAACATCGCGTTTTACCTGGGCCCGGACAGCCCGCCGGTGCCGGACTCTATCCTGAAAAAGACCCGGCTGGTGGAAATTGCCGACAGCCCGGCGGTGGCGAAACGCATCAAGGAAATCAAAAAGATCCATCCGCAAATCGTGGTCGCCATCCGCGTGGAACTCACTGCGGCGGGCATCGGGCGTGCCATTGAATTGGCCGGACTGGGCGAGGTCGAGGTGATCCACGTCGTGGCCGATTCCAAGGGCAATGAACTGATGGCGCAAAAGCCGCGATTTGTGAAGGACATGATCCGTCAGATTCACACCACCCTCATAGAAAAAGGAATCCGGGATGAAATTACACTCATGGCCGGCGGCGGCATCGCGCTGCCGGAGCACGTGGCCAAGGCCATCATCTGCGGCGCCGACGTGGTAACCATCAATCTTCCGCTGCTGATCGCGCTGGAATGTCATCTGTGTGACAGTTGCCAGCCGGGCATGCCGTGCCCGGCCCGGCTGGAGAAAATTGATTTCAAATACGGCGTGGGGCGGATGACAAATCTGATCGCGGCGTGGCACGACCAGTTGATCGAAGTGATGGGGGCCATGGGCATGCGCGAGGTCCGCCGGCTTCGGGGCGATGTCGGCCGCGCCATGTTTTTTGAAAACCTTGAGGAGGAAACCTTCGGCAAACTTTTCGGTGCCAGAAAGGGCGGGTTATGAACACTTTGCCTGAGAATACGCTGAAGACGCGCGTGCCGCAGGAAAAAGTGGAACGGGTTGTCAAACCCGCGCCGTCCCGCTATCGCAACGAGATCGCCAAATACATCGTCCATCGCAGCCTGAACTGTCAACGCTGCGGCAAGTGCATTGAGATTTGTTCCCATGCAGTCCATGTGCGAAAATCCGGGTATGAATATTTCGGTGAGCCAAACCATCACTTGTGCATCGGACCGGCCTGCGCAAAAAATGGGCATTATTGCGTGGCCCATTGCCCGCAAGGGGCGCTGCAGATCCGGGAAAATCCCATGTTCAAGGCGCTCGGTGATTTTCGCTGGACGGCGGACATGATTCTGGCGACATGGAAAATGGCCGAAACCGGTGATTTGCCCTCTGACGAATACGACTATAATTATGAGTGCGGTAATTCCGGCGGCGGTTTTGACAAGCTCCGGTTCAAATTTCCCAAACAGCCGCCTGTCAAACTCGACGCGGACCAGATTGACACCAGCATCTCGCTGAACAAGCGCAATGATGGCCGGCCGAAAGTCAAAATTGATGTTCCTTGGTATGGTGGTGGCATGTCGTTCGGGTCGGTCAGCAATGTAACTCAATTGTCAAAGGCCCGGGCGGCCGTGGCGTGGAATACGTTCACCTGCACCGGCGAGGGCGGATACATGGAACGTATGCGGCCGTATGACGACCACGTGATTACGCAGGTTGCCACGGGCCTTTTCGGTGTGCGTGAGGAAACGATTCAGCGGGTGCCGATTGTGGAATTCAAGTATGCCCAGGGTGCCAAGCCCGGTCTGGGCGGACACCTGTTGGGCGACAAAAACACCCCGGCTGTGGCCAGAATGCGCGAGACTGTGCTCGGCATATCGCTGTTTTCACCGTTCCCGTTCCATAGCGTCTATTCCATCGAAGATCACGCCAAGCATATCGACTGGGTCAAGCATGTGAACCGGCGCGCCTTGATTTCAACGAAAGTATCAACCCCGACGGATGTGGACATGGTTGCGGTGGGCAGCTATTCCGCCGGCACACACATTGTCCACATTGACGGAGGTTATGGCGGAACCGGCGCGGCGCCTGACATTGCCAAAAAGAACATTGCCATGCCCATCGAATACGCCATTGGCAAGGTGCACAATTTTCTCACGGATGAAGGCGTCCGTGACAAGGTGACGCTGATCGCCAGCGGCGGAATCCGCTCGGCCCACGACATCGCCAAGGCCATAGCCCTGGGCGCCGACGGAGTTGTCATCGGAACGGCGGAACTGGTTGCGCTGGGATGTGTGCGGTGCAGCCTTTGCGAGAGCGGACGGGGTTGTCCGCGCGGCATCGCCACAACCGATCCCGAGCTTTCCGGGAAAATAGACATTGAGTGGGGCACCCAGCGGCTGGTCAATCTCTACAGCGCCTGGCGCAAGACGCTGGTCGGAATTTTGCTGCGCCTCGGCCTGCGCAGCGTCAGTGAACTGCGCGGACGCACCGATCTCCTGATGCATCTTGATTACACCAACGACGTGCCGGC
The DNA here is from genome assembly GCA_963835625.1 of uncultured Verrucomicrobiae bacterium. Taxonomy (GTDB): domain Bacteria; phylum Verrucomicrobiota; class Verrucomicrobiia; order Limisphaerales; family UBA11358; genus UBA11358. The sequence goes on from CAWIGO010000021.1 coordinate 60,973, forward strand.
AAAAAAATGAACAGTGAATTGATAAAACGGCTTGGATATTCAAGAAAACGGCTGGCGGAAAGCCTCGGCTGTTCCCCGTCCATTCGGAAGGAGGCGGAGGAGGGCGGTTGTGGCGTGGTCGGTTTCTGCAGCAGCAAGCCGGTGCCGGGCAGGCATATTTACGAACCGTCACGCCAGATGCACAACCGCGGAAACGGCAAGGGCGGCGGCATCGCGGCGGTGGGGCTCGTTCCGGAACAGCTCGGCGTCAGCCGGGAAGTTCTGGACAACCATTACCTGCTGCACGTGGCGTTCATTGACACGAAGGTACGGCCGGAAATCGAGGCGCAATTCATCAAGCCGTTCTTTGACATCGCCGCTTCCGCGCAACTCGACAAGGTTGATGACTGGAAATCCGTACCGGGTTTGGAAGTATTGCCGCCCGATGTCTGCCGTTACTTTGTCCGCGTCAAGCCGCTGGTGCTCGATACGTTCATTGCCAAGAACCATCTGCAACAACTCGACCGTGGCGAGGCGGAGGATGAATTCGTCAACCAGAACAGCTTCAACCTCAATCAAAAATATTACGCGGCTCTGGGCGAAAAACGGGCCTTCGTGCTCTCGCACGGCCGGGACATCATGATCCTCAAAGTGGTTGGTTATGCCGAAGCCATCGTAAAATACTACAGGATTGAGGAGCTGTGCGCCCACGAATGGATTGCCCATCAGCGTTTCCCGACCAAGGGCCGCGTCTGGCATCCCGGTGGCGCCCATCCGTTTGCGGCCATTGACATGGCGCTGGTGCACAATGGCGACTTCGCCAATTACCATTCGGTGACCGAATATCTCAAACAGCGCCACATCTATCCGCAGTTTCTCACCGACACGGAAGTTTCCGCCCAATTATTCGACCTGCTCACCCGGACATACCATTATCCGCTGGAGTATATCATCGAGGCGCTGGCGCCCACCACGGAACTGGACTTTGACCGGCTCGATCCGGAGAAGCAAAAGATTTACCGGGCAATTCAAGCCACCCATATCCACGGTTCACCCGATGGCCCGTGGTTTTTCATCATCGCCCGCAACATTCCCCGAAAGAAGCAATTCCAGTTGATGGGCATCACCGACACCGCGATGCTCCGGCCCCAGGTGTTTGCTTTTTGCGATGGCGAAATTCAGGTGGGCCTGATTGCCTCGGAAAAACAAGCCATCGACGCCACGCTGTTGAGTCTGTCGAAGGATGACAAACGTATCTGCCCCGTGGCCGACCGCTACTGGAACGCGCGCGGCGGCAGTCATAACGACGGCGGAGCGTTCATTTTCAATCTGCAAAAAAATCCGGCTGGCAAAATATGGATTTCGTGCACGGACAAATTCGGCAACCCGGTTCCCATGCCGGGAGGGACCGAACCGTGCGATTTTTCGCGGGAACTGCCAGCGGCCACCGAATCCGGGGAATCCAAACCGGCAATCGCCAATGAACGGTTTGTTTCCGGCAACAGCCTGGCGATTTTTGAAACGCTGCGTGAACAAATACCCCAATGGACGTTTGATGAATTCCGCCGGGCGTGCCGGGAAATCACTAATCAGGGAAAAGATGCCTCCCGGACGGCGACGGCCATTGAGGTCTTTGCGCTGCTGAACGACCGGCGTTACTCAACCGGCTCGAAGAAACGCAGCTACGTTCTTCATGTCATCCACACTGAGTTGAGCCGGTTGCTCGGCAACATTCCCAACATCGGCTCAAAAGATTCCGGCAAGGGCGCGTTCCGGCTCATTGATTTCGCGACGCGCGGCAGCCTGCGACCGCAGCAGGAGAACGAAACCACCCTGGTCATTGACGCTGCTCATTTTCCGCCGGAAGGAAACGACTGCGACGCCGCCCTGCTGGTGGATGCGTTCATGAAAGGCTGGCGGCATTTCATCAGCTTTAATTGCATCGGCCAGCGATATATCGGCTGCGGCCTCGGCCCGGAAACCGGCGATGTGACCATGGATGTTTATGGCAGCAGCGGTGATTATCTGGGTTCCGGCATTGATGGGCTGACGATCACGGTGCACGGCAATGCCCAGGACCAGTTGGGCCAGATTATCAAAGAAGGGAAAATGGTCGTCCATGGCGATGTGGGCCAGACGTTCCTATATGGTGCCAAAGGCGGCGCTGTCTTTGTGCTGGGTAACGCGGCCGGAAGACCGCTCATCAACTCCGTTGGCAAACCACGCGTGGTCATCAACGGCACCTGCCTCGACTTTCTGGCCGAGTCCTTCATGGCCGGCGACCCCAATCACGGAGGCGGTTTCGTGATCTTGAACGGGGTCAAATTCGATGATGACGGACACTTGGTTCCCCTGCCCGAGCCTTATCCGGGCAGCAATCTGTTCTCGCTGGCCTCGGGCGGCGCGATTTTCGTCCGCGACCCCGGCAAGACCATGGTCGATCAGCAGTTGAACGGCGGCAAGTTCGCCCGGGTGACCGCCGAGGACTGGGAATTGATTCTGCCGTATCTTGAGGAGAATCAGAAACTTTTCGGAATAACCGTCGAGCAGCTTTTGACGGTGAACGGCCAGAAGTGCAAACCCGCGCAAGTCTATCGCAAGGTTGTTCCCGGCAATATCAAGGCCATTGCCTCGGAGGACACCGACGATGTCGGGGTCGAAGAGCTTGTTGAAGCGGTGACCGTGAAATAGCGGGAGATAATGACGTGATAACCATCAAAAATAAAAAGAACGGAGCTGGCCTGAAGCAGGCTGTCGAAGAGTTGTCCGGCGTGGACATCAGCGTCTGCTTCCAATGCAAGAAATGCTCCAGCGGTTGTCCGGTGACCAAACTCACCAAGTCCCGCCCTTCGGAAATCATGCGGCAACTGCATCTGGGCGTTGGCAATGAACTGCTGGAAAGCGATCTCGTCTGGATGTGCGCCTCGTGTGAGACCTGTTCCGCCCGCTGCCCGATGGGCATTGATGTGGCGGCGGTCATTGACGCGTTGCGCCGGCTGGCCCTGGAAAGAGGGGCTTCGAAGCAGAAAGGCAATGTGCCGCTGTTCAACCGCGCCTTTTTGAAAACGGTTGAAACCTTCGGTCGCTCCTACGAAATCGGCATGATCACCGCCTACAAACTCGGCACGGGAAAATTGATGAACGACACGGAAAAATTCCCGGCCATGTTGAAGAAGGGGAAAATCGCGTTGCTGCCGTCCCGGGGCGGCGACCGCAAAACCGTGCGGCGCATTTTCAAGACCATCAAACAAAACAAAGGGGCCAAAGCATGAGATACGCCTATTATCCCGGATGCTCGGCTGAATCCACGGCCCGCGACATGCACCAGTCCACCCTGGCGGTTGCCCGGGCGCTGGGCATTGATTTGGTTGAACCCAAAGGCTGGACGTGCTGCGGCGCCACCGCCGGGCACCAGACCGACCGCCTGCTGGCCGTGTCCCTGCCCGCCGCCAACCTCTCCAAGGTCCAGGACATGAAACTGGACATGCTCGTCAATTGCGCCGCCTGCTACAACCGGATGAAAGTGGCCAACCACGAAATCGCGGCTCATCCCGGAATCCGCCAGAGCGTCCGCGAGGCGCTCGACCGTGATTACGACGGTTCGGTCAAAGTCCGGCACCTGCTCGAAGTGCTGCTCGAGGATGTCGGCCTGCCGGCCATCACCAAGGCCGTCAAACGTCCGCTGAACGGCCTCAAGGTGGCTTGCTACTACGGCTGTCTGCTGGTTCGTCCGCCAAAGATTTTAAAATTTGATGACCCGGAAAATCCGACGTCGCTTGACCGGCTGGTGACCGCGATGGGCGGCATGAGCCTGGAATGGCCATGCAAGGTCGAATGTTGCGGCGGTGGCTTGTCGCTGTCGCGGACGGATGTGGTGGTCGAACTCACGGGGTCAATTATTGACATGGCGGCCAGCGTGGGCGCGGATTGCATCGCGGTCAGTTGCCCCATGTGCCAGGTCAATCTCGATTTGCGGCAGCAGGACATCAACCGGCAGACCGGAAAGAATTATCAAATCCCGATTGTTTATATCACCCAGCTTCTCGGGCTTTGCCTGGGCATTGACCCCGGTGAACTCGGGTTCGACAAGCTGATGGTCCCGGCCTTAAACGTTTTGAAAAAAGTTGAAACCAACGGTC
>CAWIGO010000022.1:0-11463 GCA_963835625.1 uncultured Verrucomicrobiae bacterium
ACCTCTCCACCATTCCCATCATCAAGCGCGAATCGCACTGCCCGATCGTGATTGACCCGAGCCAGGGCGCCGGGCGCGCGGACCTGGTGGCGGCGATGTGCAAGGGCGCGGTGGCGATGGGCGCGGACGCGTTGTTGATTGAAGTGCATCCCAACCCGGCGGAAGCCTGGAGCGACGGCGCGCAACAGGTGTCGTTCGACATGTTCGCGAAGCTGATGCAGGAATTGAAGCCATTCATCGCCGCGGCCGGACGCGAATAAGCCGTCTGCCCCGGCAATGCGCGGCTGTTTGACGTCTGATTCTTTGTAGCAGCCGACGTAAGGAGGCTCATTATTTTCGATTTGCGATATGCGATTTACGCAGCGCAGCCGCAATCAAAGGAGCGCGGACAGCTTTGTCCGCGTGTTCCTGCCGCATTGGCCCCCTTGTGCGGACAAAGCTGTCCGCGCTCCTAAAAAATCCTCGCGACGCACGATGATTTGACTCATTGCAGTTGCATGGATCATTCAGTCCGCATACAAGACTGATTTCCTACTGAATAGCACTTGACGGACTTTTATATTTAAGTCATACTATTGTCAATGAATGCGACTGAGAAAGCTGATACGGTCTGGTTCACCACCAAAGGCCAGATCGTCATCCCGTTGCGCCTGCGCAAGCAGTTCCAGATCGAGGATGGCACCAAGGCCGTGGTTCAGGCCACGCCCGAAGGCATTTTGTTGAAGCCGGTGACTGCCGCCACCATCCGCAGACTGCGCGGCATCCTGAAACGCAAACCCGGCGACAAGTCTTTTGCCGAGGAATGGGCCGAACACAAACGCGAAGAAATGGAACTGGAGGAGGCCAAGTATGCCCGCTGCACAGGTGGTTCTCGATAGTCACGCGCTGCTCAAGCTCCTGCGGGACGAGCCGGGCGCGGAAACGGTTTCCCAACTCCTCGAAAAAGCGGGCCAGCGCGACCAGCCGGTCCACATGACCGAGGTCAATTATGCCGAGGTGCAATACATCGTCCGGCGCAAGGATGGCGATGCGGCGTGGGCCACCATCGCCGGTGAGTTAAAGGCTGCGCCCATCGAATTTCATCCCGCCACCCGCTCGCTGGCCGACGTGGCCGCTGATTTCAAAGCCCGCTTCAAAATCAGTCTCGCCGACGCCTTCGCCGCCGCGCTGGCGAAGGAGAAGAAAGCCGAACTCGTTACCGGCGACCCGGAATTCAAGGCGCTGGAAAAGGAAATCAAAATCGGATGGCTAAAGTGAACGATTTGATTCAGCATCAAACCCAAACCGTTGGCAACGCCAATACAGACCTTTTTTATTCCGAAGAAAATCAGCGGGCTGCGACTGTCCAGATTACCGCTGTCTGCTTCTCTGTTTGCTGCTCTCAAGAGACTAAAGGTCGAAACTTTCGGGGATTTAAGCGGCATGACGATTAGAGATTTTCAACGTGTCAGTAATGAAGGCGCGGTGCTTTTTGTCGAGTTGACCGGCTTGACGCAACGCGCAAGGGACGGCGAGTTTGCCGCTGCATTTGGGCAGAATGTCGGCACGTTGAATTCATCGGACTTGCAGACGTTTCACGCGAACGCTCCGATTAAAACTGTCGCCAAAAAAGACGGGAATGTTTCACAGTTATCCGTTCCTCCGCTTCAAGTGCCCGCTGATGAAAGAATTTTTATTCCCCAAGAAGCGCGCGGACGGGAAATTTCCACTTTTCAGGTTTCAGTCCGACTGCGGCACATATTCGAATATAAGCGGTTCTGCATATTGGGCGACATTCATGGGATTTCTTACGCTGAATTTGGGAAATTCCGCAACTGTGGCAAAAAGACTGTCACAGAGTTGCGTGAACTTGTGCGCATGGTTCAGCGTGCGCAACCAATCGGTCATGCTGATAGCGTCTCAGAACCCTTTGCTGCTCTTGTGTGGGACTGTTTAACTGTCCCGGTGAGTGTTCAAGATTTGAATTTTTGCGACCTGCCTGTCTCGGTTCGTTTGGTAAACGTATTAAAGAAAAGAAAGGCAACTCGGCTAGGCGACTTAAATGGCGTTTCCATAAGCGAATTGAAGAATATTAAAAACTGTGGAAAATCAACCATTTCCGAGATCGTCCACCTGATCGAAAAGGCGGTGGCAGGCGAATTCAAAACAATCACTGATGCCAATGTTGGCTGGTCGCCCATTGACCTCGCAGGTTTTCTTGACACGCTTATTTCAGAATTATCCGCCCGTGATAACAAGATTTTGGATTTACGCTTGTCTGGTGAGAAGGGACAATTGCCAACACTCGAGGATGTTGGCGCAAAATTCAAACTGACCCGTGAGCGCATCAGGCAAATAGTTAAAAAAATAACGGCGCAATTGCGAAAAGCTGGTAGCCGAAGGCTTAACGCCTATTTGCTCCCCATCGAAAGAGTTTGCCGTGATATGGTCTGCCCCCTCACACCGGAACTATTTGAAAAATGGCTCGGTGAGAAAGCTCGCCTGTTCCGATTTTCGCCCGGCTTTTATGCCCGGTTATTGTGCGAATTGAATCCCGCCATCCCTGCCTGGCATGGAAGGCAGGAAGCATCCGCAATCAAAGAAAATCACGATGGCGCTGTTGAAACCGCGCTAAAATCATTACTGCAAGCAGAACTTCAGTCGCTTGCTTTATCAGAAGCTTTTTCACAGACGAAGGCTAAAATCCCCAATCTTGACGTTGGTGATTTTTTTGACGTGTTGCGGCATACGCGTCAATTTCGAGTCGAATTCTTCCAGCCGGATTGTCCCACAGTAAAATTGGCGAGATTACTTGCCGTCGACATGGCTCGCATTGTCTTGCAAGGCAGCGATTCACCACTCACCCCAGAGGAGATTTTAGCACGGGCAGAGGCGAATTTTGGCCAAGACATATTAAAGTGGAATCCGCGAACTTTGGGGAACGCCCTCAGCGAGGAGAAGGGATTTTATCTGCTCGGGCCGCGAACCTATGGACTGAGCCAACATTTTACTCTGACCGAAGCGCAGCGGGCACGGGCCAGAATTGATTTTGAGATATTGCTAACGCGTGAAAAACGTCCCCTTTCGACGCCCGATGTAACCCAAAACCAACAGTTTGGTTGGATCAGCCAGACCAATTCTTACGAATTGGCCTGTATTTTCCGTGCGGACGAACGATTTATTGATTTGGGGAAATTCCTTTTTGCTCGCGCCGAGTGGGGAATCCAAGAGCGCGAATATGTAAAAGACCTTATTCCAAAAATTCTTGAGCAAGCTGGGCGGCCATTAACTGGAACTGAAGTTTTGGCTCGACTCCAACAATTCAGATCTGTGTCACCTTATTCAATATCGGGACATCTTCGCAAACACCCGCAAGTGCGCGATTACGGCTTTGGGCACTATGGCCTGAAATGCTGGGGTGACACCGTCAAAGGCGGCATTGTGACGGACGCGGCGTTGGTGCAGCGCGTCATCCGGCGCGCCGTGCCGCCACTGACGTTTGTGCGGCTATGCGAAATTCTCGGTGTTCCGGCTGCTGGCGAACTCGCGGACAAGCTCTGGCAAACGTGTTCCGCACTGCCCGAAGTCCTCCTCATTCCCGAAGAGCGTTCCGAAACCGCTCGGCTCATCCACCGGTCGTGCCGCTTGGAACGCGCGCTGGTGGCGACGGCACGCGAGGTCAATCGTCCTCTGCCGCTCTACGAGTTTCAGTGGGAACTCAACGAGCGATTCGGCCCGCTTTTCGTAACGAAGCCTCTGAATGATTTGCGACGCGGTTTGGAGCAAAGCGCGATGTTTCTTCGCAACGCTGCCGATGAATTCATCCTCGACATTCATCTGGACCAGCTTGGGCTGGATGCGGACGCAATCCGGCGGGCCTGCGCCGAAATCCTATCGGAGTCGAATGAAATCGTTGGTTGCGAAGATATGCTGGAGCGCCTGGAGGCCGACGGGAAGTCGTGGGAGGAACTCTCGCCTGACATTCTCGCTTCCTTGTTGTGCGATGATCCGACGTTTCAAGAAGTCGGTCGTGACAGATTCCGTGTGAAAGCATGCAAGCACTGAGCAAACCGCAAAAAATTCTGGCCGTGATGTACGAGTTGTGTCAGGGCGACGCGACAGCTTTGCAATACGAGGACATTGTGGTCGCCGCTTTCAAGCGTTACCCGGAAGATTTTCAACTGCGCGGCTACCCGCAGTATCCCGATTCGTCCGACGTTCACAAGCCGCTCTACGAAATGAAGCAGCAGGGGCTGCTCCGGTCTGCCAACAAGACGTTTGAGTTGACGGCCAGAGGTCTTGAGGTCGCATCGCGATTGGTGCATTCTGAGCGGGAGAACAAAGACAGGCTCACAAAACTTGAGGAGAGCGAAATTAGTCGAATCGTCAACAGTGCCGCTTTCAAATTGTTTCAGGAGGGGCGGAAGGAGGCGATACTCGACACCGACTTCTACGAGTACCTCGGCGTGACTGTGCGCACCTCGCGCGCAAACTGCCTTGGTCGTCTTAGCAACGTGGAGCACGCCATCGCTGCGCACGAACAGAAAAGAGCCGACGACCTGTCGCCGGCACTCCGGGCGCTCCATGAATTCCTCCTCTCCAAATTCAAGGCCGAAATCGAAACAAGGAAATAACTATGGCAATAAAAGTTCAGAAGTTTGTAATACACGACGCGGTCCTCAACCTCATCGGCAACGAGTTCAAGTTCGACCACGCAAAGGGTCTGGCGGAATGGTTGAAGAACTCCTGTGACGCCTACCTGCGGGCCACGACGCCGGACGACGAGCAGTTCATCATCGTGCGATTGACCGAGGACGCTTCAGCGCGTCTCACCCGCATCGAATGCATTGACTTCGTCGGTATGACGAAGGAGCAGCTTGACGACGCGTTCAAGATTTTCTTCGACCCGCAGGCCGCGAAGAAAGGCGCGAAAGAGGCCAATATCAAGACGTTTGGTGGGCACGGCAATGGCGGCAAGTTCTACATGCGCCAGATGTTCAAGACCTCGCGGGCTATCACTTACCGCGATGGCCGGCTGAACGTCTTTGGGTTTAATGCGAAGGGAGAATACGGGTTCGAGGAAGGCCTCGAAGACAAGAAGGTGTCGCTTCAGGCTGCGATGAAAGAGGCCTGCATCGACAAAATCGAGTTGCCACCTTCGGTCAGGAAGGCGTTGGAGCAAGGCAAAACGGGCTTCACAGTTGTCGTCGGCGACCAACCCGAAAAGGTGAGAGGAACGGCGAACCGGAACGCGCTTTACGAGCGGCTGATAGTTCATCCGCAAGCAAGGCGACTCATCGAGCGCAAACCGATTTCGCTTTTGCTCAACGACGAAAACCCGTCGCGCCTCACGGTGCCAAAACTGTCACCCAAAGACGGTTTCGAGAGTCCGCTAATTGTTGAGATTCCGAACGAAATCGAATGGCAAGGCAAGCGGGTGGAGTTCACGGGTGGCAAGTATTCGTGGCCGGGCCGTTTAATTCTGAAAACCTCCGTTGAGCCGTTGCGCGGCAATCTCTCGACGCTGAACACGATTGATTTCATCGGCGACGAACTCGGCGTTGTAGGCAGCTACCGCATCCATGAGCTTGGCTCGACGCGCTTTTCCGGCCAGGTCGAGTTCATCTACGGCGAGTGCGAGTGCGGCATCCTCGAAGACCCGGACTACGATTGCGTGCGCAACGACCGGCAAAAGCTGCTCGAAAATGACCGCAGCCTGCCCTTGCTGGACTGGGTGCGTGCGCAAGTGGAGTCGCTCGCCGAGAAGATGGAGACGAAGAACATCCAAGAGAAAAAGAAACAAGACCTGAAGAACACGTCGCAGCTAAACGAGATCCTGAACAAGTGGAAGAATCGCTTCATGAGCCAAGTTTGGGCGGAGGTTTTCGCCGGCAAAGGCCCGGCAGGCACGAGCGGCACTGAGGGCGGTGGGGGAGGAGGAGGAGGAAGAGGCGGCGGCGGCGGCGGCGGGAACACCGGTGGAGGGCAGGAAGGTGGCAGCGAAACCAAACGCAAGCCGCGCTTTCCGCAGGTGCTCGTTTCCGGCCAGCACAGCGACCCGCTCGATCCGTTATCCACTGAGCCGTTCTATTGTGACCCACGCCAGCCCACTGTTTACCAGCGACCGAAGGACGTTGAAGCTGGCATCTACTGGATTAACACGGCGCGACCGTTGGCGGAGAAGATTCTAAATGAATACACGGCCGATTCCGCGCGCTGGCGCGAGTATCTGTTTCAACGCTACATCGAAATCATCCTGAAGGAAGCCATCTTCCAACTCGGGCGCATGAAGCCAAGCATCACGGCTGACGATGTCGTATTCTGCATGGACGACATCACCAAGCGCGTACATGACCAGGCAGCCCAGGACCTGAACTCATTTCTATTTGAAGAAATTTTCACAGCGAAATAGCAAGACATGGAAACTGTTTTTACCGTCATTGACCTGTTCGCCGGAGTCGGCGGGTTCTCGCTCGGATTCCTGAAAGCGAGGGAGCAGACCGCCAAATTCAGGTTTGACGTGCGGCTGCTGGTGGACTCCGACCCAACCGCCACTGACACGTTCAAGAAGAACTTCCCCAAGATTCCGTTCTGGCCGAAGGACCTTGGCGAGGTTCACGGGAGCGACATTCTTAAACTGGTGAAGCTGAAGACGGGCGAACTCGACTTCCTGGTGGGCGGGCCGCCTTGCCAAGGCTTTTCACCAAACGGCAAGCGCTGGCTGGAGGACAACCGGAACAAGCTGATCGCCCGCTTTATCGAACTCGCGCGTCAGATGCAGCCCAGGTGCGTCATCGTCGAGAATGTGCCAGCCGCGCTTTCTGCCTACGAAAAAATCTACAGCGAGGAAATTCGGGAGGCGTTCAAAGGATACGTAGTGAAATCGGTCGTCCTTAACGCAACGCAGTTTGGCGTGCCCCAAATTCGGAAGCGCGCGTTTGTGGTCGCCGTGCGACAGGACTTGGGCATTCGTGAGTTTGATTTTCCACCAGGCGACTATGACGCCATTGACGTAGGGAACGACTCGCACAAAAAAGCTAAGGCGCACCAACGGTTCGTCTCGGTCAGCGAAGCCATCGGCGACTTGCCGGCTTTGAAAGCCGGGCAATCTGTGGATGGGCAGCAATACATCACGGCTTCCGAGAGCGATTACCAAGAGAACCGGCGCAAAGGATCAATTGCCATTTTCAACCACAACGCGCGCGCTCACTCGAAAGAGTTTTTGAAAAAGATTTCCCCGATCAGACCGGGCAAGGGGAACGCCGATCTTCCCGACGGCGAACGGTTTTCCGACAACTATTTCAGCCAAGCTTACGCGCGACTTCACGCGAAAGGGATTGGTTTTACTATCACGGCGAATTTCCGAAATCCCGGCTCGGGGCGCTTCACGCACTACCGCGACAAGCGCTCCATCACCGTGCGCGAGGCAGCACGCCTTCAATCATTCGACGACCGTTTCATCTTTTACGGCTACGAAACAGATCAAGAGCGGCACGTCGGGAATGCTGTGCCTCCGCTCCTGTCTGAAGCACTAGCTCGGCACTTTGGCACCCTCCTTTCTTCTGCCTGATGCCGCGCCATACGGACACCGTCTCTCCTGAAAAGCGCTCGGCGATCATGCGTGCTGTCAGGAGTACCGGCAACAAGGCGACCGAAATAGTTTTAATGAAACTCATGCGCGAGCATGAGATCACCGGCTGGCGACGGTGCGTTTGCTTGCAAGGAAAACCGGACTTCGTTTTCGCGAAACAAAAAATCGTGATATTCGTGGATGGCTGCTTCTGGCACGGGTGTTCAAAACACTGCCGGATGCCGAAGGGGAATCGGAAATACTGGCAAACAAAGATTGTGACCAACAAAGTGCGCGATGCTTCCGTGACGCGGACGTTGCGGCGGGCAGGCTGGCGGGTGTTGCGGGTTTGGGAGCACGAGCTTGCAAAGAAGAACGAAGCGCGGCTCGTGCGGCGGATTCAGCGGGCGTTGGGTATTGAAGGCTGAGGGCTGAAGGCTGAAGGCTAAAGTAGGAGAAGATGCGGTGTCGGATTTCAGCTCTTTGCGATCTCGTTTCAGCATTTAGCATTTAGCCTTTGGCCTTCTGGCACCAATGGGCTGAGTGAACGGCTCGTCGGTAGCCTCGCCCCACCGTTTGCGGTTAATCACCCGCCAAAAAACTTCTGAATCTCCTTCACCACTTCCACAAACCGGTCCACTTCGGCTTTGGTGTTGTAGAAATAGAAACTGGCGCGGGCGGCATCAATCAGTCGCAAATAGTATTTCCAGCGCGTTGCGCGCCTGGGTGCGAACTTTTGGAGACATCCAAAGCGAGGATTGTTCCAAACCGGTTAAAAGTTTTTCAGCTTCGGATTTTTTCATAAGCTTGTTCGCCGCAGCCCAAAGCACCACGGCAATTGAGCCGTGAACCTCGATGCCGAGCGATTCAGCCATCAATCGCGCCGCTGCGTCGTCGGTTAGAAACCAGTCAGGCTTGATTTCGAGCGCGAGCGCCAGCGATTCCGCTTCGCCGCTATGCAGCAATCCGGCGCGTTGCCATTGCAAAGCGCGCTGTTGATTTTCGGATGAAAGCGTTTGAAGTTCCGCCCATTCGGGAAACGAGCCCGGCCAAAGCAAAGGAGAATGAGCGCGCAATTCGGCAATGACCAGCGGCGGCAGAAAAACTTTCCCAATCAGCGGAAGCAGATGCAACGCTCCGGCCTCGTGCAAATGCAGAATCGGGCCGGTGTCCGCGACGAACCGTTTCATTTCGCGGCGGATTTTTCGCGCAGCGCCCAGGCGATGTCCTGCAATTGCTGCTGTTCCATCAATTCAAACCGGCGTCGGGAAATGAATTCACGCAGCGACGCGCGCACAACTTCAGCGGCGTTTTCAAACGTCCCCGCTTCAACGGCGTTTTCCACTTCACGCGCCATTTCGTCGGGCAGCTCCACTTGCAGCGTTTTCATGCTTTCCTTTTAACACATTTCCCGGCCACCTGCCAGCATTTGATTTGTGGCAAATTCATTGACTGAAAAATTTCTGAATTTCCTTCACCACTTCCACAAACCGGTCCACCTCGGCTTTGGTGTTGTAAAAGTAAAAGCTCGCGCGGGCGGTGGATTCCACGCCGAGCCGGTGCATGAGCGGTTGGGTGCAATGATGTCCACCGCGCAAGGCTACGCCCGCTTGGTCCGCCAGCGTCACCACGTCGTGCGCGTGAACGTTCTTGATAAGGAAACTCACCAGGCCGGCGCGTCCGGCTTTCGGGCCGAACAGGCGGATGTTTTTCAGCGCGGCGAGTTTTTCATAGGCGTATTTCGCCAGTTCCTGGTCGTGTTTCCAGATGTTTTCACGGCCGATGGCGTCGAGGTAATCCATGGCCACGTGCAAACCAATCGGGCCGGAAATGTCCGGCGTGCCGGCCTCGAACCGGTGCGGCGCCTTTTTGAATTCGGTCTTTTGGTATTCGACGGACAAAATCATTTCACCGCCGCCCTGATACGGCGGCATGGCGTCGAGCAATTCCTGCCGGCCCCAAAGCACGCCGATGCCGGTCGGCCCGCAAATCTTGTGACCGGAGAACGCGAGGAAATCGCAGCCGATGGCCTGCACGTCCACGGGGCAATGCCCGGCGCTTTGCGCGGCATCCACGAGCGTGGTGATGCCGAGCTTGCGCGCGCGGGCGCAAAGGTCGGCGACGGGGTTTACCGTGCCCATGGAGTTCGAGATGTGGACCATCGAGAACAGCTTGACCTGTTTCGTGAGCAACGAATCGAGTTTGCTCATGTCGAGCAATCCTTCGTCGCCGGTGACCGGCACGTAAGCGAGCTTGGCGCCGGTGCGCTGGGCGAGCAATTGCCACGGCACGAGGTTGCTGTGGTGCTCCATTTCCGTGAGCAGGATAATGTCATTGGCTTTGAGGTTCTTCGCGCCCCAGGAACTCGCGACCAGGTTGATGCCCTCGGTCGTGCCGCGCGTGAACACGATTTCCTCGGCGTTGCGGGCGTTGATGAATTTGGCCGCGCGCGTCCGGGCGGCTTCGTAGCCCGCCGTGGCGCGATTGCTCAGTTCGTGGATGCCGCGATGAACATTGGCGTTGTCGTGTTCGTAATAATGCACCAGTGCGTCAATCACCGCGCGCGGCTTCTGCGACGTCGCGGCGTTGTCGAAATAAATCAGCGGCTTGCCGTGGACCTGCTGGTCGAGGATAGGGAAGTCGGCGCGTAGCTTTGGCCAGTTGGGGGCAGGTTGCGTCATGTCATTTAAATTTCAATGAAAGCCAGTTGTTCGTAATCGTCCTCGTCCTCGTTCTCGTCCTCGAAAACCACGAACTACAGCCGATTACGAGGACGAAGGACGAGAACGAGGAGGATTCTTTATCCGTGTGCATCCGTGTCCATCCGTGGTTTAAATCACATCAATCCCAGTTGCAGCTTGGCCGCCTCGGTCATCATGCTCTGGTTCCACGGCGGGTCCCAGACCAGCTCGACGTTTGCCTCGTCAATCGGCTCCATGCTCATCAACTTGTTTTGCACGTCCTGCGCGAGCGCCGGCCCCATGCCGCAACCGGGCGCGGTCAGCGTCATTTTCACGTCGGCCTTGAAACTGTTTTCGCCCACGGACGTAAGGTGGCAGTCGTAAATCAGGCCGAGATCCACGATGTTGACGGGAATCTCCGGGTCGTAACACGTCTTGAGCGACTCCCAGATTTGTTTTTCCAATTGCTCCTGCGTGACCGGGCCGGAAACAGCCGTGGCCGGCGCGGATTTGATTTCCAGCCCAAGCGCGTCGGCGTCCTTGCCATCAATGCGAAACATGTTGCCATTGACGATGACGGTGAAGGCGCCGCCGAGCGATTGCGTGACGTAAGCCTGCCCGCCTTTTTGCAGCGTGACCTTCGTGCCGACGGGGACAACCGAAGCTTCCACGTCGCGCGTCAAAATTTTTGGATCGTTCGGATTCATAAAACACCTCTCAAATCAATCACTGCCAGTATCTTCGCCGCAATGGCGGCTGAAATCAATCAGGTCTGTTCGTTTTCCGTGCTCACCGGTTTGGCGTCGCCCTTGAGCGCGGCCATGACGGCGTGCCAGGACAAAATCGCACATTTCACCCGCGCGGGAAATTTATGAACGCCGGCGAACACCGCCAGCTTGCCGACGTCGCCCTGGACGTTGCCGGTGGTGACCATTTCGTGGACCCGCTCGAACATTTTTTCCACGTCCGCCCTCGTTTTGCCCTTGGCAAATTCGGTGAGCAGCGAGGCCGACGCCTTGGAAATGCAGCAGCCGGACCCGACGAAGCTGATGTCCTTGATGGTGTCGCCGTCCAGCGCCAGAAAAAGCTGCAACTGATCACCGCAGAGCGGGTTCCGACCTTGCGCGGAGCAGGTGGCCGCGGGCAATTCGTGGAAATTCCGCGGTTTCTTGCAGTGGTCAAGAATGACCTGCTGATAAAGATCGTTTAAGTCTTCGAACATGGATTTCGATT
>CAWIGO010000023.1:0-17402 GCA_963835625.1 uncultured Verrucomicrobiae bacterium
CATGTAGGTCGGTCATCTTCGGCTGAACGAGGCCGTTGTAATTCCGATGTGAATTGACGTGCATGCCGGTCATGTGCGCCGGATTGGAGAAGAAAATGAAACTAAAAACTATTTTAGGGTGGTCTTCTGCCCTTTGCTTGAGCGCGATGATCGCCCAAGCCCAGGAGACAAATGAAGTAGAGCAGTTGAAACAACAACTGCGGCAGATGCAGGAAAATTTTGAAAAGGTTGAAAACGAACAGCATCGGCAAATCGAGGCATTGACGCAAAAACTGGATGAACTGACCAAACAATCGCAGGTTCTGGCGGCAACTCCCGCCCCGCCGGTGGCCGTCACAACCAATCAACTCAAGGAGTTGAGTGAAAAAGTGGATCAGATCGCCGAAGCCCAGAAAAAAACGCTGATGAGCGAATTCAATCCCGCCATCGGGCTGGTGGGAGAAACGGTGTTTGGCTACCGCACACGGGGTTCGGATCAAACCGGCAGCGACCGTCCCGGTGGATTTGATGTGTGGCAGCGTTCGATTGAATTGAATGTCGCTGCGTCGGTGGACCCGTTCGCGAAAGGTTATGCGGTCATCAATGCTTCGGCCGATTCCGCCACCGGCGAGGCAAACATGGGCGTGGAAGAAGCCGCGCTGCAAACGACCTCGTTGCCGGGAAATCTAGAGTTGAAGGCGGGAAGATTTTTCGGCGAGTTCGGGCGGCTGGCCTACATCCACGACCACGAACTGCCGTTTGTAAATCGTCCGCTCGTGTTGGACCGATATATCGGCGGCGAATCCAGGTCTGACGGATTGCAAGTTAATTGGCTCGTCCCGACCGAACATTACATCAGCCTGACCGCCGGCTTGGGTGATTCCTTTGGCGGCGACAGTCCGAATCCGAATAATCCCGGCACCTACCGGGCCTTCGACGGGTTTAACTTCTGGGGAAGACTCTCAACCTACTTCAATTTAACGCCCGATTGGCAGCTCGAAACGGGCGTCTCGGGTCTAATCAATCCCAAAACCGAAGACCGTGGCGGCGTCCTTGTGCAGCCCAACGGCAGCACACTCACCGAACGCGAGCGGCGGCTTGCCGGAGTGGACTTCAAGCTGAGCTACGTCCCCCTCCGCAACAATCAATTCCGCAGCTTCACCTGGGGCACGGAAGTGCTTTACAGCGACAACCGTTATCTTTTCGACCCGGATGGAAGTTTGAATCCGACCAATTCTTCGCCCCGTTTGGATGGCGATGAATATACCGGCTCCATGGGCTCGCTCGGTTTGTATTCTTATATGACCTACAAATGGCATCGTCAGTGGAGCGCGGGTTTCCTGTTCGACTGGGTGCAAAACGCGCAGAACCATGACGACCAGACGTTCGCTTATTCGCCGTATATTACCTGGGCCATCAGCCACTGGAACCAACTGCGCTTGCAATACACGCACACCGACCACAACGCCGTGTCCGGTCTGCACCCGGATGATGCCATTTATCTGCAATGGTCGTGGATCATCGGCGCACACTCACACGGCTGGCAACAACGTTAAATTTGAAAGGAGAAATTGTTTTATGAAATCGAAATTATTTTTTGTCACGCTCATCACGGTTGCGCTTGGTCTTGTTCAGGCAAACGCGGCGAAAATCCGCGTCGTCACCACGCTCACCGACCTCGCCGACTTTACGCGCAATGTCGGCGGCGATCACGTTGACGTTTTCAGTCTTGCGACTGGAATCGAAGACACGCATGGCGTGCCGATGAAGCCGAGCTTTGTGCCATTGCTGAATCGCGCGGATCTGGTCGTGCTGGTCGGCTTCGACTGTGAGCACGCCTTTCTGCCCGCATTGCTCGAAGCAAGCAAAAACCCGCGCATCCAGATCGGCAAACCCGGTTACGTGGATTGTTCGCAGGGCATTGTTCCAATGGAAGTGCCGAAATCCACCGACCATTCCGAGGGCGACGTGCATCCCTACGGCAATCCGCATTACATGCTCGATCCTGTGCTGGCAAAAACCGCGGTGCAGAACATCTGCAACGCGCTCGTCGCCACCGCGCCACAATACGAAGCCGACTTCACGCACAACCGCGACGCCTACCTTGCCAAACTCGACGCCAAAATCGCCGAGTGGCAAAGGGAGGCCGCGCCGCTCAAAGGCGTCAAGTTTGTCTCTTACCACGAACATTGGCCGTATTTTGCCGAACTCTTCGGCATGGATTATATCGGCACCATAGAGCTGAAACCGGGCATTGACCCGACCCCGCACCACATTACGGAACTGGTCGCTGAAATGAAGGCTGAGCACGTTGCCATCGTCGTGCGCGAGCCGCAATTCCCGGAAAAAGTTCCCGCGCTGATTGCGCAGCAAACCGGCGCGATACTCGTGAAACTGCCCATCATGCCCGGCGGCGTGCCGCACACCGATACTTACATCGAAATGATGGATTACATCATCCACACGCTGGTTGCAGCGGTGCAAAAATGATGAAAACAAACCCTCACCCGGCCTTCGGCCACCCTCTCCCATCCGATGGGAGAGGGACAAACGAACCCATCATCACGCTCGACAGCTTGGCCATCGGTTACGATGGCCAGGCCGTGCTGTCCGGGATTTCGCTGGCGATTCCACGGGGCAGCTTTACCGCGATTCTCGGCGCGAACGGTTCGGGCAAATCCACATTGCTTAAAACATTGCTCGGACTTCAGCCGCCCATCACGGGAAAAATTCAAATCGCCGCGCCTGCTGTGTTCGGTTACGTGCCGCAAGTGATTCAATTTGACCCGCTCTTTTTGCTGACCGGATTTGAAGTCGCGCTCACGGGTGTTTACGGGCGTATTGGAGCCGGTCGGTTAGTTCCATCAAATGAGCGTGTTTTCGTCCGTAAATGTCTGCACGTGACTGGTGCGGAAGAATTTGCGCGCAAAAAATTTTCCGAACTTTCCGGCGGTCAAAAGCAACGCATCCTCATCGCCCGCGCGCTTGCGACCAAACCCGACGTGCTGGTTCTCGACGAACCGACGGCCGGGGTGGACGCCGCCGCCACGCACACATTGCTCGAATTTATTTCCCAAATCCACGCGGAACGGAAGCTCACGATTCTGCTCGTCACGCACGATTTGCCGCTCGTTCGCAAGCACGCGCAGCAAATCATCTGGCTGCATCAGGGAAAAGTGCTGCATGGCAGCGTCGCCGAATTGTTCACGCTGGAACGCATGGCGGAAATTTTTGAAATGGAGATTGGTTGAAATGGAAACGCTCAGACAAATCCTCTCGCCCGATTTTCTGCTGCGAAATTCGGTTTACACCAGCGTGCTCATCGGCTTCGCCTGTCCACTCGTCGGCGTATTTCTTGTGTTGCGACGGCTCGTGTTCATGGGCGTCGCCCTGCCGCAAATTTCGTCCACCGGCGTCGCCGTCGCGCTCTCCATCCCGGTGTGGATTGGCACCAGCCAGCTCGAACACATCGCCGCGACCGAACACGTGCTGGCCTTTGCCGGTTCCACCGTTTTTTCGCTCACAGCCATCCTGATTCTGGCGTTTCTCGAACGGCGCGGACGCGGCCTGTCCGAGGGCCGGCTCGGCACGGCCTACGTCGTTGCCGCTGCATTGAGCATTCTGCTGCTGTCGAAAAATCGCTTTGCCGAGGTGGGCTGGCTTGATTTGCTAAAGGGTGAAATCATTACCGTTTCAAATTTCGATCTCGCGCTGACGGCGGTAACCTTGGCCGTCGTGCTCGCGGTGCTCGGAATATTTCAAAAGGAACTACTGCTGGTGTCGTTCGACCGCGCGATGGCCGTGACGCTTGGCAAAAAAGTTTTGTTCTGGGACATGCTGCTCTATTTGCTCATCGGTCTGACCGTTTCGATGGCCGTATTAAGTGTCGGCCCGCTGATTTCGTTTGGATTCCTGCTGATTCCAGCGCTGACGGCGCATCTGTTTGCCCGAAACATGCGTCAATTCGCCATTCTCGCTTCGCTGATTGGTGGCGCGTCGGCATTCGTCGGATTTTGGATTGCCTACCAATGGGACTATCCCATCGGCCCGACCGATGTGGTTTTGCTCGGAATAATTTACGCCACGGCGTGGATTGTAAATCGGCTGATCAAAGCCTTCACATATTCGCGATGATATTATCGCCAAACTGCGAGCATTTGATTTCCGTCGCGCCTTCCATCTGGCGCGCGAAATCGTAAGTCACACGTTTTGATGCAATCGCGCCGTTCAAGCCTTTCAAAATCAAATCCGCCGCCTCATTCCAACCCAGGTAACGGAACATCATTTCGCCGCTCAACACGACTGAACCTGGATTTACTTTGTCCCGGTTTGCGTATTTGGGCGCGGTGCCGTGCGTCGCTTCAAAAATTGCGTGGCCGCTGATATAATTGATGTTGCCGCCGGGCGCGATTCCGATGCCGCCCACCTGCGCCGCGAGCGCATCGCTCAAATAATCGCCGTTCAAGTTCAACGTGGCGATGACATCGAAATCCTCCGGTCGCGTGAGCACCTGTTGGAGCGTGACGTCGGCGATGGCGTCCTTAATAAGAATTTCGGATTGCGAATTGCGGATTGCGGAATTGGTAATTTTGCACCAGGGGCCGCCGTCAATTTCTACCGCGCCGAATTCCTTCTTGGCGAGCGCGTATGCCCAATCGCGGAACGCGCCTTCGGTGTATTTCATGATGTTGCCCTTGTGGACAATCGTGACGCTCTTGCGTTTGTTCGCGATGGCGTATTGGATGGCCGAGCGGATGAGACGTTCCGTGCCGGGTTTGGAAACCGGTTTGATGCCAATGCCGATAACTTTCGGTGTTTCACCGAACCGGATTTTCTTGAAGTCCTTGGGGAAGTTCGCCTTGAGAAATTCAATCGTCTTGAGCGCGGCTTCCTTGCCGGCCTCAAAATCAATGCCAGCGTAAATGTCCTCGGTGTTCTCGCGGAAAATGACCACGTTCACCTTTTCGGGATGTTTTACGGGCGACGGCACGCCGGTGAAATACCGGACCGGGCGCAGGCAGACGTAGAGGTCGAGCATCTGGCGCAACGCGACGTTGAGTGAGCGGATACCGCCGCCAACAGGCGTTGTGAGCGGCCCTTTGATGCCGACCAGAAATTCCTTGAATGCTTCGACAGTATCGTCGGGCAGCCAGTTGTCGAATTTGTTCTTGGCAGTCTCACCAGCAAACACTTCAAACCATGCAACTTTGCGTTTGCCGCCGTAGGCCTTCTGCACAGCGGCGTCAAACACGCGCACGCTGGCGGCCCAAATGTCCGGGCCGGTGCCGTCGCCGCGGATGAACGGGAGGATGGGGTTATCCGGCACGTTGAGCTTGCCGTTCTGAATCGAAATCTTTCCGCCTGCGGGCGGTTTCACGTTTTTGTAGACCATGTCCGGATTTATGATTTACGATTTGCGATTGATGATTTCCAATTCCGTGCCGAGAGGAAAAGGCTGAATGCGAAGGAAATCAAGGAAAGACTGATGAACGTCCGCCCGTGAGGAAGGCCGTAATTTTCAATTCCGGCGTGATGGCATGGTGAGATCGATTTCGATTGTTCCCGGGTTTTTGCTTTTTGCGGACGGTGGGTTTCCACTACGCTTTGGCCATCGCTTGCAGGCTTGACGAATGAAGAAACGACCATCGCCATTGGTTCAAAAGCCACGGCACGACCCGCAGTCCGCAAACTGGCTTTTCAACATGTTGACCCGACCCTTCTGGATTTGTGTTCTGCTCGCGGCCGTCACGGCGGCAGTTTACTGGCCGGCCATCGGCTTCGATTACGTCAATTATGACGACCAGAAGTTTGTTTACGAGAATCCGCACGTCTTGGGCGGATTAACGTGGGAGAATGTCCGGTGGGCCTTTGGCACGGGACTGGGCGGCAACTGGATTCCGCTGACCTGGCTGTCGTACATGCTGGATGTGGAGTGGTTCGGACCAACCGCGGCAGGGCTGCACCTGACAAACATTTTATTGCACGTGGCAAACACGGTTTTGACCTTTCTGCTTTTCCGGCGGCTCACCGGGATGCATTGGCAAAGTGCCGTCCTCGCCGGCCTGTTTGGATTGCATCCTCTGCACGTGGAATCCGTGGCCTGGGTGGCGGAACGGAAGGATGTTTTGAGCACCCTCTTTTGGTCGCTGGCGATCTGGATGTATGCCCGGTACGCACAGAGGCTGGTCGCCGGTTCCCTGCGCTGGTCAAACGAATATTTCCTGACCTTGATTTTTTTTGCGTTGGGTTTGATGTGCAAACCCATGGTGGTGACCCTGCCGTTTGTGTTGTTGCTGCTGGACTATTGGCCGCTGCGGCGCATCGAACCAGGAAATATTTTTGCCCACCGTGCCACGCTGACCCGGTTGATTTGTGAGAAAATCCCATTTTTCATGCTCGCCGCCATTGCATCGGCGCTCACGATTTTCGTTCAATCTCAAGACCTGGCCACGGTATCATTGGCGAGTTTTCCGGTTGGTGCAAGAATCGCAAATGCCCTGGTTGCTTATGCGCGCTACCTGGAGAAAACTTTTTGGCCGGTTAACCTGACCAATCCCTATCCACTGATCAGGCATTGGCCGTGGGGTCAGGTGCTCGCCGCGGGCGCGCTGGTGATGGGATTGTCGGTTCTGGCAATGCTGACGGCGCGGAAGCGACCGTATGGTCTGATGGGATGGCTATGGTTTTTGGGAACGATGATCCCCGTGATCGGGCTGGTTCAAGTGGGAGTCCAATCCATGGCGGATCGCTATACCTACATCCCCTTGCTGGGCGTGTTCTGGATTGTGGTGTGGGCGGCCGCCGATTTGATCGCGCGTTGGCGGCTGCCCGGCAGGGTTGTTGCGCTCACCGCTTTATTGGTCTTGGGAACTTGTGCGGCGCGGACGCGTGCTCAACTGGATTATTGGCGGAATGGCGAATCACTTTTCCGCCACGCCATCGCCCTGACGGAAAACAATTTCGTCGCCTTCGACGGTCTTGGCCGGGCCCTTTATAATCAAGGACGGTTGGACGAAGCGGTGTCTTATTACCTCAAATCCCTTGAGATCAGACCCCGCTACGAAGACGCACTTGAGAATCTGGGCGACGCGCTGGTCCACCTTGATGTGGCCAATGCGGGTACCAACAACCCGCACGGACCGGCGCGGCGAACCGGGACCGATTACGCCAACGCTCACAACACCCTCGGCCTGGGGCTGGCAATGAACGGAAACCTGGACGACGCGATCCTGCACTTTCGGAAGGCTTTGCTTTACGACCCGGACGATGTGAATGCCCGCAGCAACCTGGGTTATGTCCTGGCTTTACAAGGCAGGCTGGACGAAGCCATCGGGCAATGCGAACAAGTCCTGCGCCGGTCACCTCACCAGCCGAAAGCCAACAACATTCTGGGTTTCGCACTCCTGAAACAAGGGCGATGGGACGAGGCTGTGGCGCATCTGCGCGAAGCATTGCAATATGAGCCGGATAACGCGGAAGTCCATTTCTGTCTCGGACAGGCACTGGCCGCGCTGGGTCAACGGGACGAAGCCATTGTGCATTTCAAGGAAGCGTTGCGGCTCAACCCAAACAATCCGGGCGCCCGGAAACAATTGAACCAGCTGGAAAACCCGCCGCGATGAATTTCCGGCCGGCGGGGCCGGGGCCGCGGACAAAACCTGCAAAGTCTCACGCCACCTCAATCAGCTTTGACGTCATGGGGGCTGCGGCCTCGGCGAACTGCGCTTTTACCCTGGCCACGGTGTTTTCAACGGTCAGGCCGTATTTCTCGCGGAGTTCGTCTTGTGTCGTGGCGTGCTCGATGAATTGATCCGGCCAGCCGATGCGCACGACGGACGTCGTCACGCCTTTCTCGCTGAACAGTTCCAACACCGCCGAACCGTAGCCGCCCATCAGCGCGTGGTCTTCCAACGTCACGATCACTTCCGCCGCGCGCCCGAAAAATTCGTGCGTGTCGTCGTCGAGCGGTTTGGTAAAACGCGGATTGATGACGGCGCAATCGAATCCTTCCGTCGCAAGCTGCGCCGCGGCTTTGCGAGCAATCGTGTTCATCGGGCCGAGGCCGAACAACGCGACCTTGTGCCGCTTTGCGGCATTATTGGAAAAGTTCTGGATGACTTCTGCTTTGCCGATTTCGAGCAGTTTCGGCTGGTCTTTGATTGGCACGCCCTCCGCCGCGCCGCGCGGATAGCGGATGAACGCCGGATGTTGCTCGTGCGTGGCAGTGAACATTATGTCGGCGAGTTCGTCCTCATCCTTTGGCGCCATGGCGATGACGTTTGGCATGCAGCGCAAATAGGCGATGTCGAACAGACCGTGATGCGTCGGGCCGTCGTTCGCGGACAAACCGGCGCGGTCCATGCAGAAAATCACCGGCAAATCCTGCAAACAAACGTCGTGATGAATGCAGTCGTAGGCGCGTTGCAGGAAACTGGAATAAATCGCACAGACCGGATGAAGTCCCATCGTTGCCATGCCGGCGGCAAAAATGACGGCGTGTTCCTCGGCGATGCCGACGTCGTAATAACGATCGGGCATGGCCTTTTCCAAATGTTTCAAGCCGGTGCCACTGGGCATGGCGGCGGTAATGCCGACGAGCGTGTTGTCTTTCTGGCACAATTTTACGAGTGTTTGTCCCATCACGTCGTGATAATTCGGCGGTGTGCCGGGTGCGGGCGCGGGCGTTTCGCCAGTCTTCACATCGTAAGGTCCAAGGCCATGGAATTTTTCCGGATATTTGAGCGCGGCTTCAAAACCTTTCCCCTTTTGCGTGAGGATGTGGATAACGATGGGATGGTCGCACATTTTGGCGAATTCCAGGGTGCTGATGAGCAGCGGCAAGTCGTGTCCGTCAATAGGGCCTAGATAGCGCAAACCCATTTCCTCAAAAATGACCGGGCTGCCATAACCGCCGCGCCCGTCCGCATCCAACGCCATGCCGGTTTGCCGCAGACCCACGCCGGTAATCGCGCCCTTGAAGCCCCATTCGGCCCTATGCGCCAGTTTTAACGCCAGTTCGCCTTTGGGCAGGCGGCGCACAAAATTTTCAAAATCCCGCGCGAGCTTGTTGTAACGCGGATTTGTGATGAGTCTGTTCAGGTAATTGGCAATTGCGCCGACGTTTTTGGCGATGCTCCATTCATTGTCGTTGAGAATGCCGATGAATTTTTTTGTCGTGTGACCAATGTTATTGAGAGCTTCGTAGGAAATGCCGTTGGTCAATGCCGCGTCGCCGAAAATGCAGACGATGTTTTCGTCCGTGCCGCGTTTATCGCGCGCAGCCGCCATGCCGAGCGCGGCGGAAAGCGCAGTGCCGGCGTGACCTGCGCCATAGCAATCGTGCGGACTTTCCGTGCGCAATGCGAAACCATTCAAGCCGCCCGTCTGCCGGATGGTGCGAAATCGGTCCTTCCGGTCCGTGAGAATTTTGTGGACATAGACTTGATGGCTCACATCCCAGACAAATTTGTCCCTGGGCGTGTTGAACACGCGGTGCAGCGCGATGGTCAACTCGACCACGCCAAGATTCGGGCCGAGATGCCCGCCGCTTTGGGCGAGGCCGGCGATCAACTCCTCACGGATTTCCCCGGCCAGTTCTTGAAGCTGCGGCAGCGCGAGCTTTTTCAACTGCTCCGGCCCGTCCACCATGTCGAGATAACGGCTCATAAATTCGTCGCATCGTTAAAACGCCAAATCGTTGCACCAACAAATCAATCCGACGATGCAACGATTTAACGACTTACGATTCGACGTCTTTCTCAAACGGCTTCAATTTCATTTCGCCCGCCGCGCTTTTTTCCAACTGTTGAATCTTCAATTCCGCCTCGGCGAGCTTTTCCTGGCAGATTTTCACAAGCCGTGTGCCTTCTTCGTATTTGGCAAGCAACGCCTCGAGCGACAAATCGTCGGACTCCATCGCCCCGACGAGACCCTCGAGCTTTTTCAAGGCTTCCTCAAACGGCAGGTTTTTGGCGGAAGCTTGTCCGGCGCTTTTTGACGGATTCGGCACGGGTAAAGATTAGAACGAAAACTTGCACCCGTCCAGTTTGGAGAATGCCTTGAATTTACCGGCGAATAAGCGTTATTTGGCCTTTACCGTCCAGCCTTGCTTGACTTCCAAGTCACCGGAGTAAGACGCCCGGCTCTTGTCTTCCTGCACAGAAGACAACGTGATTTCGCCAACGAGTTTCTCATCGGTAAAAACCACATTGCCATGGTCGTCCATTACGTCGGTGGTTTTGTAAAGGTCCAGTTTGTCCCCGTCCTTGAACCCCTCCTTGCTGCCAAGCGACACGATGATGGTGTCCCTGCTCGCCACCGCGAGCACCTTGCCGGGTGTGTGCTTGAGCGCAGCGGTCGCAGCCGTCTGCTGATCGGCAAGCGCGGACTTTTGTTTCACGCGACCGGACACAGGAAGCGTTATCGGTTGAATGTCGCTGATAATATTGGTTATGGCCTCCGCTGTGGCCTTGCCGAGCGCACTGTCCATGAATTCCTGATTATCGAAACCAATACCACCGCCGCTGCCGCCAATGTTGGCTCCAATATTAAAACCCATTCCCTTGTGTTCCGCTGATGCCGAGCCGGTTTTGATGATTTTGCGCGTCGCCACGTCCACCAAACGCCAGTCAATACGCACATCGGAAACGGTCTGTTTGACGCCCAAATTGCCAAAATTTCCCGGCACGAAACCGCCCAACCCGATTTTGGATTCCTTGGAACCAAACCGCGTTACTTTGGCCGTGAACATGAAATCCGCTGCCGAGAATCCGCCTTTGTCCACCTTCTGTGCCTGGTCCACCCAGCCGTCTGCGCCCATGTTGATCTCGTTTTTCAAATCACCAATCTGGTTGATTTCGAGCATCTGAAACTTGTTGATCTTGCCAAGTTCCGTGGTGAGCATCTCGCCCAAGCCCTCGCCCATTGCCGGCTGCCAGATCTGGATCGCCGTCGTATCGCCGCTGAACGGTGCGACAAATAGAGTAGGAAGATTGTTGTCTTGAGCAGCCAGGCGGTCGCCAGCGAACGCCGTAAAGACAGTAACACAGATAAACGCCAGAAAGTTTCTTTTCATGGCAGGCATCACTGCCAAATCAATATAAACAGGTCAACCAGAAATTAACCCGAAATTTCAGGTCAATTGTTTTTGGAAGACGGCTTGGCCGAGGCGGATTCCGCCCGGCTCAAAACTTCGCCGGCCTTCAAACGGGTCTTCAATTTCTGTCCGGCTTTCACTTTGGCGGCATCTCGCAAAACTTTTCCGCTCGCGGCGTCCATCGTAATCGAGTAACCGCGCGATAAAACCTGCTCCGGCCCGAGCAAATGCAGTCGCGCTTCAGTCGCTGCCAAACCGGTCTTCAAATCTTTGAACCGGACGAGCACCAATTCGCGCAAACGGCGCCGGCTCACCTTCAAAAGTTCACATCGCTGTTTTAGTAATTGCTTCGGACGAACACGCGACAGCCGCGTCGCCAGATTCCGCCAGGCAACGCGCTGTTCGCGCGCGCTCTGCTTCGTGCAACGCAACAAGCCTGTTTGCAAATCGTCCAAGCGTTGCAAAAATTCGTTCAGACGCCGGCGCGGATGCGCCCGCATCATGCGCTGCGTCAAATCCACCACAAGTTGGCGGCTGGCAAACACGCCTTCGGTGATGATTTCCGCCGCCGCACTCGGCGTGGCCGCGCGCACGTCCGCCACGAAATCGCTGATGGTGAAATCAATTTCGTGGCCGACCGCTGACATGACCGGAATTGCCGACTCAAAAATCGCCCGCGCCACGACCTCCTCGTTGAATGCCCACAAATCTTCCAGGCTCCCGCCGCCGCGAGTGACCAAAATGAGGTCAATTCCGTTGGTAGGGACGGCTCGCCGAGCCGTCCGGTCGTCCCGGCGGGACGACCCTACCTCAAAATCGTTCCACTCATTCAGCAATCGTATCGCCGCCGCAATTTCCTCCGCCGCGCCTTCGCCCTGCACGCGGCATGGTGCAAGAATGATTTCCAGCCCCGGATTCCGCCGCTGCACGACATGTAATACGTCGCGGATTGCCGCGCCGGTGGGCGACGTGACCAACCCGATGCGTTGCGGATATTTCGGCAGCGGACGTTTTCGTTCCGGCGCGAACAACCCTTCCGCCGCGAGCTTCTGCTTGAGTTTCTCGAACGCGATTTGCAGCGCGCCCACGCCCTGCAACTCCACCGCGCGCACGATGAGCTGATATTGCCCGCGCGCCTCATAAACCGTCACATCGCCTTGCAACAACACTTTCTGGCCGTCCTGCAACACGCTGCGGTTCCTGACCGCCTCGCCACGGAACAGCACGCAACTCAACTGCGACGTGGCGTCCTTGAGTGTGAAATAAATGTGGCCGGAAGATTGGGCGCGCAGGTTCGTGACCTCGCCCGTCACCCAGACCTGGCCGACCTGTTTCTCCAGCAACTGCTTAATCTGCGCTGTCAGTTCGCTTACCGATAGCACGCACCGTCTCGTTTTAGTTGGAAACAACTCGCCGAAGTCCCATTGCGATTTGGTCGTTTTCAAACTTTTTGTAAAATCTTAAAAGCTTCTCGGATCAACGGCAAAAGCTCATCGCGTGTTAATTTTCTTTCCGGCAGCTCAACAATTCCGCCGTGATGCGGATCGGTGGAAAGATTGCAAAGATTAAATAGTCCTCGCTGCAAATTGCGGTCAAGGAGGTTATTGTCAAATAACGTTTTGAGGATTTTCCCAAGTCCGTTCTTGTCTTTGATGTCTTGGACGAGCTGGCGGTAAAACTTCACCTTGAGGACTTTCTCGAACATTATTCGGATATTCCCTTGCATGGTGCTGGGCGTTGGGCCGAAATCCTCATTCAAATATCGCTCCATCTCATCCATTAGCCTTGCGACCTCACCTTTACGATCCTCATTCACGTCAAACGGCTCTAAGCGGCTTCCGCTTTTCTTGTCGCACTTAATCTGAAGAACACAGTTCTCCGGCATCTTGTCGAAAAGCATTCCCAAAAAATCTTTTTTGTGGGTGAAAACGCAAAGTTGTTTTAGCTTAGGTGACAGATTCATCAATGCGCGGGCAGTATTCTCGCGCCGGGTTTCATCCAAGCTCGAAAGCGGGTCGTCGAAGATAACGATTTGCTTGTCCAAATCTGGCGACTTCTCGAGCACAGCCAAGAAGAAGGCAAAGGCAAACGTGCTCTTGTCCCCTTCGCTCAATGTGTTTTTGAAGCAAGGCACATCATCCTGTCGTGCGGTGAGAGGAACTATTTTTTCAAGAATCAGGAAGGAGAAATCACAGTAGGCTTCATTTGCTCGCTCGTCTGTCTTACCTATCAACCCAGTGATTGCAAGGTCAGTGCCCAAATCAAGAAGCAACTCGTTTATCCGCTTTTGGTACGTAGCGAATATGGTTTTTGTATACTCATCGAGTTCTGCTTGCTTCACGTTTTTCTGATTCGCTAGATTTTCTACGTCCTGTTTCGCTTTTTGATAATCCGTTGCCCACCGTTTCCACTCTGGCTTAAATCGTTTCTCAATTTCTCGCTGCTTCGCCAAATCACGCCGGATTGAATCCACATCAGATTTCACCAAGTTCGCAACAAATTCTTTTGTTCTCGCAGCAAATGCTGTGACTGCCCTGTTGTAGCCGTCAACCGACACCTTCAAGTGGGCAAGTTGGGATGCAAGTTCTTCAATAGTTGAGAGGTCAAAGTCTGCGTTTGGGTCTTTTTGTTTCTTTTCGAGTTCGGCGTGCAACTTAGCTTTCTGTCCAACCAGTTTTGTCCGACAGCCTTCAACGATAGAAGCCACATTCGGCATGACAGTTTCGCCAATAAAAGATTCCCACTGTTGAATTACTGTGTTGTTGGCGTTGTAAGAGGAAACAAGCTCTGTCAATTTATTATCGAGATTCCAGTTGGTTAGACTTCTCAGTTGTTCCGCGAGTTTTTGCTGATACACACGGAAGGTATCATCGAAATGCTGTCGGTATGCTGAAATCAAATCGGCGGCATCTTTGAGGTCTTGCCCGCAAAATGGGCAGTCAGCTTGCATGAGATCAAGCCCTCGCCGAATGAAATCTTTTGCTTGCGTTCTGTCCTTAAAGTTTTTGGCGATGTGCGCGAGAACTCGTTTTTCAGCATCTTCGTGAACGCCTGCGATATTTTGAACGGCTACTATTTTCAGTGATGCGAAATCAAAAGACAGAGCCGAAAGCGCGCTTGGATTTCCAAGCCTCCGCACCTGTCCCTCAGATTCTTTCGATTTAATGTCCCGTTCGAGCTTTCGAATTCGCTCAAGGACGTCGGCTTCCTCGCCCGCGGGAAGATTCAGGAAAGCATCAAGCTGGAAGTAGACGAAATAGGGAAGTGTAATTTTCGCAGCCAAATCATCGAACTGCTTGCGCCGTTCTTTTTCACGGTTCTTCAAGCCCGCAAGTTCTTGGGCAAGTTTACCACCCTGCAGCCCGATAATGAGCAGGTGAATATTCTTCCGGTGCTCGTGCTCGATTTCTTGAGTAAGGATATTCGTGTTAATGAAAGTGAAGTCGAAAATCTTGATCGCTGTGCATGCCCTCGTCCATCTCGCGCCGTTAAAACGATAATCAATGCCATCAATAATAATGACTGCCTCCGGTGAGGCTTGAACATTTACAGTCTTTCGCCCCCGCATGATTTTGGGATCGTTATCACGCAGAGAACGAAAGACATTTACGAGAGTTGATTTGCCATAGGCGTTTGGAGCAAAGAGAAAAGTATTTTGGTGCCAGTCCAACCCAGTGCCCTTGGCGCTGAAGTCGTAAAACTTGCCCGTGCTTTTAAGAAGTTTGACCTTCTGAATCATTTGACTGGTTAAACTGCTTCTGCCAAGCGCTGAATTTTCAGCGCCTTGCCGCTGGCGTCGTCAATTTCAATCACTGCGCCGTGGAGCAGCACATTGTTTTTCGCCACTTCAAACCGCTGCGGCATGCTGGTGAGAAAACGTTTGATGACCGGCTCGATTTCGCGGCCCAAAACACTTTCGTGCGGGCCGGTGAACCCGGCATCGGTCAGATACGCCGTGCCGCCGGGGAAAATCTGCTCGTCCGCCGTTTGCACGTGCGTGTGCGTGCCCACCACCGCGCTCACTTGCCCGTCGAGCATCCGCGCGAACGCGATTTTTTCCGAGGTCGCCTCGGCATGAAAATCCACGAAAATGATTTTCGTCTGCTCACGCAGTTTTTTTACCTCCTCGGCGGCGAGGAGAAACGGATTTTCCAGCGGCGGTTGCATGAACGCGCGGCCTTGCGCGTTCAACACGGCAATCGAGATTGGATTGCGGATTTCAAAGACAGCACTGCCGCGTCCGGGAACATCCGTTGGGTAATTCAGCGGACGCAAAAATCGTTTTTCGTTGGCGAGCAATTCCATGACTTCCTTCTGGTCCCACAAATGGTCGCCGCTGGTGATGACGTCCACGCCCGCCGAAAAAATTTCTTCGGCGGTTTTGGGTGTGATGCCGGAGCCGCCGGCGGAGTTTTCGCCGTTGGCGATGACGAAATCGAGGCTGTGTTGTTCACGCAGTTTGGGCAGAAGTTCCGCGACCGCGCGCCGTCCGGGTTGTCCGACAATGTCGCCGATGAAAAGCAGTTTCACGGGCAAATTTTATCGCATTGGAAATGAAAAACAAACCACGAATGGACACGAACAAACCTTCACCCGCCTGTGTGGCCGGAGCCACTTCGGCGCGGCGAAGGCCCGGTCCCGCATTAGCGCGGTCAGGGCGATTTGCCCTTAAGTTTGCGGAGTCGCTGGATGATCATCCTGGCTGCGTCGCTGTTGGTGTTCGTGTTCGGGTTGGCCAGACACAGTTCGTAATTTTTTATCGCTTCATTGGTTTCATGCTTGAGCCAGGCAATTTCACCAAGGCCATAGGCAATCTGATACGAGTTGGTAATCGTTTGATTCAATTCCCTGTAATCGGCGCGCGCCTCATCGAATCTGCCGCTGCTGTAATAGGCGATGGCGCGACTATACAGCGCGCCCTTGTTGCCCTTCTGAAGGGACAAAACGCGGGTCAGCGCGGCAATGGCATCATTGTAGGCTCTGAGTTGAAGGTAAACGTAGCCTTTGTCGAAAAGCCGGTTCGGGTCATCGGGCGAGAGTTGCAACCTGCGGTCAATGACAGCAAGCGCATTGTGGAAGAGGCCGTTGACCAGATAAAATTGGGCGGCGGCGGCGAGCAGTGTGTCGTTCGTGGGACAGCGGGAGATTTCGGTTTCGAGCAGTCGCGTGGCGTGCGCAGGGTCTTTCTTCTCGAAATAAGCGGCGGCCTCAATGAGGGTGAGCTGGATTCTGTTCGTGTCCGTCAACGAAAATTTTTCCGGTTGCCCGCGTACATCCTGGATTGCCTCAAGCGCGCGGTCGGGTAAACGGGCCGAATCGTAAATCTGCCCCAGCCAAAGCCGGGCAACCAGATTGTCCGGCGCGAGCTGGCGGACGCGGGTGAACGGCTCAACAGCCTGGCGAAATAATCCAATGTGCACCAATACGACGCCGTTTTCAAGGCAAAAACTCGGCTCGTCAAAAGGGCCGTACACGTCGTACACGTTCTTCCACGTAGGGAGCTTGAATTGATCGAGCGTGACTTTCGTCAAATCCACCGGCACGTTTTCACCAGCCTGAAGGCTGTGATTGAACTGAAGATTGATTTGCGCGACAACGTTTTCGGGGTTGAGCTTTTCCGCCATTTCAAAATGCGCGGCGGCGATAACGAGAGCACCGGCGCATTGCATTTTGACTCCCCAAAAATTCAAACTCCGCGAGTAAAAACTCCCGGCGGCAACGGCGTTGGGATTCTGTTCCCGCGCTGCGTGCAACGTTGTGAGCTGTTTTTCAACCCATGACTGCGGCGAACCGGGTTTCGGGACGGCCAGGGCGCGTT
Source organism: uncultured Verrucomicrobiae bacterium (assembly GCA_963835625.1). Taxonomy (GTDB): domain Bacteria; phylum Verrucomicrobiota; class Verrucomicrobiia; order Limisphaerales; family UBA11358; genus UBA11358. The sequence goes on from CAWIGO010000023.1 coordinate 16,893, forward strand.
CAATGGGAGGGAACGCCTGTGTTTCCGCCCGCGACCAAAACGTTTCGTTCCCGGCGATTTCATTTTTATCCAGCAACGGCGGCAGGAGCATGTCGTTGGGCAGCGTTTTAAGCTTGTAAACCAAGCCGTGCGGTTCCAAATAAAACTGCTCGAAGTAATAGCCGAAGCTTGGTTGCAGATAATAAAGCTCATTCGTTTTGGCGAGCATGGTCAGCAGGCCGATCAAATGAGGCGGGCTGACGCTGCTGGTTTCTTTGGAAGCGGCAATAGTATCCGGCCATTTTTGCGGAAACTGCCTGTGTAAAAATTTGTGATATGGCGGATATAGCAGCCACCGCGTCTCAACCGGTATAAAATCTTTCATCCGACCATCACGTGCCAATGCCGCCTGTTCGAGAATCAGTCGTCGTGAGTCGTCGCTCAACAAAATGCCGCCCGAACGTGGCAGGTTCTCTTCCACAAGCGAGGTGTAACGTCGAAATGTATCATCGTTCACGGCCTGAAGTTGCG